>NZ_JAUHID010000001.1:67500-1209837 GCF_032377735.1 Bradyrhizobium sp. SZCCHNRI3043
CCGGTCGCGTTGGCGATCGCGGCCATCTCGATGGCCGACTTGGTGCCGTCGAGGAAGGAATTGAACATCTGCGGATTCATGCCGGCAGACTGTGCTTCGCCCGCCGTCAGCCCGTAATGCTGCCAGACGCCGTCCGGCGTCACGTCGTGATAGGCCGGCAGATATTTCGTGCCCTTGCCGGCCGCGACCACGTGGAAGCCGGTCGCGCGTGCCCAGTCGACGAGCTCGGCTGTCAGCGCCGGCTGGTCGCCATAGGCCAGCGAATAGACCACGCCCGCCTTGCGCGCCTCTTCCGCAAGAAGCGGCCCGGCCAGCACGTCGGCCTCGACATTGACCATCACGATGTGCTTGCCAGCCTTGATCGCGGCGCGCGCATGGCGGATGCCGGCAGCAGGATTGCCAGTCGCTTCGACAACGACATCAACGCCGTCACCCGTCGCCTTCGAACCATCGGGGCTGAAATTCGTGCGCGCGATCAGCTCGGCGCTCCAGCCGACCGTCCGGCACGCGTCGCGGGCGCGCTCGGGATCGAGGTCGATGATGACGGGGACCTCGAGGCCCGCGACATGCGGTACCTGCGCCAGAAACATCGAGCCGAATTTGCCGGCGCCGATCAGTGCCACGCGGACGGGCTTGCCGGAGGCATTGCGCGCTTGGAGGAGGGCGTGGAGGTTCATTGGAGAATTCCAGCGTTTCTTGGAGGCGCGGTAGGGCGGCTATCAGTTTCCCCGTCATGGCCGGGCTTGACCCGGCCATCCATCCCCAACGGGGGCCGTCGTCCTGATTGATGGATGGCCGGGTCAAGCCCGGGCATGACGACATTTTTCGTGGCGAGTGCTGTGCTCTACTCCGCCGCTTCGCGATGCGCCCGCGCCAGTTGTAGCAGCGCATCGTCCGGCACCGTCTCGATCGGCGTGAAGTCGCGATGCGCGATGTACTCCGGCCGCGTCGGGCTGCGGATATGGTTCGAGACGGCGTTGAGCGTGAGGTACACGATCTTGCGCGGATAGGGTGTGATGTTGCCGGCCGAGCCGTGCACAAGATTGCCGTGGAACGTCAGCATGCCACCCGGCTTTCCGGTTGGCGCGACGATGCCGCCTTCCGCGACCAGCCGCGTCACCGTCGCCTCGTCCAAGGTCCACAATGGATAGGACGTCGTCGCGAGATCGTGCGACGCCTCGAGGTCGCCGGCATGCTGGCTGCGCGGCACCAGCATCAAGGGGCCGTTGATCGGCATGACCTCGTCGAGGAAGATCGCGATGTTCATCGCGCGCGGTTCCGGCATGCCGTCGTCGCGCTTCCAGGTGCCGTAGTCCTGGTGCCATTGCCAGACATCGCCGGTGAAGGCCGATTTGGCGTTGATCTTGAACTGATGCATGTAGACCTTCTCGCCGAAGATCTGCTCGATCGGCTCGATCATGCGCGGATGCGCCGCGAGCACGCGGAAGGCGTCGTTGTAGAGATGGGCGGCAAACGCCGTGCGCGGCGCGCCGCTCCTTTCGCGCCAGACCTCGGGCCTGTTGGCGGCGTAGATCGCCTCCGCCTCGTGGGCGAGGAACGCGGTCTCCTCCGGGCTAAACAGCTCGGGCAGGAACAGCCAGCCCTCGCGGTTGAAGAATGCAATCTGCTCCGGGGTCAGCTTCATGTCCTTCTCCCTCGCCTTGGCTTCCTCGGACGGGGCGCCCGCTCTTTGCGCCGGGCTGCCTCTGCGTCGTGCTCCCATCCTCTCGGCCTGCCGATGGGCGTCACGGTGCTTCCGCTGTCGACATTGGCAGAATCCGGGTGGATCGCAACATTCTCCAAGCCTATTTTGACTGGCAGATGATACGGGGCAGATCGACGATGGAGCCCGCCATGTCTGACCACTTCTACGCACTTCTCGAGACCGCGATCGGCACTTGCGCGATCGCCTGGGGACCGCGCGGAATCAACGCGGTGCAACTGCCGATGGGCGGCGTCGCGCAGACCCGGACCCGGATGCAGCAGCGCCACCCGGGCATCGCCGAGGATGAGCCGCCGGCGCATGTGCAGCGCGTCATCACCCGCGTCAAGGCGCTACTGGCCGGAGAGCCGGATGATCTCACCGACGTGGCTCTCGATCTCGACGGCGTCAGCGCATTCCAGCGCGGCGTCTACGACATCGCGCGCCGGATCCCGCCGGGCCGGACCCTGACCTATGGCGACATCGCCAAACAGCTCGGCGGCGTCGAGTTGTCGCGCGAGGTCGGTCAGGCACTGGGCCGCAACCCGTGTCCCATCGTGGTGCCATGCCATCGCGTGCTCGCGGCCGGCAACAAGCCGGGCGGCTTCTCCGCCAATGGTGGCGTCGACACCAAGCTGAGGATGCTGGCGATCGAGGGCGCCGCGGTGAACCATACGCCCAGCCTGTTCGATTGACGGCAGAACGCTACTGGAAGGCGGGTTTGATCTCCGGCGCGGCTCGCTCTATGCGGTGGCGCGGTCTCGACCCCGCCAACCCATCTCCAACCAGAGCGCGCCGATGAAAATTCCGACCCTTCCCTTCACCGTGACCGACTGGTCGGCCGTTCCCGTGACCGAGCATCCGGGAGAGCAGGGCACGGCCTATTGGCGGACGCTGATGATCGGCGACATCCGGGTGCGGCAGGTCGAGTACACGCCGGGCTATCTCGCCGATCATTGGTGCGATCGCGGCCACATCCTTCTGGTGACGGAAGGCGAGCTCGAGAGCGAGCTCAAGGATGGTCGCAGGTTCACTCTGTCGGCGGGCATGAGCTACCAGGTCTCCGATTTCGGCGACGCTGCCCATCGGTCCTTTACGCCGAAAGGCGCCAAGCTGTTCATCGTCGACTGAGATCTGCGAGCGTTACACGGTCTCGCAGGCGAAGCCGTCGCCCTTGCGCCTGATACGCCCGACCGAGGGCGAGGGAAAATGGGCCGTGCAGCACAGCGTCGTCGTGTCGCAATAGCGATCGAGAAAGGTGCGCCGCGTCGCTGCGGCCTGCGCCGGATCGACGTCGAATTTCGGTGACAGCTCGGGAAGCCCAAGCTGCAGCGGCGAGTGCATCAGGTCGCCGGAGAACACCGCGTCGTCCCTGCCCTTACCGACGGCGACCGCGACATGGCCGGGCGTGTGCCCCGGCGTCGGCAGCAGGCGGACGTGATCGCCGATCGCGAATCCATCCTTCACGATGTCGGCGCGCTTGGCCTCGACCACCGGCAGCACGCTGTCGGCGAATGGAGGCACCTCGGTCTTGGCGTTCTGCGCCACCCAGTAATCATATTCGCGCTGCGCGAATACGTAGCGCGCATTCGGAAAGGTCGGCACCCAGCGGCCGTTGTCGAGCCGCGTGTTCCAGCCGACATGATCGGTGTGCAGATGCGTGCACATCACGACGTCGATGTCGTCGACCGACACGCCCGCAGTCGCAAGCGCCCGCATGTAGGTGTCGTCGGTCTTCATGTTCCAGACCGGCCGCGCGCGCGGCTTGTCGTTGCCGATGCAGCTGTCGATCAGGATGGTGTGGTGAGGCGTCCTCACCACGTAGGACTGAAAGCACAGGATCAGCGTGTCCTGCGCATCGAGGGCACCGGCCGCCTGCAGCGCGCTGCGTTCCGCTGCCAGCATCTCCGGCGTCAGCTCCGGAAACATCTCGCGCGCCGGCAGGAACGTGGTTTCCTGCTCGATGATGCGATGAATGGTCGTGTCTGCAACCGAGAATGTCAGCGTCACGTCAGCTCCTGTTCGGCGATCAAGCCGCCGGCGGCACCGAGACCTTCACCGATTCCCGCTCCAGCATCTTGTTGTGGAACGCGTCGAGCGTCGGAAACGCCTTGCGCCAGCCGCAATCCGCAAACCGAAAATCAGCATAGCCGAGCACGCAGATGAGTCCGATCGAGACGATGTCGAACGGGCGCGTCATCAAGTCGGGCTGCGCATTGAAGCGCGCCATGCCCATCCAGGCTCTGTTCCAGTGGTCGTCGGACCACGCCTGCCAGCGCAGGCCCTCCGGGCGCACCATCGCCTCGTAGCGGCACAACAGCATCGAATCGAGCATGCCCTGCAGCATCGAATGCTCGCTCTTCACCTTCCAGCGCGAGGGACCCGATGCCGGAATGAGCTTGTTGCCGCCGGCGAGCTCGTCGAGATACTCGACGATCACATAGGAATCCAGGATCACGTCGCCGTTGTCAAGGATCAGCACCGGCAGCTTCTTCAGCGGCGTGATCTTCGAATACTCCTCATTGGCCTGGCCCGGCGTCACCGCTGCGGCCATGAATTCGATCTTGTCGATCAGCCCGAGCTCGATGGCGGCGATGCGCACCTTGCGGGCGAACGGCGAGGCGGGCGAGAAGGTGAGTTTCATCGACGTATTCCTGTTGGCTCGCGACAGATGGTTCTCCGTCATTGCGAGGAGCGAAGCGACGAAGCAATCCAGAGTCGCGCGTGGCATCCTGGATTGCTTCGCTTCGCTCGCAATGACGGTGGATGGTGTTACGCCTCGATGATTTCCTGGCGCTGCTCGCCGAGGCGCTCGATGCCGAGCGTGACGACGTCGCCGACGTTGAGGAAGGTCGGCGGCTTCATGCCCATGCCGACACCCGGAGGCGTGCCCGTGGTGACGATGTCGCCGGGCAGCAGCGTCATGAACTGCGAGACGTAGGAGATGCACTTCGCCATCGAGAAGATCATCGTCGCGGTGGTGCCGGTCTGGCGGCGCTGGCCGTTGACGTCGAGCCACATCGACAGGTTCTGCACGTCTGGAATCTCGTCCTTGGTGACGAGCCACGGGCCGACCGGGCCGAACGTGTCGTGCGACTTGCCCTTGGTCCACTGGCCAAGCCGCTCGATCTGGAAGTTGCGCTCGGACACGTCGTTGCAGATCGTGTAGCCGGCGATGTGGTTCAGCGCCTCCGCCTCGGACACGTATTTGGCGCGGGTGCCGATGATGGCGGCGATCTCGACCTCCCAGTCGAGCTTGGTCGAGCCGCGCGGCTTCTCGACCTGATCATAGGGGCCGCACAGCGCGGTGTTGGCCTTGAGGAAGAAGATCGGCTCGGCCGGGATCGGGTTGCCGGTCTCCTTGGCATGGTCGGAGTAGTTGAGGCCGATCGCCACGAATTTCGAGATGCCGGTGACAGGGGCGCCGAGCCGCGGCTTGCCGGCAACGGCGGGCAGGGAGGCCGGATCGAGCGCGGCGAGCTTCTTCAGCGACTCCGGCGCATAGGCCGCGCCATCGAGGTCCTTCACATGCGCCGACAGGTCGCGCAACTGGCCGGATGCGTCGATCAGGCCCGGCTTTTCCGCGCCCTTCTCGCCGTAGCGAACAAGCTTCATTGGTTTCTCTCCCTCAATTCCCTGGTATTCCAGAGCCCTGTCATGGAGCATGGCGGGAGGAAATTCAACCTCGCGGGCTATGCGTCGCCGCGGCCCTGTAATGCCTCGAAGCGGAAGGCGGCGCCGTCCCGCCGGATATGGCCGGCATCGAAATGGCCGCTGATCACCAGCGTCCCGGTGTCGGCAAAACGCGAGAACAGCGCCCGCCGGGTCGCGATCGCCTGCGCCGGATCGGAATCGACCGTCGAGCTCCAATCGAGACGCGCCATCTGGCAGGGATGGTGGGCGACGTCCCCGGTGAGCACGGCCTCCGCGCCATCCGAGCGGATGTGCAGGCTGACATGACCCGGGCTGTGGCCCGGCGTCGGGATCAGGGTGATCTCGTCGGTGATCACAGCTTCGCTTCCGACGAACTCCGCGCGTCCGGCGGCGACGATCGGCTGCACGGAATCGGCGTAGGTCGCGGTCTCGTCGGCGGCCTCGCTGTGATCGCGCCAATGCTCATATTCAGTGCGGCCGAAAACGTAGCGCGCATTGGAGAAAGTCGGGACCCAGCGGCCGTCGACCAGCCGCGTATTCCAGCCGACATGGTCGACGTGAAGGTGGGTGCAGATCACCATGTCGATGCTGTCGGGCGGGAAGCCGGCAGCGCTCATCGTCTCCAGGAACGGTGTCGCGCGGTTGTTCCACATTGGCACGCTGCGGCCCTGCTTGTCGTTGCCGAGCCCGGTGTCGACCACGATCCGCATCGTCGGTGTTTCCAGCACCAGGGTGTGGATCGACATCTTCAGCCGACCTTCATCGGTCGCAAAATCGGGCGTGAGCCAGGACAGCTCGCGGATCGTCTCGGGTGTTGCCTGCGGCAGGATGAAGCGGGTGCCGCCGACGGTCTCCAGCTCGACGAATTTGGTGACCCTGACCCGGCCGATCATCCAAGACATGCGCGCTTCCTCGTCCTATTCTTGATGCCGGTCACGATGCCGCGTGGCTTGTTCCGGCGCAATGGATCACCCGCCCGGAACAGCCGTTGCTGCAGTCCGTCCATGAGGAGAACGCCATGCCAGAGCTGACGATATCGCCCGAGAAGGTCGCCTTCCTGATCGAAAAGGCGCGCGAGTTCGACGTCAAGGAGCAGGCGACCGATGAGGAATCCGGCTCGAATGCCGTCGATGACGACATGGTCGACGTGCTCCAGGATAGCGGCGATGATCCCGTGGTGCGCGAGATCACCGGCTTCATCAACGCGATGACCGAGGACGAGCAGACCGATCTCGTCGCCTTGATGCGGCTCGGCCGCGGCGACGGCGATATCGACGAGTGGGACGATCTCCGCCGCGAGGCCGCCGGCCAGCGCGACCGCCACACCGCGCGTTATCTGCTGGGCGAGCCGATGCTCGGCGACCTGCTGGCGGAGGGCCTCGATGCGTTCGGCATCGATTGGACCGAAGGCCGCACCACGGCGGATTCGTCGAGCCCAAGCCAGCGCGACGAGGACGAGAAGCGGTAGGTCGTTCGGAAAGGCAGAGTCGCTGTATTCATAGCGCGGATGCCAAACAGAACTCACAGCTTTATTAGTTGGACTAGAATTCCTATTGCGCCGGCACTGCGCTCCCTCGCCCCGCTTGCGGGGAGAGGGTTGGGGTGAGGGGGACTCTCCGCAGACACCGCGTTCGCGGAAAGTCCCCCTCACCCGGATTGCATCTCGCGATGCAATCCGACCTCTCCCCGCAAGCGGGGCGAGGTGAAAGCCCCGGGTTAGCGTAGCAGATTTCCGCGCCAGACCCGCCCAAGGAAGTCTGTCTTACAGCGTGCCTGGGAAGGCGCCGCCATCGAGCAGGATGTTCTGCCCCGTGATGTAGCCGGCCTTGGCGCCGCACAGGAAAGCGCAGGCGAGTCCGAACTCTTCGGGATCGCCGAAGCGACCTGCAGGGTTCGTCTTGGCGCGGTCGGCGAGGATCTGCTCCGGCGTGACACCGCGCTTCTCGGCCTCGCCCTTTGCCGTCGAGAGCAGGCGGTCGGTCTCGAACGGTCCCGGCAGCAGCGCATTGATCGTGACGTTGTTGATCACGGTCTTGCGCGACAGGCCGGCAACGAAGCCGGTGAGGCCGGCGCGAGCGCCGTTGGAGAGGCCGAGAATGTCGATCGGCGCCTTCACCGCGGCCGAGGTGATGTTGACGATGCGGCCGAACTTGCGCGCCATCATGCCGTCGACGGTCGCCTTGATCAGCTCGATCGGCGTCAGCATGTTGGCGTCGAGCGCCTTGATCCAGTCGTCGCGGGTCCAGTTGCGGAAATCGCCGGGCGGCGGGCCGCCGGCGTTGTTGATCAGGATGTCCGGATCCGGGCAGGCCTTCAGCACGGCGGCGCGGCCCTCGGGCGTGGTGATGTCGCCCGCCACTTCCGTGACGGTGACGCCGGGATTGGCCGCGCGGATCTCGGCCGCGGTCTTCGCCAGCACTTCGGCGCCGCGCGCCGTGATCGTGACATGTACGCCTTCATTGGCCAGCGCGATGGCGCAGGCGCGGCCCAGGCCCTTGCTGGAGGCGCAGACGATGGCGCGGCGGCCCTTGATCCCGAGATCCACGATTGATCACTCCGATATGTCAGTGAGGCTGGAAGAAAGATGGGCGCATTCTAGCCAACCGAATTGCCGCTGATAAGAGCAGCCGGCCTGTGCCGAATTGCATGGCTCGCTATGACGGGAGAGGCGGCGCGGCCGTGTCCGTCAGATGCGCCGTTCCTGCTTCAGCCGGTCGATCAGGCTTGCGAGCTCCGGAGGCAGCGAGCGGAAGCCGTTTGCGCCTGCGAGCGAGAGCACCGGACGCAGGCGTGATCCCTCGAGGAAGCGCGGCTGACGCTCGGGGGGAACGATCCTGTCGAACACCAGCACCAGCGTGGTCGCGACCATGCCGGTGCGCACGGCGCCCAGCAGAGCTCCGCCGAGCCGGTCGCCAAAACCGGCCTCGGAACCGATCGCTTCGTCGAGCAGGATGCGGCCGATCTTGCCCAGCGCCATGCCGATGACGACGAAGGCGGCGAAGAACTGCAGCCAGTTCTGTGCCAGCGGAGTGCCGTGCACGTCGCGCAGTTGCGGGCTCATCGCCGCAACCGCGCCCATCGCCAGCGGCATCGCGAGCAGGTAGGCCAGAATCGTGATGGCGCTGCGCAACAGCCCGGTCGAGAAGCCGCTGTAGACGGCAACCATCAGTGCGGCACAAGCGGCGAGGTCGAAAGCGTTCATGGTTGCTCCGCCGCGGTTGTAGGCCGGGCCCGGTAAACGATTCCGGTTTGCGCTGCTTCAAATCGTCTGTATCAATGCGCCGCAACAAATGAGCAACCGTGGGAGGAACCATGTCCGAGCTGTTCGACGTCAGCCGCGAGGTGATCCTGATCACCGGCGCGAGCCAGGGGCTCGGCCGGCAGTTCGCCCGGGTTCTATCGGCACGTGGCGCCGCCGTCGCGCTCGCGGCACGCCAGACCGGCAAGCTCAAGGCGTTGGAGGCGGAGCTCAAGGCAAGGGGTGGTCGCGCCGCCGCGGTCGAGATGGACGTGACGAGCATGGCATCGATCGTCAGGGGCATGGATGCGGCCGAGGCCGCGCTCGGACCCGTGACGGTGCTGATCAACAATGCTGGCATCGCGGTAGAGAAGCTCGCGGTCGAGCAGAGCGAGGCGGATTGGGACGCCGTGATCGGCGCCAATCTGAAGGGCGCCTATTTTGCCGCAACCGAAGCGGCTCGGCGCATGGCCGCGCGCAAGACCGGCGGCAACATCATCAACATCGCCTCGGTGCTCGGCTTCAGCGTCGTCAAGTTCATCTCGCCCTATGCGATCTCCAAGGCCGGCGTGGTGCAGGCGACCAAGGCGCTGGCGCTGGAGCTCGCGGCGAGCGGCATCCGCGTCAACGCACTGGCGCCCGGCTACATCGACACCGACATCAATCACGAGGTCTGGGAGACGCCGGCGGGCGAGAAGCTGGTCAAGCGGATTCCGCAGCGGCGCGTCGGCCACGAGAGCGACCTCGACGGCGCGATCCTGCTGCTGGCGTCCAACGCCTCGCGCTACATGACCGGCAGCGTCGTCACGGTGGACGGCGGCTTCCTGCTGACGTGAGGCCCTGCTGATCGGCAGGTTGATTTCCCTCGATGGCGAGCCGTCTCAGCCTTTCAGCTCGCGCTTGATCATGTCGGCGGCCTTCTCGCCGATCATGATGGTCGGCGCATTGGTGTTGCCGCCGATCAGGGTCGGCATGATCGAGGCGTCGACCACGCGCAGGCCGGACATTCCGCGCACCTTCAATCCGGGATCGACCACGGCGAGCGGATCGTCGACGCCCATCTTGCAGGTGCCGACGGGATGGTAGACCGTATCGACGCGGGCGCGCAGGATGGCGCGAATGTCGTCGTCGGTCCTGACATCCGACGTGAACAGGTCGCGCTTGCCGAGGCTGCGCATCGCCGGCGTCTGCATCAGCCGCAGCGTGGTCTTGTAGCCGGCCACCATGGTTTCGAGATCGTCGGCCTCGCCCAGGAAGTTGGGATCGATCAGCGGCGCGGCGAGCGGATCGGCATTCTTCAAGCCGACCATGCCGCGGCTCTTCGGCCTGAGCAGGCAGAAATGGCAGGAGAAGCCATTGCCGTGGCGCTTGCGGCCGTGATCGTCGGTGACGGCCATGCCGAAATGCAACTGGATGTCGGGCACGTCGAGATCAGGCCGCGTCTTCAGGAAGCCGCCGCATTCGGCGAAGTTCGAGGTCAGGACGCCGCGACGCTCGCGGCGATATTGGCCGATGCCCGCCAGCAGCCGGCGCAGGCCCTTCGGCGACAGGGAAGAGAAGTTGGGGTTGTCGGAGGTGTAGGCGAAGATGAAATCCGGATGGTCCTGCAGGTTCTGTCCGACACCTGGCAAATGGTGGACGCCGGCGATGCCGAGCCGCGCCAGGGCGCTCGCGTCGCCGATGCCCGACAGCATCAGCAATTGTGGGGTCTGGAACGCGCCGGAGGCGAGGATCACTTCGCGCCGGCAGCGGATCTCCTTGACCTCCTTGCCCTGGCGGTACTTGACGCCGACCGCGCGCTTGCCCTCGAACAGGATCATCGACGCATGCGCCGAGGTCTCGACCCGCAGGTTGCTGCGGCTGCCGAGATACGGCTGGATGTAGGCCCGTGCCGCGCTCCAGCGCTCGCCATTCTTCTGCGTGACCTGATAGAGCCCGAGCCCTTCCTGCGTCTCGGCATTGAAATCGTCGCGGACCGGAAACTGCGCTTCGCGCGCCGCCTGGAGAAAGATGTCGTGCACGGGATTGTCGGTGCGCAGCCGGCTGACCGGCAGTGGTCCCGATTGGCCGTGATACGCGCCGTTGAACTCGGCGTTGTTCTCGGCGCGCTTGAAGTAGGGCAGCACGTCGTCATACGACCATCCGGTGTTGCCGAGGGAAGCCCAATGATCGTAGTCGGCGCGGTGGCCGCGGATGTAGACCATGGCGTTGATCGCGGAGGAGCCGCCGAGCCCGCGGCCGCGCGGCTGATAGCCGCTGCGCCCGTCCAGGCCCTTTTGCGGCACGGTGGTGAAGGACCAGTTGTTGACGGGCCCCGCGACCATCAGGAACAGCATGTAGGGCGTGGTCACGATCCAGTTGTCGTTGCGTCCCCCGGCGTCGAGCAGCGCCACGGATGTCGCCGGATCTTCCGACAAGCGGCCAGCAACCGTTGCGCCGCCGCTGCCGCCGCCCACGACGATGAAATCGACCTCGTCCGTCACGCATCTCTCCCTGATGTTGTCTTGCTTGTTGTTTGAATGTCATTCCAAGGGCGGCGCCGCGCACAGCTGGCGAAACCATTGGGTTAGGCTTGCACCCCATCATCTCGGGGGCCGGGTTCGCACTTTGCGCGCCCCGGAATGACGATTGGTGTGGCTAGGACAGGAATCGCAGCAGCTTTTCGATTCGGGCGATGCTGGCGCCGTAGGGAGGATAGAGGTCCTTCATGCGGTTGAAGGGCGAGCGGTAGAATACCGGCTTCAGCTTGCTGAAGCTGTTGAAGCCCCATTCGCCGTGATAGTGGCCGGTGCCGGAGGCGCCGACGCCGCCCATCGGCTGGTTCATCTGCGCAAAATGCAGCAGGCAGTCGTTGATGGTGACGCCGCCGGAGACGGTGCGCGCCAGCACCGTGTCGCGCGAAGCCGCGTCACTGCCGAACCAGTACAGCGCGAGCGGCCGGTCGTGGGCATTGATGTGGCGGATCACCTCGTCGGACTGGCGATAGGTCATGATGGGCAGCAGGGGACCGAAGATCTCCTCCTGCATGATCGCCATGTCCGGGGTTGCACCGACCACGACGGTCGGTGGAAATTTCCGCAGCTTCTTCCAGGCCGGATCTTCGGGACTGGTCGTGCTCAGCGTCTTGGCGCCGCGCGCGATCGCGTCGCGCAGCAATCCTTCCAGCCGGGCATAGTGCCGCTCGGAGATGATCGACGTGTAGTCGTCATTGGTCGGGTTGGTGCCGAACATCTGCAGCATCTGCCGGTGCAGCTTGCCCGCGAATGCGTCGCGTTGCGGCTCGGGCACGAACACGTAGTCCGGCGCGATGCAGGTCTGGCCGGCGTTGAGCAGCTTGGCATAGGCGATCCGCTCCGCGGCTTCGTCGATGTCGGCGGAGACGTCGACGATGGTCGGTGACTTGCCGCCGAGCTCGAGCGTCACCGGGGTCAGGTTGCGCCCGGCGGCCTCAGCGACGATGCGGCCGACGCGGGTCGAGCCGGTGAAGACCAGATGATCGAAAGGCAGCGCGGCAAAGGTCTCCGCGACGCCGTCGTCGATGCCGGTGACGATGAGCTGGGTCGGGTCGAAATTCGCCGCGATGAGCTCCTTGAGCAGCGCGGAGAAGTGCGGCGTTAGCTCGCTCGGCTTGATCATGACCCGGTTGCCGGCGGCGAGCGCGCCGATTGCCGGCGCCAGCGTCAGCTGCAACGGGTAATTCCACGGCGCGATGATGCCGACCACGCCGAGCGGCTGCGGAATCAGGCGGTTGCGCGCCGGCCAGAACTGCAGCGCGGTGGCGATGCGCCGCGGCGCCATCCAGCGCGGCAGCACCTTGAGCGTGTGCCTGATCTCGGCCTGCAGGAACAGCGTTTCGGCAATCGTGGTCTCGACGGCGCAGCGGTGGCCGAAATCGGCCGAGATCGCCTGCTCCAGGCGCTTCTCGTTGTCCGACAGCATCGCTCGCAGCCGCTTCAGGCCGTCCAGCCGCGCCGCGAGGGCGGGTGGAGGCGCATTGCGGGAGGCCTCGACCTGCGCGTGGAACGCGTCGTCGAGCGCCGAGAGGGCTGGGCTCTTCAGGGACTGGTCCATGGACGTCTCCTCGCGTGTACCGCGGCCGCGTGCAGGGCCGTCATTCTGGTTGGCCTAAAGCTGCCGCGTTGCGGAACCCTTGGCAAGCACGGCATCGGTTTTGCGCCGCCTGACGATAGCGTAGAGCCAAGCCGTTTGGCGGGTGTGTGGTTCGTCGATCCCTGCCGCCGCCCTTCGAGGAACTTTGTCGTCGTTCCCAGCCTGGGCCGTGCGCCTCATGCTGGCGGGCAAACAGGCCGATCTCATAAGAGATTGGATTATCGATGTAATTCGAGCAACGAGGGTCGTAGCGGGCGGTGTCACAATCCGGCAAAAAAACTTGCGGAAAGCCCTTTCCAAACCGGCCTCGCATTGGTACATACCGCCCGCACCCGATGGCCGACCCGGCCGGCGGGCTCAAGCCTTCTCAGGAAGCCTTTGGGATGGATCGGCAGCGCCTTAGGCGTCTGCCAGGACCGCCCGGCGCTTCTCTGAAGGTGACGCGCAAGTTAACGCGGGGTGGAGCAGCCCGGTAGCTCGTCAGGCTCATAACCTGAAGGTCATAGGTTCAAATCCTATCCCCGCAACCACTGAGACCGACACTCCCGTAGCCGATGAGGCTGCGGGAGTTTTGGTTTGTGCCGCTTCGTCCCTGTGAGCTGCTGTGCAGCTGAGGACAGTGCCGTCTCCCCATGAAGCGTGGCATCGGAAGATCCGGGAATGATCACCAGGACGGCGGGCACACGACCATGTGAGCCGGAGGACAATTCTACGAAGCTCGCGTTGAACTGAAGTATTGAGGCAACGGCGAAATCCACAATCCGTCTGCCTGCGGTACAACGCCATTGCCCTGGCGTGGGGGCAAGCTTGCGCATTGCGAGAGCGCAGCCACCGTCACGATGTCAGACGCAACAGATTCCGCACGGCGGGGCGCCATTCTCCGGTCATGGTGTATTCGAGGCCGAGCCGTGCGCCGCAGGTGATCGCCAGCATCGTCAACGGCGCCGAGACCGCCAGCGTCGAGAATGCCGACAGGCCCTGTCCGATCGTGCAGCCCATCGACATGATGCCGCCGGTGCCCATCAGCAGCGCGCCGGTCATGTGACGCTTCAGCTCGCGCGCGTCATCGCAGGCTTCCCAGCGGAAGACGCGCGAAAACATTGCCGCGACGAACGAGCCCAGGATCACGCCGGCGACGGAGCCGATCGCAAAATCGGCCCGGCTGCCCGAAAGCGTGGCGATGTAGAGCACGGTATTGCCGAGCGGGGCAACGAAGGTCAGGGATGCCACGCGCGCCGGATCGAAATCGTCATTGCCGAGCCAGCTGGTGGCGAACCAGCCGAACGCCACCGCACAGCCTACGGCGAGGCCGGAGAGCAGCAGGCGCGGCGATCTCACGAGGCGCCCGTCGGCCAATGCCCAGGCCGCGAGCGCGACCGCTGCGACGGAAACGGTTGCCGGCCGCGCATATGAGCCAAGTGCGGGCGACAGCAGCACATCCATGCCCTGGGTCATCGTTTCGGGCAGGCGTATGGAGAGCGGCTCGATCAGCGAGATGCGCAGGAATCCCGTGAGCCCACGCATCGCGGCCAGGGCTGACACGCCCAGCACCAGAAACACGACGATGGCGCGCAGATCACCGCCGCCGATACGGACCAGCGTTCCGAAGCCGCAGGTGCCGACCAGGGCCATCCCGATGCCGAACGACAGGCCGCCGAGAATGGCGCCGCCGAGCGGAATGGACGACGTCAAGTAGATCGAGCGCGACAGGTCGATCAGGCCGAAGCTGGCGAGCAACTGGGTTGCGACCAGCGCGACCGCGGCCGCCAGCGCGAAGGATTTGAGTCGTCGGGTATCGGCGCCGAAGAACGCGTCCTCCAGCATCGCGAGCGTACAGAAGCGGCCGGCGCGACCGGCGACGCCGAGAACGGCGCCCGCGAGCAGCCCACACATGAACGTCAGTGCTGATGGGCTGAGCATTCCTCTCCGACATCCTCGTTGGCTTCCTGGCATTGTGCGCCAGGAACGGCGGGGACGCCAGGCCTCTCGCGCCGCTACAGGGCGCGCCGATGCGAAGCCCGAGACCGCGAGGGCCAACCTCTCAGCGGCGGCGCTTGCGGACCGGCTCGCAATAGACGTCGTAGATCGCCGTCAGGATCTTGCGGACATCTTCGCTCGCAAGGCTGTAGTAGATCGTCTTGCCCTCGCGCCGCGTCGTGACCAGCCGGTCGAGCCTGAGACGGGCGAGCTGCTGCGAGACGGTCGACTGCCGCTCGCCCAGGAACTGCTCGAGCTCGGTGACGGATTTTTCGCCTTCGGCGAGGATGCAGAGCAGCAAAAGTCGGGACTCGTGGGACAGCGCCTTCAGCATCTCGCTGGCTTCCCGTGCCTTCTCGATCATCTGCTCGAGCTCGGCAGAGGTTTCGATGTCCTTCAACTTCGGCAGCGGCATGAATTCTGGATCCCTCGGTTGGCGTCAGGAGCGGGCCGGAGCCCCGCTTGTAGCATTCATTATGCGGCCGAGCAGCCCAAAGAAGAACGCATCGCCGGGATAACCGCGGATGCGTCCGATCTCGCGGCCCTGCTCGACCACCACGAAGGTCGGGGTGAACGCTCCCGGATCGATGCCGGAAAGATCCGTCGGCAGCGGCTTGGCAAGGTCGACCCGTCGCAGCGGCAGCGCGCGCCCTTCGTCGGTCTTGGCATAGATCGGACCGATTTCTGCGTTGAAGCGGGCGCACCAGCCGCAGCCCGGACGTTCGAACATCACGAGCTCGGAGGCGAACGCCGGGGCCGAGAGGCAAATGCCGGTCACCACCGCCCCTGCGAGCGTTGCGAATCCGCGCGATGCACTTCTGCTGGACATGCCGAGATCCTCTCTGGACTTGTCGGTCAATCTATCATTAAATTCGAATATGTACTAGTGCGCGATTTCCGAATCCTGCCCGGCAGGCCGGGCACGTAGCGCTGGCCGACCGGGAGGAAAGATGGATCTCGACGTCACGCTGGGGGCCGCGCTGGCCGCGGGTCTGTTGTCGTTTCTGTCACCGTGCATTCTGCCGCTGGTCCCGCCGTTCCTGTGCTACATGGCTGGCGTCTCGGCGGCCGACGCGATCGGCGAAACCAGCATGGCCCAGCGGCGGCGGACGGTGCTGACGGCGCTGTGCTTCGTCGGCGGTTTTTCGCTGGTGTTCGTCGGTCTTGGCGCCACCGCCTCGGTGTTCGGGCGATTCATCGCCGGCCATCTCAGCCAGCTCGGCATCCTCGCCGGCCTCGTCATCATCACGATGGGGCTGCATTTCCTCGGGGTGCTCCGGATTCCGCTGCTGTACCGGAGCGCGACGATCGACGTCGGAAGCAAGCCGGCCGGTCTGCTCGGTGCGTTCGTGATGGGACTTGCCTTCGCCTTCGGCTGGACGCCGTGCGCGGGGCCGGTCCTTGCCGCCGTGCTGATGATGGCCGGCGCGGAGGCGACGGTCGGCAAGGGCGCGCTGCTGCTCGCCGCCTACTCGGTCGGGACCGGCATCCCGTTCCTGATCGCTGCCGCCTTCACAGGGCAGTTCATGACCATGCTCAAGAGCATCAAGCCGCATCTCCCCCTGGTCGAGAAGACGATGGGCGGCTTTCTCGTCCTGACCGGCGCGGCCTTTCTCGCCGGCGTGATCCCGCGGATGTCGGAATGGATCTTCGAGCGCTTTCCGTCGCTCGCCACCATCGGCTGATCAGCCGAAGCGGAAGTCCAATAGATTGACGAAGGACTGCAGCTCGATCTCATAGCGATGCACCAGGCCGGCGTCGCTCTCGCGCGCAGCGCGGCCGATTTCGCCGGCGCTCGTCGTGGCGCCGTCGATCAGGCGGCGGAATTCGGCCTGGCGCGCCACATCGGGCGCGGCGAGGCCGTTGCAGCGTTGCAGTCGGTCGCGCAGCGCTGTGCCGGCCTGGACGACCTCGCCAGGCTCGGCCTTGCCCGCTGCGAACCGCGCAGCTGCGTTGCGCAACGCGTCCATGACGGGCGACAGCTCGAACACGCAATCGCTGAGCTCGACCACGCCGGCGTCCTGCCTCAGGGCGTGAAGCGACCGGCGCAACGCGGCAATGGCCGCCGCAGCGCGCGCGCCGTCACCTGCGGTCAGCGCTTCGTCCGCCTGCTTCAGGCGATCGTTTCCGGTGGCGATCAGCTCTGCAAAGGATTTGGCCGAATAGGGCGCATTGGAGCGCTCGGCGAGCCGGCTGAGCCTGGCCCAGGCGATCCGGGCGTCGTCGAGCTCGATCTGCGCCAGGCCCACATTGCCGGTGCGGCCATAGCTCGCGGCTGTGCGCAGGCTGGCCATCGCCGAGTGCATGAAGGCAGCAACATCCGCGTTCTCTTCGGCGTGCCCACGGACGCCATGCGTGAGGCATGACAGGACGAGCGACAGCATGATGACGCGGCGCAGCATCGAATGTCCTTTTCACATTCTGTTATTCGAATATCATGTATCGAAATCCCGTGGACTTGGCAAAGTGGACTTGGCAAAGCGCGCGAGCAGGCTGATGACGACGAACCGGACGATGACGCGGCGCGATCTGGTTGCGCTGCTCTCTGCTGCGGCGGCCGTCGGCCTGGCGTCAGCGCCGGCGCAGGCCGACGCGGCGCTCGGCGACGACGGGCTCTATCACCAGTCCTGGTTTCTCAACAGCTTCCTGGATCTGCGCGAGGATCTCGAAAGCGCGGCGTCGGAAGGCAAGCGGCTTGCGATCATGTGGGAGCTGCGCGGCTGCCCGTATTGCCGCGAGACTCATCTGGTGAACTTTGCCGACCAAGGGATCACGGACTACATCCGTGCCAATTTCGAAGTGCTGCAGCTCAACCTGCTCGGCGCGCGCAAGGTGATCGACTTCGACGGCAAGGAGTTCACCGAGAAGGAGCTCGCCGAGCGTTACGCGATCCGCTTCACGCCGACGTTCCAGTTCTTTCCGCCATCGGCCGAGGGCGTCTCTGCGAAGGAGCCGCTCGCGCGCGAGGTGGCTCGCGCGCCGGGCTATCTCAAGCCGCCGCATTTCCTCGCAATGTTCCGCTTCGTGCGCGACAAGGCCTATGAGCGCGGCACATTCCGCGACTATCTCGCTTCGACCAAGGGTTGAGTGCACTGCGGCATCGAAATACGCTTGACACCAATCACATTATCAAATCATAATTCTTGAATATGATGGATCGTAAGTCCGTCGTGTCATCGTAAGGCGAGGGGACGCCTCGTCGGTCAGGGTGGAAACATGCGCCGTTTGATTCCGGCCGCCTTGCTCTGCGTGTTGCTGTCGGCAGCCGCGCGAGGTGACGAGCCGATCAGGCTCGATGTCATCGACTATGCCATTCCGAAATCGTTGACGGGCGCGCCCGGCAATGCCGATGCCGGCAAGAAGGTGTTCTTGACGCGGACGCTGGGCAATTGTCTCGCCTGTCATCAGGTGTCGTCGCTGAAGTCGGAGGAGTTTCACGGTGAGTTCGGTCCGTCGCTCGACGGCGTCGCGACCCGCTACAACACGGCGCAATTGCGCCTGATCGTCGCCGATCCCAAGCGCATCTTCACCGATACGGTGATGCCCGCCTTCTACAAGAACGACGGACTCAATCGCGTCAGGCCTGAGTTCGTCGGCAAATCCGTTCTCACCGCAGCGCAGGTCGAGGACGTCGTCGCCTTTCTCGAAACATTGAAATAACCGCCTCTGGAGGATGATGCATGGGCGCAATCAACAGACGACAGGCGTTCCTTCTCGGCGGCGGTTTCGTCGCCCTGACGGTGCTGCCGATGGCCGCCAACGCCGAGCCGAGCAACGACGCGGCCGAGATGATCAAGAAGTTCACCGGCGGCAAGGAAGCGGCCAAGGGCAAGATCACGCTCGATCTGCCTGAGATCGCCGAGAACGGCAACACGGTGCCGCTCGCGCTCTCGGTCGAAAGCCCGATGACCGCCGAGAACTACGTCAAGGAAGTGCTGTTCGTGGCCGACGGCAATCCGAACGCCGGCGTCGCCACGCTGATGTTCACGCCGATGTCCGGCAAGGCCGAGGCGTCGATCCGCATCCGTCTGGCGCAGACCCAGAACGTGATCGCGGTCGCGAAGATGAGCGACGGCTCGCTCTTCACGGAGCGCAAGACCGTCAAGGTCACCATCGGCGGCTGCGGCGGCTGAGACAGGGGAGAGACGAACATGGCAGACAAGCCGCGCATCAAGCTTCCGAAGGAAGCCAAGAAGGGCGAGATCATCCAGATCAAGACGCTGGTCTCGCATCTGATGGAATCGGGTCAGCGCAAGGATGCGCAGGGCAAGCCGATCCCACGCAAGATCATCAACAAGTTCACCTGCGAGTTCAACGGCAAGCCGGTGTTCTCCTGCGCGCTGGAGCCGGCGATCTCGGCCAACCCGTACATCCAGTTCGACGCAAGGATCGACGAGGAAGGCACGTTCAAGTTCGCCTGGACGGATGATGATGGCTCAGTCGTGACGGCCGAAGAGAAGATCGCGTTGAAGGCCTGATCGGCCGCGTGTGATCGCTAGGAGGAGTGACGGATGTCCATTCGCTACGGTTCTCTCGCCGTCCTGGCTTCGGCCGCGCTCGCCCTGTCGGCAGCCGCGACGTTCGGCCAGGAGGCCGAACGGAAGGGCATTCCGGCGCCTCCCGGTCACGTCTTCAAGACCATCATCTCGGGCTATCAGTTCCGCACCAAGGAAACGCGCGCGCTCCAGGATGACGACCTGGAGAATCCCGGCTTCCTCGCGGTGGAGCGGGCCGCCGACGTCTGGAAGACGGTCGACGGCAGCGAAGGCAAGTCGTGCATGAGCTGCCATGGCGAGGCGGAAAAGACCATGAAGGGCGTCGGCGCCGCCATGCCCAAATGGAGCGATAAGCTCAACAAGCCGGTCAATCTCGAGCAGCAGATCAACATCTGCCGTACCGAGCACATGAAGGCGCAGCCCTGGGCCTTCAAGTCGAAGGAACTGACGGACATGACGGCGTTCGTCCGCTACCAGTCGCGCGGCATGCCGGTGGCGGTGAAGACCGACGGTCCGATGTCGCCATGGTTCGAGAAGGGCAAGGAGATCTACTATACGCGGGTCGGGCAGCTCGATCTTGCCTGCGCGTCCTGCCACGAGAAGAACAACGGCAAGTTCATGCGCGCCGATTTTCTGAGCCAAGGCCAGACCAACGGCTTTCCGACCTACCGGCTGCGCGATCAGCGCCTGATCCCGCTGCACGAACGGTTCGAGGGCTGCATGTTCGACGTTCGCGGCGTGCCCTACAAGCCGCTGTCGGACGAGTTCCTCGCCCTCGAAGTCTACGTCGCCTGGCGCGGCATCGGGCTGCCCGTCGAGACACCGTCGGTCCGCAACTAGCCGCGGACACAAGGAAGATACATCATGATATCGCGTCGCGAATTCGTTCAGGTCGCATTGGCGGCGGCTGCCTTGACGGGTGGCTCCGGTCTTGCGGGTGCGACCCGCGCCTTTGCTCAGCAGAAGCTGACCGAGAAGGAGCTGCTGGCGTTCGATCCGGTCGGCAACGTCACCTTGGTGCATGTCACCGACATCCACGGCCAGCTGATGCCGCTGTATTTCCGCGAGCCGTCGACCAATCTCGGCGTCGGCGACGCCAAGGGCCAGCCGCCGCATGTCACCGGCAAGGATTTCCTCACCCGCTTCGGCATCGCGCCGGGCTCGTCGTCGGCCTATGCGCTGACCTCGGAGGATTTCGAGGCGCTCGCCAAGACCTACGGGCGGATCGGCGGGCTCGACCGCGCCGCCACCGTCATCAAGGCCATCCGCGCCGAGCGCGGCGACAAGGTCGTGCTGCTCGATGGCGGTGATACTTGGCAGGGATCATGGTCGTCGCTGAAGACCCGCGGCCAGGACATGATCGACTGCATGGCGCTGCTGAAGCCGGATGCGATGACGGGGCATTGGGAGTTCACCTACGGCACCGAGCGCGTCAAGCAGGCGGTCGATGGTCTCGGCTTTCCGTTCCTCGGCCTCAACATCCGCGACACCGAATGGAACGAGCCGGCGTTCGAAGCCTCGACGATGATCGAGCGCGGCGGCGTCAAGATCGCGGTGCTCGGCCAAGCCTTCCCGTATACGCCGGTCGCCAATCCCCGCTGGATGATTCCGAACTGGTCATTCGGCGTGCGCGAGGAGGATGTTCAGACCCAGGTCGACAAGGCGCGCAAGGACGGCGCCGGCCTCGTGGTGCTGCTGTCGCACAACGGCTTCGACGTCGACCGCAAGCTGGCCAGCCGCGTCAAGGGTCTCGATGTCATTCTCACGGGTCACACCCATGATGCGCTGCCCGAGGCCGTGAAGGTCGGCAAGACGCTGCTGATCGCGTCGGGCTCCTCCGGCAAGTTCGTCTCGCGGCTCGATCTCGACGTCAAGGACGGCGAGGTGAAGGGCTATCGTTACAAACTGATCCCGCTGTTTTCCGACGTGATCACGCCGGATCCGGCGATGGCGGCCAAGATCGCCGAGGTGCGCAAGCCGTTTGCCGCCGATCTCGCCCGCCCGCTGGGACGGACCGAGACGCTGCTGTATCGCCGCGGCAATTTCAACGGCACGTTCGATGACCTCATCTGCCAGGCGCTGCTGCAGGAGCGCGATGCGGAGATCGCGCTGTCGCCGGGCTTCCGTTGGGGCACAAGCGTGATGCCGGGTCAGGACATCACCTTCGAGGACGTCACCAACGCCACCGCGATCACCTATCCGGCCGTCTATCGCATGGGCATGACCGGCACGCGCCTCAAGGAGATCATCGAGGACGTCGCCGACAACCTGTTCAACGTCGACCCCTACTACCAGCAGGGCGGCGACATGGTCCGCATCGGCGGCATGTCCTACGCCATCGACGTCAACAAGCCGCAGGGGCAGCGGATCTCCGACATGCGCCTGATCAAGACCGGGGCCGCGATCGATCCGACGCGCGAGTACCAGGTCGCGGGCTGGGCCAGCGTCAACGAAGGCACGCAGGGGCCGCCGATCTGGGAGGTCGTGTCGAGCTATCTGCAGCGTCAGAAAACCGTTCGTCTCGAGCCCAACCGGGCCGTCAAAGTCTCCGGAGTGTGACGACGATGTCCAAGGACAAACTACTTCCCTCAGCCTCACGCGCGTCGCGCCGTGGTTTCCTGACTGCAGCCGGCGGTCTTGCCGCCACGGCGCTGGCCTCGCAGGCGCGTGCCGGCGCCGGCAATCCCGCCAACCAGCCGCCGAACGTGCCGGAATGGACGCGCACCCTCGGCGAGGGCGTCGCTGTGCGCCCCTACGGCAAGCCGTCGAAGTTCGAGAAGGACGTCGTCCGCCGCGACGTCGAATGGCTGACGGCTTCGCGCGAATCCTCGGTCAGCTTCACGCCGCTGCATGAGCTCGAAGGCATCATCACGCCGAACGGGCTGTGCTTCGAGCGCCATCACGGCGGTGTGGCCGACGTCGATCCGGCCGATCACCGGCTGATGATCCACGGCCTGGTCGAGCGGCCGCTGCTGCTGACGCTCGACGAGCTCAAGCGCTACCCGCGCGTTAACCGCATCCACTTCATGGAATGCGCCGCCAATTCCGGCATGGAGTGGCGCGGTGCCCAGCTCAATGGCTGCCAGTTCACGCATGGCATGATCCACTGCGTGCAGTACACCGGCGTCTCGCTGCGCACGCTGCTGGAGGAGGCCGGCGTCAAGACCAACGGCAAATGGCTGCTGGTGGAGGGCGCCGACTCCGCGTCGATGGATCGCAGCCTGCCGATCGAGAAGGCGCTCGACGACTGCATCATCGCCTACAAGATGAACGGCGAGGCGCTGTATCCCGAGCAGGGCTATCCGATGCGCCTGGTCGTGCCGGGATGGCAGGGCAATCTCTGGGTCAAATGGCTGCGCCGCATCAAGGTCGGCGACCAGCCCTGGCACACTCGCGAGGAAACCTCGAAATACACCGATCTTTTGCCGAACGGAAAGGCGCGGCGCTTCACCTGGGCGATGGATGCCAAGTCGGTGATCACCAGCCCGAGCCCGCAGGCGCCGATCAAGCATGGCAAGGGCTTCACGATCGTCTCGGGACTGGCGTGGTCGGGCAACGGCAAGGTCAAGCGCGTCGACGTGTCGCTCGATGGCGGCCGCAACTGGTGGCCGGCGCGGATCGACGGCCCGGTGCTCGATAAGGCGCTGACCCGCTTCTACTACGAGTTCGATTGGAACGGCGAGCCGCTGCTGCTGCAGTCGCGGGTGCAGGACGAGACCGGCTACGTCCAGCCGTCCAAGGCCGAGCTGCGCAAGGTCCGCGGCTACAACTCCATCTATCACAACAATGGCATCCAGACCTGGCACGTGCAGGCAAACGGTGAGGTCGAGAATGTTGAGGTCGCCTAAGCTCCTCATTGCCGCCGCGGCGCTGGCAACGCTTGCGGGCTCGGTGGCATTCGCCGGCGGTCCGAGCGAGAAGATCGAGGCCAAAACCGAGGCCAAGCCGCCGCAGCGCTTCAACATCGGCCGCGCGCCGAGCGCCGAGGAGATCCGCGGCTGGGATATCGACGTGCGTCCGGACGGGCAGGGGCTGCCAGTCGGCAAGGGCACCGTCGCCCAGGGCGAGAAGCTGTTCATGGACAATTGCGCCAGCTGCCATGGTGAATTCGGCGAGGGTGCCGGCCGCTGGCCGGTGCTCGCCGGCGGCAAGGGATCGCTGACATCAGACAATCCGGTCAAGACGGTCGGCTCCTACTGGCCCTACGCCTCGACGCTGTTCGACTACGTCCGCCACGCGATGCCGTTCGGCAGCCCGCAGTCGCTGAAGGTCGACGAGTACTACGCGCTGGTCGCCTATGTGCTCTATCTGAACGACGTGATCACCGATCAGAACTTCGAGTTGAGCAACAGCAATCTCGCCACGATCAAGATGCCGAACGAGGGCGGGTTCATCATGGATGACCGGAGCACGAGCGAGAAGGCGTTCTGGCAGAAGGATCCGTGCATGAAGAACTGCATCGCGCCGGTCAAGATCACCGGACGCGCGACAGCGGTCGACGTCACGCCGGAAGACAAGGACGGCAAGCCGCGAGGCGTCGAGTGAGGATTGCCGGATGCAGCCGCCGCCAGATGCTGTTGGCGGCCGCATCCGTCGCCCTGGCCGGAAGCGGGGTTGCGTCCATCGCCACTGCAGCCGAGCCACACAGGCTCGCGTTGCAGATCAGCGACGAGGATCCGGCCAAGATGCGCGCGGTGCTCGACGTCGCCGCGAATGTCTCCCGCCACTATTCGGGCGAGGGCGCGGAGGTCGAGATCGTGATCGTCGCCTTCAATGGCGGCCTCGACATGCTGCTGGCCGACCGCTCGCCGGTAAAGGAGCGGGTGCTCGGCTTCGCCAAGTCGATGCCCAATGTGAGCTTCATCGCCTGCGGCAATACCTTGGAGACGCTCGCGAGCAAGGAGGGACGGCAGCCGCCTCTGCTCGACGGTGTCACGGTCGTCAAGACCGGGGTCGCGACCCTGCTGGAGCTGTCCGAGAAGAACTGGACGATCGTGCGTCCCTGAAGGAATTTGCGATGCGGTGGTGGCTGGCTCTCGTCCTCTCGTTCATTGCGTCGATCGCAGTCGCGGCCGAGGAGATGCGCGAGCTCGCGATCGGCGGGCGTACGGCGCTCGGCACGCTCCGGCTGCCGGCGCAGTCGGGACCGGATGTGCCGCTGGTGCTGATGACGCACGGCACGCTCGCGCACAAGGACATGGAGACCATCCAGGGTCTGTCCAAGGCGTTGGCCGAGCGGGGCATCGCCTCGCTCGCGCACAATCTCGTGCTCGGTCTCGATCGCCGCACCGGCATGTACGATTGCGCCAAGCCCCATGACTATGCGCCTGACGATGCGATCGCCGAGATCGCCGCCTGGCTGAGCGAAGCGCGCAAGACCTCGTCGCACGTCTTCGTGCTCGGACATTCGCGCGGCGCCAATCAGCTCGCGCGCTATCTGGCCGCGTATCCCAAAGCGGCGGTCGACGGTGTGATCCTGCTGGCGCCGGCGACGGCGAGCATCGAGACCGGTTTGAGAGACGCCTATGCGGAAAGCTACGGCCAGCGATTGGCGCCGCTGCTCGACAAGGCTGAGGCTGCGATCGCCGCCGGGCGCGGCGGTGATTGGATGTCGGTGCCGGGCTTCATCTATTGCCGCGATGCCAAGGTGACGGCGCGCGCATTCGCAGCATTCTATCGCGCCGACCGGCGCCAGGATACGGCGGCGCTGATCGCCGACGTGAGCCTGCCGGTTCTGGTGCTTGCGGCAGCGCAAGACAAGACGGTACCGGACGTGGCAGCGTCGTTCGCGCCGCTGGCGTCACGCGCCGGCAGCCGTGTCCGATTGGAGACGATTGACGACGCAGATCACTTCTTTCGCGATCTCGCCGCCGAGGATGCCGCTGATCGCATCGCAGGATTCATTGCAGCCACGCGTTAGGAGTCACCATGGAACGTCGATCTTTGATGCAAGCTGGTCTTGCCAGTGTGTTTGGAATCTTCGGTGTCAGCCGCGCACGCGCGGCGACGGAGTCTCCGCGCCAGCGCGTCGCCTATCATCTCGCCGATCAGGACCGCGCCCTGTTCGTTCTCGGCAACCTCCAGAATCACGTCGATGGCACCGGAGGACCTGGACGCGCAGACATTCGCCTGGTGATCCACGGTCCGGGCTTGCGGGCCTTTCATGCGATTTCGGCCGACCAGACCATCTCGGCTCTGGCCGAGCGCCTCATGAAGGCCGGCGTCGGCTTCGAGGCCTGTGCCAACACCATGAAGGCGCAGGGTGTGAAGCTCGACGATCTCTTGCCAGGCTTCGCGGTGGCGGAGAAGGGCGGCGTCGTGCGCCTCACCGAGCTGCAGCAGAGTGGATACGCCTACCTGCGCCCGTGACGGGCGCATGCGTCCTTGCCGATGCCGCCCGGCATGTTGAGCGGCAGGCCTGAACGACGGGAGCGCCCGTGCTCACCGCATTGATCGACCTTCTGGGTGAGGAGCTGGTGTCGCTGCTTTGCGGGCTCGCGGCCGGCGGCGCGTTCGGCTTCTTCGCCCAGCGCAGCCGCTTCTGCCTGCGGGCGGCCACGGTCGAGTTCGCGCGCGGGCAGGGCGGTCCGCGGCTGGCGGTGTGGCTCCTCACCTTCGCCTCGGCGCTGCTGGGCACCCAGGCGCTGGTGGCGATGGGCCTGCTCGACGTCTCCGAGGCGCGCCAGCTGGCGCAGCAGGGCAGCATTTCCGGCGCGATGATCGGCGGCACCCTGTTCGGCTGCGGCATGATCCTGGCGCGCGGCTGTGCCAGCCGTCTGCTGGTGCTCTCGGCCAACGGCAATTTGCGGGCGCTGCTGTCCGGCCTGATCTTCGCGGTGACGGCGCAGTCCGCCTATCGCGGACTGCTCGCGCCGGCGCGCGAGTGGCTCACCAATCTTTGGCTGGTCGACGGCGGACCGTCGCGCGACATCATGAGCCTGTTCGGCGGCGGCACGCCCGAGAAGCTCGGCTTCGGCATGCTGTGGTTCCTGGCCGGGCTCGCCGCCGTGTCGAAGTTTCAGGTCGGCCCGAAGATCCTGCGCGCGGCGGTCGCCGCGGGCGCGGCGGTCGCCGGGGGCTGGCTCCTCACCTATCAGCTCGGCCAGGCCTCGTTCTCGCCGGTGCCGCTGAAGAGCCTCACATTCAGCGGTCCTTCGGCGGAACTGCTGATGCAGGTGCTCGCCAGCACGCAGCTGAAGCCGGGCTTCGATCTCGGCATCATTCCGGGCGTGTTCATCGGCTCGTTCGTTGCGGCCGCGCTGGCGCGCGAACTCAATCTCGAAGGCTTCTCGGATGGGCGCGGCATGCGCCGTTACATGATCGGCGCCGTCCTGATGGGATTCGGCGCCATGCTGGCGGGCGGCTGCGCCGTCGGCGCCGGCGTGACGGGGGCATCGGTGTTTGCGCTCACAGCGTGGATCGTGCTCGGTGGCATGTGGTTGGGTGCGGCCGTCACCGATTTTGTCGTCGACCGCTGGCTGTTCGCCGCCAAGCCGGCGCAGAGCCCGGTTCAGTCGCCCTCCGTCATGCCTTCATGAGACATCTTGCGGAAGCGAGCCTGCTTCTGCTGAGCGGCATTGAAAATGCAGCGTCAAAGAGCAGCATCCATCAATCTCCGGGACCTGTCTGTCACAGGCTCGTCGACGCCTGGCGTGTCGGCGCACTCCAGGCCTCTGACAAAAACATTGTCTGATCAGATCGGATCGAACCCGAAGACACGTGTCTTTGCGTCGTTCACGCCGGAGCGCGGATCGCGTGGTCCGCGGGTCGACCACAGGAGATGCGCGCCGAACAGGGCGTTCGGACTATCACGCCCGAACATGACGTTGGTAGATCCCAGTCTCGAGATCCCGCTCGTTAACCAATTTGCGAAGGTCGAGTGTTACCGTCGCGAGGGGTACGGCGCAATCATGCGGCGGACCGATACGAATCGCCGGGACTACGAAAGGCACGCGAGATGACGCAACTCTCCATTCGAGCAAAAATGGCGGCCGTCATTGCGCTGCTGCTGCTGGCGATGACCATCGTCGGATTGCTGGCCGTCCGCGGCATGCAGACAATCAACACGCATACCGAACAGATCGCCAAGAACTGGCTGCCGAGCGTGCGCGTGCTCGGCGAGTTGCGTTCGGCGATCAATCTCAATCGGGCGCAGCTCCGAGCCTACATGACGGCTGATACGACTGAGGAGAAGGACAATCTCGACCGCAACATGAAGGCAACGCTCGCCGTCATTGCGACGGCGCGCCGCTCCTATGAGGCGATGATCTCGTCTTCCGAGGAGCGCAGCCTGTTCGAGAGCTGGTCGCGGGGCTGGGAGCAATATGTCAAGGCTGCCGATGGTGTGCTCGAGGTGCTGCGCGCAGGGAACGGCAATGCGACCAAGCAGGCGAGCGATCTGTTCAACAAGACGGTCCGGGGCGTCGCCAATCAGTCGGACGAATATCTTCGAAAGCTGATTGACCTCAACAATCGTGGCGCCGACGCCGAGACGAAGATCGCCGCGGATGGCTATGCCGAGGCATTTGCATTGATGTCGACGGTCATCGTCCTTGCCGTTCTCGCCGGCATCGGCGTCGGAAGCTGGTTCGTTCGCGATATTTCCCGGTGCATCGCTTCCATCATCAGGCCGATGCAGGCGCTCGGTGAGGGCAACCTGGCGACGGAGATCCCCTATCGCGGCCAGAAGACCGAAGTAGGCATGATGGCGGACGCCCTGGAGGTCTTCAAGACCGCCTTGATCGCGAAGAAGCAGGCCGACGATATCGCTTCGAAAGAGGCAGAGGTGAAACTGGAACGCAGCCGGCGGCTTGACGAGATCACTGGCCGCTTCGAGGCCGTGGTCGGCGAGATCGTCGACACCGTGTCCACGGCATCGAGCACATTGGAGGGTCACGCCGGCGGGCTCAGCAACACGGCGAGCCGCGCACAGAACCTGGCCACATCCGTCACCGCGGCTTCCGAGGAAGCCTGCGCCAATGTGCAGTCGGTGGCATCTGCGACCGAGGAGCTCTCCGCGTCCGTCAACGAGATCAGCAGGCAAGTCCAGGATTCGGCCCAGATGGCCAATGAGGCGGTGGCGCAGGCCCGCAAGACCAATGAACAGGTCAGCGAGCTTTCGAAGTCCGCTGCCCGCATCGGCGACGTCGTCGAGCTGATCAATACGATTGCCGGACAGACCAACCTGCTCGCGCTGAATGCAACGATCGAGGCCGCGCGCGCCGGCGAAGCCGGCCGCGGATTTGCCGTGGTCGCATCCGAGGTCAAGGCGCTTGCCGAGCAGACGGCGAAGGCCACCGGCGAGATCGGCCAGCAGATCTCCGGCATCCAGTCCGCCACCCAGCAATCGGTCGGTGCGATCCGCGACATCAGCATCACCATCGAGAAACTGCAGGAGATTTCGTCGACGATCGCATCGGCCGTGGAGCAGCAGGGCGCTGCCACGCAGGAGATCTCGCGCAACGTCCAGCACGCGGCGGCGGGAACGCAGCAGGTCTCAGCCAACGTTGCGGATGTGCAGCGCGGCGCCGTCGATACCGGAACCGCGGCTTCCCAGGTTCTGTCCGCCGCGAAATCGTTGGCCGACGACAGTGCCAGACTGAGCATGGAAGTGAAGAAGTTCATCGCCGGCGTGAGAGCCGCCTAGGGTTCGTAGCGACTGAGAGCCGCGCAGATCCGATCTCGCCGCCATTTCGGCCGGCCCGCGTCGGGTGTGCTGACAGGTGCGCCGGCCACGCTGCCATCGCTTCTGCGGTGGCCTGCGAGCCTCATCTCGAGGATCTTTCGCGCGGCCGCGGCAAGCTGCGTGACCGAGTCGCCTGGTGACGATGGGCTTGCGAGGCCCGCGCCGACATGAACAGAGCGTGGGTCGCGGCGGATCATGCTCCGCCGCGCTTGCTCGGGGCTGCCGTCCCCGAGTTCGTCAGTGCCGCTGTTTCCTCGCAGTCAGGCTGCCGCAGAGCCCCGCCTTTTCACCTCACCTGTCGGCATCGGCTGAATTATAATTGCAGAAATTCGAATATATGCATATAGTAACGTAAGTCGGTCGCGGCGCTGGGCCGCGTCAGCAGGGAGGACCCGTCGTGGCAATGATGAACGACGTCATGGTCAAGGATCTGGGCAAGTCCAAGCGCATCGACTGGTCGCCCTATCTGGTCGGCGCCGGCATCGGCGTCCTCAGCTGGGTGGCCTTTGCCGGGTTCGGCGACCCGCTCGGCGTCACGACGGCGTTTTCGCGCATCGCATCGCTGTTTGCCGCTCCGGTGATCGGATCCGACGCCGTCGCCGCCAACAGCTATTGGAAGTCGATGCCGTTGAAATGGGACTATGGCGTCTGGTTCCTGGTCGGCATTCCGTTCGGCGCATTCCTGTCGGCGATCATCTCCGGCACGTGGCGCCTCGAACTGGTACCGGAGGTCTGGAAGGAGCGCTTTGGCCCGTCTGTGGTCAAGCGCTTCGTGGCCGCGTTTCTCGGCGGCATCGTCATCATGTATGGCGCGCGTCTGGCCGGCGGTTGCACCAGCGGACACGGCATCTCCGGCGGTCTGCAATTGGCGCTGTCGAGCTGGCTGTTCCTCGCCGTGATGTTCGCGACCGGCCTTCTGGCGTCGCGCGTCATGTTCCGCAAAGCATAGGAGAATGGCCATGACGTCATTGATGAGCATCGCCGGCCCGCTGCTGATGGGCGCCGTGTTCGGCTATCTGCTGCAGCAGGGCAAGGTCACGAGCTGCAACGTGATCGAGAACCAGTTCCGGCTGCGCGACTTCACCGTGCTGAAGGTGATGGGCACGGCGATCTTGGTCGGCGGCATCGGCGTGCTGCTGCTGGTTGATACCGGCAACACCAAATATTACGTCAAGGACGCCAACATGCTCGCGGTCGCGCTCGGCGCGGCGCTGTTCGGCGTCGGCATGGTGGTCTACGGCTACTGCCCGGGCACCGCGCTCGGCGCCATCGCCAGCGGCAGCGTGCATGCCGCAGTCGGCGCTTTCGGCATGATTGTCGGCGCGATCCTCTATGCGCTGAGCTTCGACTGGGTGAAGGCTCACGTCCTGAATGTTTGGGCGCTCGGCAAGGTGCGGCTGCCCGACATCACCGGCGTGCCGGATGGCGCCTGGTTCGCCGCGCTCGCGATCGGCGCAGGTGCGTTCTTCTTCTGGGTCGAAGCATCCGAGGCCAAGGCGAAGCGGACACAGGGGTAGGCGGAGTCGCCTGAGTGCCCCCTATGTCAATCAGTGAGAGGTTCCTCCTATGCTATCAGGACTGTTCAGCAAGCTGACCGGATCGACGAGTGTGCCGGCGATCGAGCATGACGAGCTGGTGCGGGCGCATCAGCAGCGGCGCTGCGTCATCGTCGACGTGCGCGAGCCGCATGAGTTCAAGGGCGGACACATTCCCGGCGCTGTCAATCACCCGCTGTCGCGTTTCGACCCGGGCGACCTCGTGCACGACAAGCCGGTGGTTCTGATCTGTCAGGCTGGCGGCCGCTCGGCCACCGCGCTGCGGCGGGCGCTGTCGGCGGGGCGGCAGGATATCCGCCACTATGCCGGCGGCATGAGCCGCTGGCGGGCGCGCGGCGGTCCTGTCGCCTGAACGCGCCCTGTCCGACAGATCCGACCTTCTGCTCTGTCAGGACGTTCCGAACGGATCTGTTCTGGTTGAGATGAAATGACCTGCAACCAGCGTGGGTTGCGGCAGGTTAAGAGTAAAGTGTGCGGCGGAAAGCTTCGATAGCCGTTCTCGCCCGCAGCAGCTAATTTGTTGTTGGTCCACTCCATTGGTTGACTCGTTCAGGAATAATTAGTTGCAACGCTGCAATACTCGAACACCGGTCGACGTTCGAGGATTGCATGTTGAAGCTTGTTGGCTTGAGAACCCGGATCACCCTTTCTCTGGTGATCGGCGCGGCCGCGACGGCCCTCTTCGTGCTGCTGGTCGCCATGTGGATCATCGGCGGCATCATCGACCGCGCCAATGAGCGCGAGCTCCACGCCCAATATGACGCCTTCAATTCGCGCCTGCAGCTGGAGTCGACCCGCGCGGAAGCCATGAGCGCGGTGGTCGCCAAGATCCCCGCCGTCCAGGACGCCATGGCGCAGAACGACCGCGACGCCTTGATGCGGCTGTTCGGCGCGGGCATGGCCAGCATGAAGTCCGATTACGGTGTCGACCAGTTTCAGTTTCACACGCCGCCGGCGATGTCCTTCCTGCGCGTGCACCAGCCGGCCAAGTTCGGCGACGATCTGTCGGGCTTCCGCAAGACGGTGGTGGCCGCCAACACCGACCGCAAGCCGATCGTCGGGCTGGAGGGCGGCGTTGCCGGCCTCGGCCTCCGCGGCGTCGTACCGATCGTTTCCGCCGGCAAACATCTGGGCTCGGTCGAGTTCGGCCTGACCTTTGGCCAAAACTTCTTCGACGAGTTCAAGCGCAGCCGGAATGTCGACGTCGCGTTCCGCCTGGCTGGCGACAACGGCTTCAAGCTGTTCGCGACAACGATCGGGGAGACCTCCTTCTTCGCAAGCGGCGACTATCGGGAGGCATCGGCCGGCAGCTTCCTGTCGCGCCAAGGACAGCTCAAAGGCGTTCCGGTGGTCGCGCTGCTGGGCCCGATCAAAGATTTCTCCGGCAAGCCGATCGGCGCCGTCGAGATCATCATGGACAACAGCGAGTTCATCCAGGCTCGCAATCGCGCCGGGGCGTTGGCGATCGGGATGACGCTGGCCGGCCTCGTGCTGATCGCGCTCGCCGGGCTGTTGATCGCGCGCAGCATCTCCCGCCCGATCGTCCAGATGACGAGCGCCATGCGCGAGCTCGCCGATGGCAACCTGGACGTCAGCGTCCCGGCCGACTGGCGCAAGGACGAGGTTGGACAGATGGCGCGCGCCGTTTCGGTCTTCAGGGACAACGCCATCCGGATGAGGGATCTGCAGGCGGAGCAGGAGAAGGCCCAGGCTCGTGCCGAGGAGGACCGGCGCCGCATGCTGATGGAGGTGGCCGATGGCTTTGAGGCCAGCGTCCGCGGCGTTGTCGACGCAGTGTCGGCTGCGGCCATTGAAATGGAGGCGACCGCTCGTTCGATGTCGGTGACGATCGATCAATCGAAGCAGCAGGCCCTGACGGTGTCGCAGGCGTGCGGCTCCGCATCGGATAATGTCAACACCGTTGCCTCGGCGGCCGAAGAGCTGTCATCCTCGATGAACGAGATCAGCAAGACGCTCGAGCGTGCATCGTCCGTGGTTCGCAAGGCCGCGGACGAAGGGCAGCAATCCAACGACAAGGTGCAGCGGCTCAACGTTGCCGCCAGCAAGATCAGCGAGGTCGTCGCACTCATCAACCAGATCGCCAGCCAGACCAATCTGCTGGCGCTGAATGCGACGATCGAGGCCGCGCGCGCCGGCGAGTCGGGCAGGGGATTCGCCGTCGTCGCCAGCGAGGTCAAGACACTGGCGACCCAGACGGCCAAGGCGACCGAAGAGATTGGTGCTCAGATCGCCGCGGTTCAGGCCGAAACCGCCGCCGCGGTCCAGAGCATCGGCATGATCTGCACCACGATCCAGGAGGTCGACGAGATCTCGACCATCATCGCCTCATCGATCGCGCAGCAGGACGCCGCGACCCGCGAGATCGCCGGCAATGTGATCGTCGTCGCCGGCAAGACCCAGGACGTCACGCGCAACATCGCGGGCGTCACGTCCGGGGTCGTGCAGACCGGCCACGCCGCCAACGAGGTGCTGTCGGCGGCCGGCGAGCTCGCGCAGCAGTCGACCCGGCTGCGCAGCGAGGTCAACCAGTTCCTGGCCCATATCAGAGCGGCCTGACCGGTCGTTGGGTGGCTTGAAGTATCAAGCTCGCCGACACGCCATCGCCCCGGCCGTATCCGCCACGGGGGTGATTCCCCGTGTCCGACCGGCATGAGCTGTGTCCTGGTGCCGTGGTCTCGAGAGCGCGAGGCGGGGCGGCGCCTCCTGTCCCGTGGCTCACGCCTGCTTCGCGGCCGCCTTCTCGAGCCGCTTCGCCATCACGCGCCAATAGGTGCCCGGCATGAACCGCTGCAGGAGATCCATGAAGCGCGCATCGCCGCCGATCAGGATGCGGGGCTCATTGCGCTCGACGCCCTCGATGATCCGCAACGCGGCATCGCGCGGGCTGGTCCTGGCGAGCCGCTCGAACCGTTCGATGGCCTGCACGCGGCGCGCATTGTCGGTCATGCCCTGGCCGGCGCGGGCATTGCGCGCAATCGCCGTGGCGATGCCGCCGGGATGCACGACCGACAGCCGCACGGGACTGCCGGCGGCTGTGAGTTCGTGACGCAGGCTCTCGGAAAATCCCCGCACCGCGAACTTTGCCGCGGCGTAGGCCGATTGGCCGGGCGGAGCGATGATGCCGAAGATCGAGGACAGGTTGACGACATGCGCTTCGCGCTGGCGCGAAAGATGCGGCAGGAACGCGCGCGTGCCGTGCACGACGCCCCAGAAATTGATGTTGAACAGCCACTCCATCTCCGCCTGATCGATCTCGGCGAAGCTGCCGAACAGTGCCACGCCGGCATTGTTGACGATGATGTTGAGGTCGGGATGCGCGCGGGTCGCGTCCTCGGCGAACTGGATGACTGCAGCGACATCGCTGACGTCCAGCCGGTGCGTGGTCACCTTGCGGCCGCTCGCGGCGAGCTCGGCGGCGAGGCTTGCGAGGCCCGCCTCGTCGCGGTCGGCGAGCGCGAGATCGCAACCGCGCCCCGCCAGCTCCTGCGCCAGCGCACGGCCGATGCCGCTGGCTGCGCCTGTCACGGCGGCAGATGCGCCTCGAATGATCGTCATTGTCGCTTCACTCCCCTGATCGACCGGATCTACGTGCCTGTTCCAATTGCAGCTGGGCTTTCTGCCACTTTTTCTGATTGGAACCGAACCATCCGGCCGTTCAGCTTTTAACTCACATTACTTTACGAGCACACATTCGTGGAGGACCTGCATGGGACAGTCGCAACCTTTCCGTGCCACCGCACTGATCGTGGAAGACGATCTGGCGCAGCGCGAGATGATCACGCTGCTGCTCGAAGAGAGCGAGTACGACGTGATCGCGTGTGAGAGCGCGGAGGCCGCCGAACTCGTCCTGAACAAGCCGGGTCATCGCATCGTGCTGCTGATGACCGACGTTAATCTGGCGGGCCGCATGAACGGGGTTGAGCTTGCCCATCTCGCCAAGGCGCGTCACCCCCACATCAATGTGGTCGTCACTTCTGGCCGGCCGTTTTCGCAGCCGCTGCCGGGCGGCACGAAGTTCTGGAGCAAGCCGTGGGCGCCGCTCGATGTGCTGCGCGAGGCTGAGGTGACGCTCGAGCGCGCGCCCGATATCGGGTGAGGCCAAGGTCTTGCTCCGCCAGCGTCGCTCAAAGGGTGATGCGTGGCAAATGCCGACCGGTGGAGACGTGGGATTGGCTAGCGGCCGAGCCGACTGAGAGCCGGGTGGAAGCCGCGCTCCCACCCGGAAGTGCAACTACTTCTTCTTGGCAGCCTTCTTGGTCTTCTTCGCAGCTTTCTTGGTGGCCTTCGCGGCCTTCTTCGCCTTCTTCGCCATGGCATCCTCGTCAGGAGTTGATGGATTGCAACGCGACTTCGAGGCTTCGCTGGCGCACGCCAGCCATGCATTAGCCTCGGGTGTCGATCCCAGCAGATTCGCGAAGCTCTGCCTCACGCTGTCACCAGCGCGGTTGCGCTTATCCACAGCTCGATGCATTCGCCGGCCAGTTGCGCCGCTGGCACGCAGGTCGTGACAAGGTTAGCGGATCGTAAAAGGTGTCTTCATTGATTCAAAACCAAGGCGCAATCTTGGTTGCGACCTTGAGGAACCGTTAACTGCGCCGCGCCCATGTTGCCGCGAACAACAGGGTAGCTCATGAGCGCGGCGCTATTGAACATCGAGGACAGGAGCTGCGGCGTCCTGCTGTCGGGATGCTGAACGTTCCGACGCTATGGACCGCCTTCGTGGTCAATTTCCTCGCGCTGGGCCTGATCTGGGCCTACGTGATGCGCAGCTATCCCAATCTGGATTCGGCGCGGTACTGGACGGCGTCTGCGTTCATGTGCGCGCCGGCGGCGACGTTCGCGCTGACGCGGTTCTATTTCGGCTCGTTCGTTCCGCTGCTGGCCGGCGGCTCGCTGATGACCTTCGCGATCTGCCTCGCGGCGATGGGCGTCGAGCGCTTCTATGGCTACAGGGCGTCGTGGCGGCTGAGCTTGATCGTCGTCGCGATGACCTGTGCGTCGATCGCATTCTTTCAATACGTGTACGACCACGGCCCGCTGAGGATCCTGTGCTACTCGATCGGGCAGGCGGTCCCCATGGCGATCATCGCGCGGCTGGTGCTGGATGCGAGGCGCGGGCCCGTCAATCCGGGAGCGCGGCTGGCCGGCCTGCTGTCGGTTCTGATCATCGCGGTGTTTGCCGCGCGGTCGATCGGGGCGTTCGTCGGCGCCGATTTCAATTTCAGCCACTCCACCAGCGGCCAGGCCGCCGCGGTGCTGCTGCTGATCTTCCTGTCGATGTCGCTCAACTTCGGCTTCCTGCTGATGGCGGTGGACCGGCTGCGCAACGAGGTCGCCGATCTCGCGCTGCTCGACGATCTCACCGGCGTCGCCAACCGCCGTCACCTGATGCAGCGCCTGAGCGAGGAATGCGCGCGCGCCGAGCGCTCGCGGCGGCCGTTCGCGCTGCTGGTGATCGACCTCGACGGCTTCAAGACCATCAACGACACCCATGGCCATGCCGCCGGCGATGCCTGCCTGCAGCACTTCACGCTGATGGCCCAGACCCGGCTGCGCCCCGGCGACATGCTGGCGCGCACCGGCGGCGACGAATTCTGCATCGTGCTGCCGGCGTCCGCCTTGCGCGAAGGCGCGATGATCGCGCGGCGCATCCTGCAGGTTTGCCGCGACGATGCGGAGGCCTGTGCCGGCGCCGAGGTGCCGATCGAGGTCTCGATCGGCATCGCCGAATGGACCGAGGATGTCGGCGCATTCCCCGACCGGCTGATGGCGCGGGCGGACCAGGCGCTCTATGCCGCCAAGAAGGAGGGCAAGAACCGCTATGCCGTCTTCGCCGCCGACCACGAGACGCCGGCATTGGCGCCGGACCAGATCGAGCCGATGATGGCACCGCCGCGCCGGCAGGATGCCACCGCCGGGTAGCCGGTGCTATCGTTGCCGGCCATGAGGCCGGTTCTGTTCTCCCTCCGCGCAGCGCTCGCGCTGCTTCTCGTCACGCTGCCTCTGCCTGCTACGGCCGAGGATCTCACGTCGCTCGCCCGCTCGTCCGGCACGCCGGACATCCCCGGTCTGAAGATGGTCTGGCTGGCGCCGTGGGGCGATCCGGCCAAGGCCCATCCCTGGACCAACATCATCGTCCACCAGACCGAAGGACCGGCGGGATCGGCGCGATCAGGGGCGCTGGCGCAAGCCAAGAACCCGAAACGGCGCGGCGTCACCCTGTGGGTGGAAACCGACGGCACGGTGTATTGGGCGGTGCCGGAAACCCTGGTGACGCTGCATGGCGACGGCGCCAACCGCAACGACAACCGCTATATCGACAACGGCCCGACCTATCGCAAGGTCGTGCGCGACAATTCCATCGGCGTGGAGTTCGCCGGCAACTATCCCGACGTCACCCGGCCCGCCACCGAAGCCCAGGTCGCCGCGTGGCGCATTCTCTCGAAGCTGCTCCGGCTGCGCTATCAGATCCCGCGGGAGCGGATCTATGCGCACAACTGGATCGACTACAAGGATGCCCGCTATTGCGAGGGCTGTGCGCTCGCCGGGCTCGCCCGCGCTGCGCCGGACTGATCACATAACAAACTGATCACATAACAAGAAGCCGGCGTCTCCGCCGGCTCCGATCGCATCCAAAGACCACCTTCAAGCCGTAAGCCGCGCCGTTAATGCGCGGCCTCCAGGGCCGCCGCCTCCTGCTTGGCGATGGCGCCCTTGACGGCGGACTGCACCTTCTCGAACGCGCGCACCTCGATCTGGCGCACCCGCTCGCGCGACACGCCGAACTCGGCGGCGAGGTCCTCGAGCGTCATCGGCTCATCGGCCAGGCGTCGCGCCTCGAAGATGCGGCGCTCGCGCGCGTTGAGCACGCCGATCGCGCCGTTCAGCGCCTGCCTGCGGTGGTCATACTCCTCGTGCTCGGCCATGATGGCTTCCTGGTTGGGCGAGGTATCGACCAGCCAGTCCTGCCATTCGCCCGCTTCGCCGTCGTCGCGGATCGGCGCGTTCAGCGAGGCGTCGCCGCCGAGGCGGCGGTTCATGTCGACCACGTCCTGATCGGTCACGCCGAGGCGCTTCGCGATCAGCTTGACCTGATCCGGATGCAGATCGCCTTCATCCAGCGCGGAGATCTTGCTCTTGGCCTTGCGCAGGTTGAAGAACAGCTTCTTCTGGTTCGCCGTGGTGCCCATCTTCACGAGCGACCAGGAACGCAGGATGTACTCTTGTATCGACGCCTTGATCCACCACATGGCGTAGGTGGCGAGGCGAAAGCCCTTCTCGGGCTCGAACCTCTTCACCGCCTGCATCAGGCCGACATTGCCTTCCGAAACGACTTCGGATATCGGCAGGCCGTAGCCGCGATAGCCCATGGCGATCTTGGCCACGAGCCTGAGGTGGCTGGTCACGAGTTTATGCGCTGCGTCGCTGTCGTCATGCTCGCGCCAACGCTTGGCGAGCATGTACTCCTCCTGCGGTTCCAGCATCGGGAACTTGCGGATCTCGGCGAGGTAGCGTGAAAGTCCGGATTCTCCATTGAGAACCGGCAGCGTAGCTGTACGGGCCATCGAGCGCCCTCCAGTTGGTTCAGGCCCCCGATAGCGGCGGGCCAGGCAAAGCGGTCGCTTGGTTAAAGCCGGCCGGTTTGCGACGTTCCATGCGTCGACCATTCGACGCAGGCGCAACATACACCATTTTCGCCCCCCGGTGGAAGGATTCCGGGGGTCACGTCCCCGTGTGGCTGCCATAACCTGCTGGCATACTTGCGTTTTTCTGAAGGCGCTGCGTCATAGCGCCGCTCGCAGGGCGCTCCTCAACAGCATGAGATCCTCCGGCAGCTCCGATTCCCAGTGCATTATTTCTCCCGTCCGCGGGTGCTCGATGACCAGGAGATAGGCGTGCAGCGCCTGCCGCCCGAGCGCCTCGAGCGCGTCCCGCGCGGCCGGCGCGAGCTGGTTCGCCTTGGTCTTGAAATGCGGGCCATAGACGGCATCGCCGAGCAGCGGATGGCCGAGGTGAGCCAGATGCACCCGGATCTGGTGGGTGCGCCCGGTCTCGAGATGGCAGGCGATCAGCGACGCCACCGGCTTGCCGTCGCGGCCGACGAAGCTCTCCTGCACCTCGTAATGGGTGATGGCCTCGCGCCCCCGCGGGCGCACCGCCATCTTGTCGCGGGCATGCGGATGCCGGTCGATGGCCGCGTTGATGGTGCCATGCGGCCGGTGCGGCACCCCCCACGCAAACGCCAGATAGCCGCGCTCCATCGCGCCGGTGCGGCCGTGATCGGCGAACTGCGCGCTGAGCGAGGCGTGCGCCATGTCGTTCTTGGCGACCACCATCAGCCCGGTGGTGTCCTTGTCCAGCCGGTGCACGATGCCGGGGCGCTTCACCCCGCCGATCCCGGAAAGACTGGCGCCGCAATGCGCGATCAGCGCGTTCACCAGCGTTCCCGTCTCGTGCCCGGCCGCGGGATGCACGACGAGGCCGGCCGGCTTGTCGATGACGACGATGTCGTCGTCCTCGTAGATGATTTTCAGCGGGATCGCCTCGGCCGCGGGCTCGGCCGGCACCGCTTCCGGCACGTCGATTGTGATCGTGTCGCCGGCGGCGACGTGATAAGCGGGGTCCCGCACCGCCTCCGCGCGGAGGCTGACCTGACCGGCCAGGATCAGCGCCTTCAGCCGCGACCGCGACAGCTCCGGCAGCCGGACCGCGAGCACGCGATCGAGCCGCGGCGAGCCTTCGTCGCCGGCGACCGTCACCGTCATCACGCCGCTAGGATTTGAAGTCGAGATGTCCATGAATTCCACCGTTGCGCCCGAGCCGTCCTCGCCCGAGCAGGCCCAGCTGATGGCGCGGCTGCGGCGCATGATGATGATCGCGGGCGTGACCACCTCGATCGCGATCGCAGTGCTTCTGGTCGCCATCGGCTACCGCCTTTTCCGCGGCGATGGAAGCACAGCTTCGGGCCCGGACCTCACCGCCATGCTGCCCAAGGGCGCCCGCATCGTCGCCACCGGCACCGCCGGCGACCGCCTGGCCGTGACGCTGGATGTCGGCGGCACCACCGAGATCCGCACCTTCGACGCCAAGTCCCTGAAACCCACCGGCCGCCTCCGCTTCGCCGTGGAGCCGTAAGGGCAGGGCGGTTTCGCCCGGACGCCAGCCATTATTGCGTTGCTGCCCCATCTCTGCCGACTCGGGCGGTCAGCGCCTCCCCCGCCTGCGGGGGAGGTCGCATCGCATCGAAGATGCGATGCGGGTGGGGGAACTCTCTCCATTGGCACCGGCGCCGGCAGCGCCCCCACCCCAACCCTCCCCCGCAAGCGGGAGAGGGAGCCCACCGCCGCCTTGGCCGGCTGTTTCCATCCTATGATGGCCGATCCCTTCGCCACCCGGGCAGCCCACTCCCCTCCCCCTTGCGGGGAGGGGTCGGGGGTGGGGGTCCCCACGGGGAAAGACCCTCGAGGCACTCACCCCACAAAATTCCCATCCCCGTCTTGCGGCGCGGCGATTTCGAGGCTATGCGGTTCACCTCACGCTCCCTTCGTCTAGCGGTTAGGACGCGGCCCTCTCAAGGCTGAAACAGGGGTTCGATTCCCCTAGGGAGCGCCAATAAAATCAATAGCTTACGCGGTTTGTTGCCGCGCGCCCTGGCGGCTTCTTCAACTTTTCTTCAACGTGATTTCCGGCGCGCCGCTGCCGTCACCTTTCAAAAAGCCGTCGCGTTGTACGGGAATCCGACGTTCCGCGTTCGGACTTCGAAGGGCGGCTCCTTTCCTTGATCGACACGTCAGCTTAGGGTCGAGTCGCTATGACCTGCGACGGTGGTGAACGAGCAGGCTCGCACCATTTGGGCGTGCCTGCATGTCGTCCCAACACCTGATCAACATCTCGCGGTCTGCCCATGCGAGGGTACGGGATGGATCGGATGAGAAGTTGGTTGGATTTCCACGAGGCATCGTTGGGCGAGGGCGAGGTTTCTCTCGGAGCGGTATTTAACGAGATTTGCGAGCTTATCTCTCAGCATGAGCCGAAGTGGCCTCGCGAGTGGAAAAGGGCGCTGGACGATGCTCTCGATAAGCTACTTGCCGGGCCTCTAGACCAAGAGACGCTCGAAGGTTGGCATCTCCAACAGAAGGCCACCCTTTTCCTCAGACTTGAGATGGAAGAGGAGCGATTGCAAGTCTATGTCCGAGACCCCGTCACCGAAAAAGTCTTGTGTCTGCGTTGCGAAGATTGGATGCGCTTTTCGCCTAAAGAATACATCCCCGTTGGTGGCCACGATAACTTCATCTTGGATGGAAACTATGGAGTGATTGGAGCGGATGGCACGCGATTTTACGCGCACCTCGCCTCCGCATTCGTCTCTCGCCAAGAGATCAGAATACTTATCAATAAGCGACTTATTAGGTCACACAACGACGCCCCTCAGGGGGCCTTAGTAAGGCAATCTGTTCTCGCCCTTTGGAATGGGGATCCTCCTTTGCGGCTGGCCGCGAAGACTCGCAACTTTGAAATCCAGGAATGGGTTCGAAAAAACCATAACGTTACTCCATCGATTGCAACGATAAAACGCGAATTGAGGGAGATGCGGCTAGAGCGCCAAAGGCCGAAATCTGATCGATGACCGCAGTCGGCTGTTCATAGTCTCGAATGCGCTTCCTCAGCGAGCGCTTACTGTATTTCGATAACCGAATGCGGTGTTGTTACGGGGCGATTTTGAGTATCGGCGCAGAAGGCGATCAGCAAGCAAAAAGCTGACGCGGCATTGTTCCAACGCAAACTTCGCCTGAGGGGGGTGAAGCGTCGAGGCACCTAATCTCGCGACCAAGCGATGAGCCCAGTTGAGCCGAACGAGAAATTGAGGCGCACTCCCGCGTTATCTAGATGGATGGCGTTGGCGGTCGCCAACGCGGTCTCCGGAACGTCTCCGGACTAGAGAGGCTTTTCATGAAAATGGCTTACAGTGTCGCCGAAGCGTGCAAATTGCTGAGCATCGGCCGGACAACTCTGTACCACGCGATAAAAAGCGGTGAGTTGCAAATAGCCAAGATCGGTCGTCGAACCGTCATCCGCGCCGAGTTTCTCCGCGCTTTCGTTGATAGTCTTCCTACTAAGGATGACGCGGAGCCCTCAGGGCAATGAGCGCCGTGTTCACGGGATTGGGGAGCCATCCGTTGAACCAGATTTGAACCGCACCAAAGGGCAGTTCGTCTGAGAGCATCCTATGTGCCTCTCGTCGTGGTTCCGGCAACTGAGAGAAGTGGAAGCGCTCAGTCGCCGCCTCGTGTTCTCGCCTGTGTGGTGCTCATCCGCCAACGGCGGCAATCGACCATTGCCACAGAAGTTGGCACATCATCAATCTGGAAAATCGAATGAAGAAGCCGGAACCAAACTATACGATCAAGACTCTTTTGGAGGAGCTTGAACGCAGCGGAAGTAACCTTAGGAACTCTAGCAAGGGACATCGTGCTCTGCTCCGGAGTTCTCTGCAGACGGCACAACGGATCATTGTAAAATTCTCGGATGACAAGACACTGCGGTCGCAGTTCGTCAGCGCAGTGAAAAAGGCGAGGAACAGGCGCAAAAAATCAGCCGCCATCAATTGGCCTCTTGAAGTTGTAGCTAAGGCTACGGGTGCTTCATCACGAAAGGCCAGGAAACTGGCATCAAAGCGAGCTGGAGTCCTCGAGTACCTGCGTGAACGTGGCGTGGCGGTGAAGGACACTGCCATTACTGTCAAAAAGGAGGGGTTGGAGAAGCTCTATTCTGCGTGGTGCAAAAAGAAAAGGGAGGCGCTGGCGGATGCTGGCAAAGCTTCCAAACGCGAGAAGGCTCGCAACGACAAGGAGGTCATTCTCCCTCTTCGGATGAGGATGTCCGAACGCGACCAGCTCTTGGACCAGAAATTGGGCACCAAGCTCACGATGCTAGTTTCGCGGGTAAGCAAGGATGACGGTGATCTTCAGGTGAGACGCGTTATGGCTGCGAATAGCCTTGGAGATGCCAGCGATTGGGATGATTAATGCTAGGAGGACGATGCTCCGCCTCTCTACAGAGAGAAAACGGAAGCCCCCGGCTCACGAGGTCGGGGGCTTTTTTCTTGGGCGGCTTCGCCGTCTTCCGTCTCTTTAAGAGACGGTGCGAGGCGGCCATCGTCCGATCCCGCTCAACCATCTCCCATCTTGTAAAATAGCTAATTCAGAACACATAGCCGACGCGCTCAGTGGTTGTCCCGATGCGCGGTACTTCAACATGGAGAATTCACCCTCTTCATATGGCTAGTCATGTCTGAATAGATAATTCAAATCACAACATAAACGGACCAACGATGACACAACATCAACCTGCTTATGGCTTTCATTGTAGAGAAGCCATTGTGGAGGCATATTCAAGCCTGATAGCTGAAAAGATGAACGAGGGGCGCGAAGGATACTTTGTGAACTTCATGTTCAACCGATTGTCAGGGTCACGTCAGAACCACATGGATACTATGCGGCAAGAAGTGGAGCGCGTGCATTGGACTCTCGCCAAGCACATGATCCATCGTCCGAACCATCGTAACTGGGTTCACCTCCGGCCGATCTTCGTTGGGGGGCCTGATCTACCAGTGTTCAAGTGGAATCGAGGCGAACCGAACCGTCGTGCTGTCGCCAATGACGGTCTACACTTCAACGTCGTCGCTTTGTTACCTCATCCAAGCCCGGCGATCTTACCGAGTGGGATTCAGAATAGATTGTGGGGTCTTCAATCGCGCTTGAAGGTGCCTCTCGATCAGCATTTCCGCGACCGAAGCGAGTTCTATCTAAATGATCGGCTCGCGCGGATCCACGTTACGCCGGTCAGCTACGGGACCATGGCCGATTATACTTTGAAGGCGTTCAAGCACGGCAGGTTGGACGAAGACACGATTCTGGTCTTGAACTAGCCGCGAGCCAGAATGTGGGGAGATAAGCGGGCAACGTTCTGTACGCCCGCTTATTGACTCGGGAGCGATAAGCCTACGTTGCGGCTACCGGCAACTAGGCTGCTTTCGTGCTAATGACGTGCTACTGCTGTTGGATTACCTCGTAGCTTTCCGAGCGGCGTTCAGATCCGCGATGATGGCTTTGATTGTGCCTTGGGCCGCTGCTGCATTGTGGCCGATATGGTAGCCGTGAAAAATGTGGACGGAATAATGATCTTCAAAAGCATGGTAGGCTCTCTTCCAGAGTGTGACCTGAACAGGAATCGCGCGCTTGCTCTCGGCCATTTGGCCGCAGAGGGCCGGACTGGTGGCCTCATCCTTCTCGGCAAGGAAGAGATGAACCGGAGCATAGAACTCGACGTTCTTCATCAGATAGCATGAGGGTTGCATGGCGAAGCCTCCGGCGAACATATGCTCGTGCAGATCGCCGATGACGCGGTTCATGATGATTAGCGTCGTGGTGGCCCCGTTGCTGCGACCAACGACATAGACGTGCTTGGAATCAGCGATCTTTTGGTCGATCAGCCAATCTAGTGCGGCATAGGCATCATCGGCCCGACGCCGCGCCCAATTCAATTGGCTTGGATCTGAGCAAACGCCGTCCGGCCCTAGACCTCGGGTAGCAAAGCTGTCGAGCACCAAGATACCATAACCTGCTCGGACTAGTTTTTCGCCATAGTCGCTTGCGAAATTCCATTCACGAGCTCCGGAGCAACCGTGCAGCATTAGCACGAACGGGATGGGACCTTTGGTGCCGTGCGGCCGGATCATCTCGGCTTGCAATTCGCCGCCGACTTTCACCTTTCCGTTTTCTTCGACGGTCCCATTCATAAAGTTCTTTGACCAGCCGTCTATGTATTCGTTGCCGGGAATCCATGGCGACGATTGCGTTGAGGTATGCCAGGGAATCTTGACCATCTCGGCGTTCGCCGGGCCGAAGAATAGGACGATGATGGTGACCATTGAGAAAACAACCTGCTTCATTGGAAAATTGAACCCCTGTCTCATGGTTGCTGAACCTGATCGTCTGCCCGTCAAATACTCGGCGTGGAAATTACTTCACGCGTTAGGACCATCGCGTGATCCGCACGTCAGGCCGGATCGTTCGCAGAATGCTCAGGAATTGATCGCGTTTGAATTTGGAGCGGAACATCAAGCGCCGTGCACCAAAATCGCCTGACAGGTTCACATGATAGTGGTGCACGGTTTTGTATTTTGGATTCGTTTCGCCCAAGCTCGCCAGAACATCGACTCCGCGCTTGTTAATGGTCTGCGCGTTGGCGTCGTGAATACCGGACAACGGCAATCCTAGCCGCCACGCAAAATAGGGGTAAGAGAGCCGGTCACCGGAGACGTTAAAGTGGGTACCCATGAGATGGGACGTTAAAGCAGAAACAAGAGCTATCGGTACGACAGCAAATCCGACCATCCCAAACGTCGGCGAAAGCGTCTCGGCGAGAACGACAAAGACGATGGCCGCATTGAAGGCGATCAAGACAGGGGTGGTGAAGACCTTCACCCAATCGATTATTCGATTAGACTCAATGGGCATCTGATCAACTTCGTCCTCGACGTGTTCAATATCTTGTTCGGCCGTCGCCTCATGCTCATCGCCCTCGGCGGACTTGTTGCGTCGGCGGCTGTCGTCTTGCACCGCGTGGATAATCGGCAAAGGCGGGGGAGCGGTTGCAACGGTTCGCGATTGCTGCGGCTGCGAACGTGGAGAGCGCCTTGCTCTGATGAGCAGATAGATTGAGCCAACAAAGCCGATGAGCAGAGCGGCCACACCTATACGGGCCTGCAAGTCGGAATTATCCACGCCTGCGATAACGCACACGATTGCGCCCGCAAAGAAGGACAGGGAGGTGCCAGCAAAAAGGAGGAACAGAGCAATAACAAGAAATAGAGGGGTAGGAACACGTTGAAGAAGGCTTTGGCGGTTAGAGCTTTCGGCGCTCGACATTATTCGATCCTTTCGATGATTCCGTTGGCGCGCCCGTATAGGTTGATCCGAATAGGGATTATAGTCCCTAGAGACTATATGCCCGATGGTGCTCGATCCTGCAATGCAGGATTGGCGCGCAGTGTTGGGGAGGAATGTTCGGAAAATCCGTCAGCAACGACGGATGACACAGGAGAAGTTGGCGTTCGAAGCCGGGATCGACTTGACCTATATGGGCGGGATTGAGCGAGGCAAACGCAACCCTAGCTTATTGGTTATGGCCCGTATCGCTGAGGCGCTCTCGGTGCCTTTGGCGAAACTTCTTTCTGACTAGCGGTGGTGTTGACCCGGCGGCCGGCTAATATTCGTCGGCCAACATGAGTGTGATCACTCGCTGGGTGACGGTGGGATCGGCTGGGTCGGGTGAACCGAACTCGAAACTCGCATCGAGATATTCGATCTTGAAGATAATGGACGAGCCCTCAAACTCGAACATGCCGAAATCGTGCTCGCCGTGCGGATCGTTGGCAACACAGAAGTCGTCAAACATCGCTATAGCCGTCACTAGACGCTGAACGGCCTCTGGTCCGAGCGCGGCAATGCCAGGCGTCATGAACGCCTTGCCGCCCGTGAGAGTCGTCCGAAGCTGATCATTGAGCGCACGAATCCGTTCAACCGACATGGTTGCTTTCTCCGGTGATGTTGGGGGGAATGCCGGAATCTGTCCGGCGCGTGGATAGGGGCTTGGCCCGGGCCGCAGTCCGAGCCAATTTGGGATGGAGGGCGGGTAGAATCAGGCGAGGCCGGGGTTGACCAACGCGACCGTGTTTATGTGCCTGATGAACTTCGGCAGCTTGGGTGCGTCGCGATATCGCAAGGTCAGAATTTCTGCGTCCCTCGCTATAACCACGGCTTCCCACCACCCATCATCGGGCGACTCATGGGCCAGAACCATGTGGCCGACGGCTATTTCTTCCCAACTGCGCGGTAAGCCGGACGTCACCGGCGAGATGCACCTCACGTCGTCCGGGGCAGCATCAGCTTCGCTTTTTGCCTGAAGGTCCTCGGGAGCCTGACCCCGAACATCGTTTTTTTCGGCGGCAGGCTCTCCGTCTGCAAGCGGCCCCGCCGCTTCGAGCACCTTGTCGTAGAGTTCGCGCCTGATATTCGGAACGAACAGCCTTACGACCTTGCCGCCGCCGTAAACTCGTCCCACCGGCAGCTTCATACCCAGGGCCGACACTGGTGCCGGTTGGTCGATCAATACGCGGCACTTCATGTCCATGGCCGCGGACACGATGCTGTCCTTCAGCTCGGCGAACCGAGCGCCGCGCGGCTTACCGTTAGCGTCGAGACCTAGAACGTAGACCGGATCAACCTTTGCCGGTTCGGTCTTCCCAGTTTTCTTGCCCATTGAGCAGCTCCTAGAAATGCGAAAGGGAGCCACAAGGGCTCCCTCAATCCGCGGGTGGAACGGCCATTTCAGACCCGAAGGCGGGGCAAAAGTATCCCTGAAGTACTCCACAAGTCTAAAATGTACAAAGTCGTTATCTAACCTTGCGATTACAGTATATGCTAAATCTTGATCGAAAACAAGCACTCAAAAATGATGCAAGAAATTGTTTTTATTGGCTTTTTAGTCGTTTTCGGCCGCAAATTCGGAAAATGTGGCAGTAGCTGATTTGGCACGATGCGCGGTCGTCAATTCGGTTGCCGTTGCACAGGTCGAGACCGTCCGCGGCGCAATAGCGCCAGATGGCGTGCTGGACAAAACGCGGGAAAAACTCTGGAAAGCTCGGATTGAAGGAGCGGGCATCAATTCGCTCCGCGGCACGGCGGATGATCTCGGCACAGCCGCGCTCGGCGTAGCATGCCGGGCCGTACCGATGGGGAATTCCGCAGCTTTCCAAAATGCCGGTGCGGTGCAAGAAATTGTGGACCAAGGTGTCTATGACGACCATGGCACTTCCGGTCTCGAACCAAACGGGCCGGTGGTTGCGTGCGCCTATCATAAGCCAGGAGAGCGCATTGGTCAGGACCTTGTCGGCCACGCCGAAAACCTCTCGGAGGGGGCCGATCAAGGCTTCCTGTGTGGCCGCCTCCAGATCGGCGTCAGATGTGCCTGTGACGGTTTCCAATTGGCTATCGATCCAGCCGATGAGGTCGCCCCCAGCGATGTCTCTGACGAACAGGAAGAATGAGGCCGCGGTCTGATTCAGCCTTCCATTGCGGAGCTGTTCACGAGGTACTGGACAGGCGTCGATATGATCGGGCTCGGCGCAAGTAAAGCTGCCCTTGTCGTACCGGCAGCCCTCGTAATCCCAGTAGGTTCGGAGCTTTGGGCAGGAGGGGCAAGCTTGGAGTTTGGCCTCCATTTTGGCCCAGGATGCGCTCCCATGCTTCTCCATGTAGCTCCGGGCCGCACGGTCTGAGACGCCTTGAAAGCTGAACGCCGTCAGGAGCCAATCAAAAATAGGCGGCGTATCGCTCGACGCGACAGCTTGATCGAGGCCCGCGTGGCGAAACTCGTCATCGATCTCATCGAGTAAGGACAGTGACCCGGCAAAGGAACACACGGCGCGGATCAACGTGTCGGCGTGCTTGTATGGTTCGAAAAGCCCAATACACGGAGCAGCCAGCTCCGTCGCCTTCGCTCGGGGCGGTCCTAGGTTAGTCGAGCGGGGACCTAAATCAGCGATACCAACCTCCGCTGGGCGTCACTGTCGCCGTCGATGTACCGTTGCGTGGTCTGGATCGACCGATGCCCGGCGAGCAACTGAACATCGCGCAAGGATCCGCCGGCTTTATGCACGAGTCTAGCCGCCCGCGTAATGAATGTTCGGCGACCTGAATGTGAGGAGCAGCCATCAAGATTGACCGCGCGATAAGCGCGGCTAAACCAGATGACGATGCTGCGCGCCTTCATCTTACGGCCACGCTCCGAAAGCACGACAGGTCGTGATGGCTCGGATGTGCCTTGAAGTGCTGAAAGTGCCTCACGAAGATCGGTATGGAGAGGGATTATTCGCCCGTGCCGCTTCTTTGCTGCGTGGTCTCTCAGCTCTAATGCTTTGCTGATGGCACCATTCGGATCGAGAACCATCTCCCACGTGAGGTTCGCAATCTCGGCGGCTCGCAGGCCGGCTTTCACAGAGAGCAAAACGATTACGCGGTCTCGAAGCGGATACCGCGTCGTATCGGCAAACAGTAGGAGGTTGTCGATCTGGTCAGCAGCCAGAATTTTCGCCTGCTTGCCCGGCATAAAAAGTCGCTTTGAAATTTAACAGCAAATCGATTCTATCTATAAGGCACCGCTGTGCAAGCATGATTTCTCGGAGCCAATCCTAGCAGAGAACTGCCAGTCGCCATCGCTTTCGGGCTACTTCGATGGGCGTGCTGAATCGTTCGTACTCATTTCAGTTGCTCTGTCTTATTCAAATCTTTCAGGCGGTCGTGTAAGCTTCACGAGAGCAGCATTACAACCCTTGCGCAATTCCCGCGGAAGATACAGAATAATCACCATACAATCAATCATTTGAGGAGGAGACAGCCATGCTGGGTCGCTTCTTTTCTTGGATTTTCGGCATTTTGCTCGCTGTTGGGTCGGTAGGAACGAGCTCCGCTGCGGCACCAGATTCTGCCGTCAGTAAAAAGGTGATTAGTTGCTACAACGAATTAGCGAAGGGTGGCGCGCAGGTTTCGATACAAAAGATGCGCGATTGCGCAAACGTCTGGGTTACTCCGCGAATCTTATTGCGCTGTGCGCTTGAGACTGACTGTGCCGTCTATCCTGATACGATTGAAGGGCGCACATCATTGGATGTCGCGCTTAAGGCCGAAAATCTGAACAGGGCAAGCCAATTGGTCCTCCGCCCGTCGGACATTCCTCCAATTCCGGATGCAAAGAAGATAAATGATTGCAAGAAATCCTCCAAAACCGAGGACGATTTCTTGCGATGCGTCGCGACCACATTCCCTTCACCAGCGTTGAGTGGACTTCGAGATTGTTTTGAAAAACCGCACGAACTGGATCGGGCCACGTGCTTTGCTAAGACGACAAACAACCCGGCTCTCGTGCCAGTACTTGCATGCATCGGAAGCGATAAGCCATCTCCGCAAAAGTTGTTGAATTGCGCAGCGAATGCCGATGTAAAAGCAAAGGCGGAAAAGATACAGCAGTGTATACAATCCGCTCAGCAGGCACAAACGGCCCGGGATTGTCTTGCCGCGAGTCTTACACCGAAGGAAGTGGTTTTGGCGCAGTGTCTAGCCAACAATCGGTCGCCGTCGGCCGCCGCCTCTTGTCTTGATCAACTGTCTCCCGATATGGCCAAATCTCGCAAGCTAGTTGGCTGCCTTGTAGAAAATCATTCTTCACCACTATCGTGCGGCGCAGATTTGGCGGGACCTGCTGCTCAAAAAATGATGTGCTTTGCGAGTGCAAGAAGCACGGCTGATAAACTTGCGTGCGCCACACCTCTGAACTTGGAGCTTCCACGAGCTACTCAGATAAGCGAGTGTGTCAAGCGTTACCCATCTGCGACGGATGAGTTGACTTCATGCGCCGCACCGTTCCTGGGTGGAGAGTCTCAGAAGCTTGTAGCGTGCGTTCGTACGCCGAACTCGAAGATGGACGGATGCCTCGCTGCACTCAATCCAAGATTGGGAGACGCGAAGCGAACTATCGATTGTCTAGCAAGTTCTGATCCCTCGCGCGGCTTCGACTGCGTCGCGGCTCAGGTCGGCGGAGATGCGCCGCGGATTGCTGGGTGTATCAAGAATCCGGACCGAAACGCTGCGGCGCTGTGCCTCCTTGGAGATAAGCCCGAGGTTCGTGTCGCTCAGCGCGTATATGGTTGTATCGCAACCGGGCGAGACGCGAGTTCTGTGATCCTGAACTGTACCGATGGCATCATGGACGACAGGACGCGTCAGAACGTCGCTTGCGTTGCGCGCGCTGGAAGCGACAAGGGTCAACTGGCAGGTTGCGCGGCGAGTGCGGTTCTGCCACCCGATGCTGCGCGAATGGTATCTTGCGCAAGCAATAGCCAAGGAATGACGTCCTTCGCACTGTGTGCTGCAGGCCCAACCATAAATGAAGAGTGGAGGATCGCCGCTGAATGTGCCGTGCAGACGGGCGGCAATCCCGTTGGATTTGCTGGCTGTACTGCGGGTCGATTGACCGTGAGAGAGCTTACCAAGTGTTTTACCGGACAGGTTGGAAAAGACTGCTTCGGCCCAAACAACACGGTTGTGATATCTCTGAACAATGCATTCAAGGATTTGACACAAGGGCCCGGTCCGAACAATGAAGTAGTGAAAGCAGTTAAGGCAATCGGTGATCTTACGGGCGGCCCAAATTCTGTGATCAATAACCCCAGCCAGCTCACAGGAAGTCGAGAATCTTTTGTTAACAAGCCATTTCCAGGAAGCAGTGAGTCGGTCCCAAACAAGACGGTTAGGGATCTGAATCCTCTTAACTGGAAATTCTAGGATGTTGAAGACGCGAACCATCTTGCCGATCCCGACAGTTGGCCAGAGTTTGATTTCGTGGAGTGGCTCATGCGTCAGTTAATTGCAGCCTCCGTCTTTATGCTGGTTATTGGCTCGCCGAGTGTTGTTCTTGGACAAGATGATTGCCATGCGTGTCTCAGGCAAAAATTGGAGACCGCTAAAGCCAAGGCGGTGGCCGCAACCGCAATAGGTGCGCTTGGCGGAGCAAGAGCGGGGGCCGTGGGAGCCGCTTGTGGTGCAATTTTGGGTGCTGTCGCTGGGGGTGTCGATGCTCTGATAGAGCTTGGCCAATGCTCCCAGATTTGCAAACAAGAGCTGGCAGCAAAAAAGGATCCAGAAAGTGGTAAATGCGAGGAGCTTTTGAAGAAGGTGACGCACTGACTGGCTTCGCGTTGCAGCACATCGAGCCAGCTATAGGTCAAGAGCTGAGAGAGTATGTCAACAAGAATGGCTTAACTGTTGGTTGGTTTCGCGGCGTCGACCCGGAATCAATCAGCTCATCATAGTGAAGGTCAACTCGACTGTAGCCATAATGGTGAATTGTTACCGAGATGCCAGCAAACCAAGCGGAGCTAACCGTCAAGACCTCTCCACTGTATAGTTGCTACGCAAATGAAGATGACATTGAGCCTTGATTGAAGGTCAGGAAGCGTCCTCAATCCACGAATCTCTTGCCCGGAACTCCGCGCCGCTATCGAGCCAAAAATAGATGTCGCCGGGCGTGTTGTTGAAAACCCAATGATCCAAGACCTTGCCTTCTTCTTCGTGGACGAAACCTTGGCCGTCGAGGGCTACCTTTTGACCTGACTTGATTGCCGCATAGGTAGCGTCATCCAGCTCTATCGAGTGAATGTCATATCCGTAGGAGACTGTGAGCTTTACCATTCTTCCCGTTCCGAAAAGCAAACCGGCGCATCGATGCATCCGCGGGCCGACTCTGCCGTCACCTGTGGCCGTTGAAAGATAGGATTTCTCCAGCCCATTCTGACAATATTGATTCAACTAGCGGAATCGGCAAGTGTCGAAACGGCCAGCAGTAAGAAACGCAGATGATTTAAGTCTTGGCCACCAAGGCGTTCCTGTCATGGGGCTCCATGAGGAGCAAATTGAACCAGACCCTTTCGCTTGAACATGAGACCAGCCTCATCCGAAAATCTCGCATCCAAGTCGCAGCGCCAACGAATCGTGAAAGGAATAGGTGATCTCGTGATCCGCCTCTCGGACATCTGGCCGATTGCCGCCCCGGAAAATTACAAGGTCCACTTCGCTCGCTGGAACGGTGAGAGTCAGCCGCTTGAAGTTTGGGCACGAGATAGGCGGGAGTGGCAAGGATGGCAGGAATATCGACCTGCGCGCGACGAGTTCAATCGCCCCTCCATCTTCTCGCTAGTTCAATTCTATCACGAGCCAGACATCTGGCTATTTGGAGGTGTGTTTCGGGTGACCCAGCGCCTCTCGGATTGCTACGTTGTCGAACTGGCCGATGAGGGTGCGAGCTTTCTCGGGCGTCTTAAGTTGCGTTCGGCCTATCGTGAACGTGCGACACGCGTGAATTTCGAGAACCACTATTCCGCCTTGGAGGTAGAGGAGATTCTTCGAGAACCTTACTCCGGCCGCGCATTTCCTGGATTTGAGAATATCGATCTTTCTTTCGATGAGCTGGAGACATTAGTTCGAAACAATAGACCCGACTGGAAGGCGGCGCTGAGCAGCGTGAAGGGTGTTTACCTAATTTCAGATAGTAACACCGGGAAGCGATACGTAGGTTCAGCATACAGTATTGATGGAATTTGGGGACGGTGGTGCAACTATGCAGCCACTGGCCATGGTGGCAACGCCGAACTGCGACAATTAGTGAGCGATCCGACTCTTGAATATTGCAGGAAGTTCTTCCGTTTCGCGCTCCTGGAACATCGACCGAATCTCACGTCTGATGAAATCGTTTTTCAACGAGAGGGGTTCTGGAAACGGATTCTTCTCTCACGAGGAGAGCACGGGCTAAACCGAAATTGACGATGACTCGCCAGTCGAGGTAGATCCGAGCCGGCACCAGCGGGGGAACTTTGATGTGCGCAGACCGGCTCACGGCTACAGAGCCTCTATCCCGCTGAATCTCCAGATTGACCTCTGGAAAGTGGATATCGCTCGTTTCCGCGTTCGCTGACAAACGGTGAACCTTGCATCGCGTATCGTCGAATGATGTCCGCTCCTCGCCTGACGTTCACTCTGGGACCGCAAGCAATTGGCGGGCACTCGGTGCTACTAAATAGCCGGAGCGAAGTCTTCGAAATAAGTGCTCCGTCCATCCGCGGCTCGATGCCGAGCGCCTGAGAAAGCCTAATCGGGCCAGAGCAGAGCTTTTGATCAAGCTCCGCATCAGAAAGGCTCTTAACGAACTTAAGCCGCCGATCCTTCATCGTATCGAGGCTGTCCTTGCAGGGTTCAATTGCCCGGATCAGAACAGCACTACCGTAGTCCAATTCCCCGCACGTGAGATTCAAATAGCAATGCTTTGGACCGTCCTTGTAAACGTACACGTGCCCTCCGGTTAGGTACATAGAATCGAAGAATCTGCGCGGATATCGTTTGCCGAGAGGGCGCCTGTCATCGAAACAGTGCGCGGCGGGATCGCCTTGGCAATATGCCTCTGTTTCGACGATGCGGCCTCCAATTGCATTGCCATGCTCATCGGCGTTAAAGAGGAACGCGCCTATGAGCGCTCTTGCCACTGTCTCAACATCGGAGTTGAAGAATTCCTGGGGAAGTGGTTGGAGTGAATCGAGCGAGTGGCAATCAACCCCGATCATATTTGTTTTCCCTTGATTTCGGCATTGGCTGCGTCAGGCAGCAGACGCCGCCGCCATTTGCAATGTGATGGCGGATAATCGGTGCGTTGCGGCGCGTGGTGATAGGGAAGTGCCGCAATTCCGGTGGAATGGAGCCCATGAAACAATTCAACTACCGCGTCGAGCGTCACTGACGCAAGATGTTGTGCAGCCGCTGGTCAGGTGTCGCGAAGTCGGCCTAGTGCCATTCTGTACCCCACAGAACGCAGATTTCTCGAAATGTGTTTGCGTGCTCTGTTCTGAGTCTCTCAATCGCGACTTCTACTTCATTGCCAATACGTCCACCAATCATAATGTTCAGGTAAACCAAAAGTAGCGGCTTTGTTCGATAGCCTTTGTCAGCCTTCTTCCTAATGCCATTCGCAAGTTCATTTGCAATGGTGTTTCCGAGGTGTGGGTCAAAATGGCGAATGGCCAGGGTCGCTCCGGAGCGATATTCGTCGCCGCGCCGTCTGCCCGGCTCCATGACTTCGGTCACTTCGATGTCAATCGTTTCATCCGCGCTTCGGAGCTGCCCGTCGTTCAGCCGTTCCCGTTGGAGGACCAGCCGCACCGACTGCACAGCGCGATGCTTGGCGAACGCAGCAATAGGAATTGCGTCTAATAAGAAGCCCGCATTTGCTTTGTTGAAAAGTGTAGACGACTTAACGAGCGACTCGAACGCCTTGACTTTGGAGTCAAACTCTTCGGGTGTCTGCCAGCGCGCGAGAGAATCTTGCGCTTCGTTCATCTCGGCGTCAGTCGGCTCGCGCTCTGCGCCGCTAGTCGTCACGCAGCTCGCCCTTTTGTTTCTAGTCGGAGCGTACCGCGTCTCAATGCCAGGGGGCGCATGTAGCCGCGCGGAATCAAAGCCGCCAGCTCGTTCTGAGGTGGTTCATTCGCGACTAATGGTGACTTCACCGCTTCGCATGCCTCCCCCGCCGTAAGCGGCAATTGCATGATCAGTAGTCGCGTCCAGTCAGACCGCTCGGGTGCTCCCATGTCACCCCCCAACTGCTCGCATAAGCTTGTTTGCATCATCGCGCCGTCCTGCCATCCGGTGCAGCATTCGGTGACAATTCGCGCAAACAGTTATTAGATCCTCAACTCTCGTTCTTACCTGGTCGCGTAATTGGCCAAGCGGAACGCGATGATGCGCTTCCGCAAATCCGCTCCCAAGCCTGCCATATACCTTCTCGAATTCAAAGCCGCATACTCGGCACCGATAGCTGTCGCGAATCTTACACTCGGTGGCTAAATAGCGACTTCGTTCTCGTTTTAGGTGGGACGCGACGCGCTTTCGATTCTCATAATGCGGGTAGGTGTCAGGCTCCCCATCCATGCTTTTTGCATGCGGCAACGTCCGAGCCACGTCTTCGAAAAAAGAAACAGCACGCGCGCAAAAATGAAGATTCACGCTCTCACTGGTCTCTCGCGTCGGATCATAGATTCCGTAAAAGGTGCGTCCTCCTTCATATTTCTCCAGAAATGGCGTGCCAAACTCTGAGCGCCGCATTCTCTCAGCAAGAAATAGGTGCGCCGCTCTCTCTGTATCTTCGGGTGTAACTGTGCGAACTGGCCATAATTTTCGTGAGACGCGCTTGGTGATTGCTATTATTTGTTGCCGCGACTCGGAACGAAAGCACGCAAATAGTTTGCGGTCGGGGTATCCAGAAAAGCGGTCTAGCCATATCTCTAACTTCGGTTGATCTCTACCGAGATTGCCTACGACCGCACTCCAACCGTCCGTATTGGTACCAGAGGTGCCGCGCGGGATACGGATCCGAAGCCGGGTTCCTTTACTCTGCATCTTAAGCTGCTCGGCAACGGTTTTCGCAGTTGCAAGCAGCCACCTTCGATCATGTCGCCGTTTCGTTTTCATGGGGGTATTCACAAAGTTGTCAATGAAGCAAAGAATGGTCGTTCGAATCGCGCCTGAGCGGAACGCTTCGACTTAGGCGGGCGGGGGAACACGGGATTGAAGTGTAGCGATGAAGCCTGCGCACGTAGAGCAGGCTGACATGGCTACGAAATCGTCCGGCTGATCCTTCAGGCCATGGACCTGCTTCTCGGTGAGGCAAGCGAAATACTTGTCTTTCAGCGCCGCCATCTTGTCCTTTATCTTCTCGATCTCCAGCGTGTGGGCGACGGTGTTGCGCAGATCATTCGCTGCTTCCAGGACATCCCACAACGGGTCTTTGGCCTCTTCCTTCGCAAGGGTCTTGCATTTTTTCATCTTGTCGGAGAAACGCTTGTTGAGCCATCGCCTTTTGAAACCACTGGCGAGTATGTAATCCTCCATGCATTTTTCGGCGAGTAGGTGAGTCTTCAGAATTGAGAGGGTGAGCGCATCCATCTTTTGTGCGCGGTCAATCATCTCCTGACGGCGCTTTTCGAGCTCCGGGTCGTCCGATTTCATTTGCGCCCTCCGTTACGGACATTCAACCGAGCAGCTAAACCAGTTGGACTGTTTGAACTGCAGTCTGCCCATCTAGATGCGTTCGACTTGACCGTTGCCAGCAACTCTTATCACTGGTTCTACCAGCTCGTAACAGGTTGTTCCTCGGGCGAAGGCTTTAAGCTTTTCCTGGGAAAGCTCATAGCTCATGAGACGCATGTCGGTCGTTTGGTGAGCTCCTTCAGCCGAAAAGCCGGCTCCAACCGCTATGCCGCCTCTTTCGGTCAATAAGTACCGGTCATGAAAGTCTTCGCCCCCTGCCTTCTCCCGCCAGCAGAAGATGATCACCCTCAAATCGTTGGGAAAGGTACCGGGAAATAGGTGAGGCGCTTCGCGTTCAATTGCGTCATTGGCAGGCTTAGCGTTGTGGTATCGGTAGTGTATCTCGCAAACAGCGTTGGGATTGAACGAGCGGACAATGTCGAGACACTCACGAAATGTGGCCCGGTATCTTGAATCGAATGGGTCAAAAAATGGATCGATGAACACGACACGAGAACTAAATTCCAATATCTCTTTCATCGCGGCCGCGAGGGATTTCGCATCTCTATGCACGGCCTGGTCGTGCGGGACATTCATTAGCGGGTGAGATTCGTCTAACTCTGCGGCTGCCAGGACAACCCTGTTATTGGTAGGATTTGCGTTGGCTATGATTGCCCTGAAGGGAACGCGTTGATGCTCCACGACAGCGTTCTGGAGCCAATCGCCGACGCTCTCATTATAGGGACGGCCCGTTCGAATGAGTTTGTTTTTTCTTGCCTGGTTGAGGGCTTCCTCTACGCGCTTTCTCTGCACGGGTGGCAGGCTGATGGTTGCATCATAGACCTCGCGTAACCATCGCTTCGGAAACTCCGCGATCAAGCGTCCCTGATCGAAACCGAATTTTTCAATGATGTAACGGAAGTTTGCCCAACTAGCAGCGATTGCTTGGGGTTCGACCGCGTATTCGTAAAACATCAAAAAAGTTCTCCAGCCCGCTCCTCGAAAAAGCCGCTAGGCCACTGATCGAGAAATTCTCCTTCGGCATCCACACGCAGCGGCCGGAAGCGAACGCCCTGTCCGTCGCTCTCGACATAGATGATCGATAGCTCCTCAGCCGTAAGTCCCGCTACAGTAGGCGGTAGCTCATCATGAGTTTTCTCCCTGATGCGACGTAGCAGCCGCAGCAAAATGTGCTCGCTGTGAGTCTCAATAAGCAGAGTCTTGCCGCCGAAGGGCAGGCTGTCTAAGTCGGGTTGTATGGCACGTATGAATAGGTCACCAAGTCCCACCTGTATGGCCGGATGAATATGCAGTTCCGGTTGTTCAATAGCTAGAACGTCCTCGTTCTTGCGTAGCGCCGCCACCACGACTGGCACCATCTGCGATATTCCAACTCCAACATCATTGGGCGCAACCAAAATCCCTTTCTGGAAATCGCGGAGCGCTATCTCGGTCCTAGTTGGTAGGCTCTGATAGAGTTCTTGCAGATCGCCAATATCATCGTCGTTGAGGCCGCGTTCAAATATCTGATGAAAGACGCCAGGCACCGGCACTTCCTTGAACTCGACGCGCTCAAGACGATACCCGGTGCGCAGCAGCGTTTCGCCCGACAGCCATCGATTCACTTCCCCCATCAGGTCGCCTTTTCGATCAGCATAAAGTAAATCCCAAGCAGCAAGTCCTTGCGCCCACCGCGCCTCATCCGGCGTCACTTGCGGTCGGTAGCCGCGCGTCGGGATTTCGCGCAGCGGCCCGATGTAGGTCATCTGTCCGAGGTAATCGCGAATGATGCGGGCGGGCCCGAGCACCATTTCCGAAAGCAAGGCGCGCAACCCGTTCACTCGCGGCGTGCGCTCTTCGAGCTCTGCCTTCCTGACATCAGGATCGCGTATGGCGAGCACGAGATCGCGATCGAGATTCGGCAGAGCGCCACCGGCCGTTTCCACGGCTATGCGCAGTTTGTCGTCAGGTGTGTCCGGCGTCGAGCGGTCGGCTGCCGCTTCGCGTGCAAGGCTAAATATCTCATCCTCAAGGGGAGACGAGGCGGCCAGCTCACTGCCGCCTTCCTCGTCACGCTCATCGGGCCGAAGAGCGCGCCTCAGCAAGGAATGCTCGAAATGGAAGTCGGTAAGTTGAGCTCGGCCCGCCTGCGGCGGTGTTATGATCGCGGCAAACGGCTCACCGTCGAGTTCAACGGCGAACCGTGCGACATAGGGGGTTCTGTCCTGCTCGCTCCAGCGAATCTCGATCTCAAGCGCGAGCTCCTGAACAATTGCATAGTCGCGATATTCTTGGCTCTCGCCGACTAGATAGCGAACAGGAAGTTCGGAGAATTCCGGTTTTCCTAGCGACAGGCCGGAATTGAGAGCTAGCTCCTCTGCCCCTTGTTCATCCGTCAAGTCCATCGCAACCTTGAGGCGGACGGCGCGATGCAATTCGTGATTATGTACGAGCGTCGCAAACCCGCCGAGATCTATGAGACCCCCCGCAATCGTGACATCTGGATCAATGTTGCCGCGCTCTAATATCTCCCGCACATAATGCAAAGCTTGCAATATGGTGCTCTTGCCGACGCTGTTCGGTCCAAAAAGCAGGGTGATGGGCCTCAGCTCGATGAGCTCGCGTTCGCGAATGCCTTTGAAGTTCTCGATCTCGATCCGACACAAGCGCATCGCCACACCTCACAATTCACCGCTAAATGCGCGTTGAGAGAGCGCAGAGAACATGATCGCAGCCTCTAGCGAAGCGTCAGTCATGGCGGCGCGGGCAGCATTAAACTTCTTTACGACTGCCAAAAAATCCTGCTGAGCGTCGTCATCGGGAATCGTGATGGGCACCTCACCCAAACGATCGGTGTTTAGCCGTTTGGTGCCATGAGCCGCCGTTTCAACCCGAGCGAGGATTGCCTCATGTTGAACCTTTAGGCACCAGAAGCCGAATAGCGGGTCAATACCTTGGTCAAAATTGATGGCCTTCATGTCTTGATTTATTGCCACTTCACGGGCGGTAATTGCCATCGGAACTGTATGAACAAGTATCATGCCTCTCACGACAATGAGCGGCGTTCTGGCCCCGATCTTCTTCAGGCTCGTCTGCTCGAAGACCGTTTCCGAGAGATGATCCTCGGCGTCCACGATAGTATCAACTTTCATATCCTTCGGTGAGACCCACGGAAACTGGCCCGACCAAAATGCGGCGTTTGCTTTGCTCGGTGTGCCGCCTGAGACGAACTTCGAGCACTCGGCTAGAGGCTTCGTCGGAAGCCCCTTGGGATTCGTGCACGGATCTCCAAACATCTCTAGAAAGACCGATCCGAGGAAATCATCCGCCAGAGTGAGGGCCTGTTCGCGTTTGCGGCGGATGCCGTCGGCCCTATCAAGAATCGCCGCGATCCGGCTTTGTTCGGCCAAGGTGGCTGGGATTCGAATGTCGATGTCGCGAACCAAATTGATATTGAGGTTCTTGACGACCGCACCCGCGGCCCGCTTTTCGAACGCTTCCCTCAGCAACGGCGACCCCAAGAGATAGTAAAAGAAGTCCGGATCGGTTCTCTGGGGATCTTTAGGCGTCAAGGCGAGCCAGCCGTCGTGAATACAGCCTTTTACCTGCGTGATGTAAGGCCTGCCAAAACTCATTGAGTTGGTCAGTAGGAAGTCACCCGGTTGGACGACACGTGTTTTTGCAAGCGCTGACGGGAGAACTTTCTTCTTGGTCGAGCGGATATATTTTGAACCTTCGACCGCGTCTCCGATCATGATCCAATTGAAGCCGTTAGGGTCATCGGTGATGAATTTATCGATTGGGCGGGGAGAGCCGCCCCTTACGATATCAAAAACATCGCCTATTTTGCAGTCGTGAAAAATCATTAGAGTAGGCTTTCGAGCTCAAGCAGGTCAGACGCGATGTCACTATTGAGCTTTTTCATGCGTTCCAGAATCAGCCTCGGCGCATCATACGCCTGCACTTCGAGCACCCGCTCTTTGTATCTGCTGAGTGACAGATCATAGTTAGTCGCACGGATTTCTTGCGCAGGAACAAAGAAGGCCTTCTCCGTGCGATCTGCGTCTCGGTTGGGATTGCGGCTGCGCCAAGCCGCTAAACATCCAGGCAGGTCATTGGCCCCCACCGGATCTCGCTTGTCATCCAGCGAGAAGCCATCTGCCTCGATATCATAGAAAAACACGTCATCTGTGCGCCCACCTTTGGTGAATACCAAAATCGCGGTGGACACGCCGGCATAAGGCTTGAATACTCCACTCGGGAGTGAAATCACGGCCTCCAACTGATTCTGGTCTATCAGAAGCTTGCGCAGCGCCATGTGAGCTGTTGACGACCCGAACAGAACGCCTTCGGGTACGATCGTGGCAGATCGGCCGCCATCCTTGAGCATGCGGAGGATTAGAGCGACGAACAGGAGTTCAGTCTTTTTCGTCTTCACCTGGCGCAATAGCGAGGAGTGCACATCCTCGAAATCAAGACTGCCCTTGAAAGGCGGATTGGCGAGGATCAGGTCGAACCCCTCCGTTGCTGCCTTCGGAAATCGATCGGTGAAGCCCGTGCTGAGCGTGTCTTGATAATGGATATCGGGATCGTCAACTCCGTGCAGCATCAGGTTCATGGCGGCGATGCGCAGCATCGTTGCGTCAAAATCAAAGCCATGAAACATACGACTACGGATGTGCTCGCGGTGCTCTTCGAGCAGATCACCAGTGTGGATTTTCTCGACCGCGCCCGTCTCCGGATCAGTTTCCTCGATAAGGCCTTGCGGCGAGGTGTAGGCCTCCAGCAGGTACTGCATCACGCTGACCAGGAAACCGCCCGTGCCGCAGGCGGGATCGCCGACGAGTTCAGTCGGCTTCGGCTCCAACATGTCCACCATTAGGCGGATGATGTGGCGAGGTGTCCGAAACTGTCCGTTGATGCCCGCCGTAGTCAGCTTGCTGAGGAGATACTCATACAGGTCGCCCTTAGTGTCGCCCTCGGTCAGAGGCAATTCGTGTATCATGTTGACGGCTTTGACCAGAAGGCTCGGCTTCTGGATCATCAACTGCGCGTCCTTCATGAACTCGGCGAATGCCGTGCCGCTGGCGGCCGTCGTCTTAAAGTGCGGGAACACCTGGTCGCGCACAACGGGCAGCATCTTCTCGGCTCCCAGATGCCGGAAATGCGACCAACGCAGGCTTTGCTCTTCATCCTTGAAACGGCGTTGGAACGATCTGCCCGTTCGCTTCTCGCGGTTTTCATCGCGCGTCTCGTTGATATCAAGCAGACGCGCATACATCAAGAAGGTGATCTGCTCGATCACCGTTAGCGGGTTAGTAATGCCGCCCTGCCAAAATTCGAGCCAGAGCGCGTCAACGCGCCTTTTGAGTTCACCCGTGACCATGCTTACTCGGACCTTTCGTTAGGGTTGGTTGCCGCTGCATCTCCGGCTGGCGGGCCAAACGCCCGGATGACGTTGAGGAGGTCGCTGACTTCAGCCTCGTCCTCGAACACGCCATCGAGACCGTCCGCATCGACGACCGTGAAGGGGGCTTCGTAGAGCTTCTCAATCGTGATTGATCCGAAGCGAGCGATATGGTTTTGAAGAAGTGCGAGAAAGCGCGTTTGCTTTGCGGTCAACGTCGGGTGCTTACGCGCGAATTCGGCAAACTTGGCTTGGATTGCACTGGCGTCCATCCCGATGATCGAGCGGATTGCAAATTGAAGGGGCTCCGCCGTGGCGCTGAAAAATTCGGCCAGGACATCACGGCTCGCGTTCGGGCTCTGTGTGAGGATGAGCGATACGAGCGCGTTGAGGTCAGTCTCCGAAACTGGCTCGCCGGCGCGAATCTTCTTCAACGTTGAATTCGTGTCGAAATGCCTCTTCAGCTCTGCCTCGACGATCTGGTGATAAGCCCTCATGTCCACCGCCTTCAGACTAGCCGAGCGGCGACTGATCTGAATCGACGACGCTGCCTCAGTGACATCGATGATCTTTGGCGGGAGCAGTTGGCCGCCTCCGCGCTGGCGATGGTGCATGATCTCGCGGAGCGGCCCGCGCACCTCCTCAAGGGTCTGGACGGTGATGCCGTTCCAGAATTCATCCGACTTCACACGCTTGATGACCTCGGCCTTCTCGCGCACGGGATTGAGATGCATCTGCAATGCGGCAAGGCGGTCCATCAGGTCGATCTTCAGGTCTGCAACCTGCGGTGATTTGCGTAGGACTGCGTTCTGGATACGGGCGATCAACAGATCGAGCGCGTAGGCATCCGCCCGGCCGCGTATGTTGCGCCACTGCATCAGCGGCGCGATATCGTGGCGCAGCCTTTCTACGGTCGTCGGCGCAAAGGTCTTCAATGTGGCCGGCTGCGCGAGCGCTCGCTTGTCCTTCCATTTTTCGCGCACTGCGATTGATTCCTCGGGAAGCGCCTCGATGTCGGTGGCGATCAGATCGATGGCGATGTCAAAGACCGAAATCTCGCTTTTCTGGAGCGCGGTTTGGGCGAGCAGCAGACGTTCCTCAAAGACGAGCTGAAGGAGCGATTTGCTTTGAGTAGGCTCAGCCGGGCGATAACCCGCTTCGAACCGCTCGAAATTCCCCCAGTGATCGAATATGCGAAAGATCGTCTTGTGCTGACCGGTGCCGAACAGGTCCTTGCACAGCCGCGTTCCGCGCCCGACCATCTGCCAGAACTTGACAGGCGATTTGACCGGCTTCGCAAAGACAAGATTGAGGATCTCCGGAATGTCGATTCCGGTATCCAACATGTCCACGGAAATCGCGATAGTCAGCTCGTTGTTCGTACCTTCGCCCTTGAAGTCGTCGATGAGCTGCTCTGCGCGCGGATCGTAGTTGTCGATGACCTGACAGAACTTGCCGCCATATTGAGGGTACATCTCGTCAAAGAGTTGGGCGAGCAAGATTGCATGCTCATGGTTGCGAGCGAAAATGATGCTTTTGCCGGGCAACTGGCCGGTAGCATCGCGAAGACCATTTTCCATTAGATTGCGCAGGATCGCGCGGTTCGTATCCTTATTGTAAATAACCTTATCGACCTGCTCAGATGAAAAATCATACTGGGCAGGGTCTTCACCCTGCTCCTCAAGCTCCTCGATCTGTTCCCGGGTCAAGATATCGAGCCTAATGCCCTCGCGCAGGAACTGCGTCGTGTGCTCAAACACCTCGAAGGGAGTCAAATAGCCGTCTTGGACCGCCTGTTCGAGATCGTAATTCGCTGTCGGCAACTGGCCCTCGCAATCAAAGAGCCGGAAGGTGCTTTTAGTAAGGAAATCGACGGGGGTTGCGGTCAGGCCGATCTGATGGCAGTCGAAATGGCGGAAGATGTCGCCGTAAACGTTATATATCGAGCGGTGGGATTCGTCCGCGATGATGAGATCAAAAAATCCAGGGTCAAATGATTGAAAGACCTTTTGCATCGCCGGGTACGTAGCCAGGAAGATGCGCTCGCTCGCGTTGGAGCGCACGCGCGACGTGACGATCCGGATGGGCTCCGGTAGAAAGTCGTTGAAGGCATTCTTGGCCTGTTTACGCAGCTCACGCCGGTCGCAAAGGAACAGCACGCGCTTGACCCATCCTGCGCGGATCAGCAAATCGGTGAGGGCGATTGCAACGCGGGTCTTACCTGTGCCCGTTGCCTGCACGATGAGTGCCTTGCGGTGCTTGTCTTCAAAGCGCTCAGCCACCCGCTTGATAGCCTCGAACTGATAGAGGCGATCAACGATTTGCTCGTTGAGCTCGACCGTGTCGAGAGGCTTGCGTTCCTTGCGCTGGTAGTTGGCGAGATGTTGCAGACTGTCCTTCGAGTAGAATCCGAATAGACGACGCGGCGGGAAGCCCTGCGCATCATCCCAAATCCAAATGTCAAACCCATTCGTGTAGAAAATGACTGGGCGATGGCTAAAAGCCTTTTCGAGGCCGTCGGCGTAGAGCTTCGCCTGGTGGCGGCCACGCTCGGGCTCGACGGAAGTCTTTTTTGCCTCGATGACCGCGAGCGGGTTGCCGTTATCGTCCCAGAGCACATAGTCGGCAAAGCCGATACCGGAGTCGGTTGGCTGATGCTTGACTTCGACCTCCTTGCCGACCTGCTCAGTGCTGGTCAGTCCGGGCCCGACGTTCCAGCCGACACTCGCGAGCATGCTGTCGATCAGTCGCGTGCGCGTTGTGGCTTCGTCGAAGGCGAGTGCGTCAGCCGCCGCTTGCGCCTCCGCCGAAATCGCCTCCAGCTCCGCAGCTTTCTTTTCCGCGACCGTGACCGCCTGCCGCGCCAAGTCGAGTTCACGCAGCAAGACTTCCATCTGTGCTTCTTGCGCGGCGAGCCTCTCTAGCACCTGGCGGCGCTCACGCGTCTCGGCCGCCTGGGGTTCTTGCGGCTGCTTAAAGACTGGAATGTCGCTGGCCTTGGCCTTCCCATACTGGACAAGGAGCCAGCGAGCTAGATCGTGCGCTTCCTTGAGTAGCCACAGCACGTTCGGCGTCCTGGCCTCGTCACCATGAGCAGCCTTATTGCCGTGGATGCGAAGGGCGTGAAGCTTGTCGAGAACGACTTTGGGCGTAACTGATGCAAAGGCAGCGTTCTTGAGCAGATCGACAAACGTCGGCTGGTCGGGCTTGGGAAGCCGCAAGTCGCGATAGATGTCTTTTGTTAGGTTCTCCGCGAACAGGCGCAGCTTTACCATGGCGCTCGCCGGATCAGCATGCGCGTAGGCTTCGGCAAAGCCGCCAAGCTCTGCGAGCTCGGGCCACCGGGGGCGAAGAATTTCAAAGTTCGCGGATTTCATGCCATCGCCTCCGCCAAGGCATGGGCAAATTCCTCGCGGTTCGAAATAACAACCGGAGTTTCTTGTGGTCTATCCAAGGTGCCCGCCCCATCAAGTCGTAGCCGTTTCTGAAAGTAGTAGAGAAGGGCTTTGCGCACCGGGACCGACACGCTGCCGCGGGTCATGGCATAGTCCTGCGCCACAATAGATTGCTGACTGTCACTGAGCGCCGGATTTGGAGACAATACGACGGGAAAGGTTTCATTCCAGAAAGCATCGTCCTCGGCCGCAGCGCCAGCCTCACCATCACCGCGAATATCAAGGCATCGGGACAGAACGAAGTCCTTGAACTTTGAATCGATGTGGCAATAGGCACGAACATGCCAACGCAGGCCGTCATGACCGAAGGCGTGAGGCGTTATCCATCGCCACGTTGGCTCAGGCCGTGTCGGGTTCATTGATTGATAGAGAATCTCAGTTGCACGGCTCTTCCTCACGGCTGCCAACAGTGCGCGAAGGACGTTCACATCGACGCGCCTGTACGGAGCCGGCATCGCGTCGGTCTCTGGCATATTGGAGAGCCATGTTTCGTCTGCAGAAATCACATGGTTCGACACGGACCCTAGTTGCATCAGATAGCGGTCTGCCTCGGGCTTCAAAAAAAACGGCCTGAAGGTGGGAGAAGCGAAATACCGCTTTTGCTGCTTGTCGTAGTGAAGATTCCCCGGCGCTTTCTCCTCGTAAAGACTGAGGTCCTTGGACGCTTGGGGCACTGACACGCCAAACTGCTCCATAATATCGGCGCGATTGATTCCGCCTTCCCAAAAGAGGCGAAACTCAATGAATTCCAAGCGCTTTTCGACTCCCCAGCGCATAGCCTGAATTAGCTCCCAAAACGAGTATAGTTTCTATATTGACAGTGAAACTATATCCGTATAGTTAGTATCCTCATCTCGCGTTGTCAAGAGCTTTGCATCCGCGAGCCGGCCAGGTGGGCCAGAGGGGGGCCAGATATGACTGAACCGGTAATTGCATGCCCGTCTTGTTCCACCGAGATCAGGCTGACTGAATCTCTCGCGGCACCTCTGATTCGCGCAACGCGAGAAGAGTATGAGGCAAGAATCGCCCGTAAGGACGCTGAAGTGCTGCGGCGCGAGGCTGGCATCAAGGAGCAATTGGCTGCCGTTGAGAAAGCTCGCCAGGCAGTCGATCAATTGGTCGCGGCGAAGCTCAGGGAAGGGCGTCAAGCCATTGCTGCGGAAGAGGCGCTCAAGGCGAAGGCTGCGGCGGCTGACGACCTGCAGTTAAAGCAGAAAGAAGTCGGTGATCTGCAAGCGCTCCTCGCACAACGCGATGAGAAACTGAAGGAGGCTCAAAAGCTTCAGGCGGAGGTGATGCGCAAGCAGCGCGAGATTGACGAAGCCAAGCGCGAACTCGACCTCACAATTGAAAAACGAGTAGATGCCTCCATCGCCGAGATTAGACAGAAGGCAAAGGCAGAAGCCGAGGAAGGCGAGCGGTTGAAGGTCGCCGAAAAAGATAACTTAATCTCGTCGCTACAACGACAGATCGAAGACCTCAAGCGCAAGGCTGAGCAAGGATCGCAGCAACTGCAAGGCGAGGTTCTTGAGCTTGAATTGGAATCGATTCTGCGCGCGAATTTCCCGCACGATACGATTGAGTCGGTCGCAAAAGGAGAGTTTGGTGGTGATGTCGTGCAGCGGGTCGCCACGCCGATTGGACAAACATGCGGAGCCATGCTGTGGGAAACCAAAAGAACCAAGAATTGGGCAGATGGCTGGCTTTCCAAGTTGCGCGCGGATCAACGCGCCGCCGGTGCTGAATTGGCTATCTTGGTATCGACTGCATTGCCAAGAAGTGTGGAAACATTTGGCTATGTTGATGGCGTCTGGGTTACTGATTTCCGTTATGTCCTGCCGTTGGCTCTAGCCTTGCGCCAATCGCTCATCGAGATTGGTGCAGCGAGGCAGGCCAACAACGGCCAGAGCACCAAAATGGAATTGATCTATCAATATTTGACAGGTCCTAAATTCAGGCACCGCATTGAGGCTATTGTCGAGAAGTTTTCCGATATGAAGGATGACCTCGACAAGGAAAGAAAGGCGATGACGCGTCTATGGTCAAAGCGCGAAGCCCAAATCCGGGGGGTCATTGAATCCACCGTTGGCATGTATGGTGATCTGCAAGGGATTGCAGGTAAGGCACTTCAAGAGATCGATGGGCTCGAACTCCCTTTGATCGAAAGTCAGATCGAGGCAATCGAATAGAGAATTAAAAGAATCTTGAGGGCGTGGTAATGGCTAAAGCAGAAGCTTCCGTTGAAGAATTGGTCGGGATGATCGAGCGCGGCGAGCTTCGCTTGCCAGAAATGCAGCGCCAATACGTCTGGCGCTCACCTCGCGTGCGAGACCTAATGGACTCGTTGTACCGAGGCTACCCATCTGGGGCGATCTTGCTGTGGGAAACTGACGAGGAAGTGCCGCTCCGCAAATTCGCAGTATCGCAAGTCGGAAATCCCTATCAGAGCGTGCGGTTGCTGCTTGACGGTCAACAGCGCCTGACCTCGCTTTCTGCCGTCATTCGCGGCCAGCCGGTCACCGTGCGCGGACGCAAGAAACCGATAGACCTGCTGTTCAATCTCGAACACCCGGAAGGACTGGCCTTCATTACCGAAGTCGAAGAAAACGGCGACGATGATGACGGCGACGACAGCGCGCCGATCACCGAAGATGATACCGACAGCACAGAGGACGAACTGCAAGAGCGGTTCAATAAGATGACATTCGTTGTCAGCACAAAGAAACTCGCCCAGCTTCCGCAATGGGTTAAGGTGTCCGACGTTTTCAAGGCGGATTCGGACGCACAGTTTCTCAAGGCTGCGGGCGTCGTGAGCTTCGACGATCCCCGGTATGAGAAGTACAGCCAGCGGCTCGCCCGCCTGCGTGGAATCCGCAAGTACATGTACCGGATGGATGTTCTGGAACGCGCGCTCTCCTACGACGAAGTAACCGAGATATTCGTGCGCGTGAACTCGCTCGGCGCTAAGTTGCGAAGCTCCGACTTGGCGCTAGCCCAGATTACTGCAAAGTGGCAGCACTCGCTGCAAACCTTCCTCGATTTTCAGGAGCAGTGTGCCAAGCTTGGATTCGATGTCGATCTTGGTTTGCATCTCAAAAATCTGGTGACTTTCGCCACTGGCCAATCACGCTTCTTGACCGTGGGCAAGCTCGATCTTGAAAAGCTGCAAGCTGGATGGAAAGAAGCGCGAGAAGGGATGCAATTCGCTATCAATTTCCTTAAGAGCAACGCTGGGATCGATTCCCCGGCCTTGCTTTCATCACCCTTCATTCTCATCACGCTTGCGTATTTTGGACTCAAGGCGGACTACAAGATTAGCAGCGCCGACGAAAAGGAACTGCGCCGCTGGGTTCTGTTAGCGAATGCGAAGGGGCGCTATTCTCGTGGGTCGAGCGAAACAATCCTCGATCAAGACCTTGCGACGATTCGCAATGGCGGCAAGGGGCCGGAACTCATCGAGCGTCTCAAGCAGCAGGTCGGCCGTCTCGATATCGCTCCGGAAGAACTCGAGGGCCGCAACCAACGAAGCGCGCTGTTTAAAACGATGTTTCTCGCATTCCGATCAAAAGGGGCGAAGGACTGGCGTTCGAATCTTGCAATCTCGCTCGATCACACCGGAGCGCAGCATCAACTGCAATTCCATCACATCTTTCCGAAGAAGCAGCTCAAAGGGATTCACGCCACCCGCGAAGCTGACGATATTGCAAACCTTGCCTTTATAGGAGGGAAGACCAATCGGGCCATTAGCGACAAGCCGCCTGCGCAATACCTTGTTCCCTTGATTCAACAGCACGGTACCGCGCTGTTCGATTCGCAGGCTATTCCAACCGACGCCAGGCTATTAGAAATCGCTGGATACAAGAATTTTCTTGCCGCGCGACGGCTTAAGATTGCCGAACGGCTAAACGAGTTTCTGTCCGGATAAGTTGTCGCTCAAGGGTCAGTTCACAAATGGTATTTGGGGGCTTGCATGACAGGGGGGCGGAAGCAAAGACGGAATCCCACCGCAAATGATCCACCCTTCAGCGCTGTCCGTGGACAACGCTCGCTTCGCCCGATGGACGGGAGTGGGCCAAATGTCATCCTGAACATGATGGGAAGACCGGATGGTGCCGGAACGCAGGGGTGTTCGGTCCAAATACTACCACTCCGGCCAGTTTCCCGCCTTCTTTCTTTCATCTCTGGCTGACATTCCTGGCTGAGAGTTCGCGTTCGAGAGCTCGATCTGCCTGCCGCAGCCATTTGGCCGCGGCTGCTTGATAGGCAGCCAAGCAGACCGCGCTGCCGACCATCGCGAGCATGAGCTTGACGTCCGCCTCAGGCATCTATCGCGAGTGCTCACCAAGCTTGAATTAGGCCCTGCGCTTGTGCAGTGGGATCACTTGCCTTGAACTCCCAAGTTCAAGAACTGGGAAGTTCTCCCGAATGGTTTGCGCCACGTAGCTTGGGGCAAGGTGAGCGTAGTGCTTCTCCGTCATCCTCGTATCGGCATGGCCGAGTTGTTGAGCGATGACGGCCATCGGCACGCCTGCCATGGCAAGATATGACGCGTGAGTGTGCCGCAAGATATGAAAATTTACCGGGGGCGTGATCGCAGCTCGCTGGCTTGCCTCATCGAGCGGCCGTTGCTGGTGCGAGGTTCCCCAGACTTTGCCGTCACTTCTCAGGAAGATCAGCTCGCCGGGGTGGAGGGCCTTTGTCCATTGTCGAAAGGCAGATTTTCCTTCTTCCGTCAGCACAACGTGCCTGTTCTTGCCCTTGCTCAGACGAACGGACAATGTGCCGCTGTCGTCGTTGTAGTCTTCGAACTTCAAACGCGCCAGCTCCGCGTATCGACAGCCCGTGTACAAGGCCGCTTCGGTCAGCTTTCGAAAGTCCTCTGTACAGGCGCTCACAAGTTGGCGGATTTCGGCGATGCTGAGATAGCGGACCACCGCTTCATCGACCCGCTTGAACGGCTTTACCTTTCGCCAAGCGCTGTCAGATGACACGCGATCTGCGAAGAAGGCTCGGTTCAGCGCCGCCTTTAACATCGTGAGGATGCGGTTGGCAGTTGCCTTTCGCGCGCGTCGTGCATCATCATCGTCAGGGGTTTCGCGCGTGGCCGGTTCGGTAGCGGTTCGCTTTGTCCGCACTCGTTTTGGTTCGGTGGCGATCTTGTTGCGCCAACGAACCAGCCGTTCCGTGGTGAGCTTGTTGACCTCGAGAGATCCGAGATCAGGCAAGATCCAAGCATTGAGGACGTATTTGGCACCCTGAACGGCCGCCGGTTTTTTCTCGGCGGCGATCTCGGCGAGATAATCCTTGACGGCATCCGCAACCGTGTAAGGACCGGTCCGGACGACCCCTGCCGCGAGGAGGCGCTGCAGCTCGGCCCAGTTCCGAGCTTGGACTTGCGCTTGCCAATAGTCAAAAACCGTCGCGCCATCGGCGTCCGTGGTGTCGTCGGCCGCACCGATTGCCTTGGTGTCATAGCCTTTCGCGCCGCGATAAAGGCTTGCGACCCATGACCCCGAAACCGCTCCGCGGTAATAGCCGAGCCGTAGCCCTTTTGCGATCTTCGCGAAGTAGGGGGTGCGGCGCACTGGCAAACGCGCGCGAGCTGTTCGTGTTTCGAGTGACGAGTGGCGTGCTGCGCGTGCCAACCACGTGCTCCGTTTCTTCAAGTTTTCTTCAAAAGGCGGTCGAGAATTGAGGCGTATAGTACCGAACGAGAACGAATTAAGCAATTGAAATTGTTGAGTTTCTTGGCGTTCGCCGCTGTTCGCCAATGTGCGAGATGCAATTCTCTCAAGGCTGAAACAGGGGTTCGATTCCCCTAGGGAGCGCCATTTCCGGCGCTCAACCCTTCATGTCTGACCTGTAAGCGCGGCTCCGCAGCCTCGCGGCGCGCTGTCGCGTCCGAGCTTTGCTCATCGGCACGCCCCTCATAGAGAAGGGCGCAGGGAAGGCCGGGTGCAGGCCGCACCCATGGCCCGCCTGCAGAAAGAAAAGCAGGCGGCAGTCACCACAGGATTGGCCGAACAACCGGCCTTCCCTGCGCGATGGGTTGAACGGCTGCTCCGTGCTCTCCCAGGGGACCGGGCTTGCTTGCCCCCGTCATCGGGATGTCGCCGACCAAGACACCAGCGTCGGGGTGTCGGGACCACACGGCTTGACCGTCCGCTTGAGGTCGTTCGTCCGCACGCGAAACGCGCACTGCGACCCCGGGCGGCCACCGCATCTCCCGCTCCACGGTCCGTGACGATCGCGAAACGCCCCTTCAGTGAGCGCGAGACGGCGAAGAGGATCGATCTGATTTGCCCGACGACACAAGGCCGGATTTGCCCGACGGAATGCGGCAAACTGGCACGACGGGCAGCTCCAAACTTGCTGCTGCTTTTTCAGTGAGTAACGACCAACACCTATGCTTGCATTTAGGTTTTATACCAAACGTATTCTGGAATCTCAGCGAATCGATTTTGCATGGCTCTATTGGATGCCATAGTAAGATAGTGGTCGAGGCTTTCGCCAGTCGCCGACCACCTCACGCCTCGTGTCATGTGCAGCGGTAAAAATGCTATGACGAAACGGAATCCTTCGCCGGCACCGGTCGATCCGAAGAGGAGCGCCAACATGGCGCGTGTTCGGAGTAAGGGAAATCGTTCTACTGAGCTCGATATGGTGCGCAGGCTGCGTGCAGCGCGCCTGACAGGCTGGCGTCGCCACTTGCGTTTGCCTGGAACTCCCGACTTAGCGTTTCCGAAAGCGAAGGTCGCCGTCTTCCTTGATGGCTGTTTTTGGCATGGTTGCCCAAAATGCTACCGCGCGCCAAAGCACAATGCCGAATTTTGGAAACAGAAGGTTGAGCGAAACCGGAAACGAGATAAGGCTGCTGACTCGCAACTCCGCGCAATGGGTTGGAATGTGGTTCGCGTTTGGGAGCACAGCCTACGAACTCCGAACATTGCTGAGCAAAGACTTCGACGGGCATTAGAGCGCGCCGCTGACGCCAAACAGTAGCATTTGCAGCTGCAAGGTTGGTAGAGGCTATCGGAACAATCTAAGCCGCCGCTGGGAGTGGTGGCGCCACTGGCAGACCGAGCTGTTGGAGAGCTTGGCTAATTGCATACGACAGCTCAGCGAAGGGGACAGCGAAAACCCACACTTCGCAGCCGGTCTTCGCTTTACCCAACGACCTTACGAAAAAACTAGTACCAGAGGGATAAACCAGTGCCGCCTTCGCCGCGTTAAACGATGCGGAATGGGCCAGGAGTTCGTGAACGTCGCTCGTTGACGGCCAACCATCCAGATCCTTGTATTTTGCGTCAAGGATCCACGTTTCTCCAGCACAACGCACAACGATGTCAGGATTGGCCCGAAATCGATTCGATATGTTTGGAAAAAGAGGAGGGCGCTCTATCGGGCCGCTAACGTGAGCCTTCCCGATGAGCAGTCTTGCAACGCATTCTCGAACGACTCGCTCAAAGAGGTTTTCCAAATTTAAAAACCACGAGCGCGGCGCCGCGCCCTGATGCGGTCTATCCTCCGATAAGGTGGCTGCTTGCAGTACAGCAGCTGCAAGGGCTGCTACTTCCGAAACCTCCCGCCTCCTGTCTGGTTGAGCTGCTTCGTCAAGAGCTACCGCAATGGCCTCTACACGATTTAAGGGCGTCTTTGAGTGGCTACTCTCGGCGAATCCCGCGCGCAACGTCAGGGCATTCGTCACCAACTCCCGAAGCGGCCCAGAACCGAACCCTGCGATAACATTAGCAAGCGCAAGATAGATAGCTCGGTTAAGTGGAATATCGTCCGATAGCAGTGTACGTCGAAACGCAACTTTATGTCTGGTGCCGCGCGCTCGCAGAGCTGCCGTACGCGGAACATTGAGACGCCCAGCAGCATACGCGCCGGTTTCTTCGAAATTTTGGTACTCAACCTGTTTCGCGCCTGAGAGATAGGTGCGGGTAGCGGCGAGGAACATTCGAACTAAAACCGTGTGGGGTACCTCGTCAAAAATGAGGGGAGATTGTGCGCGAGCAAGGATAAACGCACGGGGAGTTAGAACCTGAGCCATTGCCACGAAGGCCCCGGCGACCTTCTCGCGAATTTCAAGCTCAACTTCTCCAAACAGCGCGCGGCCGACATAGCCTCCTGCGCCGATGGTCCAACTTTCATGCTTGCCGAATCTCGCCCAAAGTATTTTTCGATCCGCTAGATCCTGAAACTCTGGACTAAGAAAGATATCCTTCCAGAAGGCGCCCTTGACAATCGCGATACCCCTCTCGCGGACAGCAACCTTCGTCATTGACTACTCGTGGTCGGAGTCGAGGAAGCTTGTTCTGCTGTCGTGGCCTCTCCTTCCGCGGTAGAAGGCACGGGCAGCCTGAATTGCGGGGCGTCCCGCCAAGGGAATGCTTCTTCGATGGTGTCTGTGAAGGGGTGTGGGTCCAGGAGAGGCCGCCGTAAAATTCGTTTTATCCTCTGGTGCCACAGCGCGTACAAGTCTGCTTCGGAGTAGACCTCGCTGAAAATGCCGTGGCCGAAGGGCATGAGAGTTTCGTAGTCAGGGCCGTGTTGCTGTCGGCATCGATCGAAAACCAACTTTAGCTTTTCGATAACGTGGAGTGGGACCTTTCTCCCCTCTTGTCCGAGCATCTCTGCCAGCTGATCATCATCGGGTAGAAAGTCGATAATGCGAAGTCGACGAAGCAGGGCGTCATCAATCGACAATGCAGATCTATCCACCGGGTTAAACGTCGCGAGGATAGTGAGATTTTTTGCAATCCTGGCCTTTGTACGGCTGAATAGGGTCTCGAAATCCCTGTCTCTGTGCTCGACATAAGTGAGTAGCTCACCCAGTACCGTTGAGAGATTCGCCCTTGTTAACTCCTCGATCAGTAGGACGTACCGATGATCGGCCACGGGGTCGGCAGAAGCATCCTCATTCCAATCGAGAAAAACGCCGGGGGTCGGTTGGACCGCTCCAGTCGAATCGATCCGAAGCCCTTCAATGAATTCCTCGTACGTGAAGGATTGATGAAATTGTATTTCCTTAACACGCGTTGGCTCACCAGCGTGTCGCTGCGCGGCTATGATCGCGATGTGACTCTTGCCGGTTGCCGGGGCTCCCGCCAGCGCAATTATTGACGAGCCGCCATATCTTGCGCACGCGTCGACGACTTCTTTTACCCGCGCTTCGGTTGCTGGTCCTGCCATCTTCCATCTCCGAATCGTTCGGAAGTCTACAGGAGTTTTAACGACGCTACAGGTGATTCATTGGGATGGCCGCGCAACGAGATAAGTATTCGACATATTCAGGCACGCTCTGAAAATCGCGGTGACGATGCTTTACCTGGGCTGCGGCCTGCAAAGTGCGCAGTGCCCACCGGTCCTTGATTGTATAGCTCTGACCATCGGCACTGTTGCGCTTGTCCGTGATGAGAGACCACCCAAAAGATGCCCAGCCCACCCAAACAAGGACTCTATCGTTCTTTCTATCTCCTGAGATCACTTCAGGGCTTAGGAGTCCTAGATCGTTCGCGAGTCGGGCTTGCCGAATCCGCTGGATAGCCTGAGCTAAATCGGCCTCGTCCTTCGTGCGATAGATTTCGCGGTTCAGTTCGTCTGAGGTTATGCGATTATCCAAGGCGAGCATTGCCTTCCAGATGAACTGGAAAGGAAAGACCTTCATGATCGGGTCGTACTCCATTCCGTTCCGCGTTGGATTTCGCAGCTGACAAGCAGCTAACGCCAGACTGCCATGGCGCGCTATAATCCGAACATTCTCAGAAAGGAGACTTGGACGCCATCTTGCCAAAGCTTTCCCAAGCTCGGTAACATGCACAACGGTCTTACCTTCGATCACCTCATCGTAAACAAGACCAATGGTCTGCAGTAGTTGTCGCATGTCACGATAGCGCTTCGGGTCAGGCGTGCCGCCTTGCGCGCCTCGTGCTTCATCATATGGCCACTGAGCAAGCAACTGCTGGTCTGTTTGACCTTCACCGTTGAGAAACAAATCAACGGCTTTGTCGGTCAGCTTGCCGGCGGGCACTACCGAAAAGCTGGAATGGAACGAAGTTGACCATACCGTTGCGGGCATTGTCGCCTCGCTCGCTAGTTTGACAGGGCGAACAATGGAAGTTCTGGCTGATGGTTGCGCAAGTGCCAGCGGGAGGATGAGTTATCGCCGGCGAGAGATTTGGCAACTGCTGCGGCAACAGCGGTGGCGAGTGGTGGCGGAATGGCATTGCCAATTTGAGCTGCGACGTCTTCTTGTGTTCCAAGGAAGATGTGCTCGTCTGAGAAGCCCTGAAGCCGCGCACCCTCCCTTAGGGTTATGTTGCGATCTTCGAAGGGGTGCGCAAAACGGCCGCGTGTGAAACTGTCGAAGCGGGCAGTAATGGTCGCTGAGGGCCGATCCGGATGCAGTCTTCCGTAAACAGCTCTATGCCCAATGCGCCCCGCGCCGGCCTTGTGACAATTGACCCTTAGCTCAACGGGAATGTCCTCGAAGCCGCCACCAGGTGGTACATGTTTCAAACGCAACAAATTCAGCTTTGACAGCTTCGTCCGGCGGTGAAGAGGGTCTCCCGGGACAGGTCGCAAATCCTCTGGCGGTGATTTTAGATCTGCTAAGGCTTCCGCGACCGTCTTGTGCTGAGCTACAGTAGGATAGGGGAATTCGAACGCGCCGGATTCACCCCCGCGTAACCCGACGAAGAAAACTCTCTGCCTAGCCTGCGGCACGCCAAAGTCTGCAGCTTCTAGAACGCGATGCTGAACTGAATATCCTGCTCGTTCCATTTCCGCTAAGAAGCGCCTTACGGTCGTTTTGCCTCTAGCGCCGAGAAGGCCCCGCACATTCTCCATTATGAAAGCTCGTGCCTTCAATGCGATAACGGCGCGGCCAAAACACAGGACTAAGTCGTTTCGCTCGTCCTCGTCGTTTCCTATGCGTTGAACCGAGAACCCCTGACAGGGCGGTCCGCCAGCGACCAAATCAATCCCGCTTGGAATTCCCAGCTCGTTAAAGCTCGCCGCATCGAGCGAGGCGACATCTCTTAGCCATGAGGGATGATCCACGAAGTTTGCACGATAACTGGAGATTGCCGGCTCCCAGGAATCTATCGCTCCCAAGATTTTGAAGCCGGCTTCCATCAAGCCTCGTGTCAGGCCACCGGCGCCACAAAATAAATCTAGTGCTGTTGGCTTCACGAGTTTCTCTAGAGGGCCGGCGGGTGCAAATGTCTGTGTCCAGCTTTGAGCGCTGGGATGAGTCGTGAAAAGGATGGCCCTACGGACTGGGTTATGTCCACCTCAGTGTCCAATTTTTCAACAGCTGGCCCCATCATCTCACCGATCATGTGAACCGCTAGAAACGCCGCAAAGGCCGGAGGAACGGCATTCCCGACCTGCATGAATGCTGGACCAAGGCCACCGCTAAAAAGCCATCGAGATGGAAAGCCCTGTAAAAGCGCTGCTTCTCGCACCGAAAGGCCGCGGTGCTGGGTCGGATGGACATATCGGCCACTTGCAGGATTTCGGGCGTGGCCCGTGATTGTGATGGAAGGCTTATCCCACCAGAGGCGTCCGTAAACATCATCATAAGCTGACCGGCCCTGTCGGTCTGCGGCACGCCTCAGGCATTCCGGCCCCACGTTCGGCGGGCGACGGCCACCATCCAGGGGGACTGCCATAATCGTTTGGATCGTGGACGGCCTATGACCCGCAGTGAAGTGCATCGGGTCCGTCGAGCAGACTTCGCCAGCGGCGATTTCAGGAAGCGCGCCAATCGCCTGACGCACTGTCCGGCGCTCCTCGCCACCAAGGAAGCCGCGAGGCATTCTAAACGGGCGTCGCATCGCAATCATCACGGCACGGTACCGTTGTTGTGGCACCCCAAATTCGGACATGTCATGCGCCGTGAGCACCGTTTGATATCCGGCGCGATTCAGAATTCGTCGAGCCTCGACCATCACTGGCCAGTATTGATCAGTAATGACCTCTGGCACGTTCTCCACAATGATCGCATCGGGCCCGATGGCGGCGGCAATGCGCGCAAACGTGACGAAAAGCGAATTCCTTGAATCTGAATGGCCGTGCGCGTTCCGGTGAGACGAGAAGCCTTGGCACGGCGCGCACCCTATCAAAACCAACGGGTTGGCTTTCGAGAGACGAGCCTCATGGACTTGCTTGACAATCCCTGTCTGCCTTTTTGCGAACCTATGCAGATCAACTGCGCAGGGCTTTAGGCCGAGATTGGCCTCGTAGGTCTGCATAGCCAATTCATCGATATCGACTGCCATGGCCAACCGATAGGCGGGGATCACTGAATTCGCCGCGAGAAAGCCGGCCGACATGCCGCCGCAACCGGCAAACATATCAACGACGTCAATTGGCCCAGTGGGATGAGATAGGTTGCCCTTCCAAGCGGTGTCCAGCTCCAACGCAAGTTCGGATGCTGCCTTGCGGACCTTTAATCGGTCGCTCGCAAACTTGGTCAGGTGGGCGAGCTGCGACTTGACGAGCTGTGACCCCGCCGCTGTCCCTAATTTAGTGGAACCGGTGGTTTTTCTTAAGCCGCTCATCGTACTGTTCTGAACCCTTGAGACGCGAATCACTGTCCGAGGCTCGCAAAATGAGCACGGCATCGCCTACGAGACAGTTTTCAGTTGGAATATGGTCTCGGCCGGGACCGCCCCTTACCCTTCAGCCCTGGAACGAAATAAGAACCAAATTTGCGGTTCTGTCCAGAGGCATTCGTCAATTCCCAGGCCCCTGAAGGCAAAAGGCCGTGGAAAGGCGTCCTTACAATTGCTTCACGGGTACAAAATCCGCTACAAAATTGGAATTACGGTGGAATTACGGTGACAGTGCACTTAATGACCTACTGCGAACCGGCAAATTGAGCGGTCCCCTAAACCCGAACCCGTGCCACCGCACGCTTGCCGCATCCACCAGCTCCATCTTCGGAAACCGCTCGAACAGCATCGGCAGCAGGATGGCGCCGACGGTGCGGCGGGAGAGGTGGGCGCCGGCGCAGTGGTGGGGGCCGTTGCCGAAGGCCTGGTGGGGATTGGGGTCGCGCAGCGCGTTGTAGGTCTCGCCGTCGGTGAACAGCTCCTCGTCGCGGTTGGCGGAGGCCTGGATGGTCATCACGGTGTCGCCCTTCGGGATCAGGCAGCCGCGGATCTCGGTGTCCTCCATCACGAGGCGTGAGCTCGCCTGGATCGGCGCCACCCAGCGCACGCCTTCCTCGAAGGCGGAGCGCCATCTGTCCTGAGCGCGCACGGCTTCGAACTGCTCCGGATTGGTCCGGAGGCCGTAGAGGATCGTCAGCAGCGCGTCGCGCGGCTCGTTGATGCCGCCGCAACGGCCTTGGCACAGGAACGTGCGAGACGGGACGTTCGCCTTTCGAGCCCGCCGCTACGGCGTCCAATTCGCCGGGCCGAGCAGCGTCGGAGGAATGAGCGCGCCGGTCATGGCGTGGATGAAGTGAAATCTCGTGCAGGCCGGGCAGCTCACGGTCTCGAAGGTCACGGTCTCGAACCGACAGTCGTCTTTCGGCTGGTGCAGGATGGCATCGACCTCGGACCCGGTCTGGGGGCAGCGAAATGTGATCGGACAATCCATCATCCCATCTCCGGTGCAGACTCGAAAGTTGGGTCGCCGCAGGTTGCGCCTGATTCTCCGGGGTTGACTGAGCAATATTGATCAGCCGCTCGCGTTCGCCTCTGGCAGTCTGGTCGCGGGAGACATTGGGAGACGCGCTTGAACGGCCGCTTCGCCGCGCCTGAAAGGCCCGAGGCGGATCAAGCGTCGCTTCAGACCCGCTGTATCACGGGGCGTCCAGTCGTGGCCGCCGCCCGCGAATGACGTGTCATGGCGTCGCGTGCCGTGCGGCGACGTCGAAGCCTGGATGACGACCATGCCGGGGAGCCGATCATGATCGCGAATTCCATCCTGCGACGTTTGACGCTTCACCTGATGGAGACACGGATGTTGATCGATGTCAGGACCGATGGAAACGTCGAGGGCGGTGAGCAGTTGTCGCAGGACGTGAAGGCGTCGCTTCATGCGGTGCTCCATCGCTATGAGGATCAGGTCAGGCGGATCGACGTGCAGCTCAGCGACGCGGTGAGCCACAAGCCCAGTCACGATGACAAGAGCTGCAAGATCGAGGTGCACCGTGACGGCGGCGAGCCGATCGTCGCGGCGCATCAGGACAGCTTCATGGAGCAGGCCGTGCGTGGCGCGGTCCACAAGCTGGAGCGCGCGCTCGACCACGCCTTCGGCAAGGAGGCGGTGTCCGATCAGCTTCGCGATCATCGCTAGACCCGTGGCGGGACGGTTTGCCGGCAAGGCCGCCGGTTGGGAGATCCGTGATGGATGTGCTTGCTGATGAGATCACCGACATCGGGCCGCAGCCGCAGGCGTTCGACATCGCGCGGGCGACCCGGGACAATGCCAATTATCGGTCGGTCGCCTGGAGCGGGCGCTAATCTGCAGGTGACGCTGATGTCGATTCCGGTCGGCGGCGACATCGGCCTGGAGGCGCATCCGGAAACCGATCAGTTCCTGCGGCTCGATGCCGGCCGCGGCCGGGTGCAGATGGGGCCCGCGAAGGACAGGCTGACGTTCGACCAGACGGTGTCGAACGGCTGGTGCGTGCTCGTTCCGGCCGGGACCTGGCACAACATCACCAACATCGGCCCGACGCCGATGCAGGTCCATGCGATCTATGCGCCGGCCCATCACACGCCCGGCAAGGTGCAGGCGACGGCGGCTGCGGCCGCAGCCGACCGCGACGACGCGCCCGCGGCCTGGTCCGTGCAACCCAAACAGGTGGTCGATCACCACGGATGAACGACCGCGAGGATGCGGTGAGGCCTCATTCGCTCGGCCGACTCGCGCTGAGGAGATGATCGAACGCACGGGGTCTGGTGCACGTCGGTCTCTTGTTCGAGGCGGCTCCGCCGTGAGCATCCTCCATCATGTGAGTGGCGACATCGCATGGAAGGTCTCGCATCGATTGCAGAAGGGCGCTCGCGGCGCCCCGGCCTCGCCGTGAGCTCAATCGGAGGATGATAAGCAGATTGATCTAGCGCAAAGCGGGAGGCGGTTTCCACCGTAAAAGTTAGGCATGTCCATCAACATGTCCATCGAGCGGGATGGGGGCTGTGCCGAGTTCGAACCTCGCCAGATTTGATCCGAAGGCCTTTCTCGACAAGGTTTGCCCGGGCCAGAAGGTCCTGAAGGTTCCCAAGGGGGGAAGCGTGTTCGCCCAGGGCGATCCGGCCGACGCCCTGTTCTTTCTCCAACAGGGAAAGATCAAGCTGACCGTCGTCAACGACGTCGGCAAGGAAGCGGTCATCGGCATCGTCGATGCCGGGCAGTTTCTTGGCGAAGGCTGTCTGACGCGGCAGGCGGTGCATACCGGCTCGGCATTCGCCCTGCAGGATTGCGTGGTCACCGCCATCGCCAAGAAGACGATGATCGCAGCGCTTCGCCTCTACCCTGAGCTTGCGGAGATGTTCATCGCGTTTCTGCTGGCGCGGATCGACCGGTTCGAAGCGGACCTGATCGACCAGCTCTTCCATAGCAGCGAAAAGCGGCTGGCGCGGCTGCTTCTGACGATGGCCAATTACGGCCGTGACGAAACGCCGCTGCCGGTCATTCCAAGAATCAGCCAGGAAACGCTGGCCGAAATGATCGGCACGACGCGGTCGCGCGTCAGTCATTTCATGAACAAGTTCAGAAGAGCGGGCCTGATCGAATATGACGGCGAGATCGTCGTCTATCCGGCGCTGCTGCAAGCCGTCCTGAACGACAACCTGCAGGCGGAGCAGCAGAACTAGCTGCGGGTGTGCAGCGCGCGGGTGGTCTGTCTTGCACAGACGGCTCTGTCCGCGTCGCTAGCTGCCCCTAACTCGCCGCCGGGCTCCGCGTTTCGTTTCGCCGCTTGAAGGCGGGACGCGCGAAGCGTTCGTGACGGGGTGAAGTGTTGCGTAGGGAGGGGACCACATGTTCAAGCAGCAGTTTTCCGACGCGTCTGACGCGTGCGCACTTGCCGAAGCCATTGTGGACACGGTCCGGGAGCCGCTGCTCGTCCTCGACCACGATCTCCGCGTGATTGCCGCCAGCCGTTCGTTCTATCTCACCTTCTCCGCGGCGCCCGAGGATGTGCTGGGACAACTATTCTATGAGCTGGATGACGGCGCCTGGAATATTCCGGCGCTGAAGTCGTGGCTGAGCCAGATCTTCTCCAACACCGGCGCGCTGCATGATTTCGAGGTGGAGCACGTTTTCCCCGCCGTCGGACCCCGGGCGATGCGGCTGAACGCCCGGCAGGTGTCCTACACGGTCGGGTCCCATACGACCATCCTGCTCGGCCTCGAGGACGTCACCAGCGAGCGCGCGATGGCGCGCCGGAACGAGGAGCTGCTGCGTCAGAAGGACATGCTGCTCGAGGAGTTTCAGCACCGCGTCGGCAACAGCCTGGCGATCATCGCCAGCATCATCTCGTTGAAGGCACGGTCCGTCGGCTCCGAGGAGGCGCGACGCCACCTGGACGACGCCCGCGACCGGGTCATCTCGTTCGCGAACATCCAGCAGAGTCTCCACACCTCCGCGCGCAGCGGCGTGATCGCGCTCGGACCGCATTTCGCGAGGCTCTGCCAGGCGATCTCGCAATCGATGATCGCCGACCAGCAGCGGACCAGGATCGAAACCCGCGGTGACGGCCAGGCGACGACGAGCGAAGCCGAAAGTCTCGGGCTGATCGTCACCGAGCTCGTCATCAACTCCCTCAAGCATGCCTTTCCCGAGGACACCGCGAATGGGCTGATCACCGTGATCTACGAGTCCTCCGGAGCCGGCTGGACCCTGTCCGTCTCGGACAATGGAACGGGGAAATTGCAGGTGAGCGGCCGGCCGAAGGGGGGCCTCGGCACCGGCATCATCATGGCCCTGGCGAAGCAGCTCGGTGCCGAGGTCACGACCGTGGCCGGCCGGCCCGGCACGACCGTCTCGGTGCGTCACGCCGCCGTGGCGACACGCGACGACTTGACCGGAGCAAGCGTGCCGTCCGCTCCCGCGATCCGATCCAGGGCCGAATCCAGGGCAGGATCCACGGCCGGATCGCGGACCGTCAGCCGATCGTGACGTCGTCGCCGATCAGTCCAGCATCGCCCGAACTCGTCTCCTCGCGCGACGCCGCTCCATCCGCAGGCCCCGCGGGCCGGTCCTACTGCAGCCGAACCGGCAGATTGAGCGGGCCGCGGAAGCCGAAGCCGTGCCAGCGCACGCTCGCGGGATCGGGCAGCGTCATGTCGGGGAAGCGCTCGAACAGCATCGGCAGCAGGATGGCGCCGACGGTGCGGCGGGAGAGGTGGGCGCCGGCGCAATGATGCGGGCCGTTGCCGAAGGCCTGGTGGGGATTGGGGTCGCGCAGCGCGTTGTAGGTCTCGCCATCGTCGAACAGGTCCTCGTCGCGGTTGGCGGAGGCCTGGATCGTCATCACGGTGTCGCCCTTCGGGATCAGGCAGCCGCGAATCTCGGTGTCTTCCATCACGAGACGTGAGCTCGCCTGGATCGGCGCCACCCAGCGCACGCCTTCCTCGAACGCGGAGCGCCATTTGTCCTGAGCGCGGACGGCGGCGAGCTGCTCCGGATTGGTCAGCAGGCCGTAGAGGATCGTCAGCAGCGCGTCGCGCGGCTCGTTGATGCCGCCGCCGATCGCGATCTTGATGTTGGCGATGATCTGGCTCTCGGGAATCGGGTTCTTCGCGTTGACCATGAAGGAGAGCGCGGAGGAATCCGGCTCGGCGCGCACGCGCTCCATGTTGGCGCGGATGCAGCGGTCCATCTCCGCGTTGGCGATATCAGACGCGTCGAACGGCCCCGGCGTCCAGCCGAAATTGCCGGCGCCGTCGATCAGGGCCTGCGACCAGCGCTGCATGTCGGCATCGCCGGCGTCGGGAATGCCCATCACTTCAGCGAGAATGCGCGCGGCCAAGGGGCCTGCGAGGGCGGGGAAGAGATCGACGACCTCGCCGCGCGGCAGCCGGTCGAGATAATCAGCGGCGAATTTGGTGTAGAGCGGCTCCCAGACGGCTTCGATCGTCTTCGGCATCAAGGCGGGCATCATCGCCATGCGCTCGGTCCGGTGCTCGTCGTGATCCTTGCGCATCAAGGTATGCGCGAGGAAGGCGCGCTTCATCGGCGTGTTCGGATCGTTGGACGAGAACAGCGCCGCATTGTCCTTCACATATTTGGTATCAACCGCTTTGGTGAGGAACGTGCGGCCCACGGATTTGACCCGCAACACGGGGGCTTCGCGTCTCAGGCGCTGGTAGATCGGATAGGGATCGCGCGTCAGCTCCGCGATCGTGATGGTCTCGTCCAGGGGAGCCAGGGTCGCGGTCGGCATGGGGCGCTCCTATTGGATGCGGGCCAGCGCGTGTCTCGCCTCAAGGATAGTGGCGGGGACGGACCCGTGCAATCCTGGTCCGATGCCTTGGCCGGGACGAGCGTCTGTTCTGAACGAGCTCTGACCTCGCCAGTCGCCGATTTCGGCGGCTGGCAAGCGGCGTTCGGGCTGTGAGTTCCTAGCACCAATTCAGCCGGTCAGTCCTGCGCAGCCGGCGAGACCTCCTGCGGCTTGATCAGCAGCTCTCCCTCGCGGCGCAGGTTTCCTGCGGCGAGAAGATCCTTGAGGCAGCCCTGCAACGCCTCGCGCAACTGGGCGCTGGTCGAACCGAAGCCGAACAGCCGGGCGACCGCCTGGATCAACTGGTCTTCCTCGGCGCCGTAGTTTTGCTCCACGACCTGCACGATGGCCGCCTTGATCTCCTCCGGCGGCAGCATCTCGGGCTTGCGCAAAGACTGCGATTGCACGTCCTCGCGGCTTCGAACGACGATCGCCTGGCCCGGCACGGCGTAGAACGGGCCTCCAGCGATCTGTCCCTTCGCGACTGCCGATTTCAGCGCCGTTCGCACGGCATCGCGGATGCGATTGCCGGCGCGGGCAAGGCCCCAGGCCGATCTGATCCGGACGATGATTTCCGATTCATGCACCGGCCCTTCGATGGCGACGATCTCGACGACGTGCCGCGTCATGTCGGCGAGCGGCGTCTCGTGCGGCTCGATCTCCCGACGGACGCGCAGCTTTGCCTCTTCATAGGAGGCCACCGTTGGTGCCTGCGCGAGGATCTCCAGAGGGCGCTGCTCGGTCTGCTCCGGCGCCGGCACATCGGGGTTTGCCGGAGGCTCGGGTTCAGCTCGAGCAGTCCCTTGGTCGATGTCCCGCCAATGCGCCTTCGCAGCGTCGATCGCGCGGAGGACCTTCTCGGTTTCCTCCTTGGGTCGGAGAAACCAGTCCGTCGACCAGATGCGATGCAGCACCCAGCCATGCGCTTCCAGCACGTTCTGTCGCAGGCGGTCGCGGTCCCGCGCCGAACGAGACGCATGGTACTGGGCGCCGTCGCATTCGATCCCCAGCAGGAAGCGGCCGGGCTTGTCGGGGTCGACGATAGCGAGATCGACGAAGAATCCGGCGGTGCCGATCTGGGTCTTCACGTCGTGACCAAGCGCCCGGAGCCTGTCGGCGACCTGCTCCTCGAACACCGAGTCGGGATCGCGCCCGGTCTCCTGCGCGATGCCGAGCTGCCCCGTCTGCGCGAAGGTCAGGAACGTCTTCAGCGCCGCGATGCCGCGGCCCTTGGCGCGCGACAGGTCGATGTCGTCGCCGGTGATCGAGGAGAAGACCTCGCAACGGAGCTTGGCGCGCGAGATCAGCACGTTCAGCCGGCGCTCGCCTCCGTCGGAGTTGAGGGGACCGAAGCTCATCGAGACGAAGCCTTCCTTCGTTCTCCCATAGCCTATGGAGATGAAGATGACGTCGCGTTCGTCGCCCTGGATGTTCTCGAGGTTCTTCACGAAGAACGGCTCGCTGGCACCGCGGACGAAGAACGTCTCCGTTTCCGGGGTCTCTTTACGCAAGATTTCGAGCTGATCCTGGATCGCCTGGCGCTGCGCCACCGAGAAGGTCGCGACGCCAAGGCTTCGGTCCGGCGTCTCGCGCGCATGGCGCATGACGGCCTCGGCGACGAGCCGCGCTTCCCTGGGGTTGGTCCGGCTGCTTCCACGTTCGTAGTGTGCATCGGGGTTGTAGTTGAACTTCAACCCCATTCCCGCGACGGCGTCGTACGGGCTCGGCACGATGAACAGCCGGTTGTCGTAGAACTGCTTGTTGGACACGGCGATCAGCGACTGATGCTTGCTGCGATAGTGCCAGTTCAGCATCCGATGCGAGAGGCCCTTGGCAAGGCAGAGGTCGAGAATGCTTTCCGCATCCTTGACCTGGAATGTCGGCTGATCCTCGTCGTCGTTGTCCTCGTCATCATTGCCTGTCAGCTTCGCGAAGAAGCGCGTCGGCGGCAGTTGCCGCTCGTCGCCGACCACCACCATCTGCCGGCAGCGCGCGACGGCGCCGAGCGCATCGACCGGCTCGATCTGCGAGGCCTCGTCGACGACCAGCAGATCAAAGGCGATCGCGCCGGGCTTCAGGAACTGCGCCACCGACAGCGGACTCATCAGGAAGATCGGCTTGATCTGCTGGACGACCGGGCCGGCGCGCTCCAGGAGTTGACGGATCGGCAGATGGTTGCGCTTCTTGGCAAGCTCGCCGTTCAGCACGCCGAGCGGCCCGATGCCGCCGGCGTTGCGCGGCAGCGCCGCGGCATGCTCGTGGGCGATCTGATCGCGGGCCAGTTGCATCCGCGCGACGTCGAGCTTGCGGAAGCCGTCGACCAGCCGATCGTGCGATTCGCCGTCGAAACGTTTCAGTTCAGGATGGTCAGCGAAGAGCACGCTGCGCATGGCATCGTAGTAGGATCGGTCGAAAGCGGCTTCGAGCGCTTCGCCCGGCAAGGAGCCGTCGAGCGCGCGATCAACCAGCGCGGCGAGACCTTGCGCGCGCGCAAGGCGGACCCGGCCCATGAACGCGATCCAGCGGGTGAGGCGCTCGGTCGCGTTCTGCCACTCCGACAAAGTCTGCGACAGCTCGTCCAGCCGGATCTGGTCGCCGGCGTCGAGTGGGATGCGGGCGGGCTCCAACTGGAGAGAGTCGATCAGCCCGCGGAGGCCGGACATCAGACTTGCGAGGCCGTGGTTGAGCTGTTCGATCGATCGCCGATCATCGGCCGACAGCGTCAGCTGCGTCAGCCGCTGGCGCGTTTCATCGCCTGCAAACGGTTTGGGGAATGCAGTCCACCAGGTCGCCAATTTGGAAAGCGCATCCCAATCAGACCGTTCCTTCTGCCACGCGGTCCCGAAGGCGGTGCTGCCGGCGGCTTCGACCTCCTCGAAGGACCGGCGAGCGGCTTGCGCCGCGATGAGGCCGTCGATCAGCAGAAGCCGCTGCTCGAGCGTTTTCGGCATCGGCACCTTCAGGTACGACGCCAGCAGCGCCACCTGTTGGCGATAACGCGGGCTGAGCAGGCGCAGCCAGGAGCGGCCCTTCTCGGCGATGACCTTGCGGCAATCGGCGATCGGTGCATCCCAGGCGGCCTCGACGAAGGCGCTCTCGAAGGCCGTCCTCAATTTCGCGTAGCGCAGTCCCTTGTCGACGATGTCCGTGATGAGTCCGGCCTGGCTCCAGACGGCCTCGCGGAAGGCAGTCCGATCGCACTCCGGCATCGCGGCCGCGGCCTCCGCAAAGGCGAGTATCCCCGCGGCATCGGCCAAGGTGGCCGGCGGCGGGAGATCGAGCAGCGTGCCGAGGCGGGCCGCGCCTGATGATACGCTGCTGACGACGTTCGAAATGTCGCCCAGCGATCTCCGCAGCTCGGTCATTTCGGTTGGATCGAGCGCGTCGCGGCCGACGCCGCGCCAGGGATGCAGGTGCGGCGCGCCGTCGGCCGCGATTCGTTCGGCGAGTTCGGCGATCAGCTCACGCCGCCGCTCCAGATCCAGGGGAGACCAGGAGGGGGCGCCCTGCAACGGGTAGGGCGGCTGCGCGGAGATGTCCCCGCAGCGCACGAGGTGACCGAGCAGCCTGAATGGCGTCAGCTCGCTCGGCTGGTGCGGCTGGTGCATCATGTCCGCATGCCGGTTGAGGCCGTCACGGCTGTCGGTCAGGCGCTGGACCAGGGTGGCTTCGCCGCGCGGGACCGGGACCTCAGCCGATTTGCAGCGTTTCAGCTCTTCGAGCAGAACGCGCTTGTTGGCCTTGTTGGAGTGCAGCTCCAGCGCGAGCGCGCCGAGACCGACATGCTTCAGCCGTCGGTGCACGACCTCGAGCGCCGCCATCTTCTCGGCCACGAACAGCACCGTTTTCCCCTCGGCGGCCGCCGACGCGATGATGTTGGTGATGGTCTGCGATTTGCCGGTCCCAGGCGGTCCCTTGACGACGAGGTCGCGTCCACGGACCACTTCCTCGATCACCACGGCCTGCGATGAATCGGCATCGACGACATGGTTCATCGCCACCGGCTGGATGACGGAATCGATCTTGCCGTCGTCGGCCACGATCGGCTCCGCGCCCTCGAAGCCGTCCTGAAGCAGCGCTGAGATCAGGGGATGACGATCAAGGCTGCCATCTGCGGGCCAGTTGTCAGGGTCCAGATCGCGATACATCAGGAACTTGGAGAACGAGAAGAAGCCGAGGACGATCGCGTCCGCCCTGACCTCCCACCTCTGCTTGTTGGCGACCGTCTCCGCGACGCCGGCGAGATAGGTCGCGATGTCGACGTCGTCCTCGTCGCCAAAATCCTCGATCTTGAGTCCGAACTCGGCGTCGAGCTTGGCCTGGAGCGAGAGGTTCGGCGACGGCGGCTCAGCGCGCGAGACCAGGTGAAAGCGATCGGCGGCGCTGCTGCGTTCGAGGCGAACGGGCAGCAGGACGAGCGGCGCGAAACGCTCGACGTCGGATTTGTCGTCCTCGAACCATTTCAGCAGCCCGAAGGCGAGATAAAGGATATTGACGCCCTGTTCTTCCTCGAGCGTTCGTGCGTCGTACCAGATATCCAGCAGGCGCTTCTGCAGCGCCTCCGATGACAGCCGGGTCTTGAGCCGGGTGTCCGGCTGCCGCGACTGCGACTCCGAATCATCACCTCCCTGGTCCCCCTTGGTGGTCGGCGTGTCGGATCGCGGCGCCGGCTCGCTCAAGGGCAGGGTGCTGCCGTCCGTCTCCGCAGTCTCAGCCTTCGTCGGAAGGAACGTGAAGCGTTTGCCTTCGCCGAGAAGCTCGAAGAGCGCAGCAGAGCGCGCGCCGACGATGTCGATGGTGCGGATGGTCTTGGTCTTGAGCGGGATGTGCACGAGCCGGTTGCGCGTGCCCAGATCGAGCAGCGCGCGCCGGTCCGCCAGCAATCGGTCTCGTACGGATGTGGTTGCCACGTGCAATCCTCCTGCGATTCGAGGATTGCAACCCGAAGTCATCGCGGTCAAGCGTTCGGCACGATGGAGATGTGCTCATTGAGCAATGTTTAATCTCCTCGCAGAATTTCATCTCCCCATGAGAGGGAGATGAAACTCGTATGCGGCCTACGCCGCCGCCTTATGCCGCGCCAGTTCCGCCTTGTAGAGCTCGAACTCCTCGGCGATGGCACGGGCGATCGACGGCCGCACGCGCAGGCGCTCGTAGTACGCCTTCACGGCCGGCCATTTCGCGAGCTGGACCGGCGGCGTTGCCATGGTCCAGTTGATCACGGTGACGAGATACGCGTCGGCGACCGTGAAATGATCGAGCAGATAGTCGCGATCCCGCAGGTGGTTCTCGAGATGATCGAGCCGCGACAGGTTCTTCTTCAGGACATGGGCCTTCATCTCCTCGGGCGCGGTCTTGTCGAGGATCGGGATGAACAATCCCTTGTGCAGCTCGGTGCCGATGAAGCAGAGCCATTGATGCAGCCGGCTGCGGTCCATGCCGGGGCCGGTGCCGAGCTTCGCCTCGGGGAAGCGATCGGCGACATATTGCAGGATCGCGGCATTCTCGGTCAGCAGGTCGCCGTCATCGGTGCGGAGCGTCGGGACGAGCCCGAGCGGATTGACGGCGCGGAAATCGGAGCCGTCGTTGAGGACGATCTTCGTCTTCGGGTCGACCTCGAGATAATTCGCCGCAGCGCCAGCTTCATACAGCGCGATGCGGGTGGCGAGCGAGCAGGCGAGCGGCGAGAAATACAGGTCCATGGACGTCTCCCTCGGGCTCCGGACCGGAGCGTTGATTGATTTTTATACTGTCTCGCATAATATAAGGCCGGTCAAGGAATTTGTTGCGAAATGGTACAAAAAAAGAAAGGGCCGCCGCAGGGCGACCTTCCCCAGAAAATGGCTGCCGCCCCGGTCGAGCCGAAGCGGCGCGGGAGGCCGCGGGCGTATGAGCCGGATGTCGCGCTCGGCAAGGCGCTCGACCTGTTCCGGTCGACCGGATTCGCCGCGACCTCGCTCGACGATCTCAGCGCCGCCACCGGCATGAACCGGCCGAGCCTCTATGGCGCGTTCGGCGACAAGCGCGAGCTCTACATCAAGAGCTATCAGCGCTATCGCGACAATGCCCGCGCGGTGATGGGCGAGATCTTCCGTCACGACTGGCCGGTGCGCGAGCAGCTGCACAAGATCTTCGCCGCCGCACTCGACATCTATCTCTCGGGCGAGGAGGGGCCGCGCGGCTGCTTCACGGTGATGACGGCGGGCTCGGAAGCGGTCGCCGATCCCGACATCCGCGCCATGGTGCAGAACGCCCTGACCGAGCTCGACATGGCGTTTGCGCGCTGCTTCCGCCGCGCCAAGGAGAAGGGCGAGCTGCCTGCGGACGCCGACCCCGCCGTGCTGGCGCGGCTGGCGTCGGCGACGATCCACTCGATCGCGGTCCGCGCTCGCGCGCGGGCGCCGCGTCAGGAGCTGGAGGCGATCGTCGCCGGCGCAATCGATGTGATGGTCGGCAAAGGATAGCGTTTCAATATCCCCTGACGCGATCGACCAGGTTGCGCAGCGCCCCGCCGGCCTCGAAGGTCGCGATCTGCTCGGCGACGTAGCGCGAGATCGCGTCGGCGTCGGTGTCGGCTGCATTGTGCGGCGTCAGCACCACCTTCGGGTGGGTCCAGAACGGGCTGTCGGCAGGCAGCGGCTCCTGGCCGAACACGTCGAGCGAGACCGAACCAAGCGTGCCGTCGTCGAGGCAGGCGAGGATGTCGGCCTCGTTCTGCAGGCCGCCGCGCCCGGCATTGATCATGACGGGGGCGCCGAGCGGCGATGAGCGCCTGAGCTTGGCGAACATCTTGCGGTCGAGAATGCCGCGCGTATCCGGCGTCAGCGGCAGCAGCGACACCAGGATGTCGGTCCGCGCCAGGAACGCGTCGAGCTGCGCCGCGCCATGGAAGCATTCGATGCCGTCGGCCTGCTTGACGCTGCGGCTCCAGCCGGCGACCTGGAAGCCCAATCGCTTGAGCACCTCGGCTGCGTCGATCCCGAGCGTGCCCAGTCCGAGAATGCCGACGCCGATCGCGGCCGCCGGCCACTGGTATTTCGGCGCCCAGCGCTTCACGCGCTGCGACTCGCGCAGATACAGCTCCTGGCGATGATGCATCAGCACGTGCAGCACGACATATTCGGTCATTCGCGCGGTGAGATCGTCGACCGCGACGCGGACCAGGGGCACGCTGGGCAGCGTCTTGTCCGCCATCAGCGCGTCGACGCCGGCGCCGAGGTTGAAGATCACGCGCAGGTTCGGAAAGCCGGCGAGCTCGCCGGGGACCGGCTTCCAGACCGCGGCGTAATGCACCTCGGCTGGATCGAGCCCGGGATCGGGCAGCAGCACCACAGGGCGGTCGCCGCAGACATCGTCGAAACGCGCCTTCCAGCGCTGTGGCGACCAGTTGTCGGTGCCGCCATGGATCAGGAGCGCCAGCGCGCCTTTGGTCATCGGAGGGTCCTCGAGCTTATGTGACGTGTTCCACATACCAGATCGCGCGGGCACGCCAATCTCCGCCCATCAACATGGAGACAATCGTCATGCGCAAATTGCTTCTCGCCACTGCTTTCGTCGTCGCGTCTGCCTCGGTCCAGGCCCAGACCATCGATGTCGGGTCGATCCTGTCGGCCAACGGCATCTCGATCGGCAAGGGCAGTCAGCCGCAGGCCGGCGGCCAGACGCAGGACGGTATGTCCCCGAACGCGGGCAGCCAAGGTGGACCGAGCGCCGCAGGGCAAGGGCAGGGCCCGGCCAACTCGCAGCGGCAGGCCGCGCGCGCCAGGCAGCCGCGCGAGAGCGCGCAGGAGACCCGGGCGCGCAACATCGCGGCCAAGTACGGCATCTCCTGGTAGGCGGCTTGTTCCTGTAGGCGGAACCCCGCGAAAATACTTCGTGGGACTGTCGGCCGGAGGCATACTCCACCGTCTTGAAGACGAAGGGAGATGCCTGCCGATGTTGTACGCGCTGCTCTGCTATCACGACGAGGATGTCGTCTGCGCCTGGAGCAAGGACCAGGATGCCGCGGTCATGGCCAAGCTTGCCGTCATCCAGGAGAAGCTCGCCAAGCAGGGGCGGCTCGGGCCGGTGGCGCGGCTGCTGCCGACCACGGCTGCGACGACGCTCCGGAAGGAGGATCCGCCGCTCGTCATCGACGGCCCCTATGCCGAGACCAAGGAGCAACTGCTCGGCTTCTATCTCGTCGACTGCGCCAATCTCGATGAGGCGCTGGAGGTCGCGCGCGAGCTCGGCGAGGCCAATCCCGGCGGCTCCTACGAGATCCGTCCCGTCGGCACGTTCAGGCCGGGTGGAGCGCTGGCATGACCGATACGGCCTGGATCGATGCGGCCCTGACATCAGCACGACCCCAGGCCGTCGGCGCGCTGCTGCGCTATTTCCGCGACCTCGACACGGCGGAGGAGGCGTTCCAGAACGCCTGCCTGCGCGCCCTGAAGAGCTGGCCGCAGAACGGTCCGCCGCGCGATCCGGCGGCCTGGCTGATCATGGTCGGACGCAACGCGGCCATCGACGATGTCCGCCGGGTCCGCCGCGAGCAGCCGCTGCCGGATGACGAGGCGATCTCCGATCTCGACGACGCCGAGAGCGCGCTCGCCGAGCGGCTCGACGGCTCGCACTACCGCGACGACATCCTCCGCCTGCTGTTCATCTGCTGTCACAAGGACCTGCCGGCGACGCAGCAGATCGCGCTGGCGCTGCGGGTGGTGTCCGGCCTGACGGTGAAGCAGATCGCCCGCGCCTTCCTGGTCAGCGAGGCGGCGATGGAGCAGCGCATCACCCGCGCCAAGGCGCGCGTCGCGCAGGCGGACGTGCCGTTCGAGACGCCGGGCGCGATCGAGCGCGCCGAGCGCCTGACCGCGGTCGCGGCCATGATCTACCTGATCTTCAACGAGGGCTATTCGGCCAGCGGCGAGACCGCGGCGCTGCGCCAGCCGCTGTCCGAGGAGGCCATCCGGCTGGCGCGGCTGCTGCTGCGGCTGTTTCCGAGCGAGCCCGAAATCATGGGGCTGACGGCGCTGCTGCTGCTGCAACACGCGCGCAGCGCCGCCCGCTTCGATGCGGAGGGGACGCTGATCCTTCTCGACGAACAGGATCGCTCGCTGTGGAACCAGCCGATGATCGCGGAAGGCGTGGCCCTGATCGACAAGGCGATCCGCCACCGCCACAGCGGCCCGTACCAGATCCAGGCGGCGATCGCGGCGCTGCATTCGCGCGCCGCGCGCCCGGAGGACACCGACTGGACGCAGATCGATCTTCTCTATGGCGCGCTGGAAGTGGTGCAGCCCTCGCCGGTGGTGACGCTCAATCGCGCCGTCGCCGTCTCCAAGGTGCGCGGGGCCGAGGCGGCGCTCGATTTGATTGCGCCGCTCGAAGGGCGGCTTGCCAATTATTTCTATTTCTTCGGCGTGCGCGGCGCGCTGCTGATGCAGCTCGGGCGCAATGACGAGGCGCGGACCGCCTTCGACCGCGCCATCGCGCTGGCGCACAGCTCGGCGGAGGCCGCGCATATCCGCATGCAGCTCGATCGCCTGATGCGCGACAGCGCGACGGCTCAGGCTCGGGTCGGCCAGTGAAATACTGCCGAGATTCGGTCTAAAATTCTGCACCGGGCTGTCGGCGGCACGATCCTTCATTCGTCCTGGGAGCAGCATCACGGAGAGGAGCTGCAGATGACGACGATGGAAGAGCCGGTCTCGCGCGCCGAATTGTGGAGCGGCCGCATCCTGAGCGGTCTGGTGACGCTGTTCCTGCTGTTCGACGGCGCGGTCAAGCTCATCCCTCTGCCCGTCGTCACCCAGACGCTGGATCAGATGGGCTATGGAGCAGGCGACGCCATGGCGCGGGCGCTCGGCCTCATCACGATTCTCTGCACCGTGCTCTATATCCTGCCGCCGACATCGTTCGTCGGCGCGATCCTGCTCACCGGCTATCTCGGCGGCGCCATCGCCTCGCATGTCCGCATCGGCAGTCCGCTGTTCAGCCACGTCCTGTTCGGCCTCTATCTCGGACTCCTGCTGTGGGGCGGCTTGTGGCTGCGCGACCGCCGCCTGCGCGCGCTTCTGCCGCTGCCGCGCTGACAAATGATCTTTCAACCAAGGAGGATGACGATGATCTGTCCCTATCTGACGTTCAATGGCGATTGCGCGCAGGCTCTCAAGCACTACGGCGAGGTGCTCGGCGCCAAGGTCGACATGATGATGCGTTATGGCGAGGCGCCGCCGGAGATGCCTTCTGCACCGGAGCACAAGGACAGGATCATGCATGTCCGCTTCTCGATCGGCGGCGGCGTCCTGATGGCCTCGGATTCGCCGCCCGAATATTATCAAGGCAAGCCACACGGAATCTCGGTCTCGCTCCAGATCGCAGACCCGGCCGAGGCGGAGCGTAAGTTCCACGCCCTGCTCGAAGGCGGTGCCGTCACCATGCCGTTCGGCAAGACCTTCTGGTCGAAGGGCTTCGGCATGGGCGTCGATCGCTTCGGCATTCCGTGGATGATCAATTCCCCGGCGGATGGCTACGAGGCGTGACGCCGCTAGCGGCACGAGGCGTACATCGCCTTGAGCTCGCGCCCGCGCAACAACAGAAGCCGCGACGTCAGGCCGCCGCGGCGCTCGATCCAGCCGCGCACCGGCGTGGGATAGGTCTGCAGCACCAGCTTGGAAGCCTCGGGTTCCGCATAAGCGCGGCCGCGCCGGTCGACCGAGCGTGCGGCGTGGAAGCCGAGGGTGGCTCGCCGCGTCACGCAGATGCGGTCCTCGGGCACGACGCTGAGCACCAGCGTGCAGGCCGACAGGCAGGGACCGTCGATGATGACACGCTCGCCGGAGGCGCGAACCTTCTCGAACAGATCGATGAACGGCCCCACCTCGCCGCCGGGTGAGGAGATGATGCGGACGTCGGCGCGCGCCAGCATCGTCGCGATTCCCCACAGGACGACCGCGAGCAGCAAGGTCAGGATGATGCGCATCCGGCTCGGCATCGTTCACGTGTTCCTGCGTTGGCCGCGCAAGGTCGGCAATCCGATTCCCGCGGCGTCGAAGCCGCCATCGACGGCCAGGATCTGTCCGGTGATATAGCTGGAGCGTTCGGAGCTGAGAAACAAGATGGCCTCGGCGAGCTCGTCCTCGAGGCCGTAACGGTTGAGCGGAATGGCATCGTGATAGTCGGCGCGGATCTCCGGCGTGTGCACGTCCTTGGCCATCGCGGTCTCCACCGGGCCCGGCGCCACCGCGTTGACGCGGATGCCGGCGGATGCGAGCTCGACCGCGAGCTGCTTGGTCAGATGCGCCAGCGCCGCCTTGCTGGTGCCGTAGGCGGAGCGCAGCGTGGAGGCGCGGACGGCGGAAATCGAGGTGATGTTGACGATGGTGCCGCCGCGCTCGCGCATCAGCGGGACCGCGGCCCGCGTGCACAGAAACGGCCCGGTCAGATTGACGTCGAGGATGCGCTGCCAGTCGGCTTCGCTGGTTTCCATGATCGGAGCGAAGCGTGCGACACCGGCATTGTTGACCAGCGCATCGAGACGGCCGAACCGGTCGGCGAGGCGCGCCAACGCATCGGCGACCATCTCGGCTTCCGCGACGTCGCAATGCAGGGCGAGCGTTCGATCGGGAGATTCGAGTGCGGCCGTGGCGTCGTCGAGCAGCTTCTTCTCGATGTCGAGCAGGGCCACACGCCAGCCCTCGTGCAGAAATCTCTTTGCTGTCGCCAGCCCGATGCCGCGCGCCGCCCCGGTGATCAGGGCGACTTTGTCGGTCTGCGTCGTCGTCGATGTTTCCGTCACGGCGGTCGACTCCTCGGGCCGGCGGCCCGGCTTTTCTCTTCGTTGAGTCCTAACATGCGCTGCGCGGATCAGCTGTGAAGGCCGTCACATCTGTCAGTGTACGTTCAATCCAGCTCCGCGCGATGCGCATAGCCAGCGAAGTTCGTGGGCGTTGTCAAACAGCCAGCGGTGGTAGCGGTCGCATCAGCTCGCGTCCTCGCGGTGGGGAAGCATCCGAGTCATGCTCGCCTTGGCCTCCCGCTCGATCGGAGGGAGCAGGGAAGACCGGGAGCTTGGCGCCCCATCGGCCCCCGTGCGGGAAAAATGCACGGGGCCGGAACCCCAGGTTCGGCTGAGACATCCCGGCCCTCCCTGCGCGATGGTCTGACGGCCTATGACACGCTCCCCGGGGAGCGGCTGTCTTGCCCCCGTTTCCGCCACAATGCGCTCACGCATCGGACACGGCATCAGCATCGGGATGCCGGGACCACACGATTTCGCCGTACGCGCCGCGTTGTTCGTCTGCGTGTCCTCATATGAGCATGATCTTGTCGGAAAGCTGTGGCGCAATGCGCGTCAACATCCTCCGGTTCCGAATCATGCTCCACGCTGCAACATCGACGCTTCCACCGCGTCCTGCTCCCCACGTTCGTGACGACCGCGAAACGTCCCTCTCGATCGGGAACAGGACGTGGCTAAAAGAGCATGAATTCTGGAAAGGAGAAAGAGGAACATTCTTACGGGAAGGACTGGACAAGGGTAAGGGTGATCGACTTGAAAGTCTTCACGAAAAAGCTCCGCGGCGCCGGCGGTTTCGCGGCCGCGCCGCAGCCTCCAAAGGCGCATTTCCCCGTGGAATTGGACAGTCCCGCCGTCGGCTGATTTGCCCGTCGTCGGGGCGTTCTCGGACGTGTCTGGGACGAATCTGAACCGGTAGCGTAGAGTTTAAGAGTCTCGGTAGAATCGACATGGGCGATCAATTCATCAGCCGGCGAATCACTCTCGTCAGAACCACGGAGCTGCACGCTTCGTCGCGCGGGCCGAATGATCTGAGGCGCGCGTGCGGCGCGTTGCTGTTGTCGTGCATTGTCCTCGGGCTCGCTGCGGCCGGCGCCGCCGGAGCGGATGGCAGCGTTGCTGCGAAACCGGCAGAGACCGAGCAGGCTGCGCACGATGTCGCGCCGCCGCAGCAGCCGCAGACGGCGGAGCCCGAGACGGTGGGGCGGCCGTCGGACGTGCCGACGCCGGCTCCGAAGGTGGCCGTGCCATCGACCGAGCCCGCGAAGCCGGTCGCGGCCGAGCGTAAGGCCGACCCGCGGAGCGACACCAAGACGACGAAGAATCTGTCGGTGCCTCAACGCGCGCTCCCGGCCGACGTTGCGCAGATGATCGGCCGCAAGATCTGGCTCAACGAGGCCGGGGGACGGCGCGACGCGATCACGTCGTGGAATGCGGGTGAAGAATTCGCCTCGCTGGGAATCGGGCATTTCATCTGGTACCCGTCCACCGCGAAGCCGCCTTATGAAGAGGGTTTTCCGGGGCTGATCGCATTTCTGCGCAAGGGCAGGACGCCGTTGCCTGCATGGCTCGACAAGACGCCGATTCCGGCATGCCCGTGGACCAGCCGGGCCGACTTCAAGCGGAATTTCAACTCGCCGCAAATGCGGCAATTGCGGCAGTTCCTGCTCGACACGATTGCGGAGCAGACGCAGTTCCTGGTGGCGCGTGCGCAAGGCGCGATGGACAAGATCCTCGCCAACACGCCCGACAGCGCCGAACGCGAGCACATCGTCGCGCAGTATTCGCGGGTCGTGCGCGCCTCCAACGATCTCTATCCGCTGATCGACTACATCAACTTCAAGGGCGAGGGCACCAATCCGTCCGAGACGGCGGTGGACAAGGAGACGGGCCAGCGCCAGGGCTGGGGTCTCAAGCAGGTACTGCTCAAGATGAACGGCACTACCACCGAGTCCAAGGCTGTGCTCGCCGAATATTCCGACGCGGTGCAGGTCGTGCTGCAGCAGCGGGTTCGCAATCTGCCCTCGAACCGCGTGTGGGAGGCGGGCTGGCTGCGTCGCGCGGAGACCTATCGCCGCCCGATCGCGCAGCTCGAGCAGGCCCCCGAACGCGCCCCGCGCAAATCATCGCGCTACAGGGCCGACAACACACGGTTCTGATGCGGGAAGCGGCGCGCACGATCCGTGCGCGTTGCGAGGCGCACGATCACCTGCCTCCTGCCTCGGCCTTCTTGGCAGCGACGACCTTCTGGTAAGCCGCCTGCAGCCGCTCGCCGACGCTCGGGCCAGCCTTCCTGCGCCGTTTCGCGCCGAGATGGGTCTCGCGCAGCTCGTCCATGAATTCGGCCCACATTTTCGGGCCGCCTTCCATCAACAGCTTGGCGCGGATGCCGAGCTCCTCCGAGACGGGGAGATATTTGTAACCCCAGCCCGCCATCTGCGCGAGGATCGGCAACAGCTCGATGCCCTGCTCGGTCAGGGAATAGATGCCCTTCTGCTTGTGGCTCGGATCGTCCTCACGGCTGATGATGCCGGCCGCGAGCAGCGTCTTCAGCCGGTCGGCGAGAATGTTCGAGGAGATGCCTTCCTCCGAGCCGCCGAGCAGCTCGCGATAGTGCCGGCGATTTCCGAACATCATGTCGCGGATGATCAAGAGGCTCCATTTGTCTCCCACCACTTCGAGCGACAGGTTGATCGGGCAGCCGGAGCGCTGAGGGTCGGACATCGAAGTCTCGTGAGCAGGGATCGCGCATAAACCGCTTGCAATATTGCACCGGTCTGGGCATTCTCCAACTGCTTGCAAAATGAAAGCGGTCAGGGAGAGGCAGTCGATGGCGAGACTGGTGATGTGGAACATGATGACGCTGGACGGCATGGTTGCGGGCCCGAACGGCGACATCTCCTGGCACGAGGATGTGTGGGGCCCGGAGCTGGAGCAGATCTCCGAGACGCAACTGCACGAGGCGGGCGGATTGCTGTTCGGCAGGGTGACCTACGATCTGATGGCCGGCTATTGGCCGACCGAGAAGGGCGTGATCGCCGACGTCATGAACAGCATCCCCAAATATGTTGCCTCCCGCACGCTGTCTCGCCTGGCATGGTCAAACGCGCATCTGCTGGGTCCGGAGCTCGCGGCCGAGGTCGACAAGCTCAAGCAGGAGAATGCCAAAGACCTGTTCCTGTTCGGCAGCGCGGACCTCGCGTCGACGCTCGTCGCGCACGATCTGATCGATGAGTTTCGTATCGCGATCAATCCGCGCGTGCTCGGCGCCGGACGGCCGCTGTTCAAGCCGGGTCAGGCCGTGAAGCTCCGCCTGATCGACAGCCGGGCGCTGTCCAACGGCGTTGTCATCGCGCGCTATGCCCCCGTTCGGGACGTGTGAGTCCAGCTCTCGCGGGCGCGCTCCGTGTCCCGGGGGAGTGCAGGTCTATAAACCACACCGCCGGTGCGTCTAGCCCCTCACCTCAACCCTCTCCCCGTGAAGAACGGGGCGAGGGAGCGCACCATCCCTGCGGCCGCGCGTTCGGGACCAAACAACTTGTTCTCACTCAACTCATCAGGAGCGTAGGATGTCGCTGACCCTCTACTATCATCCGCTGTCGTCGTTCTGCTGGAAGGTGCTGATCGCGCTGTATGAGAACGACGTTTCGTTCACGCCGAAGCTGATCAATCTCGGTGACGCGGATGAGCGCGCGGCGTTCTTGAAGCTTTGGCCGGTCGGTAAATTTCCCGTGCTGCGCGACGAGCAGCGCACGATTCCGGAATCGAGCATCATCATCGAATATCTCGACCAGCACTATGCGGGCAGGACGCGCTTCATTCCCGATGATCCCGATCTCGCTTTGCGGACACGTCTGCGCGATCGCTTTCTCGACCTCTATCTGCACATGCCGACGCAGACCGTCGTGTTCGACCGGCTGCGGCCGGCCGATGCCCGCGATCCGCTCGGCGTCGCCGACGCTCGAAGCCGGCTGCGCACGTCCTACGCCATGCTCGAGACCAAGCTGCCGCCGCGTGGCTGGGCGATGGGAGACCCGTTCACCTTGGCGGATTGCGCGGCCGTGCCGGCGCTGTTCTACGCCGACAGAGTGGAGCCGCTTGGTGATGGGCTCCCCCGGGTCACAGCCCATCTCGACCGGCTCAAGGCGAGGCCATCCGTGGCGCGGGTGCTCGCAGAGGCCGAGCCTTATTTCCACATGTTCCCGCAGGAGCCGGGCTGAATCGGGAACCCGGCCAAAATAATTGCGGGAGCGTGTCGGCGGCACCAGGGCCGGATCGTCTTGCTGATGAGGGCAGGGCAGTCCTGCCGGACAGCATCAGGGGAGAGGCGCCATGCGGTTCATGGTGATCGTGAAGGCGACCAGGGACACCGAAGCCGGAATCCTGCCGACGACCGAGGAGTTCGCGGCGATGGGCCGGTTCAACGAGGGACTGGTCAAGGCCGGCATGATGGAGGCGGGTGAGGGCCTGCATCCGACCGCAAAGGGGGCGCGCATCGACTTCTCGAACGGGACGCCGAGCGTCGCGCGCGGTCCGTTCGATCTCTCCCGCGATCTCGCGGCGGGCTTCTGGATGCTCAAGGCCGGCTCGCTCGACGAGGTGATCGAGCATATGAAGCGGGCGCCGTTCCCGAGCGGCCAGATCGAGATCCGCCAGGTCTATGCCGCGGAGGATTTCGGCGAGACGTTCACGCCCGAATTGCGTGAGCGGATCGAACGGCTGCGTGCGCAGGCCGCCAAGAGCTGAACCGACCCTGATCAGGAGAGGAGGAACGCCATGCGATTCATGATGCTGATGATCCCGCTCGGCTATGAGAGCGCGCCGCCGGACGTGCAGCTCGATCCCGAGCGCGTCAAAGCGATGATGCGCTACAACGAGGCCCTGAAGGACGCCGGCGTGCTGATCACGCTGGAGGGCTTGCATCCGCTGTCGATGGGGGCGCGGGTCTCGTTCGCGGGCGGCACGCCTGTGGTGACCGACGGCCCGTTCGCGGAGGCCAAGGAGGTGCTCGGCGGCTATTGGATGATCGAGGTCGCCTCGCGCGACGAGGCGATCGCCTGGGCCAAGCAGTGCCCGGCCTCGGACAACGAGATCATCGAGATTCGCCAGGTCCAGGAGATGGCCGACTTTTCCGAGGAGGTGCAGCAGGCCGCGGCCGGCTTCGCCGAGCTGCCGCATGCCGGCCGTGTCTGATCGATCCGTTTCACAGCAGGAGAGGGAAGTGCAATGAGCGACAACAGCAACACCTATCTCGCCGTCTTTCTCGGCAGCAAGACCAGTCCGGCCTGGAAAGCCTGGGAGGCGCTGTCCGAAACGGAGCGCAATGCCAGGGGGCAGCAGGGCATGGCGGCCTGGCATGCCTGGGCGGATCAATACAAGGACGCGATCGTCGCGATGGGCGGGCCGCTCGGCAAGACCAAGCGGGTCGACAAGGGCGGCGTCAACGACATCGCCAACGAGATGGGCGCGTTCACCGTGGTCCGCGCCGCGTCGCACGAGGATGCCGCGAAGATGTTCGTCAACCATCCGCATTTTGCGATCTTCCCGGGCGAGCGGGTCGAGATCATGCCGGTGCTGCCGATTCCGGGCGGTTAGTTGAGCGGCCTGCAGGGCGGAACGTCGGCTGAGGTGAACATCGCGCTTGCTGCGGCGCCCGGCGTTTGTGCCGGGCGCGCTGATCTCGCGGCGACTTCGGTGCCAGCCTGCCCCTTGCGCGACCCTCCAGGCGAGGGTGGCGCCTGTTTCGCTGGGGGCTTAACGGGACGACGGGACGGCCCCCCGCGCACATCGGCGGCTGACCCCGCCCAAAAGTCGCTGGCTTCCTTTGACCCGGCTCATGTAAAAGCCTTTTACATGAGCTGGCGCAAGGAAGAGCGCCGCGCCGAGCGCGGCTATCATCACGGTAACCTCAAGGAGGCGCTGCTGCAGGCGGCGCTCGACCTGATCGCGCAGAAGGGGGCTGCCGGCTTCACCTTTGCCGATGCGGCCCGCATGGCCGGCGTCAGCCCGGCCGCGCCCTATCGCCACTTCCGCGACCGCGACGAACTGCTGTCGAGCATCGCCCAGCGCGGCTTCGAGCAGTTCGAGGCGCAGCTCTCGGCGGCGTGGGACGACGGCCGGCCCGACACCGTCACGGCGTTCGAGCGCGTCGGCAAGGCGTATCTCGCATTTGCCCGTTCGGAGCCTGCGTTCTATTCGGCGATGTTCGAATCCGGTGTGCCGGCCGACTCCACCGCGGGTCTGCTGGCGGCGGGGGAGCGCGCTTTCGGCGTCATCCGTGCTGCGGCGGAGCGGCTGGCGGCGCTGGCGCCGCCCGGGGTGCCGCGGCCGCCGGCCCTGATGATGGCGCTGCACATCTGGTCGATGGCGCATGGCATCGCCTCGCTGTTCGCGCGCGGCGATGCCGCCCGGCGCAAGCTGCCGATGTCGCCCGAGGAGCTGCTGGAGGCCGAGGTGTTGATCTATCTGCGCGGGCTCGGCTTCCCGACCGACCGCCGGCCTGCGCCGTCCTCCGCTGCCGAGCCGCCGCCGCTGCCGGACGATGACAAGCCGGCAGGGCCCTGGGGCCGCCCGAAATAAGGTTCAAGGAACGCCGAAAAATAATTCGAGCGACGCGTCAGGCGGTCGCCTTGACAAAATCCCGGGTTGAGCTAGCTATGTAAATGTTATTTACATTCACACGGCATGGCGCCGCGAATGGAGAGGGAGATGGCCTACACCGCAGATGTCAATCGATGGCGCGGTTCGGAGGAGGAGCAGAGGTACCGGCCCCGCATGATGGAGTCGCCCTGGCATCCCGGCTGGATCGCCGTGACCGTGCTCGGCTTCATCATCTGGTGGCCGATCGGACTTGCCCTTCTCTTTTTTACACTCGGGAGCAGAAAGATGGCGTGCTGGAACGGCGGTGATCGCTGGTCGAACAAGATGGAGCGGATGCAGTGGAAGATGGACCGCATGCGCGACAAGATGGAGCGCCGCGGCTTCGGCTTCGGGTTCTCGCAGCCGGCTTCGAGCGGCAACCGCGCCTTCGATGAGTACCGCATGGAGACCCTGCGGCGGCTCGAGGAGGAGCAGCAGGAGTTCCGCGACTTCCTGACCCGGCTGCGCCACGCCAAGGACAAGGAGGAGTTCGACGCGTTCATGGCCCAGCACAAGCCGCGTCCGACCCCGCCGAACGACCAGCCGCAGAGCTGATCGCCTCTCACCTGACGGCGCAGGGCTTTCAGCCCCCGCCCTGACGGCATAAGACGCCCGCTTGCGGTTTCCCCCGCCGGCGGGCGTTTTGCGTTCTCCGATACCGCCCGCCTGCGGCGGCTGGCCGCTGCCCGCTGGCGGCCAAAATGGTCAAGCTGCTGATCACAAAGGCTCTATCTGGCTGGTCCGGCTGGACCTTTGACCTCGGCAATACTCCGCGGTAACCCCGCCTTAACCCCGGAGGGGGTTTGGTTAAGGGGCGCTTACGCGCGCCAAGAGCCCTTGTTTTGACACGTTGGCAGAGGAAGCAGGCCGCTTATGGCTTCGGCGGGCCTCTTAAAGCGATCAGTTCAGGGTTTTCTCGCGCAGGCGCTTTCCGCCGCGACGGCATCCGGCATGGAACGGCGGCTGCATGGTCCCGGGCGTCCCGGGATGATTGGTTGAGAGGATACTGCAGATGTCTGTCGATAGCGGCGGCCTGTCCCTGATCGATCTGTTCGGCAATGCCGGCTGGGTGGTTCGGATCATCATGCTCGGCCTGATCTCCTGCTCGATCTGGGTCTGGGCGATTGCGATCGACAAGATGTTCCTGTTCTCGCGGACCCGCCGCTCGATGGATCGGTTCGAGCAGGCCTTCTGGTCCGGGGAATCGATCGAGGAATTGTATCGGGTGCTGTCGGCGAAGCCGACGCAGTCGATGGCGGCGTGTTTCGTGGCGGCGATGCGGGAATGGAAACGCTCGTTCGAGGGCCATGCGCGCTCCTTCGCCGGGCTGCAGATGCGCATCGAGAAGGTGATGAACGTGTCGATCGCGCGCGAGGTCGAGCGGCTGGAACGCCGTCTCCTGGTGCTCGCCACGGTCGGCTCCGCCGGCCCGTTCGTCGGCCTGTTCGGCACGGTCTGGGGCATCATGACCAGCTTCCAGGCGATCGCAGCCTCGAAGAACACCTCGCTGGCGGTGGTCGCGCCGGGCATCGCGGAGGCGCTGTTCGCCACCGCCATCGGCCTGATCGCGGCCATCCCGGCGACGATTTTCTACAACAAGTTCTCTTCGGAGGTGAACCGGCAGGCGCAGCGGCTGGAAGGCTTCGCAGATGAATTTTCAGCCATCTTGTCCCGTCAGATCGACGAGCGGGGATGAGGGCAGGTATAGTGGCATTCGGATCGTGAGTACCACAGCATGGGCATGAGCATGGGCAGCGCGTCCGGCGGCGGTGGTCGCCGCGGTCGGCGCAAGGCGGCCGTGATGGCGGAGATCAACGTCACGCCGATGGTCGACGTCATGCTGGTGCTGCTGATCATCTTCATGGTCGCGGCGCCGCTGCTCACCGTCAACATCCAGGTCGACCTGCCCCAGGCGCAAGGCGGCTCGGCCTCGACGGCCGACGCCAAGCCGCCGCTCGAGGTCACCGTCAAGAAGACCGGCGGCGGCTGCGCGTCGAAGGTGGACGTGTATCTCGGCGACTCGCCGATCGCGATCAACGAGCTTGGGCCGAAGATCAAGGCGATGAAGGAGGCGGGCGCCGGTGGCGCCGACAACGTCGTCAAGATCCGCGGCGACCGCGACGCCTGCTACTCCGACATGATGAAGGTGCTGGGCCTGGCGCGCGACGCCGGCTATCGCGCCAGCATCGTCGTGCTGCCGGATCAGGGCTCATGACGTCAGCAGACCTCATCCGGTTCGTTCGCACGCGCAAGGGGACGGTGCTGTCCGTCGCCCTGCACGTGCTCGTGCTGTGCTGGGGTCTGTTCAGCTTCTCCGCGCGCTCGATGGTGGTGCCGGCGGAGGACCTGGTGCCCGTCGACGTGATCTCGGAGGACAACTCGTCCAAGGCCAAGGCCGGCGCGCTGACGGGCAAGAAGGAATCCCAGAAGCTGCTGGCCGACAAGATCGGCGAGAAGAAGCCGACCGAGGACATCGTCGGCAAGGTCGACACCAAGCAGGTCACCGAGACCGACGCCGCGCCGACGCCGCAGCCCAAGCCGGAGAAGCCGGTCGAGAAGAAGCCCGACCCGCCGAAGCCGGTCGAGAAGCAGCCGGATACGCCGAAGCCGGTGGCCGAAAAGAAGCCGGAGCCGCCGAAGCCCGCGCCGGCCGAGAAGCCGAAGCCGGAAGAGAAGAAGCCCGATCCGTTCAATCCGGACCAGATCGCCAGCGTGCTCAACAAGGACAAGGCGAAGCAGCCGCCGAAGCCGCAGGCCGCCGCCGCGCCGCCGGAGCCGCCCAAGCACAAGAGCGAGCGCAAATACGACTCCGAGAAGATCGCGAGCCTGATCAATCAGAAGGACCCGACGCGGCAGGCTGCCACGGGGGCGGAGCTCAACGCCAATGCCGCGCTGGGCGCAACGCAGGGAACGGCTGAGAGCAACGTCGCGAGCTGGCAGATCGCATTCCAGCAGGCGGTCGGTCGCTGCTTCAATCTTCCCTATACCGGCGTCGATGAGGACAAGATCGAGGTCGATATCGACATCCAGCTGCGTCCGGATGGATCGCTGGCCGCCGTGCCGGCCGTCGTTGGGACGCGAGGACCGTCGCGGGTCAGCGTAGCCATGGCGGAGAATGCCAAGCGCGCGGTGGAGAATTGCCAGCCTTATTCGTTCCTGCCGAAGAACCGGTACAATGAGTGGAAGCTCGTACCGACGACATTCAATCTCAAAATGATGAATTCGATGCGAGGCCGAACTTGACGACACCTCCAACGCGCACGACCGGATTTTTCACGCGGCGCCAGCTGTTGCTGACCGGAGGCGCCGCGATGGCGACGCTGGGCGCTGGGCCCGCGCTCGCCCAGCAAAAACGCCTGGAGATCATCCCGAGCGGCGAGTTCAAGCCGATCCCGATCGCCGTTCCGCCCTTCGTGCCCGGCGGGGCAGGGGATGCCGATGTCGGCAATGGCATTGCGCAGGTGATCACCAACAATCTGAAGCGCAGCGGGCTGTTCGTGCCGGTCGACCCGGCTGCGTTTCCCGAGCGCATCAGCAATTTCGAGGCGCCGCCGCAATTCGCGAGCTGGCGTCCGCTCGACCTGCGCGGGCTGGTGACGGGCCGCGCGACGCGGCAGCCGGACGGGCGCCTGAAGGCGGAGTTTCGGCTGTGGGACCCGAACTCGGGCCAGCAGCTCACCGGCCAGCAATATGTGACGGCGCCGGAATATTGGCGGCGCATCGCGCATATCATCTCGGACCAGATCTACACGCAGATGACCGGCGAGAAGGGCTATTTCGACAGCCGCGTCGTGTTCGTCGACGAGAGCGGCCCGTCGGATCGCCGCGTCAAGCGGCTCGCGCTGATGGACCAGGACGGCGCCAACGTCCGCTATCTCACCCGCGGCGCCGACCTCGTGCTGACGCCGCGGTTCTCGCCGTCGAGCCAGGAAATCACCTACATGGAGTTCGGGCAGGGCGACCCGAAGGTCTATCTGTTCAACATCGAGACCGGCCAGCGCGAGATCGTCGGCAACTTCCCCGGCATGTCGTTCTCGCCGCGCTTCTCGCCGGACGGCCAGCGCATCATCCTGAGCCTGCAGCAGGGCGGCAACTCCAACCTGTTCGTGATGGACCTGCGCTCGCGCACGACCACGCGGCTCACCGACACGCCGGCGATCGATACCTCGCCGTGCTACTCGCCGGACGGCAGCCAGATCTGCTTCGAGTCCGATCGCGGCGGCAAGCCGCAGATCTACGTGATGTCCTCCAGTGGCGGGGCAGCGCAGCGCATCTCGTTCGGCGAGGGCAGCTACTCGACGCCGGTGTGGTCGCCGCGCGGCGACTTCATCGCCTTCACCAAGCAGGGCGGCGGCCAGTTCGCGATCGGCATCATGAAGACGGACGGCTCGGGCGAGCGCATCCTCACCGCCGGCTTCCACAACGAAGGGCCGACCTTCTCGCCCAACGGCCGCGTGCTGATGTTCTTCCGTGACCCCGGCGGCACCGCCGGTCCGTCGCTGTACTCGATCGACGTCTCCGGCCGCTTCGAGCAGAAGGTGCCGACGCCGGGCTTCGCCTCGGATCCGGCCTGGTCGCCGCTGTTGTCGTGACGGTGAGCGAGGCTCTGGGCCCGCTCACGTCGTGGTGGACGCGATTTTTCGAGTCGCGCGAGGCGTGTTCTGTGGAAAGGTGGAACTATTAGTTGTAGTAGCCGGGTAGTGTTTGCCTAGTTCTCTGAATTTTCGAGCGAATTCGTGCATTTCGCGAGCGCGGAAACGCTCCGCTAACGATGTTCCCTCAGAAAGACTTCACCTGCGAGCGGTAATGTTTGTGCACCGAACAGGACGCGTGCGCACGAATGCAGCTTGCCACTCAGAATGGAGAAGACGATCGAAAGTTGTCGCCTGCGATCCAGGCGGCTCTCGTCGACTCCCTCTTCCAGGATCCCGGCCCGATGTTCGCCGGCGCACTCTGCGCCGCCGTCGCCGCCGTCATGACCGCGATCAAGAGCGGCGACGTCAATCTGTGGCCGTGTGCCGCGATGCTGATCATCGCAGGGGCGTTCCGTTCGCTCGACATGCGCTACTATCGGAGCCTCTGCGACAACGGTCGCCTCACGCAGGAGGCGGTCGAGCGCTGGGAGGTTCGCTACCAGATCGGCGCCATGATCTATGCGCTGGTGCTCGGCGTGTGGTGCGTAGTCGCCCTTGTCGACAACAGCGACCCGGTGGTGCACCTGATCGCGATCACGGTGACGCTCTGCTACATGTCGGCGGGCGCCGGCCGGACCTACGGGCGGCCTTGGATATTCCATGTCCAGATCCTGCTCGCCTGCGGACCGCTTGCAGTGGCTCTCGCGATCCACGGCAGCCCTTATTACCTGGGCATGGCGGCGTTCTGCGTCCTGTTCTTCGTGTCGCTGAAACATATCTCGACCAATCTGCAGAGGATCTTCGTTCAGGCCTTCGTGGCGCGCGAAAGCGAGGCTGCGCTGGCCAAGCAGTTCGATACGGCCCTGAACAACATGCCGCACGGCCTGTGCATGTTCCGCTCCGACGGGCGTCTGGCCGTGATGAACCACCGCTTCGGCCACATGATGAGCCTGCCGGATGACATCCTGCAGCGTGGCGGCAAGGCGGCCGACATCATCAACGCCTGCGTGATCGCAGGCTCGATCTCCGCTTCGAGCGGCCGGTTGATCCTGGCCGAGATCGAGCACACCAAGACCCATAACGTCATTACCAGCGATCCCGACGTCGCGCGCGATCGGTCGCTGTCCTGGACCTTCCAGCCGATGGCCGACGGCGGCGCAGTGGTCCTGCTCGAGGACATCACCGAGCGCCGGCATGCGGAGGCGCGCATCTCGCATCTGGCGCGCTATGACGAGCTCACGACCTTGCCGAACCGCGTCAGCTTCCGCGACGAGATCGAACGGCTGCTCAGGATTCCGCAGCGGCACGGCGAATTGTCCGCGCTGCTGTTCGTCGATCTCGACCGCTTCAAGCAGGTCAACGACACGCTCGGCCACCCCTGCGGCGATCAACTGCTCTGCGCGGTCTCCGAGCGGCTGCGCGACATGCTGCGTCCGGAAGACTTCGTCGCGCGCTTCGGCGGCGACGAGTTCGTGGTGTTCCAGCGCAACATCCGCTCCAACGATGACGCGGCCATGCTGGCGCGCCGGATCGTCGATCAGCTCAGCGAGCGCTACAAGATCGACAATCACCTGGTCGAGATCGGCGCCAGCGTCGGCATCGCCATGACTGGGCCGGGGATCAGCGCCGACACGCTATTGAAGAACGCCGACATGGCGCTGTACCGCGCCAAGGCCGAGGGACGGGGCACCTTCTGCTTCTTCCGCGACGAACTCGCCCAGACGGTCGAGGCGCGTCGCATCCTCGAGCTCGATCTGCGCAAGGCGCTGGCGAACGAGGAGTTCGAGCTGTTCTATCAGCCGCTGGTCAATCTGAAGTCCGGCAAGATCTCGACCTGCGAGGCGCTGCTGCGCTGGAACCACCCGGTGCGCGGCACGGTCTCGCCGGTCGACATTATTCCCGTCGCCGAGGACATGGGCCTGATCGTCGATCTCGGCCGCTGGATCCTGCGCAAGGCCTGCCTCGAATGCATGAAATGGCCGGATGCGGTCAGCGTCGCCGTCAACTTCTCGCCGCAGCAGTTCCATCAGCGCGATGTGCTCAGTGAGGTCCGCTACGCGCTCGAAGTGTCCGGGCTGCCGCCACATCGGCTCGAGATCGAGATCACCGAATCCTCGCTGTTGCGCAACACCCAGCTCACGCACGATGTGCTGTCGCAACTGCACATGCTCGGGGTTCGTATTTCGCTCGACGATTTCGGCACCGGCTATTCGAGCCTCAGCTATTTGCACAACTTCCCGTTGGAGAAGGTCAAGATCGATCGCTCTTTCCTCGAAGGCATCGACAGCGATCGGCCGCTGACCCTGTTGCGCGGTGTCGCAAGATTGTCCGCCGATCTCGGCATGTCGGTGGTGGTGGAGGGCATCGAGACCAACGAGCAGCTCGAACTGGTCAGCGCCGACGGCACGGTCACCGAGGCGCAGGGCTATCTGTTCAGCCGGCCCGTCCCCGCAATCCGCATCCGACAGCTCCTGAATGCCTCGCATGGGCGCCGTTCGAGCGACGGGGCGATCGCGGCGGCCGGCGGGACACGTTCGATCGCTTGATCGCCCGGCCTCCGCCTTGATGCGGACGTGCCGCGAAGATCGACCGGCGCTGGAGGCGAGCTCTGTGCGTAGCATCCCGCCGGTCCTCTCTACGAGCGTGGCTCGCATGTGATTGGCGATGTGACAACCCCACGTCGCATCATTCGGAAACATTGCACGCGTCTACCAAGCGAATCCGTTTCGATTTGACACGCAAGTGATCCGAAGCAATCCGTCCGGTGCAGCGTCCAATCCCGTAAGTCACGGTTGCGCCTCCGGGATTCTACGAGCTGTTAACTTTGTACCGCCGAAAGCTTTGCGTCGGCATTAACCCGCTGTTAAGCTCATACTGCTCGTAGGAGTTGTGTGAGAAGGGGTTGCGGATGAAGTCGGCGGCTAGAGTAAGTGCCGTTGCTGAACAGAAGTCGGATGTGCTGGAGAACGTGGACTATCGACTGGCGCTGACTGTTGAGGACAAGGACGAGATCTATCGGCTGCGCTACCGCGCCTATCTGCGTGAAGGCGCCATCCTCCCGTCGCCCAGCGAACGCGTCACCGACGAATATGACGATCTTCCCAACAGCTTCATCTTCGGCGTCTACGTCAATGGCGAGCTCTACAGCTCGATCCGCATCAGCGTCGTGAACTCGCAATGGCGCCGATCGTTGTCCTCGGACATGTTCGCCGACTTGCTGCATCCCGAACTTGATCGCGGGAAGGTCATCATCGACCCGACACGGTTCGTCGCCGACCATGAGAAGGCGCGGCTGTTTCCGGCGCTTCCCTATGTGACGGTCCGGCTCGGCTACGTCGCCTGCGCCCACTTCAATGCGGACATCGGTCTCGCCAACGTCCGCCCCGAGCATCGCGCCTTCTACAAGAAGGTGTTCCTGCAGGAACCATGGGGTGAGCCGCGGCTCTACTCCGGCCTCACCAAGCCGGTCGGCCTGGTGGCCGCGCATTACCCTTCGATCCGCGATCGCGTGTTCCAGCGCTTTCCGTTCATGCGCTCGAGCGCGTTCGAACGGCGGATGCTGTTCGATCGTCCCGCGCCGGACGCCTTCACTGATTCGTTCAGGATTCAGGCGGTCGCGAAGGCCGGCTGATCATCGGCCGATATCGGGGCCAGTTCGGCCGTCTGGCCGGTTCACACCGTGGCCCTGATGCAAAATTCAGCGAAAAAGCGCCCTGCTGCAGGCGTCGCGCCGCTTGCCTTCACCCTGGCGCCACATTTACAACCCATTAACCATCGCGGTCGCTTTTCGGGTTTCGTTAGCATTTGACGGGGTTCGGCAAGACCCCATCAAGGTTGACGGAACGTTCGCTTAACCATCGCCCTGTAGACCGGATGGCAGTCTAAGAACGTGAGCGTGGAGGCTCCGGGAATGAAATATCAGATGCGTATCCTCCAGGGATTGAAGTTGGCCGCCGTGCTGGCCGTGGCGCTGTCGATGGGCGCCTGCGCCAACAAGAATCTCACCGGGGCCGACGGGGCGATGGCCAGCGCTGCGACTCCAGGCAGCCAGCAGGACTTCGTCGTGAATGTCGGCGATCGCGTCTTCTTCGAGAGCGATCAGACCGATCTCACGCCGCAGGCGATCGCGACCTTGGAGAAGCAGGCGCAGTGGCTGCAGAGCTATCCGCGCTACTCCTTCACGATCGAGGGCCATGCCGACGAGCGCGGCACCCGCGAGTACAACATCGCGCTGGGCGCGCGGCGCGCGCAGTCGGTCCGCAACTTCCTGGTGTCGCGCGGCATCGACCAGGGCCGCATGCGCACGATCTCCTACGGCAAGGAGCGGCCGGTGGCGGTTTGTAACGATATCTCGTGCTGGTCGCAGAACCGCCGTGCGGTGACGGTCCTGAACGCCAGTTCATAAAGCTGAACGAATCCGTTGCTGATGAAGCCGGCGTCGTCCATCGACGCCGGCTTCATTGTTTGTGATCGGCGGGTCTTGTCCGGGCTTGGTCTTGTCTTCGCTTGAACGTCATTTGTCTCTATCGCATTTCTGCTTTACAGCCTCGCTCACAGGCCTGTTTTCAATGTCTCGCCGATCCGGTCGTCAGGGCAGCATGTCATTCATGTTTCTTCCACGGAGCGCCGCTGCGATCCTCGCAGCGCTCGTCGTTTTCTCGTGCCAGGCATTTTCGTCGCGGGCGCTCGCCCAGACCGACGATGATCCCGAGATCCGGATCCAGCGGCTCGAAAACCAGCTCCGGCAACTGACCGGTCAGAACGAGGAGCTGCAATATCGCAATCGCCAGCTCGAGGAGCGGCTGCGGCAACTGCAGAGCGCAGCGCCCGGCGGCGCCCCCGCGGCGCAGCCGAGCGCGGCCGCGCCGGCGCAGGCCAATTCCGCCTACGGCCAGCCTCCACAGCCGGCCTACGGGCAGCAGCAATATGGCCAGCAGCAGTACGGCCAGCCGCAACAGGCCTCTCCCCAGCAGCAGCCGGGCTATGCGCAGCCGCAGGCCGGCGCGCCGGTGCAAATCGTCCAGGAGCCCGCGGCCCCTGGCCGGGGCCGCCGCGGCGATGCGTTCGATCCGAGCCAGAATCCGACGGCTCCCGGCGCCCCGCAAGCGCTCGGCGGCGGCCAGTTGCCGATCCAGCCGGGTGGCGGCCAGCCTGCTGGTCGGCCCGTCGGCGATCCCTCGAATCTCGCGAATGCCGCGGGCGGCCGCTATCCCCAGGGCGCGCCCCCGGCCGCCGCTCCGGGCGCAGGTGGACTGGAGACCGCGCCGCCGCGGCAGACGCCGCGCGACGAATACGACCTCGGCATCGGCTACATGCAGCGCCGCGACTACGCGCTGGCCGAGCAGACGATGCGCAACTTCACCCAGAAATATCCGAACGATCCGATGGTCGGCGACGCGCAATATTGGCTCGGCGAGAGCTTCTACCAGCGTCAGCAATATCGCGATGCCGCCGAGGTCTTCCTCGCCGTGACGACGAAATACGAGAAGTCGGGCAAGGCGGCGGATGCGCTGCTCCGGCTCGGCCAGTCGCTGGCCGCGCTGAAGGAGAAGGAGGCGGCCTGCGCCGCGTTCGGCGAAGTGACGCGCAAATATCCGCGCGCGTCGGCGGGCGTGAAGGCGACGGTCGATCGCGAGCAGAAGCGGGTGAAGTGCTGAACGCCCCCGGGCGAGGGTAGGCCTCTCGCCTACGACTGACGGTGCGGGTAGGCTGCGGCGCCATGTCGAAGGCCGGTTCCGAAGATGATCTTGCGATCTCCGCCGCCGAAGCGGAGCGCCTGTTCGCGCCGCTTTCGGCGGCGCCCGTGCTGGTGCTCGCCGTATCGGGCGGTCCGGATTCGATGGCTCTGATGTGGCTCGCGGCGCGGTGGCGCGCGGGGCTTGCGCAGGGGCCGCGCCTTGTAGCTGTGACGGTCGACCATGCTCTGCGGCGCGACTCCGCCCGTGAAGCCCGCATGGTGAAGGAGACCGCGCGGCGGCTCGCAATTCCACATCGGACCTTGCGCTGGAACGATGAGAAGCCGGACACCGGGATTCCCGAAGCGGCGCGCCTGGCAAGATACCGCCTGCTGGCGCGCGCGGCGCGGCAGGCGGGCGCCGGACACGTCGTCACCGCCCACACCCGTGACGACCAGGCCGAGACCGTGCTGATGCGGCTCTTGCGTGGCAGCGGCATTGCGGGGCTCGCGGCGATGGCACCGCTCAGCGAGCGTGAAGGGCTGTTGCTGGCGCGGCCTCTGCTCGACGTTGCCAAGGTCAGGCTGGTGGCGACGCTGCGCTCGGCCGGGATCCCCTTCGCAGATGATCCGACCAATCAAGATTTCGCCTTCACCCGGCCGCGGCTGCGCGCTCTGATGCCGGCTCTGGCCGCCGAGGGCGGTGATGCCCGGACGCTGGCGACGCTGGCCGACCGGCTCGGACGGGCCAATGCCGCGATCGAATTGATGGCGGATGGCGCCGAACGCTATCTCGCATTGCGAGCGGCCGGCACCGGGCCCGGACAGGCGGATCACGGCGAGACCTTCGAGGCGCGCGCCTTTGTCGCACTCCCGGCAGAAATCAAACTGAGGCTGCTGATGCGCGCCATCAATCGCATTGGCACTGAAGGTCCCGTGGAACTCGGCAAGGCCGAGGCGCTGCTGGCGCGACTGGACCGGACTCTTGCGGGGAACTCAGATGGTGGTACGTCTGCTCCGGGCTGGCTAAAACAGACCCTGGCTGGTGCACTGGTAAGCATGACGCGAGGCGCGATCCGCATCACGCCCGCGCCGCCGCGGCGGTCGGGCGCGACTTGAAGCGGCTCGTCGCTTTCGCGGACCCTTAACCACCGGCCCTGGCAGCGGTTTCCCGCGCCATTTTTTGAGCGGGAATCGGGCTAGGATGCGATAAATAGTCCTTTCTAGTTCCCTTGGCATTGCCGCGAGTGGTACCTAGATTACGAGACGGTCGACCGGGGGATTCCCTCGTGGCTACCCAGGGATGAGTCCGAGGACGAACGGCCGCGATCCGCGCGACCACGAAGGAAAATCGATGAACGCCAATCTGCGCAATTTCGCCCTTTGGGTCATTATTGTCCTGTTGCTGTTGGCGCTGTTCACACTCTTCCAGAACCCGGGGCAACGCGCGTCGTCGACCGACATCAACTTCTCGCAGTTGTTGACCGAGGTCGATCAGGGCAATGTGCGCGACGTCGTGATCCAGGGGCCGGAGATTCACGGCACCTTCAAGAACGGCTCGTCGTTCCAGACCTACGCGCCGAGCGATCCGAACCTCGTGAAGCGCCTGTACGACGCCAAGGTCAACATCCAGGCCAAGCCGCCCGGCGACAACGTGCCGTGGTTCGTGTCGCTGCTGGTGTCGTGGCTGCCCTTCATCGCGCTGATCGGCGTCTGGATCTTCCTCTCCCGGCAGATGCAGGGCGGCGCCGGCAAGGCGATGGGCTTCGGCAAGTCGCGCGCCAAGATGCTGACCGAGGCGCACGGCCGGGTGACGTTCGAGGACGTCGCCGGCGTCGACGAGGCCAAGCAGGACCTGCAGGAGATCGTCGAATTCCTGCGCGATCCCGGCAAATTCCAGCGGCTCGGCGGCCGCATTCCGCGCGGCGTGCTGCTGGTCGGCCCTCCCGGCACCGGCAAGACGCTGATCGCGCGTGCGGTGGCCGGCGAAGCCAACGTGCCGTTCTTCACCATTTCGGGTTCTGACTTCGTCGAGATGTTCGTCGGCGTCGGCGCCAGCCGCGTCCGCGACATGTTCGAGCAGGCCAAGAAGAACGCGCCCTGCATCATCTTCATCGACGAAATCGACGCCGTCGGTCGCCATCGCGGCGCCGGCCTCGGCGGCGGCAATGACGAGCGCGAGCAGACCCTCAATCAGTTGCTGGTCGAGATGGACGGCTTTGAGGCCAATGAGGGCGTGATCCTGATCGCGGCCACCAACCGGCCCGACGTGCTCGATCCTGCCCTGATGCGTCCTGGCCGCTTCGACCGCCAGGTCGTGGTCTCGAACCCGGACATCATCGGCCGCGAGCAGATCCTCAAGGTTCATGTCCGCAAGGTGCCGCTGGCGCCGGACGTCAACCTCAAGACCATCGCCCGCGGCACGCCCGGCTTCTCCGGCGCCGACCTGATGAACCTCGTCAACGAGGCCGCCCTGACCGCCGCTCGCCGCAACAAGCGGATGGTGACGCAGTCCGAGTTCGAGGAGGCCAAGGACAAGGTGCTGATGGGCGCCGAGCGCCGCTCGATGGTGATGACCGAGGAAGAGAAGATGCTGACCGCCTATCACGAGGCGGGACATGCGATCGTCGGCCTCAACGTCCCGAGCCACGACCCGATCCACAAGGCCACCATCATTCCGCGCGGCCGCGCGCTCGGCATGGTGCAGTCGCTGCCCGAGGCCGACCGTCACTCGCATACGCGTGAGTGGTGCGTCTCGAAGCTCGCGATGATGTTCGGCGGCCGCGAGGCCGAGGTGCAGAAGTTCGGTGCGGAGAAGGTGACCAATGGCGCCACCGGCGACATCCAGCAGGCCACCAACCTCGCCCGCGCTATGGTCATGGAATGGGGCATGTCGGACAAGCTCGGCCGCGTGCGCTACCAGAGCAATGAGCAGGAGGTCTTCCTGGGTCATTCGGTGGCGCGCTCGACCAACATCTCCGACGATACCGCCCGCCTGATCGACTCCGAAATTCGCGGCCTGATCGAGGCCGGCGAGCAGGAGGCGCGCCGCATCATCACCGAGAAGCGCGATGACTGGGAAGCGATCGCCCAGGCGCTGCTCGAATACGAGACGCTGACCGGCGAGGAGATCAACGACCTCCTGAAGGGCAAGAAGCCGAACCGCGAATCGGCGATCGAGCCGTCGACGCCGCGCGCGTCGGCCGTGCCGCCGGCCGGCAAGCCGCGGCCGCGGCCCGATCCAGGCCTGGAGCCGCAGCCCCAGGCGTGAGCCAGGGTTGATATGCAACGGACTTCCGACGGGTCAGCCTATCTGATCCGGAAGATCGAGAGAGACGACAGGCCCGGCTTACAGCCGGGCTTTTCGTTTGTTTGGAGTCGTGCCGGCGGCAGTCCGATTCGCGCGCGGTGGGCGCGCGTTCTGTTTGTCACGTCTTTCGTTGACGGGGTGCCGCGCCGCGGACCGCATCCAGCGGCGCCGCGCGCATCACGGCTTGTCGAACCAGGCCTTCCACTGCGGGACGGCGGTCGCGAACGTGCCGCGATGGCTGGTCGGTCCCGTCGACACCGCCTCGACCTTGCTGTTGCCGGCGCCGATCGCCTGCTGGTAGGTCATCGCCAGGCGGCCGAGACCGGTCGAGATCGCCTCGTCGGTCTCACCGTAATAGTTGCGCACCGGCGTCTTGATGATCCAGCGATAGGCTTGCGTCTGCGCGACCAGGCGGCCGTAGGCCGACGCCGCGAAATACTGCGCATCGAAATAGTCGGGCTTGAGCAGCTCGTGCAGATCGATCGGGACGTCGGCGACGTTGAAGGGCTCGCGCTCATAGGCCTTGCGGGCGACGTCGTAATAGGTGTCGCTGATCACCGAGCGCGCCAGTCCCGGTACGCTGTAATAGTTCTCGAATGCGAAGGCCGACAGGATGAACAGCGAATTGACCCAGGCGGCGTCGTTCTTGCGCGGGAAGCTGAGGAAGCCGTTGAGCGCCACGGACACGTCGACAGGGGCGCTCGCGGTCGCCGCCGCCGTCACCGGCACGCCGGCGCTTTCGAGCTTCTCCAGAAAGGCCATGGTCACGAAGCCGCCTTGCGACCAGCCGGCGATGTCGAGCCTGGCGCTCGTCAGCTTCATCTGGTCGAGCACGGCGCGGCTCGCCCGCAACATGTCGTAGGTGGCCTGCTGATGACTGGCCTTCACCATGTAGCCTTCCGGCTCGGTCGAGATGCCCATTCCGAAATAGTCGGCGCCGATCAGCAGATAGCCTTGTCCTGCGAACTGCGCGATCATCAGCTGCGTCTCGGGCGACTGCTCCGGAAACGACGGCACCTCCTGCTTTCCGTACACCGTGCCGTGCTGATAGGACACCATCGGCAGGCTGGTCTCGCCGGTCTCGGGCACCGCGAGCAGGCCGCTCGCCGTGATCGGCTTGTTGCCGCGCTCGGGGACGACGGACGCATAGGTGACGCGATAGAGTCGCACGGCGTTGCGGGCCGGGGTGTAGGTCACCGAAACGCCCGCGAATTTCGGCGTGTCGACGGTGAGGATGGTGTTCAGCCGGGCGACGTCCCAGCGGGCCAGATACTCATAGCTCACGTCGGAGGAGACGCGGACCGGACCCTTGTCCTGGGCGCGGCTTGCGGCCGGCCAAGGGGCGCAAACGAGCAGCGCGATGAGAGCGCGATAAACGAACATGGGATCTCCCCGGCCTGCCGCCGTTGGTTGCATTCGGACCCCTGCGATACAGATCGCGCGTAAACAATCGGTGCGGCGCCGGCGGTCGCGCGCCGTCGCCCACGCTTAAGCCTTCTTCAAGCGTCCCCGCCTATGTCTCGATCGGGAGGCGCCCATGCAGGCGCGGGGCGAGGTCCAGATGGCTGACAATCCTGATGCCGCCGCGATCCCATCGCAGCGTCGTGACGTTCCGCTCGGCCTGTTCGCGGCCTGCTTCGCGCTCGCCTGCATCAACGCCTCGTTCTTCCCGGCCGGGCTGTGGTCGGGCACCTGGATCTGGGACCAGGCGGGTCTCGGCATTCCCACCGATTTCGTTAATGTCTGGGCGGCCGGCAAGCTGGCGCTGCAGGGACATCCGGCGCTGGCCTGGGACTGGGACGTGCAGCGCCAGGTCGAGCTCGACCTGCTGCGGCAGGATTTCCCGGGCTACTTTGCCTGGCACTATCCGCCGCCGTTCCTGTTCGTCGCAGCGTTCCTGGCGCAGTTTCCCTACACGCTCGCCTTCGTCGGCTGGGTCTATGCCAGCTTCGTTCCCTATGCGCTCGCGATGCGCGCGATCGTCGGCCGCGGCTTCGGCCTGCTGCTCGCAGCCGGCTTTCCGGCCCTGTTCTCGAACGCGCTGGTCGGGCAGAACGGATGCCTCACTGCCGCGCTCGTCGGCGGCACGCTCTATCTGCTGCCGGTGCGGCCGGTGCTGGCGGGGATCTGTCTCGGGCTCCTGACCTACAAGCCGCAATATGGCCTGCTCTTCCCGATCGTGCTGATCGCCACCCAGCGCTGGACAGCCTTCGTCTCTGCGAGCGTCACCGCCATCGTTCTGGCGCTGCTGTCATGGCTCGCCTTCGGGCCGGAGAGCTGGCAGGCCTTCTTGCATTGGCTACCGATGTTCTCGCAGGCGTTCCTGACCGAGGGCAAGGCGACCTGGTGGAAGCTGCAGAGCCTGTTTTCGCTCGTGCGCTATTTCGGCGGCTCGGAAGCGCTCGGCTGGACCTTCCAATGGGTGCTGACCGCAGCCGTTGCGGTCGTGCTGGTGACGCTGTGGCGCAGCCCGGTGCGCTACGCGCTGAAGGCGGCGGCGCTGGCCGTCGGGCTGCTGCTGACGACGCCCTATTTGTTCATGTACGACATGATGGTTCAGGCCATCGCGGTGGCATGGCTGGTGCGGATCGGCCTCGCCGACGGCTTTCGCCGCTACGAGCTGCCCGCGCTCGGCGGCATCGCGGCGCTTCAGATCACGTTCATGCTGTCCGGGATTCCGCTCGGGCTTGCGGCCAATCTGATCCTGGCCGGCCTGGTGCTGGCGCGCGCCGGCTCGTGGTGGCGTCGGCAGCCGGCGCCCGCCGCGGCGGCGCTCGCGAGCGCCTGACACACCGGTTGGGGCCGGGCAGGGTCATGATTTCCCTTGTCTTCCTTCGTGAACAGGTGTTCAGTTCTTCCCAGCCATTTGTGAGGTCGATCCTCCAAAAACACTGAACCAGCGTTCGCCGGGTGCCCTGGACGAGCGCGTCCGGGACGAGAAACGCCATGGTCTATCGGCGAACCCATCAGGTCGTGAAGCGGCTCGCGGCTCGCCGCAGCGCGATCCTGGCTGCCGCCCGCGAAACCGCCGCGGAAGGCGGCATGTCTGCCGTCCAGATCGCCCCGGTGGCGATCCGGGCCAATGTCGCAGCCGGCACCGTCTATCGCTACTTTCCCTCCAAGGCGGATCTGATCTCGGAGCTGATCGCGGAAGTCTCGCGCGATGAGCTGACCGCCGTCCGGCGCGCCGCCGATGCCGCGCCCGGTCCATCCTCGGCGCTGGCTGCCGCGGTGTCCACGGTCGCAGTGCACATCCTGTCGCAGCGCAAGCTCGCCTGGGGCATCCTGGCCGAGCCGGTCGACGTCGACGTGACGGCGTCACGGATCGCGAGCCGCCGCGAGATCGTCGGCGAGATCGCCTCGCGGATCGACGCGGCCGTCCGTGCCGGCCATCTTCCGGCGCAGGACACACAGTTGGCCGCGACCGCGCTGCTCGGCGCGCTGCACGAGGCGCTGGTGGGGCCGCTGGCGACCGAGAATCCCGACGACCCTGCCAAGCTCCGCGACACCGTTCAGGCGGTCACCCTGCTGGCGCTGCGCGCGGTCGGCGTCATGGATGCGCGTGCGCGCGGTCTCGTCGTGCAGGCCGTGCTGCCGGTCAGGAGCCTGGTCGGCGCGTAGTCCGCGCCGCCCATGCCTTACCCTTGGGACGCAAGGCCGCGCTTAAGCAAGGATTCACCCGTCGCGGCGATGGTGAGGCTGGCGTGCCGCGAGAGCACCGCCTTGCCCCACTCCAGGTGCCTCCTCAGACGATGTCGATTGCACGCAACCCTCTGGCGACGCGCCTCGTCATCGCCGGATCGGCCGCCGCCGGCGCTGTCTATGCATATCTCGCCGGCGAGGACATCAACTGGGACTGGCAGAACTATCACGACTATGCCGGCTTCGCGCTGCTGCATGGCCGCTTCGACATCGACGTCGCGCCTGGCGGCTTTCAGAGCTTCCTCAATCCGCTGATCTACCTGCTGCCTTACGCGGTCCGCCACGGGCTCGATGCGCCGTGGTGGGGCGTCGCGCTGGGCGCGCTGCACGGCCTCAATCTCGCGCTGGTCTATTGGGTTGCGCGCGTGCTGCTCCGGCGCGCGTCTGACGCGTTCACGCTCAGCGCCGCGCTCATCATCGCCGCCCTCAGTCCGATGGCGCTGTCCGAGGTCGGCACCAGCTTCGCCGACATTCTCACGACCATTCCGATCCTCGCCGGCATCGCGCTGATCTTCGGGGAGGACGATGAGCGCGGCCGACGTTTCGTCGCCGCTGGCCTGCTGATCGGCGCGGCCACGGGACTGAAGCTCACCAATGCGACGTTTCTGGTCGGAGCCGGCGTCTCGCTGCTCCTGGTGGCGCGGCCGTGGCGCGCGATCGTCGCATTCGGCGCGGGCAGTTCGGCCGGCGTGGTCGTGACCGCGGGGCCGTGGGCATTGAAGATGGCGCGCGACTACGGCAGCCCGCTGTTTCCATTCTACAACACGATCTTCCGCTCGCCCGAAGCGCCGCAGGCCTCGATCGTCGATACGCGCTTCATGCCGCAGGGACTGCTCGATGCGCTCGCCTATCCGTTCTACTGGGTGATCGGCAAGCATCCCTCGTCGGAATGGCCGTTCCGCGATCCGCGTTTCGCCGTCGTGATCGTGCTGCTCATCGCGCTGATCGTCACCGGCCTGTGGCAGCGGCGCGAGGTGCTGCCGCTGCGCGACCGGCGCCTCCTGATCTTCTTCTGGCTCAGCTACGTCCTGTGGATGCTGGCCTTCTCGATCCAGCGCTATTTGATGCCGCTCGAGCTGTTGTCGGCGCCGCTGATCGTGCTGCTGCTCATCCGCCTGGTCGGTGCTTGGCGTGCAGACGCTGGGCCGGTCGCGTCACCATCGCGGCGGATGACGCAAGCCGTCACGGTGATGGCCGCGCTCGGCATCGCGCTGGCGTCGCAGCCGACCGACTGGATGCGGAGGCCATGGTCCGATCCCTACCGGCCGCAGCTCGCGGCGGACCTGCAGCGTTCCGCGACGTTCCTGCTGCTGCAGAAGCCGCTCGGCTACGTCACGTCGTTCCTGCCACAGGGCTCGCGCGTCTATCAGTTGTCCGAGCTCGTGGTGCCGATCGTGTCCGGCGGCGTGCTGGACCGCCGGGTTCGCAACGGCCTGGCCAATCCGCTGCCGGGAGGCGTGTGGGCGCTGTATTTCTCCAAGAGCCCGGCCGACAACCCGCCGCGGCTCGAGGTGCTTGCGGACTATGATCTCCAGATCGATGCGTCGCGTGGCTGCGAGAGCATCCCCGGCGCCGCCGGCATTGCCATCGAGGCCTGTCCGGTGATCGCGCGGGCCAAGCCCCCGTCCACGGCCGGACTGGGCGCGATCGATAGGACCCAATAGGTCGTCTCAGATATGGGCGTCGCTCGACGGCCCGACATAGGCGATGCGCACCATGTTCGTGGTGCCGGGTGTGCCGAGCGGCACGCCGGCGACGATGATGACGCGCTGTCCGGCGCGGACGAAGCCGTCGCGGAAGGCAATCGAGCCGGCGCGCTCGACCATGTCGTCCTGGTCGCGCGCGTCCTCGGCCACCACGCAGTGCACGCCCCACACGACCGACAGGCGGCGTCCGGTTGCCAGGTTCGGGGTGATCGCGACCACCGGCGGCTTCGGCCGCTCGCGCGCGACGCGGATCGCGGTGGAGCCGGACGAGGTCCAGCAGATGATCGTAGGAAGATCGAGATTTTCGGCGATCCGCCGTGCGGCTTCGGCGATCGCATCGCCCGCGGTCGATTCCGGCTCGGGACGCTGCGCCGCGATCACCGAGCGATAGACCACGTCGCGCTCGACCTCCTCGCCAATGCGGTTCATGGTCGAGACCGCCTCGACCGGGTATTTGCCGGCGGCCGACTCGGCCGACAGCATGATCGCGTCGGCGCCTTCATAGACCGCAGTGGCGACGTCGGAGACCTCGGCGCGCGTCGGCACCGGCGACTGGATCATCGATTCCAGCATCTGTGTCGCGACCACCACCGGCTTGCCGGCGCGGCGCGCCAGCCGCGTCATCTGCTTCTGCAGGCCGGGCACGCGCTCCAGCGGCAGCTCGACGCCAAGGTCGCCGCGCGCCACCATCAAAGCATCGGAGACGTCGACGATGTCGTTGAGCCGGTCGATCGCCTGCGGCTTCTCGATCTTCGACATCACGGCCGCGCGGCCGCGGATGATCTTCTTGGCTTCCAGCACGTCGTCGGCGCGCTGCACGAAGGACAGCGCGATCCAGTCGATGCCGATGTTCAAGGCTGCATCGAGGTCGGCCCGGTCCTTCGGCGTCATCGCCGAGACCGGCAGGTCGGTGTCCGGTAGGCTCACGCCCTTGCGGTCGGACATCTTGCCGCCGATCACGACCCGGGTGACGGCGCGGGTTGGCGAGGTCTCCTCGGCGATCAGCCGCACCTTGCCGTCATCCAGCAGCAGCGCATGTCCCGGCTGCAGGGCGGCCAGGATTTCCGGATGCGGCAGATGGACCCGCGTCGCATCGCCCGGTGTCTTGTCGGAATCGAGCACGAAGCTCTGGCCGTTGTTGAGCTGAACCGGGCCGTCGGCGAAGGTGCCGAGCCTGAGCTTCGGACCCTGAAGATCGACCAGAATGCCGATCGGGCGGCCGTAGCTCGCTTCGACGCTGCGGATCGTGGTCACCAGCTCCCGCAGCTTGTCGTGCGGGGTGTGGCTCATGTTGATCCTGAATATGTCGGCCCCGGCCTCGAACAGCTTGCGAATCATCGCGCTGTCCGAGGAGGCGGGGCCGAGCGTCGCGAGGATCTTGATGCGTCGCAGCCGCCTCATGGCTTGGGTGCTTGCCCTGGCGGCAGGGCCGGTGCGGCTGCCGGCGGCGCACCCTGCGGCCCATTGGGCAGACCTGGAACGTTGCCTCCGGGTCCCAACGTGCCGGGAATTCCGGGCACGCGCTGCTGCGCCGGCTGCTCATTGGCCTCCGTGAGCTGCACCGTCCAGGCGCGCTGGTCGCCGGTGTCGACCTCGAAGAAGCCGGTGCGGTCGAAGCCACGCGCCAGGCAATTGTCGGTGCCCTTGATGGTGAATTCCTTGTCGCGCGAGCACATGAAGGCCTGTCCCGACCATTCACCGCCGCGGTCATAGTCGAGCGCGTAGATGTAATAATAGCGCGCCACCAGCGTGCCCTTGAGAAGGGTCTCGCAGCTGCGTGACGACACGTTCCACCAGCCTTCCGTGGTCCAGCCTTCGGCGTCCTTGTAGCCGAGGGCGATCCCGACCCGGCTGGAGGTGTTGTTGCAGAGCCGGAAATCGGCGGCCGCCGGAGTGGACGACAGACAGAGCGCGGCCAGCCCAAGCAGCGAAAGCAGTCCGTAGCCAGGGCGGAAGGGATTGCGATGCAGGAGAGAGGAGATTTTGGGGATCATTGCGCGACGCTATATCAACCGTTGAACGATGTCGCTGGGCTTGGCTGCGGCTGTCAACGCCATGACGATCTCGTGCGAAGCCGCTGCGATCCAGCGCCTCGCTCCTCCTGACGGCGCTGCGATATGGCCAAATCTGCGACGAAGCCTCATTATATAGCAGACATCCGTCATGGCGCGGAACAGGGAACAAAGAGATGACGATGGACAGCACCACCCGGACCGAACTCGAAGCCGCCGCCTTTCGCCGGCTCGTCGAGCATCTGCGGACCAGAACCGACGTTCAGAACATCGATCTGATGAATCTGGCGGGGTTCTGCCGCAACTGCCTCTCCAACTGGCTGAAGGACGCCGCCGACGCCCAGGGGGCGCCAATGACCAAGGACGAGAGCCGCGAGGCGGTCTATGGCATGCCTTACGAGGAATGGAAGGCGAAGTACCAGCGCGAGGCCAGCGCCGAGCAGCGCGAAGCCTTCAAGAAGGCGCATCCGGGCCACTGATTCCTAAACGAGCGCGCAGGAGACGCGCTTTACTGCCGTTCGCGCGCGAGCCCAGACTTGGCAGGGGCTTCGAAGGCGAATCGGGTCCTGCGCAGGATGGTGACGAAACACAAGTGGCGCGGCCGGCTTGCGTGGGCTTCACGCTGCGCAGGCCAACAAGATGTGGGCCGCTCTGTGGATGAGGGCGATGTCGCCTTGACGCGGGGCACGCCAGATTTGAGGGTCGCGGCGAACATGTAGCGCCCTTTGGCGCCTTCCTTGGACACACGAGTTCCACTCAGGAGTATCAGATGGCCACCTCCGCCGCCGCGAAGGACGACGACTCGCCCGCGACCCGCTTTGCCGTAGACCAGCTCAAGTCGATCATCGAGCGGATCGAGCGTCTCGAGGAGGAGAAGAAGGCGATCTCCGAAGACATCAAGGACGTCTACGCCGAGAGCAAGGGCAATGGCTTCGACGTCAAGGCGCTGCGCACGATCATCCGGCTGCGCAAGCAGGACCCGAACGAGCGCCAGGAAGAGGAAAGCATCCTCGAGACCTATATGCAGGCGCTCGGAATGATCTGAGCAGCCGGCCTCGCTCACCTGGAGCAGACCTCGGCTGCCCCTGACGGGGCATTCGCTTTCTCCCGGTTCGCCTCGGCGCGCCGGCGGCATGCGGCCATCGACGCTGCACTCCAGCTCGTCAATGCCGAGGAGAACGACGAACCGGCTGTCGCGGCGTCAGCGCAAGGCTGCCGCGCGCATGGCGAAGGATTTGGTTTCGAGCTTGACGATCGCCGGCCCTGTGAACTGATCGTAGCTTAGTCCCGGCGTCGGCTCGGCGGTGAAGCTCATCGCCAGCGCGACCTGCGGCTTGACGAAATAGCTGCGCATCACGGTGAGGTCCACGTCGCCCATTTTCGTCACGGACATCGATGACGACGCGCTCGGCGTCAGCATGATGGCCCGCATCCAGGTCGAATCGGGACCCTTGGCCGCCGAGATTCGCGTCGCCATCGTGATGGCGCCGTCCTGACCTTGGCCGTTCTTCGTGGCCGCCGGGGCGGCCTCAGGCACCGGCGCGACGCTGCGGGTCGCCGGTCGGGAGTTTCGCACCGGGATGGGGGCGGTGGAGGCGACATTGGCGCGATCGAGCGGAGAGGAGGCCGGGGGTGCGAAGGCCATGGCCTGCATCAGGCTCGCGGTCTGCTGCTGATCGATCGATGACAGCGCACGGCGCGCCGTGATCGCGGCAACCTGCTCGGGCGTGGCCTGCTTCGGCGTGCCGGGATTGTCACCCCAGAAGCCGCGCGAATTGATGATGTCGGCGACGCTCTGCGGCGCGCCGTCCCTGGATTTGCTGCCGACGGCGCTTGTCGTTTCGGACTTCGTCTCGGGCTTGGTCGCCGCGGGCTGAGCGGCAGATTGCGCATCCGCGGAGGCCAATTGCAGGGCATTGGCGATCTTGCCGCGCGTGGTGGCGGCTTTGCTGTCCACCGATCGCTCGACGGTCCGGCCGTCCTTGTCGGAGCTCTTGTCAGCCGGCTTCGCGGCGAGTGCCGCGGTCTGGACCGGCTTGGCGTCGGCCTTGCTCTCGCTCTCGCCAGACTCCTCGTCATCCTCGCTCGGACGACCGCGGAACAGCCGTGCAAACAGGTTGGGGCGGCTGGACGACGCGTCATCGCCGTTGCCGCGTTTCTCGATCTCGGCCTTGGCCAGCTCATAGCCCTTGAGCGGAACGCCGTTGCTCGGCACGTGAACGGTCTTGCCGTCCGGGAACACGCGGGCGAGCTGGTCAGCCGTCATCCGCGGCCAGTGCCGGATGTTGCCGGTGTCGAGGTGCACGAAGGGCGAGCCGGAAGTCGGGTAGAAGCCGACGCCGCCGCGCTGCAGGCGCAGGCCGGCGAAGCGGATCTGCTCCAGCGGCACGTTGGGAATGTAGAAATCCATCGCGTGGCCCAGCATGTGCTGGCTGTGCCGCGCCACCCCGGAATGCGCCGAGCGACGGCGCAGCATCGAGTTGGTGGCGGGCGACCGGTACGACGAGATGATCTGGATCGGCTGCTTGGCGTCGACGTCGCGATAGACCTCCCAGAGGATATCGAACAGGCGGCGGTCCATGACCGTCTCGTCCTGGGTACGCCAGTCGCGGAGGAAGTGATTGAGCTTCTTCAGCGCGTCTTCGTCATAGCGGCCCTCGCGCTTGAAGGTGACCGTCAGGTCCTCGCCGGAATGGGTGTGGTGGAAGGAGAGGGTGTGGGTTTCATTCAGCGCCGCCGCGTCATGCACCGAGCCGGCGCCGATGAGCAGCAGCAGCGCCGCCAGCCCGCATTGGCATCCAGCCTTCCAACCCGCCCTCGTGAGCGAAACAGATTGGCGCGCGAAAACAGACAGCAAGATGCAGCCACCCCGTCGACGAGCGTTTACTCGATGACCCTCTTGCGGCCCGTCCGGCGGAAGAGAGAGGAAACGCTTACCTAAGGCGGGATGGTTAAGGGATACTGACCGACCCGCCCCCCAATTACCCTTAACATATACTCTTGAGTGTGGCGAAAAAGAGCCATCGAATCTTGGTTGATCATTGTGGTTAACCTAAAGCAAAGGCCCCGCCGATCGGCGAGGCCTTTGATCTCAAGATGGAAATTTTGACCGTGATCGGCGGCCTGATCAGCGGGTGAAGACCCGCCGGGCAGGGCGGCCGACCGGCGCCGGCGGCGTCGGCAGGCCACCGCCGCCGAACAGGCGCTCGAAGAAGTTCGGGCCGGAGGAGAAGCTGTTGTCGCTGATGTTGACCGAGTTCGGCAGCGGCCCCTTCGGACGCGCGTAGCTCGGTTGGGCGTGGGCGACGACGTTCTCGAGATCCTTGCCGCGGTTGTTCTTCAGGATCGAGATCATGGTCGCGTCGCGGCCGTAGATGTCCTTGCGGAATTGCAGCTTGCCGGCTTCGTCGACGAAGGCGGTTTGGTAGGTGATGTTGACCGGGATCGGCGTCGGGAATTTCAAGTCGATCTCGCTGCGGCCGTACATGCTGCGGATGCGCTCCGGCGTGTAGCGCTCGTTCGGCATGGTGATGTTGAGCAGGACCGACGCGTACTGATCCGGATACTGCACGCGCATGCAGCCATGGCTGAAGGCGCGCTCGTCACGGGCGAACAGGTTCTTGTCCGGCGTGTCGTGCTGATAGACCAGGAACTTGTTCGGGAAGTTGAAGCGGATGCGGCCGAGCGCGTTGGCCTCGCCCGGCGGCTGCGAGATGTGGATCGAGCCGTCGCGCGCGCGCTCCAGCCGCAGGCCCATGCGGTCGAGCACGGTCGGATCCTGCTGCAACGCCGGCAGATACTCGTTGTAGATGATCGACGGCGGCACGTTCCAGGTCGGATTGACCGTGATGAACTTCATCGTCTCGCTGAGCAACGGCGTCGCATGCTGCCCCGGCTTGCCGGTCACCACGCGGGTGGTCCACACCTGCGCGCCGTGCTGCATCACTTTCAGCGTGTAGTCGGGGATGTTGAGGATCACATAAGCGTCGCCGATCGCGGGCGCGCCGAGGTCGCGCGGCAGCCAGCGCCAGCGCTCCATGTTGACGAGGACCGTATCGATCTGCTTGTCGCGCTTGGGCGTGTTGAGCGCCTTCACGGTGCGGTCGTCGAGCACCCCGGTCGGCTTGAGGTCGACGCTTTCCTGGAACTTGCGGACGGCGGCGGCGACCTTGGCGTCATAGCGGATGTCGTCGGCGTTCTCGGTGATGCCGAGCTTGGCGCGCAGCTTGGGCACGCGCGGGTCGGACATCTGCGCCTCGGCCTCCGGCGCATTCTTGCCGCGGGCAGGAATGTATTTCAGCGGCTGGCCGTCGTCGATGATAACAGGCGCGCCGTCGCTGACGCCGCGCAGCTCGGCGAGCTTGGCCTTCAGCAGCTTGTAGAGCTTGTGCGGCGGGTTGTAGCTCTCCAGCGCCGCGGAGGCATCCTTTGCGCCGGTGACGTTGGCCAGCACCTCGTTCGGATCGACCGGATGCTCGGGATATTGGATATCCGCTGAGACCTGCGACCAGTGCATGCGGCCGCTCTGCGCCTGGCGCGCGTAGTCCATCATGCTCTCGGTGAGTCTGAGATCCGCCTCCGCCAGCGCGTCCGGTGCGGAGGCTGCGGCTGCGAAATCCGGCACCGGATAGTCGCCGGGATTGAGGCCATCGGCTGCTGCATCCCTGAGACGGGCGATGACGCCCTTCGCGGCGGCTGTCAGATTGCCGCCCTGGGTCCAGATCGGCGCGTAGTCGCGGCCGGTGTAGAATTTCTCGACGGCGGCGCGTTCGGCCTTGCGGTCGAAATACCTTGTCGCCTTGCTCGCCATCAGGTCGCGCAGACGGTCGGCAACGGGCTGGTCGGCGGCGGGAACGGTGCTGGCGGCCTTGACCGGGTCTGGGACTGTCGCGGTCGCAGGGGCCGCTGCCGGCGGCGTGGCGACGGTCTTGGCGGGATCGGCCGCAGGCGCCGCGGCAGAGTCGAGCGGCTTGGTCGTCGTCTCGGGCGACTTGGCCTGGTCGGGCGACACGGTGGCGGTGGTGTCGAGTTTGAAGTCACTGGCGGTCGGCGGCGGCACGTTGGCCGGCTCGGGGAACGGGATCGCCGCATCGATGGCGAGCTCGGCCGCGCCGTTGCGGGGCGGACCGCTCTGGGCGAAAGCAGAGGTCGAGGACACCGCGAGGAAGGTCGCCGCGACAGCCATGAGCACGCGGTCATATCCGCCACGGGTGGTCACACAATCTCGCATCATCAATCCCTCGGATGATCTGTCCCGGCTGGAACAGGGGTAACAAGGTCGATCCGCCAGCTTCGGCGCGGGTACCGCCTGTGAGGATGGTTCGCATCTGCACGCAATGATTCACGCCCAAACGATACTCAAGCCCCATTTCTGCGGCCAGCGCCACACGGGACAACTCACGACAAACTGACTCTTGGGAAACCCCGGCCAAACCGATCGTGCGCTTGTGCCACGCGTTATTTCCTTTGTCTGTCACCGCAAGGCAACGGTTCAGATGTTCCAGTGTTGCCAAGACTTGCGGCCTTTTTCGGACGACAGCCAAGCGCAACCATGGTGCGGATCCGAGCGGCTCAGCCGAGCGGCGGGCTTTCCGTCGTGGGGGTCTCGTCATTGGCTTCGTCGAGCTTGCGGTAGAGCGTCGAGCGTCCGATTTTGAGGCGGCGCGCCACCTCCGACATCTGGCCGCGGTAATGGGCGATGGCGAAACGGATGATCTCATGCTCCATCTCCTCGAGCGGCCGCACCTCGCCGCTTGCGGTGAGCAGCGGCAGGAACCCGTGCGAGGGCAGAGGGGCAATGGGGACTTCACTTCCCGGCACCATCGCAGGCAGCGCCGGAACAGGCCGCTCCACGGTGAGGGCCGGCGCAGGCTCCACCGGCGGTGCGTGGGTGGGAATCAGTGGAAAATCGGCCACGCCGAGTTGGTCACTCTCGCCCATGACGACGGCGCGGTAGACCGCGTTTTCCAACTGGCGGATGTTGCCGGGCCAGTCGAGCTTGGTCAGATAGGCGACGGCCTCACCGGTGATGCCCGAAATGGCGCGGTTCTCCTCGGCCGCGAACCGCGCGAGGAAATGCCGCAACAGATGCGGGATGTCCTCGCGGCGGGTGCGCAGCGGCGGAACGGTGAGCGGCAGCACGTGCAGCCGGTAGAACAGATCCTCGCGGAAGTGGCCTTCCTTGACGCGGTCGAGTAGCCTGCGATTGGTCGCCGAGATGATGCGGACGTCGACCTTGACCGGCTTGCGGCCGCCGACGGCTTCCACGGCGCCCTCCTGCAGGGCGCGCAGCAGCTTGACCTGGGCGGTGAGCGGCAGCTCCGAGACCTCATCGAGGAACAGCGTGCCGCCATGGGCTTCGACGAACTTGCCCATGTGACGCTCGGTCGCGCCGGTGAATGCGCCCTTCTCGTGACCGAACAGGATCGATTCCACCAGATTGTCCGGGATCGCGCCGCAATTGACGGCAACGAACGGTTTCGTCTTGCGCTCGCTGGTGCCGTGGATGGCGCGGGCGAACAGCTCCTTGCCGACGCCTGATTCGCCTTCGATCAGCACCGGGATCGACGAGGCCGCGGCCTTTTCGGCGATGCGCAGGATCGGCGCCATCGCCTCCGCGCGGGTGATGATGTCGGCGAAGGTCAGGCGCCCTTCGCGGCTGTGCCGGATGCGCTGCAACTCGCCCTTCAAGGCCGAGGTATTGAGCGCATTACGCAACGAGACCTGGAGCCGCTCGATGCCGACCGGCTTGACGACGAAGTCCTGCGCGCCGGCGCGCATTGCGGAGACGACGTTGTCGATGCCGCCATGCGCGGTCTGCACGATCACGGGTATCGAGATCCCCATCTCGCGCATCTTGGAGAGGACACCCATGCCGTCGAGGCCGGGCATCACGAGATCGAGCACGATGGCGTCGATGGGGCCGGCATCAGGATTCGTCAGTTTCTCGATGACGGCATCGCCGGTCTCGACGACGACCGCCTCGTAGCCGCATTTCTGCACCATGTTCTCCACCAGCCGGCGCTGGACCGGATCATCATCGGCAATCAAAATGCTGGCAGCCATGGCTTTCCTTGCACGCTACGACTATCTGTCTCGAATCGGGGCACTCTCGCCGACGCCGATTAACGCAACCTTAAACCTCGCTGATCGGGATACACGTTCGAACAACAGGTTACCCATCCGATGACCTCGCGCGCTTCTTCTGCCCTTCGCAAGCCGACCAGATCCGCCCCCCAGACCAAATCCGCCAAGACCAAATCCAACAAGGCCAAGCCGGCCAAGAAGCCCGCGTCAAAGCCGAAGCCGGTAGAGGTCAAGGCTGCGCGCGGTGCGACGGCCAAATCATCGGCCAAACCGGCAAAGAAGGTCGTCGCGGCAAAGGCCGGCATCGGCGTGCTGCCCGAATGGAATCTCGGCGACCTTTATATGGGCATCGACGCCCCTGAGATCGCTCACGATCTCGCGAAGATGGATTCCGAATGCGTCGCGTTTGAGACCGACTACAAGGGCAAGCTCGCCGAGCATGTCGCGCGCGAGGATGGCGGCGAATGGCTCGCAGAAGCCGTGCGGCGCTACGAGGCGATCGACGATCTCGCCGGGAGGCTCGGTTCGTTCGCCGGTCTTGCGCATGCCGGCGACAGCGTCGATCCGGCGATCTCCAAATTCTACGGCGACATCTCGGAGCGGCTGACGGCGGCGTCGACGCATCTGCTGTTCTTCCCGCTCGAGCTCAACCGCATCGACGACGCCGTGATCGAGCGCGCGATGGAGACGCCCGCGCTCGGCCATTACCGGCCGTGGATCGAGGACCTGCGCAAGGACAAGCCGTATCAGCTCGAGGATCGCGTCGAGCAGCTGTTCCACGAAAAGTCGCAGACCGGATACTCGGCCTGGAACAGGTTGTTCGACCAGACCATCGCTGGCCTGCGGTTTCAGGTCGGAGGTAAGGAGCTCGCGATCGAGCCGACGCTGAATTTCCTGCAGGACCGTGACGGCGCCAAGCGCAAGGCGGCCGCCGAGGCGCTGGCAAAAACCTTCAAGGCCAATGAGCGCACCTTCGCGCTGATCACCAACACGCTCGCCAAGGACAAGGACATCTCGGACCGCTGGCGCGGTTTCCAGGATGTCGCCGACTCCCGCCACTTGAACAATCGCGTCGAGCGCGAGGTGGTCGATGCGCTGGTAGCGTCGGTACGCGCGTCCTATCCGAAGCTGTCGCATCGCTACTACCAGCTCAAGGCGCGCTGGTTCAAAAAGAAGAAGCTCGCGCATTGGGACCGCAATGCGCCGCTGCCCTTCGCGGCCAATGCCACCATCGCCTGGCCGGAGGCGAAGAGCATGGTGTTGACGGCGTATCGCGGCTTCTCGCCCGAGATGGCGGACATCGCCCAGCGCTTCTTCGACCAGAGCTGGATCGACGCGCCGGTGCGGCCGGGCAAGGCGCCGGGCGCGTTCTCGCATCCGACCACGCCCTCGGCGCATCCCTATGTGCTGATGAACTACCAGGGCAAGCCGCGCGACGTGATGACGCTCGCGCATGAGCTCGGCCACGGCGTGCACCAGGTGCTGGCGGCGAGGCAAGGCGCGCTGATGGCGCCGACGCCGCTGACCTTGGCGGAGACCGCGAGCGTGTTCGGCGAGATGCTGACGTTCAAGCGGCTGCTATCCGAGACAAGGGACGCCAGGCAGCGCCAGGCGCTGCTCGCCGGCAAGGTCGAGGACATGATCAACACCGTGGTGCGGCAGATCGCGTTCTATTCGTTCGAGCGCGCGGTGCATACCGAGCGCAAGAACGGCGAGCTGACCGCCGAGCGACTCGGGCAGCTCTGGCTGTCGGTGCAGACCGAGAGTCTCGGCGAGGCGATCGAGATCAAGCCGGGCTACGAAAACTTCTGGATGTACATCCCGCACTTCATCCATTCGCCGTTCTACGTCTACGCCTATGCGTTCGGCGACTGCCTCGTGAACTCGCTCTATGCGGTCTACGAGCACGCCGCCGAGGGGTTTGCCGAGCGCTATCTGGCGATGCTCGCGGCCGGCGGCACCAAGCATTATTCCGAACTGCTCAAGCCGTTCGGCCTGGACGCCAAGGACCCCAAATTCTGGGACGGCGGTCTCTCAGTCATCGCCGGCATGATCGACGAGCTGGAGGCGATGGGGTAGGGGCGTAAAACATTTGTTGAACGGATTGAAGAGGCGCGTTATACATTTGTATAACGCGCCTCTTTTTCGGAGCGGCCTGCTATGAAGATCGAAATCAAGAAGATCGGCAATTCCGACGGCCTGCTGTTGCCGCGCGAACTGATGCAGCGGCTCGATCTCAAACGCGGTCAGCAACTGCACATCGTCGAATTGCCCGGCGGCGGCTTCCAGGCGCTGCCCTATGATCCGGATTTCGAGCGGACGATGGAGATCGCGGACGAGATCATGGATGAGTATCGCGACACCCTGGCCGCGCTCGCCAAATGAGCGAGCAGCAGGGGCCGCTTTGGATCACCTACGAGCAGGCCGTCGCGATCCACGCCCGACAGTTGCGCCGCTTCGGCGGCGCGCCCGGGCCGCGCGACGAGGGCATGCTCCGCTCGGCCCTGGAGCGGCCCATTAACAAATGGAGCTATGAGCAGGCGACGCTTCCCGAGCTTGCCGCAGCCTATGCATTCGGACTGGCCAAGAACCACGCTTTCGTAGACGGCAATAGGCGGATCGCCTTCATGGCGATGATGACGTTTCTGCGGAGAAACGAAATCGCGTTCGCGCCCGAGCCGGCTCAGGCCACCGCCATGATCCTCGCCCTCGCTGCCGGCGAGGTCAGCGAGGCCAGCCTGACGCGCTGGATCCGTGACAATTGGCCTCGCCAATAGGGCGATCGGAAAACGCGATAAAACTGCCTTGCATGCCAGCCGTTGCCCTTGCATCGGCTTTGGGGTATGCGACCTTAACAAAGCATATTTCTCTGGGGGACCCCGATGGCAAACCATGGCGAGATCGCCTACTCGACGGCTGACGGCAACGACTATGTGGCGCATGAGGCCACCTACGAGGGCTTCATCAAGCTGGTGAAGTACGGCACGATCAGCGTCGCTCTCATCGTCATCTTGATGGCTATTTTCCTCGCTTAATGTCGCTCTCGGCCCGCCGGCATCCCCGCCGGCGGGCCTTCAGCTGACTGCCGAAGCCAAGTGCTAACTTGGCGTCATGCTGTAGCCCATGGACGTCCCGCCCTCTTAAAGCTCGCGCGCGCATTCGCGCCGGAGGCCTCATGAAGATTGCCGTCGCCAAGGAAATCGACCCGTTGGAGCCGCGGGTTGCCGCCTCTCCCGACACGGTGAAGAAGTTCAAGGCGTTGGGTGCCGAGATCGCGGTCGAGCCCGGCGCCGGCATCAAATCCGGCCTGCCGGACTCGGAATTCACGGCGGCGGGCGCAACCGTGAGCGCGGACGCGCTCAAGGATGCCGACATCATCATCAAGGTGAAGCGGCCGGAAGCCTCCGAACTCGCCAACTACCGGCGCGGCGCCTTGGTGTTCGCGATCATGGATCCCTACGGCAATGACGCGGCGCTCAAGGCCATGGCCGATGCCGGCATTGCCTCCTTCGCGATGGAGCTGATGCCGCGCATCACCCGCGCCCAGGTGATGGACGTGCTGTCGAGCCAGGCCAACCTTGCCGGCTACCGCGCCGTGATCGAGGGCGCCGGGGCCTTCGGCCGCGCCTTCCCGATGATGATGACCGCGGCCGGCACCGTGCCGGCGACCAAGGTGTTCGTGATGGGCGTCGGCGTCGCCGGCCTGCAGGCGATCGCGACCGCGCGCCGGCTCGGCGCCATGGTCTCTGCGACCGACGTGCGGCCGGCCACCAAGGAGCAGGTGGAGAGCCTCGGCGCCAAGTTCCTGGCGGTCGAGGACGAGGAGTTCAAGAACGCCCAGACGGCCGGCGGCTACGCCAAGGAGATGTCCAAGGAGTACCAGGCCAAGCAGGCGGCGCTGACGGCGGAACACATCAAGAAGCAGGACGTCATCATCACCACGGCGCTGATTCCCGGCCGTCCGGCGCCGCGCCTCGTCACCATGGAGATGGTGAAGTCGATGCGCCCGGGCTCGGTGCTGGTCGACCTCGCGGTCGAGCGCGGCGGCAATGTCGAGGGCGTCAAGCTGGGCGAGACCGTCGAGATCGACGGCGTCAAGATCATCGGCTACCCCAATCTCGCCGGCCGGGTCGCAGCTTCCGCCTCCGGTCTGTACGCCCGCAACCTGTTTTCCTTCATCGAGACGATGATCGACAAGAAGGAAAAGACACTGGCGGTCAACTGGGACGACGAACTGGTCAAGGCCACGGCGTTGACAAAGGATGGCGCCATCGTCCACCCGAACTTCCAGCCGAAGCCCTAAGGAGCAGAGCCATGGAACATGTCGTCCAAGCCGTCGACCCCTTCGTCTTCCGGCTGTCGATCTTCGTGCTGGCGGTGTTCGTCGGCTACTTCGTGGTGTGGTCGGTGACGCCGGCCCTGCACACGCCGCTGATGTCGGTGACCAATGCGATCTCCTCGGTGATCGTGGTCGGCGCGCTGCTGGCGGTCGGCGTTCCCATGCTGTCGAGCGGCAGCGGTCTGGCGCGGGCGTTCGGCTTCATCGCGCTGATCTTCGCCTGCGTGAACATCTTCGGCGGCTTCCTCGTCACCCAGCGCATGCTGGCGATGTACAAGAAGAAGTCCAAGTAACAACGCCGCACGACGCGGGATGACAGGCACAACGGGGCATCTGCAATGAACGCCAATCTGTCGGCACTCCTTTATCTCGTGGCAGGTGTGCTGTTCATCCTGTCTCTTCGCGGGCTGTCGAGTCCGGCCTCCAGCCGGCAAGGCAATTTCTTCGGCATGGCCGGCATGGCGATTGCGGTCGCGACCACGCTGGCCGGGCATCCACCGGCAGATGCGATCGCCTGGATCCTCGTGATCCTCGGCGTTGCGATCGGCGGCGGCATCGGTGCGGTGATCGCGCGCCGTGTGCCGATGACGTCGATGCCCGAGCTCGTAGCGGCGTTCCATTCGCTGGTCGGCATGGCCGCGGTGCTGGTCGCCGCCGGCGCGTTCTTCGCGCCGGAAGCCTTCGACATCGGCACGCCCGGCAACATCCATCCGCAGAGCCTGGTCGAAATGTCGCTCGGCGTCGCCATCGGCGCGCTGACCTTCACCGGCTCGGTCATCGCCTTCCTGAAGCTCTCGGCACGGATGAGCGGCGCGCCGATCATCCTGCCGGCGCGCCACATCATCAACATTGCGCTCGCCGTTGCGCTCGTCTTCTTCGTGGTCCGTCTGGTGATGACGGGCGGCGGGTTCGACTTCCTGATGGTGACGCTGCTGGCGCTGGCGCTCGGCGTGCTCATGATCATCCCGATCGGCGGCGCCGACATGCCGGTCGTGATCTCGATGCTGAACTCCTATTCGGGCTGGGCCGCGGCGGGTATCGGCTTCACGCTCGGCAATTCGGCGCTGATCATCACCGGCGCGCTGGTCGGCTCGTCCGGTGCGATCCTGTCCTACATCATGTGCCATGCGATGAACCGCTCCTTCATCTCGGTCATCCTCGGCGGCTTCGGCGGCGAGACCGCAGCGGCCGGCGGTGGTACCGGTGAGCAGAAGCCGGCCAAGCTCGGCTCGGCCGACGACGCGGCCTTCATCATGAAGAACGCCTCGAAGGTGATCATCGTGCCCGGCTACGGTATGGCGGTGGCCCAGGCCCAGCACGCGCTGCGCGAGATGGCCGACACGCTGAAGAAGGAAGGCGTCGAGGTGAAGTACGCCATTCATCCGGTCGCGGGCCGCATGCCCGGCCACATGAACGTGCTGCTCGCCGAGGCCAACGTCCCCTACGACGAGGTGTTCGAGCTCGAGGACATCAACTCCGAGTTCGCCCAGGCCGACGTCGCCTTCGTGATCGGCGCCAACGACGTCACCAACCCGGCGGCTGAAGAGGACAAGTCCTCGCCGATCTACGGCATGCCGGTGCTGCAGGTCTGGAAGGCCGGCACCGTGATGTTCATCAAGCGCTCGCTCGCCTCGGGCTACGCCGGCATCGACAATCCGCTGTTCTATCGCGACAACACGATGATGCTGCTCGGCGACGCCAAGAAGATGACCGAGAACATCGTCAAGGGCATGTAGCTGGCATTATTGGGAGCCATGGCGGTCCTGAAATGGCTCCTGATCGTCGTGGTGGCGATCTACGCCACCGTGCTTGCTGTGCTGTTCATGCGCCAGCGCGCGATGCTGTTTCCGATCCCGCCGGTCGGTCGCACCGCGCCGGACGCGGCCGGATTTCCGCAGGCTGAAGAGCACGTGCTGACCTCGGCCGACGGCGAGAAGGTCATCGCCTGGCATGTGCCGGCGCAGCCCGGCCGCAAGGTCGTGCTGTATTTCCCAGGCAATGGCGACTTCCTCGCCGGCGTGGTCTCGCGCTTCAAGGCGCTGACCTCCGACGGGACCGGCCTCGTCGCGCTGTCCTATCGCGGTTATGCAGGCTCGAGCGGCAACCCCAGTGAGCAGGGGCTGCTTCAGGATGCCGCAGCCGCCTATGCCTTCACGCGCGAGCGCTACGCGGCGGAGCGCATCGTGGCTTGGGGCTTTTCACTGGGCAGCGGCGTGGCCGCCGCGATCGCCGCTGAGCGTCCCATGGCCAGGCTGATCCTGGAGGCGCCCTATACGTCCACGGTCGACGTCGCCTCCGACATGCTCAAAGTGGTTCCCGTCAGCCTGCTGATGCGCGACCGCTTCCAATCCGATCAGCGCATCGCCAAGGTGCATGTGCCGCTGCTGATCATGCATGGCGCCAAAGATCCGGGGATTCCGATCCGCTTCGGGGAACGATTGTTCGCGCTTGCGCATGACCCCAAGCGCTTCGTACGGTTTCCCGACGGCGGACATAATGATCTGGATTTCTATGGTGCGACAGGTACGGCCAAGAGTTTCATCGACAGCCCGTAATGTCCTCGGTCGGTGGCCGGCTCTGCTTGTAGTCGCGATCGTCGCAGGTCCGCCGATCCCCGCGTATGCCGCCGCCGGCCTCGATGGCGCTGCGATGACTTGGCCGTTCGCGCTGCCGTTTGCGGGATTGCTGCTATCGATCGCGCTCGGCCCGCTGCTGTTTGCCCGCCTCTGGCATCACCATTACGGCAAGATCGCCTTGGCATGGGCCGTGGTGACGCTGGCGGCGCTGACCTGGCAGGCGGGACTGGCGGCCTCGCTCGCGTCCTTCATCCACGCGCTGCTCGCGGAGTATCTCAGCTTCATCGTGCTGCTGTTTGCGCTCTACACCGTCGCCGGCGGCATCCTGGTGACCGGCGACATCAGAGGTACGCCGGCGACCAATACGGCCATCCTGGCACTCGGCACGATCATCGCGAGCGTGGTCGGCACGACGGGTGCCGCGATGATCCTGGTACGTCCGCTGATCCGCGCCAATCTGACGCGGCCGCACAACGTGCACGTGCTGGTCTTCTTCATCATCCTGGCTGCCAATGTCGGTGGCGCGCTCAGCCCTCTGGGCGATCCGCCGCTGTTCGTCGGCTTTCTGCGCGGCGTCGATTTCTTCTGGACGACGCAACACCTCTGGCTGCAGACCGCGATCGTCGCCGGATTGCTGCTCATCGTCTTTGCCGCTATCGACTGGTGGCGCTTCCGCGCGGAGAAGCTTGCGTCGCAAGCGTTCGTAACGAAGGAGCCGGTGCGCATTCGCGGCCTCATCAATGTCGTTCTGATCGCCGCGATCGTTGCCAATACGCTGCTCTCGGCGACCTGGAAGCCAGGCATCTCCTTCGACGTCTTCGGCACGCATGTCGAGCTTCAGAACCTCGTGCGCGATGCCATCCTCGTGGCGATCGCCGGCCTGTCGCTCTGGCTCACGCCGGACGAGCACCGCGAGGCGAACGGGTTCAACTGGGAGCCGATCCGAGAGGTCGCCAAGCTGTTCGCGGCGATCTTCACCGCGATCGTCCCGGTCATCGCCATGCTGAACGCGGGTCGCAGTGGCTCGTTCGGCTGGCTCTTGGATGCCGTGACGACACCCGCCGGCGCGCCGAGAGAGGTCGCCTATTTCTGGTTCACCGGGCTGATGTCGGCCTTCCTCGACAATGCCCCGACCTATCTCTTGTTCTTCGAATTGGCGGGCGGCGATCCCAAGGTGCTGATGGGCGAACTCTCGGGCACGCTGGCGGCGATCTCGATGGGCGCCGTCTACATGGGTGCGCTGACCTACATTGGAAACGCGCCGAACTTCATGGTCGCAGCGATCGCCAATGAGCGCGGCATCAAGATGCCGAGTTTCTTCGGCTACATGCTGCAGGCAGCTGCCGTCCTCGTTCCGCTGTTCGTGCTGCTGACCGTGCTTCCGATCCATCCGCTGCTCAGCCCGCATTGACCTGATCGACGGCACTTTCAGAGACCGTCCTGGTTGACCCTGTCACGGCCGGACCGCGTGACGATCGCCTCGCTGTCGCGCATAGTCGGACAGAACGGATCGAAGGACGCGAATCATGAGCGTGAAGGGCGCAACGCCCGCATCATCGGTGATCTTTCCCGGCCTGGCGGTCGCGCTCGTCGCGATCGTCACGGCGACGCATTATGACTTCACGCCTTCGGCCGCCGGCGTGGTCTTCGCCGCGGTGCTGCTGGTGATCCTGTTCGGCACGGTGTTCGCGGCCGTGCACCATGCCGAGGTGATCGCGCATGAGATCGGCGAGCCGTTCGGCACGCTGCTCCTGACCCTGGCGGTGACGGTGATCGAGGTGGCGCTGATCGCCACCATCATGCTCGGCGACAAGGCTGCGCCCGCGCTGGCCCGCGACACCGTGTTCGCGGTCGTCATGATCGTGTGCAACGGCCTGGCCGGCATCTGCATCTTCATCGGCGGCCTGCGCTATCGCGAGCAGGACGTGCTGGTCTCCGGTGCCAATCTGTATCTCAGCGTACTGTTCACGATGGCAACCATCACACTGGTGCTGCCGAATTATACCTTGACGTCGCCTGGTCCGGTGTATTCTGCCGTGCAGATCGCCTTCGTCAGCGTCGTGACGATCCTGCTCTACGCGGTGTTCCTGTATACGCAGACCACCCGCCATCGGGATTATTTCGTCGGCGGCTCGGCTCGGTTCGCCGATGACGATGTCCGGCTGCCGCGTGCGAAGCTGTTGCTCAGTGTCGGGCTGCTGCTGGTCGCACTGCTCGCTGTGGTCCTGCTTGCCAAGAAGTTCTCGCTGGTGGTCGACGCCGGCGTTGCCGCAACGGGTGCGCCGCAGGCGGTCGCAGGCGTGCTCGTGGCGCTGTTGATCCTGCTGCCGGAGAGTATCGCCGCCCTCTCGGCCGCCCGCGCCAACGACCTTCAGAAGAGCATCAATCTCGCGCTTGGCTCCTCGCTCGCCACCATAGGGCTGACCATCCCGGCAGTGGCGGTCGCCGCCCATGAGCTCGACAAGCAGCTCGTCCTCGGGCTGGACCCGCAGGGAATAGTGCTGCTGGTCCTGACCTTCGTCCTAAGCATGCTGACCTTCGGCACGGGACGGACGAACATCCTGTTCGGGCTGGTGCACATGGTGGTGTTCGCGATATTCCTGTTCCTGCTCTTCGTCCCCTGATTCAAGAGATCCCCCATGCTCAGCGCCCAGTCCGACGTCCAGGTCGATACGCCCGAAGTCCGCGTCACGGAGTGGCGGCTATTGCCCGGCAGTGCCACGGGGCGCCACGTTCATGAGATGGATTACGTGATCGTGCCGGTCACCGCGGGCGAGATGACGATCGTGGCGCCGTCCGGCGAGCGCTCGAAGGCGCAGCTCGCGGTCGGCAAATCCTATTTCCGCAAAGCCGGTGTCGAACACGATGTACTGAATGAGACTGGTTCCGAGATCGTTTTCCTCGAAGTTGAATTGAAGCCGTAACCATTTGTTTACCGGGATGCCGCTGATTGTGGTATCTTGAGCCGGCGATCCGGAAGCAGTTGGCAGCGCCCATACGATCTTGGATTGCAGCACGGCTTCGGTCTCAAAGGGCTTCAGGAGAACGACTTTTCGGCGGTTGCGCCTGCAGGGATCGCAGGTTGCGGGCTCCGGAAGGTACTGGGATGGTCCCTTAATTGTGCCTCAAAGTTCCCGCAAATACCGCGCGGGAGTGGTCAGCATGCTGAAATATCTCACAAAGTTCGCCATGGAGATCGTCCCGTCGGTGGTTGCCACCATCATCGGGGCCTACATCGTCAACCACTACATCAATACCAAGCCCGACTCGCCGCCATCGACCGTGGCGGCGGTGGCGTCGGCTGCCTACGCCAAGCTCACCGGCTCAAAGAGCGACGCTCCGAAATCCACGGGCAAGGGGATCGACCCCGCCAAGCTGGAAGCGAAGGCCGATCCCAGGTCCGACGCCAAGCCGGCGGAAACGTCGACGGAGGTCTCCAGCATTCCCGCTCCTGGCATCAAGGCCAAGGGGGTCTCGGAGAAGTCGCTCGCCGACAAGGCTGCGGAGAAGGCCGTCGAAGTGAAGCCGACCGAAACAGCGAGCCTCCCGACCGAGGTGCAGGCCGCGCGCCATCCCGGGTCGCCGCGGGAAAAGCTGATTGCGCGCGGTACTCCGGCCGAGGCCCCAGCGGCCCAGCAGGACGATCGCCGGGATGCTGCTGATCTCGCCCGCGCGGCGATCGAGCGGTTGCGCGCGAGCGAAGGTGCCGGCAAGGTGGCTGTCGAGAAGCCGTCGAGCGACGCAGCCCGGGGCGCTGGCGAGACCCCGCGCATCGCGACCGTCGCGCCACAGGTGTCGCCGGTCCGTCCGTTGCCGCCTCCCGTGACGGTCTCTGCGCCACCGGCCGAGCAGGGCTTTGCCTTGCCGTCGGCCTCGAGCCAGACCTACACGGGATCATTGCAGCCGGACGGGCGCCCGACCCCGCCGGCGGAGATCCCTGTCCAGCAGTTGCGTCCGCTCGATCTGCGCGCCGACAAGACTGATCCATCGATCAAGGACCAGATGTCCAGCGTGGCGCAGGACATGATGTCGGCGGCGAAATCGGTGTTCCACTCAGTGCTGCCGAAATAGCCGGTCGAATCGTTCGCGGACGTGATCGAGGCGGTGGGCCTGGCCGGTCTGCCGCTTTTTCTTTGGAGTGGCGAGCTCTGCAGCGATGCGAGGGCGGGCGCAGCAACCCGGATTCAATCTGGTCGCCGGATGGCCAGAGGCGCACAATCAAGAAGGAGCGCCCAAAACAAAAACGCGAGCCAAAGGCCCGCGCTTCAGACGACGTCAGATTGAAGTGGCCAGATCAGCGCGGCGCGCCGGGACGGGCACCTGCGCCCGGACCACGACCAGCACCACGGTCACCGCCGGGGCCAGCGCCGAACACCGGCTTCGGCTTCATCGGCAGCAGGCCTTCGCGCTGCAACTTCTTGCGGGCCAGCTTGCGCGCACGGCGCACGGCTTCGGCCTTCTCGCGGGCTTTCTTCTCGGACGGCTTCTCGTAATGGCCGCGAAGCTTCATCTCGCGGAAAATGCCCTCACGCTGCATCTTCTTCTTGAGCGCCTTGAGGGCTTGATCGACATTGTTATCGCGAACGAGAACCTGCACGCGGCATCCTCTTTCTCAGTCTATCGGTTTGAAATCTGGTGAAGCCAGGGCTGGCGAATGCCCGCGCCCTTAACCTTGAGCGCGCCCGTGTATCAGAGGACACCGTCGCTGTCCACCCGCTGACGGGCTCTTGACCGCAAGTTTAACCTCGCCGGAGCGGTTTATTTCAGCCCTGCCTCGGCGGCAGTGGCGAGACCTGGGTCACATGCCCCATTTTGCGGCCCGGACGAGCGGCGCCCTTGCCGTAGAGATGCACGGTCGCGCCGGGAACCGTGAGCCACTGCTCGTAGCTGTCGATCTCGTCCCCGATCAGGTTCGTCATCGTGACGTGGCCGTGGCGCAGCGGCTTGCCAAGCGGCCAACCGGCGATCGCCCGGATGTGCTGTTCGAACTGGGAAATCGAGGCGCCATCGAGGGTCCAGTGGCCGGAATTATGCACCCGCGGGGCAATTTCGTTGACCAGGACGCCTGGAGTAGGACCATCCGATACCACGAACATCTCCACGGCCAGCACCCCGACGTAATCGAGGGCGGTGGCGATCCGGCTCGCAATGTCCCTGGCCTCGTCGGCGAGCGCATCCGGGATGCGCGCCGGCGCCCGCGACACCTTCAGGATGTGATCGCGATGCTCGTTCTCGGTGACGTCGAAGCACTCGACCTGTCCATCGGCCGCTCGGGCCGCCACGACCGATATCTCGCGCTCGAACGGAACGAACGCCTCAAGGATCGCCGACTTGGTGCCGAGTTCGGCCCAGATCCGCTCGAGATCGTCACCCGGGCGGATCTTGATCTGGCCCTTGCCGTCATAGCCGAACCGACGTGTCTTCAGCACGGCCGGCAAGCCGATCCGGAACGCGGCTTCGCGCAAGGTGGCGACCGAGGACACGTCGGCGTAGGTCGCGGTGCTGATGCCCAGCGAGGTGACGAAATCTTTCTCGGTGAGGCGATCCTGGGTCGTCTCGAGCGCCGAGCGGCGCGGCAGCACCGGGCGCCTCGCCGCCAGCACCATGGCCGCGGCCGAGGGGACGTTTTCGAACTCGTAGGTGACGACGTCGACGTCATTGGCGAACAGCTCGAGCGCCTCGACGTCGGCATATTCGGCGCAGGTTGCGTTCAGCACCACGTCGAAGGCGGGGGAGTCCGGGTCCGGCGAGAACACCTGGCAGCGCAGCCCGAGCCGCGCCGCAGCAAGCGCCAGCATGCGGCCGAGCTGGCCGCCGCCGAGAATACCGATGGTGTCGCCGGGCTTGAGCTTCACCCGATTGGAGTCGGTCACGCCGTGCCCTCCGGACGTTCGGCGATCGCATTAGTCTGCGCCTGGCGCCAGGCCGACAGACGGCCGGCGAGTGCAGGATCGGAGAGAGCGAGCACGCTCGCCGCCAGCAGCGCTGCGTTAATGGCGCCGGATTTGCCGATGGCGAGCGTTCCCACCGGAATTCCGGCCGGCATCTGGACGATGGAATACAGCGAATCGACCCCCGACAGCGCCTTCGACTCGACGGGAACGCCGAACACGGGGAGCTCTGTCAGCGAGGCCGTCATGCCCGGCAGATGGGCGGCGCCGCCTGCACCGGCGATGACGACCTTGTAGCCGGCCGCCTTGGCGCCCTTGGCAAAGGCATACAGTCGGTCCGGGGTGCGGTGCGCCGAGATGATACGGGCGTCGTAGCTCACGCCCAACGCTCCGAGTGTGTCGGCGGCATGGCGCATGGTATCCCAGTCCGACTGGCTTCCCATGATAATGGCGATCGGGGCGGTCATAACCTCAAATCTTCTCGGGAATCCATCAGCATGGGCCGGAGTATAGGATCGGTCCCGACAGCGGCAAGCCATGGCATGGAGGCCCGAATGGACTATCCTGTCTTGGTTAAGCCCGGCAAGCCCAAACGACGGCGCGGCAGGTGTCCGATGAAAAAGAAGCGCATGGCGGCCGCGTGGCGGGCCGGGAAGCGAAGAACCCGGTACCGTCATCGGGTTCTTCGGGGCGCGCGCTCACCTGAACCTGGTTCCGCACCGGCGGGCACGCGGCAGACGATCCGACGCCTGAAGGCCGAGCTGAGGGCAGCGCAGGCGCGGATCGCCGAGCTCACGGCCTCCGCCGAGCGCGATTTCCTGCTCGACATCTTCAATCGTCGCGGCTTCGCCCGCGAGCTCCATCGCTCCATCGCGTTCATCAAGCGCTACGATGCGACCGGTGCCCTGGTCGTGCTCGACGTCGATCGGTTGAAACCCATCAATGACACCTTCGGCCATGCGGCCGGTGACGAGGTCCTGAAGGCGGTTGCGCGTGTCCTCGGCGAGCGGGTCCGATCCTCCGACGTGATCGGTCGGCTCGGCGGCGACGAGTTCGGCGTGCTGCTCTGGCACCTCAGCGCGACGGAGGCGCATGCCAAGGCGGCGGAGCTGGAGCAGGCCATCGACAGCCTGACCTTCACCTTCGGCGATCAGACCGTGTGTGCCGGCGCGTCGGCCGGGGTTGCCCTTCTCGACAAGCGCGTCAACCCAGTACGTGCGTTGGAGGAAGCCGACCGCGCGATGTACATGCGCAAGGCCCAGCGAAGGTACGAGAGCCCCGCGTAACGAACGACCCTGCCGGGCGACAAGCGGTGACGCTCGCCGGCCATCCGCGCCGATGACCGAGCTGGCGGAACACGGCGCTCACAGCTCGCCGAGATCGTCAGGCAACTCGCCGAACTTGTGCAGCAGCCGGGCGTCGCTGAATTCCCCCTTCAATGGATCGCCGCTGCGGCTGAAGGCAATGGCGCCGATATTGTCTGATAAGCGCGACATGGCCTCCGCGCGACGCAGCGCGGCCGACGAGCTCTGGCATTCCTCAGCCGTTCCCGCGACCAGCATGCCACCCTCGTCCCGCCTGAACGGCATCGCGACGTAGTAGGTGATATCGGGCATTGCACGCTCCTCCTGACCTCTCGCCGAAGCTCCGAGCGAGTGCATGGGTCATCGCCTGGAGAGCCTCAAAGGCCGTCGGGCTCAGGCCGCATCGCTCTGCGCGGCGTCCGAGGCGGTGTTGGGCATGCAGCCGCAGGAGATCGCGGCCCGCAGCTCCTGCAGCTCCAGCTCGAGATACTCGTTCGCCATGATCAGCGCCTTGATCGTGGAGCGCAGATTGCCGTCGCACATCGCGATGGCTTGGTCACATGCCTGTTCGTAGAGGCGATCCTGTGGGGAGAAGGAGGCGGGCATCACAACCATCCTTGTTGTTGTCCGGGGACTACGAGGGATGGCCTAATTGTTCCCTTTTTGTTCCTTTTGTCAAGGCGCTTCGGCAAATCCTGCATCGCTGTCTTGCCTGGGTGCATACGGTCAGCCGTGCTGACGCTTCGCCTCAGGCGATGATGTCGGGCGTGATCTGGTCTTCGATGAAGGCGATTCGATCGCGTAGCAGAAGCTTCCGCTTCTTCAGTCGTTGCAGCCGCAACAAATCGGGGGCGGGCGATTGATGCAAAGCGTCGATCGCCGCGTCGAGGTCGCGGTGCTCCTGCTGCAGGCGCGCGAGTTCGGCCTGCAGTTCGCGCTCGTCTTGGTCAGCCATGATCTATGATAGCAAAAAAGCGGAAGGAAGTGGAAAGCCTTGCGAAGGCGGGCGCAAATATTGCGCTTGCGAAGCTGATAAGCAAGTCGCACCCCTCAAGATCCGTGCAGCTGTCCCGTGAATTTCAGGTTGGCGCCGGCGTTAGATTCGCCCGGATCAGCTCACGCTTCGTTACACACGGCGCTCAAATTTGCATGTGCGGTCTTTTGGCCCCATCGACAGGTCAAGCGACTAGTGTACACTCATTAGCCCTGGTCGAATCTCAGGTTCACCTACCGAGGAGGTTTCGAATGGCTATTCAGGCGCATCTCGTTGAACTGGAGCGTAAGCATAAAGTTCTTGAAAACGAATTGCATCAAGCTCTCCTGCATCCATCGACGGACGACCTGCGAATTGCCGAACTGAAGCGACGCAAACTGATGGTGAAGGATGAGATCGAGCGCTTGAGACAGGTAACCAGCGAAACACTTCACTGACATGTGACCATCATCCGCCGTATCATCTGATCGCAAGACCGTGCGCCTGGGATGGCGAAGAGTCCATCCCAGACGCAACTTCAATCGAATTAGTTACGATACACGACTTAGTTTCGATGCGCGACGACGCGAACGCATCTGCCTGCGTTGTCTCCCAGCGTGTCTATCGCGACAGGCTGTTCATCGCGATATCGAGGGTCTTCAGCTCGAGGCGAGATCGCCGACGTGAGCCGCGATCGCGAGCGATGACGTCAATCCAGGCGATTCGATTCCGAACAGATTGATGAGTCCGGGCACGCCGTGATCGCGCGGGCCCTGAATGACGAAATCCTGCGACGCCACGGCCGGCGGTACGATCTTCGGCCTGATGCCGGAATAGCTCGGCATCAGCGCCCCATCCGGCAGCGACGGCCAGTATTTGCGGATCGCCGGGTAGAAGCGCTCGGCGCGCGCCGGATCGACCGTGTAGTCGATGCGGTCGATCCACTCGACGTCGGGGCCGAATCTGGCCTGGCCTGCCATGTCGAGCGTAAGGTGAACGCCAAGCCCGCCCGGTTCCGGCACGGGGTAGATGAGCCGGCTGAACGGTGCCCGGGCGCTGCAGCTGAAATAGTTGCCCTTGGCGAGATAGGTCGTCGGCACCAGCGGCGACGGCATGCCGTCGATCCGCCGGGCCACCGGGGGCGCGTCGAGGCCTGCAGCGTTCACCAACAGCCGGCAGCTCAGCGTCATCGGCTGCGCGCCGCCCGCGTCGACCTCGATCGATTCTCCGGCTGCCTTGGCCCGCAGCAGCGGCGTGTGGAAGGCGAAGGCGCCGCCGGCGTCCTCGATCTCGCCGCGCAGCGACAGCATGAAGGCATGGCTGTCGAGGATGCCGGTCGACGGCGACAGCAGGGCCGCCTCGCAGGCCAGGGCCGGCTCCAGCGCCAGCGCTTCGGATCCAGATAGCAGCCGCATTCCTTCGACGCCGTTGGCTTCGGCGTGCGCGCGGATGCCCTGCAGCTTCTCGGTCTCGGCCGGATTGGTTGCAACGATCAGTTTGCCGCAATTGCGGTAGGGCACGCCATGCTCGTCGCAATAGCGGTAAAGCATGCGCTTGCCGGCCACGCAGAAGCGGGCCATCAGGCTCCCGGCCTTGTAGTAGATGCCGGCGTGGATCACTTCGCTGTTGCGAGACGAAGTGACGGTGCCGATGCCCTCGGCCGCCTCGAGAACGATGACCTCGCGTCCGGCGCGGGCCAGCTGTCGTGCGACGGCAAGTCCGACGACGCCGGCGCCCACGACGACGCAATCCACTCTATCCATGCACGGTCCTGAGACGATTCGGGGAAGTCATGGCTTTCTGCAACCCTTGGTGGGTTGAGCCTCGGTCCCGAGTGCGCACGCCGTTAGCAAACCGTTCATCATAGGGAGGCCATTGACCAAATTTGCTTCGTCTTTTTCGAAGTTTGCCGAACCCGTTTACCCGATCCCAATAGGTGAAGCCAGATACTGTCGCCGAATACCGCGGGTGATTGATGGCTGGCAAGAATTGGCAGGCGAGCGACCGAAACGCGTTTTCTGCGTGCGTCGTTGCGGCCTCGATGGCCGCCATGGCAGCGTGGGCGGCTGCGCCGACGCGCGCCTGGGCTGCGTCGTCCGATTTCTCGCCCTCCGGCTACCTGGGCACCATCGAGCCGGACGTGCTCTGGGAAGTGTTGATCGCCGGGGTCGTCGTCTGCGCCTTCCTCGCCTCGGTCGTGATCTGGATCCATTCGGCCTTGCGGCGCGCCAAGCGGGCACAACTGCGGCGTAATGTTTTCATCAGTTCCGCGCTCAACAATCTGAGCCAGGGATTGATGCTGACGGACGCCGCCAACCGCGTCGTCTTCTACAACCATCGCTTCCTCGAAATCTACGGCATGAGCCGGGCCGACATTCCGCCCGGTTGCACCGGCCGGGATCTGGTCGAGTTGCGGCGGCAGCGCGGCCTGCTCAATCTGACGGTCGAAGACTATGCGCGCCAGGCGCGGGAGCCGGACGGGTGCCTGACCGAGCTGCCCGGCGGACGTGTGGTGCGAGCCCAGATATTCCGTCTTCCGACCGGCGGATCGATCGGCATCCACGAAGACTGCACGGTGCAGCGCCGGCTGGAGCGCGAGCTCGCCTCGACCAAGCAGTTCCTGGAATCGGTGGTCGATCAGGTTCCCGTCTGCGTCGCCGTCAAGAACATCGACGACGGCCGCTACATCTTCGCCAACCGAGCATTCGAGCAGTTCTCTCGGATGCCGCGGGATCAGATCATCGGACGGCGCCCAAGCGACCTCTTCGGCGACGCGACCGCGGCCGACATCGCGGCTGCCGACCGCGAAGCGATGCTGGCGCCCGGCACCACCTATTGCAGCGAGCTGGTCGTTCAACGCGGCAACGACAAGCGCATCCTCGAAGCCCATCGGGTCGTTGCACGCAACGACAAGAACGAGCCGCAGTTCCTCATCGCGCTGTTCGACGATGCCACGGAGCGGCGATCGCTGAGCCGCGAGCTGGAGAACAGCAAGAAGTTCCTGGAGCTGGTCGTCGACAACATTCCGGTCTCGCTCATCGTCGAGAGCGTCAGCGACGGCCGCTATCTGCTCGCCAACCGCAGCGCCGAGATCATCCTCAACCGCAAGCGCGAGGATGCCACGGGCCTGACCGCCGCCGACATTTTCAATCCGCGCGAGGCCAGACTGATCATGGCGCGCGACGAAGCCGCTATCAAGAAGCGCAGCCTTCTGACCGAGGAACATCCGATCTCGACCAAAGACGGTCTGCGGCTGTTCCTGACCCGACGGGCAACCGTGCTGGGCGAGACCGGCGAGCCGCAATATCTGATCAAGACCTATGAGGACGTCACCGACCGGCGCCAGACCGAATCGCGGATGGCGCACATGGCCTATCACGACGGCCTGACCGATCTGCCTAACCGCGCCGCGTTCCTGCAGGCCTTGAGCCAGATGATCGAGGCCTGCGCGGACACGGATGAGGAGTTCGCGGTCCTGAACGTCGATCTCAAGGGCCTGAAGGACGTCAACGACGTCTTCGGCCACGCCATCGGCGACAAGCTGTTGATCGAGGTCGCCCGCCGCGTCCATGCCGTTGCCCGGGGCGGGGTGGTCGCGCGTCTCTCCGGCGATGAGTTCGGGCTGATCATCGACGGCAAGCAACCGGAGATGGGCAGGGCGCTGGCCGAGCAGTTGGCGGCGGCGATCGCGGTGGACTTCCAGATCGACGGCAAGTCGATTCGCACAGCGCTGACGACGGGCATCTCGGTGTTCCCGCACAATGGTTCGGATCCGGCGTCGCTGCTCGCCAATGCGGGTGCCGCTCTGTTCCGCGCCAAGGCCAAATCGCGCGGCAGCATCACCTTCTACGAGCCCGAAATGGATCAGCAGATTCGCGACCGCCGCGTTCTGCATCAGGAGCTGTCTGTCGCGATCAAGCATGGCGAACTTTCGCTGTACTTCCAGCCGCAGGCCGCCTCCGGCCGCACGGTCGACGCCAGCGAGATCATCGGCTTCGAGGCGCTGGCGCGCTGGCAGCACCCGGTCCGCGGCTTCGTGCCGCCGAGCGACTTCATTCCGCTCGCGGAAGAGAGCGGCCTCATCGTCGAGATGGGCGAGTGGATCCTGCGCGAGGCCTGCCGCGAGGCGGCGTCGTGGCCGAAGCCGCTGCAGGTCGCGGTCAACCTGTCTCCGGCCCAGTTCGTTCATGGCGACCTTGTCGCACTGGTCCATTCGATCCTGCTCGAGACGGGGCTCGCGCCCGGCAGGCTCGAGCTCGAAATCACCGAGGGTGTGCTGATCGAGGATTTCGATCGTGGTGTCGCGCTGCTGCGCCGGCTGAAGGCGCTCGGCGTTCGCGTCTCGATGGACGATTTCGGCAGCGGCTACTCGTCGCTGAGCTACCTGCAGGCCTTCCCGTTCGACAAGATCAAGATCGACCGCGCCTTCGTCATGAATATCGGCCGCAACCCGCAATCGGCGGCGATCATTCGTGCGGTCATCGGTCTGGGTCACGGCATGAACATGTCGATCGTGGCGGAAGGCGTCGAGACGCCCGAGCAGCTCGGCTTCCTCGCCGAGCAGGGCTGCGACTCGGTTCAGGGCTATCTGCTCGGCAAGCCCCTGCCGATCGGCAAATACGACGGCATCGTCGGTCGCGCTCACGACGACGACGACGCGTCCGTTCGCAAGACCGGCTGACCGGGCACTCGTGGTCAGAGGCCGTTGCGCAACAGCGCGAATTTATCCGCGCGCATGACAGCTAAGCCGCTACGAGAATCATCTCCGCCGGTCTACGATCGTTCGTCCTGGCACGCTCGAAGACCTTGCGTATGGCGGACTACGATCTTGCGATCATCGGCGGAGGTCTGAACGGCGTCAGCCTGGCGCGTGATGCGGCTGGCCGCGGTCTGCGCGTGCTCCTTGTCGAGCAGGGCGATCTCGGCGGCGGCGCCTCGTCGGCCACGTCGCGGCTGGTGCATGGGGATCTCGCAGCGCTGGAGCGCCGCAGCTTTCTGCGCGTGCGCCGCGCGCTCGCCGAGCGCGACGTCTGGCTCACGGTCGCGCCGCATCTGGTCCGACCGATCCGCTTTGCTATTCCAGCTCACGCCAATGAGCGGCCGCCATGGCAACTGCGCGCAGGACTCTGGCTCTACGACCGCCTCGCTGCGCGCAACCGGCTGCCGTCAGCGTCGGCGCTCGACGTCACGCATCATCCGATCGGAGATGCCCTGAAGCGTCCGATCGGGACGGCATTCGACTATTCCGATTGCGTGGTCGACGATTCCCGCCTGGTGGTCCTGACCGCGATGGACGCTGCCGAGCGCGGCGCGTCGATCCGCACCGGCGCCCGCTGCGTGCGGGCCGACCGCGACCATATATGGCGTCTCGCCATCATCGACCGCGGCCATCGACGCATCGTCACCTCGCGCGCGCTCGCCAACGCCACCGGCGCGTGGAGCGTCTCGACGGCGGAGACCGTGCTGCGTCAGCCGCCGCCGCGGGTCACCGCGCGGCAGGTCAGCCAGATCATCGTGCCGCGGCTGTTCGATGTCGAAGCGGTCTACGTGTTTCAGAATTCGGATGGACGGCTGATCTTTGCCCAGCCCTACGAGCAGGATTTCACCCTGATCGGCACGGTGGTCCACGGCTTCAAGGGTGACCCAGCCGTGGTGGCGGTGCCGGCGGCAGACGTGGCCTATCTCTGCAAGGCGGCGAACCGCTATTTCCGCTCGGACATCCAGCCTGCGGACGTGGTCCGGAGCGTGGCCGGCGCCAACATGATGGTGCTGCGCGCCGCCGACAGCGGGCGGCTGGAAACGGTCGTGAGCCTCGATGCTGGCCGCGCCAAGGCGCCGCTCCTGACCATGTGCGGCGGCGACGTCACGACAGCCCGGCACCGGGCCGAGCAGGCGGTCTCCCGCCTCGCGCGCTTTTATCCGATGTCGCCACGCTGGACTGCGAGAGCGCCGCTTCCGGGTGGCGACTTCGCCTGGGACCGGTTCGAGGATCTCGTCGATGACGCACGGGAGCGCTGGCGCTTTCTCAGCGAAGCCGAGGCCCGGCGGCTGCTCGGCGCCTACGGCACCCGGCTGGCGGAGATCCTTGGCGAGGCGAGGTGCCGGGCCGATCTCGGGCAGGCGTTCGGGCCGCAGCTGACCGAGGCGGAGGTCCGCTACCTCATGGCGCGCGAATGGGCGCGGTTTCCCGACGACGTGCTGTGGCGGCGGACCAAGCTGGGTCTGACGCTTCCCGCTGCCGAACGCGATGCGCTCGCTGCGTTCATGACCACTGCGGCCTGTGGCCGGGGCACGCCGCAGGCCGTTGACGCGAGCGGGGATAGTCCGGCCCGCGCGGTTGAGCTGCAATCCGTGGGCGGCTAGCTTGCCGACCGGTCGGCCGTTGTGGCCGGGCAGGGTGATTTGATCGGGACATGGCTGACGACATCGCAAACCCAGCGCCTGCCGGAGAGCCGGCAGCATCACCAGCGCCGGAACCGCGTCCCGATGCTCAGCCGCCGATCCTGCGGATCGAGAACCTCGTCAAGACATTCGGCAGCTTCCGCGCCGTCGACGGCGTCTCGCTCGACATCCGCGCCGGCGAGTTCTTCGCGCTGCTCGGCCCCAGCGGCTGCGGCAAGACGACCTTGCTGCGCATGCTGGCCGGCTTCGAGACGCCGGATGAAGGGCGCATCCTGCTTTCGGGCGAGGACATCGCGCAGGTGCTGCCGCATCAGCGGCCCGTCAACATGATGTTCCAGAACTACGCGCTGTTCCCGCATCTGAACGTGCGCGACAACATCGCCTTCGGCCTGAAGCGCGCCGGCATGCCGCGCGCCGAGATCGCCACGCGCGTTGCCGAGATGGTGGCGCTGGTGCGGCTCGAAGGGCTGGAGAAGCGCAAGCCGGATCAGCTCTCGGGCGGGCAGAAGCAGCGCGTCGCCCTGGCGCGCTCACTGGCGCGCCGGCCGCAGGTGCTGCTGCTCGACGAGCCGATGGCTGCGCTCGACAAGAAGCTGCGCGAGAGCACGCAGGTCGAGCTGATGGAGCTGCAGCGCAAGCTCGGCATGACCTTCATCATCGTCACCCACGACCAGGAGGAGGCGATGACGGTGGCGAGCCGGATCGGGGTGATGAACGCGGGAAGGCTCGAGCAGGTCGCGGTCCCCCGACGTCTGTATGAGGAGCCCGCGTCGCGGTGGGTCGCGGAGTTCGTCGGCGACATCAATCTGTTCGAGGGCGAGGTGACCGCGCGGGAGCCGCTCCGGCTCAGGGTCGTGACCCACACTGCGGGTGAGCTGGTCGTGGCGCAGCCGATGGCTCCGATCAGCGAGAGCAAGGTCGCGGTCGCGATCCGTCCGGAGAAGATCCGCCTCGCGCTCCGTCGACCGGCCGGCGATGCTGCTGCGATCAATTGTGTCGAGGGCGCCATCACCGATGCGAGCTATCTCGGTGGCAGGACCGTCTACAAGATCAAGCTCGACGGCGGCGCCGTGCTTCACGCTGCGCAGGCCAACACCGCCCGGCTCGATGCCGACGGCTATGGCCTGAACCAGCGCGTGGTCGCCTGGTTCACGCCCGACGATTGCCTGGTGCTGGAGCGATGAGCGCGCGCCGCATCTTCTCGCGCCCGGCCCGCTTTGCGGCGATCGCGCCTTACATCTGGATGGTGCTGTTCTTCCTGGTGCCGTTCGCCTTCGTCGCCAAGATCAGCCTGTCGCAGACTGCGATCGCGCAGCCCCCCTATACGCCGGTGTTCTCGCTGGCTGATGGTTTGTCGTCGCTCCGGGATGCATTTGCGGCGCTGTCGCTCGACAATTTCCGTCTGCTGCTGTCTGACGATCTGTATCTTTCATCCTATCTGCGCAGCGTCGTCGTCGCGGCGACGTCGACCGCGATCCTGCTCTTGATCGGCTACCCCATCGCCTTTGGCATGGCGCGGCTCCCCAGGCGCTGGCAGGGCATCGCGATGATGCTGGTGATCGTGCCGTTCTGGACCTCGTTCCTGATCCGCATCTACGCCTGGGTCAACATCCTGCAGCATGACGGCCTCCTGAACCAGATCCTGCTCGCGCTGCATCTGGTGTCCACGCCGGCGGTGTGGCTGTCGACCGACAGCGCGATGTATGTCGGCATCGTCTATTCCTATCTGCCGTTCATGATCCTGCCGCTGTTCGCGACGCTGACCAAGCTGGAGCCGGCCTTGGAAGAAGCCGCCGCCGATCTAGGCGCCTCGCCGCGCGAGATCTTCTGGCTGGTGACGTTTCCGCTGTCGCTGCCCGGCGTCGGCGCGGGCGCGTTGCTGTGCTTCATCCCGGTGGTCGGCGAGTTCGTCATTCCCGATCTGCTCGCCGGGTCGAAATCGCTGATGATCGGCCAGACGCTCTGGCTCGAATTCTTCACCAACAAGGATTGGCCGGTGGCCTCCAGCATCGCCGTGGTCCTCTTGGTCGTGCTGCTGCTTCCGCTTCTGCTCTACGACCGGCTGCAGCGCCGGCAGTTGGAGGAGAGCAGGTGATGGATGGCGTACAGCAAGGCACGCTCTCTCGCCCCCCTCCCCCTTGCGGAGAGGGGTTGGGGGTGGGGGTCCGCATTGGCGGTCTTTGCTGGGTGCCCCCCTTCCTGACCCTCCCCCACAAGGGGGGAGGGAACGGAGAAGGTTTCACTGGGATTGAGGGAGGAGGAGATCGTGCCTAATCCCTCCCGCCTGTCGCGCTTCAACGTCGCGTCGCTGACGCTTGGGCTCGCCTTTCTTTACCTCCCGATCCTGATCCTGGTGATCTACTCGTTCAACGCCTCGCGCCTGGTCACTGTGTGGGGCGGCTGGTCGCTGCGCTGGTATCACGAGTTCTTCAGCGATCGCGCCATGATCGATGCGGCCTGGATGAGCCTGCGCGTCGGCGCCACCTCGGCCACCGCGGCGACGGTGCTCGGCACGCTGGCTGCGGTGGCGCTGTCGCGTGGCCAGGGATTTCGCGGCCGCATGCTGTTCTCCGGCATGTTGTATGCGCCGCTGGTGATGCCCGAGGTGATCACCGGCCTGTCGCTGCTGCTGCTGTTCGTGGCGCTGGAGGCCGAGCGCGGCTTCTGGACGGTGACGGTCGCCCACACGACCCTCACGATGTGCTTCGTCGCGGTGGTCGTGCAGTCGCGGCTGGTCTCGCTCGACCGCAGCCTGGAGGAAGCCGCGATGGACCTCGGCTGCGATCCGCTACGCGCGTTCGTGATGGTGACATTGCCGCTGATCGCGCCTGCGGTGGTCGCGGGCTGGATGCTGGCCTTCACGCTGTCGCTCGACGATCTCGTGATCGCGAGCTTCACCACCGGCCCAGGCTCGGCGACGCTGCCGATCCGGATCTATTCCGAGGTTCGGCTCGGGGTGAAGCCGGAGATCAATGCGATCTGCACGCTGGTGATCGGGCTGATTGCCGTGGTGATCATCATCGCGTCGCTGGCCTCGAAGCTGTCGAGTGATCGCGGCGAGAGCGCAGCTCCGCTATAATGACGGAGAATGCTGAGACAGCATTGATCAACGCGAGAACAGACGCAAGGCGGCGGTGACGACCGCGCGATGGATCGTGCCGCGGTCGACCGATGCCGGGTCGACGCAGCAAGCCGGATCGCTCTGTCTGCCGAGCTCGGTACTCTCCGGCAGGAAGACGTAGTGCCCGGCGTCGTCGGCGACGATCTCGAATGCGCTGCCGCTCAGTCGCTCATGCAGCCAGCGTGAGGCCGGCAGCAGCGCATCGGCGCCGCCGACCATGATGCGCGTCGGGACGTTGATCGCGGCGATGCTGTCCTCGGAGAAGCCCTGCACCGAGCGCCCCGGCGCCAGTAGCAGCGCCGCCTTGATGCGGGGATCGCGATGGGATGTGGACATGCGCGCCCAGGAGTCGCGGAAGATTGGGCTCTTCTCCATCAGCCGCGGCAGATGATCGACGAGATCGGGAAACTCGCGAGGGCCGCGGCCGTGATTGGCGCCTGGCTCGAACGGCGAGCGGATCATGATTGCGCCGATCAGGGCGGTGGCCGTGACGCCGCCGAGCGAATAGCCGACGGCGTAGATGCGGTCGAGGTTGATGCGGCCTTCGAAATCGGGATGAGCCACGATGTGGTCGATCAGCAAGGACACGTCGCGTGGGCGTTCCCATGAGCAGAGGAAGCCCGCTGCTCGGTACGGCTCGGCATTGCTGTTGCCATGATGATTGACGGCGACCGCGACAAAGCCGCGGCTTGCCAGCTCGCGCGCCAGCCATTCGGACTGCAGGCCGTTGCAGCCGGTGCCGTGAGAGTACACGACGAGAGGACAGGCGCCCGCGCTTGCAGCGAGCGGCGCATTCAAAGCCGCTGGTCCCGCTTTGAACCAGCCCTGCGGCCATGGTGCGATAGCGAGCGCCGTTTCCACGGCGCCGTTGGCGGCTGGATACCAAGCGAACCAGTCGATCGGGCGCGGCCCGTCGCCATCCCAGTTCGGCCGCGAAGCGTCCTCGAACCGTCCCTGACGAAATCCGACCCTCATCGCTCCGTCACGACTTCACGGCGCCGGCGGTGAGGCCGCCCACCATGTAGCGCTTGAAGGCGTAATAGACCGCCGCGGGCGGCAACGCGTAGATGAAGCCGGTGGTCATCAGGAGCTCCCACGGCGAATCGTCGGCGGCCAGGAAGTTGCCGAGCGCCACGGGCAGCGTGATATCCTTGTCGTTCGAAAGCAGCAGGAACGCGTAGAGGTATTCGTTCCAGGCCAGCAGCACCGCATACGTTCCGATCGCGACCAGCGACGGCATCATCAGCGGTACATAGACGAGGCGGAAGATCTGCAGCGGGCTGGCGCCGTCCATGACGGCAGCCTCGTCCAGCTCGACCGGCAGCTTGTCGGAGGCCTGCTTCAGCACCCAGATCGCGTAGGGCGAGGCAATCGTCACCATCGCCAGGATCAGCGACCAGTCGTTGTTGAGCAGGCCGTATTTGCCCATGGTGCGATACATCGGTACCGCGAGGAACGCGGCGGGGATGAAATAGGTGAACAGCGCGAGGTTCATCACCACCCGGCTGCCAGGCACGCGCAGGCGCGAGATGGCATAGGCCGCACAGGTCGCAATGATCAGTGTCAGCGCGCCCACGGCCATGGCGATCACGACCGAGTTGCCGAACTGGACCCAGAAATCGCGCAGGAAGTAATGCTGCTGATGGAACACGATCGAGAAATTGTGCAGCGTCGGATGGTCCGGCCACAGCTTGCCCGAGAACGCGTCCTCCTTCGGCGAGATCGCGAACAGGAACATGTGGTAGATCGGGATCATCGTCCAGATGAAGACGGGAATGCCGATCAGCAGCAGCCGGGCCTCGGTGCCGACTTCGCGGAGGGTGGGGAGCTTCATCGCGACAACCGCTTCATCATGAAATAGACCAGGGGCAGCACCAGCGGCATCGCGCAGACGATCGAGGCCATGGCGAGGCTGAGCTGATCGAGCCGGAGATAGCGGATGCCGAGCGTCGCCAGCACGTGGGTGAGATCGGCCGGACCGCCGCCGGTCAGGAGATAGACGCTGTTGAAGTCTCCGAGCGTCCAGATCATCGAGAGCAGCGTGCAGGTGATGTAGAGCGTCTGCATCGACGGCCAGGTGATGTAGCGGAACTTCTGCCACCAGGTGGCGCCGTCGACCTCGGCCGCCTCGAACAGGTCGTGCGAGATCGCCAGCCGCCCGGTCATCAGGATCAAGGTCCAGAACGGCAGCGACTTCCAGATGTGCATGCCGATCGCCATCGACAGCGCGACCGTCGGGTCGTTCAGCCAGTTCGGGCCATCTTCGCCGGTGAACTTGAAGATCAGCTGGTTCACCACGCCCCATTCGGGATTGAGCATGAAGCGCACCGACAGGATGGTCGGGATCGAAGGCACCGCCCAGGGCAGGATGAAGATGACCGACAGCCATTTGATCCAGCCGCGCTGCTGCACGAAGAAGCCGGACAGGAACAGCGCGATCACCATCTTCAGATTGATGCCGACCAGGAGGAAGATCAGCGTGTTGACGGCGGCGCGCGCGAAGATGGGGTCGTTGTACAGCGCGACGTAGCTGGCCGGCTCGCGGGCGAGCCACAGGCCGTAGCCGACGGGATAGACGACGAAGGCAAGGAAGACGAGCAAGTAGGGGGCAAGCATGACGATGCCCCATACCTGTGACGGTGTCAGCAGCACCGGGCGCGGCGCTTCCGCGAGCGCGGAATCGGAAGCTGAGAGCGTGATCGCCATGGTCGTCTGTTCCCGCCTATTACCGAACCGGCCGCATACACTGCGGCCGGCACTTGTTGTCGTTGTCAGGAGCTCAAGCTAGTGCCTCGCGAGGCGAGAGACTAGCCGGCGACCTCCTTCAGCCGCGCGATCAGCTCGTCGACGGCCTTTTCGACCGGCACCTTCTCGCTGACCACGCGGTTCATCGCCTTGGCCCAGACGTTCTCATTGTTGAGGATCGTGAACTTGTAGTTCTTGGTGAAGTCGAACGGCGTGGTGCCGCCGGTGAACTGGGTGTACACGGCCTTGCGATGGCGGTCGGCCTGCCAGAACGGGCTCTTCTGGCCTGCGGTCGTCACGGGGAACCAGCGGCCCAGCGCGCCCTCGATGTAGGGGCCGAGGTTCTCCTCCTGCATCAGGAACTTGATGAATTCCTTGGCCTGCGCCTTGTGAGGAGCATTGGCGAAGATCAGGCCGGTCTTGACGTCGGAGCGGTACTTGATCGGCGTGCCGTCCGGCTTGTTGGGGAAGGACGCGGTGATGATGTCCTCCTCATAGGCCTTCTTGCCGGCCGCGCGCTGCTCGGGCGTCAGCGCCGGGTTGGTGGAGTCCTCGAACCACTTGGCCGCGATCGAGATCGTGAAATTGTGGGTCATCACGATCGTCTTGTTGTGGAACGCGACGTTGTTGTCCGGATCCTTCCAGGTCGTGGACGAGGGCGGCGTGCAGCCCTTGATGTAGGTGTCGGTATAATCCTTCATCGCCTTGACGAGGCCGTCGCGCACCTTGGGGTCGTCGACCAGCAGCTTGCCGTCGTCGTCGACCAGCTTGACGTTGTAGGCGTCCATGAAGGTGTAGAACGACTGGAACGAGTCGGTGGATTCCACGCCCATCGGCTGACCGACGCCATACATGCGCTGGCCGGTGGCCTTGCGGACCGCCGACTGCACCTTGTCGCACCAGAACGTCCAGTAGTCTTCCCACTTGGTGGGGATGTCGCTCTGCTTGAAGCCGGCCTTGCTCAGCAGGTCGCCCCAGATCTGGACGTGCATGCTCTGCTGCTTCAGCGGGAAGCCGTAATAGGCCTTCTTCTTGGTGACGTTGTTGTAGAGGTAGGCGGTCTCGAGCGTGTTCGGAGCGAACGCCGACTTCATCGGCTCCAGGATGTCGGTGAGATCCTCGAGCTTGCCTTCGTAGGCCCACTTGCCCTGGGCCTGAACGTCGTAGGTGTCGGCGTAGGCCACGTCGGGCACGGTGCCCGAATCGAGCGCGGCGACCGTCTTCGGAATCATGTCCTGGATCGCGTATTGCGACAGCTCGACCTTGATGCCGGTCTTGGCCTCGAACTTCTTGACGACGTTGAGCAGCGCATCGTCCTCGGACTTGTAGAAGCCCTTGCTCCACCAGATCGTGATGGTGTCCTGAGCGATGGCTGGTGCTGCAGCGCAAAAAAGCCCGGCGGCTGCGACTGCGATTGAAAGCGCACCCATTCCCCTGGATTTCACGTGTCTCTCCCTGATCCGCCGATCTTGCTTGATCGGTTGTGGCGGGACACTAGCCCAGGGACCCGACGTGATCCAGAAGTAATATATCAGACATAGGTCGTGGCGGCGGCCGTGTATCGGCACGCGAAGCAAGCCGCGTTGGTCAGTTCTGCTTGGTGGGAGTGTCGCCTGTCGGAGCGTCAGCCTGCGGCACGTTGTCCGGCTGGGCCGGGCGCAATCCGCCGCCGGTGAATCGTTCCAGCACCGAGCGCACCGCATCCCTCGTCTTGCGGTCCTTGACCGCATCGAGTAGCGGGGCGGCGGCCGGGGCGCGGCGGATCAGGCTTTCCGGATCGGGAAAGATCAGCGGATCTTCCCAGGGGCCCTGGACGACGAAAGGCAGCTCGAAGCCGTTGCTGCCATTGCCTGACGACAGCAGGCTCGCGACGCCCTTGAAATCGTATTCCCGCGTCGGCACCGAGGCCGTGCCGGTCATGGTGATGCGCGCGGTCGGGCTCTCGACGCGGATGTCCTCGGCGGTCGCGATGCCCTCGGAGAATTTGACCGCGATCGTCAGCGAGTCGTAAGGCGTCGAACCGGAGCGGAAATTGCCGCCGCGCGACAGCGGGCTGCGCTCGAGGCGCCTCAGGAGCTGCTCGACGTTGAAGCCGGAGATCGCGCCCTCGCGGCCCTGCAGGTTGGCGCTGCCATCGAGCGACTGGGCGAGCCCGAACGGGCTCGAGCCCGAAGCCGTCAGCGAGACGTTGAGATTGCCGCGTCCCGACAGCGACGACACGCCGAACATCTCGTTGGCGCAGGCCTGCAGATCGACGTCGTTGAATTGCAGCTCGGCCTTCACGTCGGCCATGGTGTCGGCACGGGCGATCCCAAACGAGCCGCGCACGATGCCGCCATACATCTGCGCCTCGCCGACCGAGAGGGCGAGCACGCCGTTGCGCAGGTTGGCGCCGAACGCTGTGCGTCCGATTTTCGAGGAGCCGACCGTGACCTTTGCGGCCGATAGCCGCATGTCGAGGTCGGTGGTGGACAAGGCCTTGAGGTCGAAGAGCTGCCGATTCCAGTCGCGGGCCCCATTGGCCAGCAGCCGGATCGTCGAAATGTAGGGGGTGAAGTCGAGCGCGTCGGCCGCCAGCGTCGCCTGCAGCGTCTGCCGGCCGTTATTGGCGTAGGTCATGACGCCCTCGGCGGTGTTGCCGTCGAGCTCGACATTGACATTGGTGAGGGCGATCGAGGCGCCGACCACGTTGGCGCGCGCACGCAAGGCGAAGCGCCCGAAGCCGCCGCCGCCGAGCGGCGTCTGCCCGGTCCAGCGCAGCGCGTCGCGGAGCGACGGGCTGTCCACCGTCAGCGTACCTTCCATCAGCGCGCTGGTGCGATTCGCGACCGTGCCGTCAAAGGCGACCTTCAGCGGCGGGCTGGCGAGCCGCATCTTCAAGCCGGACCGGTCTCCCGACAACGCAGCCAGGAAGTCGCTGACGCTGATGGAGCCCTCGATGCGCTGACCGCGCCAATCGAACTGTCCGGTCGCCGCGAACGAGCGCGAGATCGACGGCCAGGCGAGCGACAGGTCGATATCGTCGAGCCGCTCGGAAGCATGATGGCCGGTGTCCTCGTAGACCAGGATGCCGTCCTGGATGCGGATCTCGGAGAACGACATCTGGCTGTCGGGCCCCGGGCGCATCGTGCGCGCGATGGTCTCGATGAAGGGGGTCCAGTTGCTGTTGCCGTCGGCCTCGCGGCTGACGTTGATCTGCGGCCGCAGCATCATGACGTCGGCGATTTCGAACCGCTGCAACAGCAGCGGCAGCAATTGCAGATTGGCGGTCAGCACGTCGACGCGCAGAGCCGGATCCTCGGTGCCGCTGCCCTTCAGACCGACATCGTGGAACGAGACATAGCTGCCCGGAAACAAGGAGACGTCGATATGTCCCTTGACAACGAGCTCGAGCCCGGTCACGGCGCGGATCTGGCTCTCCACCGCCTGCCGCAATGCCTCGCGATTGACCAGCCAGGAGCTCGCCAGCAGGCCCACGAACGCGATGCCCAGCAGCACCGCGATCGGTGTGCCGAGGCGCCTCATTCCTTGGGCCATGGTCACGGACATGTCCTGGGATCGTCGGATCGCTGGTTACTCGGGATGGGCAGGGTGCGCCGAAAACCCCTGCCAACATCAACAACTTGATGCGCTTTCTTGACGCTTTCAAGGCCATGCCGCCGGTGTGGCCGGATTGCGGCGGAGCCCTGATATCCCGGACTCCGGATCGCCTCGGAGGCGCAGGCTGGTGCGACAGCTAAAGCAGGATGTGCGCGTTGGGAAGGCATCATTGACGCATTGCGAAGATTTCGCCTAATAATCCGGTCGATATCCGCGCGATCGCCGCTCTGCAGCAGGTCATTCCCGTATGAACAAGGTCTATCCGGACGCCAAATCCGCCCTTGCTGGCCTCCTCAAGGACGGCATGACCATCATGTCGGGTGGGTTTGGTCTTTGTGGCATCGCAGAAACCCTGTCCGACGCCATTCGCGAGTCCGGGGTGAAGGACCTCACCGTCATCTCCAACAATGCCGGGGTCGACGGCATCGGCCTCAGCCGGCTGCTGGAGACGCGGCAGATCAAGAAGATGATCTCGTCCTATGTCGGCGAGAATAAGCTGTTTGCCCAGCAATATCTGGCCGGCGAGCTGGAGCTCGAATTCTGCCCGCAGGGCACCCTGGCCGAGCGCATCCGCGCCGGCGGCGCCGGCATCCCGGCCTTCTTCACCAAGACCGGCGTCGGCACGCTGGTCGCGGAGGGCAAGGAGGTGCGGGAGTTCGACGGCGAGAAATATCTGATGGAGCGCGGCCTGTTTGCCGATCTGGCGATCGTGCACGCCTGGAAGGGCGACACCGCCGGTAACCTCGTCTACCGCAAGACTGCGCGCAACTTCAATCCGATGATGGCAACTGCGGCCAAGGTGACGGTCGCGGAGGTCGAGCACCTGCTGCCGGCCGGCCAGATCGATCCCGACCACATCCATACGCCCGGCATCTTCGTCAAACGCATCATCCAGGTCGGAACCGAACTGAAGCGCATCGAGCAGCGTACCGTGCGCAAACGTGAAGCCGCCGCTGCAGCCGGGGAGGAAGTCTGATGGCCTGGACGCGAGAGCAGATGGCGGCGCGCGCCGCCAAGGAGCTGCGGGACGGCTACTACGTCAATCTCGGCATCGGCATTCCGACGCTCGTCTCGAACTACATCCCGCCGGGCGTCGACGTGGCGCTGCAGAGCGAGAACGGCATGCTCGGCATGGGTCCGTTCCCCTATGAGGGCGAGGAGGATCCCGACCTCATCAATGCCGGCAAGCAGACCGTCACCGAGCTGCCGATCACCAGCTATTTCTCGTCAGCCGATTCCTTCGCCATGGTCCGCGGCGGCCACATCGACCTGTCGATCCTCGGCGCCATGCAAGTCGCCCAGAACGGTGACCTCGCCAACTGGATGATCCCTGGCAAGATGGTCAAGGGCATGGGCGGCGCGATGGATCTCGTCGCCGGCGTCAAGCGCGTCGTCGTGGTCATGGAGCATAGCGCCAAGGACGGTCCGAAGCTGCTCAAGCAGTGCACGCTGCCGCTGACCGGCGAGCGCGTCGTGGACATGGTGGTGACCGATCTGGCGGTGTTCACGATCGACAAGCATGGCAATGACGGCATGGCCCTGATCGAGCTCGCCGATGGCGTGACGCTCGACGAGGTCAAGGCCAAGACCGAAGCCGAGTTCCGGGTCGCGCTCAAGAATGCCTGAGGGCGCGACTACCAGCGCCGGCAGAGCATCTCCGCGACCTTGACGGCGAGCCGGCATGCCGCATGCCGCGCCCGGCTCGCAGCAGCGGGCGGCGCCGTCTCCGCCAACCCCTGAATGATCAGGCACGGCACACTGCGGCCGAGGCAGATCAGTCCCATCGCATAGGCCGTGTCATCCGTCGCAAGCGCGCCTGGAAACGCCGCCGAGATTTCGGCGTCGGTGCCGTCGCCATCGCACGTCACTGTCATTCCTTCGAAGAACACGTCGATGTCGTCCAGCATGCCATTTGCGGCCTCGTGCGCGAGGCGGCAAAGCTCGGGATCGGCCGGAATGATCATTCCGCTGTCATCGACCGAGGGCGGCTCGGCCATGCTGAGCGCGTCGCGCAGCTTGATCTGAATCCGGAATGGCGCGACCGAGGTGGCGATGACGAGATCGCCGGGGCCGGCGCCGACGAATCGCGGGCCGCGGGCCACTTGCGGGAGATTCGCTCCCAGGGCGTCGGCCCGTCCCGGCATGATCAGCCACTGCGCCCCATGCTCTTCGATCGCCACTGCGGCCGCGCTCGCCACCTCGGCGATCGATCGCCCGAGGCACACGACTGCATGGAAGCAGGAATGCCTGATGATGGCGCGCGCCGCGTTGCGCTGTTCGATCAGCGTGCCCGGGCCCATCGCCTGGACCAGGGCTTCGATATCCTCCGGCGTTTCGACCACGAAACCGATCGTGTTGGCTTTGGCATGGAGAAATCGCAGCGCGTCGAGCATCGCGTTGATGCTGGCCTTCTCACGACCGTCGAGCTGCTGCCACAGCGCTTCGAGCACGTCCAGGGAGGCCTCGATGTCGGCGCCGATCACGCCCTGGCCGAGCGGCCGGCCGGGTGTCTCGCAGCGATAGAGCTCTTCGAAGGCCTGCAGGACGGTCCTGCGGTCCTTCACCGCGCAGGCGCCTTGCAGGATGCGCGCGAGAACTTGGGCGCGCTTGCTGAGTTCGAGGGGAACGGCGAGCCAGGCAAAATCAGCCAGCTCGGCCGCCTGCTCGCTTGCGGCGCGCTGGAATTCGCCGACGACCTGACCGTAGTGCCAGCTCAATTGCCACGGCGTCACCTGCCGTCCGCGATACCTGCCGCGCTCGATGCGTTCGAGCGATTGCGCCTGCAACTCGTTGCGCAGGTCGGGATCTATTCCCGATGCGCGGGAATCCAGCAGACGATAGGCGCGTGTTGCGATCGCCGGTCCGAACCATTCGTGCTCGAGGTCGCCGACCGAGAGACCGCTCGGCATGCGGATGTGGACGGTCCTACGAAACTGGTCGAGCTCGCGTCTTGCGACCTGGGCCGCGGTCACCGAAACCTGCTGTACCTCGCACAAACCGTCGACCACACTGGCCCAGTCCCAGAAGTCGTCGCCATAGAACGGAATGCGATATTGGCGGCTCGCGACGATCCGTGCGCAAACCCGTTCGATGGCGGGAGCCACGCGATCGAGAATATCGCTGCGCGCCAGCGCGCCGTCCGTGAGACATTGGTGCACGAGACGCGCCGCGCCCGCATTCACCACGTGCCAGTCCTTGGCGGCGAATTTGGGCGACGTCCGCAGATATTCGAGCGCGTCGATGAGGCAGCGTCCAGCCAGTGCGCTCGGCGAATCGTCGTCGAACCAGCTGGTGTTGCCGATCCCGTAACCATGCAGGTCGGACGTGAAGAAGACCGGCGGATGTCGAGAAATCACACTCGCCTCCTGGTCCGCTCATCGCGTCGCTCAACGGCAATTGTCTAACGTTTGCAACTCAGATTTCGCAACCGAAAGTTGTTTTACGTGACTGTCATTTGTGCCAGTGTCAGGGCACCGTCGATCCGGCGCCGGCGTAGGTTGCAGGCAAGCGTGCTTCGAGTGCACTTTTCGAGCGGACTTATGGAGGCCGAGCATGTCAGGCGCGGATGGCGCCGAGTAGCCGGCCGAGGCGTCGCGTCATGCTGCGGCTCCATGAGGGTTGATCGCGGACAAGCCGGAAACCGAGATTGGCAGGTGGCGTGCCGGAGGCGCAGCCGCCGGCGCGCGCATCGCGGATGAAGTCGGTCACGTAGGCTCGATGCGCGCCTTCGGCCAGACGGACGCCGCAATTGCTGACGGTCTTGATGACGCGACCGGCACTATCCTGCAGCTTGCGTGTGAAGCAGGTCGAGGTCCATTCCCAGACATTGCCCGCGAGGTCGGCAATGCCGTGCTCGTTGATGCCGAAGCCGCCGAAGCCGCGCGTCTTGGGATCGTCTTGCAGGGCGGCTTCCCGTTCGTAGCGGGCGATCCAGCGCCGCGAGGGATCGGCGTTGTCGATCGAGATGCCATCGTCCTTGAATCGGCTCCCGGCCGCATAGGCCCACTCGGTATCGGTCGGCAGCCGATAGCTATCGCCGGTCTTGTGCGAGAGCCACTCGGCGTAGGCAACGGCGTCGTGCCAGCTTACCTGTACCGCCGGACGATCGATGGCGATGAGGACGTCGCGATCGAGCGCGCGGCATGCATGGGCTTCGACGCAGGCGTGGTAGTCGGCGGCACTGACCTGGTTCGTCATCATGGTCAGCGGATGATCAAAGCGGACCGTCACGATGGGAGCTTCGGCTTGGCGGCCGTTGCGGAGATGGTCGCCGGAGTCGCGGTAGCTGATCGTCCCAGGTGCGATCTCGGTGAGGGCGGGGCCGTCGAGACCGGCGGCGCGGTCTGGCAGCCCTGCAAGGATCGGGGCCATTGTGGTCGGGCCAGCCAATCCGACGACGCAGGCGAGGGTGAGCTTGATCTTGAAAGCGAGCAGCATGGCAGCACACTGAGAAGAGTGGGGGGCCGGACATGCCGGCCCCCTGGGCCGATCAGTTCGTCGTGCCGGTCGGAATGTCGGCCGGGGCCTTCACCTGCATCATCAGGTCGTCATTCCACTTGCCTTCGACCTTGAAATGGGCCGTTGCGCCGAGATTGGCCGCCTCGATCAGGTTGTGGGTGACGTAGGCGTAGATGCCGGGCTGCAGGAATTTGTAGAGCGCGGCACCGGCGGAGCCGCCGCGGATGAACCAGGTCTCGAGCCCGGTCTCCGGCGCGTTGGAGAACTTGCCGGTCTCCCAGACATAATCACCGTGGCCGCCGATCAGATGCGGACGACTGTCGCGGTTCGCCTGCGAGTGCACGATCAGCACGTTCTCGCCGACATTGGCCGTGAGCGCATTCTTTCCGGTGAGCGCGCCGGCCTTGCCGTTGAACACCACATGGGTCGGCGTGAGCTTGCGCATGACCTCCTCGGTGTCGCTATATGCCTCGCCGGGCGAGTCATAGGATTTGAAGTTGCCCTTGTCGTCGCGCGGGACGTAGAGGTCCTGCTCGCCGATGTAGTAGACGCGATCGTAGCGCAACGCGTGTCCGCGGCCGTCATTGAGGCCGTCGCGCGGCAGCACCATCACGGCGCCGTTCATGCCCGAGACGACATGCCAGGGGATCATCGGTCCGCCTGGGGCGCAATGATAGACGAACACGCCGGTCCGCGTCGCCTTCCAGCGCAGCACGACCTGCTCGCCGGGATTGACCAGGGTCAGCGCGCCGCCACCCAGCGCTCCGGTCGCGGAGTGGAAATCGATGTTATGCGGCATGCTGTTGGTCGCGGGATTGACCAGGGTCACCTCGACATAGTCACCCTCATGGACCACCATCAGCGGGCCCGGCATCGAGCCGTTGAACGTCATGGCCTGGAAGGTGGTGCCCTTCTCGTCGATCACCATCTTCTTCTCCTGGACCACGAGCTTGAACTCCATGATCTTGGGCCCCTGCTTCGTCGCCTGCTCGTGCGCATGCACGAACGGCGGAGCCACCAGATCGACCTTCTGGCGCGGCAGCTTGAGGTCCTCGGCCATCGCGGGAGCCGCAAGCATCATCGCGGCGATGGCTGCACTGAACATGGCGGTGCGGCGGGTCAACATGGATCGCTCCTTCATTGGATCTGTTGTAGTGCCGCAATCATCATGCTCTCGTTGGAACCCGGCTTGTTTGTGCTGCAACAAGCAACTTCGCATTTGCGGAATGCGATGGCGGGTTCGGAGCGAAATTGGCGCGGCTGCGCCAGCGCAGCGCGCGAATGAGTTGCATCGGCGAGTAGTTCTTGGGGAGTCCGGACGGGGGCGGAGCAAAAGGGGGCTGGACTGTCCTCGCGCAACTACGCGCGGAGAAATGATCCATCCGTTTGCCGAGATGGCAGGACAGTTGCGAGCACTAGGATGCGAGGTTCAAGGCATTGCCCCGGTCGACGATGGGCTACCAAACTCGTCAGCTCAGCCAGCGCACCGCCAGCAACGCGGCGAAGGCCACTGCCGCCGCGAGGCAAAACATCGTGGTCATGAACATGGCGATATTGCCGAGCAGGCCTGTCGGCCCCGACTCGTCGCGGAACGATTCGAATCCGTCGGACTGGGGGATATGGCCGCGGATGCCGGCGAGGAGAGCAAATGAACGGATCAGCAGTTGCAGAGCTTCCATTGCGGTTTTCCTCGAATCGTCAATGAATCACTGATGATGTGAAATGAGCCGGCCACTTTGAGGAAGCGCAAAGTCCGGGGCGATAACCGGCGTTCTACTGGTTATCCAACGGGGCATCTGCCGGCTGCGCCTTGAGAAAGCTCAAGGCCGCCCCTCTTGCCTTATGTCAAGGACCTCCGAACCCCAGGTCGACACGCTCAGGTGACAGGCAGGACATGAGACCAGATCTTGCGGCATGCTACGGACAGGAGCGCCTTCCGCGCTACACCAGCTATCCCACGGCGCCTCATTTCTCCGCCGCGGTCGGCCCGTCCACCTACGCAGAATGGCTGCGCGCGATACCGGCGAGCGCGACGGCATCACTTTACCTGCATGTGCCCTTCTGCCGCTCGATGTGCTGGTATTGCGGCTGCAACACCATGGTCGCCAAGCGCGACGAGCCGATTGCGGTCTACGAATCGGCACTGCGCTGCGAGATCGACATGGTGGCGCGCCAGATTGGCCGGCGGCTGCAGGTCGGGCACATTCATTTCGGCGGCGGCACGCCCACCATCATGGCGCCGGAGTCCTTTGTGGATCTCGTCGGATCGCTGCGTCATTCATTTTTCGTGCTGCCATCGGCGGAGATCGCCATCGAGATAGATCCCCGCACGCTGACGCCGGAGATGATCGCCGCGCTGGGGGTGAGCGGGGTCAATCGCGCCAGCCTGGGCGTGCAGAGCTTCGATCCGCGGGTGCAGCAGGCCATCAACCGGGTACAGAGCTTCGAGCAGACTGCGGCGGCCACGAATGGATTGCGCCAGGCCGGCGTTGCCGGCATCAATTTCGACCTGATCTACGGGCTGCCGCATCAGAGCGTGGCGTCCTGTCTCGACACCGTCCGGCGCGCCATCGACCTGCGCCCCGACCGGCTCTCCGTGTTCGGCTACGCTCATGTGCCATCGTTCAAGACGCACCAACGCAAGATTCAGGACTCGGCGCTGCCGGACAGTCTGGAACGCTACGATCAGGCCTGTGCGATCGCTGATGCGCTGAAGAACGCAGGCTACGTCCAGATCGGGCTCGATCATTTCGCCTTGCCCACCGACCCGATGACCATCGCGTTCCGCGAAGGCCGGCTGCATCGCAATTTCCAGGGCTACACGACCGATGCCAACGATCTGCTGCTCGGGTTCGGCGCCTCGGCGATCGGGCAACTGCCGCAAGGTTATGTCCAGAACGCGCCGCAGGTCCGGGCCTATGAGCAGAAGATCGCGTCCGGCAGCCTCGCGACCGTGAAAGGCTATGGACTGACGGATGACGACCGCCTACGGGCCGACATCATCGAGCGCATCATGTGCGACTACGGCGTGGACCTCGACGTCATCTGCACCCGCCATGGCACGGACACCGACGACATGCTGAGATCGGCGCCGCGGCTGCAATCGCTGATCTCCGACGGTGTGGTCGAGCTCAACGGCGGTGCGCTCGCGGTGACCGAGCATTCCCGGTTCCTGGTGCGCAGCGTCGCTGCGGCGTTCGATGCGCATCTCGACGCGTCGAAGCAGCTGCACAGCCGGGCGGTCTGACCGGCCAGCTGCCGCGGTGCTTGTGCCGCGACAAAGACTGCCAAGGGCATGCCCGCTACCATTCGAGCTGGAATGGAGGCGCGCATGCCAATCTCCTTCGATGAACTGGTCGACGACGTCATGCGGCGAAGGCCGGAGACGATCCGCGTCTTTCTTGCTTTCCAGATGCGTTGCGTCGGTTGCCCGATCGCCTGTTTTCACAACGTCGCGGATGCCTGCCACGAGCACGGCGTCGATCCCGACGCGTTCCTCGCGGCCCTGTGTGCCTGCGCGTGATCAGGTCCGCGACGCGGCCGCGTCACCGGCGTTCTGCTGCGCCAGGAGCACGATCTTGTGCGGCTCGCGCAGCACGATCTTCTGACGTCCGCTTTCGACGAGGCCGAGCTGCTCCCAGCCCGAGAGGATGCGGCTTACCGTATGCAGGGTCGTTCCGGTCATCTGGGCGATATCCTGCCGGCTGATCGGGAAGTCGATCTGAACGCCGTGATCGAGCTTGCGGCCGGCCTGGTTGGCGAGCCGGAGTAGGGCATGCGCGATGCGCTGCTCCACCTGCTGCGTCGACATTTCGATCACGCGCGCATGGGTTTCCTGCAGCCGCTGGCCGACCGTCTGCAGCGTGTTCGCCGCCAGCGACGGGAACTTCGCGACCAGCCGCGGCCATGAGGCGGACGGCCAGGCCAGCACGATGCTGTCGTCGACGGCGGTCGCTGTCGCCGGATAATGTTGGAGACCGATGGCGGGGGCGACGCCGAACGTGTCCCCTGGCACCACATAGCGCACCACGATCTGGTCGCCGGTGGGCGTCGTCTTGCTGGCGCGGACATGACCGTGGAGCAGCAGGAAGAACGAGGTCGCATCGGCGCCCTGCTCGAACACTGCGCCGTTGCGGGGGACGCGAAGGGAGCGGGCTTCCCGCAGCACGTCCGTGAGATCCTCCGCGGACAGCCCCGCAAACAGCGGCAGATGCGCGACCAGCGAACGGTCGATGGAAGCCATGGTGTTCTCCGGGGCCGGATTCGGCTCAATTTTGCGGCGCTCAATAGCACGTTTTTGCGATCCGTCGGAAGTTTGTGCTGGCGCAAGCGGTCGTCCGCAGTACGCAACTACATATGGGATAGGGCGCCATGATCGGCGCGGTTCCGGTCGACCATCCAACGAGCATGCACATGGCCATTCCACGCAATTATCAGGGCTGGACCGTTCTAGCCAACGGGTTCAGGCCGTTCTTTCTGCTGGGCGCGCTCCAGGCCGCGCTGGCGATCCTGATCTGGGTCCCGGCTTTCTACGGCGAGCTGAAGCTGAGCTCCGGCTTCGCTCCCCGCGACTGGCACGTGCACGAGATGCTCTACGGCTATTTGCCGGCCATCGTCACTGGCTTCCTGTTCACGGCGATCCCGAACTGGACCGGACGTCTGCCGATCCGGGGCCTGCCGCTGCTCACCCTCGTGATCGTGTGGATGGCCGGACGACTGGCCGTCACGATGTCCGCGCTGGGCCCCTGGTGGGCCGCGCTGCTGATCGATGCGAGCTTCCTCATGCTTGTCGTTCTGGCCGCCGCGCGCGAGATCGTCGCCGGGCGCAATTGGCGGAATTTGCCGGTGGTCGCAATCGTCGCGGTGCTGTGCGCCGGCAACATCGCGTTCCATGTCGAGGCTCATCTGCGCGGCTCGGCCGACTACGCCATTCGCGTCGGTGTTGCCGTGATCGTGCTGCTGCTCGCACTGATCGGCGGCCGCATCACGCCGAGCTTCACCCGCAACTGGCTGGTCAAGCACAATCCCGGCCGGCTGCCGGCGCCGTTCGGCCGCTTCGACATCGCCGTCGTGCTGTTCAGTGCGCTGAGCCTGCTCGGCTGGATTCTGGTTCCTGAGAGCGCGCCGACCGCGCTTGCGCTCACGGCGGCCGGATTGTTGCATGTGGTGAGGCTTGCGCGCTGGGCCGGCGATCGCACCTTGCGCGAACGGCTGCTGGTCATCCTGCATGTCGGCTACGTGTTCGTCCCGCTCGGCTTCCTGCTCACGGCGGCCGCTAGCCTCGGATGGATTCTGCCAAGCGCCGGGCTGCACGCCTGGATGGTCGGGGCCGCCGGCATCACGACGCTTGCAGTGATGACGCGGGCCACGCTCGGCCACACCGGCCAGGCGCTGACGGCCGCGCCCGCGACCCAGGTGATCTATCTGGCGATCATCGTCGCAGCGGTCACGCGGGTCTGCGCCGTGTTGGCGCCGGCGCATACCGAGGTGCTGCTACACGTCGCGGCGCTTGCCTGGGTGGTCGCATTCGCCGGCTTCGTTCTGGCGTTCGGTCCGCTGCTGCTCGGTCTCAAGCGGCGTGCGCTGGCCGTACGCCGGGCAGGATCGGTTCAGCCGGTGCTCTGATTGCGCGCCATGGCGCGCGAGAACACCACCTCGATCAGCGTGCCGGATTTCGGCGCGGCCTTGATATGGAACTGCGCCCGGTTGGCTTCGACAAGCGCCTTGGTGAGCGACAGGCTGAGACCGGCGCCATCGGAGCCTTGCTCGGAAGCCGAGGGCGCACGGAACGGTTCGAGCGCCGCAGCCACCTCCTGATCGTTCAGGCCATGACCGGTGTCGCGGACGCGCAGCGCGACCTCGCCGAAATCGGTCTGCGCGGTCGAGACGATGACCTGGCCGCCGGGATTGGCCAGCGAGATCGAAGCCGAGATCACGTTCATCGCGATCTGGCGCAGCGCCCTGGCGTCGGCGATGACCGGCGGCAGCAGTTGCGACAGCGAGGTGCGGATGATGATGCGGGCGCGGTTGGCCTGCGGCTGCATCGCTGCGACGCAGCTCTCCACCAGTTCGTTGAGATTCTGGCTGGTGAAAGCGAGCTCGAGCTTGCCGGTCTCGATGCGCGACAGCTCCAGCAGATCGTCGATCAGGGAGACGACGCGCTCGCCCGAGGTGCGGATGTCCTTCATGTATTCGGCGTAGCGGGTGTTGCCGATCGTGCCGAACCGTTCGCCGATCATCACCTCGGCAAAGCCGATGATCGCGTTCAGCGGCGCGCGTACTTCGTGGCTGATCCGAGCCAGCATGTCGGCCTTGGCGTTGGCGGCCCGATCGGCCACGCGACGAGCCTGCAGCAACTCGCTTTCGCCGCGGTGGAGCTGCGACAGATCGCGGAACACGGCAAAGAAGTTCGGACCGTCGGGCCTGGTCCGGCCAATTGCCATCGACAACGGAATGAGGCCGCCCTGAGCGATCTTCCCGAGCACCTCGCGGCCCTGATCGAGCCCGCTCGACGCGCCGGCCTGCTGCACGCTGTCGAGGTAATCGAGCACTAGGCGGGCGCTTTCCGGCGCGAACAGCTCGATCAGGTTACGGCGCACCAGCGCCGCGCCGTCGTGACCGAACAGCGCCTCGGCGCTGCGGTTGCAGGCGTGGATGTTGCCGCCGGCGTCGAACATCAGGATGCCCTCGGCTGTGACGTCGAGGATCGCCGCAAGGTCTTCGGCTTCGGCGTGGCCGGCGGCCGGAGGCGGGGCCACGACCAGGGGGGCTGGTGCAGCCGAGGCCGGCACCGGCATCGGTGCAGCGTCGGTCGCCGTCGGAACCGCGGCCGCGGTTCCGGGCACCGGAGCGAAGATCAGGGCATGGGCGGTATCGCCGTCCCAGGTGATCGTGAACAGGCGGGCTTCCGCCTTCACCTCCTCGCTGGAGGAGCCGTCGGCTGCCGAGATCGTGACGGGGGTGCCGGCCTCGGATTTGTTCGACGCTGACGACACGCCCGGCTCGACATAGAGCGCATCGAGCCCGCCCGCCTGCTCCAGGGCCGCAAGGTCGGCGTAGCCCATCTGCCTGAAGAAGGCCGGATTGCCATAGAGCAGGCGATCGAGCCGGTAGATCAGCATGCCCGTTGGCAGCAGGTCGAGCAGGATGCGGTCGCGCTGGCTGTCGCCCTGGGCCGGCGGCTCCTCGGGGATGAGCCATTCGGTCTGCAGCCCCGCGCCATGATCGGTCGCCGTTTCCGTTGCCGATGGGGTCTGCTGCTGCGGCGGGACCAACGGATCGCTCACGCGCGATCCCGGCTCGAACGCCGTACTCGCGACGTCCGCGGCTGAGTTGCGGATCTCGCCTTCGAGCCGGGCCGACAGCTGACGCGCGAGTTCATGAAACGCACTGTTCTCCACCGGCGTGAGCACCGGATGCTTGGACTCGCCCGGAGCGCGGAACGGGACCACGTTCCCGGTCGTTTCGAGCCCGATGCCGTCGATGTGGTGTACGTCCGCCGCAATGGAAGCCTCACGCGATGACGCAGTGACGTTCTCCTGCTGCGGCGGCACATCTGCGGCCTGCACATGGTCGGATTGGGCAGGCTCGGTTTCGTCGGCGTCCGGAGCATCGGCCGCGTCTGCATCGGCCAATGCGGGGCGACGCAGTGCGGCCAGCCGGTCGAGAGCGTCGAGGTCGCGACAGACGCCGAAGCCGCGATAGCCGGCATGGGTCCTGTCCTCCGTCAGGACAGGCAGTCCCGACAATTCGACCGCAAGCCGCTCGCCGTCCGCGGGCCAACTGACGACGAGCCCGCTCCAGGTCTCTTTCGTTTCGATCGCCGCACTGACCCGCCCGTCTGGATCGAGGCTTAGCGATGCAGTGAGCTCATGCCAGGGACGGCCGAGCTTGGCGGCGCTGTGCCGCCCGATCAGGCGGGTGAATTCGTCGGAGCCGATCGAGAATCGTCCCTCGGCATCCATCTGCCAGGAAAACCGGAGTGGGTGGCGGCGGCCGACTGAAGGCTCCGCCGCGTCGGACTCGGCAGGATGCGTCTCATCCGTCGTTTGCGGCACCGGCACCGGCGCCTCGAACAGGTCGGCGTTGGCCTGATCGTCGATCAGCAGGAATTCGGCCGGCGCTTCGTTCGACAGCGCGGGGGATTCGTATTCGGTTCGGCGTTCAGTCATTGCATCCACCGGAAGAGGAGGCGAAATCACGACCACGGGCCCAGCGGCAACGTGCGCGGGGGCTGGTGATGCGGGGGCGGCATCTGCGGTTGGCTCTGATGTCTGCGCCGAGCCTGGCGCCTCCATCCCGTCGGCTAGGGCCGGCATCGGGACGGCCACCAGTCCGACCTGGTTGCCGCTGCCGATGCGGTAGAGCGCTGCGCGCTCGGTGCCGAACGTCACCTTGGCCATGCCGTCGATAAGCGCCGCTCTGCGGATCTCGGCGAAATCCGGCTCGCTCAGGTCGCGCGTGCCAAACAGGCGCCGTCCGGCTGCACTGATGCCGGCGAACTGGCCATCCTGGGTGAATGCGATCAGCGCATGTCCGCTGGCTTCCACGAGCCGCTTCAGGCGTTCCGCCAGCGGGACGCTGCGTCCGCCCCCGTCGGTGCTGGTGATCAGCACCGCGCGCGTGCCATCCGGCAGATCGATCCTGGTGCAGCCGCAGGTCGCGAGCGTGCCGAGCGGCGCGCCGAAGCCACGGAGGCGTTCGAGTCGCAAGGCGCCGGTCTCGGGCAGACGCCGTCCCAATTGAGCGACCTGGCGGCGATGCGCGTCGGCGGGGCCGAGCGTCTTCGCGATCAGCGCCGTTGCGCTCGCCGCGCCGAGGGCGCGTGCACCGGCCGCATTGGCCCACAGCACACGGCTGCCATCGGCCGACCATAGCCAAGCCGGCAGACTGCCGGCGGCGTGGACAGCCAGCCGGGGGTCGCTGAGGGCCTGCAATTCGAGATCGGCGTAGGTCATGGGCGACGACGGCGAACGGCTCTTGTGATGTTGATCGGCGGCCGGAACTGGTGGCGTTAAGAATTCGTTACTATCGCGCGTTTTGAGGGCCAAGGTCCACGGCGGGGCCATACTCCTGTCCTGCTAAAGCTTGGATAACCTTAATGTGTTCCTCGTGAGCGCAGCGCACGGAATTGCGGCGAACCCGGGCATGGCTCGTTGCAATCCCCCCGTTGGGGACCACGAGTTGCGTAGGCAGCGGGGACGGCCGCTTCGAGACGAGGCGCTGCGGGCGAAGCCAATCGGGACGCCGGGGAACCATGACCGACGACGGGCGACGATTCGAGATTCCGAAAGACATGCGAGCGATGGCGGAGGCAGGCTTCGATCAGGCACGTCAGACGTTCGAGCAGCTCCTGGCTGGAGCGGAGGCGACGGCAGGCTCGCTCGAACAGCGCAGCGCGACGGTGCGGGCCGGGCCAAGGACATCGGCGCCAAGGTCTTGTCCTATGCCGAAAGGAACGTTCAATCATCGCTCGACTACGCCCAATCGCTGGTGCACGCCAAGGACCTGCCCGAGGTGCTGCGGCTTCGCAGCGAATTTGTTCAGGGCCAGATGCGGTCGCTCACCGAACAGGCAAGCGAAATGGGCCAGGCCATCGGCAAGGCTGCGATCGACACCGCCAAGCCCAAGGCCTGAGGGGACGTTCTCCGCTCCCGTAAATTCTGGAAGCGGACGCGACAAGGAGTTCCTGATAATGGAATTTCCATTGCGTTGCACAAAAACGACACGATATAGCTCTACGCGAGGTTGTTACCTCCCAGGGGCGGTTCCTCTGCGTGATCCGAAGTGACTTCCCGATTGCCGGGACGGTCCAGTCTCAATGTTTCGAAGGATACATGCCATGACCAATGCCACCGATCCGTTCTCCGCGTCCATCATCCCGTTTGAGGTTCCCGAGCAGGTGCGCGCGCTCGCCGAAAAAGGCGTGTCGCAGGCCCGTGAGAACTACGCCAAGTTCAAGGACGCTGCGGAAACGCACAATTCGGCCATCGAGGCCTTCTTCGCCAACGCCAGCAAGGGCGCCGGCGTCTACTCGTCCAAGGTCATGGAATTTACGAAGGCCAATACGACGGCTTCGCTCGACTTCGCCCAGGAGCTGTTCGGCGTGAAGTCGCCGTCGGAGGCGATGGAGCTGTGGACCGGTTTCGCGCGCAAGCAGTTCGAGACCTTCACGTCCCAGGCCAAGGAGCTCGGCGAGCTCGGCCAGAAGGTTGCGGCCGAGACGGTCGAGCCGATCAAGGAAAGCGCCAGCAAGCTGTTCAAGACGGCGGCCTGAGGCCGGCCTGATTCGAGCCAGGTGCGCGGTCCGGCCGTGTGCCGGTGAGGCCAGCGGAAGATCCAGGACCCGGACGCGTTGCGGCCGGGTTCGATGCTTTCTGGGCTCCCGCTTGAACGGGGGCTCACTCGGGCCGAAACAGCGTCAAAAAACGCCGGCATGGCCGGGGACTTTATCCGTTCTCGGCCTTGCCAAATTGGCCCGTTGCACCTAGTTTCCGGCCCGTTCGGACGCCCCCTCGCGGGCAGTCCATGGCGGATGCAGTTGTAGCTCAGTTGGTTAGAGCGCCTGTCTGTGGAACAGGAGGTCGGTGGTTCGAGCCCACCCAACTGTACCATGGCCAGGACCATTGCTGTGCCGTTCGCAAGCTCACCTCTATCCCTGCTCCGCGCCCGGTTGATCGTGCACCGTGATTTGTAGCCCTGTCGCGACCTCTCGCGTATGGCTGTAGACTGGGCGTGTGCGCAGAGCTGTGCGGAAGCCTGAGCCCGGTCTCCGTATTTCGACGGATATATCGCCGGGGCGTGCGCTCGCTTGCGGTTTGCTGCGCCGGATCAGAAGCGCGGCGTGGCGCTGTTGCTTGCGAATCCTGTCTCCTTCAATCACACTTTGCGGCAACGAGGGGGAGGGGACGATGAGAGGGATTGATCTCGATCCATGCATCTCTGCCGTACTGATCGTAGTAGCCGCGCTGTTAGTCCCCGTAACCGCACGGGCCTATACCCCCGAGCAGGAGCAGGCGTGCACGGGCGATGCGTTCCGGCTTTGTAGTTCCGACATTCCCGACGTCGATCGTGTCACCGCCTGCATGGTCCGCCGCAAGGCCGAGCTGTCGCCGCCATGCCGCGCCCATTTCGGGCCACCGCAGCGCCAGGCAGCGTCATCTGGCCGCGCGGAACGGCCGATGAGCATTCGTCCTGTCACCAAGCCGGTCACTGCGCGCGCCGGCAAAGCGAAGAAGTGGACGCGACCGGACGCGACTTGAGCGATGCCGATGGCCGCATTTGGCGGCACTCGGAATGACCGAGGTCCCTGGATGCGCACCTCGATGCGCAGCCTCAACATGTAAATGCGATGGGGCATGACCGGATGTTGTCGAACATCGCGGCCGGATCTGCTGTTTTGCCTGCTTTGGTGTGACTCAAAAACCAATCCGTTTCGGCAATCAGGAGTTACGTCTTATTAATCGCTAAATTTTTCTTCCGCGAATCAGTCCGCTGATTCATTTTCGCTGCCGGGGTCAATCTGGAGGCCAAGGTATGAACGTCATTGTTTTCGCATCGCGTAAGGGCGGCTCAGGCAAGAGCACCCTGGCCGCCCATCTCGCTGCGCAGATCAAGTCGAGCAAGTCTAGTCTGCTCATCGATGCGGACCCTCAGGGGTCGCTGACGCTTTGGCACAAGCTGCGCGGCACCAACGAGCCGCCGATCAAGACGGCCGTGAACTCGGTGAGCGCGATCGTGTCCGCCGCCCGCCGTGACGGCGTCGAGTGGGTGCTGATCGATACGCCGCCGACCATCTCGGCCGTCGTCGAGGATGCGATCAAGAACGCGACCATGGTGATCATCCCGGCCCGCCCTGGCGTGTTCGACGTCAACGCGGTGCAGGAGACGATCCAGACCTGCCGCGCCGCGCGCAAGCCCTACGCGGTCGTTCTCAATGGCGCACCGGCGCGCCGCGACGATGCCGAAAGCCCGATCGTGACCATCGCCCGGGAGGCGCTGGCGAAGTTCAAGGCGCCGGTGTGGGGCGGCCAGATCACCAACCGCGCCGATCTGCTGATGGCGCTGGGCCAGGGCGAAGGCGTGCGTGAATATTATGCGGAGGGGCGTGCCGCAGCCGAGATCGCGCGCCTCTGGGCTGCGATCGAGCGCTCGGTGCGGGCGATTCGCGGGACCGTGTCGGCTAACGGCGCCATGCACAAGCAGGCGGCCTGATCGCGGCATCAGATGAGGCATCGACGCGCGGTCTTCCGCGCGTTTTTTGCGTCGGGTCACACGATCTCGCGTGAGTGCCGATTTCGCGCCGCGCGAGAGGGCGCGGCGAGGTCAGGCGACCATCAGGAAATAGAAGGCGATAGCCGGCGTCAGGGTCAGGATCACGGACCAGATCCCGACCGCCCAGAGAATGTCTTCGACGCTGAATCCCTGATGCTCAGGGTATGGATGATCCTGCAAAGCCACGACGCCCCCGCGCTCTTTGACGTTTTCAACATCCATAGCGGAACATCTTTAAACACGAGGTTGCGGACTGCGCCGCTTTTGATCGCGTTTGTTAGCTCGGATTAACCACGGAGGTGTCGGCCTCCGTGGTCTCCGATGTGGCCCGCGGCCGCGCTGCGGCTTCGTCTCTCGGTCCGACGATCGTTTCGGGGAGCGCTCAGGCGACGCAGCTCTGCGTCCTTGTCGCCGTGCGGCGCTCGATCTCCTGGTCGAGGCGTACGGCAAGGCCGGCACCGATCTCCACCATAGGTAGTCGCACGTCGGGGCTCGCGATGATGCCGGTTCGCGCCAGCCAGTACTTGGCCGGGGCCGGGCTCGGCTCGGTGAACAGCAGCCGCGTGAGATCCTCGACCTGCGCCCAGCACGCTGCTGCCGCGTCGTGACGGCCGGCCTTTACGTGCTGCAAGATTGCGGCAAACGTCTCGGTCTCCAGATGCGCCGAGAGCAGGATGGCGCCGTCGGCACCGGCCTGCAGCGCATCGAAGCTCTGGGCGTCCTCGCCGGTGAGGATGCGAAATCCGGGCGGTCGGCGTGCGATCAAGTCGCGCGTCTGCATGCGATTGGCGCAGCAATCCTTGAGGCCTGCGACGGCCGGATGTTGCGCGAGCCGCAGCAGCGTCTCGTTGTCGAGGCCGACCGCCGAGCGATAGGGAATGTTGTAGAGCACGATCGGATGGGTGGTGCGGTCAGCCAATGCGGTGAAATGCGCCAGCAGGCCGCGCTGCGACGGGCGCACGTAAGGCGGACTCGAGATCAGATAGAAGTCGATCGGCCATTCCGCGGTTCGGTCGAGCGATTCGCTCACCTCGGCCGTCGCCACGCCGCCGACACCGAGACAGATCGGCAGCGACCGGCCGGTGGCGTCGAGCTCGTCCCGGACCACGCTGATCAGGCGGGCGCGCTCGTCCCAAGACAGCGCCAGTCCTTCGCCTGACGTGGCACCGAGCACCAGTCCATCGATCGGCTTGGCGGCGTAGTGCCGAACCAGATTGCGTAAGGATGGCTCGTCGAGCGCGCCATCGCGGAACGGCGTGATCAGGGGTAGCCAGAGGCCCTGCAGTCGGGTCGTAATGTTGGTCATGGTCCATCTCCTTGGGTAGCAGGAGCCGGAGACGGGACACGCAAAAAAGCCCCGTCCTCGCGGCGGGGCTGGTGATGCGGCGGTGAATTCGAGAGATTCTAGCGCGCGCGTCCACATGTCCCCGGGAGGGGAGCTTTTTTCGACGACAGCTTGGCGTGCGAAGACGTGGACATGCGATCTAGATGCGCGGTGCAGGCGATGCTGTCAACGCCGCATCGGGCACGACACGGAAACATTCGGCAAAAAAATAGCCGGGCCCAAATGAGCCCGGCTGGAGGTACTGGCCAACGAGGCCGACACAATCACCTTCCAAGAGGGATTTCTGAACGCTCGCGCCACTGGAGGAGGGGGACAATGCGCAACGCCAACGCTCAGCACAACTTCAGTATGGGCTCAATGGCGTCGCAGCAACCATGCAAGCCGCATGTCAGACATGCACAATCTCACGCCGGCCAGCGCTGCGCTTTGCTCACGACGAAGTCACGGAACACTTGAACGCGTGCGACCGTTTTCAATTCCTCGGGATAGACGAAGTAGGTGTCGAGCTGGATCGAATCCGACTCTCCGAACAATTGCACGAGACGGCTGTTTTCCTCGACGAGGTAGTCCGGCAGCGCGGCGATGCCGAGGCCTTGCTGGCAGGCGCGGACCAGGCCGAGGATGTTGTTGACCCTGAAATAGGCCTCGCGCGGACCGGATCCGTTGCGGCCGGCATCGACCAGCCAGCTCCGGTTCTGGAGGTGCGGGGCGACTTGGCCGTCGGCCAGCATGATGATGCGATGATCATCGAGCTCGTCGAGGGTGCGCGGCGTGCCGAAGCGCTTGACATATTCCGGCGAACAATAGGCGTGGAAGCTGATCGCGAACAGCTTGCGCTGGATCAGATCGGGCTGGGTCGGCTTGCGGGTGCGGATCGCCACGTCGGCCTCGCGCATCGACAGATCGAGCTCCTCGTCGGTGACGATCAGCGAGATCCGGATCTCCGGATAGAGCGCGGTGAATTCGCCGAGTCGCGGGATCAGCCAGTTGATGCCGACGCCCGGCGTGGTCGTGATCTTCAGGTCGCCGCTCGGGCGCTCGCGGCTGTCGGTCAGCTTGGCGCGCGCCGCCTGCAGCTGCATGAAGACGTCATGCGCGGTTCGGAACAGGAGGTCGCCTTGCTCCGTCAGGATCAGTCCGCGGGCGTGGCGGTGGAACAGCGAGACTGCGAGCTCCTGCTCGAGCGCGCTGACCTGGCGCGACACCGCCGATTGCGACAGCCCGAGCTGCTCCCCGGCATGCGTGAAGCTGCCTGCTTCCGCCGCTGCGTGAAACACCTTCAGCTTGTCCCAATCCATATCCGTAAATCCATCCCGTGATCGTGGCATCGTCAGTTCATTCCGCCGCGGCGCGTTCGCTCGCGGCGTGGGCGAGGAAGCGTTCGGCCTCCAGGGCGGCCATGCAGCCCATGCCGGCTGCGGTGATCGCCTGCCGATAGGTTTCATCGGCAACGTCGCCGGCTGCAAACACGCCGGGAACGGAGGTCGCGGTCGAGCCCGGCATCACCTCGACATAACCGGACGGTTTCAGTTTCAGTTGCCCCGCGACCAGCTCGGTTGCTGGCGCGTGGCCGATCGCGACGAAGACGCCGTCGGCGGGCAGCTCGGTGAGCGCGCCGGTCTTGACGTTCTTGAGTCGGACATGCGTGACCTTGGATGGCGAGCTGGCGCCGCAGATCTCATCGAGGGCGCTGTCCCAGACGACCTTGATCTTGGGATGCTTGAACAGCCGCTCCTGCAGGATGCGCTCGGCGCGGAAATGGTCGCGCCGGTGCACGACGGTGACGGTCGAGGCGAAATTGGTCAGGAACAGCGCTTCCTCGACCGCGGTGTTGCCGCCGCCGACGACGATGACTTCCTTGCCGCGATAGAAGAAGCCGTCACAGGTCGCGCAGGCCGAGACACCGAAGCCCTTGAAGGTCTCCTCCGACGGCAGCCCGAGCCAGCGCGCCTGGGCGCCGGTCGCCAGGATGACGGTCTCGGCGAGGTAGACGTCACCGGAGTCGCAGGTCAGGCGGAACGGACGCTGCCCCAGCTCCAGCTTGGTCACGAGGTCGGTCTTGATCTGGGCCCCGACATGCGTCGCCTGCTTCTCCATCTGCTCCATCAGCCAGGGACCCTGGATGACGTCGGCAAATCCCGGATAGTTTTCCACGTCGGTGGTGATGGTGAGCTGGCCGCCGGGCTGGATGCCCTGGATCAGCACCGGCTCCAGCATAGCTCGTGCCGCGTAGATCGCCGCCGTATAGCCGGCAGGGCCGGAACCGATGATGACGACTTTGGCATGGATCGGAGCTTGCATGTGGCCGAAGACTCGTTGGAAAAGGGAGGATTAACGACGCAGCGAGCGGAATGCGCGGAAGAAACGCTCCGAAGCCCCATCGAAAATGTCAAATCCAAGTCTAAGCCATCTGGCAAGCTATGCAAGAATTGCAACGCATCTCGGCGAATTTTCCCTTCACGACCCGGTCAACAGGGGAAATCTAAAGTAATAAAATTGCGCGAATTGACCGGCTTGCGCTAAGAGAGTTGCCCATCGTCTCCCGGCGCCCCTGCGCCTCCTCCTGTTCCGCCAGAGCCCACAATCCCCGTGTCCAAGAATCTTGATGAGATCGATCTCAAAATCCTGAGTGAAATTCAGGCCGACGGCAGGATCACCAATGTCGAGCTCGCCAAGCGGGTCGGCATCTCGCCGCCGCCTTGCTTGCGCCGGGTGCGGACCCTGGAGGAGGAAGGCTACATTACCGGCTACCGGGGCCTGCTCGACCCGCGCAAGCTCGGCTTCGACGTGACCGTGTTCGCCTCGGTCCACCTGTCGAGCCAGGCGGACGCCGACCTGAAGGCGTTCGAAGAGTTCGTGCGGTCCGAGCCGCTGGTGCGGGAATGTTGGATGCTGTCCGGCGAGGTGGACTTCATCCTGAAATGCGTGGCACCGGACATGGCGACGTTTCAGGAGTTCGTGACCCACCTGACGGCGGCACCTCACGTGCGCAACGTGCGAACGTCCCTGGTGCTGCACAACTCGAAATACGAGGCGGCGGTGCCGCTCGAGGTCAAGGGGCGCAGCTAGGCCCGGCTGTCCTTCCGGGCCAGCCTCGCCAAGGCTGAACCCGGAAGCTCGAGGTCGCGAAGCGAACAGGACGCGAGAGAGTTCAGTTCTTTTTGCGCAGCAGCGCGTCCAGGCTGATCGAACCCCCGCCCGAGGTCGTCAGATAGAGGCAGGCAAAGCAGAGCGCGATCGCCAGCGAGCCGTTGTTGACGACCGGGAAGAAACCTCTCGGGAAGTGGCCAATGAAATAGGCGAAGGCCATCTCGCCGGACAGGATAAAGGCGACCGGGCGCGTGAACAGCCCAAGGATCAGCAATCCGCCGAGCACCAGTTCGAGCGAACCGGCCGCACCGTACAGCGACAGCAGCTCAACTTTGGCAAACATGTCCACGGCCGGAAACTTGAAGATCTTCGCCACGCCGTATTGAAACAACAACAGGCCCGTGACGAAGCGAAACAGGCTGAGCACAGCCGGTTGCCATTTCGAGAACATCTGCTCCATGTCGATCATCCCCCAATCAAAGCCATCATGATGCGACTGACCGGACCCATCCTCCCGGCACGGCTCGTCGGTTCTGCACTAGCTCATTCCTGAAAGCCCGTCACCGGCGTGTGGCCTGCAGTCCGATGAATTGACCGTGTGCTGCCGAACGCCATTGTGCCGCAGTGCGGCCGGCCAAACGACGAAGGGCCGCGCCTTCGCGCAGCCCTTGGTTTCGTCCGAACGGTCACAGGCACCGCTCCGGTGCCTCGGGTCCTCAGCGCCACTCGACCTTGGCGATCTCGTAGGACTTGGCGCCGCCGGGCGCCATGACCTCGACGGTGGTGCCCATCTTCTTGCCGATCAGCGCGCGCGCCAGCGGCGAGGTGATCGAGATCTTGCCCTTCTTGGCGTCCGCCTCGACCTCGCCGACGATCTGCCAGACCGCCTTCTTCTCGGTATCCTCGTCGATCAGGGTCACCGTCGCGCCGAACTTGATCGTGTCGCCGGAGAGCTTGGTCACATCGATGATGTCGGCGCGCGCGAGCTTGTCCTCGAGCTCGGCGATGCGGCCCTCGTTGTGAGACTGCTCTTCCTTGGCGGCGTGATATTCCGCGTTCTCGGACAGGTCGCCATGCGAACGCGCTTCCGCGATATGTTCGATGATGCGCGGACGGTCCACCGATTGGCGCTGCTTGAGCTCGTTCTCCAACGCGGCGTAGCCCATCGAAGTCATGGGAACCTTTTCCACCATCTCTTCTCGTCCTTCAGTCGTGCGGGCGGGGGCGCGCACGATCAGCAGCTTCAGAATAGGCCTTTGCGGCTCAAAGCAAAGCCTGAAGGCCCGGCAAGACCGTCCCGTCAAAGGCCGGTACAACATCGAACGGGGCGGCGGGTTCCTGAAAGCTTCTATTGCCGATTGTTGCCAACCGCTTAGCGGGCGTTCGCCCGCGCGCTGCGATTAGTTTTCGGAAAAGTAACTCTGCAGGGTGCGGACCTCAAGGTCTCCCCCGAGATAGGCACGGATGCCTTGCGCGGCCGCCACGGCACCCGAAAGAGTGGTGTAATACGGCACTTTATGCAAGAGGGCAGCGCGCCGCAGCGAACGGCTGTCGGCCAGCGCCTGCGGGCCTTCGGTGGTGTTGAAGACCAGCTGGATGTCACCGTTGGTGATGGCGTCCACGATGTGCGGCCGTCCCTCCAGCACCTTGTTGATCTTCTCGGTCGGCACGCCCTGATCGGTCAGGAAGCGCTGGGTCCCGGATGTCGCCACCACCTTGAAGCCGAGCTCGTGCAGCATCCGCACCACCTCGGTGATGCGCGCCTTGTCGCTTTCACGTACTGACACGAACACCGTGCCTTTGCGCGGCACGCGTGTGCCGCCGCCGAGCTGGCTCTTGGCGAACGCCACGGCGAACGAGCGGTCGATGCCCATCACCTCGCCGGTCGAGCGCATCTCCGGGCCGAGCACGGTGTCGACGCCCGGGAAACGGGCGAACGGGAAGACCGATTCCTTGACGCCGACATGCCTGAGCGCGCGCTTCTTCAGGCCGAAATCGGCGAGCTTCTCGCCGGCCATGATTCGGGCGGCGATCTTGGCGACTGGCGTGCCGACCACCTTGGCGACGAAGGGCACCGTGCGCGAGGCACGCGGATTGACCTCGAGCACGTAGATCGTGCCGTCCTTGATCGCATATTGCACGTTCATCAGGCCGACGACGTCGAGCCCGAGCGCCAGCTCGCGGGTCTGCCGCTCCAGCTCGGCGATGGTCGCCTCGTCGAGCGAATGCGGCGGCAGCGAGCAGGCCGAATCGCCGGAGTGGATGCCGGCCTCCTCGATGTGCTCCATGATGCCGACGATGAAGGTGTCCTTGCCGTCGGAAAGGCAGTCCACGTCGATCTCGGTCGCGTCCGACAGATAGCGATCGAACAGCAGCGGGTTCTTGCCCAGCACCGTGTTGATCTGGCCGGTCTTGTCGTTCGGGTAGCGCGCCTTGACGTCGGCCGGCACCAGCTCGGGCAGGGTGCCGAGCAGGTAGTCGCTGAGCTGGTTGTCCTCGCGGATGATCTGCATCGCGCGGCCGCCGAGCACGTAGGACGGGCGCACCACCAGCGGCAGCCCGAGATCGGCAGCCACCAGGCGGGCCTGCTCGACCGAATAGGCGATGCCGTTCTTCGGCTGCTTCAGATGCAGCTTGTCGAGGACGCGCTTGAAGCGGTCGCGGTCCTCGGCGAGGTCGATGGCCTCCGGCGAGGTGCCGAGGATCGGCACGTCGGCCGCCTCCAGCGCACGCGCCAGCTTCAGCGGCGTCTGGCCGCCGAACTGCACGATGACGCCATGCACCGTGCCGTTCTTGCGCTCGGTCGCGATGATCTCCAGCACGTCCTCGGAGGTCAGCGGCTCGAAATAGAGCCTGTCGGCGGTGTCGTAGTCGGTCGAGACCGTCTCCGGATTGCAGTTGACCATGATGGTCTCAAAGCCGGCGTCGGACAGCGCGAAACAGGCGTGGCAGCAGCAATAGTCGAACTCGATGCCCTGGCCGATCCGGTTCGGACCGCCGCCGAGAATGATCACCTTCTTCTTGTCGGACGGCGCGCTCTCGTCGGCGAGTTGGCCTGCGAACAGCGTTTCGTAGCTCGAATACATGTAGGCGGTGGGCGAAGCGAACTCCGCCGCGCAGGTATCGATGCGCTTGAACGCCGGACGGACGCCCAGCGCCTGCCGCTTGGCCGCGACGTCGGCTTCGGTGGTGTTGGTCAGCACCGCGAGCCGTGCATCCGAGAAGCCCATCGCCTTCAGCGTGCGCATGCCGCTCGCGTTCGGCGGCAGGCCGTGCCGGCGGACCTTGTCCTCCATCTCGACGATGCCGCGCATCTGCGCCAGGAACCACGGGTCGATCTTGCAGGAGTTGAAGATGTCCTCGTTCGACCAGCCCAGCCGCATCGCCTGCGCGACCTGCAGGAGACGGTTCGGCGTGGGCGTGCCGAGCGCAGCCCGGATCGCGTTCTTGTCGTCGCCGCGCCCGAGACCTTCGATCTCGATCTCGTCGAGGCCGGTGAGACCGGTCTCCAGCCCGCGCAGCGCCTTCTGCAGGCTCTCCTGGAAGGTGCGCCCGATCGCCATCACCTCGCCGACAGATTTCATCGAGGTCGTCAGCGTGGTCGAGGCGCCCGGGAATTTCTCGAATGCGAAGCGCGGGATCTTGGTGACGACGTAGTCGATGGTCGGCTCGAACGAGGCCGGGGTCGCGCCGCCGGTGATGTCGTTGGCGATCTCGTCCAGCGTGTAGCCGACCGCGAGCTTGGCCGCGACCTTGGCGATCGGGAAGCCGGTCGCCTTGGAGGCCAGCGCCGAGGAGCGCGATACGCGCGGATTCATCTCGATCACGACCATGCGGCCGTCGGCCGGGTTGACGCCGAACTGCACGTTGGAGCCGCCGGTCTCGACGCCGATCTCACGCAGCACCGCCAGCGAGGCGTCGCGCATGATCTGGTATTCCTTGTCGGTCAGCGTCAGCGCCGGCGCGACGGTGATCGAGTCGCCGGTGTGCACGCCCATCGGATCGAGGTTCTCGATCGAGCAGACGATGATGCAGTTGTCCTTCTTGTCGCGGACCACCTCCATCTCGTACTCCTTCCACCCGAGCACCGATTCCTCGATCAGCACTTCGTTGGTGGGGGAGGCGTCGAGACCGCGCTCGATGATGTCGAGATATTCTTCCTTGTTGTAGGCGATGCCGCCACCAGTGCCGCCCATCGTGAAGGAGGGACGGATGATCGCGGGCAGGCCGATCTCGGACAGCGCCATCAGCGCCTGTCCCAGCGCATGCTCCTGGTAGCGCTTGCGGCGCTCGTTCTCGCCCAGCGTCCACTGCCGGTCGAGCTCGTCGCGCTCGGCGCCGGACAGCTTCTCGCGCTCGGCGAGATATTTGTCGCGGTACTGCTTCTTCAGCGCGGAGGCGTTGGCGAGACGCGACTTCGGCGTCTGCAGCCCGATCTTCTCCATCGCATTCCGGAATAGCTGGCGGTCCTCGGCCTTGTCGATCGCATCAGCCGTGGCGCCGATCATCTCGACGTCGAACTTCTCCAGTGTCCCCTGCCGGCGCAACGACAGCGCGCAGTTCAGCGCGGTCTGCCCGCCCATGGTCGGCAGCAGCGCGAAGCCGCCGGGGATGACGTGGCGTTCCTTCTCGATGATCTTGGCGACGATCTCGGGCGTGATCGGCTCGATATAGGTCGCATCGGCCAGCTCCGGATCGGTCATGATCGTGGCCGGATTGGAGTTGACGAGGACGACGCGATAGCCCTCCTCCTTCAGCGCCTTCACCGCCTGCGTACCGGAATAGTCGAATTCGCAGGCCTGGCCGATCACGATCGGACCGGCGCCAATGATCAGGATGGTCGAGATGTCGGTTCGTTTCGGCATTCAAGCTCACGGGCAAGGAACGGGCAGGAATTGGGCACAAAAAAAGGGCGCGCGTATCGCGCGTCCCCGTAAGGCCCAGGCGCGACCAGTGCTCGCGCGCGAGCGGTCTTTAGACCAGTTTCCTCTGAGCGAAAAGGGTTTTGGGCCGAAATCAACGGCCAATTTGGCGGAGAGGGGCGGAGGGGCGCCCTGCCGTCGCTGGCTCGCCGAGCCGAAGCTGCGCAGCAGCGAAGGCTGGAGGCCCGGCCTGGACTTGAACCAGGTTCAAGAGCGTTGCACCGCTCTTCGCGTCGTAGCTTCCGCCACCGGGCCGAGGGTGATCTTACCTCTCACGGCCGCGTGAGCCAGCCCGTGTTTCAGTTAACCCTAATCCAGTTGCTTGATGTTGGCAGTTGCGGCGGGCTGGTCGGCCCACGCGGTCACCCGGTTCCCGTCATCGGCCGAGCCACGAAGGTCATCCGCCAGGGATTGTGGCCGATATTCTTGGGCGCCCGGACGGCGCTGAGGTCGGCCTTCTTCAGTCTCGCCAGGATCTCGGCCTCGCTGTAGTGCTGCAGGCCGACCTTGGTGCGCAGCTGCCGGTAATCCGACAGCGCCGTGGCGACCAGCCCGACCAGGGCATCCTTGAGAAAGCCGTCCCGTGCGGCGAACATCAGCAGCGCGAGCACGTCACGGCCCATGCCAACGTCCGGACGCAGGACGTCGCCGAGGATGAACTTTCCCGACGGCTTCAGCAGCCGCCTGATCACGGCCAGGGCTGCGTCGAATTCCGCCTCGCTCATGTACTGCGCCACGGAGTTCATGACGACGAGGTCGATCGAGCCTTCCTGCATGTTGCGCAGCTCGTCCAGCGAGCGCACGCGGATCTTGGTGTTGGGCGCGAAACGCGCGATCAACCGGCCGCGCACGCCCGGCGCCGGCTCGGCCAGGATCAGCGTCACGCATGCGTCGGCGACCTTGGCGGCTGATAAGGCCTCTCCGCAGGAATAGTCGAGAACGACCGCGTCGGGCGAGGGAATATACCCGACGATGTCACGCGCAATCCCCTGGAAGTGCAGGTCGCGATGCAGCTTGCTCGCATAGATCGTGTGCGTGGAATCGTAATAGTCGATCCAGTCGTCCATGGCGTGTTCCGGCAAACACAGTTCCTTGATCGGAACTGGAGGGGTCAGCGAGCGTTAACGGGTCCGATCACCCGTGTCCATCGTTGCTTCTAACAGGAAGGTTAGGCCGTGAGTAAAGCAAAGACCGACAAGACCGCCCCCGAGCTCGATACCCCGACCGATCTGTCGCCGGACGCCGTAAACAAGATCTCGACAGCTTTGAACACGCTGCTTGCCGACGCCTTTGCGCTCTATCTGAAGACCAAGAACTTCCACTGGCACGTCAGCGGACGGCATTTCCATGACTACCATGAGATGCTGGACGAGCAGTCGGACGCGATCTTTGCCACCACGGACCAACTGGCCGAGCGGGTGCGGAAGCTCGGCGGCACCACGCTGAAATCGATCAGCCAGATCAGCAAGCTGCAGACCATCAAGGACAACAACGAGGAGTATGTGCCGCCGCGCGAGATGTTGCGGGAGTTGATGGAGGACAACAAGCACGTCGCGGCTGCGATGCGGAAGGCGCACGGGCTGTGCGACGACAATGACGATCCGGCCACCGCGGGATTGCTGGAGACCTTCATCGACGAGACCGAACGCCGCACCTGGTTCTTGTTCGAAGCGAGCCGCCAGGAAGGCAGCAACGCGGCATAAGCGGGCCCGCGTTGAGTTGAGCTCCGGGCGAGCTGCGAGGACGTGGGGCGCCCGTCCGGCCTCGATGCCGGCTCCGGCTCATATCCACGCCGCACTATCCGGAGTGGCCGAGTGCCGACCAACTCCGATAGATCATGTAAGCCGCCACCACGAACACCACGGTGGCAAACACCTTGTTCAGGGTGCCGCGCGTACCGGACAGGCGAGCGGCCAGCTTCGCACCGACCAGGCCACCGGCGATGCCGGCGACGAGAAAGGTCGCCGCCAGCGCCCAGTCGACCAGTCCCGACAGCGCGTAGTTCGCTGCGGTCGTCAGTCCGAACGCCGTGACGGACACGAGCGAGGAGCCGATCGCGTAGAGGATCGGCATGCCTGTCGCAAACATCAGAGCCGGAACGATCAGGAAGCCGCCGCCGATGCCGAAGAAGCCGGACAGCATTCCCGTGCCGAAGCCGAATGCCAATAGCGGCAACAGATTGTCGCGTGAAAGCTTGACGTCCAGCTGGCTGTCCGTGCCGCGCTTGCGCAGCATCAAGAGGCCGATCACGATCATGACCAGGGCGAACAGCAGCAGCAGCTTCTGGCCGTCAACCATCTTGCCGAGCGTCGAGCCCGCGAAGGCGCCGACCACGCCCGTTGCAGCAAACACCAGCGCGCAACGCCATTTGACGTTGCCGGAGCGGGCATGATTGGCGAGATTGGCCGCCGCGTTGATTGCCACGGCGACCGCGCTCGTGCCGATCGCCACGTGGGGATTGCCGACGCCCACCAGATACACCATGAGCGGCACGGCCAGCACCGATCCGCCCCCGCCGATCAGGCCGAGCGTGAATCCGACGAAAGAGCCGGACAGCGAGCCGAGCGCAAGCTCGGCAGCGGACAGCGTCATCCTGTGATGCTCCGGAGTGGCATGCCGCGCCGGTGCGCGGACGCTGCCAAATGGAAAAGCCGAGCCGCGACGTCTGCCGCGTGCTCGGCGGGGCGGAGGGGGGGTCTTAGAGCGTGTTGAGCGGCACTTTCAGGAAGCGCCGGCCGTCCTGATCGGGCGTCGGCAGCCGTCCCGCCTTCATGTTCACCTGCAACGACGGGATGATCAGCTTGGGCATGTCCAAGGTGCGGTCGCGCGCTTCGCGGGCGGCGACGAACTGATCCTCGGTGATGCCGTCGCGGACGTGGATGTTGTGCGCGCGCTGCTCGGCCACCGTCGTTTCCCAGCGAATGTCGCGGCCGTTTGGACCGTAGTCGTGGCACATGAACAGCCGCGTCGCGTCAGGCAGCTCCAGCACCCGGCGGATCGAGCGATACAGCGTGCGGGCATCGCCGCCGGGAAAGTCGGCACGTGCCGAGCCGCCGTCCGGCATGAACAGCGTGTCCCCGACGAAGGCGGCGTCTCCGATCACATGAGTCATGCAGGCCGGCGTGTGACCCGGCGTATGCATGGCGAAGGCGGTCATTGCGCCGATCCGGTAGGTATCGCCATCATGGAACAGGCGGTCGAACTGGCTGCCGTCGCGCTGAAACTCGGTGCCTTCGTTGAAGATCTTGCCGAACGTTTCCTGCACCATCCTGATATTGGCGCCGATGCCGATCCTGCCGCCCAGCCTTGACTGGATGTAGGGCGCCGCCGACAGATGGTCGGCATGGACATGGGTCTCGATCAGCCAGTCCAGTTGCCAGCCGCGATCCTCGATCAGGCGAATGATCTTGTCGGCGGAATGGGGCGCGATGCGACCCGAGGCATAGTCGATATCCATGACCGAATCGATCACCGCGCAGGCCCGCGAGCCTGGGTCCTTGACCACGTAGCTGACCGTGTTGGTGGCGGGATCGAAGAACGGTGTGACCTCGGGTTTCACCGACAGGTCGACCGGATGTGGAATGCCGGACATTCAAGCCTCCCTCATTCTGAAGCGACCGCGGCGAGCGAGGGCCGGCGGCTCGCGAGCATGCGGGCTGCGGCCATTCCGATCATCATGGCCGTGACGAACAGGACGATGGCAGGCGAGCCGTAGCCGAGCGCCACGAAGGCCGGGCCCGGGCAGATGCCGGCGAGGCCCCAGCCGATGCCAAAGACGGCAGGGCCGGTTGCGATCCGCCAATCCAGCGTCTGCGAGGATGGCAGGTGGAATTGGTCACCGAGGACGGGACGCCGGCGCCGCAAAACCAGTCGAAAGCCGGCGAAGGTGACCCCGACCGCTCCAGCCATCACGAGGATCAGGCTCGGATCCCAGCCGCCGGAGCGGATCGCCGCGAAATCGAGGAAGTTGAGCACCTTCTCCGGATTGGACATGCCCGAGAGCAGCAACCCAAGTCCGAAGATGAGGCCGACGGTGAACTGGACGAAAATGATCATGGTGCCTCACAGCACGTGGCGAACGAGGAAGGTGGTCGCGACCGCGGTGGCCATGAATATCAGCGTGGCGACGATCGAGCGCGGCGACAGGCTGGCGATGCCGCAGACGCCATGACCCGAGGTGCAGCCGTTGCCCCAGACCGCCCCGAAGCCGACCAGCAGCCCGGCTGCAACCATATCGATCGGACCGACCTCCAGCTTCAGCGGCGGCAGGCTCCCGCTGACGATGCGGACTGCAAGGGCGGCCGCGACCAGCCCTCCTATGAAGGCGAGCCGGCCAGCGAGCGCGCCGTCCCAGGGCGGCAACAGCCGCGCGGCAATGCCGCTGACGCCGGCGATGCGGCCGGTCAGGCCCATCAGCATGACGGCTGCAGCGCCGATGAGGGCGCCGCCTGCGAGCGCCGTAACCGCCGTATACTCCGTGATCATATCGTCCCTTGATTCCCTCGTTGGGCGCATGTTGCAATCGGCTATCATGTGCATTATTGCATATATACGAAATTGAAGAAGTAACAATGATGACAACACAGGCCAGGCGCAAAGCCCGCGAGACCATGGTGGCGGCGCTCGACGACAAGGCGGAGGAGGCGGCCGGCCTGCTCGCTGCCATGGCGAATTCGAAGCGCCTCATGGTGCTCTGCAACCTCATCGACGGCGAGCGCGCAGTCGGCGATCTCGCCGAGCAGGTCGGGTTGCGACAGGCGGCGCTGTCGCAGCATCTCGCCAAGATGCGCGCGCTCGATCTCGTCGCCACCCGGCGCGATGGCCAGACCATCTACTATCGGCTGGCGAGCCGGGAGGTCCGCGAGATCCTGCAGACGCTGTATCGGCTGTATTGCGCCTGATCAGCGCGCCTGCTGCCACAGGCGCGTGAGTGGGCCACCCGCGCCGAGCACGGGATCGGTCGCGGGCAGCGGCACCTCCGGAATCGTCTTCAATGCGCGCGCGCGGTTTTCCGGCGTCGGCCGCGTGACCTGCATCTTCGGTCCGGGCGGATAGGCGCCGACGATGCAGAAATCGCTGCTGGCAGCGATGCATTGATGCCCGGTGCCGGCCGGCAGGATGGTGACGTCACCGGGCCTGAGCTCCAGCTCCTGGCCCTGATCGCCGCCGAAGCGGACCCGCGCCGTTCCGCCGGCGACACCCAGCGCCTCGTGCACGGTCGCATGATAGTGCAGATAGTCGTAGACGCCGTTGCGCCACATGCTGCCCCAGCCACTGGCGGCGAACACGCGCTCGATGTCGGCCGCCGGATCGGCGCCGTCCAGATCGATGACGGCCTTGTAGACCAGGAACGGCATCGGGTTATTGGGCACCAGGCCGTCATCCGCGAACACGATGCCGAGCGGTTCGATCGACTTGACGCGGGGCGAGGGGGCGGCAGGCATGGCGACCTCGGAACAAAGGATGGGGCCTCGCCCTATCAACCGGCCTGCGCGGCCGCCGTTCCAGGCTCACGCCTTGGGCAGTTCGAACACCAGGCAAGTCGTGGTGGCATGCGCCAGCAGGCGTCCTTGCGAATCGACGATGCGTGCCTCGGCCGTCGCGGCGCGGCGTCCGAACGATAGCGTCCTGCCCTCCGTTCTCACGATGCCGGTGGCCTCGGTCATTGCCTTGATGAAGGAGACCTTGAATTCCAGCGTGGTGTAACCGCTGCCCTGCGGGCACATCGTGTGGACGGCGAGCCCCATCGCGGAATCCAGCAGGATCGCGGCGTAGCCGCCATGCACCGAACCGATCGGATTATAATGCCGCAAGGCCGGCACGCTGTGCATGACGACCTGGCCGGGCTCGGCGCTGCAGTCGAACGGCGCGACCGTCTGCATGATCGGCGGCTGCGGCAAAGTCCTGGCAAAGATGCCGCGCACGAAATCGAGCCCGGGCATCGAGGCCAGCGCCGCCAGGGGCACCACGCCGAATTCAGCGCGCGAATCCGTCTCGCTCATATCGTCGATCTCCAATGTATGTTGATCATCATATGAATGTGGTGCGAAAAGATCGAGGGCAAAACAGATGCCGGCGATCACAAGATTGCGGACAGAAAAATGCCCGGGACCAGCCCGGGCATTTCGAATCGTGTCCAGCTGCCGACCTCAGGCCGCTCTGCGCTTCTTCTCGCGCATCAGCTCGGCGAAGCGCTGAAACAGATAGTGCGAGTCGCGCGGGCCGGGCGACGCTTCCGGGTGGTACTGCACGGAGAACACCGGCTTGCCCTCGAGCTGAATGCCGCAATTCGAGCCGTCGAACAGCGAGATGTGGGTCTGCGTCGCGCCCGACGGCAACGTATCCTGGTCGACCGCGAAGCCATGGTTCATCGAGGTGATCTCGACCTTGCCGGTGGTCTCGTCCTTGACCGGATGATTGGCGCCGTGATGGCCCTGATGCATCTTCTTGGTCTTGGCGCCGACCGCAAGCCCGAGCATCTGATGGCCGAGGCAGATGCCGAAGGTCGGCGTGCCCGACGAAATCACTTGCTGAATGACCGGCACGGCATATTTGCCGGTCGCCGCGGGATCACCCGGTCCGTTCGACAGGAACACGCCGTCCGGCTTCATCGCGAGGATGTCCTCGGCGGACGTCGTGGCCGGCACCACGGTCACCTTGCAGCCGACGCCGGCGAGCAGGCGCAGGATGTTGCGCTTGATGCCGTAGTCGATCGCGACGACGTTGAATTCCGGATTGGTCTGTTGGCCGAAGCCCACGTTCCACACCCAGGGGGTCTCGTCCCAGGTGAAGCGCTGGGCGGAGGTCACCATCGGCACCAGGTCCATGCCCTCCAGCCCCGGCCACTCCCGCGCTTCCTTCTTCAGGGCGTCGAGGTCGAAATTGCCGTCCCTGGCATGCGCGATCACGGCGTTCGGCATGCCCTTGGAGCGGATCAGCGCGGTCAGCGCCCTTGTGTCGATGCCGGACAGCCCGATGATCCCGCGCGCGCGCAGCCACTGGTCGAGATGGCGCGTCGCGCGATAATTTGAGGGGTCGGTGATCGCGGTGCGCAGGATCACCCCGCGCGCGCCCGGCGTCGCCGCCATGTTCACCGTCTCGATATCCTCGTCGTTGGTGCCGACATTGCCGATATGCGGGAAAGTGAAGGTGATGAGCTGGCCGGCATAGGACGGATCGGTGAGGATCTCCTCGTAGCCGGTCATTGCGGTGTTGAAGCAGACCTCGCCCGCGGCGTGGCCTTCGGCGCCGAGGCCGTAGCCTTCCAGCACCGTGCCGTCGGCGAGCACGAGGAGCGCGGTCGGTTTATGGTCCGGCCAGGCGGCGTCAGTATCGATGTGTGTCATGAGGCCTCTACATAGTGCCCCTGGCGCGCGGCGTCAAAGCGGGAAGCGGCCGATTCACACGCGATATCGGTCAATTTGACTGGAGTTTCGAGGCATCCGACCGGAACGGATGCGGAACCGTGTTGTTTCGGGTGGGCGAACCGCCTAGACCAGCGCCAATGGATTTTGAGAGGGCGAGATCATGCTGCGTGACGACATCAACAATGCGGTCAAGGAGGCGATGAAGGCCAAGGACGAGCGCAAGCTGTCCACCCTTCGCATGGTGAACTCGACCTTGAAGAATGCCGACATCGCGGCGCGCGGCGAAGGCAAGCCGCCCTTGACCGACGCCGACGTGCTCGCGGTGCTGCAGAAGATGATCAAGCAGCGTCAGGAGTCGGTCGAGCTGTATGAAAAGGGCGGCCGCGCCGAGCTCGCCGCGGGCGAGCGCGAGGAGATCGCGGTCATCTCGGCCTATCTGCCGAAGCAGATGAGCGACGATGAGGTGAAGTCGGCCATCTCCTCCGCCGTCGCTGAGACCGGCGCCGCCGGCATGAAGGACATGGGCAAGGTGATCGGCGTGCTGAAGGCGAAGTACACGGGACAGATGGATTTTGCCAAGGCGAGCGCACTGGTGAAGGCGGCGCTGTCGGGCTAGGCCGCGCGAAGCGCCGAGCCATCCCCAAATCGTCATGCCCGGGCTTGTCCCGGGCATCCACGTCTTTAAGACTATCATCAAGAGTAAAGACGTGGATGGCCGGGCCGTCGCCGCGCCGGAGGGGCTTCGGCCCCGCAGGCGGGTCTTCGCCCGGCCATGACGGAGAGAACAATGCTCAAGGAAACGTCCGACTACGACCAGCTCACTCGCGACTTCCGCTGGGACATTCCGGCGCAGTTCAACATCGCGGTCGCGACCTGCGATCGCCACGCCGACGGCTCCGCCCGCCTCGCGCTGGTCGTCGTCGAGGAGGACGGCGCCGCCCGGCGCGTCTCATTCGATGAGCTGCGCGATTACTCCTGTCGCTTCGCCAACGTATTGAAGGCCGATGGTCTCGCGCAGGGCGACCGCGTCGCGGTGTTCCTGTCGCAGTCGCTGGAGCTGCCGATCGTCCATCTGGCGGCGTTCCGCGCCGGTCTCGTCTCCGTGCCGCTGTTCACGCTGTTCGGCGAGGACGCGCTGCAATTCCGGCTGCAGAATTCCGGCGCCAAGGTCGTCGTCACCGACGCCACGGGCCTTGCGAAGCTTGCGCGCATTCGCGACCACCTGCCGGAGCTCAAGACGATCTATGTCACTGACGGCGACGGCCTCGGCGCCCGAGCCTTCTGGCCGACGCTGGAGCGCGCCTCGGATCAATTCCCGACCGTCGCCACGTCGAGCGACGACCCTGCCATCATCATCTACACGTCGGGTACGACCGGAAATCCCAAGGGCGCGCTGCACGCCCATCGCGTACTGCTCGGCCACCTGCCCAATGTCGAGATGGTGCACGGCTTCCTGCCGAAGCCCGGCGACGTCATGTGGACGCCGGCGGATTGGGCGTGGATCGGCGGCCTGTTCGACGCGCTGTTTCCCGCATGGTATCACGCGATCCCGGTGATCGGTTATCGCGCCAGGAAATTCGAGCCGCAGGCCGCAATGCAACTGATGGCGGACTACGGCGTCCGCAACGTGTTCCTGCCCCCGACCGCGCTGAAGTTGATGCGCCAGGCCAATGTCAAGCACGAGGGCGTCAAGCTGCGCAGCATCCTCACCGGCGGCGAGTCGCTCGGCGCCGAGCTGCTCGACTGGGTGCGCGCGACCTTCGGCATCGATGCGCACGAGATCTACGGCCAGACCGAATGCAATCTCGTCGTCGGCAACAATGCGAGGCTGTTTCCGATCCGGCCGGGCTCGATGGGCAAGGCGACGCCGGGCTTCGAGGTTCTGATCGTTAACGACAAGGGCGAGGAGCTGCCGCGCGGAGAGAGGGGCATCATCGGCGTGCGCCAGCCCAATCCCTGTACCATGATCGAATACTGGCGCAATCCGGAGGCGACGCAGAAGAAGTTCGCTCGTGACGTGCTGCTGACCGGCGATCTCGGCACCCAGGATGACGACGGCTATTTCTGGTATGCGAGCCGCGAGGACGACGTCATCACGTCGGCCGGCTATCGCATCGGCCCGGCCGAGATCGAGGACACGCTGCTCAAGCACCCGGCAGTCGCGTTGGCGGCCGTCGTCGGCATTCCCGACCCGGTGCGCACCGAGGCCATCAAGGCGTGGATCGTGCTGCGGCCCGGCTTCATTGCAAATGACACTCTGTCGCGAGAGATCCAGGACTTCGTCAAAGTGAAGCTCGCTGCGCACGAATACCCGCGCCACGTTGAATTCACCGACACCCTGCCGATGACGGCGACCGGCAAGGTGCTGAGGCGCGAGTTGCGGGCGCGGGGGTAGGGCGAGCTTGCTGCCGTGCGAGCCCGATGGCGCGGCTTGCGAGGCTCCCCCCGCTTGGTGACGAGCACGGGTCCAACAACATGCGTCGGATGTGGCCGCGCCTGACCCCAGCTCTCGCCCCGTAAGGACGGGGGAGAGGGGACCTGCGGCGCCGCGCGGCTTCGCATCTCGCCTCACGGGACGCCACGGCTTAGACCCTGTCCGCTGCCTACAAGTTGAAATTGAAATCCTCGCCCTACCGCTGTTAGCATCATCGCCAACAAGAACAGTCAGGAGGGTACGCCGATGACCGCATCCGTCTCGGGACGATCCGATCCCGTGGTGCGCCGCATCACGACGGCCGATATCGCCGAAGCCTTGACGCAAGGCCTCCGTGATTTTCAGGCTCAGCCCATGTTCGGCCTTGCTTTCGGGCTGATCTACGTGCTCGGCGGCATCAGCATCGTGCTGTGCGTCACCGCGTTCGGCATGGTCTACCTGGCCTATCCGCTGGCCGCGGGCTTTGCGCTGATCGGCCCGTTCGTCGCGATCGGTCTCTACGAGGTCAGTCGCCGCCGCGAGCTCGGCCAGCCGATCACCTATGGCGCGATCTGGCGCACGATCACGTCACGCGGCGAGATTGCCTGGATGGCGTTCGTGACGCTATTTTTCTTCATTATCTGGATGTACCAGGTGCGCCTCCTGATCGCGCTGCTGCTCGGGCTCAATGCCTCGTTCTCCAGCATCAAGGAGTTCATGACCGTGGTGCTGACGACCAACGAGGGTCTGCTCTTTCTGGCGATCGGCAATCTCGACGGCGCCGCCCTGTCGCTGGTGCTGTTCTCGCTCACGGTCGTATCGTTTCCGCTGCTGCTGGAGCGCGACGTCGATTTCGTGACGGCGATGATCACCAGCGTGCGCGCGGTCGTGACCAGTCCCGGCCCGATGATCGGCTGGGCCGCCGTCATCACCGTGCTGCTGATCATCTCGGCATTGCCGTACTTCCTGGGGCTGCTGGTCACTGTGCCGGTGCTGGGCCATGCGAGCTGGCATCTGTACCGCCGGATCGTAGCTCCGGCGTAAGGCCAGGACTGCCGCGACGATCGCACGGGTTTGGTTCGAACCGCGGCTCGCCAATGGTCGGCCGGTCCCAATGTCGGAGAAGGATGATGCCGGATAACGTCGCCTTGTTTGCCGCGATCGTCCTATTGCTGCCGATGTTCTATCTGCTGCTGGCCGCGCCGGCGTTCCTGCTGGTGCGGCTCGACATCGTGCCGGTCACCCGGCTCCTGCGCGGCATGTTCGACTCCTACTTCGTGGCGCTTTCGATCGCTGGCGGCATCGGCGCGCTCGCCGTGCTGGCCGACGGCCGCCCCGTTCTGGGGCTGGGCATTGGCCTGATCGCGGCGTTCGCGCTGGTCTCGCGCCGCTGGTTTCTGCGGCAGATGGACGCGCGCATCCGCGACAGGGATTCCGGCGATGCGACGGCCGTGCGTCGGCTGCGCTGGCTGCATTGGGGTGGCATGCTGAGCAATGCGGTCCAGGTCGGCGCCGTCCTCGCCAGCATCCCACAGATCGCCGCGGTGTCGTAGCAGGCCTTGTCGTTTAAGGCACTGCAATCCCCATTGCCTTCAGGGCCGCCAGCATGCGCGTCGGTGGCGTCATCTTCACCGCGAGCGGCTTGCCCGTCTCGAGCACGCTCTTGAGGCTCGACAGGATGGCCGGCCAGCCCTGGCGTCCGCCGGACAGGATGTCGTCGGAGAGCGGCCGCTCGTGCGCTTCAGTCATCGTGAGACGGACGGCGTCGCCGGCCGGTTCGATCTCATAGGTCACGAGCGTGCGGCCCAGTGCCTCGACGAGGCCGGGCCAGTTGACGTCCCACGTGACGATCAGCCGGTGCGGCGGCTCGCAGACGATCACCTGGCCGCTGATGTGTTCGGAGCCGTCCGGCGCGCGCACGATGAAGGCGCCGCCCGCCCTCAGTTCGGCTTCAACGGCGAAGCCGAAGAAATATTGCCGGCTGAACTCGGCGGAGGTCAGCGCCTGCCACACTTTCTCAGGGCTGGCGGCGATGTAGATCGTGTAGACGGTGGCGGGCCTGAACTTTGCAAGATCCATCGCTCAACCTCCTTTGCCGAGCGCTGACATCGGGATCGCCAGCGCGGTTCCGGTCTCCAGCAGACTTTTTAGGCCGGACATGATCGCGGGCCAGCCGTTGGAAATCGCATCGAGCAATCTCCCCGCCCCTTCGAAGCCTTCATGCGTCAGGGTCAGCTTGACGGAGTTGCCGTGCTGTTCGATCGCGAACACGACCTTGGTCGGCTGCTCGTTGCGAAACTCGTCTTTCAGGACGTGCTGGAAGGTGTAGGAGAGCCGGCGTGGCGGATCGAACTCCAGAATCTGGCCGACATCCGTCGTCATCCCGTCGGTCACCAGCGTGAACGGCGAGCCGACGCGCCAATCGGAATGCAGTTCGGTGCCGAACCAGTAGCGCTTCGCGAATTCGTTTGATGTCAGCGCCTCCCACAATTTCTCGGGCGTCGTCGCGATATACGTGACGTAGACGAATTCGGGCTTACTCATCGCGCTCCTCCAATTGCCGCTTCAACTCGCTGAGCGCGGCGAGCTTGCCGCGCTCGAATTTCTTGATCCAGCGCTCCCCGATGTGATGGATCGGCACCGGATTGAGATAGTGCCGCTTCTCGCGGCCATGCCGGATCGTCGCGACCAGATTGGCCGCTTCCAGAATGGCAAGGTGCTTGGTCACGGCCTGTCGCGTCATCGCGAGGCCGTCGCAGAGTTCGGTCAGGGTTTGCCCGTTCCGCGCGTGGAGCCTGTCGAGCAGGGCGCGTCGTGAGCCGTCCGCAAGCGCCTTGAAGACATCATCCATGTGAGAAAGAATAGGCAACCAAATGGTTGCGTGTCAAGAGCGCTGCGGTGTGGATCGCGCGAGGACAAGCAGGCTTCCCTCAGCAGACATCTCGTGCATTAGTGAGCGCCTCATTCGCATCGAGGCGCCTCATGTCCCTGCAAGTCTATCTCGCCTTCGTCGCCGCCTGCATCGGGCTCGCGCTGCTGCCGGGTCCCGTCGTGACGCTGCTGATCGCCAACGGTCTGCGCCACGGGACCCGCGCCGCGCTCATCAATATCGCCGGCGTGCAGACCGGGCTGGCGATCGCGATCGGCATCGTCGCCGTCGGCCTGACGTCGCTGATGGCCACGATGGGCTATTGGTTCGAATGGGTGCGGCTGATCGGTGCGGCCTATCTGGTGTGGCTCGGCATTCAGCTCATCCGCTCGCCGATCGAGGGGATCTCTGCGGGCGAGGCGCCGCCACCGCCGCCGCGCGGCGGCTTTTTCCTGCAGGGGCTGCTGGTGCTGCTCTCGAACCCGAAGGTGATGGTGTTCTTCGGCGCGTTCCTGCCGCAGTTCATGGACATGAGCCGAGATCACGTGCCGCAGGTCGGTTTGCTCGGCGTCACCTTCATGTTGATTGCGGGTCTCACCGACGCGATCTATGCGCTGCTCGCGGGCCGTGCGCGAAAACTGTTCTCGGCCAGGCGGACGCGGCTGGTGTCGCGCATCTCCGGCGGTTTCATGATCGGCGGCGGCGTGTGGCTGGCGCTGACGCGGGCGCGCTGACGAGCTCGCCTCCGCAGCCCCAGCCTCCCTTCCATCATCCTTCGAGGCGCCGGCCCTCGGCGGGCTCCTCAGGATGAGGGCAAATTCGCCGCGCAGTCAAAAAAACTCCTGGTGAGGAGCGCCGCGCGTGGCGCGTCTCCGGACGATGCTTCGCATCGCCGGGAGAACAATGAGGCCGCGCTGACACCAGACCGGTCTGCGACCGACTCGAGGTTCTGCGGCGGTCGCCTTACAGGCTGATCGTTCCCTTCACCACCGGCGCGACGTCACCGCCGATCCAGATCGTCTCGCCGTCCTGCGCGACATGGACGCGGCCGGCGCGGCCGAGAACCGTGCCCTGGGAGGCGACATATTGCTTCGGAGCAATTCCGGCTCCGATCAGCCATTGCGCCAGACTTGCATTGAGGCTGCCCGTCACCGGGTCCTCGCCGCCGCCCCACATGAAGCCGCGGACCTCGTAGTCGGCCTCCGGGCCATCCTGCGCCCGATCCCATGGCGCAACCACGCCGATCGGCTGTTGCGGCAGCGCCGCCGGATTGAAGCGGATGTCGAGCAGCGCGCGGCGCGAGTCGATCAGCACGCCGATCCAGCCCGGGCCGTTGTCGACCCACTGCACGGCGCGCACCGTGCTCGATTGGATGCCGAGCGCTGCTGTGATCCTGCTCGTCAGCTCGGCATCGACGGCGCCGGAGCGCCTGAGCGGCGGGGCTGCGAAGGCGAGCCGGTCTCCGTCACGCTTGATGCGCACGAGACCCGCGCCGCATTCCTGCACGACATGCTCGCCCTTCGGCCGGCCGCCGAGCGCGAGCCATACGTGGCACGAGCCGAGCGTCGGATGGCCCGCAAAAGGCAGCTCGCGCTGCGGGGTGAAGATGCGCACGCGATAATCAGCGCCCGGATTCTGAGCGCGTGACAGGAAGGTCGTCTCGGACAGATTGGTCCAGTTGGCGATCGCCCGCATCGCCGCGTCGTCGAGGCCGTCGGCCTCGGCGATCACGGCAAGCGGGTTGCCCTTGAAGGCGACCTTGGAGAACACGTCGACTTGATGGAACGGAAGCATCGGCATGGCTGTGTCCTCCCAGGTCTCGTTGTCAGTCGCGCCAGAACGGCTTGTTGGCCTCTTCCTGGACGATCGCCGGATCAAGGCCGCAATCACGCATCTGTTCGCGATCGAGCATCGCCAGTTCGGACCGCCAGAACAGGCGCTGCAGCCAGAGTTGCGGCACCCCGAGCAAATTGCTCTTTCCGTGGGCAACTTGCGGAGTTGCCCAACGCTGCGCCAGGGAATATGCCATGAGTCACCTATTGCTCTTCAATTGCGTTGTTCGAAGAGCAATCGCGCAGTACATATCTCGGTGCAATCGAAACATTGCTCTCGGTGCAATATAGCATGAATGCTTCGTATACGGTCCTGGTGGACGACATCGCCGAGGACATCGCCAACGGCAGGCTGAAGGCCGGCGACCGGCTGCCGCCGCAGCGCCAGTTCGCCTACGAGCGAGGAATTGCCGCCTCCACGGCAGCCCGTGTCTATGCCGAATTGTTGCGCAGGGGCCTGGTCGTGGGCGAGGTCGGGCGCGGCACTTTCGTCGCAGGAGAGGCGGTGCCGGTGCCGTCCTCGCTGCGGCTGGAGCCGTTCGACGGCCGCATCGATCTCGAGTTCAATTTTCCGACACTGCCCGACCAGGCGGCCATGATCGCGAAATCGATGGCGGTCTGGCAGCGGCCGGAGAAGCTCGCGCCGGTGCTGGCGCCGATCACGCAGCGCCGGCTGGCCGAGGCCGGGCGCACCGCCGCGGCCTTCTTCGCGAGCGAGCGCTGGCGCCCGCGCGCGGAGAACTTTGTCTTCGCCGGCAGCGGACGGCAGTCGCTGGCTGCGGCGATCTCGGCGCTGGTGCCGGTCGGTGGCCGGCTCGGCGTCGAGGCCGTGACCTATCCGATGATCAAGGGCATCGCGGCGCGGCTCGGCGTGACCCTGGTGCCGCTCGCGATGGACGGCGAGGGCGTCCGCCCGGACGCGCTGACCAAGGCGCATCGCAGCAGTGCGCTCAACGCGATCTACATCCAGCCGGTGATGCAGAATCCGCTCGGCCTGACGATGAGCGAGGCGAGGCGCGAGGAGATCGTGCGTCTGGTGCGCAAGCACGAGCTGATGATCATCGAGGATCTGGTCTACGGCTTCCTCAGCGATCAGGTCTCGCTGGCGACGCAGGCCGAGGAGCGCGTCGTCGTTGTCGACAGCCTTGCCAAGCGGCTCGCGCCGGGGATTGCGGTCGGTTTTCTCTACGTGCCGGGAAGCATGCGCGAAAAATTCGCCGCCACGGTGCGCACCGGGGCCTGGTCGGTGACGTCGCTGGCGCTGGCCGCCGGCATGGGGCTGCTCGCCGACGGCACGGCGGCCGAGATCACCAGGCGCAAGCGTGCCGATGCGCTGGTGCGGCAGGCGATCGTCGCCGAGTGCCTCGCCGGTCATCACATCGAGGCTGATCCGCGCTCCTACCATGTCTGGCTGCATCTGCCGGAGGGCTGGCGCGCCGAAGCCTTGACGGCCGCTGCGGCCCGCGCCGGCATCGCGATCACGCCGGCGAGCGCGTTTGCGGTGGCGCACGGCCATTCACCGAACGCGGTGCGGCTCGCGCTCGGCCTGCCGAGCCATGACGATCTGCGGACGGCGCTGTGGCGGCTTGCCGGCCTGCTCGCGCATCACGACGCCTCCGACATCACGGAGTAGCGAGCCAGAGCATGATCCGGAAAAGTGGAAACCGGTTTTCCCTCGCGACAAACGCCGAAGGCGTTTGCGCGGAGATCATGCTCAAACAAAGAGATGAGATCATGATGCGATTCCGTGGAATCGCATCATGATCTAAGCGAGACCCTTGCGGCGCAGCTCGACCTCGATCTCGCCGAGAATGCGGATCAGCCGCTCGGCCCAGCGCTGCTGGCCCTCGGGCTCGGCGATCTCGTTCTGACGGATCTCGATGCCGGAATTGATCAGCCCGCGCGCCTCGCCATGCACGGGGATGGTGTAGTCGGTGCTATCGCCGACCGCATAGGGCTGGTTGTCGCCCACCACGAGATCGGGCTCGGCCCGCAGCGCCTTCAACAGCAGCGGCGGCAGCACGCGGTCGTGCTGGTACAGCGTGCCGATGTGCCAGGGCCGCGCGATGCCGGCATAGACAGGCGTGAAGCTGTGCAGCGAGACGAGGATGGTCGGCCGGCCGGCGGCCTTGCGCGCATCGAGCACGTCAGTGATCCGGTCGTGATAGGGATCGAAGATGACGCGCCGCCGCAGCTCGGCGTCCTCATGCGTCAGGCCCTCATTGCCGGGGATCGTGGTGCGCTCGCTGATCATCGGAATCGAGTTCGGCGCCTTCGGCGATCGGTTGCAGTCGATCACCAGGCGTGAGTAGCGCTGCGCCACCAGACGCGCATCGAGTGCCCGCGATACTTGCTCCGCGACCTCGGCAATGCCGATGTCCCAGGCGATGTGCCGCTCGAGCTCGCCTTCGGGCAGGCCGAGATCGCCGAGTGCGCGCGGCAGCAGGCGGCCGTAGTGATCGCACGTGAAGAGCAATGCCGACGCGCCACCGGCGTTGCGCTCGAGCACAGGCGGAACTTCGTCTGGCTGAAGGAGTAGATGAGTGTTGCTCGTGCCGGACACGGTCATGCTGCCTCTCGTTGCTTCATGAAGCGGCAGACCGATCTCGGATTGGGCAGACAGATGAGGATTTGGCCGGCGGACATCATGATGGTCGCCCAAACGATGCTGATTCTGGCGATCATTCACAAGACAGAAGTTCGCAATGGGCCTACGGTCCGGGCTGGATGAGGCTGGCGCATCGTGCCGCCCGAACGAGGCAGGGAGGCTTCATGCTGATCAAGGTTGGATTCGAGATCGCCTATGCGGCCCCGGCGGCGACGCCGATGGTGATCATGCTGTCGATCCATCCGTCGCGCTTTCCGGACATCGTCGGCACCGAGACGATCACGACAGAGCCGAAGGTGCCGATCAAGTTCTACAACGACAGCTTCGGCAATCTCTGTGGACGCCTGGTGGCGCCGGCCGGCGGGGTCACCTTCCATGGCAGCGCCATCGTCCGCGACAGTGGGCGGCCGGACGCAATCGATCCCGGCGCCCAGCAACTGCCGATCGAACAATTGCCCGATGAGCTTCTGCTGTATCTGATGCCGAGCCGCTATTGCGAGACCGACAAGCTGGCCGAGGTCGCGTGGTCGTTGTTCGGCCGTGCGCCGGCGGGATGGGCGCGCGTGCAGGCGATCTGCGACTTCGTGCACAGCCACGTCACCTTCGGCTATGAACACGCCCACGCCATGAAGTCGGCGCACGACGTCTATCAGCAGCGCGCCGGCGTCTGCCGCGACTTCGCCCACCTCGCGCTGACCTTCTGCCGCTGCATGGGCATTCCGGCGCGCTATTGCACCGGCTATCTCGGCGACATCGGCGTGCCGCCGGATCCGGTCCCGATGGATTTCTCGGGCTGGTTCGAGGTCTATCTCTCGGGCCGGTGGTACACGTTCGATGCCCGCCACAACGTCCCGCGCATCGGTCGCATCCTGATGGCGACCGGACGGGACGCCGCCGACGTCGCGCTGTCGACCTCGTTTGGCCTGATGACCCTGACCAAATTTCACGTCGTCAGCGACGAGATCATGGCTGCCTGAGCGGAGCAGGGCGCGGCCGGGCGCTTCGCATCATCGGCGATCGCCGCTATAGACGGGCCATGACTGATCTTCTCTTCGTCTACGGCACCCTGATGCGCGGCTTCGACCATCCGATGGCGCGGCTGCTCTCGGCCAATGCCGATTTCGTCGCCGAGGCCAGCTGCCGCGCCCGGCTCTACCGCATCCAGCACTATCCCGGCCTGGTGCTGTCGGACAATGCCGCCGATATCGTGCACGGCGAGCTGTTCCGGCTGCGCCAGCCCGAGCCGATGCTGCGCGAGTTCGACATGTACGAGGCCTGCGGCGAGGGTTTTGAGCAGCCGACCGAATATCTGCGCCAGTGCCTCGCCGTGACGCTGGCCGACGGCAGCGTCAGCCAAGCCTGGACCTATGTCTACAACTGGCCGGTGGACGAAGCCGGCCGCATCGTCTCGGGGCGCTTCCTGGCGCCGTGACCCGGTCTCTCCACGCGGTCATTCCGGGCTCGCCCTGCGGGCGCCCCGGAATGACCGGAGGATCGAGCTGGCCTGTGAATAGCCCGGACAAGCCGGAGGAAGTTCACATTTCGTACACGGGTGCCTATATGCCTAGGCCATCACCACAGGACCTCCGCCCCGCTCATGGCCCGCTTCACGCCGGAATTTCTCGATGAGCTGCGCGCCCGGCTTCCGGTCTCGGACGTCGTCGGCAAGCGCGTGAAGCTCAAGAAGGCGGGGCGCGAGTGGAAGGGGCTGTCGCCGTTCCAGCAGGAGAAGACGCCGTCCTTCTACGTCAACGACCAGAAGGGTTTTTATCACGACTTCTCGTCCGGCAAGCACGGCAACATCTTCGACTTCGTGATGGAGACCGAGGGTTGCAGCTTCCCCGAAGCCGTCGAGCGGCTGGCGGGAATCGCCGGCCTGGCGCTGCCCGCGGTCACGCCCGATGCGGCGCGCCAGGAGCGGCAGCGCAAGACGCTGTACGACGTGATGGAGCTGGCGACGAAGTTCTTTTCTGACACGCTGGCGTCCCGTCATGGCGCGCGCGCCCGCGGCTATCTTGCCGATCGCGCGATCCTGCCGCAGACGCAGCTCCAATTCCGGCTTGGCTACGCGCCGCCGGATCGGTTCGGCTTGAAGGAATATCTCGGCGCCCAGGGCGTGCCGGTGGCCGACATGGTCGAGGCGGGATTGCTGGTCGGTGGCGACGACATTCCGGTGCCCTACGACCGCTTCCGCGACCGCGTGATGTTCCCGATCACCGACCTCCGCGGACGCGTCATCGCCTTCGGCGGCCGCGCGCTGCAGAAGGACGTGCCGGCGAAATATCTCAACTCGCCGGAGACGCCGCTCTTCCACAAGGGCGACAACCTCTACAACCTGCCGAGCGCCCGCCAGGCCGCGCACAATGGCGCGCCGTTGATCGTGGTCGAGGGCTATGTCGACGTCATCGCGCTGGTGGCGGCCGGCTTTGCCGGCGCCGTGGCGCCGCTCGGCACCGCGCTCACCGAGAGCCAGCTTTCGCTGATCTGGAAGATGGTCGACGAGCCGATCCTGTGCTTCGACGGCGACCGCGCCGGCCAGAAGGCGGCCTATCGCGCCGCGGACCTTGCTTTGCCGCATCTCAAGCCCGGCAAGAGTCTCCGCTTCGCGCTGCTGCCGGAAGGACAGGATCCCGACGACCTCGTCCGCTCCGGCGGCCGCGGCGCGGTCGAGGAGGTGCTCAAAGTCGCAAAGCCGCTGGCCGAGGTGATCTGGTCGCGCGAGGTCGAGGGCGGCAGCTTCAACACGCCGGAGCGCCGTGCCGCGCTGGAGGCGCGGATCGGCCAGCTCACCGGCGGCATCGCCGACGAGGTGGTACGGCGCTACTACAAGCAGGACCTCAGCGACCGGCTGTACCGGGCATTCGCCCCGGACGGCGGCCGGGGCTTTGGCCGCGGCTACGGTGCCGAATCAGGACGGCGGTTTGGCCCCCGCAGTCCCGGTTCCGGACAATCGGGGCGGTTATCCACAGGGGGCGGCCGCCGCGGCGGACCGCCATCCACAGGCCCGGCGATGGCCCGCGGCCCCTACCAGGCGGCCAGCCCGCAGCTCGCCATGAGCCCGATCATGCGCGGCCAGCGCTCGGCGATCTCGCGCCGGGAGGCCCTGATCCTGCAGTGCCTGATCAACCACCCTTGGCTCCTGCACGATCACCTGGAGGAGGTCGCCGCGCTGGAGCTGGCCCATCCCGAGGCGCACAAGCTCCGCGCTGCCGTCATCGCCGCCTTCGCCCACGACCACCACCATTCGCCGGACCCGGACGAGCAGGCCGAGAAGATGCGGGCCGATCTGGAGAAGTCTGGCTTTTCCGAGCTTCTTCAACGGGTTGAGCGGGCGATCACGACCGCGGCGGTGTGGGCGACCAAGTCGGGGGCGGCGCGCGATGACGTTCTTGCGACCTGGCATCAGCTCGTTGCCTTGCATCGGCAATGGCACTCCTTACTTAGGGAATTGAAGGATGCCGAGCTGGCGCTGGGCGAGGAGCCGAGCGAGCCGAACATGGGCTGGTTGAGGGACGTGAAGGCCAGGATGGCCGAGATGGACGGTACCGAAGCGCTGATCGAAGGCTTCGGGGAACTGTCCGGACGGACCAACCGCAACGTGTAGACTGGACGCCCGGCGCCCAGTCGCCAGTTGAGCACATTTCGGCCCGGTCCGCCCGCGCGGTATCAGGTCCGCGCGAAAAGACTCGCCAAATCCATGGTTTGGCTGCAAAAACAGGGTTAATCGAAGTTTAAGAGGTCCGGGGCATTTTCTGCAGCAGATGGATTGGTTTCGCTGTCGGACACCGCGCCTGCATGTCGGGCGCCGGATTCGATTGCAAAATCGGTATCGCTTTTGCAAGAAACGCGCGCCGGTCCGAAAACGGGACGACACCAGCGACAGACTTCAGGGGGTGGCGACGTTAAAAGTGCGCCGCCCTTTCCGCGTCGAGAACAGTTTGAGTAGAGCAGGCGGGCGCCGCGATGCCAAGGGCGAAGATGCCATGGGCGGAGCGGGCGCGTTTCGGGAGCAATGAATGGCCACGAAGGCAAAGACGCTGCAGGTGAAGGACAAGGAAAAGGACGACAAGGCGGCCGACGCTCCCGAGAAGGACGCCGCCGATGCGCCTTCGCCGTTGCTCGACCTGTCGGACGCCGCCGTCAAGAAGATGATCAAGCAGGCCAAGAAGCGCGGCTTCGTGACCTTCGATCAGCTCAACGAGGTCCTGCCTTCCGACACCACCTCGCCGGAACAGATCGAAGACATCATGTCGATGCTCTCCGACATGGGCATCAACGTGACCGAGGCCGAGGAGGCCGACGACTCCGACGAGAAGGACGACGGCGAGGACGAGACCGACAACGAGCTCGTCGAGATCACCCAGAAGGCCGTCACCGAGGTCAAGAAGTCGGAGCCCGGCGAGCGCACCGACGATCCCGTGCGCATGTATCTGCGCGAGATGGGCACCGTCGAGCTGCTGTCGCGCGAGGGCGAAATCGCCATCGCCAAGCGCATCGAGGCCGGCCGCGAGGCGATGATCGCGGGCCTCTGCGAAAGCCCGCTGACGTTCCAGGCCATCATCATCTGGCGCGACGAGCTCAACGAAGGCAAGATCTTCCTTCGCGACATCATCGATCTCGAAGCCACCTATGCCGGCCCTGAGGCCAAGGGCGGCATGAATCCGCAGATCGCCGCGCCCGTGAATGGCGAGGGCGCTCCGGCCGAGGGCGGCGACGTCCAGGCCGCGGTGGCGCCGCCGGCCGCCCCGCAGCAGCCGACCCCGTTCCGTGCCGCGCCGAACGGCGCGCCCGCCGAGGAGAAGGACCCCGGCGAGGCGGCGGCCGAAGCCGACATGGACGACGACGAATTCGAGAACCAGATGTCGCTCGCGGCCATCGAGGCCGAGCTGAAGCCGAAGGTCGTCGAGACGTTCGACAAGATCGCGTCCGAGTACAAGAAGCTGCGCCGCCTGCAGGAGCAGGACATCGCCAACCAGCTGCAGAGCGAGTCGCTGTCGCCCTCGCAGGAGCGCAAGTACAAGAAGCTCAAGGACGAGATCATCGTCGAGGTGAAGTCGCTGCGCCTCAACCAGGCCCGCATCGACTCGCTGGTCGAGCAGCTCTACGACATCAACAAGAAGCTGGTCTCGTTCGAGAGCCGGCTGATGCGCCTGGCCGACTCCCACGGCGTGGCGCGCGAGGACTTCCTGCGCAACTACCAGGGCTCGGAGCTCGATCCGCGCTGGCTCAACCGCGTCTCCAAGCTCTCCGCGAAGGGCTGGAAGAACTTCGTCCACTACGAGAAGGACCGCATCAAGGACCTGCGCCAGGAGGTGCAGGCCATGGCCGCGCTCACCGGTCTGGAGATCGGCGAGTTCCGCAAGATCGTGCACTCCGTGCAGAAGGGCGAGCGCGAAGCCCGTCAGGCCAAGAAGGAGATGGTGGAAGCCAACCTCCGTCTCGTGATCTCGATCGCCAAGAAGTACACCAACCGCGGCCTGCAGTTCCTCGACCTGATCCAGGAAGGCAACATCGGCCTGATGAAGGCGGTCGACAAGTTCGAGTATCGCCGCGGCTACAAGTTCTCGACCTACGCCACCTGGTGGATCCGGCAGGCGATCACCCGCTCGATCGCCGATCAGGCCCGCACCATCCGCATCCCCGTGCACATGATCGAGACGATCAACAAGATCGTCCGCACCTCGCGCCAGATGCTGAACGAGATCGGCCGCGAGCCGACCCCGGAGGAGCTCGCCGAAAAGCTCGGCATGCCGCTCGAGAAGGTGCGCAAGGTCCTGAAGATCGCCAAGGAGCCGCTCTCGCTCGAAACCCCCGTGGGTGACGAGGAGGACTCTCATCTCGGCGACTTCATCGAGGACAAGAACGCGATCCTGCCGATCGACGCCGCGATCCAGTCGAACTTGCGCGAAACCACCACCCGCGTGCTCGCCTCGCTGACCCCGCGCGAGGAGCGCGTGCTGCGCATGCGCTTCGGCATCGGCATGAACACCGACCACACGCTGGAAGAGGTCGGCCAGCAGTTCTCGGTGACCAGAGAGCGTATCCGCCAGATCGAGGCGAAGGCGCTAAGGAAGCTAAAGCATCCGAGCCGGTCGAGGAAGCTGCGGAGCTTCTTGGACAACTGAACCCTCGGAGATCCCGTCTCCTTGACTCTTTGTAGACGGGTGGTCGTCCGTCGCGTTATTAAGTTCGACGGCATTCATTTCTATAGGATCTCTCCTAAGTCTCTCAAACCGGCCGACCCCCTTGTTATAAATAGGGTCGGCCGGCTCGGCCGTTTTGAAGGCTATCGATCTTAGCTATATCTCCGCGGACATCCGGTTCATATCTCTGAAATCGAGTTGACTATTCAACTCTCGATTGATCAGATCGATCGCCTTGTTCGGGCTATTACCAATAAGGACCTAGTCGAGGCGCCGTGGGTCATTGATGACTCAGCCAAAGTTGGTCGATCAAATCGAGGCGGAGATTCGATCTCTCGTCGAGAATAATGACTTGCGCGCGGCGCTTGAGCGACTGCGCCTCCTGATAATTGATTGCGCGCCCGCTCTCAAGGATGAAGTCACTCACTTGTTTTCGAGGCTAAATCGGTACGAACGTGCCGAACGACTATCAACGACTCAGACCGAAAACATAAACGATATCTCAATTGCCATTTTGAAGCTGCTCAAGCAGTTCAATTTTGGCTTCAAAAAGTTTCAGATGAGCGGTCGTGTGGTCGGAGTAGGAGAGAAGCTCGTGACCGTCGAACGCGAAGGACGTATCTCGGTCGACACAAATGAGCTTCGGCGTAGAATAATTGGCGAGATCTCAAAGACTGACGGAGGAAGTCCTTGCGTCTCGGCAACAGAAATAACCAAATCTCTCGGTGATGGGCGTTTCATGCTCGGGCCTGTCAGTCTCGAACTGAGGCTTGGTCAAATCAGTGTAGTGTGCGGTGATAACGGCAGCGGAAAAACGACACTGCTCAGACTGATCACAGGGAACTTGCGGCCGAGTTCTGGGGACATAAAATACTTTGGCTTTGGGCGGCCGATTGATTGGTTGTCGATTAAGGCGCAAATTGCATTCGTTTCGTCGGATCATTTGCGCTCAGAATCAAGTGTTAAGTCCACCCTGGAATTCATTTCTGCGACTTGTGGAAAGCTGAGAAAGGTCAATCGTCAAGCGGTTGATGATTATTTGGCGCGCTACAATTTAGAGGACGTTTCGCATAAGAACTGGTCAGAGTTGTCGGCTGGATTTCTGATGAGGGTTGACCTTGTAAGGTGTCTCCTCACTTCTCCGCGTCTGATTGTTCTAGATGAGCCGCTGGCTCATTTGGATTTTGCGGCTCGCGCCACGTTGCTTTCAGAATTGAAGGAATTGACAGCTTCTTTTTCGGCACCTGCGTCAATCTTGCTAAGTACCCATCACGTAGATGAGGTCGATTTGGTAGCAGATCAAATTATCATCTTGCGGCAAGGGAGGTGCGAGTTTGTCGGAGCGAGGTCGGAACTTTACGCGAAAGACGTGGGTTCGTCGTTCCAAATACTAGGTGGTCGCGGAGCGGTTAATATTGACCAATTTTATGGAATCTCCGGAATTAGGCAAATAGTGGAAGTGTTAGGTGGAGTTCAGTTGACCTTTAATGAAAAGATTTCAATCGCGGAGCTAATCGCCAGGACCAGCTCAGTCGACATGTCCTCCGTTCGATCAATTGTTGACGTTTCGTTTTCTGCGAAGAAGTTTCTGTTGGATTCAAGATAAGGGTCGCTTCTAATGTTGGAGAATTACTTCAGGATTAACAACCCAGTGCTGTATGCGCTGAAGTTTGATGTACTTCTGCTGGTGTTGGTTGTTGCTATTCCTTTGGCTGCGATCAGTTTTGTTGGTGTTTTTTCGTATCGCTTGGATTGGCTAGTTGCTCTGGTGGCGGGGATTTCTCTCGTGTTACTTCAGGAGTTTTCCAGTTGGAGACAAGGGGTAGTTAGAAGAGGGCTTTCGTACAGGCATGTCTTTGCGGCTGTGTATCTGTACGAGTTTCGAAACATTGCGATCGCGGTGCTGGCGTTCTTTGTTATTCCTCTTGTTGACTGTGTTCTCTTTTTTGGAAGCTCTTATTTCGGGTTGGTGCTAGTTTTCGTCTTTGTCCTGTCGATGGAGCTTCACCTTAGGTTGAGATACGGAAGTCATGCGGTTGATGACTATATTTATGAATTGGTGAAAGTCTCTGTTCTCGTGTTGAGTTTGATTGCTGTAATGTGGGGTCTTAGTTGGGTTGTGTTCCTTCAAGCGTATTTCTATTTGTATTTTGATCATCTTGTTGTTGGTTCCATCCTTCTGGCTAGCGCCTGGCTTGTTTTCCATTTTTGGGATGCGCGTAGCTCATCGATCCCTCGGGCGGCTAGGCGTGCTCAATTTGATGTGCTGATTGTCATATCAGTAGTCTTTTCTGGGCTGGGTGTCCTTCTCAAAACTGTGATCCAAGAGGAGGGCGCTTTGTTTATTTGTTATGCGATTTTCTATTGCTTGGCCGTGGCTGCTGTTGAAGTTGTCAATATCATTGGGTGTCCTATCTCGCTCGGCCCAGTAGATTGATGGTGCTCCATAATGGCAATTTCATCTGAAACAACTTTCGACCGCCTTCGTCAGCTTGTCGCCGGTGGGGAGCCGTTCGCTGCTGCGGAAGGTATTCGTGATCTCCTGAGGGGGGACCTTGCAAGCGGTGGGTCCGGGATCTCGACGAGTCGTTTGAACGAGATATCAGTTCAATTCGCTAGATTGAATCGACTGCACAAGGCGCGGCGGCTGTTGCAGATTTCGGCGGAAGACTTTGATCGCGATAGTGCCAGAATAGATGCGGCGCTGCTCGAAATGATTGACGATGTTGAAAGGCTATCTCTGCTGTTTCCGCCGGTGAGTGAGAAGCCTGTGCAAATTCCTTCGTCGGCGCTAGCTGGGGTGGAGAAGATCATTGGTCCTGTTAGCCAATTAAGGAGTCTAGCGTGGATTCGTAAGGGGCTGTCACGTGCTAGGGCTGTTTGTAGAGTGCGTACTCCGTCAGGAACTGGTAGCGGCTTTTTAGTTGGCGGCGGATATTTGCTAACTAACCATCATGTCATTCCGACCAGGGCGGATGCATCGAGTTCTGAGGTGGATTTCAATTTTGAAGATGATGAGAGTGGCAAGCTGAGGGACGTGGCAAGCTATTCACTTGATGCTGACTCTTTCATAACGAGTATGCGGCTGGACTGTACGGCTGTGAAGGTTATTTCGAGGGGCGGTGCGCGCGATCTCGCTGCATGGGGTGAGTTGACTTTGTCGAGAGAGGGTGTCGATCGGGGGGATAACGTTGTGATCATTCAGCACCCTCAGGGCGGGATAAAGCAGATTTGTCTCACGGACAACAAGGTAGTCAACTTGTTGGATGATCATATCCAGTACACGACTGATACAATGCCGGGGTCAAGTGGTGCGCCGGTATTCGATGATCGTTGGCTTGTCGTTGCAATACATCATCAAGGAGGTAATCTCATAGCAAGCCCGCGCGGTGGGCGTATTTTTGCCAATCAAGGTGTGAGAATTCGTTCAATTCTATCTAGCTCGGAGTTTTGTCGGATATTCGAGGTTGCACAGAATTGAGCCCCCTTGGATGCGCCGAGCTTGGCAGAGATTTGACGTTACGGAAGTTGCGATGACGTCGCACGGGTCTCTCGCACCGAAAGGCGGTGGCGGGGTGCCAGAGTTGGCCGACACGACATCTTGTCCGCAAATGTCCGTGTCCTTGCCGCAAGAGGCCGAACTTTGCGCAGACGGTGTTGGGCGCTCGGCTGCTAGGAATTAGCGTCTCACCGGACGCCGACTTCCATGCAAGACGACGAGTTTTCATCGGTCGCAGCGCACGACAGCGCCGCCGCCATCTGGCTGCCCCTGCGTCCGTTCATCGCCGCCGAAGCCCGCCTCGTTGCTCGCGCAGCCGAGACGCCCTGGACTGCCGGCCTCTACGAATTCCTCCGCTTCGGCGTGAAGCAGGGCTGGGCCTGCTTGTTTGGCGGCATCGCGGTGGCGCTGATGCTGTTGACGTGGCAGTTCTATCCGGCGACCGCGCCGCTCGCGCGCTATGATTTCCTCTTTCTCTGCATGCTCGGTGTTCAGGCCGCGCTGCTCGCCACAAGGCTCGAGACCTGGGAGGAGGCGAAGATCATCCTGATCTATCACCTCGTCGGGACAGTGATGGAGCTGTTCAAGACCGCGACCGGCTCCTGGATCTATCCCGAGCCGAGCCTGATCCGGCTCGGCGGTGTGCCGCTGTTCTCCGGCTTCATGTATGCCTGCATCGGCAGCTATCTCTGCCGCGTCTGGCGCCTGTTCGACTTCCGCTTCACCGGCCATCCGTCACGGCGTTGGCTGATCGGCTTGAGCGCGGCGGTCTACCTCAACTTCTTCACCGACCATTACGGGCTCGATCTGCGGCTGGTGCTGTTCGGCTGGGCGGCGCTGCTGTTTGCGCCGGCGACGGTTCACTTCAAGGTCTGGCGCGTGCACCGCGCGATGCCGCTGCTGCTCGGGCTTTTCCTGGTGTCGCTGTTCATCTGGCTATCGGAGAACGTCGGCACCTTCACGCGGGTCTGGCTCTATCCGCAGCAGGCGCATGGCTGGACCATGGTGTCGCCGGCCAAGCTCGGCTCGTGGTTTCTGCTGCTGATCATCAGCTACACGCTGGTCAGTCTGATCAACCGGCCGAGGGCGATGGACGCTGGCGACAGCGCTCTGTTGCGGGAGCGCCAGAAGCAAGCGGCATAGCGCACTGCCGTAGGGTGGGCAAAGGCGCTGGCACGGTGGTTAGGCTGGGGACGATGTGGCGCGCCGTGCCCACCGAGTGTCGCGGCAGGCACCTGATGGTGGGCACGCGCTGCGCGCTTTGCCCACCCTACGGCGGCGCGGCTGATCTACTTCTTCTTCGCCCCGACGCGCTCCAGCGACTTGATCTGAAGCGGCGGGCGGCCGGATTTTTCGGCGATGTCGCGGTCCTGCTCCATGATGAAGCCGCGGGCGGGCTCGTCGCCGTCGAGGCCGCCGAGCAGCTCGGCCGGGACGCGGCGGTTGGAGCGCTGCGAGCCGTCCTCGTAGGTCACGTTGAAGAAGGCGAATTCGCCTTTGGGATTGGAGCCGGGTTTTTTCGCCATGGATGGCGCTTTACGGCGGCGGGGCCGGTCCGGTCAATGCCAGAAAATGCTTATCCGCTGCCCGAATTTGACTTTTTTGTCATATGGTTTTCGCGGAATCGGCGGGGCAGCCAGAGCGATCACGGACCGGCCGGCGGGGTCCCGAAACTCCTCGATTTTGCCGGATGAAAGTGCGTTCATCGTGGACGTCTCACCCCGCCGCGAATGCAGCCCATGTCGATGCCCCAACTCACCATCTGGTACAACACGCGCTGCCCGGTCTGCGACGCCGGCATCGACTGGCAGCGCAACAAGCTCCTGGCGCTGGTGAAGTCGGGGCGGGTCGTGTTCAAGGACATCAACGAGGAGCCGCAGGCGCTGGCTGAGTTCGGTGTCGACGTCGACGACGTCCGCCGCCGCCTGCACGCCACCGACGAGGAGGGGGAGCTGATCACCGGCGCCGACGTGGCGCTGCTGCTGTGGGCGCTGACGCCCGGCGAGGGCTGGCTCGCCACGCTGTTCGGCAACCGCCTGGTGCGCCCGCTGACGCGCTTCGGCTACGACCGGTTTGCGGATGTGCTGTTCGCCTGGAACAAGCGCAGGGGGCATTGGTGAGGCGACGATTGAGAGGATCTCGCGCCGAGCTCAGCTTTTCACCTCTCCCCGCAAGCGGGGCGAGGGAGCGCACCGTCTGTGCAGCAACAGTTCGACTCTAACGCCGCCGCACCTTGACCTGGGCATGCACCCGCGTGCCGCCGCTCGGACCGTCCTCATCATCACTGCGGCCGAGCGCCATGATGGCGGTGCCCATCGCGGTTGAGCCGAAGGTGACGAAGAACGAGCCGAGCAAGAGGCCGATGGCGACGCCGGGCGAGTGGTCGGCGAAGATCAGGTGACGCAGGCCCCAGGGATCGAGCAGCAGCAATCCGCCGACCAGCACCACGGCCATGCCGAGGCCGAGCGCGAGGTTGATCGCGAGCAGGCGGAACAGAGGGATCTGGAGCAATCGGCGCTGGCGTTGATTGTGCTGCATCGGCGATCTCCCGAGGGATCGTGAACGACAATGATATCGTAGCATCGACGGCGGCAGGCTCAAGGCCCGAGCCGCCCGGGACGGACATGGCTGCGTCGCGGCGAGGGCGCGTCGTTTCGGGACAGGCTGGATCGAACGTGAGGTGCGGAGAGGGGGCTGCTTGCCGTGGTTGCCTGCTGACCTCGTCGGGATACGAGCCGTGATCTCACCTCACGCCGTCAATCCGGGACGCTCGCGCCAGCGAGCGAGCCCGGAATCTCGAGCTTGGTATGCAGATGCGTTCCTCAGCTCCAGATTCCAGGCTCGCTCTCTCCGCGGCAAATCAGCTTTGCTGATTTGCTGCTACGCGAGCGCCCCGGAATGACGGAACAAGGCGCCATGCTCAACACCACAGACTCAAATCGACGGCCGCCTCTGTCGCGTAAACCTCGGCCCACCGCAGCCCTCACGCCGCCTCGCCCTCCGCCACGCCATGCTGCCTGGCGATCACGCTCTGCCAGACGCTGGCGATGGCACGTTGCGTCTCCGGGGCGATCAGGCAGTGGCCCTCATTGTCGAAGCCGCAGAGGCGCACCGAGGGATCGTGCCTCACCTCGATCAGCGCCTTGTTGATCATCTCCAGCGACGCCATCACCTGGCCGATGTTCTGCAGCCGCGTGTGATGCAGGATGTCGATCAGGCGGAACATCATGATCGGCGGCTGGCCCATCGCAATGCCCGGCCGGCCGAACTCGAAGAACACGTTCACCGCCGGCAGCGCGCTCTGGATCTGCGCTAGGACCTTCGCCGCATCCTCGACGCTGCAGGCGACGAGATGCGTGCTCTGGGCGGGGAGGGCAGGCGTCGGCGGCGCCTCCGGGCCGAGCCCGAGGCCCGACAGCACCTGATGCTCGATCCAGCGCCGCACCTCCGGTGGCGCCGAGCGGATCTGGTCGGCAGACAGCGTAATCCCGATCATGGCGTCGTCTCCATTTCGGCCGTGGAGCCTAGGGAGTCATGATGGCGCGGTGTTGACGAGGATCAAGCGGGGGTGATGGAAGCTGCAGGCAGGGGGTGATCATGCATCTTGCCTCGTGCGCAGTGTACGCCTCCCCGCCCCAACCCTCCCCCGCAGGCGGGAGAGGGAGCGTACCGGCTCCGTGATCGGCGCTTTGCGGCACGCCGCCGCAGTTTTGACGCGAGCATTTCGCCCGTGCCATGATCGCGCTGCACTTGGAATCACGAAGCTCTGAACTGACGAAGGATCCCGCATGCTCTTGCGTCGTCTTGCCGTGCTGCTCGCGGCCTCGTTCTCGGCCCTCTCAGCGGCAAGCACCGCGCAGGCGGCGCGCTGCGGTGGCGATTTCAATACCTTCATCGCGGGCGTCTCGGCGGAGGCGCAGAGCGCCGGCGTCTCGGGCGGCACGATCAGCCAGGCGCTGTCGGGCGTGACGCTCGATCCGGCCGTGCTCGCCTTCGACCGCCGCCAGCGCTACACCTTCAACAAGAGCTTCGAGCAGTACGTCTCGACCCGCGTCGGCGCGGGCCGGATCAATGGCGGCCGCGCCATGCTGCAACGGCACGCGGCGCTGCTGTCGCGCATCGAGCAGCAATATGGCGTGCCGCGCCAGATCCTGGTCGCGATCTGGGGGCTGGAGACTGATTTCGGCAAGGGTGACATGGGCAAGCTGCCGGTGATCCGCACGCTCGCGACCTTGGCGCATGACTGCCGCCGCACCGAGCTGTTCCAGGGCGAGCTGCTGGCGGCGCTGAAGATCGTGCAGCGCGGCGATCTCACCTTGCGCGACCTCGTCGGCGCCTTCGCCGGCGAGATCGGCCAGACCCAGTTCCTGCCGTCGTCCTACATCAAATACGGCGTCGACTTCGACGGCGACGGCCGCGTCGACCTGCGCCACTCCACCGCCGACGTGCTGGCCTCGACCGCCAACCTGCTGCACAGCAACGGCTTCAAGATGGGCGCGCCCTATGACGAGGGCTCGGCGAATTTCGAGGCGATGCGCGAGTGGAACAGGGCGGTGATCTACCGCAAGACCATCGGCTACTACGCCGATCAGTTGATCGGGCGGTAGCGCTATCCGTCGCTCGCGACGTGCGCCAACGCCGCGTAAGCATGGCGAGTGACGGGGATCGCTTCAGAGGAGACGGGTCATGTCGCAGTCGCCGCCACGACCGTTCGCCGCGTTCGCTACCCGGGTCCAGCGCCAGAACGGGCTGCGCGCTGCGATCACCTCGGCCTATCGCCGCGCCGAGCCGGAGTGCATCGCGCCGCTGCTCGATCTCGCCGTGCTCCCGGAGGCATCGTCGGCACGAGCGGCCGGTCTGGCGCGGGATCTCGTCGTGCGTCTGCGCGGCAAGGCGCAATCCGGCGGCGTCGAGGGACTGATCCACGAATATTCGCTGTCGAGCCAGGAGGGCGTGGCCCTGATGTGCCTGGCCGAGGCGCTGCTGCGGATTCCCGACACCGCAACGCGCGATGCGCTGATCCGCGACAAGATCGCGACCGGCGATTGGCGCGCCCATATCGGGCACAGCCCGTCGTTGCTGGTGAACGCCGCGACCTGGGGCCTGATTGTCACCGGCAGGCTGACGGCCGCGGCAAGCGAGGATAGCCTGGCCTCGGCCGTCACGCGGCTCATCGCTCGCGGCGGCGAGCCGATCATCCGCAAGGGCGTGACGCTCGCCATGCGCCTGATGGGCGAGCAGTTCGTTGCCGGGCAGACCATCGACGCGGCGTTGTCCAACAGCCGGCCGTGGGAAGCGCTGGGCTTCCGCTACTCCTACGACATGCTCGGGGAGGCGGCGACGACGGCGGAAGACGCCGCGCGCTACTTCGCGGCCTACGAGACGGCGATCCATGCGATCGGGCGTCATTCGGCCGGTGCCGGCATCTACGAAGGGCCGGGCATCTCGATCAAGCTCTCGGCGCTGCATCCGCGCTATGTCAGCATCAAGCGCGGCCGCGTCATGGGCGAGCTGCTGCCGCGACTGAAGCAGCTGGTGCTGCTCGCGCGGCGCTACGACATCGGCCTCAACATCGACGCCGAGGAAGCGGACCGTCTCGACCTGTCGCTCGATCTGCTCGAGGCGCTCTGCCTCGATCCGGACCTCGCCGGCTGGAACGGCATCGGCTTCGTCATCCAGGCCTATCAGAAGCGCTGCGCCTTCGTCGTCGATTGGCTCATCGACCTCGCGCGGCGCTCGCAGCGCCGGCTGATGGTGCGTCTCGTCAAGGGCGCCTATTGGGACAGCGAGATCAAGCGCGCGCAGGTCGATGGCCTGGAGGACTTCCCGGTCTTCACCCGCAAGAGCCATACCGACGTGTCGTACCTCGCCTGCGCCCGCAAGCTGTTGCGCGCGCCGGACGCCGTGTTCCCACAGTTCGCGACGCATAATGCGCGAACCCTGGCATCGATCGTCGAGATGGCCGGCCCCACCTACGAGCGCGGCCAGTACGAATTCCAGTGCCTGCACGGCATGGGCGAGCCGCTCTATGAGGAGGTCGTCGGGCCGGCACGGCTCGGCCGCCCGTGCCGCATCTACGCCCCCGTCGGCTCGCATGAGACGCTGCTGGCCTATCTGGTGCGCCGGCTGCTCGAGAACGGCGCCAACACCTCCTTCGTCAACCGCATCGCCGATCCGGCCGTGTCCGTCGACGATCTGATCGCAGATCCGGTCGCCATCGTTCGCGCGTCGGAACGCCCCGGTGCCCCCCACGTCAAGATCAGGCGTCCGCCCGACCTGTTCGGCCCGGGCCGCGTGAACTCGGCCGGATTCGATCTCTCCGATCAGCGCGCGCTGGCGCGTCTCGGCGAAGGCCTGGTCACGAGCGCGAGCCTCGATTGGACGGCTGCGGCGCCCGGAGCGACCACCAGCGAAGGCGCGCGCCTCATTCGCAATCCCGCCGATCGCCGTGACGTCGTCGGCGCGGTCAGGGATGCCGCGCCTGCCGAGATCGAGGCGGCGCTGTCGCGTGCGGCGAACGCCGCGCCGGCCTGGGCCGCGACCAGCCCCCGCGCGCGCGCCGCATGCCTGCGTGCCGCGGCCGAGGCGATGGAGGCGCGTCGCCTCGTCCTCATCGGCTTGATCGTCCGCGAGGCCGGCAAGACCTTTGCGAACGCCGTCGGCGAGGTGCGCGAAGCCGTCGATTTCCTGCGCTATTATGCGGGCGAGATCGAACGTCTCTCCGAGGGCGATAGTCCCGACTCGCTCGGCCCCGTGGTGTGCATCAGCCCGTGGAATTTTCCGCTCGCGATCTTCACCGGCCAGATCGCGGCCGCACTCGCGGCCGGCAATTCCGTGCTGGCCAAGCCGGCCGAGGAAACGCCGCTGATCGCCGCCGGGGCCGTCCGCATCATCCATGAGGCCGGCGTTCCAGCGGATGTCCTGCAATTGCTGCCGGGCGACGGCCGCGTCGGCGCCGCGCTGGTCGGCGATCACAGCGTGCAGGGCGTGATGTTCACGGGATCGACCGACGTCGCGCGGCTGATCCAGAAACAGCTTGCCGAGCGCCTCGCCGTCCATGGACAGCCCGTGCCGCTGATCGCCGAGACCGGCGGCCAAAACGCGCTGATCGTGGATTCCTCGGCGCTCGCCGAGCAGGTTGTCGGCGATGTCATCGCTTCCGCCTTCGACTCCGCTGGCCAGCGCTGTTCGGCGCTGCGTATCCTCTGCCTGCAGGCGGACGTCGCCGACCGCATCCTGTCGATGCTGCACGGCGCGCTGCGCGAGCTTGAACTCGGCAATCCCGCGTCGTTGTCGGTCGATGTCGGCCCGGTGATCAGCGGCGAGGCCCGCGACACGCTCGATGCGCATGTCGCCAAGATGCAGGCGCGCGGCCATGCCGTGGAGCGGCTGCCGCTGCCGCCGCAGGCGGCGCATGGCACGTTCGTCGCGCCGACCATCATCGAAATCGGCAACATATTCGATGTCGAGCGCGAGGTGTTCGGCCCCGTCCTCCACGTCCTGCGCTACCGTCGCGAGCAGCTCGCTGACCTCATCGACGCGATCAACCTCACCGGCTATGGCCTGACCTTCGGCATCCATTCGCGCATCACGGAGACGATCGCGCGGGCGTCGAGCCGCAGTGCCGCCGGCAACATCTATGTCAACCGCAACGTCATCGGCGCAGTCGTCGGCGTGCAGCCATTCGGCGGCTCCGGCCTGTCGGGGACCGGGCCGAAGGCCGGCGGTCCGCTGTATCTGCGCCGGCTGTTCGCGATGCCGCCGCGCCAGCGGCTCATGGCGTCGCAGTCTGACGCGGTCTTGCGCTCTTACCTCGACGGGTTGCGCGCCAGCGGACATGCCGAGGCGGCGCTGGCGTGCGAGGCGCATGGGCCCCAGGTGCTGGCCGGCCTCGAGATCGAGTTGCCAGGACCCGTCGGCGAACAGAACATCTATCGCATCACCGCGCGCGGCGTCGTCGCTGCACTGGCGAGAAGCGAGCAGGCGTTGCTGGTCCAGATCGGCGTCATTCTGATGACCGGAAACGACGCGTTCGTCGAACGCGCCAGCCCTGCTTGTGCCGTGTTGGGACCGCTCACCAGCCGGCTGCGCGGCCGCCTGCGGATCGTCGACAGCTGGCGGGCTCTCCGCGATCTGCAGGCCGTGCTTTCCGACGGTGAGGCGGATGAATTGATCGCGCTCGGCCGCGACCTCGCCACGCGCCCCGGACCGATCGTCCCGCTCGTCACGCCGCGCGCCAGCGACGGCTGCTACGATCTCGACTGGCTGGTCACCGAGGTCAGTCTCTCCACTAACACCGCGGCCGCCGGCGGCAATGCCAGCCTGATGTCGATCGGCTGAGAAGACAGGTATTCCGTCCCGAGCTGGCTCGAGGCCGCAGGACAGGATAGGGGAGAACACCGTCATCGTCGGCCCGCTCCGCCCGCTGACGCACGCTTAGCTCCGATCGAGGACATCCGATGTCGACCATCCTGTTCAAGAATGCCGCTCTGCTCGACCCGCTGCAGCCGGAGCTGCGCGAAGGCCATCACGTGCTGGTCGAGGACGATCTGATCAAGGAGGTGTCTGACAAGCCGCTGCAGACCAGCGCCGATCAGACCATCGATCTCGACGGCAAGACGCTGATGCCGGGCCTGATCGATCTGCACGTGCATGCGATCGCGGTCGAGCTCAATCTCGCACAACAGGTGCAGATGCCGAACGTGCTGGTCACCCTGCGCTCGGCGCTGCTGCTGAAGGGCATGCTGCGGCGGGGTTTTACCACGGTGCGTGATGCCGGCGGCGCGGGCTATCCGCTGAAGCAGGCGGTCGACACCGGCCTCACCGAAGGTCCGCGGCTGTTCGTCTCCGGCCGGGCGCTCAGCCAGACCGGCGGCCATGGCGACATGCGGGCGCGGACGGATTTCCTGTCCGACAACGCACCCTGTCCCTGCTGCGTGCGCGTCGGTGCGTTGGCCCGGGTGGCCGATGGCGTCGATGCGGTGCGCAAGGCGGTGCGCGAGGAGCTGCAGATGGGCGCCGACCAGATCAAGATCATGGCGTCCGGCGGCGTGGCCTCGCCGACCGATCCCGTCGGTGCGTTCGGCTACTCGGAGGACGAGATCCGCGCCATCGTCGCCGAGGCTCGCGCGCGGCAGACCTACGTCCTGGCGCATGCCTACACGGCGGAAGCCATCGCCCGCGCCGTCCATTGCGGCGTGCGCACCATCGAGCATGGCAATCTGGTCGACCTTCCGACCGCGCGCCTGATGGCCGAGAAGGGCGTCTATGTCATCCCGACGCTCGTCACCTATGAGGCGCTCGCCAATGAGGGCGCGCAGTATGGCCTGCCGCCGGAGAGCGTCGCCAAGATCGCCGATGTGCGCGATGCCGGCCTGCGCTCGCTCGGCATCTACCGCGACGCCGGCGTCAAGATGGGCTTCGGCAGCGACCTGCTCGGCCCGTCGCAGCGCCTGCAGAGCGACGAATTCCGGATCCGCGCAGAGATCCTTGGTCCCCGCGAGGTCATCGCCAGCGCGACCGTGATCGGCGCCGAGGTGCTCGGCATGGAAGGCAAGCTCGGCCGGATCTTGCCGGGCGCCTTTGCCGACCTGCTCGTGGTCGAGGGCAATCCGCTGCGCGACGTCTCGTGCCTGCTCGGCCAGGGCGATCACATTCCGCTGGTGATGAAGGCCGGCAAGGTGCACATCGACCGGCTGAACGGCTGAGGCAACTCGACGCCGACGTCCACCGGGCCAGTGGTCGACAGTCCTGGCGTCTGTGCGCGCTGTCATGCGGGACGTCCATCGTCTCTGCGCCGCCTCGACGCTGGGGGCGCCGACATCTGCGGCGGGGTGTTTCTGAGAACGCAATCACTCGGCCTCGCGGCGCTCCGTGCGTCCGAGTTGTGCGGGTCGTTTCGCCCTCATCGACGAAGAGGGCGCAGGGAATGCCGGGAGCTGGCCGCCCCCATGGCCCGCCTGCGAAAAAAATGCAGGCGGCAGGTACCACAGGTTCAGCCGAGACATCCCGGCATTCCCTGCGCGATGGTTGGGCGGCTTATACGTCCTCTCCCCGGGGACCGGCTGTCTTGCCCCCGTCACGGACGGATCATCGTCACCATCCGCTTGGCCTCAGCACCGGGAGGCCAGGACCCTACGATTTCGCCGGCGCATCGGGCTCGTTCGTCCGCACGATTGCTCGCGCTGCGATCCAATGCACCCACCGCATCCCGCACCCACGTCTCGTGACGATCGCGAAGCGCCCCTCATGGCGGGACGGGATGCGCATAGTCAATCATGATTTTCTGAAAAACGAAATTAGAATATTTTCCGTGGGAGGACTGGACAAGGGTGATGTGCTTGAGGCGGTGAGTAAAATCAGATTTTGGGCGCATCGCATCAGAGGTCTACTTGTCGGTCGTGCGCGCCTGGCTCCGGGCCCGTACAAGTCTCGAGAAGCATATCCGCTCAAGCCCAGCAGGCTGACGTCTTTGGCGGCGGCCGGAAGGTCCGAGAAGGGCGAATTCCGGACACGCTGAGGCGTCCGATCAAGTCGCGAATTGACCCATTGAAGACGTCGCATGGTTCGGTAAATGTGAGGCTCGGAGATATCTCACGACCAACGGAGTGGGAATGAATTTCGTTGCCGTCACTGCTGAATACGGGATTGTCATCCGTCGGCGCGCCTTGACCGAAAGGGGCGTATCGTATCAGGCCGTGCTTGATGCCCTTGAGACGGATAAGCCGCACGGTGCTGATGAGGAGCTACTCTCTTTTGGTCCAAGCTTCGGTCCAGAGGCACTCGCAGCTCTGACGCGGAGGCTCATCGATCTGGGCCTCGTCTATTTCGATGACTTCTTCGAGTTCGCCAGCGACGTCCCGCTGTGGTGCAAGTTTGCCGTGGCGTTTGTGGCGACGAAGTCAACGTGAACCAGCGCACTGGATGTCTGCTGTTGGCCCATCTCCGACCTTCCGGTCTACGCCTGGGATGTCCGCAACGGGCTGGAGCCTGCCGACTTGCGGCGCTGCATCAAGTCGGCAACCATCTGAGGTACACCGGCCGTGACGCTAGCTCGTTCGGGACGGCAGCACGTGCCCCGTTGCGGACGTCGCCTCTGAGGGACGCTAGAGGTCGGATGGCGCCCTAGCTCAACAAACGTTCAGGTTGTAGGAGCGTCATAGGCGTGAGAGAATCATCCTGTTTAAATAAATCTGAGGAGGAATACCTTTGAGCAGCTCAGACAGGATTGGTGGAGATGGGATACCTTGGCCATGGCTCCGTCGTGGGGACGACGATCCTATCCCGTGGAATCGGTTACTGGGCGATGACGACCCTATTCCGTGGGCCGCAAAGGACAGGGCACCGCCTGGAAGATGGGAGCCTGGCTTTGCAGACTACTTCGCTGTCCAGGTTGGACCTTTCGTCGACCTGACTGCGCAGGGCGTGGTGAGTTTTTCGAATACCGAAGTGAAGCTGGTCAGGTCAGCGATCACGTTATTTCCGCCGGAGCACGTGCTGCTGTTTCTTCTCCCAGAAATCGGTTTGCCAATGGAAAAGCCGTTCACGGTCACCGCATCCTTCATGGCGCAAGAGCGGGTCGATAAAGTGACCGTCTGGGACAAGCGAGGAAAGCACGACGTGAAAGTAGTCCAGGCACCTTGGTAAGACCTCAGGGCGGCCGTGCAAAGACTCCTTTGTACGGCCGTGCTTCCGGTTGTGGCCCAAGGCTGCCGACCCGGGATGTCCGCGCGAAGGGTCGCGACCGGAGGTAGCCCGGACGTAGTGATCCAGCCCGGTTCGATCGTGAGTACCAGCAACCTTCCACGTCCGTAATGGGCTGAATGCGGACGCCGGGAATTCGGTCGCGAAGGTCTGCAGTTGACCAGTGGCAAGCTCGTCAACACGGGTCGGAAGTTAATCTCCTTCATCCGGCCCGCACGGTGAAGCGTCGAGCAGCCACGTGCGGCGAACGTCGCGGACGTCTAACGCCCAAGATCAGCTCGCCGCGACATCTCCGCGGGCGTGCACGCCGCGCGCAAACCGGCCGAAGCGCAGCGCCAGCGTCGGCAGCACCAGCAGGTTGAGCGCCATCGAGGTCAGGAGTCCGCCGAGGATGACCACGGCCATCGGCCCCTCGATCTCGCGGCCCGGCTCGCCGGCGCCGAGGGCGAGCGGCAGCAGGCCGAGGCCGGTCACCAGCGAGGTCATCAGGATCGGCACCAGGCGGTCGGCGGCGCCGGCGATCGCGGTCTCCAGAGTCCAGGCGCGGCCTTCGACGATGACCAGATGCTCGTAATGCGAGATCATCAGGATCGAGTTGCGCAGCGCGATCCCGAACAGCGTCACGAAGCCCACCATCGAGCCGAGCGACAGCACGCCGCCGGTCAATGCGACGGCGATGACGCCGCCGACGAAGGCGAAAGGCAGGTTGATCAGCACCAGCACCAGGTTGCGCCAGTGCCCGGTGACGAAGGACAGCAGCAGCACGATGCCGATCGTCGCCAGCAGCGAATTCACCAGCAGGTCGCGCCGCGACTTGGCCTGCGCCTCGGCCGCGCCGGTGAACTCGACATGCGCGCCCGGCGGCAGTTTGACCTCCTTGGCGATCTTCCGTTTGGCCGCGGCCACGAAGGATTCGAGATCGCGCTCGGCGACATTGGCGGTCACGGTCTGAACGCGCTGCCCATTGCGATGAAGCACGACGTAGCGGCCCGCGGTGCCGTAGATGTCCGCGACCTGCTTCAGGAGGATGTAGGCGCCGCTCGGCGTCCGGATCGGCATGTTGCCGATCTCGGTGGGGCGTGCCGTCGCATCCGGGTCGAGCTTGACGATGACGTTGAAGACGACGTTGCCTTCATAGGCCTGGCCGACCACGTCGCCCTGATAGGCGGTGCGGATCAGCTCCAGCACCTCGACCGCATCCAGGCCCCAGGATTGCAGGTCGGTCGGGCGCAAGGTCACGTTGACCTGCGGCATGCCTGGCGGCGACTGCTGCTGGATGTCGATCGCGCCCCAGACCTCGCCGAGCTCGCGCGCGATGTCGCGCGCCGCGCGCTCGAGATCGTCGAGATCGGGGCCGAACACGTTGATGACCACGGCGGCGTTGAAGCCGGACAGGGTCTCCTCGATGCGCTCGGTCAGGTAGGTCTTGATCGACAGGTTGATACCGGCGAAGTTGGCGAGCGCGGCGCGGATGCGCTGTTGCGCCAGCTCCTGCTGTTCGCCGGACAGGCCCGGCTTCAGGTCGACCTCGATCTCGCTCGAATGCGTGCCCGCGGTATCGACGCCGGCTTCGGCGCGGCCGGCGTGCTGCGCCACGCTGCGGACCTCCGGCACGCCCTGCAGGGCCTCGGCGATCAGCGTGCCCAGCCGCAGCGATTCGTCGAGTGAGGTTCCTGGCAGCGTCGAGACATGGAGGATCAGATGACCCTCCTTCAGGTCCGGCAGGAAGGTGCCGCCGAAGAACGGCACCAGGCTTGCGCCGGCGGCGGTCACCAGCACGGCCGTCGCCATGACCGATTTGGGAAAGCGGCCGAGCCGCCGCAACAGCGTCTCGTAGGAGCCGCGCGACCAGCGCACCAGCGGCGGCTCGCGTTCCTCGCGCGGCTTCCGGCCGGCCAGCAGCAGCATCGACAGCGCCGGTGTGACCGTCAGCGCGACGATCAGCGAGGCCACCACGGCGAGGATGTAGGCGATGCCAAGAGGCCCGAACAGCCGGCCGGCGAGGCCCGGCAGCGCAAGGATCGGCACGAACACCAGGAGCACGGCGAAAGTCGCATAGGCGACCGCGCTGCGCACCTCGAGCATGGCATCGTAGACCACGCGGGCTTCGCTGCGCGGCGACGGCAGGCCGCGGTTCTCGCGCAGCCGGCGCACCACGTTCTCGACGCCGATCACGGCATCGTCGACGACCTCGCCGATCGCGATGGCGAGGCCGCCGAGGGTCATCGTGTCCAGGCTCTGTCCCATCCACTGCAGCGCCAGCACAGCCGATAACAGCGACAGCGGGATCGCGGTGCAACTGATGACGGAGGTGCGCCAGTCATAGAGGAACAGCAACAGCACGATGATGACCAGGGCGCCGCCGATCAGCAGCGCGTACAGCACGTTCTGCGTCGCTGCATCGATGAAGGTCGCCGGGCGGAACAGATCGGCGTGCAGCCTGACCTTCTCGCTGTCGAGCGCCGGGCGCAGCTCCCGCAGCGCGGCCTCGACGCGCGCCGCGACGTTGCGGGTGTTGGCGCCGAACTGCTGGCTGATCATCATCATGATGCCGGGCTGGCCGTTGATCAGCGCCCCCCCGATCGGCGGCTCCGGCGCGTTCACGACCGTCGCGACGTCGCCGAGTACCACGCTGGCGCCGCCTTGGTGCAGCAGGACCGTCCGGGCCAGCTGCTCGGGTGTGAGCGACTGGCCCTGTGTCTGCAGGATGACCCGTTGATTGGCGGTGTCGACGAAGCCGGCACCGCGCACGCCGGTGGCCTTGCGCGCGGCGGCGACGACGTCGTTCATGCCGACGCCGAAGCGGACAAGGTCGTCGGATCGCACCTGCACCTGCAGCGATCGGATGTCCCGGCCATAGGTCGTGACCTGCGCCACGCCCGCGACGGCCAGCAGCCGTCGGCTCACGGTCCAATCGGCGATCGTGCGCAGATCCATCAGCGAGCGCTGTTCGGAGGTCAGCCCGATCGCCAGCACCGTGCCGGCCGCCGGCACCAGCGGCGTCATCGATGGCGCCCGCACGCCCTGTGGCAGGCTGCCGGCGACGACCGCGAGTCGCTCGGTCACCAATTGCCGCGCCCGGAAGACCTCGGTGCCGGGCTGGAAGATAACCGAGATGACGGACAGTCCCTGGATCGACGACGACCTCATGCTCTCGACGCCCGCGAGACCGTTGATCGCGGTTTCGATCGGCTGCGTGACCAGCACCTCGACCTGTTCGGGACTGAGTCCGGGGGCCTCCGTCTGGATCGAGACCTGCGGCGGGGCGAATTCGGGAAACACCGCATAATTCGCGCCGCCCAGCGAGAAGATGCCATACGCCAGAACAGTGCAGGCCAGCGCCAGCACGATGCCGCGGAAGCGGATGGCAAACGAGATCAGCGCCGCCTGGGGGCCGGCTGCGGCGCCGCGAACGCCGTCAATCATCATCGCCGCCGCCGCGAAGCTCGCTCTTGGCCTCCTCCGACAACAGCACCTGCGCGCCGCGCAGGACGATCTCGGAGCCCGACGGAATGTCCTGCACGACATAGTCGTCGTCGGACACCGGCTGGTCGGTGCGGATCGGATGGCGCTTGAAGAGCTCGGGACCGGCGCGCAGATAAACCCACGAGCGGCCCTGCCATTGCACGATCGCCGTGTCCTCGACGAAGACGCCGTCGAACGACTTGCCCGAGGGCACGTAGGCGGTGGTGTTCATCCCCGGCAGCAGCCCGCTGTCGCCGGCGGCGACGAAGTAATAGCTCACGCCCTGGATGCGCGGATCCGTTCGCGGCGCAGCCGACAAATAGCGCAGATCGATGTTGGCGCTGCGGGTGGGCGCCTGCGCCAGCGCGCCGCGCGGCGGCCCGGCCAAGGTCACGCCGGGCGGCAGCGTGACCTGCACCAGCAGCTGCTCGCGTTCGATCAATTGCACGACCTGCGGCGAGCGCTCGATGATGCCCTTTCCGATGACCGCGCCCCATTCCTGCCGCGCCGTCGCCATCAGGGTCTTCACTTGCGATTCCGCGGCAGCCAGGGTGGCCTGATCAGTCCGGAACGTGCCCTCCGCCGCTTCGGCGTCCTTCCGCGGCATTGCTGCCGATTGCACGAGGTCGCGGGCGCGCTCGAATGCGAGCCTTGCGACGTCGAGTTTCGCTTGCGCCGTCTGCAGCTGCGCCTGGGCATTGGCGTAGTTGTTGGTTAGGTCGGTCAGCCTGCCGACGTCCAGCACCGTGCCGTAGGCGCGAAACTGCTCGGGATGGGATTCCGCAGCCAGCACGGCGGTCTGGAGTCCGATCTGCTTCTGTTGCGTTGCAGAAAGCTTGACGGTTGCCGGTTCACGGCCTGCCGCGCCGTCAGACTGCGCCTGCGCGCGCGACGACAGGGAAACCAGCGTGAACAGCATGGCACCGCATGCGGCCGCAGCTCTCGTCCGTTGCCTCACCATGCAGTCCCGGCCCATCGATCGGGGAAACGTCTGGACGACGTCGATGTCATTGCGACAACAGCTACTTCAGCTTCGAGGGTGTTTCAAGCAGCGCCGGCCGGGAGCCGCCGCATAGGACCCAGCGACATCCCCGGACTTCGTCGGGCCATCGCGCGCGTCCTGTCCGCGCCGCTTCCGTCGATGCGATCACGGTACCTGCGGAGGGAGCGACGCAGTGCAATGCACGCCGGCACCGATGCTTGTGGCGCCTGTCTCGCAAGCGAGCCGCATGCGCGGCAGGTAAGTGGCCGAACCTGGACCGCAGCCGCGCTGCGGCGGGGAGATCGGGCGTTCGGCATGCGTCCTGATATTTCTTCTTGAGCGTTAGAAGTATTCTTAGACACATTCCAGCGTATTCGTCCGCAGCCCAAGCTTGTTGCCGGCCACACGCGCCGCGCTACACGAAAAGCCAAGACCAACAAACTTCTTAGGCACGATTTTCCTCATCGAACGACCCGGGATTTTTTCCCGATTCTCCTACGGGAGCGAGAATCGTCACATTCATCTACCTGTCGGGTCATTGATGTGACCTCACTTCGCCATACCCCTCCGCAACGAGTCGGGAGTTCCGTCGACGTTGCAGCGAGGCAAGCTTGTCCACTCTGAACCCACTCTCCGATCGCCCGGCGCACCGTGATCACGCGCAGGGCCATCCTTGTCGGTCAGCCTCTCGCCGCGCTCGTGCCGACGTCGCGGCCGACTTCAGAGAAGGATCTGCGCGATGAGCCAGCTGGTGAATGTGCGGCCCAACGAGGCCGGCGCGGGCGATCGCAAGGCGCAGAACAGTGCAGCCGATCACGGCATGCGGCTGCTTGGTGTTATCGGCGCGGCGGCCCTGGAGCCGCAGTCGCCGACCGACGCCTGGGCGTTCTCGACGAGCGAAGTGCTCGGCACGGGATCGGCCGTCGAGCCGTTGCAGGACGTGCTCGGCAGTCTGACCGAGATCATTCGTGCCGAGGGCTCCCCGGCGGAGCGGCAGCCGGATCATCCATTCGCCGACGATCACGGCTTCACGCTCGACCAGGAGGAGCTGGCGGGTCTGCCGGGCGTGGTGCTCAATACCTTCGATGTCGACGGCCCGGTGTGGCTCGCCGTCGAGGCGCTCGCCGCGACGGAGCCGCCCGCCATCGACGACGATCTCAAAACCTGGGTCGAGCCGTCGTCCGACCCCGACCGTCGTCCATCGCAGCACGAGAGCATCCTGGTCACGGTCGACGAGATCGAGAAGAACCGCCTCACCTTTGCCCGCCACGCACGGCCCGAGGATTTTTCGCCGGCCCCGGCGCTGGGCGCCTGGACCGGACGGCTGCGCCTGGAGCAGCGCCCTGACCTCGTGCAGCGGATCGAGCGCTATATCAGCGGGCCATGGACCGCCTGGGCCGACACCGAGCGCATGCGCCGCCGTACCATGGCGATCCACCAGCGGCTGCGCGATATGGCCGCCGCGACCCGCGCCGATCAGGCGATGGAGGTCCTGTGGGGCATCGCGCTGTCATCGTGGCGGCAGGGCGGGCGCGAATTCGAGTTGCCGCTGCTCGAGCGCGCGGTCGAGATCGAGATCATCGAGCGTCCGGATGCCGAGGTCAGGGTCCGGCCGCGCTTCGTCGGCGCAGCCGTCAATTTGAGGGCGCTGGATGCCGTGGCACCGGACGCGGCGCTTGCCGTGCGCGACAGGTCGGACCGCCTGGTCGAGGTGCTGGAGCAGCGCGCAGAGCTGTCGCCGTTCACGCCGATCGGCCTCGATCAGATCCTGAGCGCCGCGGGCGTGCAATCCGGTCACAAGCCGTCGCGCAATCCTGCGTCTTCGGACGGCGCGCCGGCGATGGAGGCCGCGGAGGCCACGCTCACGTCGGGACGCTGGGCCATCTCCGCGCGGCGTCGGCCGGAGAGCCTCGCCCTGCGCGACATCGACTGCCTCAAGAACGCGATCGTGCATGCGCCGCAAAGCGAGTGCTGTCTGTCGGAAGCCGTGAGCGCGCTGCTGTCGCAGCCGGATGGACGAGGGCACGCCAATTTGCGCCGGCATCTGTCCAGTGTCGTCGGTGGCCCGATCGACCTTGCGCCTGCGCCCAAGCCTGCCGCCATCGAGCAGGGAGATCTGTTCTTCCCGTTGCCGGCGGTCGTGGAGGATGTCGAAATCGTGCGCGAGCTGTCCCGGTCGGATGGCCTGATGGTCCAGTCCGTCGCACGGGACGATCGGATCACGGCGCTCGCCAACGTCGTCTGCCATCACCTCGCGCTCGGCTCGCGCGTCCTCGTCGTGTCCAGGGACGAGGCTGCACTTTCCCTGCTGCATCAGAAGCTGCCGCCGGCCATTCGCGAGCTGACCGTCAGCTCGACGGGCTCCGACAAGGACGTGCTCAGGAAGGCCGAAGCCCTGGCCGGCCGGCTGCAATCGATCTTGGACGCGACCAATCTGCGCGACCATGTCGGTCAGATCGGCCGGCTCGAGCGCGACATCATCTCGAAGCGCACGCAGATCGCATCGCTGGACGACGAGATCGCCGAGATCGTCGGGCGCAATCTGCGGCTCGCTGGCGGCTTGCCGGAGCTGCCGTTCGATCTGTTCGATGCGCTGATCGGCGAGCAGGCCATTCATGCCTGGTTCACCGACCGGCCGAAGCGCCTGCTCGCGGCTACGGACCCGCTCGTCACGGCGGTCGACAAGGCGCGCGAAGCGCGGCTGCGGCTTGCCACTGATCTCAAGCACATCGATGACGAGTTGCCGGAGCTCGCGGCGCTTCCCGATACCGCCGCGATCCTGCGTCTGCACGCGGAGCTGCAGCACCAGGCAGGGCTGACGTCGGACGCAGGCCGCGACGAGGATCTCGCGCTCGACGCCATCGCGACCTTCGGGCTTGACGCAACCACCCGCCTGGCGGCCGACCTCGATGCGCTGGTAGCCGGCCATCGCGTCATCGCCGAAGAGACCTGGCTCGCGCGGCTGTCGCCGCTCGGTGCCGCAAAGGCTGACGCTCCCGCAGGTCTCGACAAGGTCGTGGGTTGGGCGCGTGATGCCTCGTTCCAACTGTCGCGGAGCGCCGAATTCGCAAGGCGCCAGGTGCAGGCGCCGGTCGAGGCGTTCACCAGGAAGGACGCGATCCGCGTGGTCGAGCGGCTTGCGGCCGGCGAGAAGCCGTTCGCGCGGTTCTCGCCCTCGCGCCGCGCGCTGAAGGCCGCCGTCGAAGCGATCACGGTGGACGGTGCCGCGCCGTCGAAGCCGGCGGACTGGCAATATGTCGGGCGCTTCCTGCTGTGGCGCCACGACCTGCATGCGTTGCGCGCGCGCTGGACGTCGATCGCGACGCAGATCGATGCACCCGCGCTTCAATTGGAATCGGCGCGGACGTTCGATGACCTCGAGCACATCGTCAAGAGCGTCGAGGCCGCCATCGTGACGGCCGCGCTCGCCGTCCGCAATGTGGCCGATGCCTGCTGCAAGCTGTCGATGCCGGACGGCGAGGTCAGGGCGATGCTGGCGGATGCGCAGCGGCTGGCCGCGTTCGGCGCGGCTATCCGGACCGTCATGACGCGCGTATCGGGTCCGCTGGTCGAGCTTGCGCGGCTGGGCGAATTGTTCGCCCGGGCGGGAGAGCTCGCCGTCTCCGTTCAGGATGACGTGCTGTCGCGGGTCGGTGACGCCGAGACGGAGCCCCAGGAGCTCGAGACGCGGTGGACAGGCATTCTCGCGACCATGGAGAAGATCCGCGAGGCCAGCCCGGACTACGAACTCGTCAGGACCGCCTGCCGGATGGCGACTGCAGCGGGCGCGCCGAGTCTGGCGCAGCGGCTGCGGTCCGCGCCGGCCGCGGGCGAGGCGAAGGATGCGGCGACGCTCGCGGAATGGGTGGCGGCCTGGAATTGGGCCGTGCTGATGCGGATCGAAAGTCCGGAGGAGCGGCAGCTGCTGCATGACCTCGCGGCTCAGCGCGCTCGGCTGGAGACGCGGTCGCTGGCCCTGTTCGAAGCGGTGATCGGCGCCCGCATGTCGCTGGGCATCGCGCAGAATGCGGGCGGCGCCGTCAGGCAAGCGGTGAAGCGGTTCAGGGACTCGATGCAGAAGATGGCGTCGGCCTGCTCCGGCCCGACCGCGCGCCGACTTCGGTTTGCCGCGCGCAGGTCTCTGGACGGCTGGCTCGAGGAGATTCCCTGTCACGTGATGCCGGCCTGGCGTGTCGCCGAGTTGCTGCCGGCCCGGATCGGCACCTTCGATCTTCTGGTCATCGACCATGCCTCCCGCTCCGATCTGCGCGAACTGACGGCGATGCTGCGGGCCCGCAAGGTTCTGATCAGCGACGAGCTTCACGACGACGGGGCCGTGGTCGAAGCCGGCCGCAACGATACTGTTGTCAAACGCACCGAGACGAACACGCAGCGCCGCGTTCCGCCGGCGCTGCGGCGGCTGCTGATGCCGGGTGCCTCGCTGCGCGATCTCGCCGAGATCCTCTTTCCCGATCGCAGGATCGAGCTGCGTGCGCGCCCTGCCGGCGTCGGGGCAGCCTCGGTCCCAGCTCCGCTGCTGCCCGCTGATACGTCCAGGCCGGCCGATGCACCGGCCGCCGAGCTGCCGCGGCCGGCCCGCGCGCCGGCGCCGAAGCAGCGGCCGCAGCCACGGCAGGTCATCACGACGCACTCGCTCGAAGAGGAGATCGCCACCGTCGCGAAATATCTGTCGATGGCCCGCCGCTCGGGGACGGACATCGTCACGGCTGCCGCGGCCAAGCCCAGCGCGCCCGCGATACCGCAGCGGGCCGAGAGCCGCGCGGCTGCGCCCAAGCCCTCGCCGGAGGTTCGCATTCTGCGCCGGCGTCCGCCGCGCGAGCCGGCCGCGGACATGGTGACGCCGGTTGTGACTCCGGCTCCGCCCGAGCTTCCGGCCGTCGCGCAGCCGGCCACGGCCGAGCAGACCCAACCGCGCGCGGCCGCCGTCACTGAAGCGCCGGTCATTGTCGCCGATCGGTTTGCGGTGCCGCAGCGCCCTGCCGAAAAGAAGGTGGTCACGGCGGAGATCGAGGCGGAGTCCACGAGCGCCGCGCCGGCAGAGCCCGTGAAGCGTGGCGTCGTTGCGACACCCGCTGCGGCAGCGGCTTCTGCCACCACTGAGCCCGCCGCCGCTGCTGCGGCTCCAGCCTCTGCTGCGACTTCTGCAGCGCCGGCGACAGAGATCAAGATTCATCCCTCCCTCGTCGAGATGGCGTTCAAGTCGACGGAGAACGCCGCGGCACCACGCCGCCGTCTGCCGAGCCGGCGGGTGATGGCATTTGCCGCGGCCGGACTGCTGGCAGTCGTCGGTGCGGCGGTGTCCTGGGAGCGCGCGTCGGAATGGATCCAGCTGTCCCTGAGCGGTGCGACGGCAGCGTCGGCTCTGCCGAGCGAACCGGGCGCCCATAAGGTCAATGCAGAGCGGATCACGCCGGAGGCCAAGCCGGTGGTTGTCGCCGCGGCCGAGGAGCATGCCACGGTCGGCATGAGCGTGCCGGTTAGCACACCGGCGCAGGCGTTCCTCTACCATGAGGATTCGCAGGATCCGAAGGGCAAGCGTTATCCGGGCAAGGTCACCTGGTCGATCGAGCAGAGCAAAGGGCCGCGACTCGATGCGACGCTGGCGATCAAGGGAGAGATCGAGATCGAGAACGGCGCCAAGGCCACGATCTCGCTGCGGCGGAACGCCGACATGGAGATGCCGGCGAGCCACGTCATGGAGCTCAAGTTCGACTGGCCGGATCAGTCGGTGAGCGGCCTCAACAGCCTGAGGGGCATCGGCCTGAAGGGCGAGGAGGCCGAGCGCGGGACGGCGCTGGTGACCCAGACCGCCAGGGTGACACCGAAATACTTCATGGTCGCGCTGTCCGCCAACGAGGTCGATACCAAGCGCAACCTGATGCTTCTCAAGGGCAAGCAGTGGTTCGACATTCCGATCGTCTACGAGGGCGGCAACCGGGCGCTGCTGTCGATCGAGAAGGGATCCGACGGCGACCGCGTGTTCAAGGACGTGTTCGCCAGCTGGGGTCAGTGACGGGGTTGGCGGGCATCACGAGCGAGGACAGCATGAGCGAGAGTTCAGCGTTGCAATGGCTGCGGGCTCCCAAGCTTGCCGAGGATGCGCTGCCGGAGGATTCCCGCGCGGTGGCCTGCCGGCGCTGCGGCCGTACGGTGCAGGTCTCGCTCAGCCCGATGCGTCCGCCGAGCTTCCTGCGCGTCGAGGATCAGGTCGAGTGTCCCGAGGTGCAGGAGCGCTGGACCGGCAAGAGCGAAGGCGGGCTGCTGCTGATGATGTGCGGCGCGCTCGAGCAGTCGCTCGACGCCGAATGGGAGATCGCAGAGCCGGAGAGTGCGGCTCGACGAGAACCTGCAGCTGTCTCTCCGGTGCGTCCGCGCCCGTCGCTCGCGCCGGCGGCGTCCCTTCCGGACAGATGGGACGACGGCGGCGACGATGATCAGGAGGAGAAGGGTGAGGGCGGCCGGCTGAAGGCCCTGTTCGCACCGGCTGCAGGAGCTCGCAAGAAGCTGATCCGTGGAGCGCTCGGCGTCGTGGTCCTCGGCATCGTCTTCCTCGGCGGCGTGCTGCTGCCGCTACGCGAGATCGGGCTGCTGATTCAGGCGCCGCCTGGGTCGGCCGGATCGTCGAGCTCGCAGCGGGAGGCGCAGTCTGCCGCGCCGCTGCCTTCGCCGCGCCGGATCCTGTTGGAAGCCGCCAGCGCGCCCCAGGACGCCTCGCAATCGCCGTCCAGCGCCTTCATCGCGCCGCGCCAGGCTCCGGCACTCGAGGCGACGCTGGCGCGATCATCCGACACCGCAGCCATCTCGCGGCCCGCGCGGGCGCCGGAAGCCGAGTCGAAGCTGCGCGTGCCCGAGCTGGTCGCGATCGCCGGCGGCAGTTTTGCGATGGGTGGCGACGACGAGTCCGAGCAGCCGGCGCATCAGGTCAGCGTGCGGCCGTTCTCGCTCGGCAAGTATCCCGTCACGATAGGCGAGTGGAGGCAGTGTGTCGCGGCGGCAAGCTGCGCCGACATCGCGACCGGTGCGGATGATCGTCCGGTCACCAACCTGAGCTACGACGACACCCAGGCCTATCTCGGCTGGCTGTCGAAGGCGACCGGCAAGTCGTACCGGCTGCCGACCGAGGCCGAGTGGGAATACGCCGCGCGCGGCGGCCAGCGCACCCGCTATTGGTGGGGCGATCGCATGCGCCCGGGCATGGCCAGTTGCAGGGGGTGCAACGGCGCCGGCGAGGCCGAGACGGATCAGCCGCCGAAAATCGGCAGCGTCCAGGCCAATCCTTACGGCCTGTTCGACATGGGCGGCGGCATCGGCCAGTGGGTCGCCGACAATTGGCACAAGAACTACAAGGGCGCGCCGGCGGACGGATCGGCCTGGCTCGAGGAGAGCAGCTATGCCCGCGTCATCCGCTCGGGATCGTGGAAGAACGGCGCCGCCGATGCGCGGGCCGGCAGCCGCGACCGCTATGACGGCCGCATCCGGCATCCGACCCTGGGTTTCCGCGTCGCGCTCTCACCATAGGGGATTTGCATGCTGCCGAGGTCTGCGCGACTCTGCCTCATCCTGACTGCATCGCTCGTGCTCGCGCCGTCATTGGCGCCGGCCAAGGGAACGAAGGCTGCGAAGGATGCCCGCGTCTATTTCATCTCCCCTGCGGACGGGGAGACGGTGACCGGGCCCGTCATCGCTCGCTTCGGACTTCGCAACATGGGCGTTACCCATGCGGGTGACGATTTCGCCGGCAGTGGCCATCATCATCTTCTGGTCGACGTCGACGAGACGATGCAGGCCGGCGAGGAGATTCCGCGTGACAAGAAACACGTTCATTACGCAGCGGGGGAGACGGAGGCGCGGATCGAATTGTCGCCCGGCAAGCACACGCTGCAGCTCGTGCTGGGCGACACCAGGCATCTCAACTTCGATCCGCCGGTGATCTCCGAGAAGATCATGATCACGGTGAGCAAGCCGAACGGAGGCGAGCAGGAGGCGCGCGCGACGCGTGGCGTCAGCGCCCGAAACAGACCGCAGATCCGATCCGTACCAGCCGAACCGCCGGCCCAGCCCGAGCCGTCGCCGGAGACGACGAAGTCGCCCGAGAGCTCCGACTTCATCAGCCGCGTCTTCTCCGGGACGAAGTGACGATCTCTCCATTCCCGGTGGCCGGGCGCGTTGATGTGCGTCGGCTTACGCGCGACCGTGGGACGCAAGCTCGGTCGCTCCTTGTGGAACCATCGCCGAGGGCGGCGCTTGTCGCTCCATAGCGGCAAGGGCGATCCATCATCATCCTGCCTGCCGCAGCGATGGAATGAAGCATGTCGAAATTCGCGCCAAGGCTCGCGAGGCGCGCCGACGTCGCGGTCCGCAGCGGCGGCGAGAGCAAGGGCAGCTCACCCGGCCGTGGCCGCTCGTCCGGGCGCGATTCCATGGCAGATCCCGACGCGAGCTGGGACGTCGTTGCCGAGGCATCCGACAAGTCGTTTCCCTGCAGCGATCCGCCATCCTGGCCGGTGGTCGGTGTCGGCAAGGGCATCGCCCGGCCCTGAGATCAGGATCGCTTCTTCAGTATACCGCTGTTCGCACGCATGTGCGCTTGACGGTTGGTAGATGCGTGCGCACAGCCGCATTGTCATTTTCCGGTACCGATATCGCTCCGGTCGTGTGAACGATCGCAGCGCTCAGAATATTTTTTTCTGAGGCTTAAGGTCGCAGCCGTGTAGCTGTCTGTTCCTTTCTCGCCTCACCCTGGTCACAGCCGCAATCGGGCAGGAGTGTGGTCCCGCACGCATCGCCAGTGACGCCTTATGCGCGGGGAAGGCGCGTGCGCCTCGCGCCAGTGCTGCTACATCCTTGCGAATCAATATCAGTTGCAACGTACGGGGAACTACGCACGTTGCCGATTCCGGAAAAAGATCAGCAGCCTGCCGACACGGTTCGATCCTGACTGGAACGTATATGAGTTCGCATCTCAGCGACATTGCGGCCGGATGCGGATTGTTTCGAGCCGCGCATGCGTGTCGAGGCCGTCCGCCGCGGAATGCGATGTCCAAGTTTCGTTGAAATCTCCCTCCCCTTTGTAGCCCGCGCATCGAGCGCTGTTGGCGCCGATGGCGCAGTCTTCGAGGAGGGATTTGATAATGAAGGTCATCAAGATAATGGTTGTGGCATTGGCGGCGGGTCTTGCGTCGGGCTCCGCTGCGCTCGCCGACGGCTACAAGGATTGCACCAAGCTCGACAAGGCGTCGTGGAAGACGACGGCCGAGGCCGAAGCGAAGGCGAAGGCTGCCGGCTACGAGGTCCGCCAGACCAAGATCGAGGGCACCTGCTACGAGGTCTACGGCGTCAAGGGCGGCAAGCTCTATGAGCTGTTCTACAGCCCCGAGGACCTCGCACTGAAGCATACGAAGGCGAAGTGATCTGATGGTCATGCGTGACGCAGGCCGGGCGCAGCGGAGCGTCTCCTCCGAGACGCCGGCGAACTCAAGTTCGGGGACCGTGGCGGTCTGGGATTTTCCGCTGCGCGTCTGGCACTGGTCGCTCGCGGCCTTCGTGCTCGTCGCCTGCGTCACGCCCAACACGTTCGACCGCCTGCATCGGCTGGCGGGCTACGCCGTCATCGGTCTGCTCGCCTTCAGGCTGATCTGGGGATTGATCGGCAGCCGCCATTCGCTGTTCGCGCGGATCAGCCTCAAGCTGCGGGCGGCGCCTCAATACATCGTGGGCATGCTGCGCGGAGAGACGGGACGCTATCTCGGGCTGAACCCGGCAGGCGCCGCGATGCTGGTCGTGATGCTCGCGCTTCTGATCGTCTCGACCATCAGCGGCGTCATGCAGGTCTCGGTCCGGTTCTTCGGCGTCGGCTGGATCGAACAGGCGCATGCGCTGTCGTCCAATGCCATCATCGCCCTGATCGCCGTGCATGTGCTCGGCACGGTGTGGATGAGCGTGCTGCAGCGGGAGAACCTGATGCGCGCGATGGTCACGGGACGCAAGCGCGTGCCCGGAATCGTGCGTGCGGCGGCGGCGCGCAGCGTCGCACGGCAGAACCCGGAGCCCGAGCCGATGGCGAACGAGGAGCACGTATCCGTCGTGCCCGATCTGCCGCCCCTGCGCGTGAATCCGACGTCGGGCGCCGCGAAGCCCGCACGCATGCCGCGGTCCCTCAGCATTCACGACAAGCGGCTGGGGGTCGGCAGGTGAGGCGGCGGGCATCGGTCGTGTGCGCTCGCCGCCGATATGGGCGGGCGGGCTCGCGTCTGATTTCATTTCTGGTGCGCGCAAGGCTTGTCCGCGCACGGCTCGAGCTGGATGGACGCGCACGCACATTTCGGCCCATGCCGCGCGGGACCAGCGCGAGCGCGTTCCTATGCGTGTATCTCGCTCGCAGTCGCCTCGACGAGCCGGCGCATGAGGATCATGCATGTGCTGCGCGCAGCGCGCGCGGTCGATCGTGAGTCTCGTGTGGTTCGCGGGGTGTGCGACGACGCTGCATGACCTGTCGTGTCTCATATCAGCACAGCCGCGATGCGAACCAAGGCGATCATGCTGCTCTCGACCGCAGAGACCGCTGATTTTCGTCGCTGTCATTCGGTGCCGCGCGTCGGCGATGCTCAAGCCGATGCATCTGCGCGGCGCCGCGACGCTACGCAACTAATAAAGTCGCGCGCTTTGTCGCGCACAACGATGTTGTCAAATTTGGACACGGCAAATTGCCGCATTCGGGACTTTATAGTCGTTCTATGAAGTGTCGGAGACTCGTCGAAACAGGCGAGCGTCTGGAAGCCGTCCGGCACATTCGGGTGAATTCGGGACAGGGACATACACCATGAATCTCTTTGGGAAGGTACAGGCAGCAGGAGCCGCCGCGCTGTTGATCGCGGCGCTCGCGCTTCCGGCGGGCGCGGCGGAGACCACGATCGAGATATCGGTCAAGGACAACAAGTTTCAGCCGACGGAGATGAAGGCGCCGGCCGACACGCCGATCGTGTTCAAGGTCAAGAATCTGGATGGCGCGCCGGTCGAGTTCGAGAGCGAGCCCCTGGAGTTCGAGACGGTGATCAAGCCGAACATGGAAGGCGTCGTGAAGGTCAAGGCGCAGAAGCCGGGACGCTACGAATTCTTCGACGACTTCCATCAGGGAAACAAGGGCACGCTGATCATCGAGTGATCCGGCCTTCGGCCCCCGCGGCGCCGTGATGCCGGAACGTGTCACGCCGCGGGGGGGGGCGCTTCGCAGGTTGCCGAACTCGACGGAGACGAGGCTTTTTGGAACGGGCAGCACGAGAGACGGTCGCTTCCAGACGTGGCATCGGTCGCGACGTCTCATGGTGCCAGGAGGAGTCGGTTGCGATCACCGTGCTGCTCGTGACGCTGTTTGGAGCCGCGCCGTCCTACGGTCAGACCGTCGTTCCGGGGAGCCAGGTCAGAGCCTATGCAGATCCCGGGGCCACCGAGGGTGGGCCGGTGGTGGTCGTGCCCAACCGCCGCCGCCAGCCGGCGCGGCCCGCGAATGGCAATGGACCGCTGGTCATTCCGCAGGTGATCGTTTCGCCTGGCGGCGTCGAGCCGGAGCCCAAGGCGGCAACGCAGGTGGATGGGGCTGCACCGCCGCGGCCGCGGTCTCCGATCGATGCTGGCGCGGGCGCGCTCCCTCAGGCCGCGCGCCGCGAACCGGCGCCGCGTCTGGCTCCGGTTCGAAACGGCTTTTTCGGTGCTCCGTCCGCCGGCCTCCTGGTTGGCGGCTGCTTGTCGACGCCCGGCCGGCTGTCGACGACGAACGTCCCTAATCGCTGTCTGGATGCGCTGGCCTTCGCCGTCAGTCCGCCGCCGGCCACCCGTGGCGTGCTGCCGCGCAACCTGCCGCCGATTCCGCGACAGGATGCGCAGCCGATTCCGCCCGTTCTGGCCGATAAGCCGAAGATGCGGCTGCCGCCGGTGAACAAGGGGCAGAAGCCGCAGGAGCCGCCGGCGCAGCCGCCGATGATGGAGGAGGACCCCTATGAGCCCAAGGGCATCACGGTGGGAAACTTCATCCTGAAGCCTGCGTTCGAAATGTCGTCAGGCTTCGACAGCAATCCCGGCCGTGTACCACAAGGCAAGGGCTCGGCGTTCGTCAGCGTTGCGCCGGTCCTGCTCGTGCGCTCTCAGTTCGAGCGGCATCTGCTCAACGCCGATGTGCGCGTCGGCTACATCGACTATGCGAAGCTCCGGCAGCTCAGCAGGCCTACCGTCGACGCCAAGGTGAATGGACGCTACGACATCACCGATACGTTTGCGCTCAACGGCGAGGGGCACGTTGCCGTCGATGCCGATGATCCCGGCACGCCGCGCTTCGCCGGCCGGTTCGCCAAGATTCCGCTGGCCTCCACCGTCGGCGGCTCGGCCGGCGTCACCAAGCGGTTCGAGGAGGTCGAAATCTCGACCAAGGCCGCCATCGACCGTGTCGCGTTCCAGAACGCGCCGCTGATGGACGGCCAGATCGTCAGCAACGCCGATCGCAACTTCGTCCAATACGGCTCGCAGAGCCGCGTGACCTACAACCTGACCCCGGAGATCCGGCCCTTCGTCGACGTCGCCGTCGACCGCCGCGTTCACGACATCGCGGTCGATGCCGAGGGCTTTCGCCGCGACTCCACCGGCACCGCGGTCGAGGCGGGCGTGACCTTCAACTATGCCGACAAGCTGACCGGCGACGTTGCGGTGGGTTATCTCACGCGCCGCTATCAGGATCCGATGTTGAAACCGGTCAACGGCTTCATCGCCGACGCCAACCTGACCTGGCAGTATGCCAAGGAGACGGCGGTGATGTTCGGCGCCAAGTCGCAGGTCGTGGAGATCACCGAGCCCGGAATCTCCGGCGTGCTCAAGCGCGACGTCACGGTCGGCGTCGAGCACCAGTTCGAGCCGTGGCTGATCGGCACCTTCCTCGCCGGCTTTGGTCAGGACGCCTTCACGGGCACGACGCGGGTCGACGACCGCTACCTGGTCGAGCTCGGCATGCTCTACAAGTTCTCACGCCTGCTGCAGCTCAGGGCCAGCGTCCGGCGCGAGGAGACGCGCTCCAACTTCCGCGAAAACAATCTGTCGGCGACCGTGGTGCAGGTCGGCGCGCGGGTACAGTACTGATCGGCTGCCCGGCAGGCGCCCGCGCGCCGCATCTGCGGTCTTCTGAGCGCGTGCCTGGAGATCACGCCTGCTGTCGTGACGCGGCCACAGTCATTCCGGGGCAGGGCCGCAAGCCTGGAAGCTGGAGTTTCGCGCCGGCTTCGCCATGTAGTATAGCCACCCAGCGACGGGTGGACGCGCGGCGGGAGTGGCTGGCTCCAGTCTCCAAAACGAAATGCAGCGCCCACGAGGTGAGCGCTGCCAACTCCGGATCTGCGTGTCAGTTCGGCCACGACTACTTCTTCTGGTTGAAGTTCACGTCGAGGCTGAAGCTGAACTGATCGTCCGTCAGTCCGGACGGCGGCGCGGGCACCGGGTCGGAGCGGCGGATCATCGCAAGCGCGGCATCGTCGAACATCGAGTCGCCGCACGACTGCATGACGGACGCAGACACCACCTTGCCGGCCCGGCTCAGCACCAGCGCGACCTTGACCGTGCCATTGTGCTTCTTGCCTTCCGGATAGCGCTTGTGCAGCTCGAAATAGGCACTGATCTTGCGACCCCAATCGTTGGTCAGCTTCTGCTTGTCCTTGCCCATTCCCGGATTGGGGGCCTTGGCCGTCTCCGCCGGCGGCGCGGCCTCGTCCAGCGCCTTGCGGGCCGATTCTTCCTGCGCGGCAGACGCGACCGACGCCTCGGCCTGCTGGGTCGCCTGCTGCTGTTCCTCCTTCTCCGGCTTCTTGGGGTCGTTCTGCGTGACGACCCGATCGGCCTCTTCCTCGGTCTCGGTCGGCTTGTCCTTGACGGCGTCGGACTCCTGGACTTCGGCGGTCTGCTGCATCTGCTCCGGCGCAGCTTCGGCCGCGTCGCTGTCGGGACCCGGCGGAAGATCGTTGTCCTCGACCTGGGGCGAGGCCATCTCGAGCGCGAACTCGGCGCCGGCGGCGCCGAGGCCACCTTCCGCATCATTGCCGCTGAGATGGACGACCGCGAGTGCGGCGCCGCCACCGTGCAACATCACGGCGCCAATCGCGGCTGAGATCCACAAGCGGCGCGACGCTCCTTGATACTTGTGTTCGACCATTCTTCACTTCCGTCGTTTCACTGGTTTCAATGTGCAGCCTGGGCGGCGGCCTGTGAGACGCCTTCGACAGTCACGAGCTTGATCTTCGGATAGCCGCCGGTCCGCAGCAGCTCCATCACGTCCATCAGCTCGCCATAGGCCACGCCCCGGTCGGCGCGCAGGAAGATGAACTTGTCCTTGGCGGCCTCGGGGATGTGCTCGAGCGTGCTGACCAGGCTCGCGCGCTTCACCTGCTCCTCGCCGACGAACAGCGTCAGATCCGGCTTGATGCTGACATAGATCGGCTTGTCCGGCTTCTTCTGCGGCGTGGCGGTCGAGGTTGGAAGATCGACCGGCACGTCGACCGTGGAGAGCGGTGCCGCGACCATGAAGATGATCAGCAGCACCAGGATCACGTCGATGAACGGGGTGACGTTGATGTCGCTGGTCTCGCCGAGATCGTCGTCACCATCACCTTCAGACAGAGAAACGGCCATGACCTACTCCGCTGCGAGCGCCATCGGAGGCGCGGAGTGGACGTGGATCGGCTCGAAGCGCTCGCCGTGATGGCTGTGGTGGCTCTGGCCGCGGTCGAGATCGCGCGACAGCATGCGGGCGGTGGCGCCGGAGGACCGGTTGACGAGCTCCATGTAGCCCTTCGTCACCCGCGTGAAGTGATTGTAGATGATTACTGCCGGGATCGCGGCGACGAGGCCGATGGCGGTCGCGAGCAGCGCTTCGGCGATGCCGGGCGCGACGACGGCGAGGTTCGTGGTCTGCGACTTCGAGATGCCGATGAAGCTGTTCATGATGCCCCAGACCGTGCCGAACAGGCCGACGAAGGGCGAGATCGAGCCGATCGTGGCGAGCAGGCCCATGCCGGTCCGGCAACGCCGGCCTTCGGCACGCACGATCTCGGAGAAACTCGATGCCGCGCGCTCGTTGACGCCGTGAGACGGCAGTTCGGACGACATCCTGATCTCGTGCATGGCGGCATCGATCAGTGCTGTCAGCACGTTCTGGCGTGATCCCAGCGCGAGCTTGGCTTCCGACAGCCAGCGTACGTCGTCGACCTTGCGCAGCGCGCTGCTCAGCTTCCGGCGCAGGATGGAGAACTCGATGGTCTTGGCGATGAAGACGGTCCAGGTCGCAAGCGAGGCGAGCGCCAGCCCCATCATCACCGACTTCACGAGAATGTCGGCGGCCAGGAACATCGACCATGGCGACAGATCGTGCGGCACGTGTGATGCCGCCTGCGCACCGCCTTGCGTCGGCTTCTCTGCCTGATCCTTCGCCTTGTCGCCCACCGACGCGTCAGTAACGGTTTCGGCAGCGGTCGACGGCTGGGCGTCGTTCGTTGCGGCTGCCGGCGCCTGGCTCGTTGCGGCAGCCTGCGGCGTGGTGACAGCCGGTGCCGGTGCGGCCGCCGTGGCGGCGCCGCCGGTGGCCGGAGCCGTTGCCGTGGGAGCAGGCGCGGCCGTCTGCGGCGCGGGCTGGGCAACAGCGGGGGCCGTCTGCGCCTGTCCGATGGTCACTGGCTTCGGCGCCGCGCTCTGAGTTTGAGCTGCGTGCGCAACGGGAGCCGGCGCGCTGGCCGCGGCGGCGTTGACGGGCGCAACGGCAGGCGCCTGCGTGGCGGCCGCTGTAGCCGCAGGCTGAACGGATTTCGCTCCGGTCGCATTCGCCGGATTTGGTGCTGTGGTCTGCGGGGCGGTTGCAGCCTGGCCAGGTCTCGGCGATGTGGCCGGCTGCTCGGCATGCGCCATGGCGCCGGCCGAAACGGCTGCGATCACCGCTCCTACATGAAGAACGATCCTGAACATGTTGCTGCATACCCCTTGGTAGTTATCTTCTCTGTAATGTTTCTAGTCGTAACCCGGCTGTTTTGAGACGGCCCGTTGACTCAAAGCGGGAACATCAAGGTCGGCAGTCACTCCGGTGAGTGCGATGCCAAATGAAAAATCGAATCGTGCGGCCTGTTCATCGGCCGTCGATGCCGCACGTGACGTCCTAACTCCCTGAAAGTCCTGATGCGAGACGGAGCTAGCCGTGCATGACGCCGCCGATGCGGCCGCGCGTCACGCAATTGCCTCCGTTCGGTCTTCCATCGATTCTAATTAGTCGGCACCGCCGTGATGATCCTGTTCGGCTGGTACGAGGGCATGCCGCGCGGCTTTCGGGACGGGATGCCGTCCGAAAGGAGCTTGAGGGCGTCGATGTCCGAATCAGAATGCCGATGAGATCGGCGTCGTTCAAGAAGCACGCGCCGCACGCCCCTGATCACGTCGTGATCAACGGCCATCGCGGTCGCGATGGGGGCTCGCGAAGCGCACGCGCTCACCGCCACGGAAAATCGCAGAGCTCGCCAACGACGATCCGCCAGCGGTCAAAGACATGGATCGACAGCTCCGAGAAACGGACCAGCCGACCGCATGCGAGCTCGGATGGCAGTCTATCGCGACCGCTGGGGAAAGCGCCTGAACGATGGGATCATCACCAAAACGAACGAGCCGGGCTGCATCGCGTGCAACCCGGCTCGTAAACGACCGAACTCAACCAGATCGTTGCGACCGAAGGAGAACCTCTAGTTCTCGGCCCAGTAGCGGATCAGGTTGTGATAGAGGCCGGTCAGCCGCACCATTTCCGGATCGTCGCGCCCCATCCGCTGCGACAATCCCTGGATCGTCGTATCGAGATCGAAGATCATGCTGCGCGCGAGGGGATCGCGGATCATGCTCTGCAGCCAGAAGAACGAAGCGACGCGGACGCCGCGCGTCACCGGGGTGACCATGTGCAGGCTCGAGGAGGGATACAGCACGAGGTCGCCGGCCGGCAGCTTCACCTCGTGCGAGCCGTAGAGATCCTCGATCACCAGCTCGCCGCCGTCGTAATCCTCCGGCTCGGAGAGAAACAGCGTGACCGAGAGGTCGGTGCGGATGCGCAGGCCCGTGAGCTTGTCGCCGCGCACGGCGTTGTCGACGTGGATGCCGAAATGATGACCCGACTCCGCGCTGTAGCGGTTGAACAGCGGCGGGAAGATCTGCTGCGGGATGGCGGCGGCGAGAAAGCGCGGATTGGCGGTCATCGCCGAAATGATGCGGTGGCCGAGCTTGCGCGCCACCTCGCTGTCGGGCGGCAGCTGCTCGTTGCGCTTGACCATGGCGGACTGGGCGCCGGCCGTCGAGCGGCCGTCCTCCCAGTCGCTGGAGTCCATGATGCGGCGAAACTCCGCCACATCGTCTTTGCTCAGAATTCCGGGGACACAGATCAGCATGAACTCATCACTTGATGTGTGCCCCCGGCTGGGTGGTCTGCGATCAGAACCGTCCGGACAGGACGATCGATGCGCTTCGTCCCGGACCGACGAGCACGAACGGCGTGGCACTCTGATAGAGAGCGTCGTAGTAGAGCTTGTCGAAGATGTTGGCAACGAACACCTTCGCCGTCCAGTTCTTGTCGAGCTTGGCTTCCGCGAACGCATCGAAGCGCCAGTAGCTCGGCAACTCCGTGCCCTGGTTCGCCGCCAGCCAGGTGCCGCCGAAGATCTTCGAGCGGTACACCGCCTGGCCGCCGATCTCCCAGGTGTCGTTGATCTGGTACTTCGTCAGCAGGCTGAACGACTGGTGCGCGGTGTTGGCGAGCTGCAGGCCGACATTGCTGGTGAACAGCGCGGTGTTGGCCGGCGGGATGTTCGACTTCGTCACCTCCGACTGCATCAGCACGATGCCGCCGAAGATGCTCCATTTGTCGGTCAGCTTGCCGCCGGCCTGCAGGTCGATGCCGCGGATGCGGTAGGCGGCACCGGCCGAGAGACACGGCACGGAGCCGATGGTGCCTGCCGGATACGGGCAGTCCGCGGTGGCCTGCGCGGCGCTGGTGATGTTGCGCGACTCGCGGGCGTTCTCCTTCTCGGTCTGGAACAGCGCTCCCGTGACCAGCAGGCGACCGTCGAGCAGCTCCCATTTGGTGCCGATCTCGATCGAGGTGTTCTTCTCGGGCCCGAAGATCTGGTTGGCGCCGCCATTGGTGACCGCGGAGAGGCCGCCATATTGCGGGCTGAGACCGTCGAACTCGGCGCCGACCGGATTCGATGACGTGGCGTAGGCCGCATAGAAGCTGGCGTAGGGCACCGGCTTCAATGTCATGCCGACGTTGAAGTTCGGCATGCCGCTGGAGGCCGCCGTCGAGCCCGGCGTGTTGGCGACGCCGTTGACGGTGCCGAAGCCGTCGACCCGGACGTCGTATTTGTCGTAGCGCACGCCGCCGTTAAGGATGACGAGATCGCGGTAGTTGACGCTGTCCAGCGCGTAGACGCTCGCCGAGTCGATCTTCACGTTGGTCGGGAATTGCCCCAGCGACGGAATGCCGAACGGCAGGTTCGTGAATTGCGGGTTGAACACGCTCACGCCCGAGAGCGAACCGCTGCCCGCGAACGCCAGGCCCTGCTGCTCGGAGGTCAGGCCGGTGTAGCTGTTGATGCGCGCCTTTTCCTGCGAGACCTCGAGGCCGGCGAGCACGGTGTGCCTGAAGTTGCCGGTGTCGAACTTGTAGGTCGCCTCGAGCTGGTTGGCGAGCACGTCCGTCTGCTGGAAGCGGCTCTGCGGGTTGGCCCTGATGAGCGCGCCGGACGGCGGATTGATGTTGGTCGGGCCTTCCGGCAGCGTGCCGATGTAGTTCAAGGTCGAGCGCGACACCCGGACCTTGTCGGAGATCGTCAGGTCGGGCGTGACCTTCACCTCGGCATTGAACGAGCCGATGTCCTGTCCGACACGCGAGAAGTCGCGGTTGACGAAGCCGTACCAGGCGTTGCGCGGCGAGCCGACCTCGGGGAACGGCGCGCCGGCGGTGAGCGTGCTCGGCCGATAATACGGCACGCCGAAGTCCGGACGGCCGGTCACCTCGTTGTGGATGTAGTTGGCGGACAGGGTGACGGTGTCGAGCGGCGTCCACTTGGTGGCGATGAAACCGCCGTTGCGGTTGTCGGTCACGTAGTCGCGGCCGGCAACGCCGGCATCCTGGAACAGGCCGCCGACGCGGGCAGCGAAGGTCGGCGTGATCTTCTGGTTGACATCGATCACCACGCGCTTGGTCCTGTCGGTGCCGAGCGTGGTGTCCATGTTGTAGAAGCTGTTCTCGGTCGTGGCCTGCTTGGTCACGATGTTGATCGCGCCGCCGGTGGTGCCGCGGCCGGCGAACGACGACGCCGGGCCGCGCAGGATCTCGACCTGCTCGGTGAAGAAGTTCTCGCGCACGGAGACGCCGGCGTCACGCACGCCGTCGATGAAGACGTCGTTGCGGGCGTCGAAGCCGCGGATGAAGAAGCGGTCGCCGAACGCGTTGCCGCCTTCGCCGGTGCCGAGCGTCACGCCGGCGGTGGAGAGCACGGCGGATTTGAGGCTGGTGGAGTTCTTGTCCGCCAGGATCTCCTTGCTCAGGACGGTGACGGTCTTTGGCGTGTTGAGCAGCTTCTCCGGAAACTTGCCGGAGGCCTGCAGCCGCTCGCCCTTGTAGTCGGAAGCGGGGCTGGAATAGGGGTTGCGGTCGGGCGGCAGATTGCTCTTCGGCGCCGCGGCCTGCTGCTGCTGTTGCTGGCGGGCGGCGCGGCGCATTGCGTCGCGGGCGCGGACCTGGTCCGCGGTCGGGCGCGAGGCGGCCGGCTTGGGGCGGGCCACCGGGGCTTCGACGTTGACGGACGGCAGCGGCGCCTGCTGGGCTTCGGCACTGGAGAACGAGGCAACCGCGATCAGGCTCGCGACCGCCGAGACTTTCACACCGGAAATCTCGGGAGATGGATCCCACTCGTGCCCGCTTGCCCCTCGCAAGCTCCTTGGAAAGATTGCCTTACCCATACTCGACCACCCCATTCGTTACGCAAAACTTTGACTTGGGTTCGTTTGAACGCCCGCAACGGGCGCGGGCCTGTTGCGAATGCAAGTCAAGAAGCGAGGGAAAGCGGTCCAAAGCTGGTTCCGCTGGTGGCCGGAATACGAAAAGTTTCCATCCATTTCTGAAAATGAGACTTGTTCGCAAAATGTCGCCTCACGGCAACAATTGAAACCTCCTGGTTGAGCTGATCTCCATCATTCAATTGCTGATGGGAGAGTTGGTGGTCTTTCACGTCGTCTCGCGAGGTGGATCGTTCGCTTGACGATCACTTCGGTCGATTTTCGGTTCGAGCTGCTCCCGCCGCGTCGCGAGATGCGGCGGGATTCTGGCGAATCTGTTTCCCGATCGGGACGCGTATGCGGCTCAGAACTTCGCCGTGGTGATCAGGTAGAACGCGTGGCCCGGGATTTCGACCGTGAGATCAGCGGCGCTCGGCGATGATCGCGACCGGCCCGCCGCCGTCGGGGCCCTGATGCTCGGCGCCGCCCGAGACGAACAGGTCGGTGAAGCCGAACAGCCCGGCCAGCGCGCCGCCGACGAAGGCGCGGGCGTGGCGGGTCGAAGAGACGTCGCTGTCGTCGAGCATGGTATGCCGCTGGCCGCGCAGCCGGCCGCTCTGCGCCGCCTCCGCCTTGGCGAGCACCGCGGCGATGCGGCTGCGATCGGCGGCCGGCACCTGGCCCGGCACGTTCAGGCCGAGCCGGGCGAGCGCCTGCCGGGCCGGCTCGATGTCGATGGCATCGCCCATGACCGCATGATCGATCGCCAGCGGCCCGCTCCACTTGGCCGACATGCCGGCGACCATGATCTCGTGGTCGAGCAGCTCGACGCCGCCTGAGGTGGCCGCGCGCCCGCTGTAGCGCGAGACATCGGCACAGATCGTCGCATCGGAGAGATCGGCAGCGGCGACCTCGCCGAGCGCGACGGCGACACCGAGCGCCGAGGCGCCGCGGGAAAAGCCCATCGACTTCAGCGTATCGCGCACGGCGGTGCGCTCTCCCCGCGCCTCCACCGCCTCGATCCGCTCCATCGTCAGCAGCGGGCATTTCACCTGCACGTAATGGACGTCGGCGGGATCGCTGATGCCGGCGTCAGCCATCGCCGCGCGCACGCCGGCCGCCACGAGCTCGACCTGCGGTATGCGGCCGAGATGCTCGCCCGCCAGCACCGGCGTTCGCGCGCGCCCGAGCGCCAGCGATGTCGGGACATCGCGCGGCGCCATGGCGTCACCGCCGTCGCGTGCCTCGAACACGATCATGTGCGGCGACAGCGCGCCCTCGGTGCCGCCGGACATCACCATCGCGATCTGCCGCACGGCGTCGGCCGCGAGATATCGGCCGAGCAGCGCCTCCAGCGAGCGCACGGCAAAGGCGCGGGTGAAATCGTTGACGCAGCCATTGCCCTCGGTCTTGCCGAGAATGGCGACGATGCCGGCGGGATCGATGGCGCCTTGCGCGATCCTGGCCTCGAGCGCGCCGACATCGTCGGGGCTGCGCATCGGCAGGCGGTGAACGTAGGCGCGGCGCAGCGTGGTCGGCATGTCGAGAACTCCTGTCGGGCGTCCGGCGACACTAGGCAATCACGAAGCCGCGCGCGACGGTGTTCCGGGATGGTCCGCGTGCTATCCTCCGCAATCCCATCTCGACGACCGGTGATCCATGCCTCTCTGGACCTGCTTTCAATGCGGCGCGCAGTTTCCCGATACGAAGGCGCCGCCCGGCCATTGCGTCGTCTGCGAGGACGAGCGGCAATATGTGAACTGGAAGGGACAGAGCTTCCTCAGCCGCGACGACCTTGCTGGCCGGCATCAGGTCATCTGGCGCGAGGATGACGGCCTGACCGGCCTCGCTTTGGATCCCAGCTTTGCGATCGGTCAGCGCGCGCTGCTCGTTCCCGAGCCGGATGGCTGCGTGATGTGGGACTGCATTCCCTTGGCGACGGAGGCAGCCATTGCCCGCGTCCGCTCATTGGGCGGCCTGAAGGCCATCGCGGTGTCGCATCCGCACTACTATGGCGCGGTCGCCGATTGGAGCGAGGCATTCGGCAACGCGCCGGTCTATCTTCATGACGACGACCGCGCCTTCGTCACCCGGCCGCATCCGGCCATCGTGCCATGGACGGGCGATCGCCTCGCCATCTCGGATGACGTCGTGCTGCTGCGGACCGGCGGGCATTTCGCCGGCGCCACCATCCTGCATTGGCGCAAAGGTGCCGACGGCAAGGGCGCGCTGTTGACCGGTGACATCGCGATGGTGGCGATGGATCGCCGCCACGTCAGCTTCATGTACTCCTATCCGAACTACATCCCGCTCGGCGCCGCCGCCGTGCGCCGCATCGCCGATGCGGTCGCGCCGCTCGCCTTCGACCGCATCTACGGCGCGTGGTGGCAGAAGAACATCGGCGACGATGCGAAGGCGGCGTTCGATCGCTCGGTGCGGCGTTATCTCCAGGCGATCGCCTGAGCCGCTGGTTCCACGAACCCCCGTAAAGTAACGGGGCATTAGGCACAACCATAAGGTTGTATTTGAGCGTCTTGCAGTCTTTGATCGGATGGTATCGAAGTATCCCGGGCGGAGTGGGGTACCTCAATGCGTTCGCAATCGTGCTCGTCGGTGACCGGCGCCATCGCGCCGGCCGGCCTCATCCTGCATTCAGATACTCTCCCGGGTCTGCACGATCCGGCGTTCGCGTCCACCGCCAGCCACATGCAGCGGCTCTGGGCCGTGCTGGCGCTCGTGCTCGCCATCGTGCTCGCGCTGCCGTTCCTGCTGGTCGATGTGCCGCCGGTGCTCGACTATCCGAACCACCTCGCGCGCCTGTTCGTGCTGGCGCATCCCGACGATCCCGTGCTGTCGCAGATGTACGCGCCGAACTGGCGCGTCCTGCCCAATCTCGGCATGGATGTGATCGGCGTGGCGCTGCTGCGCTTCACCGACGTTCATGTCGGCGGCCGCATCCTGCTCGCGCTCAGCCTGTTCGCGCCGCTCTTTGGCGTGATCGCCTATCACCGCGCGGTGTTCGGCCGCTTGTCGTTGTGGCCGCTGGCGGCCGGCATCATCGCCTATGACGGCGTCTTCCTGCTCGGCTTCATGAATTTCCAGCTCTCGCTTGGTCTCGCGCTCGGCGGCGCCGCCGGCTGGGTGGCGCTGCGCCGTCGCGGCTGGCTGCCCGCGATCGCGTGGGGGGCCATCGCCGCGGCGGCCGCCTTCCTCTGCCACATCTTCGGCCTGCTGTTCTTCGCGGTCCTGATCGGCGCTGGAGAGGCCGATCGGCTGTGGCGGCTGCGCCGGTCGCCCGGCCTTGCACGGGAGCTGGTGGTCGTCGCCTGCGCGCTCGGCATCACGCTCAGCCCGGCCGTGCTGCTCTACGGGCTCTGTCCGCTGGGTGAGGGCGGGCTGCAGCTCGGCGCCTGGATCGGACCGCCGAAGCTGTGGCGCATCATGACGCCGTTCCTGACCACCAGTGCCGAGCTGACGGTCATAACGACCGTCGCGGTGCTCTCGGTGTTGATCCTCGTCCGGCGCCAGATCGTCGTCGCGCCGGGCATGCCGCTGGCGCTGGCGGCGCTGTTCGTCGCCTTCGTCGCGGCGCCATGGAGCGCGCTGGGCGGAACGTTCATCGATATGCGCTTTGCCGCGATGTGCGGCCTGCTGCTGTTCGCCGGCCTGCAGCCGGTCGTGTCCGGCAGGAAGGCGGCGCTCGTCGGCATCGTCCTCGCGGGCCTGACGCTGATTCGGACCGTGGACATCGCATCGGCATGGATCGATCACAGGGTCGACCTCGCCGAACTGCGTGCGGCGATCGCGCATGTGCAGCCCGGCGCGCGCGTCATCGCCGCGCATGGCCATGAGCAGCCCGTCTCCAGCCGGCGCGAGCGGATCCTGCCCGGATTCCGCTATGTCGATTCCCATATGGCGGCGCTGCTCGTGATCGAGCGACGGGCGTTCTGGCCGCTGATGTTCGCCCATCCGAGCCAGCAGCCCGTGGCGGTCCGTCCCTCTTTCGCGCGCCTTGCGCAGCCGCTGGCCGAGCCCGCCGCGTGGCGCTGGCTGCAGCCGGACACGCCGTCGGCCGACGTGTTGCCGCTCGCGCGCTATCTGGCCGGCTGGCGGTCGCACTTCGATGCCGTTCTGCTGCTCGACCCGCCGCTCCCTGAGCAGCCGGTCGCCGGCCTCACACCGCTCTATCTCGGCAGCTACATCCAACTGTTCCGCGTCGGGCAGGGCGGCACCGGCACCACGGCGGTGCAGAAGCCGGAGCCTGCTCCGCGGACGGCCTCACCGTCCTGAGGCCGGAGAGCGCCGGCTGGGCGCTCGCCAAGCTCGCTTCCGGCATCCTCGTCTTCGAATGGGGCTTTGCCGCCGTGCAGGGACCGATGCAGGAAGCGGCCGACGAGGCCGCGCGCGCCGTTGCCGGCCAGATCGATCCGGCGACGCTGCAGCCCAACTTCGGCACCGAGCAAGGCGCGATCTGGGTCATGCTCGGCGTCGCCACCGTGAACGTCATCCTCGGCGTCTGGCGGCCGCGGTTCACGAACCTGCCGGATTGAACCAGGCATTCGTCGGACTGCGCTTCCCGAGCCTCCGCCTTCTGCGCCGGCCCCGTCGTGCGCTCCCCTCCCCGCAAGGGGAAGGGGAGCGCACCGCCCCTGCTCGATGGGCGCTTGCGGATTTCGCGAAATTGCTCTTGCTATTTTTCCGAAATAACGCTTATCTCCTCCCATCCCGCCTCGTGCAGAGGGACGTACGCGTCGTCACGAACGTGGAGGTGGGCTGCGATGGACGTGACGGCTGTGCCAGACGAGCGCAGTCCGGCGCGGACGGCGAAGTCGTGTGGTCCTGGCCTCTCGACGCTGAGGTCAAGTCCGCAAGCGTTGCTTGACGGCACGCGCGGGCGATGGGGGCAAGAAAGCCGATCCCCAGGGAGAGCACGAAGGACACCGTTAAAACCGATCGCGCGGGGGAGGCCGGTTGTCAGGCCCGACCTGTGGTGACTGCCGCCTGCTTTTCTTGTTGCAGGCGGGCCATGGGCCGCGGTCAACACCCGGCCTTCCCCGTGCCCTCTCATTTTCAGAGGGACGACTGCCGTATCACTCGGGTCCGACGGGCCGCGGGAATGCGACGACGCATGTCGATGATATCCGCAGCAAGACCTCACTCCCGCAACGCATCGCGTTCGATGAGCCGAGCATTTCGATTGGTCATGGGCGACGCCAGCGCCGCGGCGCCGACATCGTCCATGTCGAAGTCAATGTCGAAGCCTTCAGAGCTGCGTCGCCCGCAGCTCGATCGTGAGCGGTGCCGTCGTGCGCCTGGCGGCCGGATCGGCCGGCATCTGCAGCACGCGGGCGCGCTGGCCGGTGGCGAGGTCGGTGACCTTGACGATTCGGCCATTGGAGAATTCGAGCGCATCGTGATGTTCGGTCGGCTTGTTGGTGTCGACCTGGCGGAAGCGGGCGAGATGGGCGCCGACCTTGCGGCGGAAGAAGAAGCCCTTGATGCGGACATCGTCTTCGAAGGCGAGCTCCGTGCCCGGCCGCAGGCAGACGGCGGTCAACGGGTCGTCCTTGGTGCAGAAGCCGCGGGTCTCCGTGCCGGGAAATCGACAGGAGACCAGCACGTCGGCAGTTTTGGCATCGCGGGAAGCAACAGTATGGAGGCTGTAGTCACACATGGGGAGCTCCTGAAGGCCGCCAGCACTGAGGCCGCAACGGCGTAGCAGGAGAGTTGTTCCATGTTGTTGCAGCCCCTCTGTTCGAGAACTCCCGCCGCAGGACCGGCCGGCGGCGGGAACTCGCGATCAGGTGAGATGCGCAGCTTCTTCGGCCTCGTCCTCGGCGGCGCCCCAATGCGAGGCGTCCTTGATGGTCGGATCGATGAGCTCGCCGCGCAGCAGCGCCAGCGGCGACTTCCAATACAGCGCAATGTTGTGGAACGGGTCGGTCAGCACCTTGAAGGCCCAGATCAGGCCCGTCGAGACATCCTGCATTGCAAACAGCTGGATAACGCGAAACAGACCGCCGCCGATGCCGACCGCGAGCCAGAGCAGGCCGACGTGGCGGACGAAGTCCATCCGGCTGGCCGGCTCGGCGAACAGGCCGAACAGCGTCGGAAACGCGAACAGCGCCACCGGCACCAGACCCCACACCGTCAGCAGCACGATCTTGCGGGTCTGATTGTAGCCGACCTTGACCGCCTCCTTGTAGTCGTTGCTGACGCCGTTGACGTGGTCATAGCCGTTCGGTTCGAAGAAGAAGTGCCCGGTCTGCCGCGTCAGCATCGCGAGCCAGCCGACCAGGCCGGCCATCGCCGGATCCTTGAACAGCAGCGCATAGCACACGAGGAAGATCACGGCGCTGATCAGGTGCAGCGTCTGATTGATCCGGCTCTGATGATAGTAGCGATAGTCGTCGAAGCGCTGCGTCTGCAGCGTCTTGTAGTAGCGCGACATGCGAATCCCCGTGCCGTTGTGGAACGAGGCGAAGACGTAGAGGCCTTCAGTGAAGGTGGCGTGACATTATGATGTTGTCACAATGAAACCGACCGGGATCGGATCGGGAGCCGCAATGTGCGCAAGCGAGCGGACTCTGCGCCGGCGCACGACTCGCCGGCTGGTCTCTCTGTCTGCCGCAAAATGCGGAGAAGCGGCTTTGATCCGGATCAAAGCCGGCTGCCGATGTGGCGTGTTGTGGCCTGCATCAGCCGGCGGGCGACCTTGCCAGCCGGATCGCCTCGCTCAGGATCGCGCGGTCACCGATATGGTTGGCGAGCAGCAGCACCAGCCTGGCGTTCATGCGCAGGGCCTCGTCCTCGCTGAGGTCGCGCTGGCCGCCGATCAGCTCGGCATAGAAGTCGTCGGGATCGCTGATGTTCGGGGGGAGGGTCAGGCTCATGCCGCAAGCTCCTGCTGGACCGCGCCGCGCCTGCCGCAGGCGCGCCGGACCGCCTCCGTGATCGCGTTCTCGTCAAACTGCGGCCAGCGGGCGGTGACATATTGATCGGGACGGAACAGATAGGTCGTGCCGGGCGAGGCACCGTATCGTGCCGCGAGCAGGCCCTTGGCATCAGCGATGTCGCGGCCGACGACGATCACCCGCGCCGTGATGCCGTCGATGCTGAGCTGCTCGGCCGTCACGGCGGGCTCGAAGGTGACCACCGTGAAGCCCGAGCCGAGGCAGTTCAGCAACCAGCCGGGCTGTCCCACGATCGTCACCGGCGCATCGGCGGCATTGGTGCCAGGCGTCATCGCCCCGGGGACGCTCCCGCCGTCAGGCGTGTTCAGCAACGACGCGACATAGGGTGTCGGCGTCGACAGCCGGCCGCTGTTGACCAGCGGCCGCGCAAAGCTGTGGTTCTGTGCGAGGTCGAGCACGGCGTCGCGATAAAGGCGGCTGGCTTGCGTCTTCGGCGTGATGAAGTCGGTCGCCCGTGTCGAGTTCAGGATATTGTCGTCGGCGGCAAAGGCGCGCTCCTCGTGATAGCTGTCGATCAGGCTCTCCGGCGCCTCGCCGCGCAGCACCAGCGCCAGCTTCCAGGCGAGGTTGTCGATGTCCTGCACGCCGGTGTTGGCGCCGCGGGCGCCGAACGGCGACACCTGGTGCGCCGCATCGCCCGCGAAGAGGACGCGGCCGTGACGGAAATTGTCGATCCGGCGGCAGGCGAACTGATAGATCGACACCCATTCCAACTCGAATTCGGTGGTCTCGCCGAGCATGGCCCGGATGCGCGGGATCACGCGCTCGGGCTTCTTCTCCTCGTCCGGATTGGCGTCCCAGCCGAGCTGGAAGTCGATGCGCCAGATGTTGTCGGACTGGCGATGCAGCAGGACCGACTGGCCCGGATGGAACGGCGGATCGAACCAGAACCAGCGCTCGGTCGGATACTCCGCCTTCATCCTGACATCGGCGATCAAAAAGCGGTCCTGGAAGAACTGGCCCTTGAACTCAGCGCCGACCATGCGCCGGGTGTCAGAATTGGCGCCGTCGCAGGCGATCACCCATTGCGCCTCCATGGTGAAGATGCCGTCCGGCGTCTCCACCGCGAGATCAGCGCAGTCGTCGGTCTGCTTGAGGCTGACCAGCCGATGCTTCCAGCGCAGGTCGATCAGCGGCGTCCTGTTGCAGACATCGACCAGAATCTCCTCGAGATAGTATTGTTGCAGGTTGATCATTGCCGGCCAGCGATGGTCGGGCTCGGGCAGCAAATCGAATTGATAAGAGAGCTGGTCGCGGAAGAAAACCTTGCCGATGTTCCAACTGACGCCCTTCTCGACCATCGGCGCGGCGCAACCGAGCCGATCCCAGATCTCGAGCGGGCGTTTGGCGTAGCACACGGCGCGGGAGCCGATGCTGACGGTATCGTTGTCATCGAGCACGACGACGGGCTGGCCGCGGGCGGCGAGATCGAGCGCCGCCGTCAGGCCGATCGGCCCGGCGCCGATCACGACGATCGGATGGCGGCGGGTCTCGCCGCCGCGCTGCTCCGCCGAGCAGACGTAGGGAAATCGCGGATAGACATAGTTGCTCATGGCTGCCTCGCCTGGCGCGTTGCGGTCGGGACTGTCGGGACGAGCAATCGCTCAGTCGCTGCCTGCGAATTCCTTCTCGTGCATCCAGGCGGTGTGCCGCGGCGGCTTCTTGGTGGTCGCCCATTCGTCCACCATGGCGTGGGCGACCGACTTCATCCGCGCGATCTGGTCGGGCGTCGCGGTCCAGGCCGCGATCTCCAGCCGGTGGCCGCTCGGATCATGGAAATAGATCGACTTGAAGATGGTGTGGTCAGTGATCCCGACGACGTCGAGGCCGGCGGTCTCCGCGCGCGCCTTCGCTTCCTCGAGCTCCGCCATGTCCTTGACCTGGAAGGCGATGTGCTGGGTCCATTCCGGGGTGTTGGGATCGCGCCCCATTGGCGGCGAGTTCGGCAGCTCGAAGAAGGCGAGGATGTTGCCGTTCCCGGCATCGAGGAAGATGTGCATGTACGGATCTGGCGCCTTGGTCGAGGGCACCTTGTCCTCGGCGATGGCGCCGAGCAGGTCCATGTTGAGGACCTTCTTGTAGAAGTCGACGGTGGCCTTGGCGTCGGCGCAGCGATAGGCGACGTGATGGATCTTCTCGATCTGCATGATTGTCCTCCCATGTTCGTGGTTGGCAAGATGGTAACGGATGATACGATCTGGTCGCTTTGATCCAGATCAACCCGATTGGGATCGGATTGAGGTCGCCAGGGGCGAGCGCCTGGAACGGATGAGGGCAGAGGACGCGATGACGAAGCTGGCCAGCGAGATGCGGGACCGGAGGGACGGCGAGGGGACCACCGAGCGCGAGCTCAGACTGCAGCGCTATTTTCCCTATCGGCTGGCCCGCCTCGCCGAGCAGGTGTCGCTGGCGGTGGCGGAGGTCTATGCCGACCGGTTCGCGCTGTCGCGCCAGGAATGGCGGATCCTGGCGGCGCTCGGCGAGCAGCCGCGGTTGCCGACCAAGGAGATTGGCCGGCTGACGACGCTCGACAAGATGAACGTCAGCCGCGCCATGCAGAGCCTGGAGGCACGCGGCATCGTCAGCCGCAGCCGCGATCCCGCGGATGGACGGGAGCGGATCGTAGCGCTGACGGCCGCCGGCAGGGCGCTGTACCGCAGAATCGTGCCCCATGCGCTGGCGCGCGAGGCCGAGCTGCTGAGCGTGCTTTCGGCCGCCGAGATCGCGACCCTCGACACGGTCATCGACAAGCTGCTCGCGGCCGCCGAACGATCGCTCGATGATCCCCCCGGCCGAAAGGCTTGATCGGTGCCGCCGCCGCGCTATATCGACGGTCTCTCTCCACCCCTGATAGCATGGGCCAACGCACGACGATGACCGACACCGCGACCGTTAGCCATTCCTTCCAGGCCGAAGTCTCCGAGCTGCTCCATCTGATGGTGCATTCGGTCTATTCCGAGACCGACATTTTCCTGCGCGAGCTGATTTCGAACGCCTCCGACGCCTGTGACAAGCTGCGTTACGAGGCGATCGCCAGGCCCGACCTGATCGGCGAGGGCGAGCCGCCGCAGATCCGCATCATTCCGAACAAGGCGGCGGATACGCTGACCATCGCCGACAGCGGCATCGGCATGGAGCGCCAGGAACTGATCGACCATCTCGGCACCATCGCCCGCTCCGGCACCAAGGCGTTCGTGCAGAAGCTGGCCGAGGCCAAGGACGGCACCGGCCTGATCGGCCAGTTCGGCGTCGGCTTCTACTCGGCCTTCATGGTCGCCGACCGCATCGTCGTCATCAGCCGGCGCGCCGGCGAGAATGACGTCTGGACCTGGACCTCCTCCGGCGGCGCCGGCTTCGAGGTCGCGCCCGCGTCCGAGGAGGACGCCAAGCGGGTGGCGCGCGGCACGGAGATCGTGTTGCACCTCAAGGACGACGCCAGGAAGTATCTCGAAGCTTATGAGATCGAGCGCATCGTCACCGCCTATTCCGACAACATCCAGTTCCCGATCATGCTGGTGCCGGAGGAGGGCGAGCCGCGCCAGATCAACTCCGCCAGCGCCCTATGGCAGCGCTCGAAGTCCGAGCTGACGTCCGAGGATTACAGCAAGGCCTACAAGTCGATTGCGCACGCGTTCGACGAGCCGGCAATGACGCTGCACTACCGCGCCGAGGGCCGCTATTCCTATGCGGTGCTGCTGTTCGCGCCGTCGACCAAGCCGTTCGACCTGTTCGAGCCGGCGCGCAAGGGCAAGGTCAAGCTCTATGTCCGGCGCGTCTTCATCACCGACGACGCCGACCTGATGCCGGCCTATCTGCGCTTCATCCGCGGCGTGATCGACAGCGAGGACCTGCCGCTCAATTTGTCGCGCGAGATGCTGCAGAACAATCCGCAGCTGGCCCAGATTCGCAAGGCGGTGACGACGCGGGTGATCAGCGAATTGGAGCAACTCGCCGACAAGGACGCCGAGAACTTCGACAAGGTCTGGGATTCGTTCGGCGCCGTCATCAAGGAAGGCCTGTACGAGGATTTCGAGCGCCGCGACAAGCTGCTGGCCCTGGCGCGCTTCACCACGACATCAGGCGAGAAGCGCTCGCTGAAGCAGTATGTCGAGGGGCTCAAGGAGAATCAGACCGAGATCTATTTCCTGGTCGGTGACAGCATCGAGCGGCTGAAGTCCAATCCGCGGCTCGAGGCCGCCAAGGCGCGCGGCGTCGAGGTGCTGCTGCTCACCGATCCGGTCGATGCGTTCTGGACCTCGGCGAGGCTCGAATATGACGGCAAGCCGCTGAAGTCGCTGAGCCAGGGCGACATCAACTTCGATCCGATCCCGGTGACCGAGCCGAAGCCCGAGGACGAGGCACAGCCGGCCGCCGACGAGGCCAACACGATCGCACTGATCAAGGCAAGCCTCGGCGACCACGTCACCGACGTGAAGGTCTCGACCCGGCTCACGACCAGCGCCTCGTGTCTGGTCGCCGGCAGCCATGGTCCCGACCGCGAGCTGGAGCGCATCCTGTCGCAGCAGGCGCGCGGCGCCCGCACCAAGCCGATCCTCGAGATCAATCTGCGCCATCCGCTGGTCGTGGCGGTCGCGAAGGCCGCCGCCGACAAGGCCAAGGTCGACGACCTGTCGTTCCTGCTGCTGGAGCAGGCGCAGATTCTCGACGGCGAACTGCCGGAGGATCCGGCCGCGTTCGCGGCCCGGCTCAACCGGCTGGTGCTGCAGGGCGTCGCGGCGGCTTGAGGCAGGCGGGTTGCGGGCGCGGAGGTCAGTTCTTCGCGCTCACCTGCGGGACCAGCTTGCGCCAGTGCATGATCTCGGCGCGGTAGGTCGCGGCATAGACGCCGACGTCGCCGGTGAGCGGCGTGGCGCCGACCTCCGCGAACTGCCTGCTGATGTCGGGATCGGCCAGCGCGGCGTTGATCTCGCGGTTGAGCAGCTCGACGATGGCTTCCGGCGTGCCGTGCGGCACTGCGACGCCATAGAAGCCGGAGGTTTCGAACGCCGGCAGCACGTCGGCGACCGGCGGCAGATCGGGGAAGGCGGCGGCGCGCTCGCGGGTCGACACCGCCAGCGCCCGGACCTTGCCGCTGCGCAACAGGTCGACGGCGGAAGCGGCGTTGTCGAACATCGCGTGGATGTGGCCGGAGGCGAGGTCAGTCAAGGCCGGCCCCGAGCCACGATAGTGCACGGTGGACCAGGTGATGCCGCCGAGGGTCCGGAACAGCTCGGCCGACAGCAGTTGCACGGTGCTGGGGCCGGCGGAGCCGACGCTGAGCGTGCCCGGGTTGGCCTTGGCATAGGCCAGGAATTCGGGCAGCGTCTTGACTGGCAGCTGCCGGCTGACCAACAGCAGCAGCGGCATGCGCGCCATGCCGGCGACCGGCGTGAGACCTCCGTCGGCGCTCGGCGAGCCGTCGATCGAGGCCGTGATGACGTTGGCGGTCGAGGTCGCAAGGATCGTGTAACCGTCCGGCGGAGCGCTCGCGACGTTCTTGGTGGCGGTCGCGCCGCCCGCACCCGGCCGGTGATCGAGCACGAAGGGCTGGCCCAGTCGGCGGGTCAGCCGGTCGCAGATCAAGAGCGACAGCCGGCCGGTGGCCCCACCCGGAGCAAACGGAATGACCCAGGTGACAGGCTGAGCCGGATAGGGCGCATCAACTCCGGCGAACGCCGTGGTCGAAGTCATGGCTGCAACGCTGCTCCAGGCGGCGCAGCGCAGCAATGCGCGTCGTGTCATCGTGTCCTTGGGCATGCCGGCCTTCGCGTTGGCATGTTCTGGGAGCGGTACGCTAACCGGCATTTCCGAGAACTTCGTAAAGGATCGCATTCGCATCAACAGCGACGCACTCTCGGCCGGTTAACCCTCCCGGTTAACGGCTGGTCAGGCCACCCGGCCTATAAGCACGCCGAATTGGGGTGAGGGCGTTCATGAACTCCGGGCAGTCGGATCGATCTGTGGAACTCAGCACGTCCCCTCGAAGGCCGTCGGCGGCAAAGATCTGGCTGAAGGCGATCGAGCTGACCTCGCGCATCGAGGCAGAGCCGGCGCGGCTGTTCGCCGACGTGGTGGACGACTGGGCTGCGAAGCAGCCCGAACGGCCGGCGCTCGTCTCCGATCGCGAGACGCTGAGCTATTCCGCCCTGTCTGCGCGCATCAACCGATACGCCCGCTGGGCGCTGGCCAACGGCATCGGGCCTGGCCACACGGTCGCTTTGATGATGCCGAGCCGACCCGACTACCTGGCCGCCTGGCTTGGGGTCAGCCGCGTCGGCGGCGTGGTTGCGCTCATCAACACCAATCTGATCGGACCGTCGCTCGCGCATTGCATCAATGTGGCTCGGCCAGTCCATGTGATCGTCTCCAAGGACTTCCACGAAGCCTATACGGAGGTTGCGCCGGTGATCGCGGGCGGGCCGCGTGTCTGGGTTGCCGACGGCGGCGATCTCGACGTCGCGGTCGCCGCGATGGATACGCGCGCGCTCGACGCAACTGAGCGCCGCGCCGTGACGATCAACGACCGCGCGCTGCTGATCTACACCTCCGGCACGACGGGCCTGCCCAAGGCCGCCAGCATCAGCCATCGCCGCATCATGAACTGGGGCGGCTGGTTTGCTGGCCTCACCGGTGCAGGTCCCGACGATCGCCTTTATGACTGTCTGCCTGTCTATCATTCCGTCGGCGGCATCGTCGCGCCCTGCAGCATGCTGCGCGCCGGCGGTGCGGCGGTGCTCGCCGAGAAATTCTCGGCGAGCAAGTTCTGGCGCGACATCGTTCGTCACGATTGCACGCTGGTGCAATATATCGGCGAGCTCTGCCGCTATCTGCTGGCCGCCGCGCCGTCCGATTTCGACCGCGCCCATCGGCTGCGGCTCGCCTGCGGCAACGGAATGCGCGGTGACGTCTGGGAGGCGTTCCAGGCGCGCTTCGCCATCCCCCAGGTGCTGGAATTCTATGCCGCGACCGAAGGCAACTTCTCACTCTACAATGTCGAGGGCAGGGTGGGATCGATCGGGCGCGTGCCGTCGCTGCTTGCGCATCGCTTCCCCGCCGAAATCATCAAGCTGGACGCCGACCAGCGCGCACCCTTGCGCGGACCCGATGGGCGGTGCCTGGTCTGCGCGCGCGGCGAGATCGGCGAGGCCATTGGCCGCATCGGTACGGCGGACCAGGGAGGCGGCCGCTTCGAGGGCTATACCGACACGGGCGAGACCGAGAAGAAGATCCTGCGCGACGTCTTCGCGAAGGGCGATGCCTGGTTCCGCACCGGCGACCTGATGCGCCAGGATGACCAAGGCTTCTTCTATTTCGTCGATCGCGTCGGCGACACCTTCCGCTGGAAGGGCGAGAACGTCGCGACCAGCGAGGTGAACGAGGCGATCCTGCAATGTCCCGGCGTGTTGGAAGCATCGACCTATGGGGTCGTCGTGCCGGGCTGCGATGGACGCGCCGGCATGGCGGCGCTCGTTGTCGGCGAGAGCTTCGATCTCGATCGCCTCTCCGTAGAACTTGCCTGCCGGTTACCGCCCTATGCGCGGCCGGTGGCGCTCCGCATCACGTCGTCGCTGCAGTCGACCGAAACATTCAAGCAGAAGAAGCAGGAGCTGATGCGCGACGGCTTCGATCCGTCGATCGTGCACGAGCCGCTCTACGTGCGGGACGCCGGGACGGGTGCCTATTGCCCGCTCGATCGGGATCTCCATGCGCGGATCCTCGCCGGCGAGGTTCGTTTGTAGATGATTTTAATCATAGGCCGTGATGGGTATTTACCAACGGTCCCGAAAGATGGCTGGGAAGTCCGGCTTCCTTCACCTTCTCGTCCTATGGTCGGTTTCATCGTTTGAACAGTGAGCGGATTGGCCCATGTCGGTACGGTTAAGAATCATTGCAGCGATCAAGCAGATTGCGGACGAGCAGAAGGTCAAGCTGCCGCCGCTGACCGACGAACTGACGTTGCACGAGACCGGCTTCGACTCGCTCGCTTTTGCCATCCTGGTCGCCCGTCTCGAGGACGATCTCGGCGTCGATCCATTCACACTGTCCGAGGACGTGACGTTCCCCAACACGATAGGCGACTTCATCGGGGCCTATGAGAATGTCCCCGCGTGAGATCTTCGCTCTTCGCGACCATCTCGGGACCGCGCTGACCGAGCGGACGATCTCCGATCCGCGTCACGTCCTATCGCTCGCCGAGCTCTCGCGTGGAAGCTGCCTCGGCGGCCGCACCAAAGAGCTCAACGGACGTTCGGTGCTGCTGGCGACCTCCGGCCAGTTGCTCGCCGGCCTCGCGCTGATCGAGATCGACGGCGTCGCGGGGCGCCTGCTGTTGTGTCCGCCGGATCTCAAGGGCGAGCATCTCGCCAGCATCATCGCCGATGCGGACATCGACGTCATTGTGACCGATGAGGTCCAGCGTTTCGACGCCTGCGGCGTGGATCTCGTGATCGAGGTCGCCCTGCCGCAACCTTCTGTCGAGGTGGTGCAGACGGTGCGCGCCACCGAATGGCTGATGCTGACATCAGGCACATCGGGCGTGCCGAAGATTGTCGGGCATACGCTCGAGGGCCTGTGCGGCGCGATCATCGGCGACCGTCCGGGTCCTGGCGAAGCGATGCCGGTGTGGGCGACCTTCTACGACATTCGCCGCTATGGCGGCCTGCAGATCTTCCTGCGTGCCATCGTCGGCGGTGGCTCGATGGTGCTGTCGGATCCGGGCGAGGGGCTCACGGACCACATCGCGCGTCTCAACGCGCGCGGCGTCACTCACATGTCCGGAACGCCGTCGCATTGGCGCAAGCTGCTGATGAGTGGGTCGGTGGAAGGCTTTGCGCCGCGCTATGTGCGTCTCTCCGGCGAGATCGCCGACCAGGCCGTGCTCGACGGATTGAAGCAGGCATTTCCCGACGCTTCGATCGGTCATGCCTACGCCTCGACGGAGGCCGGCGTCGGCTTCGCGGTCAATGATGGGCTGGAGGGTTTTCCTGCGACGCTGCTCGGCGAAGGCCGCGGGGCCGTCGACATGAAGGTCGTCGACGGCTCGCTGCGCATCCGCTCCAGGCGCGCGGCGCACGCCTATGTCGGACGCGCTGCGGCTGCCCTGACCGATACGGACGGCTATGTCGACACCGGCGACATGGTCGAGCTGCGCGGCGATCGCTACTACTTCGTCGGGCGCCGCAACGGCATCATCAATGTCGGCGGGCTCAAGGTCCATCCCGAAGAGATCGAAGCCGTGATCAATGGCCATCCCGAGGTGCGGATGTCGCGCGCCAAGTCGCGACGCAGCCCGATCACCGGCGGCATCGTCGTCGCCGAGGTCGTGCTGACGGCGGATGCCGATCCGGCGCGGAGTAAGACGGTTCGCAACGAGATCCTCGCCGCGTGTCGCGCGCGTCTCGCGGCTCACAAGGTGCCGGCGATGATCCGCGTCGTGCCAGCGCTCGACGTCACACCGGCCGGAAAGCTGGCGCGCGCCGATGCATAATGTTCTCGTCACCGGCGGCAGCCGTGGCATCGGGCTCGCCATCGCGCGCAGGCTCGCGGGAGCGGGCTATGACGTCATCGCGGTGGCCCGCCGGGAGAGCGACGAACTGCGCGCAGCGATGGCCGAGTTCAGCGCCAGCAGCGCCGGCATTCATTTCCGCGCCTGCGACCTCAGCGTCGTTGACGACCTTCCGGCCTTCGTGAAGTCGGTCCGCGACGAGTTCGGTCCGCTCTATGGTCTCGTCAACAATGCCGGTCTCGGCACTGAAGGGCTGCTCGCGACCATGCACAATTCGGAGATCGAGGCGCTGGTGCGGCTCAACGTGCTGGCGCCGATGATCCTGACGAAATACGTCGTTCGCCACATGATGGCCGCGGGCGAAGGGCGGGTGATCAACATCTCCTCGATCATCGCCTCTACCGGCTACAACGGCCTGTCCGTCTACGGCGCGACCAAGGCGGCCGCCAACGGCTTCACGCGCTCGCTGGCGCGCGAGGTCGGCAAGGTCGGCATCACCGTCAACGCGATCGCGCCGGGCTTCATCGCCACCGAGCTGACGCAGAGCATGGACGAGGAGCAGCAGCGGCGCATCGCCGGCCGGAGCGCGTTGCGGCGGCTGCCGGAAACCGATGACGTGGCCGCGATGGTTGAATTCCTGCTCGGCGACGGCGGGCGCAATGTCACCGGCACCGTGCTGACGGTCGACGCAGGCAATACCGCCTGAGGCCATTTGCGGCGATCGGTCGCTCTCGCCGTTGATTTCGCTCAAGCGTCCGACGCGCGGCGGCAGCGATAGTGCCGGCGCAATCCGGAACCGGTATCCATGTTCGAGCGCATTCTGCGGTGGAGCCTCGTCGCAATCGCAATCGCGGGCCTCGCCGCGGGCGGCCTCGCGCATGTGCTCGGTCGCCCCGATCTTGCCGGGATCGCGTTCACGGCCTCGACCGTTCCTGTTATCCTCGGGCTGATCGTCTCGATCGTCCGCGATTTCCTGGCCGGCCGCATCGGCGTCGACGCGATTGCGCTGGTGTCGATGAGCGCGGCAATCATCCTCGGCGAGCCGCTGGCTGGCGCTGTCGTGGCGCTGATGTATTCCGGCGGCAACGTGCTGGAAGACATTGCCGTCGCCCGCGCCGAGCACGATCTGCGGGCGCTGGTCGATCGCGCGCCGCGCGAGGCGCATCGCCGCCGTGGCGACGACATCGACAACGTTCCGATCGCCAGCGTCGCGGTCGGTGATCGCCTGATGGTCCGCGCCGGCGAAATCATCCCGGTCGATGGCATGGTCGAAGCGACCATCGCCGTCGTCGACGAGTCGGCGCTCACGGGTGAGCCGATCCCGGTGACGAAGACGCGCGGGATGGCGATCCTTTCGGGATCGGTGAACGCCGGCGACACGTTCGAAATGGTGGTCACGGCCACCGCGGGAGAAAGCACCTATGCCGGCATCGTCAAGCTGGTGACGACGGCCCAGACCGCGAAGGCGCCGTTCGTGCGGCTTGCCGACCGCTATGCCCTGATCTTTCTGCCCGTCAGCCTCGCCATTGCGGCGGCCGCCTGGTTCGCCTCGGGCGATCTGATCCGGAGCCTTGCGGTGCTGGTCGCCGCGACGCCCTGCCCGTTGATCCTCGCCGCACCCGTGGCCTTCATCGCGGGGGTCGCGCAGGCCGCGCGCAGCGGCATCCTGGTCAAGGGCGGCGGCAAGCTGGAGGCGCTCGCGCGTGCCCATACCGTGCTGTTCGACAAGACGGGCACGCTGACCGTCGGCGGCGCGCGGCTGCTCTCGGTCGACGCGGCACCGGGCGAGGACGCCGATGCGGTACTGCTGCTCTGCGCATCGCTCGAGCAGGCCTCGCACCACGTGGTGGCGCACGCGATCGTTCAGGCCGGCCAGGCCCGCGGGCTGAAGCTGAAGGTGCCCGAACAGGTCAGGGAGACCATGGGCTCGGGCCTCGAAGGGCTGATCGATGGCCGCCATGTGATGGCGGGCTCGCGCGACCTCGTGCTCGGCAGCCGCACGCCGCCGGCTTGGGCGGCGCGCGCGATCCGCCGGGCGTCGTGGCGTTCGGCCCTGATCGTCTTCGTTGCCGTCGAGGGGCGCCCGATCGGGGCGCTGCTGCTGGCCGACGAGCTGCGCGCGGATACGCCGCGGGCGATCCGCTGGCTGCGCGAGGCCGGCATCGCGCGCATGGTCATGGTGACCGGGGACCGCGCCGCGGCCGCACAGGCGATCGGCGCGGCGCTCGACCTCGACGCCGTGCTGGCGGACCGTGTTCCCTCCGACAAGGTGGAGGCGGTCAAGACCGAGCAACGGCTGCATCCCACGATCATGGTCGGCGACGGCATCAACGATGCCCCTGCGCTGGCCTCCGCCGATGTCGGCATCGCGCTCGGCGCCCGCGGCGCCAGCGCCTCGTCGGAAGCCGCCGACGTGGTCATTCTCGCCGATCGGCTCGATCGGGTGGGCGAGGCGATCGTGATCGCGCAGCGCGCCCGGCGCATCGCCCTGGAGAGCATCTTCGTCGGCATGGGCCTGTCGTTTGTCGCGATGGGGGCCGCCGCCTTCGGCCTGCTGCAGCCGGTGCCTGCCGCCCTGGCCCAGGAGGCCATCGACGTCGCCGTCATCCTGAACGCGCTCCGCGCTTTGTTCCCGGCTGGCCGCAGCAAGGCCGGCCGGATCACGGCCGAAGACGGCCGCGGGCTCAGGCATGATCACCAGGCGCTGCTGCGCGGCCTCGACCGCCTGCGCTCGATCGTCGATGCGCTCGACGAGGCCTCGCCCGACAGCGCCGTGGCGCTGATCATGGAGGCGAACGGCCTGGTGCAGGACAAGGTCGTGGCGCATGAGCGCGACGACGAAGGCTCGGTCTATCCGAAGCTCGCGCGGCTCCTGCAGGAGAGCCATGGCCTGTCGGCGATGAGCCGGGCGCATCGCGAGATACTGCATCTGGCGCGGCTGCTCGGCCGGCTGGTCGAGGATCTGCCGTCCGAGCATGTGGACCGCTATCTGATCCGCGATGCGCAACGGGTGATCGAGGCGATCGAGACGCTGGTGCGCATGCACACGGCGCAGGAGGACGACATCTACGAGGCCGTGGTGGCGCGCTCGGCCGCCTGAGCCGTTCGCGTCAGCCCGGATGTCGCGGCAGGTCGATCCGCTCGTTGGCAAATTCCGCAGGACCTTCGATCAGGCGGCGAATCCGCCGCTGGCGCTCGTCGGCCGACAGGTTCGGGTCGAGCATCCGATCGATCAGCCGGATCGCATTCTGCTCGATGGCGACGGGATCCTGCGACGTGAGCTGCCCTGTTGCTGCCGGCCGCGATGCATGCAGGCCGATCGTGAGCAATTGGCCGATGGCGTCGGAGCGTGTCATCTGGTGGGCCTCCGCCCAGGCGTCGATCTCGGCGGTGAGCTCCTGGGACAGCTTCACCGCACTCACCGCATCATGCCCCAGCCGGACGGCCGGGCTGTGATCCCTGCGGACGTCGGAGAATGGCGTCATGTGTTTGCCGGACGTCATCTGCCTGTTGATCATATTAGCCTAAAATATGCGGGAGGGACTGGGATTTGATTTCGATCAAGGACGTCCTAAGAAAGCGGCTTCTCGCGGCGGTTCCGCCGCCGGATGCCACGCGTGTCGCTGCCGCCAGGCGGGCCACGGAGCACAATACCGCAGACAGTCGGCAAGCCCATGCGATTCCTCCACACCTTCCAGGTCTATGATTTCCTCGACACGCTCGTCAGCCTGTTCACGGCTTTCGTGCTGGGGACGCTGATCGGCGCCGAGCGGCAATACCGGCAGCGCAGCGCCGGGCTGCGCACCAACGTGCTGGTGGCCGTCGGCGCGGCCGCCTTCGTCGACCTCGGCAACCGCCTCACCGGCGCCGACGGCGCGGTGCGGATCATCGCCTATGTGGTGTCGGGGATAGGCTTCCTCGGCGCCGGCACGATCATGAAGGAGGGCATGAACGTCCGCGGGCTCAACACCGCCGCGACGCTGTGGGCGTCCGCCGCGGTCGGCGCCTGCGCCGGCGCCGACCTGATCGCGCAATCGGTGGCGCTGACCGTGTTCGTGCTGGCCGGCAACACGCTGTTGCGGCCGCTGGTCAACGCGATCGATCGCATCCCGCTCAATGCGCAGACGTCGGAGGCGCACTACGAGATCGTCCTGACCACCGACGGGCTGCGCGCCGCCGAGTTGCGCGAGGCGCTCGACGAGCGGCTGGAGGCGGCCAAATACCCGGTGCGGGAGACCGAGGTCGTCTATCGGTCGGAGGACATCGTCGAGATCGTCGCGACGCTGGTGCCGCTCGCGGTCGATGCGGTCGATCTCGACCGCGTCGTGTCCGAGCTGGCGAAGCTCGCCGGGGTCCGTCATGCGACCTGGAACGTCAGAGCGCTGGTGTGACGGCATTGGCCGACCAGCATCGCCGCACCGGCGGCGGGGCGCTCGCCACACCTCGTGGCTGCCGGCCGCCGGCGGTCGTCGCAAGCTCCCCACCCACGTCATGGTTCGACATCCCCCGCATCGCTCATCGCGCCCAGGCGAAAGTTCCATGTCGCGCCTGAACCATCGCTGAATGCAACGCCCTCGGTCGCCCGGCGTGCGGCAGCTCCATCGTCAGTGCCCGCCGCGGGCGAAGATCTCGTAGAAGCCGAGCACGATCTCGCTGGCAATCAGGATGACGACGATCACCTCGAGCCGCAGCGAGCGCTTGGTGTCGATGATGTCGGCGAGCGTGGTCGCCGTCTCGGCGATCACCGCGAGCTTGCGGTTGAGGGTTTCCTCCCGTTCCTTCAGCTCATACTCGTCCTCGAGCCGCGCATAGAGCCGCTCCAGATCGGGCCGGTCCCACAACACGTCCGGCTTCTCGCCGACCGCCACGCGGCCGGAGACCCGGTGCTGCACCAGCAGCGCCTCGCCGAGCAGCTTGAGCATCGCCACCCGGCTCTTCGAGGTTCGCCCCAGCATCGCCAGCTCGCGCGCGAACGGCTCGATGGTGTCGAACACGTTGGCGATCTCGCGCTCGCTGCGGCCGAGCACGACGCTTTTCGCCAGCGCATCGGCGACGATGAGCAGTCGCTCCAGCGACAATTCCTTGACCAGGACCGGGCCGCCGACCGGGATCGGCTCGTCGGATTCGCGCGCGACCTGGACCTTGGCCGTCTCTTCCTCGTGCGGCGCGATCGGGCCGAACAGCCGCGCGCTCAGCCGGTCGAGGAAGTTGATCTCCTCGGCCACCGACAGGCCGATGAAGACGACGACGCCGTAGCGGAAGACCACGGCGACTCCCGTCTCGCCGATGCGGACCGCAAGCGGCGTCGCCGACAGCACCTGGCCTTCGAAGCCGGCGGTATTGATGCGGTCCGCGATCTGGAGCGCGCGGGCGGCGAGTTGTGGAACGGGGGAGCTGTCGGCCATCATGGCGAAAGGCTAGCACGTCGAACCCGACAGAACGATAACGCGGCGCAAGCCTGGCGACACGTCCGCTGCCAAATATCGTTGCGTGAACCCGCTTGACAGGAATGAACGTAGCTCCTCATTGGACGCGCACCCCGGACGGATGCCTCTCGATGTCGAAGACCAGCGCTGCGGACTACTATGCCTCGATTCCGGTGTTTCGCGGCTTTGCGCGCCTGATGGAGCCGCAGCTCTACCAGCCGGTGCCGGATGATTGGCTGATCGGCACGGCCGACATCGTCGAGTCGACCAAGGCGATCGCCGACAAGCGCTACAAGGCGGTCAACATGGCCGGGGCGGCGGTCATCGCCGCGGTCACCAATGCCTTGGAGGGGCGCGAATTCCCGTTCGTGTTCGGCGGTGACGGCGCCAGCTTCGCCGTCAGCCCGGATGACGAAGCGGCCGCGCGCGAAGCCCTTGCCTCCACCGCGACCTGGGTCAAGGAGGATCTCGCTCTCGCGATGCGCGTCGCGCTGGTCCCCGTGACGGCCATCCGCGCGCAGGGGCTCGACGTCCGCGTGGCGCGCTACGGTCCATCGGCCAATCTGTCCTATGCGATGTTCGCGGGCGGCGGATTGGGCTGGGCCGAGACTGCGATGAAGCGGGGCGAGTTCGCGATTCCGCCGGCGCCGTCCGGTGCGCAGCCCGATCTGTCCGGACTCTCGTGCCGCTTCGAGGAGATTCCGGCGGCGCGTGGGGTCATTCTGTCGGTGCTGGTGCTGCCGGCCCCGAGCGCGGATGCGCAGGCCTATCGCAAGGTGATCGAGGAGATCATCACGCTCACCGAGCGCAGCCCCGATGCCGGGCGGCCGGTGCCGGCCGGCGCGCCGGCGTTGCGATGGCCGCCGCAGGGATTTGGCTACGAGGTCCGCGCCGCGCGCGGACTGCTGTTTTCGCGCTGGGCCCGCGTGCTCGGACGTACGCTGTTCGTCTATGCCGTGATGCGGTTCAACATCAGCATCGGCGGCTTTGTGCCGGATCTCTACAAGCAGCAGGTGGTCGAGAATTCCGACTTCCGCAAATATGACGATGCGCTGCGCATGATCCTCGACTGCACCGACGAGCTCGCGCAGGAGCTGGAGCGCCGGCTTGGCGCGGCGGCCTCGCGCGGCATCGTCCGCTACGGGCTGCATCGGCAGGATGCCGCGATGATGACCTGCTTCACGCCGTCCGCGATCCGGCCCGATCACGTCCACTTCATCGACGGCGCACGAGGCGGCTACGCGTCGGCTGCGACCGCGTTGAAAGCCGCGGTCGCCTGAGCGCGGATCAGCGGGAGCGGGTCCAGGTCTCGCCGCCGCACAGCGATCCGACGCAGCCTTCCACCTTCAGCGTATCCGGGCCGGAAACGGAGATGTGGCTGGTGTAGCTCTGGCCGTCGTCGGCGTTGTAGATCTTGCCGGACCATTTGTTCGGCCCCTCCGAGTGAACGCCTTCGAACAGTTGCAGCCCGATGATCGGGCGGTTGGCCAGCGAGCGATTCGGATTCTTGTTGTCGACGGCCGGCTTGCCGGTGTCGGTGTCCATCGGCTCCTTCAGCCACACGACGGTGCCGCAGAGATTGGCGCCGCATTTGGCGACCTTGATCCTGGCGTCGCCCGCCTGGGTCAGCCAGGTGCCGGTCGGATCATCGGCGGCCAAAGCGGGCTGCGCCATCACGACGGTCGCCAGCGCAAGACCAGCCAAACGCAATTTCCAAATCATCTTACCCCCCGTTGAAGCCGCGTTTCCATAACAGCAAACGGCGCAGTTGCAATCGTCGAGGTGCGGTTGTCCAAGGCATGATCATCACGATCAGGTGCATTGCCGACGGGGCGTCTCAATCCCTTGTTCGATTGTCTCATGGCATGCGCCGGGAAAAGGCTTTGACTGCCGCAACAAACTCCGCTGTCGTCCCGGCCCTTGAGCGGGACCCATACCCCCAGGGAGCGGTTTGAGGCACGCCGGCCATTGGCTTTTCGCATCTCACGTCCGCCGCGGCGTATGGGTCCCGGATCGGCGCCATGCTGCGCTGGCGCGCGTCACGGCTTGTCCGGGACGACGACGGCGGGTGAGGCGGTTTCACGGTTCAAACAGCGATGGACATAGCTTTGCAGTCTCGCGGCCCTTCACGCCCGAGGTCTGCGATCATCGTGGCCCTTGCAAAAATGCAGAGGGCGCAGGGAATGCCGGGTGAAGGCCTCACCCATGGCCCGCCTGCGAAAAAAATGCAGGCGGCAGGTACCACAGGCAAAGCCGATTCAACCGGCATTCCCTGCGCGACGGTCTTCACGCTTATACGCAGTCTCCCTGGTGCGCCGGGCTTGTTGGCCACCATCCCCAGCGCCATGCGTTAGCATTGCGCCAGGTTGACACCAGCTTCGGGGTGTCAGGACGCTGCGACTTCACGTCCGCGCGCTACCGTTCGTCCGCACGCCGATAAGCATGCTGCGGCAGCAACGCGGCCATCGCATCCCCACCTCGCGTGTCGTGACGATCGCGCGCAACGCCCCTCGCGGTGAGGCGGGATGCCGGGATACAATCATGATTTCGTAAAAAACGCAAGAGAATTATTTTTTCCGGAAGACTGCCATGTGCTCCGCTGTCGTCCCGGCCTTGAGCCGGGACCCATACTCCGCAGCGGACATCATGGGCAAAGCGCCAATGACCCGCGTGCCTCAAACATCTCCCTGCGGGTATGGTCCCGGATCTGCGCGCGCGTGCCGCGCGCTTGTCCGGGACGACAGGGAAGAGCGGCCTCACCACGGCAGGCCGCAGAGGTCGATGGTGCCGCGCGTCGGCGCGGTGCGCTTGACGTCGTGCACGAGCGCAGACAGCGTGTCGAAGCGGATGCGGCCCTGCTCGGGCTGCTCGGCGTAGACGTCGCCGTCGAACGGAATGAAGCCGCGTGCCGTATAGAAGGGGATGCGATCCGCCGCGCAGAACAGGACGGCGTAGTTGATCGAGTCCTCGTGCCGCAGGGTCTGGATCGCCGCGTTCAGTCCCACCGTGGCGAGACCGCGGTTGCGCATGTCGGCGCGCGTCAAAACGCCGCCGATGCCGCCGACATTGACGTTCTGACCGTTCCATTTCACGAGTCGGCGATAGATGCCGACATGGCAGAGCACCTCGCCGCTCTCGTCCTGTACCAGCACCCGCAGGTCGGCATGCGCAAATGTGATACCTGCCCACGGTAATCCGGCGACCACCTCCGGCGGCCAAACCGCGTCGTAAAGCGGCTTGACCAGCGGCCAGGCGACGTCACCATTCAATATGTCGATCTCGATGCTCATCAAAGCGGCTCGCTTTTTCCAAATTCACGGTGTTTTACGGTGTCGGAACCTTCTATAAGAAGGTCCCGTTAAATCCCGTCTTCCACAAGTTGCGGAACCGCCCCCATGACCTTTACGCTTCCCCCCCTGCCTTACGCCTATGAAGCCCTCGGACCCTACATGTCCAAGGAGACGCTCGAGTACCATCACGACAAGCATCATCAGGCCTATGTGACCAACGGCAACAATGCGATCAAGGGGACCGAATTCGAAGGCAAGTCCCTCGAGGAGATCGTCAAGGGCTCGTTCGGCAAGAACCCCGCGGTGTTCAACAATGCCGGCCAGCACTTCAACCACATCCATTTCTGGTCGTGGATGAAGCCGAACGGCGGCGGCTCCAAGCTGCCTGGCCGGCTCGAGAAGAAGATCGACGAGGATCTCGGCGGCTTCGAGAAATTCAAGGCCGACTTCGCGGCCGCCGGCGTCGGCCAGTTCGGCTCCGGCTGGTGCTGGCTCTCGGTCAAGAACGGCAAGCTCGAAATCTCCAAGACCCCGAACGGCGAGAACCCGCTGGTGCATGGCGCGACCCCGATCCTCGGCTGCGATGTCTGGGAGCACTCCTACTACATCGACTATCGCAACCGCCGTCCCGACTATCTGAAGGCGTTCGTCGAGAACCTGATCAACTGGGACTACGTCGACGAGCTCTACGGCAAGGCGATCTGATCGCGAGCCGGGCGAGACACCAGGGCGGCGGCTTCGGCTCGCCGCCCTTTTTCATGCCCGACGCGGTTTGATGCGGGCAATCCTTGCAAGGCGGAAGCCGCTGCGGCAAAAGTTTTGCATCTTTTGTGGCAAGGGCAGGGCATCCATTCTCGCGATGCCTGCTGCAGGTGAGGTCCCGTGAATCAGCTGGTCGGATATTTTCTCGTCTTCTTCGGCGGCGGCTGCGGCGCCTCGCTACGGCACGCGATCAACATGGCCAGCGCCAGGGCATTCGGGACGGACTTCCCGTACGGCACCTTTATCATCAACATCACCGGCTCCACCGTGATGGGCCTGATCGCCGGCTACCTCGCCTTCAAGGGCGAAGCGCCCCAGCATTGGCGGCTGTTCCTGATGACCGGCATCCTCGGCGGCTACACCACGTTCTCGGCGTTCTCGCTCGACACCGCGCTGCTGTACGAGCGGGGTGCGCTGGGCCTAGCCGCGCTGTATGTGCTGGGATCGGTCGGGATTTCGATCGCGGGCCTGTTCGGCGGCCTGGCCCTGGTGCGGTATCTTAGCTGACAAATTGGCTGCCGAGGGCAGGTCGATCGAGGGAGAGGCGCCTCCTCTCCACACCGTCATGGCCGGGACAAGCCCGGGCATGACGAGAACCCAATTGGCAGCTCTGTCCTGGCGACCGTTTTATCGGAGAGCGGCGCGATCTCTCCTCCGTCATTGCGAGCGGAGCGACGCAATCCAGAATCCCTCCGCGCAGGCAGCCTGGATCGCTTCGCTGCGCTCGCGATGACGAGTGCGTCGAAGACCTTCGGCCCCAGAAACCCCCCGGCCGCGGTGGACAGAGGTGATGTTATAATGTAACATTATGACGAGATGACCCAGTCCGCCCTCCAGAGTCACAACCATACCCATACGCACGGCCATGCCCACAGCCACGGCCCCGCCGCGCCGCATCCGGCGCAGGCCGCGCCGTGGTCGATCCTGCGCATGCCCGTGACCACGCGGCTCGGCGCAGCGTTGGTCGCCAGCGCCGTGTTGTGGCTGATCGTCTGGCTGGCGATGCGGTGATGACGGCGATGGCACAACTGCAATTCCGCGACGTTACCTTGGGCTATGACCGCCACCCGGCGGTGCATCACCTCACGGGCGAGGTCGCGACGGGCGCGCTGCTCGCGGTGGTCGGTCCCAACGGCGCCGGCAAGTCGACCCTGTTCCGCGGCCTTGTCGGCCTGCTCAAGCCGCTCGCCGGCACCATCACGGCCGCCGGTGTGAGGCCGCGCGAAATCGCCTATCTGCCGCAGATCGCCGATATCGACCGCTCCTTCCCGATCTCGGTGTTCGATTTCGTCAGCACCGGACTGTGGCGCAGCACCGGCATGTTCGGCGGCATCGGCGCGGTCGCGCGCGAGAAGATCGCGCAGGCGATCGCAGCCGTCGGGCTGACCGGCTTCGAGGGGCGCGGCATCGGCACGCTGTCGGGCGGCCAGATGCAGCGCATGCTGTTCGCGCGCGTGCTGCTGCAGGATGCCCGCGTGATCGTGCTCGACGAGCCGTTCAATGCGATGGACACGAAGACCTCGGCCGACCTGTTGCAACTGATCGAGCACTGGCATGGCGAGCGGCGCACCGTGCTGGCGGCGCTGCACGACATGGACATGGTGCGCGCGCATTTCCCGCAGACCCTGCTGCTGGCGCGCGAGGCCGTGGCCTGGGGACCGACGGCGGAGGTGCTGACCGCCGACAATCTGTCGCAGGCGCGTCGGATGTGCGAGGCGTTCGACGATGCCGCCGCGCCCTGCGTGCCCGCGCAAGCCTCCAAGGCGGCATGATGCTGCGCGAGGTGCTGTTCGCTCCGTTCTCGGATTTCGAGTTCATGCGCCGCGCGCTCGCCGCGGTCATCGCGCTGTCGCTCGGCTCCGGACCGATCGGCGTTTTCCTGATGCTCAGGCGCATGAGCCTGGTGGGCGATGCCATGGCCCACGCGATCCTTCCCGGCGCGGCGATCGGTTTCCTGCTGTCGGGGCTCAATCTGTTCGCGATGACGACCGGCGGCCTGATCGCCGGCTTCGCCGTGGCGCTGCTATCGGGCCTCGTGTCGCGCTCGACCGGGCTGAAGGAGGACGCGTCGCTCGCGACCTTCTATCTGGCGTCACTCGCGATCGGCGTCACCATCGTCTCGGTCAAGGGCACCAACGTCGATCTCTTGCACGTGCTGTTCGGCAACATCCTGGCGATGGACGATCCGACTTTGCTGATGGTCGCGACCAACGCCACCATCACGCTCGTGGTGCTCGCCGTGATCTACCGCCCGCTGGTGGTGGAGAGCGTCGATCCCTTGTTCCTGCGCACGGTGAGCCGGGCCGGTGCGCCGGCGCATCTGATCTTCCTCGCCCTGATCGTCGTCAATCTGGTCAATGGATTCCAGGCGCTGGGCACCTTGCTTGCGGTCGGCCTGATGATCCTGCCGGCGGGGATCGCCCGGTTCTGGTCGCGCGACGTCACGCCGATGATCTGCATCGCGGTCGCCTCTGCGATCGTCTCCGGCTATGTCGGGCTGGTGCTGTCGTTCCAGACCCGCATTCCCTCGGGGCCTGCGATCATCCTGGTCGCGTCCTTGCTCTATCTCACCTCGGTGCTGTTCGGACGCGTGGGCGGCGTGCTTCCGCAACTGTTTCCGGGACGCCATCTCGAAGCTTGAAGTCGATGCCCATGAAACGCCTGCTGTCCGCGCTGAGCCTGCTCTTCGGCCTTGTTCTGATTGTCCCCGCATCGGCCGAGACCCGGCTGAGCGTCGTCACCAGCTTCTCGATCCTCGCCGATTTCGTCCGCCAGGTCGGCGGCGACAAGGTCAATGTCGCCTCGCTGGTCGGGCCGGACAGCGACGTGCACGTCTACACGCCGACGCCGCATGATGCGAAGGATGTCGGCGCCGCGCAGCTCCTGATCGTCAACGGCCTCGGGCTGGAGGGCTGGCTGCCGCGGCTGCAGCAGGCCTCCGGCAGCAAGGCGCCGATCGTCGTCGCCACCCAGGGCATCACCCCGCGCAAGCGCGGCTCGGATGCCGATCCGCATGCCTGGCAGTCGGTCGGCAATGCCAAGGCCTATGTGAAGAACATCCGCGATGCGCTGGTCGCGGCCGACCCCACAGATGCGGAGGTCTTCAAGGCCAATGCGGAGCGCTATCTCGGCGAGCTCGATGCGCTCGACCGCGAGGTCCGCGCCGAGATCGACAAGATCCCGGCCGAGCGGCGCAAGGTGATCTCGACCCATGACGCCTTCGGTTATTTCGCCGATGCGTATGGCGTCGCCTTCATCGCCCCGCTCGGCGTCTCCACCGAGACCGAGCCGTCGGCCCGCGACGTCGCCGAGATCATCCGCCAAGTGAAAAAAGCGGGGATTCCGGCCGTCTTCCTGGAGAATTTCAACGACGACCGGCTGGTCGGCCGGATCGCCGCTGAGACCGGGGCGAAGATCGGCGGCACGCTGTATTCCGACGCCCTGAGCGATGAAAAGGGCCCCGTTCCCACTTACATTGCCATGGTCAGGCACAATATAAGGGCCCTGACGAGCGCGCTGGTCCGTTAGGGTTTTCGAGCCCTCGCGGCGGTGCGCTTTTGAGCCATTTTCGACGCGATCTGAGGTTTTCGGAGTGAGCATGTCCGACGCGAGCAAGACACCAGTGACGGTCCTGACCGGCTATCTCGGGGCCGGCAAGACCACGCTTCTGAACCGCATCCTCTCGGAAGACCACGGCAAGAAATACGCCGTCATCGTCAACGAATTCGGCGAGATCGGTATCGACAACGACCTCATCGTCGGCGCCGACGAGGAAGTGTTCGAGATGAACAACGGCTGCATCTGCTGCACCGTGCGCGGCGATCTCGTGCGCATCATCTCCGGCCTGATGCGGCGCAAGGGCAAGTTCGACGCCATCATCGTCGAGACCACCGGGCTGGCCGATCCGGCGCCTGTGGCGCAGACCTTCTTCGTCGACGAGGACGTGCAGAAGAACGCGCGGCTCGACGCGGTCGTGACGGTGGCCGACGCGAAGTGGCTGTCGGACCGGCTCAAGGATGCGCCGGAGGCCAAGAACCAGATCGCGTTTGCCGACGTCATCGTGCTCAACAAGACCGATCTCGTCACCAAGCCGGAGCTCGCCGAGGTCGAGGCGCGCATCCGCGCCATCAACCCCTACGCAAAGCTGCATCGCACCGAGCGCTGCCAGATCGCGATCTCGGATGTGCTGGAGCGCGGCGCGTTCGATCTCGACCGCATTCTGGAGATCGAGCCGCAATTCCTCGAAGCGGGCGACGATCACGATCATCACCACCATGATCACGACCACGGCCATGATCACCATCATCATCACGATCACGGCCTGAAGCACTATCACGACGAGGAGATGCAGTCGCTGTCGCTGCGCTCCGACAAGCCGCTCGATCCGTCGAAGTTCATGCCGTGGCTGCAGAACCTGGTGCAGACCGAGGGCGGCAAGATCCTGCGCTCCAAGGGCATCCTGTCGTTTCAGGACGATGACGACCGCTACGTCTTCCAGGGCGTGCACATGATGCTCGAAGGCGATCATCAGCGGAAGTGGAAGCCCGACGAGGCGCGCCAGAGCCGCGTCGTCTTCATCGGCCGCGAGCTGCCGGAAGACGCTATCCGCGAAGGTTTCGAACGCTGCATCGTGACCTGATGACGTCGTTCGACCAGAGCGGCGAGGCCGCATCCATCGTGTCCGTCACCGACAAGGTGAAGCCGGTCTCGCTCGGCATGGCGGTCACGGCCGTGCACTATCTCGGCGATCGTGCCGTCTTCGTCGGCACCGAGGAGAGCGTCGCTGTCGTCGACGGCGACGGCGAGATCAGCAAGGTGGATGTCACCGGCGGCGGCATCCTGTCGGCGGTGTCGGACGGATCGCGGATCGTGATCGGCGGCGATGACGGCAAGGTTTCCTCGCTCGACAAGGCGGGCAGCGTCAGCGTGCTCGTGACCGATCCGAAGCGGCGCTGGATCGACAACGTTGCGCTTCATCCGGATGGTGCGATCGCCTGGTCGGTCGGCAAGACCGCGTTCGTGCGTCAGCCCAAGGGCGAGGAGAAGTCGCTCGAGGTGCCCTCGACCGCGGGCGGACTTGCGTTTGCGCCGAAGGGCCTGCGGCTCGCGATCGCGCATTACAACGGCGCGACCTTGTGGTTTCCCAACATGGCGGGCGAGCCGGAATTTTTAGGATGGGCCGGCTCGCATCACGCCGTCACTTTCAGCCCGGACAACAAGTTCCTGGTCACCGCGATGCACGAGCCGGCGCTGCACGGCTGGCGCCTAGCTGACTCCAGGCACATGCGGATGACCGGCTACCCCTCGCGGGTGAAATCGATGTCCTGGGGCAGCGGCGGCCGTTTCCTGGCGACATCGGGGGCCGACATGGTCATCCTGTGGCCGTTCGTCGGCAAGGATGGTCCGATGGGCAAGGAGCCGGCGATGCTGGCGCCGATGAAGGCCAAGGTCACTGCGGTCGCCTGCCATCCCAAGCAGGACATCCTGGCCTGCGGCTACGAGGACGGCACCGTGCTGATGGTGCGGATGCAGGACGGCGCCGAGATCCTGGTGCGGCGGAACGAGACGCCGCCGATCGTGGCGCTGGGCTGGAATGCTGCGGGAACGTGGCTCGCATTCTCGGACGAAAGCGGCGAGGCCGGCCTGCTGCGGCTCTGATGGGGCACTGGGGCGCAGGCTCCGATGGAACCTCGCAGGCGCGTGACCGTTGTTCCGCACATCACAGGATGCGGATGACAAGCCATGGCCTTGATCAACAGCAAACAGACGTTGCGCCGGGACATGCTGCTGGCAGGCGGCCTGCTCGGCCTGGGCGCGCTGGTGGCCATCATCTCGCTGACCGAGATCATGGCCAATCATCTCGACCAGATCGCGCAGGCGACGCCCTCAGCCTCGCCTGAGCCGTCAGCGACACCGGCCGAGTCCAAGCCCGGCGGCACCCGCCCGACCACGCCGGCGCCAGAGCCCGCGCGCCCTGACGTGGAAGCTCAAAAGGAAGGCGCCAAGCCTGCGCTGCCGCCAGCCCCGGCCGAGAAGATCGCGCCGACGATGGAGCGGAAGTAGCTGGAGAGGCCCAAACGCGGCCACAAATTCCGCTGTCGTCCCGGCGAACGCCGGGACCCATAACCCCAGGACGTCGTTCGAGGCGGGCTGTTAGCTCCATCTCCCGTCTCATACCCGCCGGGGAGTATGGGTCCCGGGTCGGCGCCACGACGGCGTTGCCGTCGTGGCTTGCCCGGGACGACAGTGGAGGTTTACCGCACCAGGATGTTGCGGAATTGCCAGGGATCGGACGTGTCGATATCCTCGGGGAACAGGCCCGGGCGGTCGTTCAGCGGCGTCCAGTCCGTGTAGTAGCCCTTCACCGGGCCGAGATACGGCGACTGGATCTCCAGGCAGCGGCGGAAGTCCATCTCGTCGGCTTCGACGATGCCGGCGGTCGGGTTTTCCAGCGCCCACACCATGCCGGCGAGCACGGCGGACGAGACCTGCATGCCGGTCGCGTTCTGATACGGCGCGATGCGGCGGGTCTCCTCGATCGAGAGCTGCGAGCCGTACCAATAGGCGTTCTTGCCGTGGCCGTAGAGCAGCACGCCGAGCTCGTCGATGCCGTCGACGATCTCGTTCTCGTCGAGGATGTGCCACTTTCCCTGCATCTTGCCGGTGGCGCCGAAGATCTCGTGCAGCGACAGCACGGCGTCATTGGCCGGGTGATAGGCGTAGTGGCAGGTCGGGCGATAGACGACCTTGTCGCCGTCGCGCACGGTGTAGTAGTCGGCGATCGAGATCGATTCGTTGTGGGTCACCAGGAAGCCATATTGCGCGCCCGGCGTCGGGCACCACGAGCGCACGCGGGTATTGGCGCCCGGCTGCAGCAGATAGATCGCAGCGCCGCAGCCCTCGGTGTGGCGGCGGCCGTTCTCCGGCATCCATGCCTCGTGCGTGCCCCAGCCGAGCTCGGCCGGCTGCATGCCCTCGGAGACGAAGCCCTCGACCGACCAGGTGTTGACGAACACGTCCATCGGCTTCGGATTCCTGGAGCGCTGGGTGTCACGCTCCGCGATGTGGACGCCCTTGACGCCGAGTTTCTGCATCAGCTGCGCCCAGCCCTCGCGGCTCTTCGGCTCGACGATCTCGGTCTTGGTGTCCTTGGCGATGTCGAGCAGCGCCTGCTTGACGAACCAGGAGACCATGCCGGGATTGGCGCCGCAGGTGGAGACGGCGGTGGTGCCGCCCGGGCTCTTGCGGCGGGCGGCCAGCAGCGTCTCGCGCAGCGCGTAGTTGGAGCGCTGCTCGACGCCCATCTGCTTGTCGAAATAGAAGCCGGCCCACGGCTCGACGACGGTGTCGATGTAGAGCGCACCGATCTCCCGGCACATCGTCATGAGGTCGACCGAGGAGGTGTCGACCGACAGGTTGACGCAGAAGCCCTGGCCGCCGCCCGCGGTCAGCAGCGGCACCAGCAGCTCGCGGTAGTTGTCGCGGGTCACGCCCTGCTGGATGAAGCGCACGCCATGCTTCTTCGCCAGCGCGCCGTCGTCATGCGGATCGATGATGACGAAGCGGCTCTTGTCGTAGTCGAAATGGCGTTCGATCAGGGGCAGGGTGCCCTTGCCGATCGAGCCGAAGCCGATCATCACGACGGGGCCGGTGATCTTCGCGTGGATCTGCGAGCTCATGAATGGTTCTCCGCGAAAGGTGCGTGGGATGGATGGATTCAGGCGGCGCGCCGCCTTCAGACGCTGCGCCGCTTTTAGGTGCTGCGCCGCTTGGCCGTGACCTCGATCTCGACCTTCATCTCGGGCTTGAGCAGGCCTGCGACGACCACCATCGTGGCTGCCGGACGGATGTCGCCGAGCACGTCGCCGCAGACCGCGAAATGGGCATCCGCGTCGTTGACGTCGGTGAGGTAGTAGGTCGCGCGGACGATATCGGCCATCTCGAAGCCGCCCTCCTGCAGGGCGGCGGCGATGGTCTTGAAGCAGTTGCGTGACTGGCTCGTGACATCGGCCGGCATCGTCATGGTGGTGTAGTCGTAGCCGGTGGTGCCGGCGACGAAGGCGAAGTCGCCATCGACGACGGCGCGGCTGTAGCCGAAGCTCTTCTCGAACGGTGATCCGGTAGAGATCAGACGGCGGGACATGGCGGACCTCGTGGTGGGATTTTCGGGGGTTAAAGAGCTTTTGCTGCACCTGCGCAACCCCTGAGGGGCTGCTGCGGCGTCCGTTGCCGAAATGCCTAACGCAGGCGGGTGACGTCAGGTCCGGCGGGCGGCGTGCTGCTCCAGCGCCGCGCCACGATGTCGCGGACGATCATGATCCCGAGCAGGATCAGCAGGAGCGTCGGCAGCAATGTCCGCCGCCGCGGTGCGTGCCCGTCGCGGGCGGTTACGCCGCGCATGATACCAGCCGCTCCTTGCGGCTGCGGCGGGCCTTCCGCTCCCGGGCGCCGGTGGCGAGGATCGGGCCTGCGGCGCCGTCGAGCGCACCCTCGACCAGCTCGAGCCCGAGCAAGCGCTCGCGCGCGAACGGGCCGGGCAGCTCCAGCTCAGCGGTCTGCGCGACCGAGAAGCCGAAGCGGGCGTAATAGGGCGCATCGCCGAGCAGGATCACTGCGCCATGGCCGCGCGACGCCGCGATCATCAGCGCGGCGTTCATCAGCGCAGCGCCGACGCCGAGGCTGCGCGCCTCACGCGCGACCGCCAGCGGTCCCAGCATCAACGCATCGCGTCCGCCGGCGCTGACGTGCCACAACCGCAGCGTTCCCACCAGGGCGCCGCCGCGCACCGCCGACAAGGCGAGGCCTGCGGCGGGCGCGCGCCCGTCGCGCAGGCGCTGGCAGGTGCGCTCATGGCGGTTGTCGCCGAAGCAGGCATCCAGCAGCGTCTCGCGCGCCGCGACGTCGGAAGCACACTCGCTGCGGATCACGAACGGAGCGGAAGTCCGAGCAGGCGCAGTCGAAGGGATGCGAAAAGCGGTCATGGCACGTCAGTCCCCGGCCTGCGCCGCGAGCCACCGCCCGCGCGCAAACACGTGATGTCAGGTTGAAGGTGACGGTCTATCGCTCCCTCCCCCGCTTGCGGGGGAGGGTCGGGGTGGGGGCAGCCCCACCCGAAGCTTCGCGTCGTCTCACCCGCAAGCGGGTGGCGAAGCAAGCCAGGTCAGATGTGATAGGTCTTCAGCGGGGGGATGCCGTTGAAGGCCACCGACGCGTAGGTCGACGTATAGGCTCCGGTCCCCTCGATCAGCACCTTGTCGCCGATCGAGAGCGTCACCGGCAGCGGATACGGCAGCTTCTCGTACATCACGTCGGCCGAATCGCAGGTCGGGCCGGCGAGCACGCACGGGGTCATCTCCGCGCCCTCATGCGGGGTGCGGATGGCGTAGCGGATCGACTCGTCCATCGTCTCGGCGAGACCGCCGAACTTGCCGATGTCGAGATAGACCCACCGCAGCTCGTCCTCGTCGCTCTTCTTCGAGATCAGCACCACTTCCGACTCGATGATCCCGGCATTGCCGACCATGCCGCGGCCCGGCTCGATGATCGTCTCCGGGATCTGGTTGCCGAAATGCTTGCGCAGCGCACGGAAGATCGAGCGGCCGTACTGCACGACCGGCGGCACGTCCTTCAGGTACTTGGTCGGGAAGCCCCCGCCCATGTTCACCATGGTCAGGTTGATGCCGCGCTCGGCGCAGTCGCGGAACACCGTCGAGGCCATCGCCAGCGCGCGGTCCCACGCCTTCACCTTGCGCTGTTGCGAGCCGACATGGAACGAGATGCCGCACGGCTCCAGGCCGAGCCGCTTGGCCAGGTCCAGCACGTCGACCGCCATCTCCGGATCACAGCCGAACTTGCGCGACAGCGGCCACTCGGCGCCGGCGCAATCGTACAGGATGCGGCAGAACACCTTGGCGCCGGGCGCTGCGCGCGCGATCTTCTCGACCTCGGCGGCGCAGTCGACCGCGAACAGGCGGATGCCGAGCGCATAGGCGCGCGCGATGTCCCGCTCCTTCTTGATCGTGTTGCCATAGGAGATGCGGTCCGGCGTCGCACCGGCGGCCAGCGCCATCTCGATCTCGGCGACGGTCGCCGTGTCGAACGACGAGCCCAGCGAGGCGAGCAGCGACAGCACTTCCGGCGCCGGGTTGGCCTTGACCGCGTAGAACACGCGGCTGTCCGGCAGCGCCTTGGCGAAGCTCATGTAGTTGTCGCGCACAATCTCAAGGTCGACGACGAGACAGGGCTCGTGGTCCAGACCTTCCTCGCGGCGGTTGCGCAGGAATTCCCGGATACGTTCGGTCATAGCACCCTCCAAACGGTCCCAGCGACGAGACCCGTTCAAAATGATCCCGACACGGGTGCCTTGGCGTTGCCGCCCGATGGAAAGGCGACAAAACCTCGAACCCGTAGCCGAATTGTGCTGCCGTGGATTGGTTGGGGATTTCCCGCCCGCACACCTGGCAATGAAGGACAAGCCTTTTCAGTAGCCCGCGCCGGCTTTGGACTGCCGGTAGAGACCAAAAAAGCCCGATCCGTCGTTGCTTTAAGTCGCGTCCCCCGTTGAGAGCGGGGTGCGCCGGTTCGCCTCCGGCTGCCAGTCACGGTTGCAAGAGATGGGGTGACCTTCAGCGGCATCTCTTGAGAGAGATGCTGGGCTCTGGAGCATGACGATCTCGATCATGGTGATCTTGATCGCAACGACCCGAGGGCCCCTCGGTTCCTCATCCCTTGGCGGCTGTCCGGCCTCTTGTCCGGATACCTACCGACTGACACACGACCACAGGCACGTGCGAAATTGGGCAGAAGCGGAAATAAGCGTTTTGAATTTCGTTCGCAAGGAATTTTTGGGCGCCGGGAAAGATTTCCCTAATCTGTGCTTACGCGACACACATGCTGCGCAGATGTCTGAACGAACGTTAAGCGAGCTTAAAGTTTCGTAACGCGTTCACCCTTGCAGGACAGTGTTTTCGCGTGACTCACGCGCGCCTGGTGAACGGCTCGATGCGCTGCGCGCCACGGATGAAGCCGATCATCACGAACACGCCGATCGCGAACAGCACGGCCTGAACGATGTGGGCGCCGCCATCGCCGAGCCCGAACAGAATCGCGAGCGCCCAGCCGCCGGCGAAGGCCGCACCGAACACTTCGGCACCGATCAGGATCGCCGCCGAGATGACGGTGATCACGGTCGGCCAGGCGATCTGGCGGCCGGCTTTGGAGGTGGTCTCTGCGTTCATGGTCCAGGGTCCTGTTGCGGGCCGCAATCTCTCCGAAAAGGCCCGGCCCTTCAAGGGGAAATGACCCAAAAAGGGCCGGCTCCGTGGTATGAGGGGCGCATCGAACTTCCGGGAGAGGACGGACCCCAGCCGATGTCAGACACCACCGCTGTGATCGACGCCCAGACCAATCCGCTGCTCGTGGCCTGGGAGACCCCGCACCAGACACCGCCCTTCGACGCGATCAAACCCGAGCACTTCCTGCCGGCCTTCGAGCGCGCCTTCGCCGACCACGCCGCCGAAATCACCGCGATTACCCATGATCCGGCCGAGCCGGACTTCGCCAACACCATCACGGCGCTGGAGCGGTCGGGCAAGCTGCTGTCGAAGGTCGCGGCGGTGTTCTACGATCTGGTGTCGGCGCATTCGAACCCGGCGATTCTGGAGATCGACAAGGACGTGTCGCTGCGGATGGCGCGGCACTGGAACCCGATCATGATGAATGCCGTGCTGTTTGGCCGCATCGCGCTGCTCTACGACAACCGCAAGGACCTCAAGCTCACCGGTGAGGAGCAGCGGCTCCTGGAGCGCACCTACACCCGCTTCCGCCGCGCCGGCGCCGGCCTATCCGATGACGACAAGGTGCGGATGGCCGAGATCAACGAGAAGCTCGCCCAGCTCGGCACCACCTTCAGCCACCATGTGCTCGGCGACGAGCAGGACTGGTACCTCGAGCTCGGTGAGGACGACCGTGCCGGCCTGTCCGAGAGCTTCGTGGCTGCCGCCAAGGCTGCGGCGGATGAGCGCGGCATGCCTGGCAAGGCGATCGTGACCCTGTCACGCTCCTCGGTCGAGCCGTTCCTGCAGAGCTCTGCCCGCCGCGACCTGCGCGAGAAGGTGTTCAAGGCCTTCACCGCGCGCGGCGACAATGGCAATTCCAACGACAACAATGCCGTCATCGGCGAGATTCTGTCCTTGCGCGAGCAGGCCGCCAGGATCATGGGCTTTCCGAACTTCGCCGCCTATCGCCTCGAGGATTCCATGGCGAAGACGCCGGAGGCCGTGCGCGGGCTGCTGGAGCGCGTCTGGAAGCCGGCGCGCGCCAAGGCGCTGGCCGACCGCGACCAGCTGCAGGAGATGATCACGGCGGAGGGCGGCAACTTCAAGCTCGCGGCCTGGGACTGGCGCTATTACGCCGAGAAGCTGCGCCAGGCGAAGGCCAACTTCGACGACGCGGCGATCAAGCCGTATCTTTCGCTCGACAACATGATCGCGGCCGCCTTCGACTGCGCCACGCGGCTGTTCGGCATCACCTTCGCCGAGCGCAAGGACATCCCGGTCTGGCATCCGGACGTCCGGGTCTGGGAGATCAAGGACGCGGGAGGCCGCCACAAGGCGCTGTTCTATGGCGACTACTTTGCCCGCTCGTCGAAGCGCTCCGGCGCCTGGATGACCTCGCTGCGCGACCAGCAGAAGCTCGACCGCGACACTGCGCCCTTGATCATCAACGTCTGCAACTTTGCGAAAGGCGCCGACGGCCAGCCGTCGCTGCTGTCGCCGGACGACGCTCGCACCTTGTTCCACGAGTTCGGCCACGGCCTGCACGGCATCCTGTCCAACGTGACCTATCCCTCGCTATCGGGCACTGCAGTGTTCACCGATTTCGTCGAGCTGCCGTCGCAGCTCTACGAGCACTGGCAGGAGCGTCCCGAGGTGCTGCAAACCTTCGCGCGCCACTACCAGACGGGCGAGCCGCTGCCGCAGGACCTGCTCGAGCGCTTCCTGGCCGCGCGCCGCTTCAACCAGGGCTTTGCCACCGTCGAGTTCGTATCCTCGGCGCTGATCGATCTCGAATTCCACACCCAGCCGGCGGCGGCGTCGAAGGACGTGCGTGCGTTCGAGCGGGCGGAGATGGAGAAGATCGGCATGCCGCCCGAAATCGCGCTGCGCCACCGGCCGACTCAATTCGGCCATATCTTCTCGGGAGACCATTATGCGGCGGGCTATTACAGCTACATGTGGTCGGAGGTGATGGATGCGGATGCCTTCGGCGCCTTCGAGGAAGCCGGCAACATCTTCGATCCGGCGGTCGCCAAGCGGCTCCACGACAATGTCTACGCCTCGGGCGGCTCGCTCGATCCGGAAGCGGCCTACATCGCCTTCCGCGGCCGCGAGCCCGAGCCCGACGCGCTGCTGCGCCGGCGCGGCCTGCTCGACGTTGCCAAGGCGGCTTGAGGTGAAGAGGATGGCACTGGTCCGGTTCGTCCTCGCTGCGCTGACGCTCGTATTCGGCGCGAGCGCGGCGAGCGCCCACCCGCATGTCTGGGTCACCGCGACCAGCGAGCTGCTCTATGCGGCCGATGGCTCGGTGACCGGCGTGCGCCACGCCTGGACCTTCGACGACATGTTCGCGACCTACGCGCTGCAGGGCCTCGAGACCAAGCAGAAGGGCGTCTACACCCGCGAGGAGCTGGCGCCGCTGGCGCAGACCAACGCCGAGTCGCTGAAGGAATATGCCTACTTCACCTTCCTCAAGGCCGATGGGCGCAAGCAGAAGCTCGAGGACCCCGTCGACTATTACCTCGAATACAAGGACACCAAGCTGACCCTGCACTTCACCCTGCCGCTGAAGGCGCCGGTGAAGACGAAGCAGCTCCAGGTCGAGGTCTACGATCCCAGCTATTTCATCGATTTCCAGATGGCGGAGAAGGATCCCGTCACGCTGGTCAGCGCTCCCTCGGGCTGCAAGTTCGGCCTGGTGAGACCGAGCGACGGCGGATCCGTCGCGCAGACCATGAACGAACAGACATTCCTGAGCGGCGGGGCGAACGCCAATTTCGGAATGAACTTCGCCAACAAGATCTCAGTGGAATGTCCATGACGCCTCGCCCCAGCTCCGCTCGACCGCTCCTGACCTGCGTTGCGATCCTCGCAGCACTCGTCGCCGCCGACGCCGCCTCGCATGCGCTGCTCGCCAAGCCGCCGTTCGGCGCACCGGCCGAGCCACAGGTCGGCGGCATCGTCGGCTGGCTGCTCGCCAAGCAGTCGGAGTTCTACCGCCAGATGTCGGGGGCGATCCGCTCAGCCAAGGAAGACGGCTCGGCGGTGTGGTGGCTGCTGGCGATCTCGTTTGCCTACGGCATCTTTCATGCTGCGGGCCCCGGCCACGGCAAGGCTGTCATCGCGTCCTATCTCGTCGCCAACCAGGAGACGGCCAAGCGCGGCATCGTGCTGTCGTTCGCCTCGGGCCTGATGCAGGCGCTGGTGGCGGTCGTCATCGTCGGCATCGGCGCCGTGGTGCTCAATGCCACCGCGGCCACGATGTGCAGCGCCGAGAAGGTGGTGGAGATCGCGAGCTACGGGCTGATCGCGCTGCTCGGCGCGCGCCTGGTTTGGGTCAAGGGCGCGGCGTTCCTGCGCACTTGGCAGCCGGCGGCGCCGGCATTGGCGCTGGCCGGTGCGCCCGCGGCCGCGGTGGCGCCGTCGACCCATGATCATAGCCATGCGCATGATCACCAGCATCGCGCGCCTCATCATGATCATCACGGTCATGACCATCATGGTCACGACCACCACGGCCACGATCATCATCACCACGATCATGCGCACGCCCATGCTGCGGCGGCGCATGGTTCCGCCGCTCACGATCACGTCCACCACGATCACGTTCACGGCGATGACTGCGGTTGCGGCCATTCCCACGGGCCCGCGCCGAGCGAGCTCGCCGGTCCCGGCGGCTGGCAGCGCGGCTTTCAGGCGATCTTCGCCGCCGGCATCCGCCCATGCTCCGGCGCGATCCTGGTGCTGGTGTTCGCCTTGGCCCAGGGCATGTTCTGGGCCGGCGTCGCCGCGACCTTCGTGATGGGCATGGGCACGGCGGTGACCGTCGCGACCATCGCGGTGCTCGCCGTCGCCGCCAAGGACGTCGCCCGCCGGCTCAGCGCCGGCCGCGAGGGCGGCGGCGCCCTGATCATGCGCGGCCTGGAATTCGGCGCCGCCGGTCTGGTGCTGCTGTTCGGCGCGGGCTTGTTGCTGGGCTACATCGCGGCGGAACGCACGACCTGTTTCTGAGCGGCGCGGGCTTCGCTCCTGGCCACGCGTTGGTCACTGCGTGCTGGATGCCCCGCTTGCGCGGGACATGACAGCGGTGAAGGTTGGCCGCGATCGCGCAGCAACAATTGTGTCGTCCCGGGCAAGCCACGAGCGCGCGATGGCGCGGTCGTGGCGCCGACTCGGGACCCATACCTTCCGCCGCGGGGTTTGATAGGCGATTGGAGGTAGTCCCCAGGGCAGATGAGGCCCACCTCGGCATTGTCAAAGGCCATAGAAGCCAGCGCCTGTTTGACACACGCCCCGCGCGAAGGTCTGCTTCAGGTCAATTCGGCTCCTGCGCGGAAGCCGGCGCACAGCGTGCGCACGACGTTGCGGGCCATTTTTTCGCTTGGCAGATTGGCCGCTACGGCGGCTGCCACATGAGCGGGGTGGACAAACACGGTGACTGCGTCGCGCACAACGCCCGCGGCAGCCTCGATATCATCAACTCGAATCTCGCCCCGCTTCTTTGCATCAGCCAGAATGCGGGCGATAAGAGCAGTCATTGCTCGTGAGTAAGCGGCGATGATCTCCGGCCGCTCTTCCACAATTCGGCGGTATAGGCCGTAAACCTCGGCATCCGCAGTGAACCGCTCCCGCTTGCGGGCATTCAGCGCGAGCACCATGCCCTCCAGACGCTCCGCGAAAGGTCCTTCCGCCTCGACGAAGCGGCTTGCCATCTCCTCCTCATCACGCATCGCCTCGACGACCAGGGCATCGAAAATGTCCGCCTTGGAGCGGAAGTGGCGATAGATCGTCGTGTGCGAAGTGCCGAGAGCGCGGGCGATGTCGACCACGTTGGTCTTGGCCTCCCCATGGCGGCGCACTTGGGCGCGCGCGGTGTCGAGGATCTGCGCCCGAAACGAAGTTTCCTCGGTAGGAGAAGGGGTTGCGGGCATGGATGTCTTCGATTCCATCGTTCGGAAAGAATACTAGAACTCCCGGGGATATGCAAACGAACAAATTATGAAATATGTTCGTTGACTTTTGAACGGAGCGGCGCGAGGCTGGGTCATCCGGCTCAAGGAGGTTCGCCATGACTGCTCCCACCACGCCATCCGACCAGCACCGCATCGCTCTCGTGACCGGTGGCTCCGGCTTTGTTGGCGGCCGCCTGATTACGCATCTCCTCATGCGGGGGTGGCAGGTGCGGGCGCTCGCCCGAAGCGCGGAGAGCGAGGCGCAAGTCAAGACACTCGGAGCAACGCCCGTACGCGGCGAACTCAACGACGACCAAGCGTTGCGAAAGGCGATGACAGGATGTGAGGTCGTGTTTCATGTCGCCGCGCACTTCAAGCTTTGGGGCAGCCAGGAGATTTTCGACCGGATCAACGTCGAGGGCACGCGCGCCGTCGTGAACGCGGCCGCAGCGACGGCCAGCGTGCGCCGCCTCGTCGCGGTGAGCGCTGCGGCCGTGGTCATGGGCGATCCCGAACCGATATTGAATGCCGACGAGAGCCTGCCGCTGCAAGTCCGCGCCTTCTCACCCTACGGATCTTCGAAGGCCGAAGGCGAGCGCGTGTTGCTGGCAGCTAACGGCATGCGCTCCGGCCTGGAGACCATCGCGCTGCGGCCGCCATTTATCTGGGGAGGCAAAATGCCAACTCTCGATCACATGGTAGAGACCGTGAACGCAGGCCGGTGGCAGTGGGTCGCTGGAGGCACGCAGGCCATGTCGAGCTGCCATGTCGATAATTTGTGCGACGCGCTGATTCTCGCCGCAGATCGGGGCCGGGGGGGTGAAGCGTATTTCATCGCCGATGCCGAGCAGAGCACCTTGAAAAGTTTCATCTCGTCTCTGCTCGCCACTCGTGGGGTAACTGCTGCGGACAAGTCCGTTCGTTTCGGAATAGCCTGGACCATGGCCGGCCTCATGGGTGCAGCGTGGCGTGTCCTGCGCCTCAAGGGCGAGCCGCCGATCACGCGCCAGATGTTACGCCTGATCGGCAAGCCATTCACTATCAGCACCCGCAAGGCTCAGACCGAGCTGGGCTACACGCCCCGGATCACGATGAACGAAGGGTTGGCCGCGATGCGGCAGCCTGAGTCCAAGCTCGCCAGTTCGTCCGCCCATCCGGGCGAGCGTCACGCGAGCGTCGTCTCTGTATGACCCGCGTAAGGCCATCGCGCCGCACTGTTTCGTCTGACCGACGAAAGTTACGACGAACCTCCCAGAGAATTGGCTTCAGCGCTTCGACGCGCCGGGCTGCATGCACGATCGCTTGTAACGCTCATGCCAGCCTCCATCGTCAATCCCACCGGATGAAGGGCCGAGAGCTGATGAAATGAATGACCTTCCTCCCCGGCGAGTGGATGGCTGGCGGGAGGACGGGTAAGCTGCTGATCTTGGACAAATGCGAGCACGAAAATACTTTCGGTCGAATTTGTCCTTTATAAGTAGTTGCATATCACGCAATCGGCTCAAGGCCGGGACGACAGCGAAGGCGCCGATGCCGTGGTGCCGTGCCCCTGCGGCCGCAGCGCGCGGCCCAAGGCCATCAGGGGGAAGTAGTGCCGGTACATGCCGTAGCGGAGCATGAATGCGCGCGACAATTCCGGGCCCTGCATCAGCCGCTCAGACAGCGCGGGATCGTTGAGCTTGATGGTCTGGCCGACGCCATAACCAGGAAAGCCCGTGCCGGTGAATTCCGGCTCGTCCCAGGTGCCGGCCGACTGCCGCTCGACCAGCCACATGCAGCCGCGCTCGATCGCTTCCCGGTCCTGGGGCCGGTTGGCGGCGAGCAGCGCCATCAGCGCCCAGGCGGTCTGCGACGCCGTGGTGGAGCCGCGGCCGACGGCGCTGACATCCATGTAGGACGCGCAGCTCTCGCCCCAGCCGCCATCGGCCTGCTGATTTGCGACCAGCCAGTCGCAGGCGCGGCCGATATAGGGCTGGGTCATGTCCTCGCCGATCGCGGCCAGCGCCGGCAGCACCGCGCCGGTGCCGTAGACGTAGTTGACGCCCCAGCGGCCGAACCACGGGCCGCTCGGCTCCTGCTCCCGTCGGATATAGTCCAGCGCCTGCACCATGGAGGGATGGTTGCGCGAGATGCCGAGCTTGCCGAACGCCTCGACGATGTGGGCGGTGACGTCGACCGACGGCGGATCGAGCGCCTCGCCATAGTCGCAGAACGGGATCCTGGTCAGGATCTTCTGGTTGTTGTCCTTGTCGAACGCGCCCCAGCCGCCCCCCTCGCTCTGCATGCCGATCAGCCAGTCGACGCCGAGCTGAATCGCCTCGTCGATGCCCTTGGCCTGCCACTTCGGATCACGGCGCAGCGGCGCCAACGCGATCAGCGCCACGGCGGTGTCGTCCGTGTCGGGATAATAGTTGTTGGCGTATTCGAACGCCCAGCCGCCCGGCTTGACGTGCGGCAGCTTCATCGACCAGTCGCCGGGCATGCGGACCTGGCGGTCGAGCACCCAGTCGACCGCCTTGTCGACGGCCTCGGGGTAATCGCCGAGCACGCCGGCATCGTCGAAGGCGAGCAGGGTCAGGATCGTGTCCCACACTGGACTGTTGGTCGCCTGGATGTAGGTGGCATCGCCGACATCGACCCGCCAGCCGGGATCGTTCAGGGCATCGAGGCCCTTGGCGAGAACGGGGTGGTTGAGCGGATAGCCCTCGGCGTAGAGCGCCATCAGGCCGTAGATCCAGGGCGGCTGGATGCCGCCCCAGGCGCCGTCGAAATCCTGGTGGCGGATCATCCATTCCAGTACGCGGCTGGTGGCCGCGGGCCGGAACAGGCCGAGATTGAGCTTGTTGCCGAGGTTCTGCAGGGCATGCAGCACCTTGTCGGCGCCGCGGAAGAACTTGTCCCAGCCGCCGGCATTGGCCTTCACCGGCAGCTCGTAGTCGAACGCGTTGCGCCCATGCGGAAACAGCGCGTCCAGCCGGTTCTCGGGCGGCAGCGGCCGGCTCGGCCGCCGCGCCGACAGCACCGCGATCGGCATCAGGGTGGCGCGCGCCCATTGCGCGAAGTTGTAGATCGAGAACGGAAACCAGAGCGGAAACCAGATCACCTCGGGCGGGATGTTGGGGGTCTTCTCCCACGGCCATTCGCCGATCAGCGCCAGCCAATAGCGCGTGAACACGCGAATGTTGCGCAAGCCCCCCTTGGCCTCGATCCATTCGCGGGCGCGGCGCACCGGCGGCTCGTCGTCGCGGAAGCCGAGCGAGCGCAGCGCGGCATAGGCCTCGACGGTCGCGTTGATGTCACCATTGGGGGCGCCGAAATAGACCTGCCAGGCGCCGTCCGGGCGCTGGCTGTCGAGCAGCGACTGGCCCAGGCGCTTGCGCAGCGGATGCTCCTCGAGCCCCATGAACCACAGCGCCAGGCACCATTGCGCCTCCATGCAGGCGTTGGATTCGGCGCGGCCGACCCAATGACCGTCGGGCTTCTGATTGGCGATCAGCCAGTCCGCTGCCGCCCGCACCGTCGATTGCAGGGCGGTCTGGTAATTTCCCGGGTCGCGCGGCGCGCGCGCGGGGGCCGAGCTGGTCAAAGTCATCACGATCCCTCTGGCGGCCTCACAGTGCCGCTGCGGCAGTCGAATTCACTCCGCCCTATAGGGAATTTCGCCGTCAAATCCAATCAACTGGCCGCAGCGGACCGGATCAAAGGAGAAACGAAAGGCGTACAGACGGAGCCCCCATAGCCGTTGTGGTTAGCATCCCGGCGGGCACGGAGATGTGACGCGTCTCACGTCCGGAAACCGGCCCACTCAAACCGGCAGGTATTGGCGCAGCAGGGGCAGGAAGAAGATCGCGACGGTGATCAGAAACCCGATCGCCCACAGGATCGAGCGCAGCGACGGCCGGTTGCCGACGTAAGTCAGCACATAGGCGGTGCGCACGATCACGAACAGCACCGACAGCTCGTTGATCAAGTTCTGCGGCGCGCCGCGGAACTCGGCCAGCAGCACCGCCGCGGCAAAGAACGGGAACGCCTCGATGCCGTTCTGATGGGCGCCCAGCGCCCGCTCGCGGATGCCGCCGGCATAGAAGGCGGGATCTCGCGGCCGGGCGTTGTCATAGCGCCCGGCACCGTCGATGCTGATCCATTTCGCCGGCAGGATCGTTAAGAGGTAGAGCATCACGCTGGCGAAAATGCACAATTCGGCAATCGTCATGGCTCCTCCAGCCCGATGACATCGGTGAAATGGCCCTTATCTTGACAATGTCGAAACAAGCCGCCAAGCCACGCCCTTCAGCAGTCACGGGCATCATGACCGCCGCCATCTCTCTGGACAATGCCAGGCCTGTCGACGTCAGGCCGTTGCCGGCCGCGAGCACGTCACGTGTCGGCGTGCTGCTGGTCAATCTCGGGACGCCGGATACGGCCGACGCCGCCGGCGTGCGGGTGTATCTGAAGGAGTTCCTGTCCGACCGCCGCGTCATCGAGGACCAGGGCCTGTTGTGGAAGATCATCCTCAACGGGATCATCCTCAATGTCCGGCCGCGCAAGAAGGCGAAAGACTACCAATCGATCTGGAACACCGAGAAGAACGAATCGCCGCTGAAGACGATCACCCGCGCGCAGAGCGAGAAGCTCGCCGCCAGCATCGCCGATCGCAGCCACGTCATCGTCGACTGGGCAATGCGCTACGGCAATCCGTCGATCAAGGCTGGCGTCGATGGTCTCATGGCCAAGGGCTGCGACCGCATCCTGGTGGTGCCGCTCTATCCGCAATATTCGGCCGCGACCTCGGCGACCGTGTGCGACGAGGCGTTCCGCGTGCTGACCGAGCTGCGCGCGCAGCCGACGCTGCGGGTGACGCCGCCTTATTACAACGACGACTTCTACATCGAGGCGCTGGCGGTCTCGATCGAGGATCATCTGAAGACGCTGGCGTACAAGCCCGAGCTGATCGTGGCCTCGTTCCACGGCATGCCCAAGGAATATGTCGACAAGGGCGATCCCTATCGCGAGCAGTGCGTCGCCACCACCGAGCTGCTGCGCAGCCGGCTCGGCATGGACGACACCAAGCTGCTGCTGACCTTCCAGTCGCGCTTCGGCTTCTCGGAGTGGCTGCAGCCTTATACCGACAAGACCATCGAGAAGCTCGCCAAGGACGGAGTCAAGCGCATCGCCGTGGTGATGCCGGGCTTCTCCGCCGACTGCCTGGAGACGCTGGAGGAGATCTCCGGCGAGAATTGCGAGATCTTCAAGCACAATGGCGGCGAGGAATTCTCCGCCGTGCCGTGCCTGAACGACAGCGCGCCCGGCATGGAGGTGCTGCGGCAGCTGGTGCTGCGCGAGCTGCAGGGCTGGTTGTAAAGGGCTGGCTCTGAGCCGTCGGCGGTATTGCCGGCCCGCTAGGTGAGCCGCCCGCCGGCGCAAGTCGGACGACCGTCCGCGCCTCGAAAATACTTTCCTGAACCGCCCCTAGCGGATCCCCGACAAAATCATGCAGTAATCCCTAGATCGTGATGGCTGCAGAGGCTGGTGAGGGGACGATCGTCTCCTCCCTTGGAGGATCCATGAGCGGTTTCGACATTTTCGCCATAGCGCTGGTGCTGCTGGTCATCTTCACGCTGTATTCCGGCGTGAAGACCGTGCCACAGGGGTTCGACTGGACCGTCGAGCGGTTCGGCAAATACACCCGCACCTTGTCGCCGGGCCTCAACATCATCGTGCCCTTCTTCGATCGCATCGGGCGCAAGATCAACATGATGGAGCAGGTGATCGACATCCCCGAGCAGGAGGTCATCACCAAGGACAACGCCACCGTGACGGTCGACGGCGTCGCCTTCTACCAGGTGTTCGACGCCGCCAAGGCGAGCTACGAGGTGTCGAACCTCAACCAGGCGATCGTCACGCTGACGATGACCAACATCCGCTCGGTGATGGGCGCGATGGATCTCGACCAGGTGCTGTCGCATCGCGACGAGATCAACGAGCGGCTGCTGCGCGTCGTCGACGCCGCGGTGTCGCCGTGGGGCCTCAAGGTCAACCGCATCGAGATCAAGGACATCGTGCCGCCGGCCGACCTGGTCGAGGCGATGGGCCGGCAGATGAAGGCCGAGCGCGTCAAGCGCGCCGACATCCTGCAGGCCGAGGGCCAGCGGCAGTCGGAGATCCTGCGCGCGGAGGGCGCCAAGCAGAGCCAGATCCTGCAGGCCGAGGGCCGCCGCGAGTCGGCCTTCCTCGATGCCCAGGCGCGCGAGCGCGCCGCGGAGGCCGAGGCCAAGGCGACGCAGATGGTGTCGGACGCGATCTCCAAGGGCGACGTCGCCGCGCTCAACTACTTCATCGCCGACAAATACATCAAGGCGTTCGGCCAGCTCGCCGACTCGCCGAACCAGAAGGTGATCATGCTGCCGCTGGAGGCAACGGGCATGCTGGCCTCGCTCGCCGGCATCGGTGAGATCGCCAAGGCGACGTTCGGCGAGAGCGCGGCTTCGGCCGTGGCAGCCGCGCGCCGCGGCGGCTCGGTGCCGTCAGCGGGGACGGCCCCGAAACCGCCGACGCCACCGCAGGCTTGACGCAGGGAGGACACTGATGAGCGACATGTTCGTGACGCTCGGCACCTGGAACTGGCTGATCTTCGGCATCATCCTGATGGCGCTGGAGCTGCTCGCGCCGGGCATCTTCCTGTTCTGGCTCGGCCTCGCCGCCCTGCTGGTCGGGCTGCTGTCGTTTGCGTTTGCGCCGGGATGGCAACTGCAGATCCTGCTGTTCGCGCTGTTTTCGATCGCCGCCGTGCCGCTGTGGCGGCGCTTCGCGCGGGCGAGTGCGGCGCCGTCGCGGGACAATCCGTTCCTCAACCGCCGCTCGGCGGCCCTGGTCGGCCGCGAGTTCACCTTGGAGAAGCCGATCGTCGGCGGCAATGGCACCGTCCGCATCGACGACACGGTGTGGCGCGTCGCCGGCCCGGATACGCCGGCCGGCAGCCGCGTCCGCATCGTGCAGGCCGACGGCGCCCAGCTCACGGTGGCTGCGGCGTAGGTGCCGTAGGGTGGGCAAAGGAACGACGCGGCGATAGCCGTGTCGTGCCGTGCCTACCATCTGCATCGCGCGCAAGACGGTGGGCACGTCGCGCCAACTCATAGGGAATATGCGGAGAGAGCGGAGCCTGCGCGCCTTTGCCCACCCTACGATTCCTGCTCAATTCTGCAGTCTTACGCCCAGCATCACCACCGTGCCGGACGACCCAGCACCCGTGATGTTGGAGTCGAGCTTGTCGTAGCGCAGCGTGCCCTTGACCCAGACGTTCCGCGACATCTTGTAGACGAGGTTGCCCTCGGCCGAATAGGTGCGGTCGCTGCGGCCGTAGCCCTGATAGTCGAGCGTGCCGAGGCTGAACTTGCCGATGCCGGTCAGCCAGCGCCGGAAGTCGTGGTCGACCTGCACCGTGTAGGTGCGCACCAGCACGCCGGAGGCGCCGGCCACCGTGGTCTCTGCGAGCTGCGTGTCGGAGAGAAAGCGCGCGGTGGTCAGCGGCGTCGCCGACCACACCAGCGAGGCCGTGGTGAGGAAGCCCTGCAGCCGGTTCAGCCGCGGATCGACATAGCTGCGCGTGGCATAGCCGAGCGAAACCTCGCCGGTCAGAAGCCGGGTGAACTCGAACGAGGTGCCGGCCTTGGCGTAGCCGCCCGAGGAGTCGCGCTGATAGCCCGAACGGTCGACCCGCTGGTCGTGCACGCGGCTGTCGCCCTGCACCTCCGCGAACGGCTTCAGGCCCGGCATGACCTCGTAGGACACCCGGCCGATGCCGCCGAACTGGTTGTAGTTGCGGTCGTCGTTCGACGTCATCGTGCCGTCGGTCAGCTTGCTCTGCTGATAGCTGGTGCGGTCGGCGGTGGCGCCCGCCGAAATCTGCAGCCGGTTGAAGCGCTGGTCGATGCCGATGGTGGTGCCGAGCGTAGTGTAGACCGGATAGCGCGCCAATCCGGCCTGCACGCTGGGACTGCCGGGATTGTCGGTCGCGGCGCGCAGCCGCAGCTGGGCGCCGACCGAGGTGTCGCGGCTGACGTCGAGGCGGCCGTCGACATGGCCGGTGAAGTCGGGGCGGTCGAGCGTGGTCGGCGCCGAATTGATGCCGCCATCCATGATAGCCGGCAGGGTGCTGCCATAGCCGGTGAAGGAGCCCCGCAGGTCGGCGACGAGGGCGTGACGCTCCCAGTTCGACACCGCCAAAAATTCCGGCGCGATCATCCAAGCCGGCATGCCGCGCGGCCTGGCGAGGCGGGCCGGGTTGCTGTCATACCCGGCCGAGAGCTCCACCGCGCCCTTGATCAGGAACGGGCCGGCGTAATCGCCGACTGCGCCGAACGGGTCGTCGTCGATCTTGAGACGCTTGCGCGGCGGCTGGCCGGGCACCGTGCCCGCCATGGCGGCCGGGACCGGCTGCCTGTTGGCTGTGGCCGACGGCGGCAAGGTCGGACGCAACTGCCCGGTCAGCTCGCCGGAAGGTCGCGTGCCGGGGCCCGGCGGCGGCTTGGGCCGCGCCTGGGCGGGATAGTATTTCGGCTTCTTCCGATTGCGGTTCAGCGAATCATAGCCGAATTCGGCAGCGCCGCTCGCCGCGGGCACACCGGGCAGGGGAACCAGATTTCGTCGTGCGGTGGAGCTGGTCGGCGCAGGCGTCGCGGGCAGCCCTGGCGTCGGTACGGCATCGGTCAGGCCGCTGACCACGGTCCGCCGCAGCGGGGAGTCCTGCGGGGCGAGGAAGCCGTCGCGCACCGGCCGGAACGCGTCGATGGTCTGGGAATGGGCCGCATCGGGGCCGAGCGCGCCGAGCAGCAGGCATGCGGCGGAGGCGCCGCGCCACATCGCGCGCCTTATCGCGCGTCCTGCGCGGCCGCTGTCAGGCCTCCATCCCACGATGAAAAATACTCCAACAAAATCAAATGCGTCGTCGGGACACCCGCGCCGCCGGCAAACCGCCTCGTTAAGGGAGTAAAAACAAATATGGTTAATGGGCTGTTGATGGCGCCTTGCTGCCTTACCCATGCTAAAGAGCGGCGCCTGACTGTTCAGCCTTGGAAGTCCGCATGCCGAGATCGAAGCCGTTGCCCGAAGCCGCTCCCGCAAACGCAGATATCCAGTCGGCGCTGCGCACGCTCGACGCCGGCAGCAATGGCATTGCCGCGATCTCCGCTGCACTGCGCGGTCCTCTGGGGCCGGCCTTCGCCGCCGCCGTCGAGCTGATCCGCCAGGCCAAGGGCCGGGCGATCCTCACCGGTCTCGGCAAGTCCGGCCACGTCGCCCGCAAGATGGCCGCGACCCTCGCCTCGACTGGAACGCCCGCCTTCTTCGTCCATTCCGCCGAGGCCGGCCATGGCGATCTCGGCATGATCACCTCCGACGACGTCGTCATCGCGCTGTCGTGGTCCGGCGAGCAGCCGGAGATGAAGACGCTGGTCAACTACACCAAGCGCTTCGCCATCCCGCTGATCGCGATCACCTCCAATGCGCAATCGTCGCTGGGGCAGGCGGCGCGCATCGTGCTGGAGCTGCCGAAGGCGCGCGAGGCCTGTCCGCACAATCTGGCGCCGACCACCTCGACGCTGATGCAGGCGGCGATCGGCGATGCGCTCGCGATCGCGCTGTTGGAAGGCCGCGGCTTCACCGCGCTCGAATTCGCCAATTTCCATCCGGGCGGCAAGCTCGGCGCCATGCTCAAGCACATCTCGGACCTGATGCGCTCGGGCGACGCGGTGCCGCTGAAGCCGCTGGGCACGGGCATGCCGGATGCGCTGGCCGAGATGTCGGCCAAGGGACTCGGCTGCGTCGTCATCGTCGATGCTCGCGGCCACGTCGCCGGCATCATCACCGACGGCGACCTCCGGCGGAAGATGCGTGCCGATCTGTTGTCCGCATCGGTCGAGGAGATCATGACCGCGAACCCGCGCACCGTCCGCCGCGAGGCGCTGGCCTCCGAGGCGCTGGAGATCCTGAACTCCGCCAAGATCACCACGCTGATCGTCACCGACGGCGCCAGGCCGGTCGGCATCCTGCACATGCATGATCTGCTGCGGGCAGGGGTGGCCTAGCTCGAAGCGTCGTTTGCGGGCGCCCGGCTGCCGCGCGCTTGGGAAGACCGGTCAGCCTGCGTTGAATCGTGCCGCATCGGCCTCCAGTGGCAGCTGCAGTGCGTTCGCGACATACGACACGGTGCGATAGAAGCCGCACAGCAGGATGATTTCCAGCACCTGATCCTCATCGTGATGCAGGCGGAGGCGGGTGAATTCGTCCTCGCTCAAGGTCGACCGCTGGTGCAAGGCATCGACCGCAGCGATCAGGGCTTGTTCGGGGGCCGACCAGCACGCCGCGTCGGCCGGTGCATTCACGGTGGCGTCGATCTGCTGCGCCGTCAGGCCGGCGTCTGTGCCAAAGATGCGGACGTGCACCCCCCATTCGTACTCGCACGCATTGAGCGCGCAGGTCCGATCGATGACGATCTCGCGCTGACGCAGGGACAGCGGGCCGCGGTCGAGCAGGCTGCCGCCGCGAAATTTGGTCCAGGCGCGCGCATGGCCGGCCATCACCCGGAACAGCATCAAGGGCGGCGCCCCGCGCATGATCTGGTCGAATTGCGCCTGGATGTCGGCCGGATAGGGCGGCTGCAGCGGGGCGATCCGGGGCATGGCGGTTCCTCCTGTGCGGTGCTACATTTACTGTAGCGGTATGCTACGCTTTCCGTAGCGCTTGGCAAGCTGTTGGAGAGTTTTCGTGCCGAAAGACGTTCAACCGCGCCGGGTGCGCGGCTCGCGCTCGGGCCGGCCGGTCATGGCGCTGCTCGATCTGTTGGGCCGGCGCTGGTGCCTGCGCATCGTCTGGGAGCTGCGCGACGACGCCCTGACCTCCCGAGCGCTGCGCGCGGCCTGCGACGAGGCCTCGCCGACCGTGTTGCAGGCGCGGCTGGACGAGCTGCGCGAGGCGGGCTTCATCGTGCTGGGCGACAGCGGCTACGAGCTGACGCCACTGGGGCGCGAGCTGTTGGAGACCTTCCTGCCGCTGCATCGTTTTGCCGAGCGCTGGAGCCGGCAGACGGGATGAGCCGAGCTTGGGCACGTGCGCGGTCCCGGTCTGGCCGGGCACGGCGGCGTCGTGCTATGGGCTCGCCCGAGACAGGGAGCAGAGCCGATGCCGGGCGCATTCGATCTGGATAAATATCTCGTGCGCATCGGCTATCGCGGGCCGCTGGCGCCGACGCTCGAAACGCTTGCCGGATTGCAGGCGGCGCATGTCGATGCGATCGCGTTCGAGGGCCTGGATCCGCTGCTCGGCCGTCCCGTGAACATCGATCTCGCGTCGGTGCAGGCCAAGATCGTCGACGGCCGCCGCGGCGGCTATTGTTTCGAGCAGAACGCGCTGCTGAAGGCGGCGCTGGAGGCGATCGGCTTTGCGGTGACGCCGCTCTCGGCGCGGGTGCGCTGGCGGCTCGATGCCGACGCGCCGCTGACGCCGCGCACGCACATGATGCTGAAGGTGGACCTGCCGGAGGGGCCTCATCTCGCCGATGTCGGTTTCGGCTCCTGCCTGCTCGATACGCCGTTGCAGATGGTGCCCGACGTCGAGCAGCCGACTGCGATGGGCACGTTCCGCCTGACGCTCTCCGATGGGCTCTATTGGCTCGCGGCGAAGCAGCCCGCCGGCTGGCGCACGATGTACGTCTTCGACCTCGCGCCGCAGATCCACGCCGACTACGTGCTCGGCAATTGGTACACCTCGACCAGCCCGTTGACGCCGTTCACCTCGATGCTGATCCTGGAGCGGTTGACGCGTGAGGCGCGCTACAAGCTGGTTAATCGCCGCCTGGTCATCGAGGCGCGTGATGGCGAGGTGCGGAGCGAACGGATCATCGAAACGCCCGATGCGCTGCGCAGCGTCATCGAGGAGGTGTTCGGCGTCACGCTTCCGGTGCCCGTCGAGGTGATCTGGAAGCGCATCGAGAGCTGACGGAAGGCATGACGATGGCCGGTGAGCTTCAACTGGATTCCTATCTCGCCCGCATCGACCATCGCGGGCCGCTCGCGCCCGACCTGTCGACGCTCGCAGCGCTGCAGGCCGCGCATGTCGACGCGCTGCCGTTCGAGGCGCTCGATCCGCTAATGGGCCGTCCCGTCCATGTCGACCTGCCGTCGGTGCAACAGAAGCTCGTGCTCGGCCGCCGCGGCGGCTACTGCTTCGAGCAGAACGTGCTGTTCCAGGCGGTGCTGGAAGCGGTCGGCTTTGAGGTCAGCGGCCTGACGGGGCGCGTGCGCTGGCGCTCGGCGCCGACCGATCCGCTCGGGCCGCGCCAGCACATGATGCTGATGGTCAAGGTCGACGGCTATCCGCATCTCGTCGATGTCGGCTTCGGCATCTGCATGATGGATGCGCCCATTCGTCTCGAAGTTGGCTCCGAGCAGCAGACGCCGATGGGAACGTTTCGCATCGGCACGTGGGACGGGCTCTATACGGTCAGCGCGAAGCAGCCGACGGGCTGGCGCATGATGTATGCGTTCGACCTCGTGCCGCAGATCCATGCCGATTATGTGCTCGGCAGCTGGTATACGTCGACCAGCCCGAACGTGCCGGCCACGCATACGCTGATGATGGAGCGTGTCGAGCCCGGCGTGCGTCACAAGCTGGTCAGCCGCCGCTATCAGCGGCAGGCGCGCGACGGAGACGTGATCGAGGAGCGGATCATCGAGAGCGCCGACGAACTCGGCCGGCTCATCGACGACATCTTCCGTGTGACGCCTCCCGTGCCAATCGAAGACATCTGGGCGCGGACGTCGAGCTGATCTCCGGACGACCGTGTCGTGGATGATGTTCGATTCTCGAACGTGCTTCGCAATCGATCGAGCAGGCAACAGTCGATACGAAGCTTTTTCGCGTGTTGCGCGGCATTTGAAGGGAATGCCGGCGTCCGCATTGGGCTTATCTTAAGAGTCGCACCCTTAGGTTGCGGGAACCCAAGGGGGCTCGCGGCGTCCGGCCGTCGAACAAGGGGGATCGCCCAGCATGACTGACATCGTGATGCACGCGACGCGATTGATCCTGCCGCGGACGTCGGAGCAGGACTGTCACCGCCGCACACGGCCTCACCCTTCCTGACATCAGAGCCGCGCGACGCGGCTCATCCGAGCTGGCCTGACGGCCAGGACGGGTGGGGGCTTCACGGTTGAAACGTCGACCCTGACGCTTCGACGCTCATCCGATCGATCATGCGGCCACGGCCTGACCTGCCACTTCAGGCCGAGCGGCGACTCATGTCGACGAAGCCCCCACCCCTTTTTCTGTTAGCGAGTTGGAGTCTGCTACTCACACCGAAGGCGGTGAACTCCCCTCCGCCTTGCGGGGAGGGGGTGGGGGTCCGCGAGTCGCGCTCTATATGAAAGCTGAGCGATAGGTCCGCGGGCGGGTGCCACCGCGTTATTGCGAGCCAAGAAATCCAGAGTCATTTCCTCGGTCCTGGATTGCTTCGTCACTTCGCTCCTCGCAATGACGGGAGGGGGGTGGACGAAGGGCGTCCGGCGAGAGTTGCGACCGCACCAAGCGCATTTGACGCGCTGGCGAACGCAACGAAATTCAGCGTCTGGAGACCCCCACCCCCGACCCCGCCCCGCAAGGGGGAGGGAGCGCACCGACGGTGCGGCGGCAGATGAGTCCAACTAAGCGGGTCGCATCCAACTAACGCGCTTGATCGGCCGCCGCTAGCGCGGCAGCTCGGTCTTGCCCATCAGGAACTTGTCGACCGCCTGCGCACACAGGCGGCCCTCGCGGATCGCCCACACCACCAGCGACTGGCCGCGGCGCATGTCGCCGGCGGAGAAGACCTTCGGCTGCGAGGTCTGGTAGTCGGTCAGGTTGGCCTTGACGTTGCCGCGCGGGTCGAGGTCGACGCCGAGGCTCTTGAGCAGGCCCTCGTGCACCGGATGGACGAAGCCCATCGCCAGCAGGACGAGGTCCGCATCGAGCACGAACTCGGTGCCGGGAACCGGCTTGAACTGCGCGTCGACGCGGACGCAATGCAGCTTCTTGACCGCGCCGTTCTCGCCTTCGAACTTCTGCGTCAGCACGGCGAACTCGCGCACCGCGCCTTCGGCCTGGCTCGACGACGTCCGCATCTTCAGCGGCCAGTTCGGCCAGGTCAGCGCCTTGTTCTCACGCTCCGGCGGCGCGGGCATGATCTCGAGCTGGGTGACCGAAAGCGCGCCCTGGCGCAGCGAGGTGCCGATGCAGTCGCTGCCGGTGTCGCCGCCGCCGATCACGACGACATGCTTGCCGGCGGCGAGGATGTCGTCGCCTTCGACCTTCTCGTTGCCGACGCGGCGGTTCTGCTGCGGCAGGAAGTCCATCGCGTAGTGGATGCCGGCGAGGTCGCGGCCTGGGATCGGCAGGTCGCGCGGAGCTTCTGCGCCGCCGGTCAGCGCGACGGCGTCATAGTCCTTCAAGAGCGTCTTGGCATCGAGGCCATCCTTGCCACCGACATTGACGCCATAGTGGAAGGTGACGCCTTCGCCTTCCATCTGTCCGATGCGGCGATCGATGATGCCCTTCTCCATCTTGAAGTCGGGAATGCCGTAGCGCAGCAGGCCGCCGGCCTTGGCGTTCTTCTCATAGACGTGGACGTCGTGACCGGCGCGGGCGAGCTGCTGCGCACAGGCGAGACCAGCGGGGCCGGCGCCGACGATCGCGACCTTCTTGCCGGTCTTCACGGCGGCCGGCTCGGGCTTGATCCAGCCCTGCTCGAAGGCCTTGTCGACGATGGCGCATTCGATCGTCTTGATGGTCACCGGATTGTCGTCGATGTTCAGCGTGCACGACGCCTCGCACGGAGCCGGGCAGATCCGGCCCGTGAACTCCGGGAAGTTGTTGGTCGAGTGCAGGTTGCGCGCGGCCTCTTCCCAATTGCCGTTGTAGATCAGGTCATTCCAGTCCGGGATCTGGTTGTTGACCGGACAGCCCGTGGTGCCCGGCGCGGCCGAGCCGGTGCCGTGGCAATAGGGGATGCCGCAATTCATGCAGCGCGCCGCCTGGTCGCGCAGCTCCTTCTCGGAGAGCGGCACCACGAATTCCTGGAAATGCTTCAGCCGCTCGGCAACCGGCGCGTACTTGCGATCGTGCCGCTCGATTTCGAGAAAACCTGTGACCTTGCCCATGACCTACGACGTCCCTGACTGCTCGGGCCTCATGGTTCGAGACGGTTGCTTTCGCACCTCCTCACCGTGAGGAATTTCCTCTGTGCTTCCCCTCACCCTGAGGAGCGGCGCCTTCGCCGCGTCTCGAAGGGTGAGGCCTCGACCTCGGCCTCATGGTTCGAGACGGTGCTTCGCACCTCCTCACCATGAGGAATTTGCTTCCCGCTTCTCCTCACCCTGAGGAGCGGCGCTTGCGCCGCGTCTCGAAGGGCGAGGCCCCGCTGTTGGCCTCATGGTTCGAGACGGCGCTACGCGCCTCCTCACCATGAGGAGCGACCTCAAGCCCCGATCGCGATCTTCGGCTCGGCGTCGGCGTTGGCCGCGAGCTCCTTCAGGGCACGGCGATATTCCACCGGCATGACCTTGCGGAACTTCGGCGCGTAGTCCTTCCAGTTCGCCAGGATGTCGGCGGCGCGCTTGGAGCCCGTCGCCTTGGCATGGCGCGAGATCAGGACGTGCAGCCGCTCCACGTCGGACGCCAGCAGGTTCTTGAACACGTCGACCCGGCCATGCGCCTCGAGGTCGCCCATCTGGTGATAGGTGTCCTCGGCGATCATCTCCTCCGACAGCACCGGCTCCAGCTCGACCATCGCCATGTTGCAGTGCTTGTCGAAGTCGCCGGCCTCGTCGAGCACGTAGGCGACGCCGCCCGACATGCCGGCCGCGAAGTTGCGCCCGGTCTTGCCGAGCACGACGACGATGCCGCCGGTCATGTATTCGCAGCAATGATCACCCGCGCCCTCGACCACGGCGACCGCGCCGGAGTTGCGAACCGCGAAGCGCTCGCCGGCGATGCCGCGGAAGAAGCACTCGCCGGAGATGGCGCCGTACATCACGGTGTTGCCGACGATGATCGACTCCTCCGGCACGATGCCGGAGTTGCGCGGCGGCCTGACGATGATGCGGCCGCCCGACAGGCCCTTGCCGACGTAGTCGTTGCCTTCGCCTTCGAGCTCGAAGGTGACGCCTTGGGCGAGCCAGGCGCCGAAGGCCTGGCCTGCGGTGCCCTTCAGGCTGACATGGATGGTGTCCTGCGGCAGGCCGGCATGGCCGTAGATCTTCGCCACCGCGCCCGAGAGCATCGCGCCCGCCGAACGGTCGGTGTTGTTGATCTCGGCCTCGATCTTGACCGGCGCGCCGCGGTCGAGCGCGGGCTTGGCCTGCTCGATCAGCTTGCGGTCGAGCACGGCCTCGAGGTGATGGTCCTGCGCCTCGGCGTGATGGATCTTCTGGCCCGGCGCCTCCTTCTGCTTGACGAACAGCTTGGAGAAGTCGAGGCCCTTGGCCTTCCAATGCGCCACCAGGCGGGACTGGTCGAGCATCTGGGTCTGGCCGACCATCTCGTTGAACGAGCGGTAGCCGAGCGCGGCCATGATCTCGCGGACTTCCTCGGCGACGAAGAAGAAGAAGTTGATGACATGCTCGGGCTGACCGGTGAAGCGCTTGCGCAGCACCGGGTCCTGGGTCGCGACGCCGACCGGGCAGGTGTTGAGGTGGCACTTGCGCATCATGATGCAGCCGGCCGCGATCAGCGGCGCGGTGGCGAAGCCGAACTCGTCGGCCCCTAACAGGGCGCCGATGACGACGTCCCGCCCGGTGCGGAAGCCGCCGTCGACCTGGACCACGATGCGGCTGCGCAGCCTCTCGCGCACCAAAGTCTGGTGGGTTTCGGCAAGGCCGATCTCCCACGGCGAGCCGGCATGCTTGATCGAGGTGAGGGGAGAGGCACCGGTGCCGCCCTCGAAGCCCGCGATCGTCACATGGTCGGCGCGCGCCTTGGCAACGCCGGCGGCAACCGTGCCGACGCCGACTTCGGACACCAGCTTGACCGAGACCTGGCCGTCGGGGTTGACGTTCTTCAGGTCGTAGATCAGCTGCGCGAGATCCTCGATCGAGTAGATGTCGTGATGCGGCGGCGGCGAGATCAGGCCGACCCCCGGCGTCGAGTGGCGCACCTTGGCGATGGTCGCGTCGACCTTGTGGCCGGGCAACTGGCCGCCTTCGCCCGGCTTGGCACCCTGCGCCATCTTGATCTGCATCATGTCGGAGTTGACGAGATATTCCGTCGTCACGCCGAACCGGCCCGAGGCGACCTGCTTGATCGCCGAGCGCATGGAATCGCCGTTGGGCAGCGGCTTGAAGCGGTCGGCTTCCTCGCCGCCTTCGCCGGTGTTCGACTTGCCGCCGATCCGGTTCATGGCGATCGCGAGCGTGGTGTGGGCCTCGCGCGAGATCGAGCCGAACGACATGGCACCTGTGGCGAAACGCTTTACGATCTCTTTGGCTGGCTCGACCTCGTCGAGCGGGACCGGCTTGCGCCTGTCGTCCTCGGCCGACTTGATCCGGAACAGGCCGCGCAGGGTCAGCAGCCGTTCGGACTGCTCGTTGAGCAGCCTGGCGAACGCCTGGTAGCGCTCCCTCGAATTGCCGCGCACCGCATGCTGCAGCGTCGCGACCGATTCCGCGGTCCAGGCGTGGTCCTCGCCGCGGGTGCGGAAGGCATATTCGCCGCCGACGTCGAGCGCGGTCTTGTAGACCAGCGCGTCGCCGAACGCGTCGCGATGACGGCGCGTGGTCTCCTCGGCGATCTCCGGCAGGCCGACGCCTTCGATGCGGGTGTGGGTGCCGTAGAAGAACTTCTGCACGAACTCGGCCTTCAGTCCGACCGCGTCGAAGATCTGCGCGCCGCAATAGGACTGGTAGGTCGAGATGCCCATCTTCGACATGACCTTGAGCAGGCCCTTGCCGATCGACTTGATGTAGCGCTTGACGACCTCGTAGTCGCTCAGCGCGCCCGGCAGCTTGTCCTTGAGCGCGATGATGGTCTCAAAGGCGAGATAAGGATTGATCGCCTCGGCGCCGTAGCCGGCCAGACAGGCGAAGTGATGCACCTCGCGCGGCTCGCCCGACTCCACCACGAGACCCACCGACGTGCGCAGGCCGGTGCGGATCAGGTGATGATGCACGGCGGCGCAGGCGAGCAGCGACGGGATCGGAATCCGGTCGGCCGAGACCATGCGGTCGGACAGGATGATGATGTTGACGCCCTCGCGCACCGCGGCTTCGGCGCGGCCGCAGAGATCGTCGAGCATCTGCTCGAAGCCGGCGGCGCCCAGGCTCGCATCGAAGGTGGTGTCGAGCGTGCGCGAGACGAAGTGGCTGTCGGAGACCTCCGAGATCGAGCGGATCTTCTCGAGGTCCGCATCGGTCAGGATCGGCTGATGCACCTCGAGCCGCTTGGTCGAGGCGACGCCTTCGAGGTCGAACAGGTTGGGCCGCGGGCCGATGATCGACACCAGGCTCATCACCAGCTCCTCGCGGATCGGGTCGATCGGCGGATTGGTGACCTGGGCGAAGTTCTGCTTGAAGTAGGTGAACAGCAGCTTCGGCTTGTCCGACAGCGCCGAGATCGGCGTGTCGTTGCCCATCGAGCCCGTGGCCTCCTCGCCGGTCGCCGCCATCGGCGTCATCAGGATCGCGATGTCTTCCTGGCTGTAGCCGAATGCCTGCTGCCGGTCCAAGAGCGGCAGGTTGGTGCGCGCGCCCGTGGTCGGCGCATCCGGCAGCTTCTCGACCTGGATCTGCGTGCGCGTGAGCCATTCCTGGTAGGGATGGCTGGCGGCGAGCTGCGCCTTGATCTCATCGTCCGGGATCAGGCGGCCCTGCTCGAGGTCGACCAGCAGCATCTTGCCCGGCTGCAGCCGCCACTTGGTGACGATCTGGTCCTCAGGAATCTTGAGCACGCCCATTTCGGACGCCATCACGATGCGGTCGTCCTTGGTGACGAGATAGCGCGCCGGCCGCAGGCCGTTGCGGTCGAGCGTGGCGCCGATCTGGCGGCCGTCGGTGAAGGCGATCGCGGCGGGGCCGTCCCACGGCTCCATCAGCGCGGCGTGATATTCGTAGAACGACCGGCGCTCCTCGCTCATCAAGGGATTGCCGGCCCACGCCTCGGGGATCATCATCATGACCGCGTGCGGCAGCGAGTAGCCGCCCTGCACCAAGAATTCGAGCGCGTTGTCGAAGCAGGCGGTATCGGACTGGCCTTCATAGGAGATCGGCCAGAGCCGGCTGATGTCCTTGCCGAACAGCTCCGATGACACCGAGGCCTGCCGCGCCGCCATCCAGTTGACGTTGCCGCGCAGGGTGTTGATCTCGCCATTGTGCGCGATCATCCGATACGGATGCGCCAGCGACCAGGTCGGGAAGGTGTTGGTCGAGAAGCGCTGGTGCACCAGCGCCAGCGCGCTCTCGAAGTCCGGCTCGTGCAGGTCGGCGTAGTACTTGCCGAGCTGGTCGGCCAGGAACATGCCCTTGTAGATCACGGTCCGGCACGACATCGAGCACGGGTAATAGCCCGACATGCCGCGGTCGCGGCGCTGATAGATCGCCTGCGAAATCGACTTCCTGAGGATGTAGAGCTTGCGCTCGAACTCGTCCTCGGTCTTGGCGGCGCCGTTGCGGCCGATGAACACCTGCATGCTGCGCGGCTCGGTCGGCTTGACCGTCACGCCCAGCGAGGAGTTGTCGGTCGGCACGTCGCGCCAGCCGAGCAGCACCAGGCCTTCGTCCTCGATCTGGTCGGCGATAATGCTCTTGATGACGTTCCGCCACGCCTCGTCGCGCGGCATGAACAGCGCGCCGATGGCGTATTCGCCGGGGGCGGGCAAGGTGAAGCCGAGCTCCTTTGCCTTGCGCGAGAAGAAGGCATGCGGGATCTGCACCAGGATGCCGGCACCGTCGCCGAAGCGCGGGTCGGCGCCGACGGCGCCACGGTGCTCGAGGTTGCAGAGGATGCTCAGCGCGTCGGCGACGATCTGATGCGACTTCTGGCCCTTGATGTTGGCGATGAAGCCGACGCCGCAGGAATCCTTCTCCTGGCTCGGGTCATACAGACCTTCGGCTTCCGGGCGCCACGTATGCAGCTCGCGCGTGATCTCGGCCGGTTTTTCACGCGAATCCACAGCCAGCACCGCGCCGCCCAACTTTCCGTGCTCGACCTTCGATCCGCTCATATCCGTCCCCATAAATTATTGGTCAGGGCCTTCACCACAGTCCGGTACAGTCCGTCCGGCGCACCCCGGGCGCTGCGCGGCCCCTCTCCGGAGCCAACGCTCGTCCTTGTCAGCGAGCCGCATTTGCAGAGTTCAGGCCAGCCGCCGGGGGACCATGTCCCCGCTGGACGACCGCGGCCTGTTCATGTCGCAGCGCCCTCAGGCGCCGTAACATCATTGCAAAGTCTCGGTCACCTTTGCAACGAAATTTTAGACAGCATTTCTGTCCTAAACCGCAAGATGCCAAACTTTAACCTATCACACAAGCATCGCGGAGTCCTGAGGTCCGGGCGCAGCAACGCGCCCATTCCCCGGCAAATCTTCCGTTTCAGCCGCTGACCGAACGACCCGACCGGGCCGGGCGATCACGCGCTGCGCTCGATTTTGAAACCTGACGCCCCGATCCCGCCCCCTCGCCGACCCAGGACCGCCGGAATCACGGCAGAACTTCCGCGGCACTTGAGAAGAAGCGAACAGCTTCACGTGCGGGGGCATGCAGGAGCTTTGAGCCATGAAGTTGCTAGTTGGAGTCGTCTCAGCCGCGTTGATCGCGCCGTTTGCCGCGCAGGCCGAGCCGTTGCCGCCATCGGGCGTCCGTGCGCCCTACACGGCGGTCTCCGATTTCGATACGCCCTATCCGGATCTGCCGCCGCCGGCCGTCGTGCCCGCACCGCCGCCGCGTTACGGCTACCGGTCGGGCCCTGACTACGGCTACCGCGACGAGCGCTATGTGCCGCCGGCGCCGGTCTACCGTCAGGACGGCTACCTGCAGGATTATGGCTATGCGCCGACGTTCCTGCCGGTGCATGAGGTCTATGCGATTTTGCGCGACAACGGCTTCTCGCCGCTCGGCGTGCCGCGTCAGCGCGGCAATGTCTACGTCGTGGCGGTGCTCGATCGCGAGGGCGAGGACGGCAAGCTCGTGGTCGATGCCCGCTCCGGCCGCATCATCCGCTTCGTCCCGGCGTTCCAATGGGGCGAGGAGTACGAGCGGATGCGCTATGAGCCGGCCCCGCGCGGCGGCCTCGACCGCCTGCCGCCGCCGAGCGTGATCCGGGCCGATCCGCGCCTGGTGCCGCCGATGCCGGCTGCGCCGCGCGTTGCCACCGCGGTGCCGGTTCAGCCGAAGGTGCCGACGCCAGCAGCCCGACCGGCAGCGCCGTCGCCGCAGACCGCGGCGCTCAACCCGAAGCCGACGGAGGCTCCCAAAGCCCTTCCGCCCAGGCCTGCGGACATCAAGCCGGCCGAGGCCAGACCCGCCGACGTCAAGCCTGCCGAGACGAAGCCGGTCGAAACCAAGGCCGACGAGCCGAAGACGGGCGAGGCCAAGCCGTCCGAGGCCAAGTCATCCGAGGCCAAGTCATCCGAGGCGAAGCCGTCTGATGCCAAGCCGGTGCAGTCGGCAGCCGCGCCGCCTCAGACCACCGGCTCCGTAGCGCCGGCGGCCGCGGCCAAGCCGACACCGCAGATCCAGCCGACGGCAAAGATGCCTCCGGTGCAGGGGCTGGATTAGAGGCGATTGAGCGGTCTGCCCGGCCGCGAGCCATCACAACTGTCATCGCCCGGCGTGACCGGGCGATCCAGTCGCCACCAGCATCTCGGTTGCTCGTGACTGCCGCGGCGTGCTGAATGCCCGCCTTCGCGGGCATGACAGCGTTGCTTGTTGCCGCTGGGACGAGTCCCGCACCATCAATCGCTCTACTCGTGCTGACCGGCGGCCTTCAGGATCAGATCAGCGATCTCCTTCGGATGTGAGACCAGCGACAGGTGCCCGGCGTCGAGCTCGATCGTGGTCGCCTTCATGCGGCTGGCCAGGAAGCGCTCGAAATCCGGATCGATCGTCTTGTCCTGCTTCGACACCGCATAGAAGGACGGCTTGTCGTGCCATGCCGCCTGGGTGGTGCGGTTGCCGAAGATCGTCGCCGCGGTCGGCCATTGCACCGCATAGAGCTCCTTGGCCGTCGTCGCATCGACGCCGTTGGCGAAATACTTCAGGAAGGCGTCCTCGTTGAGCTTGGTGTCGCCGTCATGGTCGACGATGCCGGCGCGGGCCGGCGGTGTCGGATATTGACCGGCGAGCTTGACGAAATCCTCGCCCGCGTCGGGCGCACGCGCCGCGACATAGACCAGCGCGCTGACCTTCGGGTCGGTGCCGACCTCGCTCACGACCGTGCCGCCCCAGGAATGGCCGACCAGCACGGCCGGTCCGTCCTGCTCGGCCAGTGCGCGGCGGGTGGCAGCCGCGGAGTCCGCCAGCGACGTCAGCGGATTCTGCACGGCGGTGACCTTGAGGCCAGCGGCCTGCAGATAGGGGATGACCTTGGCCCAGCTCGAGCCGTCGGCCCAGGCGCCGTGCACCAGCACGACGTTGTGGACCTTGGGCGGCGGCGCCGGCTGCGCCAGAGCGGGGCCGGCAAAAGCCGACAGGGCGGCGATGAGGGTGAGGGTACGAACGACGTTCATGTTAACGGCTCCAGTGGCTCGGGTTGGCGCGGTGATCACTGGGGTCTTCGCGGGCAGGGCGCAGACCGTTACCGTCAGTCACGGTCGTTTGATTGCACTGCAGCACCACACAAAAAAACGCCCCGGCTGCCCGGGGCGTTCGCATTCCTGAGTATGTGTGCCGGTTACGCGGCGGCCTTCTCGGCCGAACCCTCGATCGCCGGCTGCTCAGCTTGCGCGTTCGTCGAGATCGGGATCGACCGCGGCTTCTTGGCCTCGGGGATCTCGCGCACGAGGTCGACGTGGAGCAGGCCGTTCTCGAGGCTGGCGTTCTTCACCACCACGTGGTCGGCGAGCTGGAACGAGCGCTCGAAGGCCCGGGCGGCGATGCCACGATACAGCAACTCGCTCTTCTTGCCGTTCTCGTTGGCGGCCTTCTCGCCCTTGATCGTCAGCGTGTTTTCCTTCGCGACGAGGGAGAGCTCATCCTTGCCAAAGCCGGAGACGGCGACGGTGATGCGGTAGGCGTTCTCACCGGTGCGCTCGATATTGTAGGGCGGATAGCCGGGGGTGGGATCGCTGGTGGCCTGGTCGAGCAGCGAGAACAGACGGTCGAAACCGACGGTGGAACGATAGAAGGGGGTGAGGTCGTAGGTACGCATGGTCAAAGTCCTCCATTGAGCGACTGTTGGCTAACCCGCCCGCCATCGGGCCGGGCTGTCGTGCAGCCTGACGCGGCCTGCACGGCCTCGATATGGGTCGGACGTTTCGACGTTCAAGGGCGTCCGAGACCTGCTCTTTTTGCCGTTCCACCCCTTGATTCCCACTGCCTTTCACCTATTCGATGGGCGCCTCATGACGCTCGTCTCGATTCCCGCCAATCCCGTCCCCGAAAACGCCACCGCCGGCACCATCAAGACTCCCGATGGCGCCGAGCTGCGCTTTGCGCGCTGGGCCCCGCCGGCCGGGCGCAAGGGCACGGTGTGCGTGTTCACCGGCCGCAGCGAGATGATCGAGAAGTATTTCGAGACGGTGCGCGACCTGCGCGACCGCGGCTTTGCGGTCGCGATCATCGACTGGCGCGGCCAGGGCCATTCGTCGCGGCGCCTGCGCGATTCCCGCAAGGGCTATGTGCGCTCGTTCTCCGACTACGAACTCGACGTCGAGACCTTCGTCACCCAGGTCGTGCTGCCGGATTGTCCGCCGCCTTATTTCGCGCTGGCGCATTCGATGGGCGGCACCGTGCTGCTGCGGCTCGCGCATGCCGGCAAGCGCTGGTTCGATCGCGTCGTACTGTCGGCGCCGATGATCGATCTGCCGGACAGCCGCACCGCGCTGCCGGCTCGGCTGCTGCTGCGGGCCATGCGCATCGCCGGGCAGGGCGGCCGCTACGTGCCGGGCGGAAACGACGAGATCAGCGGGCTGGCGCCGTTCGTCAACAATCCGCTGACCTCTGATCCCGTCCGCTATGCCCGCAACGCCGCGATCCTCGAGGAGGATCCGACGCTCGGCATCGCCTCGCCGACGGTGGCCTGGGCCGATTCCGCCTTCTCGGCGATGATGACCTTCCGCGGCATGACCTATCCCTCCCAGATCCGGCAGCCGATCCTGATGCTGGCGGCGTCCAGCGACACCGTGGTGTCGACCGCGGCGATCGAGGAGTTCGCCTATCATCTGCGCGCCGGCTCGCATCTCGTCATCGCCGGGGCCAAGCACGAGATCCTGCAGGAGCAGGACCGCTACCGCTCGCAGTTCTGGGCTGCGTTCGACGCCTTCGTGCCGGGCACGCCGCTGTTCGGGTGAGCGTGCTGCTGGACACTCCTGGGGCCGGCGAGCTAGCTAGACTCGACCTCTTCCTCGGAGCTTGGCTGCAGACGTGAGTGAACGGCGGAAAAATCAGCAGGCGCAGGCGCTGCAGGAAGCGATCCACGCGCTGCGCGCGCGGCAGTTCGCGCGCGCCGAGCAGATTGCCGCCTCGATCCTGCGCACAGCCAGGACTGATCGCGCCGCGCTGCTCGTCCAGGCCCATGCGTTGCTCGGCCAGCAGCGCGCGAGCGAGGCGATTGCGCCGCTGGAGAAGGCGGCGCTCCGCGGCAGCGATCCGGAGCTCGAGACGCTGCTCGGCGCCGCCTTGTGCGAATCCAGACGTGCCGCCGATGGCATCGCGCAACTGCGCAAGACCGCGGCGCGGCGGCCGCCTTTTCTGCCAGCGTTCCAGGAGCTGGCGGGGCGGCTTGCAAAGTCGGGACAGCTCGGTGAAGCCATCGCCGTGATCGAGGAGGCGCTGACGCTGTCACCCGACAGCGTCGACCTCCAGCTCGATCTCGGACGCCTCCGTCTCCAGGCCAATGACCGCGTCCGTGCCCGCACGCACCTGCTGGCAGCGCGCGAGGCAGCGCCGGGGCGGCCCGACATCCTGATCGAGCTCGCCTGGGTGCAGTTCCTCGACGGCGACTATGCAGAGGCCGCCGGTACCTACCGCCATGCGCTAGGCCTGCGGCCCGACGACACCCAGACCCGCGCCAATCTCGCGATGTGCCTCGCCGAGATGGGGGATCGCGATGGCGCGCAGGCGGCGCTGCGCACGGTGGTGCGCGGCCGGCCGCATCTGCTGACACGCGCGGCCTACACGCTCGCGGTCACCTCGCACGGCCGCTTCTTCTTCCGTCCGAGCGATGCCGCCAGATTCCTGCAGATCGACGGCGCTGCGACAGCTAAGCCCTGAACCGCTTGCGATAGACGCCGGTCTCGCGCTTCAGCGCGTCGCGCACCACGTGGATCTCGGCGATTTCCTCTTCGGTGAAGGCCGAGGTCTGCATCGCCCACGTCTGCCGCTTCACCGGAATGCATTGCGCGACCGGCGTACCCCTCGGGATCACGCCGCGAAACGCCGTGTCATGCCAGTGCGCCGGGAAGTGCACGAACGAGTCGTGAAAGCGGTCGCTGTCGACCAGTCCGGTCACGGTGGTGAAGGGCAGGTCGAAGCGGTTGATGGGATGCGTGAACAGCAATGCCCAGCCCTCCGGCGCCTCGATCGTCCAGAGATTGTGAAACTTGAGCAGGAAGCGGTCGGTCTCGAACAGCGGCGAGCCCGCGACCTGCGCGACGTCGTGGAAGCTGATCGGCGAGCGCGGAAAATCGATCGCGCCGCCCGGCGGCAGCTCGTTGTCCCAACTGATCCCGCCATCCTCGACCTTGAGGTCGCAGATCAGCGGAATGAGGAAGCCCGTCGTCATCGCGTCGATGAAGGGCGGGCAGCGCTTGACGGTCTGCTCCTCGGCCTGGTTGAGCGCGCTGAACGCGGTGGCCGGCATCGTCTTGATCCAGTCGGGAACGCCCATCGGCGCCGGCACCGGCTGCGGAATGAGGCGTTCGAGCTCCTTCGGACAGCGGAATTTCAGCGTGAGCGGTTCAGTCTCGGACATCGGCGCCGCGGCTCTCCTGTGGACGACGGCAGAGGTCTACGCCTTCGCCGCCGAAAGTCCAACAGGGCAGCCGCCGCTACTTGGTCGACAGCACCTCGCCGAACCGCTCCCACTGCTTGCCGGTGAAGCGCATGAACTGCACCTGCTCGACCGGCAGATGGTCGCTCTCGCTGGTGCTGACCTTGATGCCCGGCAGCAGCATCGGCAGCTCCAGGTCCTTGATCGACAGCGCCTGCCGCAAAATGTTCTCGCGCGACAGATCGTTGCCGGCCGCCTTCAGCACGTGCTCCAGCACCATGCCGTTGTTGTAGCCGTTGACGTAGTTGGAATCGCGGATGTCGCCGTCGGGCACGTATTTCGCCATGTAGTCGCGCCAGCCCTTGACGCCGGGATCGTCGGCCCAGGCCGGATCCAGCGGATCCTTCACATAGGCGGTCGAGATGATGCCTTTGCCGGCCTCGAGGCCCGCCGGCTCCATCACCGAGGACATCCACACCGACACGTTGGTCAGGAAGGTCATCGGCCGCCAGTTGATCTCGAAGGTCTTGCGGATCGCCTGCGCGGCGAATTTCGGCGTCGCGGCAATGATCAGCGCGTCGGCGCCGCTGGATTTCAATTTCACGATCTGCGAGTCGATGGTCGGCTCGGTAGCCTCGTAGCTCGCGACGGTCACGGCCGTGTCGAAGCGCTCGCCGAGCACGTCCTTCAGCCCGGTGAGATAGTCGCGGCCGAAATCGTCGTTCTGCGCGAGGATGGCGAAGGTCGCATCCGGCTTCTGCTGCAGCGCGTAGCGCGCATACATCCGCGCCTCGTTGCGGAACGGCGCCATCACGCCCATTACGGCCTGCGGAAACTGCGCGGCATCGCCGAACTTCGAGGCGCCCGAGGCGACGAACAGCTGCGGCACCTTCTTGCCCTGTAGGTACCTGGCGATCGCGGTGTTGTGCGCGGTGCCCATGGTCGAGAAGATGAACGACACCTCGTCGCTCTCGACCAGCCGTCGCGTCTGCTCCACGGTCTTGGGCGGCACGTAGCTGTCGTCCAGCGAGATCAGGTTGACCTTCCGGCCGTTGATGCCGCCGCGGTCGTTGACCATCTTGAAGTAGGCCACCTCGCCTTTGCCGAGGATGCCGAAGGCGGACACCGGCCCGCTATAGGGCATGGTCTGTCCAATGCGGATCTCGCTGGCGGTGATGCCCGGCTGATCCTCCGCCCGAGCGGGTACGGCGAGGACGGACGCGACGACGAACAATCCTGCCGCTGCGATGGCGCTTCGCATGGATACCTCCCTGATGGGCCGCGCTGCCGGCGGCGTTTTGGCGTTGAGCATAGGGGGATGGCGGAGGCTGTGCAATTAAAATATATTTTTTGATGAAAGTATACTTTTAGGCTCTGCTAGTGTGAATCGATTGTCCCGCGAGAATGAGTCGATGTCCGGCAGCGCCACCCAGACCGTCTACGAGCAGTTGCGTGCCAGCCTGCTCGCCGGCCTCTATCGTCCGGAGGAGAAGCTGAAGATCAGCGAGCTCGGATCAGCCTTCTCGGTCAGCACCGGGGCGATCCGCGAGGCGTTGGCGCGGCTCACGGCGGAAGGGCTGGTGACGGCGACGCCGCAGCGCGGCTTCCGCGTCGCGCCGGTCTCGGTGGCCGATCTGCGCGACCTGACCGACATGCGCGTCGAGATCGAGACCAAGTGCCTGCGCCACGCCATCGCCAACGGTGATCTCGCCTGGGAGACCACGGTCGTTGCCGCGCATCACCGTCTGGCCGCGACGCCGATCGCGGCCCATGACGGCAGCTTCTCGCCGGCCTGGATGCTGGCGCATGCCGATTTCCATGCCGCGTTGGCCCAGGCCTGCGGCAGCGCCTGGATGATGCGGGTGCGTGATCTCCTGTTTGCGCATAACGAGCGCTATCTCGATCTCGCCCGCAAGACCGATCGTGGTAACCGCGATGCCGCGCGCGAGCATCGCGAACTGATGGAGGCGGTGCTGGCGCGCGACACCGAGCGCGCGGTGACGCTCATGACGGCGCATCTCGACAAGACCCGGGACACGATCGAGGCGGCGCTGCTCGCAGCGACGGCGATGAATGAGGCGAGATAGGATCGAGTCAGGACGCCGACCGCGAACGTCTTCGACGCGATATGTCCCGAGCCGGACGTCATCAACCGGATGACGGGATATGGCCTGGCGGCTACGGCCACGTCATTCGAGGTGTCGATATACTTTCGCTGGGAAACACCGGATTCTCGTTCTCTCGCCGCGCGTACACGAGATCGCTCTGGCGACACAGCCATCGTGCCCCACGCGTGTAGCGGTCCACCCTTGTCGTCGACATTGTGATCCGTTCAGCGCGAGCAGTTACGAAGATTCAACTTTTTCGAGCGCCGGCGCTCTCCTCACCTCGATGCAAATCCAAATCGGCCATCAGTGTTAAGCGGGCTTCATGCCGGGCTTGCTGTGCATTCAAGGATGCATTCACCACGCGCCGATCTCTCCAAGTTTGGAAACGCCCCGGTAACGCACCGTCCCTCTAGTGACGTCCACTAACGACATTCAGGAGGAGGCATTGATGATTATGATGATTGCGCGGAAGCTGGTTGGTCCCCATGCGCTCAATTCCGGATTCGGTCTGGTGACCATGTTCTCGTTGATGGGCGTGGTCGCTTCTCTCGTGCTGGTCCAGCACGGAGTGAATGTCAGCCCGCCCGCGATGTTCTGATCGGGCAGAAGAAGGTAGCTCGCTCCATCCACCTCTGCCCGCGTAAGGCACGCTATGGCGCCAGCCTGCGCCCCATCGCCGCCCGGGAGTATGGGTCCCGGGTCGGCGCACGGACGTCGCTGTCGCGCTCAGTGAGTTGTAGGGACCGGAGCTCATGGACCTCCGTCCCAACCCCTGCCCGCAACCGGGAGGGGAGGGACCGCTCTCGCCGCAAGAGATCAGTCCCACGAGGCCCGTGGCTTCGTCGTGACGAAGGTGCGCAGCCTCACATCCTCACAGCGTCTTCAGATATTCGATGAGGTCCCAGCGCTCGTCCTCCGAGAACGCACCGCCAATGATGCCGTTCGGATAGTCCTTGTTGGGCTTCGTCGGACCTTCGAAGGAATGGCCGAGCGTGCTGTTGCCCTTGATCGGCTTGCCACTGGAATCCTTGGTCATGAACAGCGTCTGTCCGACCTTGCACGCGCTCTCGCCGCCCTTCGGCACGGCGAAGCCGACCGGCTTCGGGTCATAGTCGCGCGCGCCCTGGCAGAACGAGGTCGGCCGCTCGGCGGCCGGCGTCAGCAGCCAGTACAGCGACGGTACTGAGCCGTTGTGCAGATAGGGCGCAGTCGACCAGACGCCGTTGAGCGGGCGGGCGCGATAGGACTTGCCGGCCGGGTTGGGACAGTTCTTGCGGTCGCCCCACAGCGCGGCGCGCTCGGCCTCGCCGATGTTGCGGTCCTCCATCCATTTGTCGCTCGCCTTCTGCACGACGGCCATCAGCGCCAGCGCGTAGGGCATGTCGGTGGTCGAGCCCTGCGGCAGGTTGCAGCCCTTCAGATCCTTGGCCGGATCGACCTCGAGGAATCCTGCCACCTTGACCTTGCGGTTGGCGAGAATGCTCGCCTGTCCGGGGTCGGTCTGCATCGCGTCGACCGTCTTCTGCACGAGGTCGAGGATCGGACCCTTGGCATTCCAGCCCTTGCTCTCCCAATCCTCGGCGGGCTTGATCTTCCAGAAGCTCTTGTCCGGATAGGTCTTGTCGAACACGGGGTCGGCGACCGGCCCGAGATGGCACTCGACGCAAACAGCGGCATAGAGCTTCCGGCCGCGTTCAACGCGTGCCGGATCGATCTTCCAGGCGTCGTCGCCGGCGAACAGCTTCTCCGGCCATTTCGGCGAGGTCAGCCCGCCGAACGCGGGCGTCGTCGTCGCGAACGGATCGGGACCACGCAGCATGTTCTCGATGTAGAGCAGGTTGTCGATCGCCATCGACGACCGCCACAGCCTGTCGCTCGCGGTCTCCGGCGAGAAGTTGATCTGTGCGGAGACGCCGAGCGCCTCGCCGGCATTGCGGATCAGGGGCTGTGCGATCGATCCGTCATATTGCGCCCAGGAGAACCACGGCACGGTCCAGATCGGCGGATAGGACACCGGCGCGTCGATGGCCTCCTGGTTGCCGAGCATGTTGGGCAGACCGCTCGAGGCCATGTCGAGGTAGAACACCTGGTTGCCGATGCGGTTGAGGGCATCGAGCCGGCCGAAGCCTTCCTCCGTTTCGGTCTGGCCCTTGGCCTCGATCGTGGTCTTGTAGTTGTTGGCCTGCATGTTGAGCGCGAAATCGGTCGCGGCCTTCAGGCCTTTCTTCAGGGTCTCGCGATCGGCGTCGGAGGCGTTCGGCCCGAGCACGCGATCGGCAAAGCGGGAGAAGCGGCCGGGCACGTATTGCGTGAAGATCATCGCAAAGCCCATGGCTTCTTCCAGCTTGCGCAGGTCGGCCATCCCGGGGCCGCCGTCGAAGCGCACACTGACGCCCTTGTAGTGGATGCTGCCGGCGTGACAGGCCGCGCAGGTCAGGCCGATCTTGTCGGACTGCGCGGCGCCGGTGGCCGGATCGGTCGCGCCGGTGAGCCGGGCAAAGCCGACCGGCAGGCCGCCTTCGTTGCCGGCCGGGGTCGGCTTCAGGCCGGACGGCAGCGGCGCTGCCGGCTCGGTCTTGGCAGCCGTGGCGGCGTAGCCGAACGGCCGGAGCGCGCTGGGGTCGCCGTCGACGCTCTTCGGGCTCGGGATGAAGCCGAACCGTTCGAGATAGGCGCTGTCGGAGATCAGGCCGGGCGTGCCGAACGGCGTCAGATAAGGCTGCTCCATCGCCATGAACCAGGCGTAGGGAATCGGAAAGGTCGCGGTGCCCTGCGTCACGTGGTGAAACCAGTGCCGGTCCTGCGTGGTCCAGCCCTGATCGAGCCAATAGGCCGCCCTGGTCGGCTCGGTCTCGGGCAAAGCGGGCGGAATCAACGCCGCGACCTTCTTCGGCAGAACCTTGCCGAGCCTGTCGCTGACGGCGTCGGGTGCGGCCACCCAGGCGAGCAACATGGCGGCGCCGGCCAGCACTGCCGTGCCGACGAGTGCCTTGCCGATGCGCCAGACGATGTTCGCGGGCTTGGGCTTGGCTGTCAGCCGTGCGGCGATACGCTGCGGCAGGCGGCGGTCGACGAACAGCGTGCGGACCTCGGCAACGGACAGATAGCGGCCGTCGCCCTCGCCCTTGCCGAGGATGTTCAGCAGCACTGGCCATTCGCCCTGCATCAGAATGGGGAAGTACCAGCGCACCCGATCGCCGTCGCGCGTCAGATTGGCCTTCATGAAGGTCTGGATCTGCGCCTCGTTGAGGCCGCGCTCGGTGCCCCCATTGGGATCGGGATAGTCGCTGCCGAAGCTCGCGAACCGGTCGATCTCCCCGGGATGGACCTTGGCCTCGGCGTCGAGGATGCGCGATCCGCCGCCGTGCTTGTCGAGCGGACCGTTGCGCAACTGGTCGAGATCGGCGCCGGACCACAGGCTCTTCAGGAGCCGCAGCGGCGACAGGCCGTTCGCGATCAGGGCAACGCCGAAGGTCTCGATGCCGACAAGCCGCTTCTTGAAGCCGGTCTCGCCGCTCGCCGCCTCGACCCGGTCGCCGATGGTCTTCAGGGGGACGCTGTGGCCGTCGACGAAACCGCCGGCGACGAGCGCGCGCAGGAAGGGACACGGGTTATCGGACGAGACCGGAAGCTGTCCGGGCAGGGCGTCACGGACGCGGGCGCTGTCTTCTTGCATCGAAGAACATCCTTGGAAAGCACCTGAGTGATGAAAACGAAATCACGCCAACAAACGAGGGCGGCGCCGAATTGCGCCGAGGAACGGGCGGAGCCCCGCCATCTGAACGTTACAATGCAATCGTCAATGATTGGCGTAACCCGCCCAAGTGTCAACCTCAAGTCGCGATCGCGCTACTCGCCCGCGAATTTCGCCTTGGTGTCCACCAGGGTGAGCTTGGTCAGCGGCACGCCGGCCTTGGTGAGGCCGTCGCGATAATGCGCGATGTCGGCCGGATTGCGCCAGCGGATGTTGCTCAGGAGGCGCTCGATCGTCATCCACGGATGCTGGCTCAAAAGCGCCGCGACGGCCTCGCCGGCTTCGACCGAGCGTCCGAGCTGCGCCAGCGCGGCGGCGCGGATGGCGAGGCACTGCAGATGGTTCGGGTTCTGATAGTGCGACTCCCGCGCCCAGGACAGCGAGGCGTCGTACTGGCCGAGCATGTAGTGGCTGAATGCGCTCAGCACCGACCACTGATAGCGCGGATCGCTGTTGCCACGCTGGGCCGCGACCGAGAACAGCTCGATCGCCTGGCGGTGCTCGCCGGCGACGAGATGGCAGACGCCGAGCACGCCGCGCGCACCCATGTCGTAGGGATTGAGCTGCAGCGACTTGCGTGCCGCTTCCATCCCGGCTTCCACCCGACCCTGCATGGCGTGGACATAGGCCAGCAGCGAATAGGAGAAGGACGAGCGGGAATCGAGCCGGACGCCGGCCTCGGCGAGCGCCATTGCCTCGTCCCACAGCTCCCGCGAATTCCTGATCCAGCCGAAATGAATGCCCTGCAGCAGGATGGTGCCGAGATAGGTGTGGGCGATGGCGAGACCGGGGTCGATCCTGATCGCCTCGCGGAACAGCGCGATCGAACTCTCGTAGTCGGCCTTGGTCGGCTGGTAGTAGTGCGACAGCCCGCGCAGGAAGCGGTCCCACGCCGTGAGGTCGGTGGTCTTGGACCGCACCGGCACCGCCGCCTCGGCACGGTAGATCTCGGGGATCAGCGCGGTGCACAGATTGGCGGTAATGTCGTCCTGCACGGCGAACAGGTCGCCGATGTCGCGGTCGTAGCGGCCGGCCCACAGCTGCTCGCCGTTCTCCGGCGCGACCAGCTCGGCGGTCACCCTGATCTTGTCGCCGGAGCGCCGCACCGAGCCCTGGATCAGATAGGTCGCATCGATCTCGCGCGCGATCAGGCGGGCGCTCATGCCGGCATGCTTGAAGGCGAAGGTGGAGTTGCGGCTGAGCACGCGGAAGAAGGACTGCAGCGACAGCGCGTGGATGAGGTCTTCCGCCAGGCCGTCCGAGAAATATTCGTCGGTCTCGCCGCTGAGATTTGCGAACGGCAGCACGCCGACGATGGCGGTCCGGTATTGCGCCGGCAGGGTCGTGGCGGACCGCTGCTCGCGGGTCTTCTCCGGCGAGGACGGATCCCAGGTCCAGACGTTGATGGTGTCTTCGATGTTCTTGAAGCGGAACGGCCCGCGGTCGACGAAGGTGACCGTGAGGTGCTTGCTGGCTTCCTGGTAGGCCTTGTGGGAGACGGCAATTCCGCCGGGCGGTGCTGCGGCTTCAAGTCGCACAGCAGTGTTGACGCCGTCGCCGAATACCTCGTCCTCGTCGAAGATGACGTCGCCCATGTTGAGGCCGAGGCGAAACTGCATCACCCGGTCGGCCGGCAAATGAGCATTGCGCTCGGCCATCAGCTTCTGCACCTCGACCGAGGCCGCGATGGCGCCGACGACGCTCGGAAATTCCAGGAGAAATCCGTCCCCTGTGTACTTCACGATGCGGCCGCCGTGATTGAGGATGATCGGGTGGATGGCGCCGCGATGCGCCTTGAACGCGGCATGGGTTCCCGCCTCGTCGGCGCCCATCATCCGCGAGTAACCGACCACATCGGCACAGACAATCGCGGCCAGCCGTCTCTCCATTCCGTCTTTGCTCCTACTCAGGGCGATACCACGGCAACAGCAGTCGAATCCAATCAATTTGCGGAAGCAATGTGTAGGCCATGTGGCGGGCCGGCGACATGCGGTCCGATTGGCTCACGTCAGCCCGGCCCTGATCAGTCCGTCGCGGTAGTGGTCGATGTCGTCCCGGCGTTTCCACCGGATGTTCTTGATGTGGCGATCCAGCGTGAGCCAGGGATATTGCGCGCGCAGCGCGTCGACGGCGTCGCTCGCCTGGTCCGTCGCACCAAGTTGCGCCAGGGTTGCCGCGCGGATCGTCAGCGCCTGCAGATGGTTCGGGTAGAGAAACAGCTCCTCGCGGGCCCACGACAACGCGGCCTCATAACGGCCGAGCAGGTAGTGGCTGTAGGCGTTCAGCGCCGGCCATTGATAGCGCGGATCGCTGTTGCCGCGCTGGGCCGCGATCGAGAACAGATCGATGGCCTGCTGGTGCTCGCCGTTGACCATATGGCAGAGCCCGAGCACGCCGCGCGCCCCCATGTCGTAGGCATTGAGCTCGGTCGCCTTGCGCGCCGCCTTCATGCCGTCCTCATGGGCGCCCTGCATGGCCTGCACGAAGGCCAGGATCGCATAGGCGAAGGAGGAGCGCGCGTCGAGCCGCACGCTGTCCAGCGCCAGGTTCTTCGCCTCGTCCCAGAGCTCGCGCGAGCCCTTGATCCAGCCGAAATTGATGCCCTGCATCAGAATGGTCGCGAGATAAGCGTGCGCGAGGCCGAGCGTGGGATCGAGCGCAATGGCTTGCCGAAACAGCGAGATGGAGATCTCGTAGTCGGCCTTGGTCGGTCGGTAGTAGTGCGACAGACCGCGCAGGAAGCGGTCCCAGGCGGTCGGGTCGGTCGCCGGCGCACGGACCGGAATCGAGGCTTCGACACGATAGATCTCCGGCATCAGCGCCGCGCACAGGCTGGTGGTGATCTCGTCCTGCATCGCGAACAGATCACCGACGTCGCCGTCATAGCGACCGGTCCACAATTGAGCGCCGGTCTCGGGCGCGATCAGTTCCGCCGTCACGCGGAGCTTGTGACCAGAGCGCCGTACCGTTCCCTGAATCAGGTAGGTCGCATCGATCTCGCGTGCGACCAGGCGGGGATTGAGGCCGCGGTCCCTGAAGCGAAACGTCGAGGTGCGGCTCAGGACACGGAAGAACGATTGCAGCGACAGCGCATGGATCAGGTCGTCCGCGAGCCCGTCGGCGAGATACTCGTCGGCGCCGTCGGAGAGGTTGACGAATGGCAGCACGCCGACGATCGCCGTGCGATATTGTGGCGGCAGGCCGGTGACGCTCGTCCCGGCCCGGATCGCCGCCTCGCTGCCGGGCTCCCATGTCCACGCCTGCACCGGCTCCTGCAGGTTCTTGAACTGGAAGCTTCCGGCGCTAGTCAGCTCGATGGGGAGTTGCGGGCCGGCCTCCTCATAAGCCTTGGCCGAGACAGCAACACCGCCCGGGACGGCGATCGATTCGAGATTGACGGCGACATTGATGCCGTCGCCGAAGGCCTCGCCGTCGTCGATCGTGAACTCACCCTTATGAATTCCGAGCCGGAAGCGCATGTTGCGGTCGGCCGGCAGATCGGCGTTGCGCTCCGCCATCAGGGACTGCATCTCGACCCCGAACTGGATGGCGCTGGCGGCGTTGGCGAATTCCAGCAAAAAGCCATCGCCGGTGTGTTTGACGATGCGGCCGGCGTGATTGAGAATGATCGGGTGGATGGCGCCGCGATGAGCCTTGAAGGCGGCGTGCGTGCCGTCTTCGTCGATTCCCATCATGCGTGAATAGCCGGCGACGTCGGCGCAAAGGATGGCAGCGAGGCGTCTTTCCATCACATCGTGCTCCCGCCTCGCGCATACCACGACCGAGGCGGCCGAATCCAACGCTTTTCCGGACCCTATCGCGGCACCTTTGCCATGCGGCCCCGCGCCGGCCTCTGCGGTGCGAGACAGCAATGCCGAGGCCAGGTAGATGATTAGACCGGTATCGTTAGGAAATGTTCAATCATGCTCGGCATTCACGATCTGCCTTTGTTTCTCGTCTCCGGGCTGCTGCTCAACGTCACGCCGGGTCCCGACACCGCCTACATCGTTGGCCGCAGCGCGCAGATCGGCTGGCGCGGCGGGGCCGCTGCCGCTTTCGGCATCAGCACGGGGTGCCTCGTTCACGTGTTCGGAAGCGCGATCGGGTTGTCGGCGCTGCTCACGGCCTCCGCCGCGGCCTTCGCGGCGGTGAAATGGGCCGGTGCGGCCTATCTGGTCTATCTCGGCATCACGCAGCTTCTGGCGCGACGGCCGGACACCGCCAGGGCCAGTGATGCGACGTCGATGCCGGCGGTGACGCTCCGCCAGGTGTTCTGGCAGGGCGCGCTCACCAACATTCTCAATCCGAAGGTTGCGATGTTCTTTCTCGCCTTCCTGCCGCAATTCGTCGCAGCCGATGCGCCGCACAAGGCGCTCGCCTTCCTGCTGCTCGGCACGATCTTCATCGTCAACAGCACGATCTGGTGCCTCGGCGTCGCCGTCGTCGCGGCCCGGGCTGCGCGCCGCGTGCGCGGCTCGTCCGCCGCGCTGCTCTGGCTCAACCGCGCGATCGGCGGGCTGCTGATCTATCTCGGCATCCGGATCGCGATGCTCGAGGCGCGCTGACCTACCAGAGCAACTCGACGACCGCCGTGCCGGCGAGATACAGGCCGAGCAGGATCATGGCGATCAGGAACACACGGCGGAACGCTTCGGCCGGCAGTCGGGATCGCGCCGCCTGGCCCGCGAACATGCCGACAAAGGCGCAGGCCATGGCGACCGCGCCGGGCAGGGCGGTGGCCGTGCTGAGCAGGCCGGAGCTCGTCAGGTTGAACGCCAACGTGACGGTGGCGACCGTGAAGAACACGCCGAGCGCCTGGACCAGCTCGTCCTTCTCGAGCCCGATCGCCTGCATGTACGGCACCGAGGGCACGACCTGCACGCCGGTGGCGGCCGAGATCAGCCCGGTGACGAGGCCGACGATGCCGCCGACCCATTTCTCGTGCGGGGGCGCGACCTTGAAGGCGAACTTGGTGAGGCCGAGCAGGGCATAGAGCATCAGCAAGACGCCGAGCGCGACGTTGCCCCAGCGGGTTGAGGCATGGCTGAGCGCGCCGGCGTTGAGGCAGATGCCGATCGCGGTCCCCAGCATCAGCGGCCAGAGGCGGCTGGCGATATCGCGCAGATAAGGGCCGGCGAAGGTCTGCCAGATGTTGGTGATCACTGCCGGCACGATGACGATGGCGAGCGCCCGGCCGGGCGGCATGGCGACCGCGAGCAGCCCGACCGAGATGGTCGGCAGGCCGAGGCCGAGCGCGCCCTTGACGAAGCCGGCCAAGGTGAGCGCGAGGGCGATGAAGATGAGGATGGGGTCGATCATGGTCGTCACATTGACCAGACCGCGCTGGCGGCACAATGTGGAGGTTACGGAGCAAGCCTTCGTCCAGGACTGAGGCAGGATGACCATGCGTTTCGATCTGGTCGATCTCAGGCTTTTCATTGCCGTGGCCGAGGCCCGCAGCATCACCGGCGGCGCCGACCGGGCGCATCTGGCGTTGGCCTCGGCGAGCGCGCGGATCAAGGGTCTGGAGGACGCGTTCGGCGTCGAGCTGTTCAAGCGCGGCCGGCGTGGCGTGGATCTGACCGCGGCGGGCGAGAGCCTGCTCGATCACGCCCGCATCATCATGGCCAATGTCGAGGCCATGCAAGGCGAGCTTTCGGGCTTCGCGTCCGGCCGCCGCGCCAATGTGCAGCTGCTCGCCAACACGGTCGGCCTCGCCGAGCATCTGCCCAAGGCGCTGGCCGCCTTCCTGCGCGAGCATCCCGACATCAATGTCGACGTCGAGGAGCGCGAAAGCACCGAGATCGCCGAGGCGATCGCGTCCGGCAGAGCGGATCTCGGCTTTGCGGCGGAGCATGCGTTGCCCGAGACGATCGAGCGCTTCGCCTTCGGCGAGGACCGGCTGATCCTGGTCGCCGGGCGGCGCAGCCCGTTCGCAGCCCGCCGGCAGATCGACTTCAGCGAGACCGCGGGGGAGGATTTCATCGGCCTCACGCAGGGGACGGCGCTCAACGTCCATATCGGCCGGCACGCCGCGCGGCTCGGCATCCGCCAGCACGTGCGGGCCAGGCTGCGCGATTTCGACGCGATCTGCCAGATGGTGGCGGCCGGGATCGGCATTGCCGTCGTGCCGGAAGCGGCGGCGCGGCGTTGCGCGCGGTCGATGCCGATCAGCCTCGTCGCGCTGCGCGACGCCTGGGCCGATCGCCGGCTCGTGATCTGCGCTCGCAGCTTCAAGGCGCTGCCGCGTCCCGCGAAGCTGCTCGTCGAGCATTTGCGCCGGGCCGCTGCATGAGACGTCCGGCGACAGGCCGGACGTCTCCGTTCAGTTCGAGGAGGAGCCAGGCCGGTGGAGGCGGGCTCAGCCCGCTGCCAGCCGCTTCAGCGCCGCTTCGTGGACGCGCTTGTCGCCGGCGGCGACGATCCGGCCGCCGTTCTGCGCCGGGCCGCCTTCCCAATCGGTGACGATGCCGCCGGCGCCGTTGATGATCGGGATCAGGGCGGCGATGTCATAGGGCTTGAGCTCGGTCTCGATGACGAGATCGAGATGGCCGGCGGCCAGCATGCAATAGGAGTAGCAGTCGCCGCCATAGCGCGACAGCCGGGTCTCGGCCTCGACCCGGCCAAAGGTGGCGCGATCGGCCTCGTTCATCAACAATGGGCTCGTCGTATAGCACACCGCGTCCGCGAGACGCTCGCAGCGCCGGACCGAGAGCCGGCGCTCGCCGCCGCCGTTCTTGTAGTTGGCGGAGCCGTTGTCGCCGGCGAAGCGCTCGCCGATGAAAGGCTGGTGCATCATGCCGAACACCGGCGTGCCCTTGTGCAGCAACGCGATCAGCGTGCCCCAGGTCGGAAAACCGGCGATGAAGGACTTCGTGCCGTCGATCGGATCGAGCACCCAGACGTAATCGGCGTCCTCGCGCTCATTGCCGAACTCCTCGCCGACGATGCCGTGCTGAGGAAAGTTCGCCTTGATCAGGCGGCGCATCACCGCCTCGGCGGCGCGGTCGGCCTCCGTCACCGGATCGAAATCGTGCCTGCTGCTCTTGTTGTCGACCAGCAGCGAGGTCCGGAAGAACGGCAGGATGGTTTCGCCCGACGCGGTCGCCAGACGACCGATGAAGGCGGAGAAATCGATGACCGTCACAACGCGTCCTTGGGTGAGGGAATCGGGTGGCAATGAGCGGCTATGCCTAGCTCAAAGCGGTCCGGCGTGCATCCGGATATGGAACGCTGGCGTGGCATCTTGGATACCGTTTGGTGTCCGGCCCGCTGGCCGGGCGCGATTGATCCGTCGCTGGCCTCTCATGTGAAAGTGAAAGCGAAACCCGCGGTCCCTCTCGGGTCGTTTGGAATCTCCAATCAAGCCATTGACATCTATGATGAAAAGGAGAGGGCTGGGTCGCGCTGAACGCAACCCGGCCTATGTTTTTTTGCATGGAGAAGGGCGGAAAAACCCTTGCGCTTTGTGCAGCGCGATTGCATATTGTTGCGGTGCGGTAGCGCTTCGCGTTATCGCTGCCCTCCTTGGGCGTTTCCTCCCTAGACTTGGGCCGCTTGTCATTCAAGCGGCCCTTTTTTTTGTGCCGACGCCACCAGCCGAAATCCCTCGTACCGAAAGCGCAGCCGCTCTATTCCGCCGCCGCCTGGAACGGCCCGAGGTCGCCGAGCGGCACCGTCGCCAGCACCTCGGCGAGCACGGCGAGATCGGAAGCGACCTGCGCGAACCGCGGTCCGCGCTCCCTGCGGCGCTCGTCCATGTAGACCGCGCGATTGAGCTCGATCTGGATCGCATGCAAGCCCGTGGCCGGATTGCCGTAATGCTCGGTGATGAAGCCGCCGGCATAGGGCTTGTTGCGGCCGACGGAATAGCCGAGCCGGCCGAGCACGTCCTCGACCAGGTCCGGCAGCAGCGACGCGCAGCTCGTGCCGTAGCGGTCGCCAATCACCATGTCGGGCCGGCGCGGCTCGTCGCGCGAGACGCCGACCGACGGCATCGAATGACAGTCGACCAGGACGACCGTGCCGAACTGCTGGTGCACGCGGTTGATCAGCCGGCGCAGCGCGCGGTGATACGGCTTGTACAGCGTCTCGATGCGGTGCAGCGCCTCGTCGACGCTCAGCCGGTCGCGATAGATCTCCTGGCCGTCGCCGACCACGCGCGGGATCGTGCCGAGGCCGCCGGCCACCCGCATCGAGCGGGTGTTGGCAAAGCTCGGCAGCCGCCCGGTGAACATCCGCGGATCGAGCTCATAGGGCTCGCGATTGACGTCGACATAGCAGCGCGGGAAATGCACCCGGACCACCGGAAACCCGCGCGACAGGAGGTCGCCGATCAATTCGTCCATGAACGAATCTTCGGAGCGCCTGAGCGACGGCAGATCAATGCGCGAGGCCTGGAGGAAATCGTCGGGGTAGGCCGATCCGGAGTGAGGGGAATTGAAGATGATGGGCGCGCGCCATTCGGTCGGCTCCATGATCTCGAACGGCGGCAATTCGCCATCAAAGTCCGTCATCTCTGGGCGCCGTCCCCTTGGTCACGTGCGTCGATGTCACGTCCGTTGATGCGCCGGTATCCTCCGGCCGATTCGCGCTGGACAACGCAGGCACTGCTCTTGCCAACGCACATCTTCGATAATCCGAGCCGTTCTGCCAAGCGAAAAGCAATGAAAAAGTTCACCCGCCGTTTGGAACAACTCTGAGCTGGCGTGCTGTTTCGGTCGAAGACCGCACCTTCAGCCCTCAAATTGCCTTGCCGATGTCGGATCAAAAGGCGCAATCTTTCACCCGAAATTTACCGCCCGTCAGGCTTAGTGGCGGCAACGCTCCGCCTCTCACCCGGACCAGACAACCCCTCGCCATGCACAAAATCCTGCTCGCCGAAGACGACAACGACATGCGCCGCTTCCTGGTCAAGGCATTGGAAAATGCCGGGTTCCAGGTCTCGCCCCACGACAATGGCATGTCGGCCTACCAGCGGCTGCGCGAGGAGCCGTTCGAGATGCTGCTCACCGACATCGTGATGCCGGAGATGGACGGCATCGAGCTGGCGCGCCGCGCCTCCGAGCTCGATCCGGACATCAAGATCATGTTCATCACCGGCTTCGCCGCGGTCGCGCTGAACTCCGATTCGGAGGCGCCCAAGAACGCCAAGGTGCTGTCCAAGCCGGTGCACCTCCGCGAGCTCGTCAGCGAGGTCAACAAGATGCTGGCGGCCTGAGCCGCCGGGGACGGACGTCCGGAACTGGCGGATTATTCCCAATTTCGGCATTTTGCGTCCTTGCCTGCCTGCGTGGGAGCCGATATAGGGACGCCCACCCGAACGGACTTCTGGACTAGGGCACGTAGCTCAGCGGGAGAGCACTACCTTGACATGGTAGGGGTCACAGGTTCGATCCCTGTCGTGCCCACCATCGGCCGATCCGGCCGGTGACCCAACCTCGGTCCATTCTCCGACCTTCGAAGAACCAGGCACCGAGATCCAGGCGCTGACATTGTCGGCGCGTGCGATTTTCCGGTGCACGGAGGCGCACCTGCGCCGAACGCGAGGCCTGCAGAGCGGCATGCCGATGGACGGTCCGGTGCTGGCCGATTTGGCGAACTTGACGTTGTCGACATGATCAAAGGACATGGCTTCGCTGTCTCGCGGCGCGCTGTCGCGTCCGAGGCTTGCTGATCGATCGCCCTCTCAAATTAGAGGGCGCGGGGAATGCCGGGCGCTGGCCGCACCCATGGCCCGCCTGCAGAAAAAAAGCAGGCGGCAGTCACCACAGGTTCAGCCGAGAACACCCGGCATTCCCCGCGCGATGGTTTTGACGGCTGCTTCGCGATCTCCCCGGTGCGCCGGGCTTTCTGGCCACCGTATCGCACAACGTGCTTGCGCACGTTGCGCTGGACATCAGCATCGGGATGCCAGGACCACGCGACTTGACCGTGCGCATCAACGTCGTTCGTCGGCGCGGCTCAGCCACGCTGCAACATCGACACGCCCACCGCATCCCGCCTCGACGTTCGTGACGACCGCGAAGCGCCCCTCTTGTGAGACGGGACGGACGAGAGGAAAACACGATTTCTGGAAAAAAGAAACAGAAATCTTCTTGCTCGAATGGCCGGCGAGGGCGATGTGTTTGAACCGGCGCGCGAAATGAGTTTTTCGGCGCATGCGGTTGGGGCCGCAATCGACCTCGAGCCCGCGGGGATGAGCCGGCACATCGCGCCTTGTACAGGCTGCTTGTGCAGCAGCGATTTGCCCGGCGGGCCGGGCCACTCGATCTTTCGCCGGCGGGTCGTGAGTTTGAAGAGACCGGCCGACGGCCGAACGGACCATTCACCGCGCTGCCTTCAAACCATCGGCGATTTCATCGATCGATGGTCCCGAGGCCGAAAAGCGAGCAGGCTGACGAGAGCGAGTCCCCAAACGCCGACCCCACCGTAAAGCATCACCCATCCAAAGCCTTGGACAAGCGCCTGATGGACGAGCGACTCCGACAGCTCTGGAACGGAAACCAGACTTCCTGCGGCGATCCTCTCGGCGAAGAAGCGCAGATGCGCGGCGTCCAATGAATCCGGCAGCGCATTTTTGAGGTGTGCCAGCACGCCGCTGATCAAGATGAAACCCATCACCGCGATATTGATCGCCAGTGAGATCATCCGGGCGCTCATGTCGATGCCGGACGCCATACCGGCACGATCGCTCGAAACCGCACCCGTTGTCGTATTGGTAACAGGGGTGTTGGTCAGGCCGAGGCCGATCCCGGCGAACAGCGACCCGGGCAGCATCGTCAGCCAGCTTGCCTGCGCGGCGGCGCTACCAAATTTCATCAGAATGAAGCCCAGACCGATCATGAACAGGCCAACGGGAATGACGAAACCGGGCTGATAGCGTAGCGAAAGCCGCTCCGCCAGCGGCGGCACGACGAGCGTCGGAAGGGTGTAGGCAAGCAATGCGAGACCAGCAGAGACACTGTCGTAGCCGAGGCCCGCCTGAAACCAGATCGGCAAATAGATCATGAAGGGCCAGAAGCTGAAGTTCATCGCGGCCGAGCCGATGATTGCGCCGGAAAAAGCGCGGATGCGGAATACCGAGAAGTCGAACATCGGTCGCGGGCTGAACTTTTCGGCGATGATGAAAGCGATGAAGCTCGCGATCGCAACGCCAATGACTCCCAGGGCGGTCGGGCTGGTGAAGCCAAGATCCGGTCCCTGCGTGATGAAGAAAGCGAGACAGAAGACCGACAACGACAGTGTGATGATGCCCGCAACGTCGAGACTGCCGGCCTCGGAGTCCTTCGATTCCTGAACGCCGCTGAGGGTGAGCATCAGTGTCAGGATCGCAAACGCGACATGGACGAAGAACACCCACTCCCAGCTCGAGACCGCGACGATCGCGCCGCCGATGATCGGACCGAAGCCGAGACCAATGCCGAAGATGATCCCCCACCAGCCGAAGGCGATGGCGCGCTGCCGTCCTTCCTGGAATTGATGAGAAAGGATGGCGATCTGACAGATCAGCATCGCGCCGCCGCTGAGGCCCTGGAGAAATCGGGCGCCGATCAGCACCGAGACGTTCTCGGTCACGCCGCAGACAAGCGACGTCACGCCGAACGCGGCGATAGAGACCATGAAGATGCGCTTGCGCCCATAGCGGTCGGCCAGCGTCCCGGTCGCCATCAGAACGGTCGTCACCGCGATCGTATAGGCGTTCATGATCCATTGGAGTTGCTTGAAATCGGCGCGCAGCACCTGCTCCAGCGTCGGCAGGATTGCGGGGATGCTGGAAATCTCCAGGCCGAACATGAGGGACGAGAGGCAGGCGGCGGCCAAGGCGATTGTACTTCGGCGTGTCAGTGCAGGGGTCATGATTCGGCCTTCCGACGTTGTGGTCGGCAATGGTGAAATCCAGCGGTGATGAGAGGAGCCGCAACTCGGTTCGCGTGTCGCGGTGGGACGCAACATAGCCGGGACTTGACCATTCCAGAACTGGATGGTTGGATATTTCAAAGACAGCAAATTTGGATAGATGGGATGACCATACTGGACGTGGATGCCGTCCAGGCCTTCGTGACGATCGCCGATCAGCAGAGCTTCACACGGGCGGCGGAGGTGCTTGGCACCACCCAAGGCGCGATCAGTGTAAAGCTGAAACGGCTTGAAGACCGGCTCGGCCAGAAACTGATCGAACGGACGCCGCGGTTGGTCCGGCTGTCGGCGCAGGGCGCGGTGTTCCTTGAATCGGCGCGCGACTTTCTTGCCGCCCATGACCGCGCCGTCGCGGGGCTATCCTCGACTCGTCGCCGGTTTGCGCTCGGCATTGCCAGCCATGTGGCTGGATCGGAGATTCCGACACTCCTTGCGCGGTTGAACGCACACGACCCGGCGCTCACCATCGAAGTGCGGCTCGACAATTCGCGCAACCTGCTGGACGCTTTCGACTGTGGCGAAATCGATGCGGCGATTATCCGCAGGGAGGACGACCGGCGCGACGGCGAGGTGCTTGCGCCGGAACACTTCGGCTGGTTTGCATCTCCGGACTTCGTGCATCGAGCAGGCGAGCCGCTGCGTTTGGCCGCGTTGTCGCCGTCCTGCGGAGTCCGTGACATCGCCACCCGCGCGCTCGACGCTGCGGGAATAGCCTGGACGGAGGTTTTCCTCGGCGGCGGTTCCTCCGTCGTGTCCGACGCAGTCTCGGCCGGCTTGGCCACCGCCGTATTCTCTTGCCGGCTCGCGCCGGCCGGCACGGTCGAGGTTAGCCGGCGGTTCGGACTGCCCTCGCTTCCCTCGTCCGAAATCATTCTTCTCTCGACACTCTCGGACGCCAAATCCCGCGAAGCGCTTAGAACCCTCGCGACTGCGTTTCGCGAGCACCGTCCACCCTCGGCGTAAATATCGCTTGTCGTCGTCGATCACTCCCCGTCGAGGCGCCCAGGCCGACATCGGCGCTTTGCCCCAGCGTGCGGATGACTGGAAGCCGTTCAGCAGACCGCTGACGTCAGACCACATCGATGGTGGGAAGCCGGGCGTCGTCCGTGATGCAATCCCAGGCGAACCGCCGCGCGCGGTCGAGCCAGACCGCCGGTGCCATGGCCGAGGTTCGAGCCCTTGGTCAGCGGCCCGGCGGCCCAGGTGAAGCGTCCGCCGTCCAGGAGCAGCGCGTCGAGCGCCTTCGGCACGAACGCGGCCACATCAGCCTGCTGAGCCGGCGTCAGCCAATCCCATCCGAGCAACAGCGGGATGACGTTTGCCTCGTCGGGTGGACATGAATCGAGCTAACATGTCCACTCGTGGACAATTGCTCGCTGAAGCCCGCGTCATGTTCGCAGACGATATCTTTGGACACATCGTCGATCGTGCGTATGAGCTCCTGGGCGTTCCGCCTCTCGTCGCCGCCGAAGACCCATGCCTGGAACCAAAAAGTGGCATTTTGCGCGGGCATCCCCATATTAGGTAGATGGCAAAATGGCAGAAATCGAGCACGCGGCAACCGCATAAGACGAAGGCCGAGCTCCGTGAGATGCTGACCGAGGCAGTCCGGAATACGGCGAGTTCGGGCCCGCGACCGAAGCGCCTGGCGAAACTCGACGGCGTTGCTGATGGGGCGGCGGCTTCCGTCGATTAGGCTTCTGCGTCCTGGCCTGGTTCGTTCAGTCCATACGAGCGAAGTCTTTCGAAATTTCGTGAAGGAGTTATGATGCGCAAGTTTCCCGAGCCCGTCAACGTCGGGCCGTCTGGTCAACGTATTGCTTACTCGTAGCGCAGCGCTTCGATGGGATCGAGCCGAGCGGCCTTTCGCGCGGGGTAGTAGCCGAAGAATATGCCAACGGCTGCCGAGAACAGGAACCCGCCGGCAATCGCGGCCAGGGATATCGGCGCCGGCCAGCCTGTGAGGATGGAGATGGCGACGGACAACGCCGCGCCGATGACAATTCCCACGATGCCGCCGCTGACGCTGATGAAGATCGCCTCGGCAAGAAATTGTAGCAGGACGTGCAATCTCCGCGCGCCAATCGCCATCCGTAGTCCGATCTCCCGCGTTCGCTCCGTCACCGAGACGAGCAGGATGTTCATGATGCCGATGCCGCCGACCACAAGCGAGATGGACGCCACCGCGGCCAAGAGGAGCGCCATGATGCGGCTGCTTCCCTCCGCGGTCTGCGCAATCTGACTGAGGTTGCGCACGGAAAAATCGTTGATGGTGCCTGGGCGGATGCGGTGACGCCGCGCCAGGATTTCAGTAGCTTGATCGATCGCCGCCTGGATCCCGGCCTGATCCACCGCCTGCACGTAAATCTGATTCACATACCCGGTCATGCGCGGTTGAAGCCCATACGGATTCGGCGGCGTCGGATAAATCCAGTTGATCGCCGTTTGCTGCTGGCTTGGGGCGGCAACGCCGATAATCTTGCGCTCGGCGGTGGTGAACGGAACCATGATCAGATCGTCCTGGTCCTGCCCAAAAGATGTCTGTCCCTTGGTTTCAAGAATTCCGACCACCCGCAACGACACACCCTTGGCCTGCACCGTCGCCCCGATCGGATTCTGAGAGGTGCCGAAGAGTTGCCGGCGCACGGTCTCGCCGAGGACCGCGACCAGCGCCGAGCTTCGCTCGTCCTCCGGAGTGATCGCCCGCCCTGCGGCGATCTGCCAGTTCGTCATCGGAGGATAATTGGCGCTTACGCCCTGAATGCCGGTGGTCCAGTTCTGGTTCGCAAAGCGGATCAGCCCCGGCTGGCGGATGAGGTAGCTCACCGCCCCGGCGGCGGGTGCCTCCTGCCGGATCGCCCGGACGTCGGCAACGGTCAGCGTCGAAGCGCTTCCGGAGCCCCCCCGAGCGCCCCCGCTTGTGGCGGCGCCCGGCAGGATGACCACGAGGTTGGTCCCGAGCCTTGCGATCTCCTTTCGGACCGCCTCGTTCGCCCCCTGGCCGACGGACACCATGACAATCAATGCGGCGACGCCGATGAAGACTCCAAGCATTGTCAGCGCTGAACGCATCTTGTTGCGCCAGATCGCCTCGGCGGCCGCCGTCATCACCATCCAGGCAAAGGGCCATGATGCGACCGACATTGCGACGTAGGCCGACCGCTCCCTGGGCTGGACCAATTTGTCCGCCGTCCCGCTCGCCGGCTGCGGCGCCTTGGCGGGCTTTGTCTTCTTCACATCCGTGATGATCTGGCCGTCGCGCATGGTCAGCACGCGATCGGCAAAGGCCGCGACATCCGGCTCGTGGGTCACCACGATGATGGTGACGCCCTGTTCGCGATTGAGCGAGCTGAGCGTCTGCATGATCTCGTTGGAGTTGCGGGTATCGAGATTGCCGGTCGGCTCATCCGCCAACAGCAGGCTCGGCTGATTGATCAGGGCCCGCGCGATTGCCACCCGCTGCTGCTGCCCGCCCGACAACTGGCCCGGCGTGTTGCGTTCCCGGTCGCGCAGCCCGAGCTTGTCCAGAACCGCGCGAGCCCGCTCGAAGCGCGCGCTCGCATGGCTCTGGCCGGACATCGCGTACAGAAGCGGCAAGGCGACGTTGTCGATGGCGCTGGTGCGCGGCAATAGATTGAAGCTCTGGAATACGAACCCAAGCCGCTCGCTGCGAAGGCCGGCGAGATCCGGCTCTGCAAGCTGCGCGACGTCGATGCCGTCGAACCAGTAATGACCGGCGGTAGGCCGATCGAGGCAACCGAGGATCGACATCAGCGTCGACTTGCCCGATCCGGACGCGCCCATGATGGCGATGAACTCGCCATGTTCGACGATCAGGCTGACGTCCGAAAGCGCGCGAACGTCGATGTCGCCGACATGATATGTCCGCGACACTCCCTCAATCCTGATAACCGGCTCCGCCATGTGCCTTCAATCGTTGTAGCCGATGCGATCAGAGGCGGGGCCGCGGCACGCTGGAACGTGCTTTCGCTGAATTCCGTTGCTCCGCGACGATCACCCGGTCGTCGATCTTCAGGTCGCCCTGCACGATCTCCGTAAACTCGTCGTCGTCGAGCCCGACCATGACCTGAACCGGCACCGGCGATCCGTCCCGCAGCACCCAAACGCGCGCTTGTTTCGTGTCGCCAAGGGCGGTCCCGGTCGGGACATAACGCAACGCCCGGTTCGGAACTCGGAGCACGCCGCTGCGCCGATCGACGATGATCCTTGTCGCCGCCGTCAGGCCCGGCTTGAGCGCCAGATCAGGGTTGTTGACGCTCACGACGACATCGTAAGTGATGACATTCTGCACGGTTTGCGGGGACTGGCGGACCTGGGTCACCGTTCCCTCGAACAGACGTTTCGGATATGCGTCGACCGTGAACGTCGCCTTGTCGCCATTCTTGATGCCGCCGATGTCGCTCTCGCTGACATTGGCGTCCACCTGCATCCTGGTGAGGTCGGTCGCGATCAGAAACAAGGTGGGAGTCTGGAAACTCGCCGCCACAGTTTGTCCCATGGTGACGGCGCGCGAAACGACCGTGCCATCGACCGGCGAGATGATGTTGGTATAGTCGAGATTGACCTGTGCCGCGGCGAGCACGGCTTCGCGCTGCTGGATGGTGGCCCCGTCAAACGCAATTTGCGCCAGAGCCTGATCGTACACGTTTTTCGCATTGTCGTAGGCGTCCTCCGACACGGCGCTTGTCCTGACGAGCGTGGCGAGGCGTTCCAGGTTGGCCTTGGCATAGGTGAGCGATGCCTTGTCCTTCTCCAGTTGCGCTTTCGCGATGGCGAGACTGGCTTTCGCCTGATCGACGATGCTCTGATAGGGGCGGGGATCAATCTTGGCGCAGCTTTGTCCGCGTTTGACCTGCGTGTTGTAATCGCAACTCAATTCCTGGATCACGCCGGAGACATAGGTCCCGACAATGATCGTCAATTCCGGATTGACCGACCCCGTGGCGTTGATGTCGCGCGCGATGTCGCCGATCGCAACAGATGCTGTCTCATATCGAACTGAAGCGTCGCCGCTGAACGACCACCAGATGCCCAGGGATGCAGCAAGAAGCAGTGCCGCGATCCCAACGAGAACCCAGCGCCTCGTCGCAAATCGTGGCTGTACGGCCGGCTCGCTGACCGGGCGTCCAGTCGATGGACGCGGCACATAGGGCAGAGCTTCCCTGCTTTCGGCCGCAGCACCAGTGCCGAGCTGCGTGTTCATCTCGCTTTGGCTCCGGGCCTGGGATGATGGTCATTGCCACCATAGGCTACGGCTAGGCCGAATTGTTGATTGGGATCAAGGTATACGGCCCGGTGCCGGCCAAGGCCAACGACGCGGCTATCGTTGTTCGTGAAAATGGCGAGATGGAAATGTTCATTCGACAGGCAAAGGGCGACGAGGAACTTCCGCCCGGCCAGGTCGTTCTGGCCCTTTTCGGAATGACATTTCACGATGAGCGAGTGCGCAGACTGTTGGCGCAAATTGTAAAAGAGAAGCAAAGCCCAACATGACGTCGCCGCAGGTCGTCGTGCGCGCGGCGCCGGATCAGTCGGCTTGGGGTGCGGAGTTCATCAGATGATGGCGGTGAAAAGGTGCGGCGAAGTTAGACCTCACGCGAGGGGCCGGCACCGTCGCGGTCCTCGTTGAAGAGCGCTCTCAGCAAACGCCAAAGTTCGCGGTGACCAGCTGTTTGACCGCCCTGCGTCAGATAGTCCGAAATATCCATTGTCGCCGTTTGGTATTCGATCGTGCCCCCAATGCCAGTCTCCAAACGCGCCACCTCCCGCTCGACATACAAGTTCTTGGTGTCTGTATCGAAGACAAGGAAACAGCGATCCTCGCGTGTGATATCGGGGCCTTTTACCTGGCGATACAGTTCCCTTTTTAGGAAGGCCATTGTCCGCTCCCGACGAGGACGATGCGATAGCTATGTGTCTTGGGTTAACAAGGTTCTGCCCCTTGTAGCGGCGTCATAGATTTCGATTTTGAGCATCGGATAAGTCGACTTCAGTTTACGACCTGATGCTTCGGCCGCTTCGGCCGTCTCAAACGCCGACTTGAAGTGCCCGTCGACAATGACCACAAATCCTTCCGACGGCGGCCGGTCGGCACGTGGCACCTTCTGCTCAGACTCCTCAATTGAGCGAACTGACTTCTTCATCGGAGCTCTCATTCTATCGCAGAGGCGTGACGGAGGCTCGCTGAGACCAAGAAGCCGATCAAGCTACGAAGTCTCATTCGATCGCGGCACCGGAGAAGGCGAATGACCAAATCCGGAGACCGCGACCGGCTTACCTCGGTCTGGTCTCCGGCTTTCTGCCGCGCAGAACTAAGCGGCCTTGCCAGGTGCGGCGGCCTTGTTCGGTGCGGGGCTTGCGCTCGGTGGAGCACCTGTCTTGATATCGATCGTCTTGGTGGTCTTCACCGCCTTGGCCGGCTTCTTGATTGCGAGATGCAGCACGCCTTTGTCGAAGTGAGCTTCGACGGCTCCCTCTTCCGGCTCGAATGGGAGAGACATCGATCGATAGAATGAGCCGTAGCTGCGCTCCTCGACGTGCCAGTCCTTTTCGTCTTTCGTGCTCTCCGCCTTCTTCTCGCCGGAGATAACCAGCTGGTTGCCGTCCAGGCTGACCTTGATATCTTTGTCGTCCACGCCGGGAAGTTCGGCGGTCACTTCGAAAGCATCCTTGGTCTCCGCCACACTGACTGCTGGCGCCCCGGCACCAATGCTGGGAGAAGGCAAACCCTGATCGAAAACGCGAAGCGCGTTCTCCATTTCACGCCGCATGGCCCTGAATGGGTCGAATGCAGGCTCCTGGCTGGTAGTCCACAATCTCGGAAGGCTCATCTGGTTTCTCCGCAGGTTGAAGAAAGAGAAAAACAGCCTGCTCCTCGCGGTCATGGCGACCTTGATGTAGCGCAAAACCGCGGGGGTAATTTCGAGGCGGAAAGGCCGGCATGACGATAAAGGTGAACGCGTCAACGGAGTTGACATAATCACAGCAACAAGCTTTGGCGCCGCTGCGCGGCGCATGTTTAGCCGTGACATTCCCAAACGCAGATGAGCGCTACCGCGTCTCTTCTGTATATCTTGGATTAATCGTGCCCTCAGCATGGCACGTGGCGGCGACGATAGCGGTAGGGACAACCGTATTGGCCTGGTGCGTAGTAGCCCGGCGCGAAATGGCCGGGTCGGTAGGTAGCGGCTCCAGCTTCGGCGCCGGGAATCCCAGAACCGATTGCGGACTCCGGAAGCGCGGTAGTAGCGGCCACGATAGCGTCAGTAGTCGACCTCCGTCACGCCGGACGAGCAGGCCCTTGTTTCAGAAGAACAGCGCCCGGCGAGACTGGAGCAGCCTCTGAAGGGGAGCACGGAGTCCAATAATGTCCACTCATTTTCATGAGTGGACAAGGAGGAACGGAGCCCGCCAATGAGGCGTCCAGCTATAGCGGATTTGTTATATTTCGAGCGGTTGATCTGAATAGATCACAGGCTTGAATCACAACAGACAGGCGGAGACTCCGGTTACTCTCACGGGCACGGATGTCGTAAGCCGTCGTAACCAAGATACGTGCCGGAATACGGGTCATAAGACCTGAAGCGTTGCGCACAATAGCTGACCGCGTCGCCCACATAGGGAGCCGGAGCGACGTAGACCGGCCCGGGACCGTAGCCGTAGTATCCGTAGGGTTGCGTTGCCCCAATGATCGCTCCGCCGATCAGCGCGCCAGCGATGCCTGCACCAATTCCGACACCCGTGCCGCCGTGCCAGCCATGGCGATATCGCACGGTCTCGACCGATGGCGCCACAGCGCTGCGCAGCATCAGCGGGGAGGTTACCGGAGCGGCAATGACAGGGGCAACGAGAAGCGGCATGGTGGCGATGATGAGTGCAGCCAGCACGGCTTTGGACGACTTGTTCATAGGAGCATCTCCAAGTTCATTTTCGGGGAGCGCAGCTACCCGCATCCGGTGTCTCAAAAACGACAATGATCCGAGAAGGCCTGTATGAATTGATCTAGCGCAACGTCAGCGTGCATCGATTGGACAAACTTGTCTCATTGGAGAGCTCGTGAAGCTGCAGCGCTGCGTGATCGAGCGCGGTCAGCGCATCCTCGTCATCATCGAAGGTCGCGACGCCGCCGGCAAGGATGGCACGATCAAGTCGATCGTCGAACATCTAGGCCCGCGTGATACCCGCGTCGTGGCGCTGGGGCCGCCAAGCAATCGGGAACAGTGTTCATGGTACTTCGAGCGTCACGTTTCGCACTTGCCCGCGGCAGGAGAGATCGTGCTGTTCAATCGCAGTTGGTATAACCGGGCTGGAGTTGAGCGCGTCATGGGCTTCTGCACCAAGGAGGAAACCAAGGAATTCCTCGAGACCGTGCCGGCATTCGAGGCAATGATCGAGCGTTCGGGTATCACGCTGCTCAAGTACTACCTCGATATTTCGAAACAGGAGCAGTGGAGGCGGAGCCTTTTGCAGGTTGCGAGACGGCCGTGCCGCAGAGCAGGATCGTCGCCAATACTGCAACGAATGACGGCGCGACGACGCGAGACGACAATCGCATGACAACTCCTTTCCGGGACGGACCAGCCGCCCAGTGCATCTACGTAACGGCAATTAGTTACCTATCACGAGTGCGGGAACTTGGCTGCTGATGGTGAGAAAGAGTCTCAGCGGCCGCTGTCGCCAGCGTCGTGATGGATCAGAGGCGAATGAGTTGCTTGGGTTTGGCCTGTGGGGACATTGGCCGAATTCGGATTGTTGGAATCGTGCGTGGAATGTTTCATCTACAAGGAACAGCTTGAAATGGATCGCCTGCCGGCCGGCGCGTTCGTCAGCCCATGCGGCGCGGCAACACGGTTCGACGTCGAGGGACAGCGGGCCACGGCCGGTTGGAAGTTCCTATGGAGCGGGCGCGGCGGAAGCTGCTAGAACCGACGCATTCACGAGGATAGAACAATGACAGCCAAACGCGTGGTGTTCACCGGGGGAACAGGCAAGGCGGGCAGGCATGTGCTGCCGCATCTCCAGGACGAGGGCTACGAGCTCCTCAACGTCGACCTCAAGCCGTTCGATCACCCCGGGATCAACACCCTGATCGCCGATCTGACAGACAGCGGCCAGGCCTTCAACGCGCTGACCACGCATCATGGCTTCGGCGGCTTCAACGCCGGACGGCCGCCACGGGCGCCGGATGCGGTGGTGCATTTCGCCGCGATCCCGCGGGTGCTCATCGAGCCCGACAATGAGACCTTTCGCGTGAACACGATCAGCACCTACAACGTCATCGAGGCCGCGGCCAAACTCGGCGTGCGCAAGATCATCATCGCCTCCAGTGAGACCACCTATGGCGTATGCTTCGCGGAGGGCGACAAGGACTTCAGGAGCTTTCCGCTCGAGGAGGACTACGACACCGACCCGATGGATTCCTACGGGCTGTCCAAGGTCGTGAACGAAAAGACCGCGCGGGCGTTTGCGATGCGCTACGGCATCGACATCTATTGCTTGCGCATCGGCAACGTCATCGAGCCGCATGAATACGACAGGTTTCCCGGCTTTCTCGCCGATCCCCCGTCGCGCAAGCGCAATGCGTGGTCCTATATCGACGCCCGCGACCTCGGCGAGATCGTGCACCTGGCGATCGAGAAGGACGGGCTCGGCTTCCAGGTCTTCAACGCCGTCAACGACACGGTGACGGCTGATATCCCGACGCGCGAGCTGCTGCGCCGCTACTGTCCCAACGTCCCGATCACCCGTGAGCTCGGCGAGCGCGAAGCGCCGTTGTCGAACCGCAAGGCGCGCGAGGTGCTCGGGTTCAAGGAAGCGCACAATTGGCGGAAGTACGTGAAGGCGGGGTAGGGCGATCTGACTTGACGATCAGGGTTGTAGTCCGGCTCTCTCCACGACGTCATGGCCGGGATCGTCCCAGCCATCCGCGTCTTCATGCGTGGAGGAAAGGACGTGGATGCCCAGGTCAAGCCCGGGCATGACGAGTAACTCGACGGGCAGGCGTGCGCGTCGGGCCTTCACGACATCCGCCGCCGGATCGCGAGCATCGCCAGCGACAGCGCGATCGTGCCGACGATGAACACGGCCGCCGCCGAGACGATCGCCGGGCTGATGTTCTCGCGGATGGTGGCGAACATCTGCCGCGCCAGGGTGCGCTGATTGGGGCCGGCGACGAACAGCGTCAGCACCACCTCGTCCAGCGAGGTCGCAAAAGCGAACAATGCGCCGGAGATGATGCCGGGCAGCGCGATGGGAAAGGTCACCGAGCGCAGCACCATGGCGGGCGAGGCGCCGAGGCTCGCGGCGGCCCGCTCGAGCTGGATATCGACGCCCTGCAAGGCTGAGGAGACGTTGACCAGCACGAACGGAACGGCGACGACGGTGTGCGCGATGATGACGCCGAGATAGGTGTTGGTGAGCCCGTAGCGCGAAAACATCAGCTGCATGCCGACGCCGAGCACGACCGCCGGCACGACCATCGGCAGCAGGAACACGGTGCGCAAGGTCGAGATCAGCAGCGAGGCGCGCCTGCCGCGCAGGCCGAGCGCGGCGAGCGTGCCGAGCAACGTTGCAAGGGCTGTGGTCCCCGAGCCGATCAGCAGGCTGTTGGCGATGGACAGCCGCCAGGATTCGGCGGTGACCAGCTCGCGAAACCAGCGCGTCGAATAGCCGGGAATGGGATAGTTCAGGAATACGCTGTCGGTGAGCGACAACGGCAGCACCGCGATCAACGGCCCGAGCAGGAACACGACGACGGCGATCGCGAACAGCAGCTTGATGAGCGGAAGCCATTTCATGCGCGCTGCTCCTCGGCCGAGGTCAGCCGGATGTAGACGGCATAGAGCAGGATCGTCATCGCCAGCAGGACGAGACCGAGCGCGCCGGCCATGCCCCAGTTCGCCGCCCCCGTGGCGTAGTAGGCGATCACCGAGCTGATCATCTGGTCGTTGGCGCCGCCGATCAAAGCGGGCGTGATGTAGTAGCCCAGCGCGGCCATGAACACGAGCAGCGCGCCGGAGACGACGCCGCGCATCGACAGCGGCAGCAGGACGTGGACGAAGGCGCGCAGCGGATGCGCGCCGAGCGAGGCCGCCGCCGGCATCAGGTTGCGCGGGATCGCGATCAGCACGCTGAAGATCGGCAGCACCATGAACGGCAGCAGCACATGCGTCATCGCGATGACGACGCCGAGCCGGTTGAACATCAGCGGGACCGGCGCTGAAGTCAGGCCCAATCCCCTGAGCGTGGCATTGATCAGGCCGTTGTCCTGCAGCACGACATACCAGGCCGCGGTGCGCACCAGGAGCGAGGTCCACAGCGGCAGCAGCACCGCGCCGAGCAGGATCTGCCGGCGCCAGCCGTCGACCGAGGCGGCCACCATCGCGAACGGCAGGCCGATGAGGATGCAGGCCAGCGTCACCAGCGCCGAGGTCACGAAGGTCCGGATCATGATCAGGCGGTTGGCCGAGGCGCCGTCCGGCATCGCAGCGATATTGCCGGCGGCGTTGCGCTCGAGGTCGACGGCGGCGAGCAGGTTCTTGTCGGTCCAGGGCGAGGCCACGGCCTCGGCGATGGTCGTCCAATAGGAGGTCTCGCTCCAGCGCGAGTCGATCGCGGCGAGGTCGACCGCGCCGGTGCCGTCGAGCGCGCGGCGGGTCTTGCCGAGCAGGCTGCGGAAGCCGGACTGCGCGCTGTTCAGGCGGCGAACGAGATCGCCGAACTGCTCGTCATTGGCCAGCTTGCGGATGTCGTCGACGAACGCGGCCTGTGCGGTTGCAGGAGGAACGCTTATGCGGTCCCAGCGCGCCAGCGCCTTGTGGGTGCGGGGCAGGGACTCGGTCGCGACCGGATCCGATACCGCCGACTTCATCATCGTCACCAGCGGCACGACGAAGAACGACAGCATGAACGCCAGAAGCGGCGCCAGCAGAAGAAATGCCGTCAACCGTTGGCGGAGGTCTGGTCGCATGATCCCACCACCCAGACATCCGACGCCGCGAACGACAGCGCGACCTCGCTGCCGACCTCCGCAGCCTGACCACCGGCACGATCGCCCTTGATGATCAGCCGCTGCGCGCCGACCGTGGCGACCAGACGCATGTGATCGCCGAAATACACCGCATCCAGGATGCGCGCGGTCAGGCGGTTCGCGGTCGCCGCTGCATGATCGTTGATCCGGATGGCCTCGGGACGGATCGAGACCTGCACCCTGCCGCCATCAATGCGGCCGGCCCCGGCATGCGCCGCCAGCGCGAGGCCCGAGTCCGTCGTCAGCCGCACCGCCTCGCCCGCGTGCTCGTCGACCTTGCACGCCAGCAGGTTGGTCTCGCCGATGAACTCGGCGACGAAGGGCGTGCGCGGCAGCTCGTAGATCTCGCGCGGCGTGCCGATCTGCTCGATCCTGCCGTGGTTGAACACGGCGATGCGGTCCGACATCGTCAGCGCCTCGTCCTGATCGTGGGTGACGAACACGATGGTGAGGCCGAGCCGGCGGTGCAGGTCGCGGATGTCGAGCTGCATCTGCTCGCGCAGCTTCTTGTCGAGCGCGCCGAGCGGCTCGTCCATCAGCACCACCTGCGGCTCGAACACCAGGGCGCGGGCAAGCGCGACGCGCTGCTGCTGGCCGCCGGACAGCTGCGCCGGCTTGCGCTCGGCCATGGTCGACAGCTTGACCATGTCGAGCACGCGGGCGACGCGCTGCGCGATCTCGGGCTTGGACGTGCCGCGCATCTTGAGCGGAAAGGCGATGTTGTCGCGCACGCTCATATGCGGGAACAGCGCGTAGTTCTGGAACACCACACCCATGTTGCGCTTGTGCGGCGGCAGCCCGTCGACCCTGGCGCCGCCGACCTCGATCGTGCCGCTGGTCGGCTGCTCGAAGCCGGCGAGCATCATCAAGAGCGTGGTCTTGCCGGAGCCGGAGGGCCCGAGCAGGGCGACGAACTCACCGCGGGCGATATCGAGATCGAGATCGTCGACCACGGTCAGCGCAGCGAAGCGCTTGACCACCTGCCGGAACGAGATGAAGGGGGTATCCATGACGGAGGCTTTCGGCGCGGACCTCGCCGGGACTCATGCACGAGGAGGGCAGGCGCGCGTCGCGACGACGATCATCGCGCGCCCGGTTTGCTGAAGCGGCGAGCCTCAGCGCGCCAGCCAGGCATTGAAGCGCTTCGACAGCTCTTCCGAATTGTCGGTCCAGAAGCCGACGTCGAGCGCGATCGCCTGCTTGAGATTATCGGGGGTCGTCGGCAGCTCGGCGGCGAATTTTTCCGGCACCAGCTTGGCGGCGGCGATGTTCGGCAGGCCGTAGGCGATGTATTCGGGCAGCTTGGCCTGGTTCTCGGCCTGGCTCGCAAACGCGATGAAGTTCATCGCGGCATCCTTGTTCGGCGAGCCCTTCAGCACCACCCAGCTATCGACCGCGTAGATGCTGCCCGGAAACACGAAACCGAAATGCTTGCCCTCGGTGCGGTTGATGGCGCTGATGCGGCCGTTATAGACCGAGGTCATCGCGACCTGGCCGGACGACAACAGCTGCAACGGCTGCGCACCGGCCTCCCACCAGACGATGTCGGCCTTCAGCGCGTCGAGCTTCTTGAAGGCGCGCTCGACGCCCTCCTTGGTCTTCAGCATCTTGTAGACGTCGGCCGCCGGCACGCCGTCGGCCATCAGCGCGAATTCGAGCGTGTATTTGGCGCCCTTGCGCAGGCCGCGCTTGCCGGGAAACTTCGCCGTGTCCCAGAAGTCCGCCCACGTCTTCGGCGCGTCCTTGATCTTGTCGCCGTCATAGGACATGCCCGTCGACCAGACGATGGCGCCGACGCCGCAATCGCTCACGCCGGCCGGGATGAAGCCTTTCTTGTCGCCGATCTTGCTCCAGTCGATCTTCTCATAGATGCCGTCGCTGCAGCCGAGCTCGAGCTCCTCGGCCTCGACCTGCACCGCATCCCAGTTCGGCACCCCGGCCTTCACCTTGGCCTGCAGCACGCCGTAGCCGCCGTCCCAGCTCTCGTCGAGCACGGTGGCGCCGAGCTTGGCGGCGAACGGCTGGAAGTAGATCTTGCGCTGCGCGTCCTGATAGTTGCCGCCCCACGACACCACCGTGAGATCGCGCGCTTGCGCCGCCGCGGCGAGGCTCAGCACGGCTGCCGCAGCCACCAGCACCGTCTTCGAGACGGTGAGGGCCGCGCGTGGCGTCGCCCGACCCGTTCCGTTCGACACCTTCACACCCGTGGGGCTGGTCCGCCGTGAAAACATGCTCGATGATCCGTCGCGCTTTGAAAGGTTCAAAAAAGCTATCGGCTGTTCCCAGCCGTGGCAAGCGCGAGTTTTGATCGTGAGATGATGCCATTTTGGCGCTAGGGGCGGCGTCGGCCGCGTTGCGGCGGGGCGTGTTGAGATCGTCCGCTGCCGGCGCCTGGCCTGGTCCGGCCGGGTTCAACCTCAGAGACGCGTTGGGGGCTTGCGGCCCTACAATCCGGCGCTGCAGCCTTGATCGTCCGGGCAGGCAAGCGCCGGCACCGGTTCGCTCTCCGCCGAATTGTCGACGACGAGGCCGAGCGCCGGTCTGCTCGTCGCCCGTGCACGGGTCGGAGCCGGCAGCCGCCGCGCTGCACCGTGTGCGCCGATGCGTTCAAAACCCTTTGCCGTCTTCTTCAGCCTGGCGGCGACGAGATGATTCAAAAAATCCATGTTGCAACTCCTTCGGTCGAATGACCCGGCGGCCTGGTGCGGGACAGGCCGCCGGGTCGGCGCAACGTGCTGGAGTTGGCGTCCTCCATTCCGCTGCGCTGGTCTGTGATCCAGTTCACAGTCGCTGAGAATTGATCGTGCCCCGGATCATCGGGGAAGCGTGATGAGGACGCCGACTGTCACTTGCCTCTACGAAACAAGAGACGATTGCGTTTCTCCGCGTCCGACATCACGCTTGTTCACATGCCGTTTACTCCGCAGGCTGCGCTGCCACCGTGCCGTGGCCGCCGTGCTGGGTCAGCGGCTTCATGCCGGTCAGCGTTCGCAGCAGCACGTAGAACACGGGCGTCAGGAACAGGCCGAACACGGTGACGCCGATCATGCCGGAGAACACCGCGACCCCCATCGCCCGCCGCATCTCCGAGCCTGCACCGGTCGATAGCACCAGCGGCAGCACGCCCATGATGAAGGCCATCGACGTCATCAGGATGGGGCGCAACCGGAGCCGGCTGGCCTCGATCGCGGCGCGCAGCGGCGTGCGCCCGGCGAATTCGAGCTCGCGGGCGAATTCGACGATCAGGATCGCGTTCTTGGCGGAGAGGCCGACGAGCACGATTAGGCCGATCTGGGTGAAGATGTTGTTGTCGCCCTTCGAGAGGTAGACACCGAACATCGCCGCCAGCAGCGCCATCGGCACGATCATCAGGATCGCGAGCGGCAAGGTGAGGCTCTCGTACAGCGCGGCCAGCACCAGGAACACCAGCAGGATCGCGAGCGGAAACACCCACAGGCCCGAATTGCCGGCGATGAACTCCTGATAGGTCAGGTCGGTCCATTCGAAGGCGAAGCCCGGCGGCAGCACCTCGGCCGCGACCCGCTCCGCCGCCGCCTGCGCCTGGCCCGAGGAGAAGCCGGGTGCCGCTGCCGCGTTGATGTCCGACGACAGGAAGCCGTTGTAGCGGATGGCGCGTTCGGGACCTGCGCTCTGTCGCACGTTGAGCAGCGCCGACAGCGGCACCATGTCGCCGGAGGCGGAGCGCACCTTGAGCTGGCGGATATCGTCGGCACGGGCGCGGAACGGCGCGTCGGCCTGCACGCGCACCGAATAGGTGCGGCCGAACTTGTTGAAGTCGTTCACGTAGTACGAGCCGAGGTAGATCTGCAGGGTGTTGAACACCTCGGTCACGGGCACGCCGAGCTGCAGCGCCTTGGTGCGGTCGATGTCGGCGAACAGTTGCGGCACGTTGACCTGGAAGCTCGAGAACACGCCGGCGATCTCCGGCGACTTTTGCAGGCCCGCCATGAACGCCTTGCTGACGTCGTTGAGCGCCTCATAGCCGAGCCCGGCGCGGTCCTCGATCTGCAGCTTGAAGCCGCCGATGGTGCCCAAGCCGTTGACCGGTGGCGGCGGGAACATCGCGATGAAGGCGTCTTGAATGCCCGCATATTTCTTGTTGAGCTCCATCGCCAGCGCGCCGCCGGACAGCGACGGATCCTTGCGCTCGTCGAACGGCTTCAAGGTCGAGAACACGATGCCGGCATTGGAGGAGTTGGTGAAGCCGGAGATCGACAGGCCGGGGAAGGCGACCGAGCTCTCGACACCGGGCTGGGTCAGCGCGATGTCGCTCATCTTGCGGATGACCTCCTCGGAGCGGTCGAGCGTGGCGCCATCGGGCAGCCGCGCGAAGCCGACCAGATACTGCTTGTCCTGGCCCGGCACGAAGCCGCCCGGCACCTGCTTGAACAGCACGGCGGTGGCGCCGACCAGCAGGACATAGAGGATCATCACCGCGGCCTTGCCGGTGATCACCTTCGACACGCTGCCGCTGTAATTGTTGGAGGCGCGGACGAAGGTGCGGTTGAAGCCGCGGAAGAACCAGCCGAGCGACGAATCGAGGATGCGGGTGAGGCGGTCCTTCGGCTCGTGGTGGCCCTTGAGCAGCAGCGCCGACAGCGCCGGCGACAGGGTCAGCGAGTTGACGGCGGAGATCACGGTCGAGATCGCGATCGTCAGCGCGAACTGCTTGTAGAACTGTCCCGTGAGGCCGGAGATGAAGGCGAGCGGCACGAACACTGCGACCAGCACCAGCGCGATCGCGATGATCGGTCCCGACACCTCCCGCATCGCCTGGTAGGTGGCGTCGCGGGGCGACAGGCCGCTCTCGATGTTGCGCTCGACGTTCTCGACCACGACGATGGCGTCGTCGACGACGATGCCGATGGCGAGCACCAGGCCGAACAGGCTGAGCGCGTTGATCGAGAAGCCGAACAGGTGCATCACCGCGAAGGTGCCGACGATCGAGACGGGCACCGCCAGCAGCGGGATGATCGAGGCGCGCCAGGTCTGCAGGAACAGGATGACCACGATCACGACCAGCACGATGGCCTCGAACAGCGTGTGCACGACGGCCTCGATCGAGGATCGCACGAACTGGGTCGGGTCGTAGACGATGTGGTACTCGACGCCCTCCGGCATCGTCTTCTTGATCTCGGCCATGGTGGCGCGGACGTTGTCCGAGATCTGCAGCGCGTTGGAGCCGGGTGCCTGGAAGATCGGGATCGCCACCGCCTGCTTGTTGTCGAGCAGCGAGCGCAGTCCATATTCCGAGGCGCCGAGCTCGATGCGCGCGACGTCGCGCAGCCGCGTGATCTCGCCATGGGCGCCGGTCTTCACGACGATGTCGGCGAACTGGTCCTCGTTCGACAGCCGGCCCTCGGCATTGACCGAGAGCTGCAGGTCGAGCCCCTTGACGCTGGGCGATGCGCCGACCACGCCGGCCGCGGCTTCGACGTTCTGCGCCTGGATCGCCTTGACGATGTCGGACGCCGACAGGCCGTGCTCGGCCGCCTTCTGCGGATCGACCCAGACCCGCATCGAATAGTCGCCGGCGCCGAACAGCTGCACGTCGCCGACGCCGTCGATGCGCGCCAGCCGGTCCTTGACGTTGAGCACCGCGTAGTTGCGCAGGTACGTCGTATCGTAGCGGCCGTTCGGCGAGATCAGATGCACGACCATGGTGAGGTCGGGCGAGCTCTTCTTGGTGATGACGCCGAGCTGGCGCACGACGTTGGGCAGCCGCGGCTCGGCCTGCTGCACGCGGTTCTGCACCAACTGCGTGGCCTTGTCCGGATCGGTACCGAGCTTGAAGGTGACCGTGAGCGTCATCGCGCCGTCGGTGGTCGCCTGGCTGCTCATATAGAGCATGTTCTCGACGCCGTTGATCTGCTCCTCGATCGGCGTCGCCACCGTCTCGGCGATCACCTTCGGATTGGCGCCGGGATAGGTCGCGCGCACCACGACGGAGGGCGGCACGACGTCGGGGTATTCGGAGATCGGCATGGAGAACAGCGCGATCAAGCCGCCGAGGAAGATCAGCGTCGACAGCACGCCTGCGAAGATCGGCCGGTCGATGAAGAATTTGGAGAGGTTCATGGGAGGCCCCGTGGTCGGGAGATGTCAGCGTGTAGTGTGGATTTCGCTTGGCCTGTTTGGCTCGCTGCCGCCTCACATCCGGTGTCGTCCCGGCGAACGCCGGGACCCATACCGCGGACGGCCAATTGGTGAAAAAGACTGCGGGTCATCTTCCTTGGTCGACAAGCAGGGCCGGTGGTTATGGGTCCCCGCTTTCGCGGGGACGACAGTTGTGGTGGTCGCGGATAGCCGGGCCTCAATGACGATCAGCGCTGCGCCAGTTGCTTGTTGTCTGACGCCGCCCCATCGCGTGCGCCCATCGCGGCCACCTGCGTCTTCAACAACGCACCCGGCCGCACCCGCTGCAGGCCGTTGACGACGACGCGCTCGCCGGGCTTGAGACCGGCGGAGATGATGCGCAGGCCGTCGACGCTGCCGCCGAGGCTGACCGGGCGATAGACAGCGCGCTCGTCGTCACCGACCACCATCACGAATTTCTTGTCCTGGTCGGTGCCGATGGCGCGCTCGTCGAGCAGCACCAGCGATTGCTGCTGCGGCTGGCCCATGCGCACGCGCGCGAACTGGCCGGGGATCAGCCGGCCGTCCTCGTTCTTGAACACGGCGCGGACGCGGATCGTGCCGCTCTGCCCGTTGACTTGATTGTCGATCAACTGGATGTGGCCGGATGCCGCGATGCCGCCCGAGGTCGTCATCTCGACCGGGATGCGGTCGAGATTGCCGCGCTTGCCCGAGCCATCGGCGATCGCCGACAATGCGCGCAACACCAGCTCTTCGGTGGCATCGAAGCTCGCATAGATCGGATTGACGGACACCAGCGAAGTCAGCACCGGCGAGGCCGAGCCGGCGGCGACGAGGTTGCCGACGGTGACCTCGATCCGGCCGACCCGGCCGTCGACTGGCGCCCGCACCTGTGTGTAGTCGAGGTTGAGTTTGGCCGTCTGCAAGGTCGCCTCGGCGGCCTTGACGTTGGCGATCGCCTCGCGATTGCCGTTGTCGCGCTGGTCGTAATCGCGCTTGGTCACGATCGAATTGCCGACCAGCTGCGCGCCGCGCTCCAGTTCGTTGGCAGCGAAAGCGGCGCGGGCGCGCGCCGCTTCCAGCTGCGCCTGCGCCCGGTCGACCTCGGCTGCGTAGGGCGCCGGGTCGATCTTGAACAGGACGTCGCCAGCTTTGACCAGCGAGCCCTCGGTGAAATTGGTGCCGAGAATGGCACCGGCCACCCGCGGCCGGATCTCGACCCGCTCGACGGCTTCGAGCCGGCCGGAGAATTCGTCCCACAGGCTCGCCTTTCGCGGCTCGACCACGGCAACCGTAACGGCGACGGCCTGTTCGGGGGCCGCAGCGCGGGCTGCATTCGGCGCGGAACTGAAGTTGAAATATTGGGAGCCGGCATAGGATCCGGCGGCAATCAGCAGGCCAGCGGCGGCGACGGTGCTCAGCCACCGCTTCAGGCGGCCGGAGGAACGAATTTCGGGCGAAGGCATTGGCGCGCTCCAGTTTTGTAGTGCTCGCTACAAATGTGGCGCTGGCAACCCGTTCGCAAGAGACTTATGTAACGGATACTACGAAAATAGTAGCCCGACTTTCGGCGACTGCGCCAGATCAAAGAAATCGCGTTCAATAACAACTAGATAAGAAATCGGACGGGGCGGAGACGGAACAGGAGTTTGCACATGGGCATCGGACGGCCCCGGACTTTCGATCGCGACACCGCGCTGGACCAGGCGATGGAGGTGTTTTGGCGCCATGGCTATGAGGGCGCCACCATCGCCCAGCTCACCGACGCCATGGGCATCAACCCGCCCAGCCTCTATGCCGCGTTCGGCAGCAAGGAGGCCCTGCTCAGGGCCGCGCTCGACCGCTACACGGCGCGACGGGAGGCCTGGATGGACGAGGTCTTGAGCGCGCCGACCGCGCGCGAGGTCACCGCGCGGATGCTGATGGGCGTCGCCGAGAAACAGACCGATCCGTCCAATCCGCCCGGCTGCCTGCTGGTGCAGGGCGGTCTCGCCTGCGGCTCCGGCTCGGCCAATGTGCCGTTCGAGCTCGCGGCCCGCCGTGCGCAGACCGAGGCGCAGCTCCGGCAGCGTTTCGATCGCGCAAAGGGCGAAGGCGATCTGGCTGCCACCGCCGACCCTGCGGCGCTCGCCCGCTATGTCTCGGCCGTCATCACCGGCATGAGCGTGATGGCGTCGTCAGGCGCCGACCGCGAGGCGCTGACGCAGGTCGCGCTGGTCGCGATCAAGGCGATCGAGGATCAGTCGGTCGCGTTTGAGAGGGCGGTCTGACGCCGCTCATGCGCTGGGCGACGGGCGCTCTTCCTTCCTGCCGGCTTGTGCTGATGGACGCGATGCGGTCCCCTGCGCCGCATCCTCGTCCCTCGCGCGAACCAAGAGCCTCCCCTCCATGCGTGTCTTCTCCGCCGCCCTTGCCACCGAGACCAACACCTTCGCTCCGATGCCCACGGGGCTCGCGACCTTCCATGAGCGCGCCTATTTCCCGGCCGGCCAGCACCCCGACAAGATGCAGATGCATGGCGGGCCGCTATGGGCTGCGCGCCAGGTCGGGCCGTCCAAGGGCTGGACGCTGATCGAAGGGCTGGTGGCCGCGGCCGTGCCCAACGGGCTGGTCACCCGCGCCGCGTTCGAGACCCTGCGTGACCAGATTCTTGCCGACCTCAAAGCCGCGCTGCCGGTCGACATGGCGTTGATCGGCCTGCACGGCGCGATGATCGCCGACGGCTATGATGATTGCGAGGGTGAGCTGCTCGCGCGCATCCGCGAGATCGTCGGGCCCGATGTGGTCATCGGTGCGACGCTCGACCCCCACGTTCACATGAGCGAGCTGATGGTCAGAAGCGCCGATCTGCTGATCTGCTGGAAGGAATATCCGCACACCGACATCCTCGAGCGCGCGCAGGATCTGGTGAAGCATTGCAACGAGATCGCCGAGAAGCGGCTGAAGCTGCAGAAGGCCCTGGTCGACACCGACATGATCGTCACCCTGCACACCACGCGCGAGCCGGTGCGCAGCTTCGTCGACCGCATCACCGCGCTCGAAGGCAAGGACGGCATCGTCTCGGTCTCGATCGTGCACGGCTTCGGCTGGGGCGACACGCCTGACATGGGCACCAAGGTGCTGGTCTACAGCGATGCCGCCGTCGATCCGGATGGTGTCAGGGCGAAGGCGCTGGCACGCCGCCTTGCGGACGAGCTGATCGGCATGCGCGAGGCGGTGACCGAGCGTATGCCCGCCGTCGATGCCGCGCTTGACCAGGCCTTGGCGACAGACGGCACCATCGTGCTCGGCGATGCCAGCGACAATCCCGGCGGCGGTGCGCCCGGCGATTCCACGTTCATCCTGCGCCGGCTGCTCGACCGCAACATCGGCAATGCCTGCCTCGGTCCACTCTGGGATCCGATAGCGGTGCGCATCGCCTTCGATGCCGGCGTTGGCGCCAAGCTGCCGCTGCGGATCGGCGGCAAGATCGGTCCGCTGTCGGGTGATTCGGTCGATGCGACCTGGGAGATCAAGGCGCTGAAGGAGAACATGGTGATGACGGGCCTTGCCGGCACGCCCGCCAAGCTCGGCGATTGCGCGTTGATCGTGAGCAATGGCGTCGAGGTCGTGATCACGACGTTCCGTTGCCAGGCGTTCGGCACCGACTTCTTCACGCAGCTCGGCTGCGATCCTGCCACGCGCAAGCTCGTCGTGGTGAAATCCGCCCAGCATTTCCGCGCGGCATTTGCGCCGATCGCGGCCGACATCATCATGGTCGATGCGCCCGGCGTGGTCGCGCGCGACGTGACGACGTTGCCCTACAGGAAGATCAAGCGTCCGAAATGGCCGCTCGATGAGCTGCCGCAACCATCGCGCGCATGATGTCCCAGAATGCGACGCTCACCGTGCCGCTGTTAAGGTTCGGAACGCGGCTGGAACGAACCGCGTCCGAATCGCTTGCGAATCACGGTTTGAGATCTGTTCACGGCTAGATGTCGTAGCTCTCAGATATAGCGCGCAACATGCAGCGCCAGCAATTCTGATCGCGCGGCTCGGCTTTCGCCAGAAGGTTAAAGGCGCAGAGGCGCGCCGGCGTTGTTGGAGAGGAAGCTACGACCCGAATGCGGGGTCGGGCTCGCTCACGTCGTCGACGATCCGAACCGTCGCATCCACGCCGCCCTCAGACCGATCGGTGCTGGCGAGAACGGGCCCGACGGCGCGCGCGTGATCAGGGCGACCAGCAGGAGCGCGGCGATCGCGAGCCAGAAGCACAGCCAGAACGCGTCGAGATAAGCGAGCACGTTGGCCTCGCGCTGCACCTGCGCGGCCAAGGTCCCGACGGCGCGGGCCTTGGCCTGGCCGCCGCCATGCGCGGCGAAATAGCCGGTCAACCGTTGCAATGCGCGTGCGACGTCGAGATCGCCGCTCCGGATGTTGAGGCCGAGATAGGCCGAATGCACCTGCTCGCGCACCCGCAGCCACGTTCCCATCAGGGCGACGCCGATTTCGGCGCCGCCGAGTCGCATCACCTGGATATAGGCCGCAAAGGACGTCGCGCGGGCCGGATCGGAATTCGACAGCGCGAGGATGATGATCGGCAGCAAGGTCAGGGCCTGCCCGATCGACTGCAGCACGACGATGACGATGAAATCCTCGCGCGCCCAGGCGTGGGTGATCTGGGTGCCGAGCAGATTGGCCGCCGCGAAGGCGCTGAGACCGAGCACGACGACGATGCGAGGATCGAGATGGCGAAGCAGCACGATCGACAGCGGCACCAGCACGACCATCGGCAGCGCGCCGTAGAACAACAGCAGCGAGCCGCTCTGCTCCGGCCGCAACTGCGTGATGGTGACGAGGAAGTTCGGCACCAGCGACGCATTCGAGAGGCTGGTCAGCGTGTAGAGCAGGATCACGACCAGCGACAGCCCGATGTTGCGCGAGAACAGCACGTTGAAATGCGCCCATGGCTGCGGGGCGAGCGCCTCGTTGACGAGGAACAGGACGAACAGCACGGCGCCGCCGCCTAGCAGCGCCATCACCGTGCCCGATTGCAGCCAGTCGAGCCGGTTGCCCTGGTCGAGTCCGGCATAGATCATCGCCACGGCGCTGCCGAGCAGCAGCATCCCGCCCCAGTCGGCGTTCTCGAGCAGCGCGCGGTTGACGGGCTCGGCCGGGGTGCCGAGATAGACCATCAGCGCCATCAGCGGCGCCAGCACGACGCCCTGCCAGTACAGCCACTGCCAGCCGAGATGCTCGACGTAGAAGCCGACCAGCGAGGTCGAGGTATCCAGCGCGAAGCCGACCCGGATCGCATAGATCGAGATGGCCGGCAGCCACCAGCGGATCGGCAGGTTGCGGAAGATGATCATGAGCGTGGCCGGCACGAAGGTGCCGAGCAGCATGCCGTGCAGGATCGCGAGCGCGATCAAGGTCGGATAGTCGCGCACGAACGGAATGATCAGGGACAGCACGGCATAGATCAGGCTGGGAATGCCGAGCACGCGGCGCAGACCGAACACGGTCGCGAGCCACGCCACGGCCGGCGCGATCACGATCTGCGAGCCGATCGCCGCGGTGGACAGCCAGGCGCCCTCGTCAAAACCGAGCGAGAATGCGCCGCGCAGATCGGGCAGGCCGACCGAGGTCAGCCGGCTGTCGAAATTCGCCAGGAACGAGCCGAGCAGGACGGCGCCGACGGCAAACAGCGGATGCGCCGCCTGGCCGCCGCGCGACAGCGGTCCGCGATCGGTCTCACTTGGCGCCATCGGCCTGGCCGGTGGTGCGGATGTGGGTCACGACCGACATCCCCGGCAGCAGCCGCGCGAGCAGCGGCTGGTCGCCGTCGAGGGCGATGCGGACCGGAATGCGCTGCACGACCTTGGTGAAGTTGCCGGTGGCATTGTCGGGCGGCAGCAGCGCGAATTGCGAGCCGGAGGCCGGCGCGATCCGCTCGACGCGGCCCTGCAGGCTTTCGCCGGGGAACGAGTCCACGGTGACCTCGACCGGCTGGCCGGGCGCGACATGGGTGAGTTGCGTTTCCTTGTAGTTGGCGATGACGAAAACATGCGGCAGCGGCACCACCGCGATCAGGCTGCTGCCGATATTGACGTAGTCGCCGACCTGGACCTGGCGCTGCCCGACGACGCCGTCGAACGGCGCGGTGATCCTGGTGTAGCCGAGCTTGAGCCGCGCGGCGGCCAGCGCGGCCTTGGCGCCGGCGAGATCGGCGCCGCGCTGCTTCTTGGTGCCGGTGAGCACCTCGAGCTGATGACGCTGCGCGGCGATCACCGCGCGGCTCGCGCGCACGTCCGCCTGTGCCTTGGCATAGGCGGCCGTTGCCTGTTCCAGCCGCTGCTTGGTACCTGCCTCGCTCTGCGACAGCGACTGCTGGCGCTCTTCCTCCTGCCTGGCCTGCACCTCGGCCGCGCCGGCCGAGACCTGCTGCGCTTCGGCCTGCGCGATGGTTGCGTATTGCAGCTCGACCTGATTGCTGAGGTTGTCGAGCGCCGCCTGTGCCGCCTCGACATTGGCCTCGGCCTGCGACACCTGTGCCTCGTAGTCGGCCGGATCGATCTGGACCAGCAGGTCGCCGGCCTTGACCTGCTGGAAATCGCTGACCGCGACCTTCGTCACCTCGCCGGCCACGCGGCTCGAGAGCTGCGTCAGGTCGGCGCGCACATAGGCGTCGTTGGTCGACTGGGTCGTTGCGTTGCCGGTCCAGGCGTTCCAGCGCGTGGTCGCGAGCGCCACGAAGGCGAGCGCTGCGATCACCGCAAGCAGCGGAATGCCGAGACGCGCCGAGAGCCCGGGCGCCGCGGCGGACGAGGGCGGTGGCGTCGCTGCAGCGCGCGCCGCCGCGTCGACGTTGCTCGGTGTTTCACTCAAGGGACGTCTCCCGCATCGGCCGACGCTGATCAGTCCGACGACTCGTACCCCATTCTGCGCCGCGTGCCACCTGGACTCTGGGTCGTGAGCCATGCGTCGCGGGGCATGGACATCTGCGCGCCGAACGGAACCCGCGGGCGATCGGACCGTGATGAACCAGCTAACAGGCCAGCAGGTTGAGCACAGGCACAGCCCGCGATCGCCGCGCCGGGATCGCGCCAACGGCATCAGCGCTGGACTCGCTGCCACGGCGAGCCTGCGCATGATGTCCCAGAATGCGACGTCGTGCGCGCTCACGTTAACGTTCAGAACGTGGCTTGAACGAACCGCGTCCGAATCAGCGGCGCGGCCCGGTACGAGGTCTGTTCACGGCTAGATGTCGTGCTGTAGTCGCGGGACGCCCGCTATTCGGCGTCACCTGACCGCAATCGGACGACCGGCCGGGTGCGAGAGCGTTAAGAGCACGGAGCGGCCTGCCGCCAAGCGGTTGTCGGTGACGCCGGCCGGCGCGCGCTGCCCGGTTGCAGCGGTTGGCTCGCTGGGTCACATTTCTCATCCGCGACTCGATCCAGCCGTTTGCTGATCAGAAGGCCTTCATGCATGGGTCACAAGGGAGCGATCCTGGTTGCCGGCGGCGCCGGCTACATCGGGGCTCATTGCTGCAAGGCTGTCGCCGGGGCCGGCTACGTGCCGATCTACTACGACAATCTGTCCACCGGCCATCGCCGCACTTCAACGCCGGCGGTGCCGACGCGTCAGGCCTGATCGGTGAGCTGCGCGATCCCGAGACGCACCTGATCCCGCGGGCGCTGACGGCGATCCTCGGCCATGTGCCGGACGTCGCGATTTTCGGCACCGACTATGACGGCACGATCATCCGCTCGGCCTGGACCTGGCGCGCACCCGCGGATCGCGTGAGGCCGATGCCGCGTGCCTTGAGCTCGTCGGGGAAGCTGTTACGCCGCGGCCGGCGGCGTGTGCGCGAACTGGTCCACGAAGCTCATCTCCGCGCGCTCGTCGTCGACCGACCAGCAGCCGATCTCGGAAGCGCCCCGGAAGAAGTGGACGCTATGCACCGGTGAGCGGACATCGTCGCCGCGAATGATCTGGAGCAGGGTCCGCGCCACGCGGCGGTGATCGCCGGGGAGCCTGAGGTCGAAGAATGCGTCGCCATAGCCCGGCAGGATGGTGCCGGTCGAATCGCGAACTTCCATGCGCAACTGTGCCATGCTCGCATTGAACGCCAGCAACGGTTTCCGCCCGGTAAATGCCGCCGGGCTCGCGCATGTTCGGATTTGCGGTGTGGTCTCACCATGAAGCGTGTAGCGCGCTCGTCGCCACCAGCGGCACGTGGACGAGGAGCATTGACAAAGAGCTGCCGTTCGAGAAAGCGGCCGGCCTTGTCAGCGGCGCATCGAGGATCACGTCATCGGCCGTGCTGGCAATTGATGATCGCCCAAGGGATCACCGGGTCTTCTCCAGCACCGGTCGCTCTGCGGTGACGAATGCTGTCGCCGGAGCAATCCCTTCATTGCGGGGGATCATCGGCAGTTCGACCAGGACACGCGTGCCGGTCGACTGGTTGGCGCTGACGGAGAGGCGGCCGCGGAGCTGCTCGACCATCCCCTTGATCATCCGGAACCCCAGGCTCGCGCGCGGTTGATCGATGTCGAAATCGGCCGGCAGACCGACACCATGATCGGACACGCTGAGGTGCAGCCAGCCGTCGATGTCACGGGCGGAGATGTCGATCGTCCCGTCCCGGCCCGGGTAGGCATGTTTCACGGCGTTGCTGACCAGCTCGTTGATCAGGAGGCCGAGAGGAACGGCATGATCGGCCGAAAGCCGTATCGGGTCGGAGTCGCAGCGCAGCACATTCGTTCCCGCGACGCGTTGCAGCCGGCTGCAGAAGTCATTGAGGAAGACGTCGACGTCGATCAAGCCGATCTGCGAGGCCCGCGAGAGATGATCATGAACCTGGGCAATGGCCGCCACGCGCGATCCTGCGTCTTCGAGGGCGCGCTTGGCTTCAGCCGAATGCGACCCGAACGACTGGACGCGGAGCATGGCCACGACGGATGCGAGGCTGTTCTTGACGCGGTGGCCCATTTCGCGCGTCAGCATGGCTTGATGGTCCAAGGCTTCCCGGAGCCGCGTCTCCTCATGCAGGCGCTCGATTGCAATCCCGACGAGGTCGGCGAATTCAGTGAGGAAGGCAACGTCTGCCTCGTCGAAGCGGCGGGGGGCCGGACTGTCGACCTGGAGCACGCCGAAATAGCCGCCGCCTTGTCCGCCGCGATCGATCCGGACGCTGATCGACGTCTTGATGCCGCGGTCTACTGGAAGAAGTCCCGGTGTCTCGAAGCGACCATCAGGGGGGCCGCGACTGGTGATGATGGCTTGACCTGTCTGGAAGGCGCGGCCAGCAGACGAGGCGCTGTCCACGACGAACGATGATTGCTCGACCGGGCTCGGCCATCCGTAACCCGCGCGGACCAGCAGTCTCTTGCCATCCGCCACGAATTCCATCGCCATCGTGAACGGTGCATTGAGGCCCTTGGCGCAGAGCGCGGTGGCGCGCTGAAGAACGCTGTTGATATCGCGGGTCTGCAATGCAGCACGACTGAATTCGGCGAGCACAGATTGTTGGATGAGCCTGTAGCTGCGTATGTCATTCCGGACGCCTGCCCGCTCGAGAAAGATCGGAAAAGCGGTATCTTGGCTCTGATGTCTCAACACGCGAATTCTCCAAAACAGGACGCACTCCGACTACAAATTCCCCGCTGCTCTCTTCCTTACAATTTGATATTATGAGACTATTGTGTTGCCGTTCACCGGTCGGAGTCTGAGCAAAAGCGAACAGGGGTCCAGTTTGCCGCAGCGCAATTCGTCGGGAGCCGAATCGAGGAATGGCCCCCCGGCGCGCGTCGAGCGCCGGGCAGTAGCACCTGACGCTTGCTGTGCCCCCCCCGCGCGCTCATCCAGAGGACCTTTCACGGAGAGCGGGCACTGATGCTGTGGCGAGAGGCGTGCTCATGCCAGCCTTTCAGTCGGCGGGCAGCACCCTCATCGCCGGAGACCGCCCTATGCGAGCCAGGCGGCAGGCCGGGTTGGCGCGTCGGTCAGATCCGCTCATTCGGCGGCAATTCTTTCCGCTCGGTGGTGTGGCCCACCGACAGCGAGTCGTGGGGCGTGTGACAGATGGATCCCGTCGAGCGCATCTGCCGATGGCTGCTGATGATGCACGACCGGGCCGAAGGGGCGGTGCTTCCGTACACGCATGAATTCCTGTCGCAGATCCTCGGCGCCAATCGCAAGTCGGTGACGCTTGCCGCGCAATCCATGCAGGCGGCCGGCCTGATCAGCTATCGTCGCGGCACCATTCAGGTGCTCGACCGGCCCGGACTCGAGAAAGCCTCGTGCGAATGTTACGCCATCGTCAAGCAGCGGTTCGATGCATTTCTCCAGCCGCCCACGACGGCGGTGCGCAGCCAGCATTGATTTAATGGTGGCGCGGATCGAGCAGGGCCAGCGCCAGCTCGATCTCGAGATGCACGGTCACTCGAGATGCACGGTCATAGGCTCTTGAGGGGAGCCTTGCCTTCAACCGACTTCACGCCTGCGATATGCGGCTGATCGTGCAGAACCACGTTCAGCAGGGAGTTGTGGATCACGAGATGGCCGTTGTAGTCGATGAAGCCCAGCTTGCGGAACTTGTTCATGAAGTGACTGACCCGCGAGCGGGTGGTGCCGATCATGTCGGCCAGCATCTCCTGGCTGACCTTCGCGATGACCCGCTGCGGCTTGCCGTCATTGCCGAAATTGGCCAGCAGCAGTAGCGCCCGCGCAAGGCGCTTCTCGCTCGAATTGAACAACTGATCGATGAGATCGGCCTCGACGCGGATCGTGCGGGCGAGGATATGCGAAACGAACACCTCGGAGAACGCCGGCTGCTCACGCAGGGTGCTGATCGCGGCCGATTTGGTGATCCGCAGGATTTCGCTGTCCGTGATGGCCGACGCTGCCGACAGCCGATGAGACTGGCCGGCCAGGCACCCCTCGCCGAAAAAATCGTCCTGACCGAGCAGCGCGATGACCGCCTCCTTGCCCTGCTCGGAATGGACGACGATCTTGACCGTGCCCGTGATGATATAGAACAGCACATCGGCGAGGCCGCCCTGGGAAAAGATCTGCTGGTCCTTTCGGTATTTCCCGATCGTCCGGCCTGGGCCTTCGGTCTTCAGGAACACCGCCGGATCGAAAGCCTGCTTCTTTGGCTGCGGCTTTGCGGCCGTCGGCGGCTTTACGATGGGTCGCTTCGCCATGTGTTCTCCGGGTGAAACGCGAGTGCTGAATACTTCGAAACCGGATCTCGGCATCACAGTTGGGCAGGCGCGAACGCAGCATAGCGCCTTTCGCGGCCGCTTGACAGCGCAGCGCCTATTTCGACGGGACACGCGCAGCCGTTTCGTGTTCCAGTGACGCAGCGGAGCGAGAATTAGTTAATTCATGTTATCAGGCATTAGCATCGCACCGCTAATGCAGCGCAAACAGACCCAGCGCCTCGCGTACGTCGCGCAAGGTCGCATCGGTGACGGTGCGCGCCAGTTCGGTGCCGTGCCTGACGATCTCGAGAACATGGTCGGGATCACGCGCAAACGCTGCCCGCCGGTCGCGGATCGGCGCGACCACGGCCTGCAGCACGTCATCAAGTCGCTGCTTCACGATGCTGTCTCCGAGGCCGCCGCGGACGTAGCGCGCCTTCAGGTCCGCGACCGCCGCGTGATCGTCGTCGAACGCGTCGAGATAGGTAAAAACGACATTGCCTTCGACACGCCCCGGATCGGCGGCCCTGACGTGGCCGGGATCGGTGAACATGCGGCGGACGGCATCGCGAATCTGGTCCGCGGTGGCGGAGAGTGGAATCGTGTTGCCCTGTGATTTGCTCATCTTGGCCTTGCCGTCCACGCCAGGCAGGCGTCCGACGCTCGGGATCAGCGCGCGTGCCTCGGGGAGCACCTCCGTGCCCGCTTGGCGGTTGATGCGGCGGACGATCTCGTTGGTCTGCTCGATCAGCGGCGCCTGGTCCTCGCCGACCGGCACGATGGTCGCCCTGAAGGCGGTGATGTCCGCGGCCTGCGCGACGGGATAGCACAGGAAGCCGGCTGGTATATCGCGGCCGAAGCCGCGTGCCTGGATCTCGTCCTTGATGGTCGGGTTGCGCTCGAGCCGCGCCACCGTGACGAAGTTCATGTAGAGCAGCGTGAGATCGGCCAGCGCCGGCAGGTGCGATTGCAGGCAGATGGTCGTCATCTCCGGGTCGATGCCGACGGCGAGATAGTCGGTCGCGATCTCCAGGATGTTCCGGCTCACCTTGCCCGGATCGTGGGCGTTGTCCGTCAGCGCCTGGGCATCGGCCAGCAGCAGGAATTGCCGATGCGTCGATTGCAGCGCGACGCGGTTCTGCAGCGAGCCGACATAGTGGCCGAGGTGCAGGGGGCCGGTGGTCCTGTCGCCGGTCAGGATGACGGGACGTTCTGGCATTGAGAGAGGCATCGTGGTTCTCCAGAAGTGAGAACCGCCGCTCGATCGAGCTCTTCGATGCTGTTGATGACAAGAACCGCGTCGCAGGCCGATGAACGGCGGCGACGGGCGAATGAATGACGAGGCCGTGCCGCTCCTAGATGGAGCGCCACCACGTGTTCGCGTGCAAGGTCTCAGTCTTGATCATGCGATCGATATGGCCGAAAGCGCCGATGAAAGCAACCCGCTCATGCACGCTGCACGGAGCGGCGAGCCCAGGCCATTCAGCCTATTCGAGATCTATTGCGTGATACTGGCCGGTCTTGTCGAGCTGCGTGCCCCAGACCTTGTGCAGCGCCTGGTGGTCGGACGGGCCGAAGCTCACCCTTGATCCAACGCCCAGCTCGTAATTCCGCATCGATTCGAGGACATCGACCAGCGACTCGGTGTCGACAGCGGGACCGGCGCGACGCAGTCCTTCGATCAGGATGTTGGCGGTGAGATAGGCTTCCAGGGACGAGTAGTCCGCCGGCTCTCCCGGGAAATATCTGTCGAGCGCCTTCTTGTAGTTCAGGGTGACGGACGCGTAGCCGTCGACCGCCGGCGTGACCTGGGTGCAGATGACGCCGTCCGCATAGCGCGGGCCGAGCACCATCAGCTCACTGGCGAGGCCGGTGCTGCCGACACCCGAAATCGTCGCGTAGATCATGTCCGGATACAGGTCGCGGGTCTTCTCGATGAACTTGGCCGCGGCGCGAAAGGTGGCGACCAGCACCACCGCCTTGATCGCATGCTTCTGCCGGCGCAGTTGCGCGATGGCCTCGTCGACATTGACGGTATTGCGGTTGTAGCTCATGCGGAAGGCGTCGCCCACGCCGCCGCGCAGCCCGTGCATCGCCTTGCTGACACCCTCCCACCCCGCGTCGCCGTAGGCATCCTGCTGGGTGAGAACTCCGATCTCCTGCGGACGCAGCTTGCGGCTCTTGACGAGATAGTTCACGAGCGCATGGGCTTCCTCGGCGTAGCCGGCACGGTAGTTGAAGACGTAGCGGTCCGGCGGATCGTGGCGGAGCGAAGGAGCGCCGGTGAAGGCGCCGAAATAGAGCGCATGATGCTCGAGCGCGTACGGCACCGAGATCAGGGCCGTCGGACTGCCGTAGTTCTCGACGAAGCCGAACACCTTGTGCTGCTCGTAGAGCTCCTTCATCGCGTTCAGCGTCCGCGTCGGCTCATAGGCATCATCGGCCGTGTAGAGCTTGAGCTGCCGGCCATGCACGCCGCCTTCCTCGTTGGCCTGCGCGAAGGCGAGGTCGATGCCGAGCTTGAGCTGATGGCCCATCTCCCTGGCCGGACCCGAGAACGGCGCCGCCATTCCGAAGCTGATTTCGGTATCCGTCACGCCCTGGATCGGGGGCCGCGCGCTGGTCGGCTGCGCCGACGCGGCATTGGCCATCCGCGTATCGAACTTCGGCACACGGTCGTCCTCCCTCAGCGGCATGTTCTGGTCCGGCGCGACCGCCGGAGCGGCGCTCGCGAGCGCTCCGGTCCGGAGAGTATCCTGGACTGGCGCAACGGTCTGCGCGGCTTGGACCGGCGGCGATGGGACTGTTGCCGTCGTTGTCGCCTCCGCGCTGCTCTTGGCGGAGAGCGCAGCGGTCCACCGCGTAGGAAGTCTCGTCGCTGCAAAGCCGGCCACGCCCGCGGCAACAGCCACGAGCCCCATCATGCTCAACGCGCCGAGGAGACGCCGTTCCCGTGGCGGCCGAGGAACCTCCTGCACGCCATAACGGGACGCGAATTCAGCAGGGGTAGGCCGATCGTGCTCGTCGCGCCACGGTTGTTCATACAGCGGACGCCGGCCGTCGTCGTAGCCGGACGGGAATGGCGGATCGCGGTCGTCATTGGGCGCACGCAGATGTCTCACGATTTTCCCCTTGGCTCGCGCGTCATGGACTCGTTGGAGTTTTTTCTTGATTGCGCGGCCGTCATACGCTGCAGGTTCTGCCGGCCGGATGAGCGTGGCCATGCGCCGAGATCTGCACATGTCACACAGACCAACACTCGTCATCGAGTGCTGGTGGATCGGCAGTTCCAGACATGTTGTCTGGAACAAGTCCGAACGTCGGCATGATACTGCGAAGCAATGGGGCGGTTGTTTGTTCTCGCCGTCAATTCCGGCTGAACAAGGCGGGAGCCGCGCCGCCGGGGCAGCAACTAGCTATCACAGCAGGCAGGAGAGAAATGCCGTGAAGCAGTCGTGTTTGATCGTTGGCGTCAGGCGGCCGATGACGCTGCGCGCGACGCCAAGCTGCGCGTCACCGGCCGGTCGTCTCCTCCGCCACCAGTCCCGTCACCATCGCCTGCACCATGGTCGCGATCTGCTGGCGCAGGGCGGCGAGCGGAACGGCGATCAGCTTCTGCTCCAGCCCGAGCGCGACCATGCCGTGGACCGCCGAGAACAGGCTGCGCGCGGTGACGCTGATGTCGTCGAACGAGCGCTGCGGAAACAACGCCGCCAGCGGCTGGTGGATGTGACGGAACAGGTGCATCTGGTCGGCGATGGCCCAGTCGGGCAGCGGCTTCTCGGGCGCCATGCGATGCTCGAACAGCGCGCGCCAGAGCTCGAGATTGTGGGCGGCGAAGTCGCAGTAGGCGATCGCGATGCGCACCAGCGCAGCCTCGGGGCCCGGCGGCCCGGCGCTTTCGGCCGCCGACAATTCCGCGTCGAGCCGCGCCAGGGTGCGTGATCCAACCATCAGCACGAGCTCGTCGACATCGGCGACGAGATTGTAGACCGCGCCATTGGCGACGCCGATCTCCTGGGCAAGATCGCGCGTCTTCAGACCGGCGAGACCCCTCGTCCGGATCATCCGCTCGGCGGCCTCGATCAGGGCTTCGCGCTGTTTTGCACGTCTTTCCAGTGTCTTGGACATTGTTAACCAAAATATTGAGCGATGCTCAAAATACTTCTTGAGCGCCGCTCATGATTGCGCTAGAAGAAACTATATGAGCAATGCTCATAACAGGGAGTTCACAATGTTCAAGACTGTTCTGACGCTGTTTCGGGGCACCGTGGCCGTCGCGGAGGAGGAGCTGCAGGACCGTACCGCGCTGGTGATCCTGGATCAGCAGCTGCGTGACGCCGCTGCCGCCGTCGATCGCAGCAAGCGCGCGCTGGCGCTGGCCATCGCGCAGGACCAGCAGGAGGGCAAGCGGCTCGAGGCGACCTTGGCGCGGATCACCGATCTCGAGGTGCGCGCCACCGCAGCGCTCGACGGCGGCCGCGAGGATCTGGCCCGCGAGGCGGCGCAGGCGATCGCCGGCCTCGAGGCCGAGCGTGACGCTGCCAGGACGGCGCGGGCGCTGTTCGCGACCGAGATCACCAGGCTGAAGAAGCATGTCGCCAACGCCGAGGCGCGCATTGCCGAGCTCGATCGCGGCCGGCGGATTGCGCGCGCCTCCGAGGCCGTGCGCAATCTGCGCCGCGGCGGCATCGAGGCGGCGCGTCCCTACGAATGCACGCTGCCCGAGGCGGAGGCGACGCTGAAACGGCTGCGCGAGCGGCAGATCGAGGCTCAGGCGGCCGACGAGGCGCTGATGGAGCTCGATGCCGCGACGGGGCCGATCACCACCGCCGAGAAGCTCGCCGAGCAGGGCTTTGGCCCGCGCATCAAGACCACCGCCGACGACGTGCTGGCGCGGCTGAAAGCCGGCCGCACTGCACCGGCCAACTGAATTTCGTGACCACCGATCGAAACGCATCAGCCAACCTGATTGTCATCATAGGAGCCGACCATGAACCAGAACACCCAGCCCCACAGCAGCGCCTTCATCACCTTCTCCTACGCCTCGTTCGCCGCCTCCGCTTTCCTCGTCGCCCTCGGCGTGTTCTTCATGCCGATCGATCTCTGGATGAAGGGCTATCTGACGATGGGCATCGTCATGCTGGTGCAGACTTGCGTCACCCTGACCAAGACCCTGCGTGACCGCCACGAGAGCGGCAAGCTCGTCAACCGCATCGAGGACGCCCGCGCCGAGCGCCTGCTGATGGAGGTGTCGAAGGCGGCGTGAGCAGCGGTTTCCTCGCCTCTCCCCGCCTGCGGGTAGAGGCCGGATTGCATCGAAGATGCAATCCGGTGAGGGGGACACTCCGCGCGTGCCGGGAAGCGGTGGATGCGATGGCGTCCACCGCTTGCGGTCGTTCAACCTGCGTTTACCGTCACTGACGCTCCGTCCTGCGTCATGATCATGAATTAACGGCGCGGAGCGTATGTCGTGAACTCTAGGCACGGCTTCGGCGAGACGTTTCTGATCGGGCAGGTGGATGAGGACAATGAACGTCGTCGCAACGGCCAGGCGTATCCACGACAATGTCGGCTTCTGGCTGACGGCGCTGGGGCAGGAGGCGATGGACCTGTCGCTACGAACCCATGCGGAGTTTCGCACGCGCATCGTCGAGAGCCCGGGCACGACCCTGGACGACGCGGCGCTGGCGGCGCTCGTCGCCGATCTCCGCACCGTCGCCGGCAAGACGCTGCCCGCCGGCGAGCTCACCTATGGCATCTTCTCAGGCGAGCGCGACCCGCTCGCGCGCGCCATCATCACGGTGGTGTCGGAGGAGGCGGGCGGCCGGCCGATCGCCTTCAATGCGCTCGCGGTGATGCAGGTCGAGCGCGACGGCGACACCCAGCAGGTGATCCATCTCGGGTTGGTGATGGTCGACCCGGAAGCGCGCGGCAAAGGCCTGTCCGGCGTGCTCTACGGCCTCACGACGCTGCTGCTGTTCGTCCGTGACGGCCTGCGGCCGAAATGGATCTCCAACGTCACGCAGGTGCCGGCGGTGGCCGGCATGGTCTGCGAGACCTTCTCGGACGTCTATCCGTCGCCGCTGCCGCAGGCCCGACAGAGCTTTGCGCATCTTCAGCTCGCGCGCGGCATCATGCGGGCGCATCGCGCGGTGTTCGGTGTCGGCGGCGAGGCTGGGTTCGACGAGGCGCGCTTCGTCATCACCAACGCCTATACCGGCGGCTCCGATGCGCTGAAGAAGACGTATGACGATGCGCCCAAGCATCGCGACGCCATCTACAACGGCTTCTGCGCGCGCGAGCTGGACTACACCAGGGGCGACGATCTGCTGCAGCTCGGCCGAATCGATCTCGCCGCCGCCCGGCGCTATCTGCTGCGCGAGATCCCCTCCGGCTCGCTGCCGGCGCTGCTGGCGACCTCGGCCGTGCTGGCGCTGCAGCGGATGATCCTGCCGCTGGTGCATTGGCTCGACGACACCAGGGCGTTCGGCACGCTGCGTCCGCGCCTGCAGTCCGGCGAGCCCGCGCCATGACGGCCGGCATCGTTGCGGACTCAGTCGTCAACCTCTGCGGCGCGCTCGGCCTCGCGGTTGCCGCCGCCATGCTGCACCGGCGCGACCCGAGGGGACCGCTGACGGCGCGGCTCGTCGTTCTGCTCGGGACCGTCGCCTCGCTGTTCCTGTTGCGTGGCATCGCCTGGTGGACGGACAGTGCTTTCCTCGACCGCGTCTCGCTGATTCCGGCGGCGCTGATCCCGCTCGGCGCGCTGGTGGTGACGGAAGGTCTGCTGCGCCGGCACGCGCATCGCGCGCTCAAGGCGATCGCGCTGGCCGTCGGCGTGGTGCTCGCGCTCGCCGGCGCGCTCGGTCCGGTCGAGTTCGAAAGCCAGCACACGATCGTGCTGTCGGCCTTTCAGCTCGCAGGCTTTGCGACCTGCGCGTGGCTGCTGCTTCGCCGCGACCGCGCGAGCCTGCTGACCTGGGAGAACCGCGCCATCGATCGCGTCGCGTTCGGCGCCGTCATGGTCATTCCCTTCATCATTACCGATTTTCGCGTGCTGGCGCCGAGCATGCCGGTGCGGCTCGGCGCATTGGGCGCGCTGCTGGCGGTGACCGCGATCCTGATCGCCGGCGCCAGCGCGGAGACGCAGCGTCAGGGCGGGCTGCTGACATTGTTGCGAATCCTCGGCGCCGCCCTGCTCGGCGCCGCCGCGGCCGCGCTGTCGCCGGACGTCGATGCGGCGCAATTGATGCGTTTCTGCGCGGTCGCGGTGGCCGGCGTGCTCACGATCGGGCTGATCGGCGATGCCTTGCGCGCGATGCTGCAAGCCCGCGAGCCGGGCGTGCTCGACTCGATCGGGGCCTCGATTGGGGCAACGCGCGACGATCTGATCGCCGAGCTCACGCGCCAGCCGGTCTTCGAAAGCGCACGCCGCTGTCACGAGGATGAGCTGACCGCCTATGATCCGCCGCTGCTGCGCGACTTTCTCGCGTCAAGCCGTGTGCTGCGCCGGGCCGATGCGCCGTGGCGGCGGGCGGTCACCGACCCCGCCGTCGAGCGCATGGTGGCGCTGATGGATGCGCGGCATGCGACGCATGTGATCGTGCTGTCGCACCAGCCGGTCGACCTCATCGTGCTCGCGGTCTCCGTGATCTCGGCCGATCCGGCCACGGAAACCGCGCTCGCGCTCGTCGGGCGCCTGCTGATGCAGGCGCCCGAGCGACAGGTGATCACGCCCACATGTGATGATGCTGATGCTGTGGCATCTCCATCATCGGCCCTTCCATCATCGGACCGTCCATGACCAGGGTTGCCGGAGCGGCGCCGGCCTGTGCTGCCGGCGCGGCGCTGGGAAGCATGATCACGTTCGAGGCCGGCGCGCTGGTGACCGCGGCCAGCAGCGCGGCGGCGTCGGCACTGTTGCCGCCGCCGGTGGTCGCCAGCACCTGGCCGATCGTGATGCCATCGACATTGTAGGCGCCGCCATTGACCGGGATGTTGTTGCCGCCGACATCGGCTGCGTTCTGGTGCATCTGGTCGGCGGCCGCGGCGACCAGCGCCTTGTTGCCGGCCTGGAAGCCCTCGAGGATCTTGGCGATCTCGGCGCCGAGCGTGCTCTGGTCGCCGAGCAGCTCGTTGTCGAAGCGGGCCTGGAAGATGCCGCCCTGCGCCGCGTCGAAATCGGTGACGTCCTTCTTGAAGGTCATCAGGTCGGCGGTGACCTTGGCCATCGCGGCGGCGTCGCCGGAATTGACGGCGGCGATTGCAGCCTTGCCGAGCGCGTTGGACTGGGCGATGAACATGGCCCAGAAATCGGTCTGTGCCTGGTTGTCCTGATAGGCCGGCGTCGGGTTGAGGAAGTCGCCGAAGCCGCTCCAGCCGGTCAGGCCGTTCTGCTGCGCCATGTTGGCGAGATTGGTGTCGCCGGCGACGATGTCGATGATGTCGAGGAAGTCGTCGTTCAGCGCGCGGCCGATGTCGACATTGCCGGCCGCACCGTTGATGTGGGTGTTGACGAGCGCGAGCTGGTCGATGATGGCGAGCGCGTGCACGCCGGTCAGGCCGCCGAACTGCAGCGGATTGGCGGCGACCAGCGCATTGAGGCCGGCGATCAGCGCGTCGACATCGTCCTGGATGACATCGACATTGCTTTCGTTCACGCCGCCGATCAGCCGGTTGGCGGCATCGTTGAAGATCAGGCCGAGCTCGGCCAGCGTGCCCTTGGCGGCGGTTGCGGCCGTCACGCCTTCGGGCAGCAGCGCCGGCGCCTGCAGGAAGCCGGTGGCGCCGTCGGCGTTGGTCGCCTTGCCCGCAAGGTTCGGATCGTTGTTGACGACGTTGAGGATGTCGAGATGCGCGTTGCGCAGCGCGGTCTCCGCGGCGGCGATGCTGCCGAACGCGCCGCCGCCGGTCACCGAAGCCATCGCGGCATCCTGCGCGACCGTGATGTCGGCGAGGATCTTGTTGATGTTGGTGAGCGTCTGCCCGGTGAACTGGCCGGCGGCAACCATCGCCTTCAGACCATCCTGAATCACGGTGAGATCGCCAGTGTAGTTGTAGACGCTGCCAAGCCCCTGGCCGCCTTCCTCGACCACGTTGCGCCACAGTCCGCCTTCGAGAAAGCGCGTCGCGTCGTTGAAGACGACGCCGAGATCGGCAAAGCCGAGCGCGGGCGTCGGCGGCGTGGGCGGTGTCGGCGTGGGCGGCGTCGGAGGCATTGGCGCAGGCGCCGGCTGGCAGTGATGATTGTGATGATGATGGTGGTGGTGGTCGTTGTGATGATGGTGACCGTGGTGACTGTCGTGATGGTGACGGTGATGGCGCGACATGTCCAACGTACTCCTCAAAGCTGCGCACCACTGCGGATGAGCCGAAGCAACGGGCGCGGCTGACGCGGGTGCGGATGATGAGGGCTATCTGCTGCCTGCTTCGTGGCTGCTTCGCGCAGGGATTGTGGAATGCGTCTGCGTCAGATTGTCGTGCGGCGTACGGATGGCGCTCCCGCAGAGCTGCGACATCTCACCGCTTGACGGTCGAGGGGCGCTTCAAGAGCCGGCGACCAGCGGCGATGTCGCGCCCGCGGCAAATCAGTGAGTTGCAAGAGCGTTCGACCGTAGCGATTCGGTCGATGGGTAGACGTCCCGAACGCACGCGGACCGCCTTGCGACGATCCGACGCGTCTGGGAGCTTGTGCTGAGACCGGGAGCAGCTATGCGCCGCCGCTCCGATGTGGTCGGATCATGGCGATATCTTTGCGAACGCCGCGAATGCGTCGGCGTAGTCGGCATGCCAGCGCGACAGCGGCGGCCGGTTCTCGACGATGTCGCCGGCCGCCCACAGGATGCGCCGCTTGTCCAGCGCGCGCGGCACGTCGTTGTCGGGGCACAGCACGTAGAAGTCGCCGGCCGTAACCCGCTCCAGCATGAAGTCGACCGTCTGCTCCGGCGTCCAGGCGGCGGCCGGTTTCTCGACGCGGCCATTCGCCGTCAGCGGCGTGAACACGAAGCCCGGAATGAACAGATGCGCTGTCACCTCGCAGCCGGGCGTGTTGCGCAGCTCGTGCTGCAGCGCCTCGGTGAACGCCTTCACGCCGGCCTTCGAAACGTTGTAGGCGGGATCGCCGGGCGGCGTGGTGATGCCCTGCTTGGAGCCGGTATTGATGATCAGCGCCGGCTTGCCTTGCGCGATCATGCCGGGGGCGAACACCTGCGTGCCATGGATGACGCCCCACAGATTGACGCCGAGGATGCGTTGCCAATTGTCGTCGGCAAGCATCTTGCTGCCCGGCTGGATGCCGGCATTGTTCATCAGCACGTCGATCGCGCCGAAGCGCTGCCGCACCGCCGTTTCGAGCGCGACCACGCTGTCCCGGTTGCTCACATCGACCGTGGCGGTCATGACCGCAGCTTCGCCACGCTTGGCCGCAGCCGCGAGCCTGGCGGCGGCGTCGCGGAGCCGGGCCTCGTCGACATCGGCGATGCAGACGTTCATGCCGCGTTCTGCGAAGCGCATGGCGGCGGCAAGCCCGATGCCGGACGCGCCTCCGGTGATGACGGCGGTGTGGTCGGCGGATAGGGCAGGGTGAGACACGGCAGGTTCTCCGGCATGACGATGAGATGCTGGTGTATGACGTCCTGGCGCGGCCGCAAGATCATCCGGCTGACGGCAAGACGGGTTTTTTGCGGCTGCAACGCGAGGGCACCAGTCCGGTCGCAGATGCATCGCGTCGTCTGGAACCGGCTTACGACGCGGCCTTGGCCCCGCGCGCCTTCCTCGGCTTCTCGATGTCGCTGCGCAGCGCGGCGAGATCCTTCTTCACGGCGTCAGCCGCATCGCGCTCGATGCGCCGATAACGTTCGACCAACTGCGCGCCGAACGCCGTCAGCGCTGCGCCACCGCCATTGCGGCCGCCGGTCTGCCGCGCGACCGCGGGCTGCCGGCACACCCGGTTGATCTCGTCGACGAGGTCCCAGGCCCGCTTGTAGGAAATGTCCATCGCGCGCCCGGCCGCAGAGATCGAGCCGTGTCGCGCGATGTTCTCCAGGAGCGCGATCTTGCCCGGCCCGATCCGGCTGCCGTCATCGAGATCGATGCGCAGGCTGAGCGAGGGCAGGGCGTTCGCTTTCGGCATGGAGGGTCTGCTCGTACTGACGTGGGGCGGACATTGCCACCATCATGTTTTGCGAACAAGATGATCCCAATCGACAATCGCAACGACATCTGGGGACGAAATGCTGCCTGCGCTGTTTTCACCGCTCACGATCGGTCCTTATCACCTCAAGCATCGCGTCGTGATGGCGCCGTTGACCCGCATGCGCGCCGCAAGGGAGACCCTCGCGCCGCGGCCGCTCAACGTTGAGTATTATGCGCAGCGCGCGACGCCGGGCGGGCTGATCATCGCCGAGGCCTCGCCGGTGCTGCCGACCGGCACCGGCAGCCCGAACGTGCCGGGCATCTACAGCGCGGCGCAGGTCGCCGGCTGGAAGCAGGTCGTCGACGCGGTGCATGCCAAGGGCGGATTCATCTTTCTGCAACTCTGGCACGTCGGCCGCGTCTCGCACTCCTCGTTCCAGCCGGGCGGCGCGCTGCCGGTGGCGCCGTCGGCGATCGCGATCGGCGACGATCTCAAGGCAATGACGGCGGACGGCAGGCCGGCGACCTACGAGACGCCGCGGGCGCTGGAGACCGACGAGATCCCCGCGCTCGTCGCGGCCTATGGCCAAGCGGCGAGCAACGCGATCGCGGCGGGCTTCGACGGTGTCGAGGTGCATGGCGCGAACGGCTATCTGATCGAGCAGTTCCTGCAGACCCGCAGCAACCAGCGCACCGACCGCTATGGCGGCGCAATCGCGAACCGCTGCCGCTTCCTGCTCGAGGTCACGCAGGCGGTGATCGACGCCTGCGGCGCCGACAAGGTCGGCGTGCGGCTGTCGCCCTATGGCATCGCCAACGGCTCCGGCGAGGCCGAGCCGATGCCGCTCTATACCTACGCGATCGAGGCGCTCAACAAGCTCGGCATCGCCTATCTGCATCTGATCGAGCCGCGCTCCTCCGGCGCCGGCCGCGCCGACGTCAACTGGCAGAACGTGCCGTCGGCCATCGCTCTGTTCCGGCCGGTGTGGAAGGGCGTGCTGATCGGCGCCGGCGGCTTCACCGGCGAGCCGGCGGACGCCGCGATCCAGGCCGGCCACGCCGACGCCATCGCCTTCGGCCGCACCTTCATCTCCAACCCGGACCTGCCCGCCCGCCTGCAGCGCGGCTGGCCGCTGACGCCGTATCACCGTCCGACCTTCTATGGAGGCGAGGAGAAGGGCTACACGGACTATCCGGCGTATGACGCCATGGCGAAGGCGTAGCTCGCGCTCTCTCCGCCGTCATTGCGAGGAGCGTAGCGACGAAGCAATCCAGAGTCGCGTGCGCCACCCTGGATTGCTTCGCTTCGCTCGCAATGACGGTGGAGCGAGAGTTGGCGTCAACTAATAGGACCGTGCCTGGAGGAGCCGACCCATGAAAAACCGCACCACCGGACGCTCGGCCTTCCTCGCGCTGCTCAAGGATGAGGGCATCACGCATCTGTTCGGCAATCCCGGTACCACCGAATTGCCGATCATGCATGCGCTGAAGGATCATCCCGATCTCACCTACGTCATGGCGATGCAGGAGAGCCTGGTGGTGGCGATCGCCGACGGCTTCAGCCGCGCCTCGGGACGCCTCGTCGCCTGCAACGTCCACGTCGCGCCGGGCTTGGGCAATGCGATGGGATCGCTCTACAACGCGCAGTTCACGGGCACGCCGATGATCCTCACCGCCGGCCAGCAGGAGCAGGGCCACGGCCTGATGGAGCCGCTGCTCCATGGTCCGCTGGTGCGCATGGCCGAGCCGCTGGTGAAATGGGCGGTCGAGGTGACGAGGCTGGAGGACCTGCCGCGCATCATCAGGCGTGCCGCCAAGGTCGCGACCACACCGCCGACCGGGCCGGTCTTCATCTCGCTGCCCGGCGACATCCTCAATGCCGAGGCCGGGATCGAGCTCGGTCGCTCGACGCGGGTCGATGCGCGCGTGCGCCCGTCCAGCGAGGCCCTGCAGGCACTGGCGCAGCGCATCCTCAAAGCGCAGCGGCCGGTCATCACCACCGGCGACGAGATCGTCAAGAGCGATGCGTTGCAGGAAGCGGCCGAGTTCGCTACGGCGATCGGTGCGCCGGTGCATCAGCAGTCGGCGCCCTATGGCGCGCACTTCCTGTCCGAGCATCCCTGCTACATCGGCGCGCTGTCGCGCGCCCAGAAGCAGGTGCGCGAGCTGCTGGCGCCGCATGATCTGATGATCGTGCTCGGCGCCGATCCGTTGCGGATGTCGGTGCACAGCGAGACCGAGCCGCTGCCGGACGGCCTGCCAATCGTGCAGATCGGCCTGGTCGATTGGGAGCTGGGCAAGAACTTCGGCGCCGAGATCGCGCTCAAGGCCGATGTCCGCGAGACGCTCCAGCAGCTCACACCGCTGCTGCGCGAGCTTGGCGGCGCCGCCCTGAAGGCGCGGGCGCAGGAGCGGACCGCGGGATTGTCGTCGAAGAACTGGAGCGCACGGCGCCGGACGCTGGCGGCGCAGATCGAGGCGGCCCGCGAGCGGACGCCGATCGACCCGGACTATCTGGCGCTGCAGGTCGCCGAGGCGATGCCTGAGCACGGCATCCTGGTCGACGAGGGCCTGACCTCGGCGCGCTACATGACGGCGCTGTGGCCCTATCGCGACCGCTACAATTATCACGGCCTCGCCTCCGGCGGCATCGGCTGGGGCCTGCCGGCCTCGGTCGGTGTCAGTCTCGCCAATCCCGATCGTCCGGTCGTGTGCTATTCCGGCGACGGCAGCGCGATGTATTCGATCCAGGCGCTGTGGACCGCAGCGCATCACAAGCTGCCGCTGTCGGTGGTCATCGTCAACAATGGCGGCTATCGCATCATCAAGCAGCGGCTGCTGTCGTTTCACGGCGACGACAACTACATCGGCATGGATTTTGCCGACCCGCCGGTGGATTTTGCAGGGCTGGCACAGTCGCTCGGCTGCGAGGCGATGCGCATCAGTGATCCGCGCGAGCTGAATCCGACCTTGTCGGACGCGTTCCGCAGGCCCGGCGCCAAGCTGATCGAGGTGATGGTCAGCCACGCGGTGAATTGAGAGACTGCGCCTCTGGATTGTCAGTTGACCACTTTCGTCCGGGACGAGGACGGGGCTGGCGTTACACGGGCGGGCGAGGAGTACCGAGCAAGCCGCAGCACGATCCAACCACCGAGTTTGATGGCAGGCTACGCGGTTCCGAAATCCGAGACTTGCTTGATGTCAGCATTGAATTCAAACCCAGCCCCTTCCGCTCGCCGCGCGATCCCGATATGACGCCGCCTTCGTTGTGACTGGAAAAGCGCCATGACCAGGATTGATGCAATTGCCCGTGCCCGTCAGACGCTGACGAGCGGTGACTTCTTGGCCGAGCTCGGCCGCCGGGTCGCCTATCGTACCGAGAGCCTCAATCCCGAGCGCAAGGACGAGCTCGCGGCGTATCTGACCAAAGAGCTGACGCCGTCCTTTGCAGCGCTCGGCTTTTCCTCCGAGATCGTGCCCTCGCCGAGCGGCAAGTCGCCGTTTCTGATCGCGACCTACCACGAGAGCGACAGCGCCCCGACGGTGCTCAGCTATGGCCACGGCGACACCGTCGACGGCATGGCTGGCGAATGGCGCGACGGCCGCGATCCCTGGGCGGTGACGCCGGCGGGCAATCGTCTCTATGGCCGCGGCACCGCCGACAACAAGGGCCAGCACAGCGTCAACATGGCGGCGCTGCGCGCGGTGCGCGAGGCGCGTGGCGGCAAGCTCGGCTTCAATGCCAAGTTCATCATCGAGATGGGCGAGGAGATCGGCTCGCCCGATCTCGCCAAGGTGGCCGATCTGCATCGCGACGCCTTGAAGGCCGACGTCTTCATCGGCTCGGACGGCCCGCGGCTGTCGACCGCGCGCCCCACCATCTTTCTCGGCTGCCGCGGCGGCATCCGGTTGCATCTCGACGTCAAGCTGCGCGAGGGCGGCAATCACTCCGGCAATTGGGGCGGCGTGCTTGCCAATCCGGCGACCATTCTGGCGAACGCGATCGCCACGCTGGTCGACGGCCACGGCCGTATCAAGCTGGAGTCGCTGAAGCCGCCGCGTCTCACCAATGCGATCCGCGCCATCCTCGCCGACGTGAAGGTGGAGCCGACCGCCGACGAGCCGGCGCTGTCGGACAATTGGGGCGAGGAGGGGTTGACGCCCGCGGAGCGGCTCTATGCCTGGAATACGCTCGAGGTGCTCGCGATCTCCTCCGGCAATATCGACAAGCCGGCGAATGCGATCCCCGGCCGCGCCCGCGCCGTGCTGCAGCTGCGTTTCGTCGTCGGCACCAAGGTCGACAGCATCGTAGCCGACGTGAAGAACCATCTCGCCGCGCATGGCTTCCCGATGATCGAAGTCAGCATGGCGCAGAGCTTCATGGCCTCGCGCGCCGACATCGACAGCCCCTGGATCAAATGGGCCGCGGAGTCCGTCAAGATGAGCACCGGCAAAGCGCCCGCCGTGCTGCCGAACTTCGGCGGCTCGCTGCCCAATGACGTGTTTGCCGACGTGCTGAAGATGCCGACCATGTGGGTGCCGCATTCCTATCCGGGCTGCTCGCAGCACGCGCCGGATGAGCACATTCTGCTGGATGTCACGGAGGAGGCGCTCGGCCTGATGGCCGGGCTGTTCTGGGATCTCGGCGAGCTGCAGAAGCCGTTGTGAGGCGAGAAGGGGGCATGAGCACACATCTCTTGGCGTTATCGGTGCTCACCTCTCGCTGCCTGAGGCGGGGTGAGCGACGCCCCGGTCGTGTTCAGCGCCTGCGGCCGCCCTTCGAGATGGCCACCTTCGGCGGGCTCCTCAGGGCGAGGACTGGTGCCTTGGCGAAGTCCGCGGTGACGTTCATGGTGAGGAACGCGGCGCCGATCAGGAAGATGGAAGGCGGGCTTGCCGCGCGCGGCGCGTCTCGAACCACGAGGCCCGTGTGCTGTGCGGTTGCATTGCCGCGTGCGGGAACTGCCCGAGTGAGACTTTCGTCTGGTCGCGGGGCTCGCGAGCCCCTCGCAGTTTACCATCCCGACGTTCGGCGCTGCCGTTTCAGCCCGAACGTCTTGTCGAAGGGGACGCGGGACAGGCAATTTGTCGCGATCGTCCGAGGACGTCCCGCCGCGGGGCGGTCTATGGTGCCCGCGCTCGTCCGGCCGGAGATCGTCCGGGGGCGGGGGCCATTTTGAGTTCGCTGTGGTTTATGCAAGCATCCGGCAATCAGCCGGATTGAGGAGATCAGTTATGAAGCAGCTTCGCCTATTCGGTCTTGCCGTCGCCGCCGCGCTCTGCGCCGGCCAGGTGCAGGCCGAGGACCTGACGGGGACCCTGAAGAACATCAAGGAGACCGGCACCATTACGCTCGGCGTCCGCGACTCCTCGATCCCGTTCTCCTATCTCGACGACAATCAGAAGCCGATCGGCTTTGCCATCGACATCTGCATGGGCATCGTCGATGCCGTGAAGAAGGAGCTCAAGCTCGACAAGCTCGATGTGAAGCTCAACCCGGTGACGTCGTCGACCCGCATCCCGCTGCTCGCCAACGGCACCATCGATCTCGAATGCGGCTCGACCACCAACAATGCCGAGCGCCAGAAGCAGATCTCCTTCACCAACACCCACTTCCTGACGGCGAGCCGCTACGTCTCGAAGAAGGCGAGCAAGATCAACTCGATCGACGATCTGAAGGGTAAATCGGTCGTGTCGACCGCCGGCACCACCAACATCAAGCAGCTGACCGAGGCCAATGCCGCGCGCAATCTCGGCATCAACATCATCCCGGCCAAGGATCATGCCGAGGCCTTCCTGATGGTGGAGACCGATCGCGCCGTCGCCTTCGTGATGGACGACATTCTTCTGGCGAGCCTCGTCGCCGGTTCCAAGGATCCGGCCGCCTATGTCGTTTCCAAGGACGCGTTCTCGAAGCCTGAGCCCTACGGCATCATGCTGCGCAAGGACGACCCGCAGTTCAAGAAGGTGGTCGATGCGGCGACCGCCAAGATCTACACCAGCGGCGAGGGCGCCAAGCTGTATGACAAATGGTTCATGCAGAAGATCCCGCCGAAGGGCCTGAACCTCAACACCCCGCTGTCGCCGGAGCTGAAGGCCGAGTTCGCCAAGCCGTCGGATTCGCCGGATCCGGATTCGTACAAGCCGTAAGGTGAGGTCGCAGCTCTCGCGCCGAATTCGATGCGCCCCCCTCCCCCTTGCGGGGAGGGGTCGGGGGTGGGGGTCTCAGGAAAGACTGCCCGTGTGGACCCCCCGACCCTCCCCCGCAAGGGGGGAGGGAGCGCAGCGAGTTTTTGGCAAAGACTGTGTAATGCGACTTGCGAGCTAATTCCCTCTCAGGATGTCCCCGTGAACTACACCTGGAACTGGCACATCTTCCTGGAGCCGAACCCGACCGGGGCCGGCACCTATTTCGACATGCTGCTGTCGGGGTTGAAGGTCACGATCGTGACCTCGCTGTCGGCCTGGGTGATCGCGCTGATCTGCGGCACGATCGTCGGCATCCTGCGCAGCTTGCCGTCCAAGCTGGCGACCTGGATCGCCTTCGCCTATGTCGAGTTCTTCCGCAACATGCCGCTTTTGGTGCAGCTGTTCCTGTGGTTCTTCGTGCTGCCGGAGCTGTTGCCGCCCACGATCGGCCTGTGGCTGAAGCAGATGCCCAATGCGCCATTCTATACGGCGGCCGTCGGCATCGGCCTGTTCATGTCGGCGCGTGTCGCCGTGCAATTGGCGGCCGGCATCGGCTCGCTACCGCGCGGCCAGAAGCTGGCGGCGACCGCGCTCGGCCTCACCACCTTGCAGGCCTACCGCTACGTGCTGCTGCCGATGGCTTTCCGCATCATCCTGCCGCCGCTGACGTCCGAATTTCTCAACACGGTCAAGAACAGCGCCGTCGCAATCACGATCGGTCTGATCGAGCTGACGGGCGCTGCGCGCGCCATGCAGGAATTCTCGTTCCAGGTGTTCGAGGCCTTCAGCGCCGCCACCTTGATGTATCTCGTCATCAACGTCATCGTCGTGATCGGCATGCGGCTCCTGGAGCGCGCAGTGGCGGTCCCTGGCTACATCACGGGCAAATGAGATGCTGGCCAATTTCGATTTCGACGTCATCCGCCGCTCGCTGAGCTATCTTTTCATCGACGGCATGACCTTCACGCTGACCTTGACGGCGCTGTCGGCGACGGGCGGTCTTGTGTTCGGCACCCTGATCGCGCTGATGCGGCTGTCCGGCTATCGGGTGATGGGCTTTATCGCCGGGCTCTATGTCGACTTCATGCGCTCGCTGCCGCTGGTTCTGGTGATCTTCTGGTTCTACTTCCTGGTGCCCTATATCGGGCAGTGGATCACCGGCTCGTCGCGGCCGATCAAGGTCGGCGCGTTCGCGTCCTCCCTGATCACCTTCATCCTGTTCGAGGCGGCGTATTTCTCCGAGATCATGCGCGCCGGCATCCAGTCGATCTCGCGCGGCCAGCCGGCCGCGGCCTCGGCGCTCGGCCTGACCTATGCGCAGACCATGCGCTACGTCGTGCTGCCGCAGGCGTTCCGCAACATGCTGCCGGTGCTGCTGACGCAGACCATCGTGCTGTTCCAGGACACGTCGCTGGTCTACGTGCTCTCGATTCCGGACTTCCTCGGCGCTGCTTCGAAAGTCGCCCAGCGCGACGGCCGTCTGGTCGAGATGTACCTGTTCGCGGCCCTGGTCTACTTCACCATCTCCTGTGTCGCGTCCTACGGCGTCCGCCGCCTGCAGTCGCGCATCTCCATCATCAGATAGTCGGCTCCCATGATCGAAATCAGCCACGTCAACAAATGGTACAGCCCGAGCTTCCAGGTGCTGAAGGACTGCACGACCTCGGTCGCCAAGGGCGAGGTGGTGGTGGTCTGCGGCCCCTCCGGCTCCGGCAAGTCGACCCTGATCAAATGTGTCAACGCGCTGGAGCCGTTCCAGGACGGCGTGATCACGATCGACGGCCTCAAGGTCAATGATTCCAAGACCAACCTGCCGAAGCTGCGCTCGCGGGTCGGCATGGTGTTCCAGCACTTCGAGCTGTTTCCGCATCTCAAGATCATCGACAATCTCTGCCTCGCCCAGCAGAAGGTGCTGGGTCGTGGCCATGAGGAAGCGACCGCGAAGGGCATGAAGCTCCTGGATCGCGTCGGTCTCAAGGAGCAGGCGCAGAAGTTTCCGGCGCAGCTCTCCGGCGGTCAGCAGCAGCGCGTGGCGATCGCACGTGCGCTCGCCATGGACCCGATCGCGATGCTGTTCGACGAGCCGACCTCGGCGCTCGATCCGGAGATGATCAGCGAGGTGCTCGACGTCATGGTCGATCTCGCCCGCGAGGGCATGACCATGATGGTCGTGACCCACGAGATGGGCTTCGCCAGGAAGGTCGCCCACCGCGTCATCTTCATGGACCGCGGCGAGATCGTCGAGGACGCCAAGAAGGAGGATTTCTTCGGCCAGCCGCGCAGCGAGCGGGCGCAGCAGTTCCTGTCGAAGATCCTGTCGCATTAGCACTTACCGTCGTTCCGGGGCGCGCGGAACGCGCGAACCCTGAATCTCGAAGTTGGAGAATATGAATTTGGACCCGATCGCTTACGTCAACGGCGCCTTCGTGCCCCTGTCCGAGGCCAAGGTCTCGGTCCTCGATCGCGGCTTCCTGTTTGCCGACGGCATCTACGAAGTGGCGGCGGTGCTCGATGGCAAGCTGGTCGACAGTGCCCCGCATCTTGCCCGCCTGGAGCGCTCGGTCGGCGAGATCGGGCTGGCGCTGCCGGAGAGCCTGGCGCGGATCGAGGAGCTGCAGAAGGAGCTGGTCGCACGCAACCGGCTCGACCAGGGCATGGTCTATCTGCAGGTGACGCGCGGCGCCGACAAGGGCCGCGACTTCCCGTTTCCCAAGGGCGACGTCAAGCCGACCTTGGTGATGTTCGTCACCGCCAAGGATATCATCAATGCGCCCTCGGCGAAGACGGGAATTGGCGTCATCACCGTGCCCGACATCCGCTGGGCGCGCCGCGACATCAAGAGCGTGGCGCTACTGGCGCAGGTGCTCGCGAAGCAGGCGGCCGCCGCGGCCGGGGCCGGCGAGGCGTGGATGGTCGAGGACGGTCATGTCACCGAGGGCGGCTCGTCCTCGGCCTTCATCCTGACCAAGGACGACGTCATCGTGACGCGGCCGAACTCGAACGCGATCCTGCCGGGCTGCACCCGCAAGGCCGTGGTGAAGCTCGCCGAGGAGCGCCAGCTCAAGGTCGAGGAGCGGCTGTTCACGGTGGAGGAGGCGCTCGCGGCGAAGGAAGCCTTCATCACCAGCGCGAGCTCGTTCGTGCAGCCGGTGGTCACGATCGACGGCAAGCCCGTCGGCGACGGCAAGCCGGGACCGGTGGCGGCGCGGCTGCGCGAGATCTATGTCGATTTTGCGCGCGCCACGGCGGTGTAGTTGGAGGAGACGATAGAGCAGGTGCAGCATCGAAACCCGTTTGAATTGTCCGGCGCTTTGCTATCGTGGCGACGAACGAAACAGAAATCAGGGAGGAGTTTCGATGCGGTATCGCTTGAGTGGGCTCGCGGCCGGACTATTGATTGCGGGCGCAGGCATGACGGGAGCGGCATTGGCCGATGACGGCTGGGTGACCCTGGTCGACTCCACGACCAAGGCCGACTTCACCGAGGTCGGCAAGGCCAATTGGGAGATGAAGGACGGCGCGCTGTCGGCCGACAAGCTCGACGGCAAGGATCCATCGTATCTGGTGACCAAGGCGAGCTACAAGGACTTCCAGATCAAGGCCGAGTTCTGGGTCGATGACGCCGCCAACAGCGGCATCTTCATCCGCTGCGACCAGTCGGCGAAGATCGACTCCAACATCTGCTACGAGGTCAACATCTTCGACAAGCGGCCCGATCCGAAATACGGCACCGGCGCGATCGTCGACGTGTCCAAGGTCGATCCGATGCCGAAGGCCGGCGGCAAGTGGAATACCTACGAGATCACCGCCAAGGGCACGCGGCTGACCGTGATCCTCAACGGCGAGAAGACCGCCGATGTCGACGACAGCAAGCACGCGGCGGGACCGATCGCCCTGCAGTACGGCTCGGGCGTCGTGAAGTTCAGGAAGGTGCAGATCAAGCCGCTGTAGCGGCCGTGCATTCCGGGCAGCGGCGCTGGCCGCGGCTGGCGCGGTAGAGGCTCTTGCAGTACCAGCGGCGCGCCATCATCTGCAGCGGATGGCGGGCCAACCGGGCCAGCGTCACCAGTTCGAGCATGGCGGGCATTGCGGACTCCTCTCCTACTTTCCAACTCTTGCGAAATGGGGCGGCACTTCGTTTGCGGAAGTGCCGCCCCAGTCGCATCAGCCATGCAGCTTCTTTGCGGTCTCGGCAATGACGCGGCCCTGATAGCGCGCACCCGCCAGCTCGTTCGCGCTCGGCTGCCGGCTGCCGTCACCGCTGGTGATGGTGGTGGCGCCATAGGGCGAGCCGCCGGTGACCTCGTCGAGCTTCATCTGGCCGGCGAAGCCGTAGTTGAGGCCGACGATGGTCATGCCGAAGTGCAGCAGGTTGGTGATGATCGAGAACAGGGTGGTTTCCTGGCCGCCGTGCTGGGTCGCGGTCGAGGTGAAGGCGCCGCCGACCTTGCCGTGGAGCGCGCCCTTAGCCCACAGGCCGCCGGCCTGATCGAGGAAGTTGGCCATCTGCGAGGCCATGCGGCCGAAGCGGGTGCCGGTGCCGACGATGATCGCGTCGTAATCGGCGAGCTCCTCGACCTTGGCGATCGGGGCTGCCTGGTCGAGCTTGTAGTAGGAGGCCTTGGCAACGTCGGCCGGCACCAGCTCGGGCACGCGCTTGACGTCCACGGTGGCGCCGGCCTCGCGGGCGCCTTCGGCCACCGCGTTGGCCATCGCTTCGATGTGGCCGTAGGCGGAGTAGTAGAGAACGAGAACCTTGGTCATGGCAGTCTCCGTGGGGACGAGGATGATCGGGAAGAGCGTCCCGGCCGGATGCCCGGCCGGGATCGCGTGAGACGGTTAGGCGGCGTCGACGAGCACCAGCTCGGAATCTTCGAGCGCGGTGATCTTCAGCGTGGCCTCGTCGCGGATGGCGGCGCCGTCGCGGGCGTTGACTCGGACGCCGTTGACTTCGACGCTGCCGGCCGCGGGCACCAGATAGATGTGCCGGGAATTGTCGGCGCTGTACTCGGCGGTCTCGCCTGCCTTCAGCGTGGTGCCGAGTACGCGCGCCTTGGCGCGGATCGGCAACGCGTCGCCGTCATCTGCGAAGCCGCTCGCCAGCGTGACCAGCTTGCCGGAGCGGTCGGACTTCGGGAACGGCTTGGCGCCCCAGGTCGGCTGGCCGCCATCGGTGGCAGGCTCGATCCAGATCTGGAAGATCCGTGTCGTGGTCGGCTCCAGATTGTACTCGGAGTGGCGGATGCCGCTGCCCGCGCTCATCACCTGGACGTCGCCGGCCTCGGTGCGGCCCTTGTTGCCGAGGCTGTCCTGATGCGTGATCGCGCCTTCGCGGACATAGGTGATGATCTCCATGTTCCGGTGCGGATGTGCAGGGAAGCCGGTGTTCGGCGCGATCTCGTCGTCGTTCCAGACCCGCAGGGCGCCGTGGCCCATGTTGCTGGGGTCGTAATAGTTCGCGAACGAGAAATGGTGCTTGGCCTTCAGCCAGCCGTGGTCGGCGCCGCCCAGCGCCGCAAAGGGCTTCAATTCGATCATGGGTTTGCTCCATTGTTGCACGTCGGCCGCGAGCCGCCGTGCCGTTGGGCACTGGAATAGGCTGACGATCCGAGTATAGAAATAGAAACTATTGAAACCCATTGTTTCCAAAAGTGAGATTGCCGCCAATGGCGCGACTTCCGGATTTCGAGGCGATGGCGATCTTCGCCAAGGTCGTCGAGCTGCGCTCCTTCGCCGGCGCGGCGCAGGAGCTGAGCCTGTCCAAGGCGTCAGTGTCGAAGGCCGTGAGCCGGCTGGAAGAACGCCTGGGCACGCGGCTGTTCAACCGCACCTCGCGCCGTCTGGCGCTGACCGATGCCGGGCAGCGGCTGTCAGAGAGGGCCGCGCAACTGCTCGCGGATGGCGAGGCGGCGGAGACCGAGGCGTTGGCGCAATCGCTGACGCCGCGCGGGCTGGTGCGCTTCGCGGTGCCGATGACCTTCGGTGTGAAGAAGATCGCACCGCTGCTGCCGGTCTTTCTCGAACAATATCCGGAAGTGTCGATCGATCTGCACATGAGCGATGCGACCGTCGATCTCATCGGCGAGGGGTTCGATCTCGCGCTGCGCATCGCGCGGCTGCCGGACTCATCACTGGTGGCGCGCCGCCTCTGCGCGATGCCGCGCTACACGGTGGCGGCGCCGTCCTATCTGAAGCGGCACGGACGGCCGACGCATCCGATGCATCTTGCCGAGCACAAATGCTTCGGCTACGCCTATCTCTCCACCGCCGGCGTCTGGCACTACACCAATGCAGCCGGCGAGCAGGCAAGCGTGCGCCCCGCCGGACAGCTGCGCGTCAACAATGGCGAGGCGGTGCTGCCGGCGGTGCTCGCCGGCCTCGGCATCGCCGACCTGCCGGACTTCATCGTTGGCGACGCGATCGCCTCGGGCGAGGTCGAGGTGATCCTGAAGGGCTGGAGCCAGCCCGAAGGGGCGATGCATCTGGTGATGCCGCCCGGCGGCCCGCGCCCCGCCCGGGTCGAGGTGCTGGCGGAGTTCCTGGTCAAGGAGCTGGCGAAAGGGAAGCGCAAGTGACGTTCGGGGGAGTGGTTTCCATGTGGAAGCAGCTGCCGAGCGCCGTTGCAAGGTGCGCCGTCGCTCTCGGAATCATTGGGTTTTTGCTACCGCTCGGATTGGGGGTGTTTCCGGACAATTGGCTGAATGCGATCGAGCTTCCAAACGCGCTTGGCTCGGCCCGGGTTGCAGCTCCAAATGGACGTGTGTTCGTTGCGAGCGAGCCGTTGGGGAGAGTGCAGCGCTATGGTCCCCAGGGCTTCGAGCGAGGTTTTTACGTCGGTTCGCAAGGCGGCGCCTTCGATATCGGTGTCAGTGACGCGGGAGATGTGCTGATCTGCTCCGTGCGTGCACGTGCGTTGATCACCTACACACAAGACGGCGTCGAGACCGCCCGGCGTGGACCCTGCACCTTCAACGACGCAAATGGTGGACTCATGCCCGCGTCCCGGAGCTATGAGCGCAACGCTCGAGTGCCGGAAATCGCTTTCGGATGGTTCGGACTGCTGGCGGTGCCGCTCTGGCATCCGTTCGTTGCATGGTTCATGGCGCTCATGGGGGCGCTATTTTTGAAGTCGGGCACCGCTCGCTCGCAAGACAGTGAGCTTTCGTCAGTCGCCAAATGAGCGCACGACGCGATGAAGCTGCCGCGCCTGGTATCATTTCGGTGCGACGACTAAGTCGCGACCTCGCAAACGTCGACCCATTCGGCCGATGTCAGCTCGGCCATGCGGTCCGGCGTGATCTTGACGGCGCTATGGGTCGAGCCTGCCGCCGGCACGACGATGTCGAAGGCTTTCAGCGAGACGTCGCAATAGACCGGCAGCGGCGATTTCAGCCCGAACGGACAGACGCCGCCGACCTCGTGACCGGTGATGTCGGCGACCTCGTCGAGGCCGAGCATCTTCGGCTTGCCGCCGAACTGCGCCTTGACCTTCTTGTTGTCCATCCTTGCGTGGCCCGCGGCGACGATCAGGATGACGCGCTCGCCGACGCGCAGCGACAGCGTCTTGGCGATGCGGGCCGGCTCGACACCATAGGCTTCCGCCGCGAGCGCCACGGTGGCGGAACTCTGGCTGGAGACGAGGACGTCGATGTCGGGGGCTTTTTCGGTGAAGAAGGCGCGGACGGAATCAAGGCTCATGTTTGGCGACGATCTCGGGCAGTTCGGATAGCGCAGCAATACGATAGTCCGGTGCCAAACCCAACTCGTCCATCTGGGTGCGCAGCGCCTTGAACAGGGTGAGCGGCGCGACGAGGTCGGTCTGGCTGCAGGCAGCCGCCATGGCGTCCGGGGTGACGCGCTCGATCCAGGCGACGTTCAATCCGAACGCCTTGGCGCCGCAGACGTCCCAGGGGTTGGAGGACACGAACAGCACCTCGTCGGGCGCAAACCCGAGCGTCTCCTCGATCAGCGCGTACGCCTGGGGACTCGGCTTGAAGATCTTCCGGGCATCCACGCTGATGACCGCATCGAGCGGAGCATCGAAGCCGCTGGCCTTGACCAGGCTGTCGAGCATCGCAGGGCTGCCGTTGGAGAGGATCGCGAGCCGATGATCCTTCATCGCGGCGAGCGCAGCCCTCGCATCGGGGTAGGGATCGAGATCGAGATATTTGGCGATGATGCGGTCCAGCGTCGCCGCATCGGCCTGCAGCCCGAGAACGCGCAGCGTGTAGATCAGCGAGTCGCGGGTGACGGCGGTGAAGTCCTCGTAGCGCTGCATCAGCGAGCGCAGCCAGGTGTATTCGAGCTGCTTGATGCGCCAGATCTGCGTGATGATGTCGCCATGGCCGGGAAAGGCCTGCTCGGTCACGGCCGCTACCGACTGGATGTCGTACAGCGTGCCATAGGCATCGAAGACCACGGCTTTGAAGGGCACGGCGCTCACCTGATCGAAAGCAGACAGGCGCTAAGGCTGATGGCCACCGCGCCTGCGGATGATAGCATGATGCCCGTGACTTGCGCGGGGCGGCAAGGACAGGACCGACGACGTCAGATCCCGAGCAGCTTGCGGGCGTTGGCCTTCAACACCTTCGGCCGGATCTCGTCGCGGATGTCGAGCTTGGCGAAATCGGCGAGCCAGCGGTCCGGCGTGATGACCGGCCAGTCCGAGCCGAACAGCATCTTGTCCTGCAGGATCGAGTTGATGTAGCGCACCAGGATCGGCGGGAAGTACTTTGGCGACCAGCCCGAGAGGTCGATGTAGACGTTCGGCTTGTGGGTCGCCACCGACAGCGCCTCCTCCTGCCAGGGGAAGGAGGGATGGGCGAGGATGATCTTGAGGTCGGGGAAGTCGGCCGCGACGTCGTCCATGTACATCGGGTTGGAGTATTTCAGCCGCATCCCCATGCCGCCCGGCATGCCCGAGCCGACGCCGGTCTGGCCGGTGTGAAACAGTGCGATCGCGCCGCCGTCGTTGATCGCCTCATACAGCGGATAGGCCAGCCGGTCATTGGCGTAGAAGCCCTGCATCGTAGGGTGGAACTTGAAGCCGCGGACGCCATACTCCTCGATCAGCTTGCGCGCCTCGCGCACGCCGAGCTTGCCCTTGTGCGGATCGATGCTGACGAAGGGGATGAGGACGTCGAGATGGTCGGAAGCGACCTCGAGCATCTCGTAGTTGTTGTAGCGCCGAAAGCCGGTCTCGCGCTCGGCGTCGACCGGGAAGATCACCGCGGCGATGTTCTTGGAGCGATAATAGGCGGCCGTCTCCGGCACCGTCGGCGGATGCTTGTGCGGCGACTTGAAGTAGTCGGCCATCTGGGCCTGGAAATCGTCGTAGCCGTCATCCGCATGCATGCCGCAGGGCTCCTCGGCATGGGTATGGATGTCGATGGCGACGACATCGTCGATCTTGGGCAGAGCGAGCTTGGGCATGGGCGTTCCCGGCGGTTGGTTCTTGGCTTTGGAAAATTGATTATATGATATAACAAATTTGGCAATCGCCAAGTTGGATCGAGGGGCGCGTCGCCGGCCGGTTCTGTTGAAGCCGGGGCCCGCCATGATTGACATCCGGCGGGCTGGTGGTTAGAAACCGGCCAATCCGGGCGACTTGGTCGCTTGCGGAACTCCCTTTGTATTTGCCACTTCCGGCCTGTCCAACACGGCCTTTCAACGTATCAGGATGTCCCATGAAGGTCCGTAACTCGCTGAAGTCGCTGCGTGGCCGCCATCGCGCCAACCGTCTGGTCCGCCGCAAGGGCCGCGTCTATGTGATCAACAAGGTCCAGCGCCGCTTCAAGGCGCGCCAGGGCTGATCCCGTAGATCTCCCCTCGAGAAGAGGGGCCTCCTCACAGGTCTTTGAGGCGCGTGCTGCTTTGCAGGACGTGCCGACTGCGTTTAGACTTGGGGCATGGCCAAGCGATCCTTGCGGGCGATTCTTCTCGCCGTTGTCGTCATTTCGGTACCGCATCTTGCCTTTGCGCAGGGGGAGCCGCGGGCCGGCGTCAAGCCAAAGCCGCCCGAGGCTCCGGCCAAGCTGCCGAAGATCGGCGCCGACAAGACCAAGGGCCTCGATTTCCTGTTCGGTGCCCTGAAGGCGGCGCCCGACGAGATCAGCGCCAAGCATGTCGAGGCGCGGATTTGGGCGATCTGGCTGCAGACCCCAAGCGATACCGTCGCCCTGCTGATGTCGCGCTCCAAAGCGGCGATGGACGCGAAGCAGAACGAGGTGGCGCTCAAGCTGCTGGACTCGGTGATTAAGCTTCGTCCGGACTATGTCGAGGCCTGGAACCGTCGCGCGACCATCTATTACCTCCAGAACGATTACGGCCGCTCGCTTGCCGACATCCAGCAGGTCCTGCTGCGTGAGCCGCGCCACTTCGGCGCGCTCGCAGGTCTCGGCATGATCATGCAGGATCTGGGCGAGGAGAAGCGGGCGCTGGACGCGTTCCGCAAGGCGCTCGAGGTCAATCCGCATCTCGACAAGGTGCCGGAGCTGGTGAAGACCCTCACCGAGAAGGTCGAGGGGCGCGACATCTAGCCGTAACGGCCGATTAACCACGTCTGGGCGGCCGTCCTTGTCGGACCGGCCGCGCGAACCTAGCTGCCTCTCAACGATGGAGCTCGGCAGGAGAGACGCGATGCGGCGGGCGGTGCTGACGGCAGCGCTGGTGATGACGACGATGTCGGCCGCCTGGGCCGAGGATCCGGATCTGTTCTGGGTGGTCGGCAACCGCGCCACCAATCGCTGCGAGATCGTGACCAGCAACCCGGTCGTCACGATCATGGGCGACATCTGGTTCGCGTCCGGCCCCTTCAAATCGAAGGATGACGCCAAGCTCGCGAGATCCACGATCAACGCGTGCCCGAACAAGGACATGACGCAGGAGGACTGATCGGCTCGCCCGCGAGCGGGCTGGCGGCTCAGTGGAACGCGGTGCTGCGGCGGTCCGGCAGGCCGTACTGGGCGGCCGCGGCATAGAGTTGTGCGATCTCGGCCTCGAGATGCTCGTTGACCAGCAGCAGCGCCTTCAGCGCGCCGCGAAGGTCGCCGTTGCAGCTCGCGACGATCTCGTCGATGGCTGCCTCGCTTGAACGAAAGCTCATCGGTAACCCCCTCCCAAAACACCAAACTAAACACAGGGCCGGTCATCGTGCTTCGACTGCGCAATGACCCGACCGCAAGTAATTCACGGCCATCGGCTGATTGCGAGGAAATGTCCTGACCATGGTTATAAAATGGCCGACGACGCCATCATGACAGGATTCGCGGGCGAAATGACGGGAGACGGCGGCCGCAGCCGCAACCTGCTGCGATCTGACCCGTATCTGTCCAGGTGACAGGCAGAAAATCATCAATGATTTCAATACTCGTAGTGGGGGCCCTGGGGCTGCTGGCGCTGCTGACCCAGGCCGGCGTCGTGCTGATGGAAAGACGCTATCCGGCCCAGGGAGAGGCGGTCGAGGTCGGTGGGGCGACCATCAATCTTGTGGATATCGGGCCGCGTGACGGGGAGCGGCCGCCGCTTCTGCTTGTCCACGGCGCCAGTTCGAACCTCGAGGCGATGCGCAGGCCGCTCGGCGACCTGCTCGCCCGGCGGCATCGGGTGCTCCTGGTCGACCGTCCCGGCCACGGCTGGAGCCCGCGCGATCGCGCCGAGGATTCGACGCCGGCCGTCCAGGCCCGCATGCTGGACGAGGCGCTGGCCCGGCTCGGCATCGGCCCGGTGATCCTGGTGGTCCATTCCTGGAGCGGTGCGCTCGGCCTGCGCATGGCGCTCGACTTCCCTGACCGGGTCGCGGGCCTCGTCATGCTGGCGCCGGTCGCCTATCCCTGGCGGGGCGGGGTCGGGCAGTACAATGCGGCCGTCACGACGCCGGTGGTCGGGCCCTTGCTGGCGCATACGATCACGCTGCCGCTCGGCCTGGCGCTGATGGCGCCTGGTGCTCGCGGCGTGTTCGCGCCGCAGGAGATGCCGGACGATTTCGTCGACCGGACCGCGACGCCGCTGTTGCTGCGGCCGCGCGAGTTCCTGGCCAATGCGCGCGACCTCGTCACCCTGAAGCAGGCGGTGATCGAGCAGGCGCCGCGCTATGGCGAGATCAAGGTGCCGGTCACGATCCTGGCCGGCGATGCCGACAGGACGGTCTATACCGAGATCCATTCCCGGCCGCTCGCGCGGGTCTTGCCCCAGGCGCGCCTGATCGTGGTGCCCGACCTCGGGCACATGGTCCAGAATGTGGTGCCGGAGCTCGTGGTGGGCGAGGTCGATCGGATGGTCAGCGCGCTCACGGCCGTCGAAGCGGCGCCCTGATGATGGAAAGGCCCCGGCGTCTGCCGGGGCCTCCAGGTCTCGAGCGGAGGGCCGCGGCCGGCCGCTTACTGCTTCTGCTTGCCGTCCTTGTCGAACGACGCGACATAGGCCCAGAGATTGTTGATCTCGGTCTCGTTCTTGATGCCCGCGAAGGTCATCTTGGTGCCGGGGATCTTGGCCTTCGGGTCCTTGATGTATTCCTTGAAGACCGCCTCGTTCCAGGTGATGCCCGAGTTCTTGTTGGCTTCCGAATAGTTGTAGTCCGGCGCGCTGCCCGACTTGCGTCCATCGAGGCCGTTGAGTTCCGGACCGACCTTGTTCTTCGCGCCTTCGCCGATCGCGTGGCAGGGCAGGCACTTGTTGAAGGACGTCTTGCCGGCGGCCGCATCCTGCGCCAGCGCGGCAGACGCCAGCGACGACGAGGCGAGGATGACGAGCGCGCTCAAAGTCATTTTCTTCATGGATCAGGCTCTGTGGGTTACGAGACGAGTTTGCGCGCAGGTTGTGGCATGGCCTCAAGCGACGCACAAGCGGGGAAGCGCTGAGGCAAATCAGCATAATGGCTGAGTTTGTTGCTCTGCCGCAAACTCCGATGCTGATCCGCTGCCTATCCAAACCGTTTCCGTTGTGATTGATATGCCAGGGCAAATCGAGGGCCGGAGGAACGCGATGGCGATCATGATGCCGGAAGCTGATCGGGCGGTGCTGGCGCGCCGCGACGAGATCGTTGCTGCACTGCGCGCAATCGTGCCGGGCGAAGGCGTCATCGACAGCGCCGCCGAGATGCTCCCTTACGAGTCCGATGGGTTGATGGCCTACCGCCAGCCGCCGATGGTCGTGGTGCTGCCGGAGACCACCGCGCAGGTGTCGAAGGTCCTGAGATACTGCCACGAGCAGGGCATCAAGGTGGTTCCGCGGGGCTCGGGGACGTCGCTGTCCGGCGGCGCCTTGCCGCTGGCCGATGGCGTGCTGTTGGGGCTCGGCAAGTTCAAGCGCATTCGCGATATCGACTTCGACAACCGCGTCGTCGTCACCGAACCCGGCGTGACCAATCTCGCCATCAGCCAGGCGGTTGCGCATGCCGGCTTCTACTACGCACCCGATCCGTCCTCGCAGATCGCCTGCTCGATCGGCGGCAATGTCGCGGAGAATTCCGGCGGCGTGCACTGCCTGAAATACGGCATGACCACCAACAACGTGCTCGGCTGCGAGATCGTGCTGATGACCGGCGAGGTGCTGCGCATCGGCGGCAAATGCGCCGAGAACGCCGGCTACGACCTGATGGGGCTGATCACCGGCTCCGAGGGCCTGCTCGGCGTGGTCACCGAGGTGACGGTGCGCATCCTGCAGAAGCCGGAGACGGCGCGCGCGCTGATGGTCGGGTTCGCCGAGGTCGAGGCCGCCGGCGAATGCGTCGCCCGCATCATCGGCGCCGGCATCATTCCCGGCGGCATGGAGATGATGGACAAGCCCGCCATCCACGCCGCCGAAGCCTTCGTTCATGCCGGCTACCCGCTCGACGTCGAGGCGCTCCTGATCATCGAGCTCGACGGCCCCGGCGTCGAGGTCGACGAACTGATCGGCCGCGTCGAAACGATTGCAAACGCCTGCGGCTCGACCACCTGCCGGATCTCGACCTCCGAGGCCGAACGCAATTTGTTCTGGGCCGGCCGCAAGGCGGCGTTTCCCGCGGTCGGCCGGATCTCGCCGGACTATCTTTGCATGGACGGCACCATCCCGCGCGGCGCGCTGCCGAAGGCGCTCGCGCGCATCCGCGAGCTGTCGGAAAAATACCAGCTCGGCTGCGCCAACGTGTTCCATGCCGGCGACGGCAACCTTCATCCGCTGATCCTGTACGACGCCAACAAGCCGGGCGAGATGGAGCGGGCGGAGGCGTTCGGCGCCGACATCCTGCGCTGCTGCGTCGAGCTCGGCGGCGTGCTGACCGGCGAGCACGGGGTGGGCATCGAGAAGCGCGACCTGATGCCGGAGATGTTTTCCGAGATCGACCTCAACCAGCAGCAGCGGGTGAAGTGCGCCTTCGATAGCCAGGGCCTGCTCAATCCCGGCAAGGTCTTCCCGACGCTGCACCGCTGTGCGGAGCTCGGGCGGATGCACGTCCATGGCGGCAAGCTGGCGTTTCCCGATCTGCCGAGATTCTGACGGGCGCGCGGGAGAGCAGGGCGGCATCGTTTGGTGTCTGCTCGATCTCACGTCCCGCAAATGCTGGAGACCCTCATGGTGAGGAGGCGCGATAGCGCCGTCTCCAACCATGAGGCCACCGTACGGGCCTCGCCCTTCGAGACGCCCGCCTGCGGCGGGCTCCTCAGGGTGAGGAGCGGAAGTCGTGCCCAGAACACGTACCGTGTAGATCGATCCAGCACTCTCGCTCTCTCCATGACCACGCTGCTGACGGTCCATGTGCCGCGCCGCTCTCGGAGCTGAACCCTCATGGTGAGGAGGCGCGCAGCGCCGTCTCGAACCATGAGGCCCGTCCAGCCATGCCGACGGCGTGAGGTCCATATCCCAGACAATATCGGACATGACTTCGCATCCCCGCGGCGCATGACGCCCGGATCGTGCGATCGACACCGCCCTTCGAAACAAACGAGAGGGCGCAGGGAATGCCGGGTGAAGGCCTCACCCATGGCCCGCCTGCTAAAAAAATGCAGGCGGCAGGTACCACAGGTTCAGCCGATCAACCGGCATTCCCCGCGCGCTGGTCTTAACGCTTATACGTGCTCTCCCCGGGGACCGGCTTGGTTGCCCCCGTCGCCCGCATGCCCGTGACCGAGCATCGCAAGGCTTGGTCTCAGCACCGGGAGACCAGGACCACACGATTTCACGTCCGCGTCGATGTCGTTCGTCGGCATGATCGAAATCACGCTGCGACCCGACACGGCCACCGCATCCCACCTCGCATATCGTGACGACCGCGCGTACGCCCCTCTCGGTGAGGCGGGATGGGCGGAGAATGGCATGATTTTCTGAAAAACGGAAGATGGAATTTTCGTCGACTGGAGGATGTGGGGCGTTCCGCCTTGAAAGTGCTCACGAAATAAGTTCTTCCGCGCAGAGCGACGATGGTCCTCGCCGAGACTAGAGGTCATAGGATCTTGATCTGAACACTAGCGGAATACCTCGCCTAGAGACACATCTGTTACAGGGATAGCTTGCCTCTATCCTACATTGGCCTAAGGCGAGGTAAGGTATCAGAGTGGCGCGCCGTCCTTCCGGCGACCTCATGCGCAAGGTTTGGCTGATAGCCGAAGCGCCCCCCATTCAACGGTTGCCCGCCTTAGGATAATATGTGTGTCTTGGGAGACCGATTCTAATGGAAGGTTTTTACTTAGCTCTCGGCGCAACCATCTTGTTGCCATTCCTGCAATGGGCTTTCCCGACGATACCTAAGTTAGTCGCCTATGCTGGGGTAGCAGGTGCCATCGTGCTTTTGCTGAGCGAATTCTTGGACCCTTCAATGAAACCACCTTTTAGTGCTGCAATCCTGTTTCTAATCGGCGCCTTGTGTATTGGCGGGTCCGGCCATTTGTATCTGCAATCTTTGAAGAAGTCCGTCAGAGAAAAGCCGACAGAAACTGCAGCGCGCCCCCCAGGGTATAACAACCCTGATCGTTCTGCCGAGAAGGTCATCGGAGGCATTCCGGCAAAGCCTATCGAGCCTGCGGAAAGCACTCCAGCGGTTGCCCCTGAGGCTCCCGCGAGTTCAATCCAGCCTCCGATAAGACCGCGCGGCCCTGTTCTGGAAGCAACCAACGATTCAAAAATAAACGCCGCTGGGGCAGTCATTCCAAATGACCTACCTTTTCAGCTCGGTAAGGCTGATGGCGGTTCGGTGATTGATATGCCTGGCGTCGTCGTGACGCGGAAAGACGACGGCACAATCGCTATCAACACCGGAAGTGGTAGCGGTGAAAGATACTTTCAGCCGCCAACTGGCGAGTTCGCCGATATGTCAGTCGGAGACCTAAAAGCGCGAATGCGTGCAACAGTGCACGATCTCAATGATTTCCAAGCGAATTTCGAAAAGGACTTTTATGATCCCGAACGCAAATATCCTTCTAAGGAAAAAGCGCGAGAGGTTAGGAATAAATATTCCGCCGAATACCGAGAGAAATTTTCGAAGCTAGCGCTATCACTCGCTGAAGCGGCACTGTTTCGTATTGGAAGGCGTGTAGACGGCAGCGAGTTGTCACGGCAAGCCAATGACGGCGGAAGGATAATCCTGAACGAGAGATTCGTTGGCCCCGCGCCAGCGACAGAAGCCGCAGCTTTCTTGGCCAGTTTAGAATCAAGGCTGCCGGATTGATGCGCGCCCCAGCAAGAACGATTACCGTGACCGTGCATGAAGTCCCAGGAGCGCCGTGACGGTGCACTCAATTTGTGAGCGTCCCGGAGCGCGCGTTGCCTGATTGTCGAGTGCCCGAACATGTGTAGTGCACTTTCGCCGTCTCCCAACCAACCTGATAACTAGAGATGAATGATCTCAACATCGTGCCACTTGTCTTTCAGGTACTCTGCGACGAGCCGTCTGTGGCAGTGATGCGGTTTATCTTCGCTACAAAGCAAGCAGCCGCCGTCAAGCGCATCTTTGTCTAGATTCTCGATTTTGCGCTGGGCCATCAAGCTTAGGAACTTCTCTGCATAAATCTGCCATGCCCCTTTGGATTTCTTGTATTCATCCAAAATATCTTGGGTGGGGGCAAGAGCAGGGAAGTGCTCGTAGTCGATGTGGCAAATTGATTTTGCGAAAAACTTCAAATCATCTTTCTTCGCGAAACCCGCGAGCTGAGAGACGTTGTTCAGTCGCACGTCTACAAGCTTACGAACGTTGGCACGCGATAGCCGCGCGAAGAATCCTTCGGCGGTCGTCTTCGTGAATCCGATCGTAAATAGTTTCATTCCGCATGCCTTGTCGAAATCTATTCCTCGTCACTCATCGTAGGTTGTTCTTCACGGTAAGCAATTTCCTTGCCGCGCTTCTCGTAAGCGTCGTTGATGACAGCGGAGCGATCGCGGAACATATCTGCATTAGGGATTCGCATCATACGAATGAGTCGCCCGATCGCTTCTTCATGTTTTTCAAGTTGACCGCTATAGAGAATGTGCACTACCTGCATGCCGTTTTCGGCAAGCTCGCGCGAAACGAGTATTGTCCGGTGGCAGTCAAGCGGTTCTTTTTCGGCGCACATAAGCGCAATCCGATAATCAGTGCTGCCTTCTCTAACTCGCTCAATGCCTGCTTTGAAAAGGTCGGTCTTGGCCAAGAGGTCGTATTGAACTTGACCATTGCAGTAGCAGCTTTGGTCTTCTGAGCGTGCACCGAGTTCTCGGCCCAGAAAAACGTATTTGATATTCGCCTCGCGAAGTCTCTTTTTCAGATTCTCACGATTGAACTGTGGGTTCATTCGGCTGTACGGTTTCGAACGTACGTCAGCGATGGCGGTTATGCCATGCCTTTGGAGAAGATCGATAAATCGATCCACCGGCTGCGTTGAATGGCCAATGGTGAATACAGTGCCAGTCATTGCCGACGTTCCGCGACGTTTTCTGGGGTTATTACTGCGGCGACTAACTTGGTTGCGTTGCCATTGAGAATTTCAGGCAAGCTCAAGCAAAGGCGCGAAGATGAGACATCGTACCTGCCATCCGGCAGCGCAAAGTATTTCAGCTCGATCCAGGGATCAGTGACGACGAAGTTATAATGGGTGCCGTTATATCTGAACGCAGCGCGGACACGGCGCTCATAACCGCCCATGAATTTGGATTCTTGTCCGACGACAAGCGTCAGCGATTGCGGCTCAATAAGCATGAGAGAGTTGGTCAAAGTGTGCGCTATAGCTTCAGGAACTTTGTCATTTGTGCCGTGGTAACTGCTTTCTCCATCATGCCATAGAGGGCCGTTCGCGGTCTCTGTTGCTGCGGTAACATGAGACCATTGCGTGTCTTGCAACTTCTCCCATTGCACGGGGGCGATGACGTGGTTTTCCGTCTGATGATAAAGCGGCTGCGCTTGCGAAAAAGTCACCTCTATCACGTCGAGAAGCTGCGCACCGCTTCCATCTGCGTAGCGGAGCTCTGCATCCGAAATTTCGTGAGTGTTCCGAGTGCTCACCGGCCTGATCCATCCGGTGTAGCTGTCCTTCGTGAAGGTGCGCCCCGCCACGCAATGCCCGCCCGGTTTGCGGGAGTTGGCAAGGCAGAGAAATGACTTTTTATAGTTGAGCTGCGACGACATGCTCGTAAAGATAGTACATCTTTGGCGTTATGGGGAGAGGCGAGCCTATCCCAAGCAATGGCTACATTTTCCCGCCTAGTGGGGCGGTAGCCGTCCAACGCGTCACCGCGTACTGGCGATCCAACCCGCTGACACCGGAGCCTGGTACGTGGGTCCAAAAACCTCACGGGCGTGCCGACCATCCTGGGATTTCGGTGACGCTGCACTTAATTATGGTAGCTCGCGGAGCGGTTGCCTTACCGCATTGTCCGATTTCTCGGCCATATCAAATGCTGTCACTCTTGTTCCGGGCAAGGCCGCAGGCCTTGAACTACGGTGCGCAATTGCACACCGTGGTTCAATCACCCAACCCGCAGCCGGTTAGCGTCTTCGCATTGACGATTGCCCCGGAATGACGGTGAAAGCGCGTCCGCTTCGCTCTCGCGGAACCTTGACGACGCTGCACGCGCGCCGCCCATCATCTGATAGAATAACGACATGGTGGCGGCCGCGCGATGTTCGCGGCTGCGGTCCGATCATTCGTACAGCGGGGTGAACCATGACAAAGCCGTTTCCGTCAAAAACCCATATCGGCAACCATGCGCTGCATCCGGAAACGCTGATGCTGAACTACGGCTACGATCCGCAGCTGTCGGAAGGCGCGGTCAAGCCGCCGGTGTTCCTCACTTCGACCTTCGTGTTCAAGAGCGCGGAGGATGGACAGGATTTCTTCGATTTCGTCTCGGGCCGCCGCGAGCCGCCTGAGGGCGGCGCGGGTCTGGTCTATTCGCGGTTCAACCACCCCAACAGCGAGATCGTCGAGGACCGGCTCGCCATCTACGAACGCACCGACAAATGCGCGCTGTTCTCGTCCGGCATGTCGGCGATCGCGACCACGATCCTCGCCTTCGTGCGCCCGGGCGACGTGATCCTGCACTCGCAGCCGCTCTATGGCGGCACCGAGACGCTGTTCAGCAGGACGCTGGCTGGCCTGTCCATCGGCGCGGTCGGTTTCGCCGACGGCGTTGACGAAGCCGTGGTCGACGCGGCGGCGCAGGATGCGATGCGCAAGGGGCGGGTCGCGATGATCTTCATCGAAACCCCGGCCAATCCCACCAACGGCCTGGTCGACATCGCGATGGTGCGCCGTGTCGCCGACATAATCGGCAGGGCGCAGGGACATACGCCGCTGGTCGCCTGCGACAACACGCTGCTCGGCCCGGTGTTTCAGCGGCCGATCGAGCACGGCGCGGACATCTCGCTCTACTCGCTGACCAAATATATCGGCGGTCATTCCGACCTGATCGGCGGCGCCGCGCTCGGCGCCAAGTCCATCATGAAGGACGTGAAGGCGTTGCGCGGCGCCATCGGGACCCAGCTCGACCCGCACTCCTGCTGGATGCTGAGCCGCTCGCTCGAGACCTTGAGCATCCGGATGGAGAAAGCCGATGCCAACGCGCTCATCGTCGCGGACTATCTGCGGGACCACCCCAAGGCGGCCAAGGTTCATTACCTCGGCCATCTCGACCAGGCCTCGGCCGCAGGCCGCGTCTTCCGGCGCCAGTGCACCGGCGCCGGCTCGACCTTCTCGTTCGACATCGAAGGCGGTCAGGCAGCCGCCTTCAAATTCCTCAACGCGCTGCAGATCTTCAAGCTGGCCGTCAGCCTGGGCGGCACGGAGTCGCTCGCAAGCCTGCCCGCCAGCATGACCCATTCCGGCGTGCCGGCTGCTGTCAGGCAGAAGATCGGCATCCTGGATTCGACGATCCGATTGTCGATCGGCATCGAGCATCCCACCGACCTGATCGCCGACATTGCCCAGGCCTTGAACGCGGCCGCGCCCTCTCCGGCGTGACTGCGCTCCGCACCAGCGATTACAGAAAAGTCGTGAGGTGATACCCAGAACGGCCGCTCCAAGGCAGCGCCGCCACGCCGAAGGTGAGACCCGCGGGGGGAGCATGACCGTATTGGGATTGGCGAGAGCTCACCCCATCCACGAGGGCCGGTTTCAGGAAAGCGGCGTTTCAATCAGGCCGTACTGCATCCGCTCGCGCCGGGCCAGCAGCGGCAGGGCCTGGCCCGCGATATAGGTCTTGAAGTGGTCGCTCTCCTGATGGGCCTTGAACGCGGCTTCGTCGCGGAACAGCTCGTAGAACAGGAACTGCGCTGGGTTGTCCTTGGCGCGGGAGATCAGGGGGTACGATGGCGCTGCACCTAGTTAGCTCAACAAGCCATCTACCGCCGCCCGCTGCCGGAGGCCGGGACGTTGATCGTGCAGGGCCGATAAAGCGCTTGGAGCTCCTTGCCGCGAAGGAAGATCGGATGTGCGGTCAGGCCGCCATGGCGCGTGATCCATCGTTTGATCGGCGCCGGGTAGAGGTCAAATAGCATCCGCGTTGCTTCCGGGTTCGGGACAGTGCGAAAAAAGGGGCCCAGATCGTCAGTTTCCCTGAACGTGAACACGGCTCTCGGGGTGACGCAGATCCTGTCGCGTGGAAGGGTCCCCAGCACGATCGTGCAGGCGCCCCCGCAGAGTCCGTCGATGATGACGTGCTCGCCGGAGTCTCGCAGGAGTTTGAATTTGTCGACATAAGTCCCGATCCGTCCGCCCGGGTCGTCGGCAATGCGCACCGTCGCCCGGCCCGCGCCCATGCCGGCCAGGACGAGCGCGGCGACCAGTATCCCCATCACAAGCTTCATCTGCATCCCGTCCAGTCGCATCACATCCGATCACTTGCGTGATCCGCATCGTCGCACCGTTCATCGTCGTCGCGGTTTTGTCCAGAGAGGCCGTGCGGCATGGACGGTGTCGGCCCGGCTCGTGCCCGGGAGGGACGCAAGACAAGCCCGGGATCCCGTGGGAATTGCGGTGACAGTGCATTTTATTAATTGGCTCAGCGGGCGTTGCCACTGAAAAAAGCGGCCTCTGAAGGCGCCCACCCCTTTCATCGCGGGAAAGGGACAGGCCGCTCTCCACCCAGTTTTGATCTTGACGGGTTCCCGGCGCTAAATCAGCCCGTACTGCATCCGCTCGCGCCGCGCCAGCAGCGGCAGGGCTTGGCCGGCGATATAGGTCTTGAAGTGCTCGCTCTCCTGGTGGGCCTTGAACGCGGCTTCGTCGCGGAACAGCTCGTAGAACAGGAACTGCGCCGGGTTGTCCTTGGCGCGGGAGATCAGGAACAGTTTTGCGCCGGGCTCGCGCTGCGCCTCGGGCAGGAAGCGCGACAGGATCTCGGCGACGCGGTCGGCTTCGCCGGCCCTGGCCTCCCATTGCGCCACCACCAGCAGGCCGCCGCCGCTGACGGCCTCGTTCACGGTTTTCGTCTCGATGGCATATCCGGTCATCGTGATCAGTCCTTTCGTTGAAGTGCTGCAAGGGCAACGATACCCCAGTTCCTGCACTCGATCCTTCGATGGCGGACGAAGGATGGATGCGCATAAGAGGGCGTAAGGCGGATGAGCCGAAGGCGTCATCCGCCATGGTCTCGCAAAGTCGGCGGGTGACGCTTCGCGAACCCGTCGTACGGACTGTTCACGCTGCCTGGCGGGGTGACTTCTTCGCTGCCTTGCGCCTGTTCGTGGGCTTCTTGGTGACGATCTCAACCAGGGCGTCATCTATTTTTGTCTGCCAGCCCGGTCCCTTTGATTTGAAATACTTCACGACGACGGGGCTCAAGCGGATACTCACCGGGATCTTTGTCGGCTCCTTTTGTGGACCTCGCCGGGCGATTGTTTTCGCAATCTCGGGCAAGACCTCAGAAAATGGCCTGGCCCTGGCGAAATCCTTCTCGGTCCATTCCGGATTGTCCGAGACAGCTTTCATGTCAGCCTTCGAGTAGGCGCGCTTCGTCTTAGCTGGTGGCATTGAACAGCTCTCTTTCCTTCTTGGAGGCCGGGCGCATCGAAATCACCGAAATTCCTTCGAGGCCAAGTACGGCGAATACGACAGAGATCACGCCGTTTGCGTCCACTCCGATCGCTCGGTAGCGACCGCTCTTGGCGGAAAGCACCAGGGCGTTCGCAAAGAAGTCCTCGGTCAATGCGGCGAAATCCAAGCGGTGCTTGGCTATGTTCGCTAGGCGTTTCGGCTCATCCCAAACAATTTTCATGCGGATTCTGTATATACAAAATGCTGACGTTGCGATCAAGGGATGAGGGCGGATAGCCGAACGCGTCATCCGCCATGGGCCTCAAAAAATCGGCGGCTAACCCGCTCCTACGGGGCTATGCGAGCGCTTCGGCGCTAAGCCTACCGGCCTCTCCACGACAAGGGAACTGCACTCGGCCGAGACCCGCCCGAACGTTCCGCCATCTGCGCCCGTCCGCCCCTCCCATCTCCTTGTCCATGCACGATCTTTTCGCCGGACCGGGCTGCCCTTTTCGCAGATCATGCTCTAGAAGGATTCCAACGCTGGTGGCCGTGCGTGTTGCGCTGGACCGCCTGTCATCATCAACAAGCAAGGCGAGCAGCGGTGGACGCCCTCAAAGTACGCAACGCAGCCGACGTGGAGGAGGTGGTTCGCGCCGCGATCGCCAGCGAGCAGCCGCTCGACGTCATCGGCCATGGCTCGAAGCGCCAGATCGGGCAGATCACGACCACCAACGCCGTGCTCGACCTGTCGGCCCTGAGCGCCGTCGTCGGCTACGAGCCCAACGAGCTCATCATCACCGCGCAGGCCGGGGCGCCGCTGGCCGACCTGCTGTCGCTGATCGATTCGAAGAGCCAGCAATTCGCGTTCGAGCCGATGGACACGGGACCGCTGCTCGGCACGGCCGGCCGCGGCACACTCGGCGGCATGATCGCGGCGGGCCTGGCCGGTCCGCGGCGCATCCGCGCCGGCGGGGCGCGCGACCATCTGCTCGGCGCCCACGCGGTCTCCGGCTTCGGCGAGAGCTTCAAGACCGGCGGCAAGGTCGTCAAGAACGTCACCGGCTATGATCTCTGCAAGCTGCTGGCGGGCTCCTGGGGCACGCTCGCGGTCATGACCGAGGCGACGCTGAAGGTGATGCCGCGGCCGGAATCCGAGCGCACCCTGGTGCTGCGCGGGCTCGACGACCTCAAGGCCAACCGCGCCATGACCGCGGCGCTGGGGTCGCCGTTCGACGTGTCGGGCGCCGCCCATCTGCCGGCTTCGACCTTGCGGCCGGAGGTCGATGGGCTGAGCCCGATCGGCTCGCCGCGCGAGGCGGTCACGGTGATCAGGCTCGAGGGCATCACGGCGTCCGCGGCGCATCGGGCGGCGTCGCTCGCCAAGCAGCTCGCGACCTTCGGTGCGGCCGAGATCATCGCGGACGACGCCTCCGCCGATGTCTGGAGCGCCGTGCGCGACGTGCTGCCGTTCGCGGCCAATGGCCCGCTCGGGGCCTGGCCGGTCTGGCGGATCGTCTGTCCGCCCGTATCCGGCGGCGTCATCGGGCAGGCGCTGACGCGCCAGACCGGCGGCGAGGTGATCTATGACTGGGGCGGCGGGCTGATCTGGGCGGCGCTGCCGCCGCAGCCCGATGCGTCGGCGGGGCTGGTGCGCAAGCAGGCCGAGGCCGTCGGCGGTCACGCGACGTTGCTCCGGGCGTGGGACGAGATGCGTCTGGCGGTCGACGTCTTCCAGCCGCAGCCGCCGGGTGTCGCCGCGCTGGAGGAGCGGGTGCGCGTCTCCTTCGATCCCAAGACCATTCTCAACCGCGGCCGTATCAGGCGGAGCGTTGCGTCATGAAGACCGAGTTCACCTTGGCGCAGCTCGCCGATCCCGACATCGCGGTCGCCGACAAGATCCTGCGCGCCTGCGTGCATTGCGGCTTCTGCACGGCGACCTGCCCGACCTATGTGCTGCTCGGCGACGAGCTCGACAGCCCGCGCGGCCGGATCTACCTGATCAAGCAGATGCTCGAGAAGGATCAGGCTCCGACCGCCGACGTGGTCAAGCATATCGACCGCTGCCTGTCGTGCCTGTCCTGCATGACGACCTGCCCGTCCGGCGTCCACTACATGCACCTCGTCGACCAGGCGCGGGGGCGAATCGAGCAGAGCTACCAACGCCCGCTGATGGACCGGCTGCTGCGCGCCGTGCTCGCCTATGTGCTGCCGCGGCCGCGCGAGTTTCGGCTCGCGATGACCCTGGCGCGGCTCGGCCGGCCGTTCAAGGCGCTGCTGCCGGCGTCCTCCGCGACGCGGGGACCTGTGCCGAGCCTGCTGCGGCGCGTCAGGGCGATGCTCGACCTGGCGCCGGCCGCGGCGCTGCCGCCGCCGGGGCCCGCGGGCGGCAGCGTGTTTCCGGCGCAAGGCGAGCGTCGCGGCCGCGTCGCGCTGCTGCAGGGCTGCGCGCAGGCGGCGCTGGCGCCCCGCATCAACCAGGCTGCGATCAACCTCCTGACGCGGCACGGCGTCGAGGTGGTGCTGGTCAGGGACGAGCAATGCTGCGGTGCGCTGACCCATCACATGGGGCAGGACGCCGACGCGCTGGCGCGCGCCCGCGCCAATGTCGGGGTGTGGGCTGCCGAGGCAAAGCGTGGCGGTCTCGACGCCATCCTGGTGACGACCTCGGGCTGCGGCACCGTCATCAAGGACTACGGACACATGCTGCGCGAGGACCCGCAATATGCAGCGCCCGCTGCGGCCGTGTCGGCCATGGCGAAGGACATCAGCGAGTATCTCGCAGGTCTCGATCTGGTCTCCGCATCTCGGCACGACGACCTCGTCGTGGCCTATCACTCCGCCTGCTCGCTGCAACATGGGCAGAAAATCACGAGCATTCCGAAAGAATTGCTTTCCAAGTGCGGATTCGTGGTGAAAGATATACCGGAGAGTCATTTGTGTTGCGGTTCGGCGGGGACCTACAACATTCTCCAGCCTGACATCGCGATGAAGCTGCGCGATCGCAAGGTCGCCAACATCGCGACCGTCAAGCCGAATGTGATCGCGGCAGGCAATATCGGCTGCATGATGCAGATTGCCAGCGGCACCACCGTTCCCGTCGTGCACACCGTTGAGCTTCTCGACTGGGCGACGGGCGGTCCGCGACCAGGAATGATTTGACGGACGGGCGCGTGCTGACTGCCGGCCCGTCCCGCCGGATGAGTTGATCGATCGGCGGCAACTGGAGGGTTTCTGATGGCGAAGGACAAGAAGGCGAAGAAGGACAAGAAAGAGAAGAAGAAGCTGATGGCGCAGGCCAAGACAGCCAAGAAGGCGACGAAGAAGTCCGCCAAGAAGGCTGCCAAGAAGTCCGCGAAAAAGGCTTCCAAGAAGGCTGCAAAGGCGCCGGCCAAGAAGGCGAAGAAGACCGTGAAGGCCGCGGCGAAGAAGGCGGCCAAGAGCCCGGCCAAGGCTCCTGCCAAGAAGGCTGCTGCGAAGAAGGCTCCTGCCAAGAAGGCTCCTGCCAAGAAGGCCAAGACGTCGGCCGCGAAGGCTCCCGCTGCGCCGAAGAAGAAGGCCGCCAAGAAGCGGGCCCCCAAGATGGCTCCCCTGGTCGAGACCCCCGAAGTGAGCGCAACCGAATCGGCTGCCGAAACCAGTTGGGCGATGCCGAGCGTGGCACCCGAGGCGCACGAGGACGGAGAGGGGACTGCCTCCGGAAGCTGATCTTTCCGGATCGGATCGTTCTCACCACCGAACGAATTCACATCGGGAGGCCGCGGCGGCAACGCTGCGGCCTTCTCGTTTGTTGTTGCCACCGTCTGTTGGCTCTGTTTTGGCTGGCCGTTTTGTCGATCTGCTCGTCGCCAGCGTCGCCCCCGCAGATCTATGGCCGGGCGAATCCGATCCCGATGCGCTGCGGCATTTCGCTCGCGGCACGACGAGTCCAGCGTGCCGGCACACCCGAATGTGCGTCCTGGGGGGCTCTAGGACACGGAGATTTGTTGTTCAAATGCAACACGCGCTGACTACCTGCCGTGGAATTGTCAAAACGCCCAAAAAGGCGGCAGATGCCGCGCTTTTTTGCTTCACCTGCGGCGAGACCCTGGCACAAATTGCGTCTGGATGACGCAGCCGGTCTTGTTTGCGCCCTGGGGGGCAATGTGGGGCAGGCTTTTTTCGAAATAGGGTGATGGGGATCGTCATGAAAAAGTGGGCTTTGCTGGCAACGGCGCTGGCAATGGTTTCGGGATCGGCTTCGGCGGCGGACATGGCGGTCAAGGCCTATAAGGCTCCGCCTCCGGTCGCGTTTGAACCATGGGATATCGCGTTCGGCGCGGCGATCATGAACGACTATGTCTTCCGCGGCATCACTCAGTCGAACCACAAGCCGTCGGTCGCCGCCTATTTCGAGCCGCGCTTCAACGTCAACAAGGACCTGCAGTTCTACGTCGGCGTTGCTGGCGAGAGCATCTCCTTCCCGAACCGGGCTGCGGCCGAGATCGACATCTACGGCGGTATCCGCCCGACCTTCGGCGCCTTCGCCTTCGACATCGGCGTCTGGGGCTACCTGTATCCGGGCGGCACCTGCTATTACGGCGGCGGCGCCACGACGGACTTCGCCGGCCGCGCGCTGAGCGCCGAGTGCCAGGCCAACACCTTGACGAACTTCAACACCATGAAGAAGGACGTCAGCTTCTTCGAGGTCTACGGCAAGGGCACCTATACGGTGAACGACAACTGGTCGTTCGGCGTCACCGAATTCTATACCCCGAGCTTCCTGAACTCCGGCGCCTGGGGCAACTACGCCTCGGTCACCGGCAAGTATACCGCTCCGAGCACCCTGTTTGGATCGAGCGGCGTCGGCATGTACGTCTCGGGTGAGTTCGGTCGCCAGTGGTTCGGTACCACCGACAGCTTCTACGGCACCGCGGCCTTCCCGAACGGCATCCACTACGCCGACTACAACACCTGGAACGTTGGCGTCGGCTTCACCTACAAGGTGTTCACGCTGGATCTGCGCTACTCCGACACCAACCTGTCGAAGGGCAACTGCAACGCCTTCACTGGCGACTTCACCGCCAGCGGCACCACCAACGTCACCGCGATCAACCCGGGTGGCCTGGGCTCGAAGTGGTGCGGTGCCACCGGCATCGCCAAGCTCTCGGTCGACCTGACGGCGATGACCAACCTGAAGTAATCGTCCCAAGGCGGATCGAAATTCCTGACGAGGGCGGCAGAGCAATCTGCCGCCCTTCTGCGTTGGTGACGGCAGCTCGCCGTGGTCGCTCGGGCGTCTTGCCGTCCTTCTGGATCGCCTTCTTCTGGATCGCGATCTTCTGGAACGCCATGGCTCGGACGCCGCCGGGGCAATTGGACTTCTCATCATGGGCGCAGGGGCGCGATGAGATCCTTGGCGGCGCCCTCGGGACAATGGGCTGGGTTCGGCACGGATCTCTCAGACCCCTTGCCGCGTCTCCATTCCATGAGGTCGCGGCGCTCGCTTCAATTGCCGCCACCCGCGGCCGCGTCGGCAGCCTTCTCAGTCTGCCGCAGCGCGAACCGGTCGCCATCCCGAATCAGCTCGACCTTCCGATCATGGAACTCGTGCAGGGTCGAGCGGTGGCCGATCGAGACGACGGTGGTCTGCGGCAGGCGTTCGGCGATGACCCGATACAGCCTCGCTTCGCTCGGCTCGTCCAGCGAGGCCGTGGCCTCATCGAGGAAGAGATATTGCGGCGCATGCAGCAGCGCGCGGGCAATTCCGAGCCGCTGCTGCTCGCCGAGCGACAGCATCCGATTCCAGTGCGAGTCCTCGTCCAGGCGGTCCGCAAGTTGTGGCAGACCGACGGCCACCAGCGCCTCCCTGACCTGCTCGACGCTGAAAGCGTCGGCGGCCGCGGGATAGACGATCGCCGCCTTGAGCGCGCCGATCGGGAAGTAGGGCCGCTGCGGCAGCATCATCAGCTTGGCATGCGCGGGCACGCTGATCGCGCCGCTGCCGAACGGCCAGACCCCGGCGATGGCGCGGAACAGCGTCGACTTGCCGGCGCCGGAGGGGCCGGTCAGCAGCGTGCGCTCGTTGTTGCCGATGCTGAACCCGTCGGCCGCGACCAGCGGCAGGCCATTGGGCAGCTTCAGCAGCAGCTGGGCGAGATCGATGCTGTCGCCGGCATGGTCGACGACATCGATCGTCTGCGGCTCGCCCGAGAGCTTGTGCGCGCTCTCGATGGACATGTCGAAGCCGTCGAGGCGGGCGACGGTCGAGCGCCAGTCGGCAAGCGTCCGGTAAGTCGTCACGAAGAACGACAGCGCGCCCTGCACCGTCGAGAAGGCGGACGCCGTCTGCATGATGCCGCCCATCTGGATCGACTTGGCGAAGTAGGCAGGCGCAACGAGCACATAGGGAAAGATCACGGCCGCCTGTGAATAGCCCGCCGTGAAGGCCGTCAGCCGCTTGGTCCGGCTCATGATCTGGTACCAGTTCTGGACGACCCGGCCGAAGCGGGTTCCGAGCTGACCCTGCTCGGCGCCTTCCCCGCGCAGCAGCGCGATCTGCTCGGAGCTCTCGCGCACCCGCACCAGGTTGAAGCGGAAGTCGGCCTCGTAGCGCTGTTGCTCGAAGTTGAGATTGACGAGCGGCGAACCGATCCAATGCGTCAGTATGGTGCCGAAGACCGCATAGATCAGCGCGATCCAGACCAGGTAGCCGGGGATCGCGATGTCGGTGCCGAACAGTTGCAGCGGGGCATCGGTCGACAGCCCCCAGAGCACCACCATGAACGAGGCGAGCGAGACGATCGAGCTGAGCAGCCCGATGGTGATGTTCAGCGTCTTGTCGACGAACAGCTGCACGTCGTCGGCAATGCGCTGGTCCGGGTTGTCGGCGATGTCGCCCTTGAGCTGCATGCGATAGTGCGTGGCGTTGTCCAGCCAGCGGCGCAGGTAGACGTCGGTCATCCACCGCCGCCAGCGGATCTGCAGCCATTGATTGAGATAGAGCTGGTACACGGCCAGGATGATGAAGATGGTCGCCAGCACGGCGAACACGCCGATTTCCCAGATGAAGCTGTTCCAATCATACTGCTGCAGCGCGTTGAAGAACCTGTTCTGCCACTGGTTCACCAGCACCTGGATCGCAACGAGCGACAGTTCGATCGCAATGACGGCGGCGAGCAACACGCGCCCGGCGACCTTGTCCTCGGAGCGGAAGTAGGGAATGGCGATCCGCCAGACGATGGCGACGGTCGAGCGCAGATTGTTCACAGAGGGGCTGCTCCTGAGAAAAGGTCTTAACGGGCTGACGAAAAACGAGAAAATCGCAGTGATTGCCGCCTGTATAGACTAAAGTCGTAATGTGGCGGGTGACCGCCGGCTTGTCGGTCGCGTGTGACAAACCGTAGCATGGGGCAGGGGAGAGGGACTGCGACCGCCGCCAGATTTCGCGAGAATTTGAGCAGAGTTGGGCGTTGCCGGTTTTGTGATCTCCTTTTCCGACCTTTGCCGGGCTTGGGGGCCTGGGCGAGGAGACCTGATCCGTCCCGCCGGACCGGGTCCAACAACAAGAACGTGGGGGGAGAAGTCACGATGTGGAATCAAATCTACGACCCGATGGGGAGCCCGGCGCTGTCGACGCTGGCCGCCGCCGTCCCAGTGGTGACGCTGCTGGTGCTGATCGCCAGCGGCAAGGTGAAGGCACACATCGCGGCGATCATCGCCGTGATCCTGACCAACCTGATCACGATCTTCGTGTTCACGATGCCGGCCAACATGTCGCTGCGCGCGACGTTTCTGGGCGTCATCACCGGCTTCTTTCCGATCGGCTGGATCGTCCTGAACGTCATCTTCCTCTACCAGGTCACGGTCTCGACCGGCCGCTTCGAGTTGCTCAAGCGCGCCATCGGCGGCGTCACGGAAGACCGGCGGCTGCAGCTGCTGCTGGTCGCCTTCTCCTTTGGCGCGTTCTTCGAGGGCGCGTCGGGCTTCGGCACACCGGTGGCGATCACCGGTGCCGTGCTGATCGGCCTCGGCTTCTCGCCGCTCGCGGCGTCCGGCCTGTCGCTGATCGCCAACACCGCCCCGGTCGCCTATGGCGCGCTGGGCACGCCGATCCAGGGCCTCGCCTCGGTCACCGGTCTCGATCCCTACATCCTCGGCGCGATGGTCGGCCGGCAGCTGCCGGTGTTCTCGCTGATCGTGCCGTTCTGGGTGATCTGGGCGTTCGCGGGCTGGAAGGGCATGAAAGACGTGTGGCCGGCGATCCTGGTCACCGCCGTCTCGTTCGCGGTCCCGCAGTTCCTGATCTCGAACTACATCAATCCGTGGATCGTCGACATCGGCGCCTCGCTGATCTCGATGGGCGCGCTGATCCTATTCCTGAAGGTCTGGCAGCCGAGGCAGCTGTGGCTGTCGCCGGCGTTGCGCGGGCGTGACGAATCGGCCGCCACGATGACGGCGGCGAAGCCGCTGGACCGCACGCCGCTGACGCAAGCCGAGCTCTGGGGCGCGCTGCTGCCCTGGATCATCGTCTGCGTGATCATGCTGATCTGGGGCAACGGCGCCTTCAAGGCCTGGGCGAACTCGATCTTCACCTGGAACTATCCGGTGCCCGAGCTCGACAAGCTGATCAACAAGATGCCGCCGGTGGCTGCGAAGCCGACACCGGAAGGCGCGGTGTTCTCGTTCACCTACCTGACCTTCACCGGCACCGGCATGCTGATCGCCGCGATCATCTCCGGCTTCCTGATGGGTGTCGGACCGGGCAAGCTGATCGCGGAATATGGCCGTACCATCCGTCTGTGCGCGATCTCGCTGATCACGATCTCGGCGATGCTGGCGATCGGCACGCTGACCCGGCTGTCCGGCGTCGACGCAACGCTCGGCCTCGCCTTCGCCGCGACCGGCGTGCTCTATCCGTTCTTCGGCACCTTGCTCGGCTGGTTGGGCGTGGCGCTGACGGGATCGGATACGGCCTCGAACGTGCTGTTCGGAAACCTGCAGAAGATCACCTCCGAGCAGCTCGGCCTGTCGCCTGTCCTGATGGCGGCCGCCAACTCATCCGGTGGTGTCATGGGCAAGATGATCGATGCGCAGTCGATCGTGGTCGCCTCGACCGCCACCAACTGGTACGGCCACGAGAGCTCGATCCTGCGCTACGTCTTCCTGCATTCGATCGTGCTGGCCTGTCTGGTCGGCCTGTTCGTCACCTTGCAGGCCTATGTCTATCCGTTCACGGCGATGGTGCTGAAGTAGCAACACCGGCAGCGACAAAAGCCCCGCGCCGCAGCTACGGCGCGGGGTTTGCTATGTTTGGAACACATTTGTGCGGGAGCCGTGGCGGCGGGGATCACGGTCGTCGCCTGGAAGGCGCAGCCCTGCGTGTGATTGGTCTGAAGAGGAACGATGCAAGTGTTGAAGCGTGGCTGCGCCGTGGCGATGATGGCGTTGTCGATGTCGGGCCTGCCGCTTGCCGGCGCGTCGGCGGAGGAGTTTCCCTTCGGAATGGAGATGACGCTCGATGCGTTACCAATGCCCGGCTCGAAGCGCGTGCCGGATCTCGACATCGGCGACAACGGCGAGACCGTGCTGGAGCTCTGGTGCAAGGGCGGCAAGGGGCAGTTCTCGGTCGCCGGCAACACCATCGTGTTCATCGCCAGCAAGATCGAGGACCGCAACTGCCCGGCGGCACGCGCGCAAGCCGATGACGAGCTGATCGCGGCGCTGAGCGCGGCGACGAACTGGAAGCGTCAGGGCGACCTGATCATCTTCATCGGACCGAAGACGCTGCGCTTCCGGCTCAACACCAATTGAGCCGAGACGGCCGTATCGAAAGTCCTAGTCTTGGTCACATCGATATATCGGCATGTGGACCTCGCTGTCATGGTCCGGCACCTGGTCCCGCTTCATGCACGTTCGCGATTCCGGAGCACGCAGCTTTGAGGTCAGCCCCGCTGCCACCCTCCCCTGGAGGGGGAGGGGCGCCTCTCATGAGCGCAGCGAATGGGAGGCGGGGTGGGGTGATCTCTCCACGTGCACCGGTGCCCGCGGCGTCACCCCACCCCGCTCGCCCGCTTCGCGTGCGATCGACCCTCCCCCTCCAGGGGAGGGTGGCATCTGAGATCGCGGCGCCTGCCGTCGCCTTACTTCCAGACGGAGTTGTCCGCATCCCAGCGCTTGGCCTTGAAGGCCTTCGCCAGCTCGTCGATGGCACCGCCGTCGTCGCGGGTATCGCTTTCCTCGTCGCCTGACGATTCGTCCGACAGGATCAGCTTGGCGGCCGAGGTCTCGTCGACGGTGGTCGTCGTCGGGCTGCTGATCCACAGCATCAGCGCGTCCGCGCCGCCCGGCTTGTCCGCCGAGACGAGGCCGGTGACCTCGATGACGTCGGTCAGCTCGAGCGCCGGCATCAGCTGGCTCGGCCGCTTCAACGTCAGCTTCAGCTTGCCGCTGACCGGATTCCACGCCGCACTCGTCGGCCTGGCATTGTAGGTCTTGGCCAGCACGTCGGAGATGGCGCCCGCCAGCTTGTCCTTGTTGATCTTGTCACCGTCGCGCCAGTCGGCCGCCGCAAAGCGGATGGTGCGGTCCATCTCGACCGTGCCGGCGGTCCAGCCGGCGGTGACGACGCCGTTCATGGTCCGCGCCTTCGCGATCAGTGCGCCGGCTCGTTCGGGGTCGACGGTCATGCTGATGGTCTGCTCGCCCGCGCGCAGTGCGTCGCAGCTCACGATGAGGCTCGACAGCGAAACTTCGACGTTCTCGCCCTTCAGGCTCTTGAGGAAGTCGGTCACCGCGTCGAGCTTGAGCCGAACCGAGACCGCCTCGGGCGAGACGTCGGTGAAGTCCTTCGGCTGGGCGCTGATGCCGTCGTCGCTCGACTGGCTCTCCTGGAACTCTTTCTCGCTGACGTCGGAATTGTCGGTCGACGCCACCTCGGTGACGGTCTTGCCGATCGCGATCTGTCCGCGGAACTCGAACGTGTCGCCGGTCGGCTTGCGATTCAGCTTCACCGTGACCGGCTCCTTGGCGCCGTTGCTCTGGGTCGCACCGGTCAAGGTCTGGCCATTGACGGTGAGGCTGACCACGAAGCGGTCCTTGCGATCCGAATTCTTTGCGACGGGATAGCAGACGTCGAGCGTGGCGGCGGTGACGGTCTTGCCCTGGCGCGTCTCCTTCAGGATCACGTCGGCATTGCCGTCCATCAGGCCGTCGATCGCGGTGAAATACCGCGTCTCATTGGCGGGGGCCTTGGTCCCGCTCTTGCTCTGGGCCCAACCGAGTTCCGGCGCGGCCGCTGCAATCACGGCCAGCGCAAGCAAAATCGCGCGCATCTGAAAATCCTTGTGGGGGCAGAATCGGCCTTAAGCTGTAGCGCCGATTTGCGATCGCTGCACCCCCGGGCGCGGACACTCGGCCAAAAAGAAGGCCGCCCGGAGGCGGCCTTCCTGAAGTGTTGGTGAGGGGCGCGGGCTCAGAAGCCCATCCCGCCCATGCCACCCATGCCGCCGCCGGCCGGCATCGCGGGAGCTGCGTCCTTCGGCAGCTCGGCGACCATGGCCTCGGTGGTGACCAGGAGGCCGGCGACCGACGAGGCGTCCTGCAGCGCGGTGCGGACCACCTTGGCCGGGTCGATGATGCCCTTGGCGACCATGTCGACATAGTCCTCGGTCTGGGCGTCGAAGCCGAAGGTCTCGGACTTCTCGTCCAGGATCTTGCCGACCACGATCGAGCCCTCGACGCCGGCGTTCTCGGAGATCTGGCGGATCGGAGCCTCGAGCGCCTTCAGCACGATGTTGATGCCGGCCTGGACGTCCGAATTGGCGTTGGTGATGCGGCCGACCGCCTTCTTGGCGCGCAGCAGCGCCACGCCGCCGCCGGGGACGATGCCTTCCTGCACCGCGGCGCGGGTCGCGTTGAGGGCGTCCTCGACGCGGTCCTTCTTCTCCTTGACCTCGATCTCGGTCGCACCGCCGACGCGGATCACCGCGACGCCGCCGGCGAGCTTGGCCAGCCGCTCCTGCAGCTTCTCGCGGTCGTAGTCCGAGGTGGTCTCCTCGATCTGCGCCTTGATCTGGCCGACGCGCGCCTCGATGTCGGCCTTCTTGCCGGCGCCGTTGACGATCGTGGTGTTCTCCTTGTCGATCACGACCTTCTTGGCGCGGCCAAGCATCTTGATCGTGACGTTCTCGAGCTTCATGCCGAGGTCTTCCGAGATCAGCTGACCGCCGGTCAGGATCGCGATGTCCTCGAGCATCGCCTTGCGGCGATCACCGAAGCCCGGCGCCTTGACGGCGGCAACCTTGAGGCCGCCGCGCAGGCGGTTGACGACCAGCGTTGCCAGCGCCTCGCCCTCGACGTCCTCGGCGATGATCAGCAGCGGGCGGCCCGACTGCACCACGGCTTCGAGCACCGGCAGCATGGCCTGCAGGCCCGACAGCTTCTTCTCGTGCAAGAGCACGTAGACGTCGTCGAGCTCGGCGGTCATCTTCTCGGCGTTGGTGACGAAGTAGGGCGAGAGATAGCCGCGGTCGAACTTCATGCCTTCGACGATGTCGACCTCGGTATCGAGCGACTTGTTCTCCTCGACCGTGATGACGCCCTCGTTGCCGACCTTCTGCATCGCCTGGGCGATCATCTTGCCGATCGCGGCGTCGCCATTGGCGGAGATGGTGCCGACCTGGGCGACCTCGGAGGACGAGGCGACAGGCTTGGCGCGCTTCTCGATGTCCTTGATCACGGCGGCCACCGCGATGTCGATGCCGCGCTTGAGATCCATCGGGTTCATGCCGGCGGCAACCGCCTTGGCGCCCTCGCGCACGATGGCCTGGGCCAGCACGGTCGCGGTGGTGGTGCCGTCACCGGCGGTGTCGTTGGTCTTGGAGGCGACCTCGCGCAGCATCTGCGCGCCCATGTTCTCGAACTTGTCCTCCAGCTCGATCTCCTTGGCGACGGTGACGCCGTCCTTGGTGATGCGCGGAGCGCCGAAGCTCTTCTCGATGACGACGTTGCGGCCCTTCGGGCCGAGCGTCACCTTGACGGCGTTGGCGAGAATGTCGACGCCGCGCAGCATGCGGTCGCGTGCGTCGCCGGCGAATTTGACGTCCTTGGCTGCCATTTCAAAATTCTCCTGGAGTAGACCTCGACGGCGAGGGGCGTGATCGCCCGTCTGTCGCCGGAACGAGGTTGCAGAGCATTTTCGCCCGGGGCGGCTGATCGCCGCCCCCGGCAGGTCGGGATCAGGCGACGACGCCCATGATGTCGGACTCCTTCATGATCAGGAGCTCCTCGCCGTCCAGCTTGACCTCGGTTCCGGACCACTTGCCGAACAGCACGCGGTCGCCGACCTTGACGTCGATCGGGATCAGCTTGCCGCTCTCATCACGGCCGCCCGGGCCGACGGCGACGACTTCGCCCTGCGAGGGCTTTTCCTTGGCGCTGTCGGGAATGATGATGCCGCCCTTGGTCTTCTCTTCGGCGTCGATGCGCTTAACCACGACGCGGTCGTGCAGGGGACGAAACTTCGATTTGGCCATGACGGATCCCTTTTGGGGTGCTTGGATAAGTTGTTGCTGTCGGAGGAAATCTGAATGCGGCCACATTTGACGCCCACTTGGCGCCAACTGGCTCGCAGCCTTAGCAATCGCGCCCTCCGAGTGCTAAAGACCGCTCGGGGAAATATGGCTTGCGGCTGTTCCTGTCAAGCAACGGCCGGCAGTTAAGCCGTTCTTGAGGCTGTTAGGGGATGTTGTCCCGGGCCAGACATGTTAGTGGAGCGGCGTCGTCATCCGACGTCATTGCTCTGACGAGCGTTTTGGGTTTGGTTGCCGGACGGGGCAGCCACGATCTTGTTCCTAAGGGGATGCCATGACGAGTTCACGGTGCGCGCGGCCGGTTGCCAATCTCGCGATCGCGTCGGCGCTCACGATGCTTCTGGGAGCGTGCACGGGCTTCAGCCTATCGCCGTCGCCCCCCATGCAGACCGAGGCGCCGGTCGAGCCCGAGGTTCCGGCGACGATCCGCCCCGAGGATCTCGTCGGCAAATGGGGCCTCGCCGCTTACAACAACCCCAACGACCGTCCGCGCACCGAGAAGATGGCGTTGGCGCAGTGCAAACAGCCCTATGTTATCGGGGCGGGCACGTCCGGCGGTGTCGTGATGCATCTGGCCGACCAGGCGACTCCCCAGGAGCTGCGCCTGAAGGGCTCGGCCAGCGGCAAGAACTACATCGGCCCGGCCGGACCGCCCGGCGGCGAGCAGGACCGCGAGGTCGTCTCCTTTGACGGCCGTGTGCTGATCACCCGCTTCGTCGACAAGGATGCGGCGACCCGTTACCAGACGATGGTCTACGTCCGCTGCGGACCGCGCGCCTGAGATCCGGGCGAAGCCCTCGCGACAAGCCCCGGCCACACCCAAAAGCCAAACGAAAAAACGCCGGTGAAAGCGCCGGCGTTTTGCTTGGTGCTGCTCGGTGCCGTCCCTGGCCGGCGTGGCCGCCGGTCAGGCAGGATGAGCTCAGTTGAACATTGCGTCGATGTCGTCCTGCGAGGCGTGGCCGACGTCGCCTTCCGCCTTCGGGCCGTTCAGCAGCCGGGCGTCGCCCTCGCGGTGGTCGACGATCGGCGGCGTATGCGCCTTGATGGCGTCGACGCCGCCCCAGATGTCCATCATCACCACGATGTGGTGCTCGATGAACTTCATCGTGGTCATGACCTTGTTGATGCGCTGGCCGGTCAGGTCCTGGAAGTTGCAGGCCTCGAAGATCGAGACCACCCGCTCCTGGATCTCTTCGCTCAGGATCTTCTGCTGGTCGGCCGAGTCCACCTTGGACAGCGCGCTGGCGGCCTGGTCGATCGCCTCCGCGGCTTCGAGGATCTGCTGCGTCGCCTGCTCGGTGCCGCCGACGACCGCGCCGAGCTCGCCGTTGACCTTGGCCATCTCCTCGCCGTTGAAGCTCTTGGCATGGAGGGTCGCGATCTCGCCCTTGGTGCGGTTGATCGCGTCGTGGATCAGGTCGAGCTCGACCTTGAGCTTTTCGCACTGCTCGATCTGGGCACGATAGGTCTCGAGCAGCGCGCGCGCTTCGGCGACCTCGCGTGCGGCGGACTCTTCGATGGCGGCGTTCGCCGTGTTGCTGCCGCCGCTGCGGATCGCATTGGCCATCTGGGAGCGGATCGCGCGGAGCTCGTCCATGATTTCCTTGTGGTTGGGGCCGATCTCGCCGCCCACGAATTCAGGCTCCGGCATATGGCCGACGATTGCTTCTTCGATACGGAAACGCTTGCGAACAGCCATGATAGTATCCCTGACCTTTTGCTCGGATCAGTTCTACGCAAAGGCTATTTAACATCGCGTTCACGCCAGGAACCGCCGTTGAGCAACGCTGGCGTGCATCGTGCGTCAACGATTAACCATGCTCCGCCGGCCTTCACGCAAAATAAACGCTAGCGATCAAAACCGCCGACGTATGCAGCGATGGTGAATCCCGGCGCCTCCCGCGTTTACCAAAGCGATCGGGTTTTGCTCTTTATTGACGATACGCGGCGGCGCATTTGCCTCGCGCGATGAACAGTCTTCAGACGAAACAGTACAGAGTACGTCGATGTTCAAATCAGTATCCGCAGCGCTGCTGGCCGGCGCATGCGTTTTCCATGCAGGTCTGGGCCGCGCCGCAGCCCAGGGATTTCAGCAGCCGACCGTGATCTATAGCGGCCCGCCGCAGCAGTCCGCGCCGGTGCGCACCGCCTATGTCGAACGCTCGCGCATGGGCGGCGGCTTCATCGAATTCCTGTTCGGGGATCCGCAAGGCGGCCGCGGCGCGCCTCCGCCGGGACAGCCGATGTACCAGCAGCAGCCGTCCTACTACGAGCCGCAGCGGCTGGCGCCGGGCATGGTCCCGCAGCAGGGATTGCCGGATGAGGAGGCCTATGAGCAGACGCAGCGGCCACTCGACCCGAAATACGAGAAACAGATCGTTGACTATGACGGCAAAGAACGGCCGGGCACGATCGTCATCGATACGCCGAACAAGTTCCTCTATCTGGTCCAGGGCGAGGGCAGGGCGCTCCGCTATGGCATCGGCGTCGGTCGCCCCGGCTTCACCTGGTCGGGCGTGAAGACGATCTCGGCCAAGCGCGAATGGCCGGACTGGACGCCGCCGCCGGAGATGCTCGCGCGCCGGCCCGACCTGCCGCGGCACATGGAGGGCGGACCGCAGAACCCGCTCGGCGCACGCGCGATGTATCTCGGCTCGTCGCTGTATCGGATCCACGGTTCGAACGAGCCATGGACGATCGGCACCAACGTCTCGTCAGGATGTATCCGGATGCGCAACGAGGACGTCATCGACCTCTATGGCCGCGTGAACGTCGGTGCCCGGGTCATCGTGCTCTGACGACCGCCGCTGCGCGACATCAGCAACAGAAAAAGGCCGCCCGTGGGGGCGGCCTTTGCATTCTTGAGTTGGCTGCGACCCGGGAGCTTCACGCGTAGTCGCTGCCGCCGTCGTCGTCGCCATAGCCGTCATCGGCATCGAAGTCGGCCGCGTCGCTGTCATTGCCGCTGTCGTCATGGCTCGCCTGGTCGAACAGGCCGGCCCGGCCGCCTTCGCCGCCCGGGCGGCCGATGTCGTCGAGACCGGCGTCGCGCGCCAGCGAGCCGCCGGACTGGTCGCCGCTCCACGGGCTGGCACCGCCGCCCCGCTCCTCGATGATCGTGGTGTCACCGAACGCCTGATGCGATCCGCCGCCCATCATCGAGCGGATGCCGCCGAGCAGCAGCGAGCCGCCGACCATGCCGGCCGCTGCGGCCGCCGCCGTGCCGAGGAACGAGCCGCCTCCACCGCCGAACATGCCGCCGCGCGGCTGGCCGAAGCCGCCCTGGTCATAGGAGCTGGGCTGGCCGGGATAGCCGGGCTGGCCCTGGTAGCCCGGGGGCATCGCCTGGCCGCTGTTCCAGACCGGGCGGCTCTGCGACGGCGGCGGCACGTTGGGGACCGAGCCGCGGCTGCCCGAGCCGAAGATGCTGTCGCGCATCGAATCGAGGAAGCCGCCGGACTGGCCCTGCGGGGCCTGGGCGTGCTGCAGCTCCTCGATGCGGGCGTTGGCGCGCTTCAGGGCCTCGTCCTGCACCAGCACCGTCTGCACCAGCGCATAGACGGCATTGGGAGCCCGCTGCAGCGCCTGGGCGATGGCGGCGGCAGCCTCCGGATCACGCGGTGCACTCTCCAACGTGGCAAGCCGGTCGAACAGATCGTCGATGAGTTGGCGTTCTTGCGGTGTCATGTCGTTCTCCTGCCGCTTGCCTTGTTCCGGCCAAGCGCGGCCAAGATTTAGGGGGACTTTGTGGCCCGGCCAGCCGGGGCGCGGATTAAATTTCCGTATGCGACAAAGCGTCTTTGCACTTGCGAGGCGTTTCGGAAGCCGAAGGCGGACGGCATGCCTGCCTCCCTCCCACTTCGAACGCCGCCGCGCCGGGTTTTGTTCGCCGGGGCACGCGAAACATCCATCAGCCGAGCGTCACCTTGCGGCGCTCCAACAGGCCCGGAAAATGCTCGCCGGCAAGATAGGCGTGCTCATGCTCGCGCTGCACCGTCAGCGGATCGAGCTCGATGAGGACGTCATCGACGAAACCGGGGTGGCACATCACCAGTCCATGCTCGGGCAACTCGTCGAGGAAGCCATCCATCAAAGCTCCGAAGTCGGAGGCCTTGGTGAAGTCGTAGGCGCCCGCGAAGCCGGGATTGAAGGCGATCTCGGCCCGCCTGGCCTGACGGCGGAATTGCGCGCTGAGCACGTCCAGCAGCAGCGCCTTCGGCGCCGTCAGCCGCTGCATCAGGGGCAGATTGCGGCCGCCCTGGCGCACCCAGGCCGTGGGCGCAGTTTCCTTGACGGCGGCGAGAAAGCCCTCGCGCACCTGCGGATAGAGCTGGGCATGCTGGTGGCCGTCGACGAAATCGGGGGCGCGACCGAACAAATCGCCGAACGCTGCAAGCTGAACCAGGACCTCGGCACGGATCATCTCGGGATCGAGCCGGCGGGTCAGTCCGGCGCGCAGCAGCTTCGGGAAGGGCAGGAACATGCCGCCTTCCGAGGGACGGAAATGCATCGTCAGGGGCCGGAACGGCGCGGTCAGCGTGACGTGCAGGCCGATGGCGCAACGCGGGCTGTCGGACGCGACCTTGGTCAGCTCCGTCACCTCGTCGCGCCCGATCGCGGCGCCCACGGTCATCACCGAGGTTGCGTTCAACCGACCGCGCGCGATCAGGTCTCGGATGGCGCTGTTAACCCCGGGGCTGATGCCATAGTCATCGGCGCAGAGCCAGATGCGCCGGTGCGGCGTCGCGCTCATTCGGCGGCGTTCCTCTCGGCGCCGTCGCTGCGCGCATCGAGCGCTGCACGCTTCTCGCTGTGCTCGGCGACGAAGTAGATCGGACGCGCTTTTAGCTCGGACAGGATCTTGCCGATATACTCGCCCATGATGCCGATCATGATCAGCTGCACGCCGCCGATCGTCATCAGGCCGACCATCAGCGAGGGATAGCCGGGCACCGACTTGCCGGTAGCTAAAGTCTCCCACAGGATCGAGAGGCCGAACAGAAAGGCCGCCGAGGCGAGCAGGATTCCGAGCAGACTGGCGAACCGCAGCGGGGCGACCGAGAACGAGGTCAGGCCTTCGATCGACAGGCCGAGCAGGCTGGTCAGGTTGAAGGCCGTCACGCCATGGGCACGCGCGGCAGGCTCGTAGTCGACGCGGATCTGGCGGAAGCCGATCCAGCTCGCGAGTCCTTTGAAGAAGCGGTTGCGCTCGGGCAATTGCCGCAGCGCCGCCACCGCGCGCGGCGAGAGCAGCCGGAAGTCGCCGGCATCCTCCGGGATCTTCTGCCGCGCGCCCCAGTTGATGAGCGCGTAGAAGCCGTGCACGGCGACGCGGCGCAGGAACGGCTCGTTGTCGCGATGCGCCTTGGCGGTATAGACGACGTCATAGCCGTCCTTGATCCAGTGCGTGACGAGCTGCTCGACCAGGGCCGGCGGATGCTGGCCATCGCCGTCCATGAACAGCACGGCGCCGCGCCGGGCATGATCGAGGCCGGCCATCAGCGCGGCCTCCTTGCCGAAATTGCGCGACAGCGAGACGACCTGGATGTCGAGCGCATCGGCCTGCAAGGTGCGCGCAATCGCGAGCGTATTGTCGCGGCTGCCATCGTCGACATAGACGAGCTCACAGGCGAGACCGAAGCGCTGGCGCAGCGTACGGGCGAGATTATTCAGCCGCTCGTGCAGCGCCGTCAGTCCCGCGCCCTCGTTGTAGACGGGGATAACGATCGACAATCCCTGCGACGCGGCGTCGGCCGCAGTCGTGGTCAGATCCGACACGTCAGTTCCCAGCATTGCTCAGCGTCCTCGTTCTGCTACCAACATATGGTAGCTGCGCTCGCCTGTCGCTACGATGAACGGCGATTTATGATCGCAGGAAGGCCTCGAGGCGGGCAAACAGCGGATTTTCGCGGTCGAGCACATAGTCGAGCGAGGCGACCGAGACGGTCTCGGCGCCATGCGCGCGCAGAAAGCTGCCGAGCGCGTAGATCTGCGCCGGCGGGCAGTGCAGGGTGAGCATGCCGGACGAGGTCGGGCCGCCGAACGGCGCCACGACGCCGAAGCGGTTGTGCGCCTCGGTCAGCATTGCTGCGTCGCACCCTTTGAAGCGGGTGCGGACCTCGCGGTATTTGCTGGCGCGGGCGCGGGCATGGATGTGGTCGAGAATGATCCGGGCGCTCTCGCGCGGCCCCTCCGACCAGTCGGCGTCGCGGGAGGCGACCAGATTGGCCTGGCTGCGCAGGATCACGCCGTCGTCCAGCACCTTCAGCCCGTTGGCGGCGAGCGTCGAGCCGGTGCTGGTGATGTCGACGATCAGCTCGGCGGTGCCCACCGCCGGCGCGCCCTCGGTGGCGCCGGCGCTCTCGACGATGCGGTAATCGACGATGCCATGGGCGGCGAAGAAGCCGCGCGTCAGGTTGATGTACTTGGTGGCGACGCGCATGCGGCGATTGTGCTGGGCGCGAAAACCGGTGGTGACGTCATCGAGATCGGCCATGGTGCGGACGTCGATCCAGGCCTGCGGCACGGCGACGACGACGTTGGCGCCGCCGAAGCCGAGCGTATCGATCAGCAGCACGCGCTTGTCGGCATCGGTGATGCTCTCGCGCACAAGATCCTCGCCGGTGACGCCGAGATGCACGGTGCCGCGCGCCAGTTGCGAGGCGATCTCACTCGCAGAGAGATAGGCGATCTCGACATTGTCGAGACCTGCGATGGTGCCACGATAGTCGCGCGCGCCGCCGGGCTTGGACAGGTTCAGCCCGGCGCGGCCGAAGAAGGCCTCGGCATTCTCCTGCAGACGCCCCTTGGAGGGAACGGCGAGGACGAGGGGGCCGCTCATGATGCTCTCCCGCGCGGGGACTTGCCGACGGCGCTGCTCTGGGCCAGGCGCTCGATCCAGATCGAGAAGCCGACGGCCGGAATCGACTCGGCGGCGCCAAGCTGGCTCAGCAGGCCGTCATAACGGCCGCCGGCGACCAGTGGCTCGTCGCCATTGCCCGGATGATGCAGCTCGAACTCGAAACCGGTGTAGTAGTCGAGGCCGCGGCCGAACGACGTGGCGAAGCGCACCTTGGTGATGTCGATGCCGCGCTGGGCCATGAAGCCGGCGCGGGCCTCGAACGTGTCGATCGCCGCTGAAATGTCGAGCTTGGCGTCGGCGGCGAGCGCGCGAAGCTGCTGGACAGCCTCGGTCGGGCTCCCGCTGATGGCGAGGAAGCGCTTGATACGGTCCAGCGCGTCACGCGGCAGCGCGCCGCTCTTGAGGGTGGACTGCTCGAGGAAGCGGTCGGCGATCTCCGCCACCGTGCGGCCGCCGACCGCGGTTGCGCCGGCAATCGACATCAGGTCGGTGACCAGGGCGAGCGCCGCCTTGCGGTCGGAGCCGGCCAAGGCGGCGAGCACCCCTTCATACTCGTTGCGCGGGGCCACCGAGGCGATCGCCAGCCGCTCGAGGTCCTGCGCCAGGGTGCGCTTGCGGTTGAAGTCCTTGATCAGCCGCCGCCGCCATACCGGATAGAGATCGAGGGCGTCGATCAAGGCCGTGAACAACGCGACGTCGCCGGTACGGATATCCACCGCGGCAAGGCCGGCGGTGGCGGTCGCCTCGATCGCCAGCGCCAGCATCTCGGCATCCGCGGCGGGCCGATCCTGACGGCCGAACGACTCGATGCCGGCCTGCAGGAACTCGCTCGGGCGGCCCTCGCGGTAACGAAATACTGGACCGAGATAGCTGAAGCCGGCCGGATGCCCGGCGCGGGCCGAGGCGAGGTAGTCACGGGCGACGGGAATGGTCAGGTCGGGGCGCAGGCAGAGCTCTTCGCCGGCGGCGTCGCCGGTCAGATAGAGGCTCTTGCGGATGTCCTCCCCGGAGAGATCGAGAAATGGCTCGGCCGGCTGCAGGATCGCCGGTTCGGCCCGCTCATAGCCGGCCTGGGCGAAGGATTGCAGCAGCATGTCCGCCCACGCGGCGGGTCCGGTTGGAGCGGGTCCGGTCATGTCGATCGAGTTCCAAAGTGGAGTGAGCGCCTCTGGAGGCCGCGGCTGCCCCTTAGCATGGCCGTTTGACGGTTTCGACTGCGAATGGCCGCGGCAAGCCACAATTGGCCGGATGCCTTAACCGCGGGGGCCGGTCCAGTCCCCGAGCGTAGCCTGGATCACGGCGAGGGCGGCAACGCCGGCCGTATCCGCGCGCAGGATGCGCGGGCCCAGCGCGAGCCTGATCACGTGCGGCTGGCGGAGCAGCAGCGCCCGCTCGTCGTCGGCAAAACCGCCCTCCGGTCCGATCAGCAGGTCGATGCCGGCCGGGTCCTTGCCGCCGCGCAGTGCCTGCAGCGGATCGGCCAGTTCGGCGGCCTCGTCGCAGAACACCAGCAGCCGCTCAGGTTGCCGCTGCGCGAGGAAGCGCTCCAGCGGCACCGGGTCCTTGACTTCGGCGAGACTGAGGATGCCGCATTGTTCGGCGGCCTCGACCACGTTGGCGCGCATGCGCTCGCCATTCACGCGCGACACCTGGGTGTGACGGGTGATGACCGGCTGCAGGCACGAGGCGCCCATCTCGACCGCCTTCTGCACCATGTAGTCCAGCCGCGCGTGCTTGAGCGGTGCGAAGACGTAGGCGATGTCCGGCAGGTGATCCTGAGGCCGGCTCTGCTGCTGGATCGTCAGGCCATCTGGCCGCTTGCGGCCCTCGATCACGGCCCGCCATTCGCCGTCGCGGCCGTTGAAGACCAGGACGTGATCGCCGGTGCCGAGACGCAGGACGTTGCCGAGATAGTTGCCCTGATTGCGGTCAAGCGCGACCGTGCCTCCCTCGTGCAAGGGTGCGTCGACGAACAGGCGCGGAGCGGTGAAGTCGTATGCGGGCATGGAGCGAAGCGGTGCCGATGATGGATGTTGCTTAACCAGACCACGCGCCGGCCGCAAAGCCGGCGGAGCCGTCACGGGGTGTTGTATCGGGTATTGGCGATGGCGCCTTTCGGCCGTGCTGTCGACAGATTTTACCGGTTCGATCCCGCCGGTCGTCCCTTGGGGACGGACATCCGACGATTCCGTGAGCCTTGAAGCGGAGAACGGCCTTGATCTTGAGACATTCGACTTGGGCGCTTGCCGCGGTCATCGTGGTGACGGTCGCCGGGCCGTCCCGAGCCGACGACAAGGCGATCGCTGCTCCGCCCCAGCAAGCGGCTCCCGCGGTGCCGGGTGGTGCCGCGGCGGCTGGTGCCGCAGCGGCTGGCTTTCGCCCGCCCGAAACCTGCCTGAAGGAGTTCACCCCGCTGCGGGACGAGACCGCCCGGCGGGCCAAGCTGCTCAAGGCGGCGACCGAGCGGCGTTTCGCGCCCGGCGAGGCTTGCCAGCTGGTGCACGACTACGAGCTCGCCCAGACCAAGATGATCGACTACGCGGTCGCCCATGCCTCACTCTGCGGCATCCCGCCCAAGATCACCGATCAGCTGAAGGCGAATCACGAAAACACCCTGGCCGTGATGCGCAAGGTCTGCACGGCGACGTGAACCGTCCCGCCGGCCGCCGAACTGGCGACTCCGGCCTGACCAGGTGGGCGAGGGCGCGGAGTGAACGGATTTTGGGCCCCGATGTTCGGGAAGGGCCTCGTTTTGGGCCTCCGCGCCGGTTGGAACCCGGCTGCGTCCCTCCGCCGCGGCTGTGATCAACTCCGCGGTTGTGCTGGACGGGCGAGAATCGTAAAAGCCCCGGATCGGATCGTGCTTTCATCCGGAAGTGTTGAGGATTCTTGGTCTTACCGGAGAACCAGCCTTGATCGTCCGCCAGTCTTTCATGCCGCTCGCCATTGCCGCCCTGGTGCTCTCCACAGGGCAGCTCTTCGCGCAGAGCTCCTTTCCCGCGCCGATGCCTGGCCAGGCCCAGACCAGCAACTCGCCGTTTCCGCCCATCAACGGCGCGGCGCCGACCCGAGCCGCAGCCCCGGCAAGTCCGTTCCCCAGTCCAGGCGCCTCGGCGTTCGGCGGCGGTGGTGGCTTCCAGCCGGCCCCGATGGGAGCCGCGCCGCAGGGTGGCCCGCCGGAGAGCTGCATGAAGGAGTTCATTCCGCTGCGCGAGGAAGCCGAGCGTCGCGGCAAGCTGATCAAGGCCGCGAGCGACCGCAAGGCCTCGCCTGACGAGGCCTGCAAGCTGATCGCAAATTTCGGCAAGGCCGAAGTGAAGATGATCAAATATGTCGAGGCGCATTCGGCGAGCTGCGGCATTCCTCAGCAGATCGCCGATCAGCTGAAGGCCGGTCACAAGAACACCGACGCGCTGGAAAAGAAGGTCTGTGCCGTGGCGGCGCAGATGCAGTCGGGGGCCGGAAGGCCCTCCGCTCCGAGCCTGAGCGACGTCCTGGGCTCGTCGGCCGCGTTGCCTGAGGCCAACACGACCAAGAAGGGCGGATCCGCCTTCGACACCATGACCGGCAACGTTCTCACCCGATGAGCGACACGGCCGTCCGCGTTGCTGACGCGACCGGCAATTGGGTCGATACGCTGGCGCCGGTCTGGAGCCGGCCCTACCTGCGTCTCGCCCGCTTCGATCGCCCGATCGGATCGTGGCTGCTGCTGATGCCGTGCTGGTGGTCGGCCGCTCTGGCTGCTGGGATCGCCGGGAACCTATCCATGCTGCCGGCGTGGATCGGGCTCTATTTCGTCGGCGCGTTCGTCATGCGTGGCGCCGGCTGCACCTGGAACGACATCACCGACCGCGATCTCGACGCCAAGGTGGAGCGCACACGTTCGCGACCGATTCCCGCCGGCCAGGTCGGCGTCAAGCAGGCGCTCGCCTTCCTGGTGGCGCAGGCCCTGATCGGCTTGGCGGTGCTGCTGCAGTTCAACCGGTTCGCGATCGCCACCGGCATCGCCTCGCTGCTGATCGTCGCGATCTATCCGTTCATGAAGCGCATCACCTGGTGGCCGCAGGTCGTGCTGGGTCTCGCCTTCTCGTGGGGCGCGCTGATGGGATTTGCGGTCGCGTTCGGCCGCATCGATGCCACCGCGCTGCTGCTCTACGCCGGGTCGATCTCGTGGGTGATCGCCTACGACACGATCTACGCGCATCAGGACGCCGAGGATGACGCGCTGATCGGCATCAAGTCGACCGCGCGCCTGTTTGCCGACCGCACGCATCTGGCGCTGGTCATCTTCTACAGTCTGGCCGTCATCCTGATTGGGGCCGCGTTCGCGACCGCCCACGTGCATGTCGCGGCGTGGCTCGGGCTGGCGTGCTTTGCCGCCCATCTCGGCTGGCAGATCCGGCGTCTGGATATCGCCGATCCGGCGCTGTGCCTGCGGGTGTTCAAGTCGAACCGCGATGCCGGACTGCTGCTGTTCGCAGGGCTGTTGGTCGATGCCGTGCTGCGCGCAACCTGATCAGCTGCGCGCGATGATCTCGCGCTCGCCGCGATGGATCGAGGCTGGATTGAGCTGGTAGCCGACACGGCGTCGCATCAGGAAGCGCGGGCGGCGCGAACGGATCGCGTTGCGGCGGCGGCGGCGCGGCGTGGCCTCCCGGCGCGTGTCCTGCAACTGGGGCAGCGCGAAGGTCTCGCTCCACATCGCCCACGCAGCAACGATCTCGTTCTGGTCGTCGCTGACGCAGAGCGGGATGGTCAGGGAAGGGTCGCGGTGGACGAGCACCAGCATCACCTGTGTGTCGTTGATCTCGCGCACGCCGATGCCGAGGAAATCGCTGACGCGGAGGTTCAGGGCCATGCGCATGCCGCTGACGGCACGACGCAGGACCACGCGCTCCCGGTGCAATTCGATCTGCCGGATTCCGCCATCGGCACGGGTATCGTGCGCGCTGTACGAGACGGGCAGGGAAAGAGGGTCGAGCCGCAGGGCGCGGCCCGACCCAGCGGAATGGCTTCCGCCTGTTGCTGTTTGACGCCTCACGGCTTGGTCTCCCCGCCGGGATTATGCTCCCGGTCGATGCGTGTGACCTTGCCACGCGGATCGCCCGTATCGGCTTAACAAGCCTGGTTAATCAGATCTCACGCGTGATCCTCCTACCGTCATGATTGACAAGCGCTTGCCCCGCATGATTGACGAGACCTTGCCGATTTGCCGACAATCCGATGTGCCGTCTGCCGTCCTGCTTGAAGTCGGCGTGAACAGGCCACATTTCCTTTGGATTGAGCCGTCTTCGCCGCCCACCTGACATCGATCGGATCGTGTTCGTGACCTCTTCCCCAGCCTCATCGTCGACATCCGCCCAATCAGATCTGCTCGACCAGTCCGCCCTGCGAACGCTCGCCGAGCGGCTGGTGGAAGCCGCGAGGAAGGCCGGCGCCGATGCCGCCGACGCCATCGCGGTGCGCGGCATCTCGCAAGGCGTCGAGGTCCGTGACGGGCGGGTCGAGGAATCCGAGCGCTCGGAAGGCGACGATGTCGGCCTGCGCGTTCTCGTCGGCAAGCGCCAGGCCGTGGTGTCGACCAACGACGTCAGCGGGGACGGCGTGGCGCGGCTGGCCGAGCGGGCCGTGGCGATGGCGCGGGTGGCGCCTGACGACCAATATGTCGGCCTCGCCGATCCGGCGCTGCTGGCGCGCGACATTCCCGAGCTCGACCTGCTCGATCCGCAGATTCCCTCGACCGCAGAGCTGGAGCGCCGTGCCCAGGAGGCGGAGGCCGCCGCGCTCGGCGTGAAGGGCGTGACGAAGTCCGGTGGTGCGTCGGCCTCGACCGGCATCGGCGGCATGGTGCTGGTCACGAGCGACGGTTTTCACGGCGCCTATCTGCGCTCGAGCCAAAGCATCTCGACGACCGCCATTTCCGGCGAAGGCACCGGGATGGAGCGCGACTACGACTACACGGCGGCTCCGCACGGCGCCGACCTGCTGGCGCCCGCGGCCGTCGGGCGCAGCGCTGGCGAACGCGCGGTGGCGCGCGCCAATCCGCGCAAGGTTGCCACGTGCCAGGTGCCGGTCGTGTTCGATCCCCGCGTGTCCGGCTCGCTGGTCGGACATCTGGTCGGCGCCATCAATGGCGCCTCGATCGCGCGCAAGACCAGCTTCCTCAAGGACAAGCTCGGCGCGCAACTGTTCGGCAAGGGCATCCGCATCATCGATGATCCGCTGCGCAAGCGTGGGCTGCGGTCGCAGCCGTTCGACGCCGAGGGCGTGAAGGTGAAGCAGACCGCGCTGGTCGACGATGGCGTGCTGACGACGTGGCTGCTGGATTCGGGCACCGCGCGCGAGCTCGGCATGGTGACGACCGGCCACGCCCATCGCGGCGTGTCGTCGTCGCCTTCGCCCGGTCCGTTCAATCTGCATCTCGAAGCCGGCGTCGTGACAGCCAAGGAGCTGATCTCGGACATCAAGCAGGGCTTCTACGTCACGGACCTGATCGGCTCGGGCGTCAACGGCGTCACCGGTGACTACAGCCGAGGTGCCTCCGGCTTCTGGATCGAGAATGGCGAGATCGGCTATGCCGTGAGCGAGGTGACGATCGCCGGGCATCTGTTCGAGATCTTCAAGTCGATGACGCCTGCCAGCGATCTGGAATTCCGCTATGGCGTCAATGCGCCGACGGTGCGCATCGAAGGATTGACGCTTGGCGGACGGTGAGATCGAGAAACCGGACGAGACCAGCCTCGCGGCAGACGCCAGGCTCCTGAAGGAGGCGGTGCGCGAAGCCGGCGAGCTCGCACGTTCGATGTTCGGAACGGAGTTGCGCAAATGGACCAAGGGGGCGTCGTCGCCCGTCTCCGAAGCCGACATGGCGGTCAATGCGCTGCTTGAGCTCAGGCTGCGATCGGCAACGCCCGATTACGGCTGGCTGTCCGAAGAGAGCGCGGATGATCGGGCGAGACTCGGTCGGTCGCGGGTCTGGATCGTCGATCCGATCGATGGCACGCGGTCCTATCTCGGCGGCCGCAACGATTGGTGCGTGAGCGTCGCGCTGGTCGAGCAGGGCGCGCCGATACTCGCCGCGGTGCATGTCCCGGTCAGCGAGGAGTTCTTCTTTGCCGCCCGCGGCAGCGGCACCACGTTGAACGACGAGCCGGTTCAGGCCTCGACCGGACGCGTGCTCGACTTCGCGCGGGTGGCCGGTCCAAAACCGTTGGTTGAGCGGTTGGCTCCGAGTTCTGCGCGGATTGAACTCCATCCGCGAATCGGATCATTGGCGCTGCGCCTGTGCCGTGTCGCGCATGGCGGGCTCGATGCCGCTTTTGCAGGCGGGCAAAGCCGCGATTGGGATCTTGCGGCGGCTCATTTGATCGTGCAGGAAGCGGGGGGTAAAATGACCGCGTTGTCCGGCGAGGCGATCCTCTATAATCGTCCGGAGGTGGTGCACGGGATGCTGGTGGCAGCGGGCCGCGACCGACATGCCGACATCGTCGCGCAGTATCGCAGGTTACCGCCGGACTGAACGCCCCTGGATCGCACCCTCCACGTCGCCTGCAAGGCGTTGACTAGGAAACAATACCGATGACAGATAGCGCCTCGCAGCAGCTCCTTCACCTCGTGATCGGCGGCGAGCTCATCAATCTCGACAAGAACGAATTCAAGGATCTCGACAAGGTCGATATCGTTGGCGTCTATCCGAACTACGCGGCGGCCCACGCCGCCTGGCGCGCCAAGGCGCAGATGACGGTCGACAACGCCCACATGCGCTATTTCATCGTTCACCTGCACCGGCTGCTCGATCCCGGTCAGGATGCGAAGTAAGACGCAAAGCTCGCGACTTGAAACACCTGATCCGCAATACGCTGCGTAGCGGCTGGTTCCAGCGCGCCGTCGGGTTCCTCGCGGCCGAGTACCTGCGCCTTGTGTGGCTGACCAATCGCTTCACCTATGAGCCGCCCGAGGTCTACGACATCGTCGAGCCGCAGATGCCGGCGATCTTCGCGTTCTGGCACGGCCAGCATCTGCTGACACCCTTCATCAAGAACAAGCCGAGCTATCGCGCCAAGGTGCTGATCTCCCGCCATCGCGACGGCGAGTTCAACGCGATCGCCGCCGAGCGGCTCGGCATCGGAACCATCCGCGGCTCCGGCGATCATGGCTCCTCCTTCCACCGGAAAGGCGGGGTGGGGGCGTTCAAGGAGATGGTGCGGGCGCTCGAAGACAATTATAATGTGGCATCGACCGCCGATGTGCCGAAGCGTGCGCGGATTGCGGGGCTGGGCATCATCATGCTCGCGCGCGAATCAGGACGTCCGATCATGCCGTTCGCAATGGTCACGAGCCGCTTCATCCGCCTGAAGAACTGGGACAGCACCACCATCAATTTGCCATTCGGCCGCGGCGCATTGGTGGGAATCAAGGAAATCAACGTGCCGCGCGATGCTGACGCCGCGATGATGGAAGAGGCGCGTCTCGACCTCGAGGCGACGCTGAACGAGTGCATGCGCCGCGCCTATGAGATCGTCGGCCGTCCCGAGGCCTGTCCTCCGCCGGTCGCGTCGGGAGCATCAAGTGCCTAGGCCGCTGCCGATGGCCCTGCGTGTCTACCGCGGGTTGTCCTCGGCGGCGGTGCCGCTTGCGCCGGCACTGATCAGACAGCGGCTCAAGCATGGCAAGGAGGATCCCGAGCGGACCGACGAGCGGCGCGGCCTGAGCCACGACACGCGCCCGCTGGGTCCGCTGGTTTGGATTCACGGTGCCAGCGTCGGCGAGGTGCTGGCGGCGGCGGCGCTGATCGAGCGGCTGCGTGAGCTCAACATCCGCATCCTCATCACGTCCGGCACCGTGACGTCGGCCGCCATCGTGGCCAAGCGCTTCCCGCCCGACGTGATCCACCAATACGTGCCCTATGACACGCCGCGCTTCGTCGAGCGCTTTCTCGATCATTGGCGTCCCTCGCTCGGGCTGTTCATCGAGTCGGACCTCTGGCCGAATCTCATCCTCGCCGGCGCCTCGCGGCGGGTGCCGATGGTGGTGATCAACGGCCGCATGTCGCCGCGCTCGTTCCCGCGCTGGCGCCGCATGTCCGGCACCATCTCCGCTTTGCTGGGACGCTTTGATCTCTTCCTGACGCAGTCGCAGGCGGACGCCGACCGGTTCTCCGCGCTCGGCGCGCGCACCGTCATCACCACCGGCAATCTCAAGCTCGACGTACCGGCGCCGCCCGCCGATCCGGCGAAGCTCGATCGGCTCACGGCGATGACGCGCGGCCGTCCGGTCGTCGTCGCCGCCTCCACGCATCCCGGCGAGGACGAGATCCTGATCGCGGCCCACAAGGCCTTGTCGGCTACCTATCCGTCGCTGCTCACCGTGATCGTGCCGCGCCATCCGCATCGTGGCCCGGCCGTCGCCGAACTCGTCGCAAGCGCCGGCCTGCAGGGCGCCTTGCGTTCGCGCGAGGAACAGCCGCTCGCCGGCACCGACATCTACGTCGCCGACACGATGGGCGAGCTCGGCCTGTTCTACCGGCTGGCGCCGGTCGTGTTCATGGGCGGGTCGCTGGTCGAGCATGGCGGCCAGAATCCGATCGAGGCCGTCAAGCTCGGCGCGGCCATCGTGCACGGACCCCACGTGTTCAACTTCACCGACGTCTATGAGTCGCTGGACAAAGCCGGGGGAGCCAGGCTCGCCCACGATCAGGAGGCGCTGATCCGCCAACTCCGGCAGCTGCTCGCTGATCCCGCAGCCGGCAACAGCCTGGTTGCTGCAGGAACGCGCGTGGTCGATCAGCTCGGTGGCGCGCTGGAGCGGACGCTGTCGGCGCTGGAGCCGTATCTATTGCAGGTCAGGCTCGAAATGGGGGCAGCCGGCGATGCGTGAGCCGGCCTTCTGGCATCGGCCGCCGTCCTGGCAATCGCGTCTGCTGTTCCCGCTCTCGACACTCTACGGCGCCGTTGCCGCACGCCGCATGGCGCAAGCCGGCATCGATGCCGGCCTGCCGGTGATCTGCGTGGGCAATTTCCATGTCGGCGGAGCCGGCAAGACGCCGACCGTGCTGGCGCTGACCGATATGCTGCGTGACCTCGGCGAGCAGCCGGTGGTGCTGAGCCGTGGCTATGGCGGCCGGCTGCACGGGCCCGTCGTCGTCGATCCAGCTGTCCATGAGGCTGCCGATGTCGGCGACGAGCCGCTGATGATGGCGGCGCGGGTGCCGGTCGTCGTGGCGCGCAACCGCGCCGACGGCATCGGTCTCGTCAAGGCGCAGGGCGCCTCCGTCATCCTGATGGACGATGGCTTTCAGAATCCGTCGATCACCAAGGATCTCGCGTTGATCGTGATCGACGGTGCGCGCGGCCTCGGCAATTCCGAGGTGTTTCCCGCGGGCCCGTTGCGCGCGCCGCTGCCACCGCAGCTGGCGCGCACCGACGCGTTGGTCGTGATCGGCAGCGGCCGAGCCAGCGAGGCGGTCGCCTCACATGTGTTGGCGGCCGGCAAGCCGGTGTTTTCAGCCGCGTTGCAACCCGATGCGCAGATCGTCGCGGCGCTGCAGGGCAGGCCGCTGTTGGCGTTTGCCGGGATCGGCGATCCCGCCCGATTCTTCCGCACCCTTCGCGGCGCCGGTCTCGACGTCAGGCGGGAGCGTGCCTTTCCGGATCACCACCCATTCACGACGGCCGACGTCGTAGCCCTTGCCAACGAAGCCAGGCGTGATGGATTTGCCCTGGTGACCACGGAAAAAGATCTCGTGCGGTTCCGCGGCCACGAGGCCGCGCCCGATGTCATGGCATTCCCGGTGACACTGCAGTTCGGCGATCTCGCCGCGTTGCGCGCGCTGGTTGTGCAGCGGCTGTCAGCGAAGCGGAACGGTCAGCCGCTGGCCTTCAATGCGCCCGGATAGTGCCGCTGCAGCACGGCGCTCGGCAGGGCGTAGGCTTCCTGCAGATCGACGCTCCAATACTTCAGCTCGTCCAGCGGGATCCGCACATCGGTGACCGCGCAGCGCACATAGCTTCCCGGTGAGATCACGCGGAAATCGCCATCCAGATACTGCACCTGCGCCTCGCCCTGGCCCGAGGGACCAAACTTGTTGAGCACGTCCGCGATCTCCAATTCCTTGACGTGAAGTCCCCTACGCGGGCGCCACGCGCACACGACAGGCCGAATTTCGATGATTTCCTAGCATAGATGGGGGACGCTGTCCCCCGCGCAAACCCACTGATTTGTGATGCTTCTGCTCGAAACTCCGTGCTAGCTAGGTTTCAATATCCGCCGCTTGTCCCGCCCGGCTGGTTTGATGCGCTCCCTCGTCGCCATCGTCGTCTCAATGCTCTGCGCCACGGCGTTTTCAGCCTTGGCTGAGCCATTGCCGGCGCCCGTCGCGGTCGAGATCCCCTCGGGAAGCTATGTTCTGCGCGCCCAGCTCTACCGGCCGAAGGGGGCCGGCCCATTTCCGGTCGTGGTTGCGCTGCACGGCTGCGGCGGGCTTTCCGGCCGCTCCGAGCCGGTGCTGCCGCGCTATCGCGACTGGGCCGAGGAACTGGTCAAGGACGGCAAGGCCGTCCTGCTGCCGGACAGCTACGGCTCGCGCGGACTGGGCCCGCAATGCCGCGTCAAGGAGCGTCGTATCAGCGGCCGGCGCGAGCGTGTCGCTGACATCGTGATCGCGCAGAAATGGCTGGCGGAGCAAGCCTGGGCGATGCCCGACCGTGTCAGCCTCGTTGGCTGGGCCAGCGGCGCGAGCGCGCTGTTGTGGGCGGTGCGCCCGCAATTGCCCGAGCATGTCTCGCCGGATTTCCGCTCCGCGGTGGCGTTCTATCCGGATTGCCGCGCCTCGTCCGGCCTCGGCTGGAGCACGCGCGTACCGACATTGGTGCTGATCGGCGGCCTGGACGACGTCTATTCGCCGCCCGCGTGCCGACAGATGATCGATGGCGCGCGCGGCCGCAGCGCGCTGACCCGCATCGTCATCTATCCCGGCGCCTATCACGATTTCGATCGTGTGAACCTGCCGCTGCATCAAGTCGCAGGGTCGGACGCCGGGGCGCCCGAGCGCGGCCATGTCGGCTCGGATCCCGAGGCGCGTGCCGATGCGCAGAAGCTCGTGGCCGATTGGCTCGCGCGCTGAGGACCACTCAGAACAGGCTGCCCTGATCGGCGGGATCGGGCGTGCGCTTCGGCGCCGAAGGCTTGCCCTCACGCGGGGCTTTTGGCGATGCTGGCGCCGCGGCTGGAAGCGGGCGGTCCGCGCCCGCCGTGGCCGCGACCTTGCCGTCCGCAAATTCGATCGAGAGTGCGGCGCCCGGACCGATGCTCGCGGCATGGTGCAACGGATGGCCGGCCTCGTCGCGCACCAGTGCAAATCCACGCGCCAGCACGCTGCGATAGGACAGCGCGGTGAGGAGCTTTTCGTTCTGTCCCACGCGAGCCGTCAGGCGCTGGAGCTGAGTCTGCAACGCGCGCCGGGCCCGCTCGGCAAGACGTTCGGTTCGGTCGCGCTCGCGACCGATGGCCTGGCGCTTGGCCTGCGCATAGGCCTGGCGCGAGGCCTTGAAGCGGGCGTCGAGCGCCTCGAATCGCTCGCGCCGCCGGTGCAGTTGGCCGCGCGACGACAGCGACAGCCGCTCGGACGAAGCGATGAGGCGATGGCGCGATTGCGCGATCTGCGCGTGCAGCACGCGCAGAGTGAGCTTGGCGCTCGCCGCTGCGAACTGGCGAAAGTGCACATGCGTGTTGGTCTTGAGCGCGCGCGGCAGGCTGGCGGCCGCCGTATCCAGCCGCTGCCTGGGAATGGCGAGCAGATCGCCGGCGCCGGGCAAAGCGCGCGCGGCGGCGCGCAGCTCGTTGCGGCGGCTCTCCTGGCCGCGCTGCCAGCAGACGCTGACACGGCGCGCGAGGCTTGCGACCTCCTGCATCAGCTCGCTGCGCACCGGCACCGCCATTTCCGCGGCTGCTGTCGGCGTCGGCGCACGTTTGTCGGCGGCGAAATCGATCAAGGTCACGTCGGTCTCGTGGCCGACCGCCGAGATCAGGGGGATCATGCTCTCGGCCGCGGCGCGGACCACGATCTCCTCGTTGAACGACCACAGGTCCTCCAGCGAGCCGCCGCCGCGCGCGACGATCAGCACGTCGGGCCGCGGGATCGGGCCATCCTGCGGCAAATCGTTGAAGCCGCGGATCGCGGCGGCAACCTGCTCGGCCGAGCCTTCGCCCTGCACCTTCACGGGCCAGACCAGCACGCGGCGAGGAAAGCGGTCCTCGAGCCGGTGCAGGATGTCGCGGATGACTGCCCCGGTCGGCGAGGTGACGACGCCGATCACCTCGGGCAGCCACGGCAGCAGTTGCTTGCGTGCGGGGTCGAATAGTCCTTCGGCGCCGAGCTTCCGCTTGCGCTCCTCCATCAGCGCCATCAGCGCGCCGATCCCGGCCGGCTCCAGCGCCTCGATGACGATCTGGTACTTCGACGAATTCGGGTAGGTGGTGAGCTTGCCGGTGGCGATCACCTCGAGCCCGTCCTGGGGCTTGAAGCGCATGCGGCCATGCACGCCCTTCCAGATCACCGCCTCGATCTTGGCGCTCTCGTCCTTGAGCGCGAAATAGCAATGCCCCGAGGAATGCGGCCCGCGAAAGCCGGTGATCTCGCCGCGCACCCGGACATGGCCGAACTGGTCCTCGACCGTGCGCTTCAGCGCCGAGGACAGCTCGGTGACGGTGAATTCGGGCGCGTTGGGCAAGGCTTCCGCAGGCGGCATCGCTGTTTGATTCGGTTCGGGGAGCAGTTGCCAAGGTAGGGGCTTTCCGCGTCCGCCGCCAATCAAGCCGTTGCCTTTTCGATAACTCTGTATTACAGAGTTCTCTATAGAAAATGGAGAGGGGTATGCGGGCAAGCATCAAGATCGTGCGTCGGCTCATCGGTTGGGGCTTCGGCCTCGCCGGGGCCCTTGCCCTTCTTCTGGGCGGGATGATCGCGACGCCATTGGTGCGCCCGCCCGAGCTGAAATCGATCTCGGAGACCGTCGGGCGTGTCGATCGGAGCACCATGCCGGCCCTACAGCGCTTCAGCGCCCGGGACGGCACGGAGCTCGCCTACCGCCACTATCCGGCGCGGGCGACGCCGATCGGCAAGGTTGCCATCCTCGTGCACGGCTCCTCCGGCTCGAGCGTCGCCGTGCATGCGCTGGCGGATGGGCTCGCCGCCCGGGGCATCGACACGTTCGCGCCCGACATCCGCGGCCATGGCGGCTCAGGCACCCGCGGCGACATCGGCTATCTCGGCCAGCTCGAGGACGATTTGGCCGATCTCGTCGCAGAGGTCAGGAGGACCGCGCCGTCGCAGCCGATCGTGCTGCTCGGCCATTCGGCCGGCGGCGGCTTCGCGCTGCGCGCGGCCAGCGCGCCGACCCAGGACCTGTTCGCGCGCACCGTGCTGCTGTCGCCCTATCTCGGCTATGACGCGCCCACCAACCAGGAGAACTCGGGCGGTTGGGCCAGTCCCGACATTCCGCGCATCCTCGCGCTCGGCGTGCTCGATCGCGTCGGCCTGAGATGCTGCGAGGCGCTGCCCGCGCTGGCCTTTGCTGTCAGGCCGAACTCGGAGAAGTTCGTGGCCTCGACCTACAGCTACCGGCTGTTCCGCAATTTCGCGACCCGTGGCTACAAGGCCGATCTCGCTGCGGCCAAGCACCCGGTGACCCTCATCGCCGGCGCCGACGACGAGCTGATGCGCGCCGACAAATATGCCGGCGCGGTGCAGGCCGTCGCGCCCGGTGTTGACGTGAAGCTGATCGCGGGCGTCAATCACATGGAGATCGTGTCGGCGCCGCAGGCGGTGAGCGCGATCGCCGATGACGTGGCGACGCGCTAGGGGTTCAAGCCGCATGATCGACAGCCTGGAAGCCGCGCGGGCGCTCAGCGACATCGAGGATGTCACGAAGCGCGTGCGGCAGTCGCAGATCTATCGGCTGTCGAGCCTGATGATGATCCTTTGGGGCGTCCTCGTCTTTGCCGGCAATCTCGTGACCTATCTCACACCTTATTACGCCGACAAGGCCTGGCTCTCGGTCTATGTCCTCGGTCTGGCCGGGTCGGTGGCGTTGGGCGCGACGGAGAAGGCGCGTTCCGGCGTCCGCAGCTTCGATCTCCGGGCCCTGCTCGCCTTCGTCATGTTCTTTGCGTTCGGCTTCTTCGTCGAAGCGATCGGCCGTTTCGGACCGCGTGAAATGGGCGCATTCTGGCCGGTCTATTTCATGCTGTTCTACGGCCTCGCCGGATTGTGGTTCGGCGCGGCCTTCACGGTGTTCGGCCTGTGCGTCACCGCGTTGACCCTGGTGGGCTACCTCTTCATTGGCGCGGCTTTCCCGTTGTGGATGGCGTTCGTCAATGGCGGCGGCCTGGTTCTCGGCGGCTTGTGGATGCGGCGGAGCTGACGGTTTGGCGGAGCTCGACGAGATCATCCACCAGCCGCTGCGGCTGAAGATGATGGCGGCGCTGAATGCCCTGCCTGCCGGGGCCGGGCTGGAATTCGTCCGGCTGAAGAAGCTGACCGGCGCCACCGACGGTAATCTCGGCGCCCATATCGACACGCTGGCGCGCGCCGGCTACGCCGCCGTGGACAAGGCCTTCGTCGGCAAGAAGCCGCAGACCACGGTGACGGCGACCGCGGCCGGCCGGGCGGCGTTCGCCCGCCACGTCGCCAGCCTGCAGGAGATCATCGCCGGCGCCGCCGTCAAGCCGTCCGAGCCATGATTTGACTCTGTAGCGACGGCCGGGCAATTGGGGCGTCCAAATTGGCCCACCCCTGCGACGGCATCGACGATGAACATTCTGCTCCTTGGTTCCGGCGGCCGCGAGCACGCGCTCGCCTGGAAGATTGCCGGCTCGCCGCTGCTCACCAAGCTGTGGTGCGCGCCCGGCAATGCCGGGATCGCCAAGGAGGCCGAATGTGTCGCGCTCGACGTCGCCGATCATGCGGAGGTGATCGCCTTCTGCCGGACGAACAAGGTGGATCTGGTGGTGGTCGGCCCCGAGACGCCGCTCGCCGCCGGCATCGTCGATGATCTCGAGGCTGCCGGCATCAAGGCGTTCGGCCCGTCCAGGCTCGCCGCCAAGCTCGAGGGCTCCAAGGGCTACACCAAGGATCTCTGTGCCGAATACGACATCCCGACCGGCGCCTACTGCCGCTTCGACAATGCCCCCGAGGCGCTCGCTTATGTCCGCGAGCACGGCGCTCCGATCGTCGTCAAGGCAGACGGGCTCGCGGCTGGCAAGGGTGTCGTCGTGGCCAAGACGGTTGCCGAGGCCGAGGACGCCATCAAGATGATGTTCGAGGGCGGCTTTGGCGTCGCGGGCGCCGAGGTCGTCATCGAGGAGTTTCTCGAAGGACGGGAGGTGTCGTTCTTCGCGCTGTGCGACGGTGAGACCGCGATTCCGCTGGCCTCCGCCCAGGATCACAAGCGGGTGTTCGATCACGACCAGGGACCGAACACCGGCGGCATGGGGGCGTATTCGCCGACGCCGTTCGTCACGCAGGAGATTCATGACAGGATCATGAATCAGATCATTCAGCCGACCATCGCCGGAATGAATGCGCGTGGCACTCCGTTCAAGGGCATTCTCTATGCCGGCCTGATGCTGACCGCCCAGGGGCCGAAGCTGTTCGAATACAACGTGCGCTTCGGCGATCCGGAATGTCAGGTGCTGATGCTGCGGATGATGTCGGATCTCGTGCCCGCCATGCTGGCCGCCTGCGACGGACAGTTGAAGAATTTCGACCTGCGCTGGTTTCCCGACGCCGCCGTCACCGTGGTCATGGCCGCGAGTGGCTATCCCGGCGACTACGCCAAAGGCGGTGTCATCGAGGGGCTCGACGACGCCGCGCGGATCGAGGGCGTGGAGATCTTCCACGCCGGCACGGTGGCGAAGGACGGCGCCATTCTCGCCAATGGCGGACGCGTCCTCAACGTCTGCGCGTCGGGAAAGAGCGTCACCGAGGCTCAGGCGCGGGCCTATCAGGCCGTCGACCGCATCAAATGGACCGACGGCTTCTGCCGGCGCGACATTGCCTGGCAGGCGGTGGCGCAGGAAAGCGCTCAGGGCTGAGCATCGTGATCGCCGCCTTCGGCCCCACAAGGCTATTTTTCCCGCGAGAATTGTGGCAGTTCCATAGACTCATGCCGTGATGGGATGAATCAGTTCCGCCGTGGAACGGAGGGGCCATGGAATGCGCGCGGTGCGGCAGGCAGAATCAGCCAGGGAGAGCCTCGTGCGACCGGTGCGGCGAGCCGCTCGGCCTCAGATGCGAGGCTTGCAACCAGACCAACAGCCCGTCGAATCGCTTCTGCGGCCAATGCGGTGCGCCGTTGCCCGGCCGGCCGGCTCCGCCCGACCAGGCGGCGCAGCGCGTCCTGAGGACGCTGAGCAGCAAGGGCGGAGAACGCAAGCGTCTCACCATCCTGTTCGCCGACATCCGCGATTCCACTCAGCTGATCGATAGCCTCGGCGATCCCGAGCTCGCGATGCAGCGGCTCGACCCGGTGCTCAACCTCATGAAGGAGGCGGTTCACCGCTATGATGGCGTCGTCAACAAGACGCAGGGCGACGGCGTCATGGCCCTGTTCGGAGCGCCGGTGCCGCATGAGGATCATGCGGTTCGCGGCTGCCTCGGCGCGCTGGCGATGCAGGACTCCATCGCGCGCCTCGCCGACCCGCATTTGCAGGTCCGGGTCGGACTGCACACCGGCGAGGTGATCGTCCAGGTCGTCGAGAACAGCATGTACCAGACCTACGACGCGGCCGGCGCCAACGTCCATCTGGCCAATCGTCTGGAGCACATGGCCGAGCCCGGGACCATCCTGATCAGCAAGGAAACCTACACCGGCGCCAGGCAGTTCGTCGAAGCCGAGCCGCTCGGCACCCACACGCTGCGCGGCATTGCCTCGCCGGTGTCGATCTACAAGCTGATCGGCCGCCTCAGTGCGCCGGCGAGCGACGTCTTCCGTAGCGGCCAGCGCCTGTTGCCGCTGATCGGGCGCAACGCTCAGCTCGCTGTGCTCGAACGCGAGCTCGACGACGTCCTGGCGGCGCGCGGCGCTGTCGTCGGCATTGTGGGTGAGGCCGGCATCGGCAAGAGCCGGCTGTGCTTCGAGTTCGCCGAGCACTGTCGCCGCCAGGGCATTCGCGTCTACGAGGCGCGCGTGCTGGCACATGGTCGCGCCACCCCGTTCCAGCCGGTGCTCGAATTGCTGCGCGACTTCTTCGGCATCCGGCCGAAGGAGCCGGTGGAGGTGTCGCGCCAGCGCGTGGTCGACCGGCTCGAAGCCATTGCCATGCCCGACACGGCGCTGGTCCTGCTCTTGGACTTCATGAACCTCGCCGATCCGTCACGTCCGGCGCTCCGGCTCGATCCCGGCGTGTTCAAGACCCGTCTCCTGAACGTGTTCAAGACGCTGTTCCGCGCCGCGCCGGCTGATGGCGCCATGGTGATCATGATCGAGGATCTGCATTGGATCGACGAGGCCAGCGAGGAGTTCGTCGAGGCGCTCGCGGAGGCCACGATCGGCACCAAGACGCTGCTGGTCGTGAACTACAGGCCGGGTTTCGCCGCCTCCTTCATGCAGCAGGTCCCATTTCACGAACTGCACATCGTCCCGCTGGCCTCCGAGGAGGCAAGCGAGCTGCTGCGCGGGGTGTTTGGTGACGATCCTTCGCTGGAGGTGCTGGCGCGCGACATCGTCGAGCGCGCTCAGGGCAATCCGTTCTTCCTCGAGGAGCTCGCCAGCGCTGTATCTGAAAGCGGTGGCTTCGAGGGTGAGCGCGGCGCCTATCGGCTGAAGGGCGGGATCGGCCCGATTCCGCTGCCGCCGACGGTGCATGCCGTGGTAGCGGCCCGCATCGACCGTCTGAGCGAGACCGCCAAGAGCGTCCTGGAAACAGCGGCTGTGATCGGCCGCTCGGTCGCGCTCGCCGTGCTCAAGCCGGTCGTCGGGCTCAGCGAGGCGGACCTGTTCGACGCGCTCGCACAACTGAGACATGCCGATCTTCTCTATGATCTGCCGCCGTTCGACATGGGCGTGCTCGCCTTCCGCCATCCGCTGATCCAGGAGGTGGCCTATGCCATGCAGCTGCGCTCGCGCCTGAGCGGCGTGCACGTGGCCGTGGCCAAGGCGATCGAGGCGCTGGATTGGGGCACGCAGGACGAGTTCGCCGCCCTGATCGCCTCGCATTACGAATTCGCCGGCCAGACCATGCAGGCCGTCGAGCATCTGCAGCGCGCGGCGCGCTGGATCGGCCGCACCAACACGGCGGAGGCGCTGCGGCTGTGGAAGAAGATCCGCTCCCTGCTGCAGGCGCTGCCGCAATCGGAGCGCGTCGACCGCCTGCGAGCGCTGGCCAGCGGCCAGATCCTGAACTTCGGCTGGCGCGAAGGCATCTCGGCCGAAGAAGTCAAGCCGTTTGCTGAGGAAGCGTTGAGATTTGCACGCTCCTCCGATAAGGCGCATGAGCCATTGTTGATCGGCGCTTATGGACGCGTGCTCGCTTCGACGGGAGCGGCCGATGACTACGTCGACCTGGCGCAGAACGCCATCAAGCTGACCTCGGGCGAGGGGGATGTCGGCCGCTACGCGACCGTCAACGCCATGCTGGCGCAGGCATACACACATTCGGGACGGATGAACGAGGCGCTCTCGGCGGCCAATACGGCTATCGCTGCGATGGCAAGCCAAGCCGGCTTCGACAGTCACGTCACGCTTGGTTTGAACCCGAACCAGATTCTCGGCTTCGACGTCAGCTATTGGGTGAGATGCATCAGGGCGCGCGCAATGGCTCATCTCGGCCAAATCGAGGATGCTCGCAGCGAGCTTCTCGAACTGGTGCAGCAGCCTTCATCCGAGGTCGCACCGGTGCTTCAGTTCGTTCCGCACTTCAACCTGGTGGAGCTAGCATGGATCGTCGGAGACCAGGGTCTTGCGCGCGAGCACGCAAGGCGAGTTTCCGATCTCGCTGAAACATCCGGCATTCCCTACATCCGCGTGCTCACCTTGCTCTGTGCAAGCCTCGAACAGGCTTTGACTGGTCGATTCGCCGATGCGACGAATGAGATGGTTGGCGCGATCGAAGCCGCACGGGCCGCAAGAACCGGGCTCGAGCTTGAGGCGCGCATGGCTGCCATAAATGCCGATCTGCTTTACCGGAGTGAGGACTTCGATGCCGCTATCGAGGCCAGCAAACAGGCGATCCTTGTAGCCAAACGAAAGACGGATCGAGTCGCGGAGTGTTACGCGACGATCATCCTGGGCCTTGCTCTTGCCGGAGCCGGCAGGAACGAGCAGGCTGCGGGACTTCTCGAGCAGATACGACATTTGATGAATGTCTCCGGTGCGTTCTGTCTGCGTTCATTAGTTCAGAAACTGCAATTGCATCTTGAAGCAATGCAATGATGCATGCATTGTCGATTCGTTGAATTCCAGCTTTTTCAGATTTGGGGGTTACAATGGGGGTAATGATTAAAGACAGTACTACCCTTGATATTATCGTGCAGCTCAACAAACGGTTCGATGCTGATGCTTTGCCCGAAATGGTTGAGCTACAACGGGAGTTCGGGGTCTTCTCGCTGAAGCATGGTCTACAGCAGTCCTTTGCTTTGCTCGGAATCGTGCCTGCCGATTGGTCCGAGCGGCGGCGCTGGTACAAGTTTCTCGAGTTTCTCAAGACTTATCCGTCGGACCTCGCCAATGTTAACGGGCATGATCGAGTGATCCAGGCGTTCAAGGATGACCTCGAATCCGAAAAGCCGCTCCCCGTCTCGATCGTCTGTCATTCCGCGGCTGACGATCCGCGGGTGACTGTGTCCGAAGGTCGTCCGATCGTTTTTTCTCTCGACACGCACGTCATCATCTCGATTCCGACGACGCCCGGTCGTGAAGCACGCAAGCAGGCGGCTGAGACCGCCCGCACAAGGCGGGTCGAGAAACGCAAGAAATGACCGTGAGGGCGGGCAGCGTCGTCGGGGCCGATCATCTGTCGCTCGATGACATCTCCTCCGACGTCGACGCCTACTACACCGCATGCGTCGCGCGTCATGGCGCGACGCCGCGCGGAGTGGACTGGTCCTGCGAGGCGACGCAGGGCCTGCGCTTCGTGCAATTGATGAAGCTGTGCGATGTGTCGGCGCCGTTCAGCCTCAATGACATCGGCTGCGGTTATGGCGCGCTGGTGCCGTTTCTTGAATCGCGATTTGCGTCCTGTGAGATTGACTATCTCGGCATCGACCTGTCCCGCGCCATGATCAGCCGGGCGCGGCGCCGCTTCGCCGCCCCCTTGCGGCGCTTCGTCGTCGCTTCGGAGAGCCCGCGCATCGCCGACTATTCGGTCGCCTCCGGCATCATGAATGTCAATGTCGGCTATTCGCGCGACGCCTGGGAAGGCTACATCAAGGCCATGTTGCAGCGCATGTTCGCGACCAGCCGGCGCGGCTTTGCCGTCAATTTCATGCGAGCTGCCGCGGACGAGGAGCAGGAAGGCGATCCTGCCAAGGCGCGCCTGTATCGCACGACGCCGGACGTTTGGGCCACCCACTGCGAGCAGGAGTTTGCGGCGGCCGTCGAGGTCATCGGCAACTACGGCATGAAGGAGTTCACGCTCCTGGTGCGCCGCTTGCCTCATGCCGCGCCGTCGCAAGCGGGGCCCTCGCACTGATGTCGGCTGTTCCGTCGCTATCCTCGCAGACAGATCGCCGCAGCGCCGCCATCGAGCGCGCTGTGGACGTGCTGATCTCCTCGCGAGGTCACGCTGATCCAACGCGGCTGGAACGCGCCTGCGCGCTGCTGCGCCAGCGCGCGCCGCTGCATTGGGTCGAACGCCCCGGCGTGCGTCCGTTCTGGGCTGTCACGCGCTACGCCGACATCGTTTCGATCGAGACACGGAGCAATGAGTTTGCCGCGGGCCCACGCACTTATCTTGCCAGCGAGACCGCCGAGGCCGTGCTGCAGCGTGTCACCGGCAAGCCGCAACTCGTGCGCGGCCTGACCGAGATGGATCCGCCGGATCATGGCGTTTATCGCGGCATCATCCAGGGCGCCTTCGCGCCGCCGGCCTTGCGCGCGATGGAAACCTGGCTGGCACAATGGGCAGCCGAGATCGTCGACCGGGTTGCCGCGCACGGGGACGCATGCGATTTCGCTGTTGACGTGGCGCTGCCCTTCACCTTCCGGGTGATCGGCCGCATGCTGGGCACGCCGGAGGCCGACGATGCCCGGCTTGCGCGGCTGGCCCAGGCCTTCGTGGGCGCCGAGGATCCGAAGCGCCGTCTGGCCGAGTCGCCGGGCGATACGATGCGGACGGCCATGCTGGCGCTGCGCGATTATTTCGAAGCCGTCGTGGCCGATCGGCGCGCCCAGCCGCGCGACGATCTCGCCAGCCTGATTGCGCATGCCGCGCCGCATGGCGCAGCGATGCCGCATTACGAGCTGATCTCCTACTTCATCCTGCTGGTCACGGCGGGCCACGATACGACGGCGCTCGCATTGGCCGGCGGCCTGGCGGCGCTGCTTGCAGTGCCCGAGCAGATGGCGCGGCTGCGGGCCGAGCCGGAGCTGCTCGATCCGGCGATCGAGGAAATGCTGCGCTGGACCTCGCCGGTGCGGCACTTCATGCGCACCGCGGTCTGCGACACCGAGGTCGCGGGGCAACGCATTCGCGAAGGCGATGCGCTGGCCTTGTTCTTCCATTCCGCCAATCGCGACGAGGCCGTGTTCGAGGATGCCGGCGCGTTCCGGATCGATCGCAGTCCGAACCCGCACATCGCCTTCGGCCGTGGCCCGCACATCTGCATGGGACTGCAGCTGGCGAGGATGCAGATGCGGGCCCTATTTGCGGAGCTGCTGCGCCGGACCGAGCGGATCGAACTGGCCGGGCGGGTGCGCCGGGTGCGGTCGCCCTTCATGAGCGGCGTCTCCAGCCTCCCTGTTCGCATGAGCTTTCGCGCGCTGCGCAAGGAGGCGGCTGCATAGGCTGACCGAGCCTCATCGCCGCGCCTTGAAGAACTCCTTGAGCATCTGCGCCGCCTGTTGCTCGCCCACGGCCGAATAGACCTCCGGCGCGTGATGGCAGGTCGGCGCAGCGAAGAAGCGCACGCCCGACTCAACTGCGCCGCCCTTCGGATCGGCGGCCCCGTAATACAGCCGTCGGATGCGCGCGAAGGAGATCGCGCCGGCGCACATCGTGCACGGCTCGAGCGTGACGTAGAGGTCGCACTCGACCAGCCGCTCGCTGCCGACGACCTGGGCCGCCTGCCGCAGTGCCAGGATCTCGGCATGCGCGGTCGGGTCGCGGTCGGTCAAAGTGCGGTTGGCGGCGGTGGCGATCACCGCGTTGTTCCGCACCACGACGCAGCCGATCGGCACCTCGCCGGAAAGTGCGGCCGATTCGGCCGCTTTCAGCGCCAAATCCATGAAAGAAGGGCCGTTCATGGCTCGTCACGCCCGCCCAAGTCTGCTACTGGATCGCCCTTCAGCACAACCGGACCCCGATTTCCTGCGTGACATGCGCTGCTTCAGAAGCGCGCGGTTCACGCCTCGTCCTGCACCTCGAAGTGAGACCTTCATGCCCCGCACCACCGACAAAGACAACGATTCCCGCGGCCGCCGCGGCGGCGCCCCGCGGGGGCGGTCCGAGGGCGGCAAGGGACGCTCGGGCGCCGCACGCGGGCCGGAGAAGAAGTTCGCCAAGCGCGGCTTCGGCGACAAGGAAGCGGGTGGCCGGGGCAAGCGCGCCTTCGACGAGGGCCGCGCGCCGCGCCGCCGCGACGAGGGCGATGCGCCGCGCAAATCCTTTGGCGACAAGCCACGGTTCAACCGCGATGAGCGGCCGCGTGGCGATCGGCCCTATGCCGCGCGCCCGGCGCGGGACGGCGATGGCGAGAAGCGCGCCTTCAAGCCGCGGGGTGACCGGCCCAAATTCGATCGGGACGAGCGGGGCGGCGAGAAGCGTCCCTATACGCCGCGCACTGGTCGCGACGAGGCTCGTCCTGCCGGGCGATCGTCCGAGCGCAAGTTCGGCGAGCGCAAACCCTACGCTGCGCGCGAGCGTGACGGTGACAAGCGGCCCTATACGCCGCGCGGCGAAGGCGCCCGCGATCGCAGCGACCGGCCTCGGGCGGAGCGCAGCTTTGGCGACCGTCCGCCGCGCAGCGGCGATCGGCCGGAGCGCAAGTTCGGCGGCGAAAGGAAGTTTTCCCGCGGTGCTGATGGCGATCGTGGCGAACGCAAGTTCGGGGCCGGACCGCGTGGTCCGCGCAAGGAGTTTGGCGATCGTCCGGCCCGTGGCGAGAGCAAGCCGTGGCAGAAGCGCGGCGCGGAGGGAGATCGTCCGGAGCGCAGTGCGCGTCCGCCGCGAGAAGGCGGGCGCAGCTTTGACCGGCCGCGCACCGAGCGCAGCCGTGAGGATCGTCCCAAGTTCGACAAGCCGAAGTTCGACAGGCCGAAATTCGATCGTCCGCGTGATCGCGGCGACGACCGCGGCTTCGACAAGCCGCGTCGCCGTCCTGAGGGCCGCACCGATTGGCAGGAGCATCCGCGCAGCGAGCGCCGCGGCGGCGAAGGCTTCTCCGAGCGGCCGCGCCGCGACAACGAGGACGACAGCAAGGTCTTCGCCAAGCGCCCGGCGTTCGGCGGCCGCGGCGCCTATCGCGAGCGCAAGCCGGAGACGGACAAGCGCAGCCCCCGCGTCGCGGCCGAGCCGGCCGCGCCGAAGAAGGCGGGCGAGCGCATCGCCAAGGTGCTGGCGCGCGCAGGGCTGGCCTCGCGGCGCGACGCCGAGGAGATGGTCACGCAGGGCCGCGTGACGGTGAATGGCCGCATCATCAACTCGCCGGCGCTCGACGTCACCGAGAACGACGTCATCCAGGTCGACGGCGCGCCGCTGCCGGAGCGCGAGCGCACCCGGCTGTTCCTCTATCACAAGCCGCGCGGGCTGATGACGACGCACAGCGACCCGGAGGGGCGACCGACGGTATTCGACAATCTGCCCGAGGGCCTGCCGCGGCTGATCTCGATCGGCCGGCTCGACTTCAACACCGAGGGCCTGCTGCTGCTCACGAATGACGGCGGGCTCGCGCGCGTGCTCGAATTGCCGGACACCGGCTGGACGCGGCGCTATCGCGTTCGCGCCCATGGCGAGATCACGCAGGCGCAGCTCGATCAGCTCGCCGCAGGCGTCGAGGTCGACGGCGTCAAATACGGACCGATCGAAGCCACGCTCGAACGCGACCAGGGTGCGAACGTCTGGCTCGTGGTTGCGATCCGCGAGGGCAAGAACCGCGAGGTGCGCAACGTGCTCGCTCATCTCGGCCTCGAGGTGAACCGCCTGATCCGCGTCTCCTACGGCCCATTCCAGCTTTTGGAGCTGCCCGAGGGCGAGGTGCAGGAGGTCAAGACGCGAGTTCTGCGCGAGCAGCTCGGCGAGAAGGTCATCGCGCAATCGGGCGCCGATCTCGGTCCGGCCGGCAAGGGCAATCGCGAGCCGTTGCCGGATCCGAAGCCCAAGCCGAAGCGCGAGGTGGTCGCCGATCGCAAGGGCCGCCGCGTGCTGGTCCAGCGTACCGGCAGCGACGAGGCGCGCGAGCGCCACGAGGCCGAGGCGCGCTTTTCTGGCCCGCCACGGCGGCCGAAGCGCGGCTATCACGGCAAGCGCGATATCACGCCGCAGGACGAGTAGGGCGTTGCGATGCGTGTCGTCGGTGGACGGCTGAGAGGCCGCAACATCGCTTCGCCTGCGTCGCGCGAGATTCGGCCGACGCAGGATCGGCTGCGCGAGGCGCTGTTCAACATCCTCGTCCACGCCTACGACGATCCGATCGCCGGCGCGCGCGTGCTCGACCTGTTTGCCGGCACCGGCGCGCTCGGCATCGAGGCTGTCTCGCGCGGTGCGGCGTTCACGCTGTTCGTCGACAACGGCGCCGAGGCAAGGGCGCTGCTGCGCAACAATGTCGAGGCGCTCGGCCTCGGCGGTGTCACCAAGGTCTACCGCCGCGATGCCACCGATCTCGGTCCTGCGCATCCGGTCGAGCCGTTCTCGCTGGTGTTCCTCGACCCGCCCTATGGCAAGGGCCTGGCGGAGAAGGCGCTGGCCGCGTTGCGCGACGGCGGCTGGCTGGTGCCATCGGCGCTTCTGGTCGTCGAGGAGTCCAAGGCCGCCGCGTTCAAGGTGCCTGAAGGCTTCACCGAACTCGAACGCCGCGCCTATGACGACACCGAGTTCGTATTTTTGCGCAGCGCGTGATCCTTGCTCACTGTCGCCCCTGCGAACGCAGGGGCCCATAACCACAGGATCGGGTTGGGACGCGCGACGCTCGCGACGGCGTACTCGCCCATCACTTCTGCTGCGGCGTATAGGTCTCGGGTCGGCGCCGCCGGACAACGCTGCGCGTTGCCGGTGGCTTGCCCGGGACGACAGCCAGTTTGTCGCTCTCGTCGTGCTCCAATTCGTGGCCGCTATCTCCTCCCGAACAGCTTCTCGACGTCGGCGAGCTTGAGCTCGACGTAGGTCGGGCGGCCGTGGTTGCATTGGCCGGAGTTGGGCGTGTCCTCCATCTCGCGGAGCAGCGCGTTCATTTCCTCCGGCTTGAGGCGGCGGCCGGCGCGGACGGAGCCGTGGCAGGCCATGGTGGCGGCGACGTGCATCAGGCGGCGCTCGAGCGGCAGCGCCTCACCCCATTCCTCCATATGCTCGGCGAGATCGCGCAGCAGCGCGGATGCGTTGATCTTGCCGAGCAGCGACGGGGTCTCGCGCACGGCAACGGCGCCGGGGCCGAAGGATTCAATCGCGAGCCCGAATGAGGCGAGCTCGTCGGAGCGCGCGAGCAGCGCCTCGACGGTCGCCTCATCCAGCTCGACGATGTCGGGGATCAGCAGGATCTGCCGCTGCACGCCGTGCGCGGCGAGCGAGGCCTTCAATCGCTCATAGACGATGCGCTCATGCGCGGCGTGCTGGTCGACGATGACGAGGCCGTCGCGGGTCTGCGCCACGATGTAGGTATCGTGGATCTGGGTACGCGCGGCGCCGAGCGGGCGGTCGAGCAGGTCGGGCGCGGCCGGCTGCTCGTGCAGCCGCAGATCGGCGCGCGGCGTGCCGACGTCGAATGCGGACTGCGTCGACTCGGCGAGACCAAATGATGTGGCAGCGGGCGAGGGCGCGGCTGATGGGAACGAGCCGCCGAAGTGCGGCATCACGGGCGCCGACGGCGAGCGTTGCCAATCCCAATTGGCAGGCCGCGGCTGCGGCGTGAACGCCGGGCGGAACGCGGCGATGGTCGCGCCACCGTCATTGGCCGCGGTGCGGCGGCCCTCGCGGGCGAGGCCTTCCTTCAGCGCGTGAATGATCAGCGCGCGCACGAGGCCGGCATTGCGGAAGCGCACCTCGGTCTTGGCCGGATGCACGTTGGCGTCGACCTCGCGCGGGTCGAGCGTCACGAACAGCGCTACGACGGGATGGCGGTCGCGCGGCAGATAGTCGGCATAGGCAGCACGCACCGCGCCGAGGATCAGCTTGTCGCGTACCGGCCGGCCGTTGACGAACAGATACTGCCCGAGCGCATTGGCCCGCGTCAGCGCCGGCGCCGCGGCGAAGCCCTCGATCATCACATGATCGCGCTCGCTGCGCACGGCGATCGCATGGCTACGGAAGTCGGCGCCGAGAATGTCGCCAAGCCGCGTCAGCTGGCCCGGCGCGCCGGGCAGCGCGGCCGCCCAGGTCACCGGCGCGCGCTCCTCGCCGGCCAGCGTAAACGCAATATCGGGCCGCGCCATCGCCAGCCGCCGCACCACCTCGCGGATCGCCTCGGCCTCGGTGCGGTCGGTCTTGAGGAACTTCAGCCGGGCCGGCGTGGCGTGGAACAGATCGGCGACCTCGACGCGGGTGCCCTGGTTGAGCGCGGCCGGCACGATCGGAGACTTGTCGCCGCAGTCGACCGCGAGCGCCCAGGCATGCGGCTCGCTCTTGTGCCGCGTCGTGATCGACAGCCGTGCCACCGAGCCGATCGAGGGCAGCGCCTCGCCGCGGAACCCGAGGGTGCGGATCTGCAGCAGGTCCTCGTCGTCGAGCTTCGAGGTCGCGTGGCGCTCGACCGCGAGCGCAAGATCGGCCGCCGTCATACCGCCACCGTCGTCGGTGATCGCGATCTTTCGCCGGCCGCCGCCATCGGTGAAGATGTCGATGCGGCTCGCGCCGGCATCGATCGCATTCTCGACCAGCTCCTTGACCACGCTCGCCGGCCGCTCGACCACCTCGCCGGCGGCGATGCGGTTGACGATCTGTTCGGGAAGCTGGCGGACGGGCATGGTGCGGCTCGGAGCGTTGATGCGACGCCGCTGTCGCGGCGCCACTTGTGTTGCCGGGAGAATAGCGTTTTTCACGCAGTGCGGCAGACGAATGCGGCGTTCTCCAACGGGATTGTGAGGCGGGCGGGGCCAGTATATCGTTTCGCAAAAATAACGATCAGCCGGAGGAAGCCCATGTGCCATCTGTTCGCACACCAGCCTCAGCGCGACTATGCATCGCAGACCCGCTCGTTGCGGATCGGCGGCCATAGCACCTCGATCCGGCTCGAAATGGCGTTCTGGGACACGCTCGAGGAGATCGCCGCCAAGGAGGGCATGAGCCTCGCCAAGTTCGTGACCACGCTGTACGCCGAGGTGCTCGATCATCACGGCGAGGTGAAGAATTTTGCGTCGCTGTTGAGGTGCTCCTGTCTGATCTACCGGGCCAAGGCGACCGCCACGCTGCCGGATTTTCCCGCGGCCGCGATCATGGACGCGGCGGAGTAGCCAAAAATCCGCTGCCTCGTCTCCCTCCCCCGCTTGCGGGGGAGGGCGGGGTGGGGGCGCCGCAACGGCAGTCTTTCCGGAGCGTTCCCCCACCCGGATCGCATCTCCGATGCGATCCGACCTCCCCCGCAAGCGGGGGAGGCGCTGACCGAGTGTGGAGCGCCAAGCGTGCCCCATCGCACGACCTTGTCCCTCAGATCTCCTTCTTCTGCATCGCTCCCGCAATGTAGTCGGCCTGCCGGATCGCCAGCGCGACGATCGTCAGCGTGGGATTGCACGCCGCGCCCGTGGTGAACTGGCTGCCGTCGGAGACGAACAGGTTCTTGATGTCGTGCGTCTGGCCGAACTTGTTGACGACGCCGTCCTTGGCCTTCTCGCTCATCCGGTTGGTGCCGAGATTGTGCGTCGAGGGGTAGGGCGTGGTCGGATAGGTCACGGTGGCGCCGACCGCCTCGTAGATCGCCGAGCCCTGCTTGTAGGCGTGGGCGCGCATCGCGACGTCGTTGGGATGATCGTCGAAATGCACTGACGCCACCGGCATGCCGAACTTGTCCTTCGCCACGGGATCGAGCGTGATGCGGTTGGTCTCCTGCGGCATGTCCTCGCCGACCAGCCACATGCCGGCCATGCGCGGATAGGTCTCCATCGCCGCCGTGAAGCTGCGGCCCCAGGCGCCGGGATTGAGGAACGCCGCCATGAACGGCAGGCCGAGCGACAAGGTCTCCATCTCGTAGCCGCCGACGAAGCCGCGCTTCGGATTGAATGCCGCCTCGTCGCGGACGATGCCGGCCATCGTGGTGCCGCGATACATGTGCACCGGGTTCTCGAACGTCGCATAGACGCTGCCGGTCATGTGCCGCATGTAGTTGCGCCCGACCTGGCCGGAGGAGTTGGCAAGGCCGTCCGGGAACATGTTCGAGGCGCTGTTGAGCAGCAGCCGCGGGCTCTCGATCGAGTTGCCGGCGACGGCGACGATACGGGCCTTCTGCAGCTGCATCTTGCCCTGGCTGTCGGCATAGACCACGCCGGTGACCTTGCCCGAGGCGTCATGCTCGACCTTGATCGCCATGCTGCCCGGCCGCACCTCGAGATTGCCGGTGGCCTCGCCCTTCGGGATCTCGGTGTACAAGGTCGACCATTTCGCACCGGACTTGCAGCCCTGGAAGCAGAAGCCGATCTGCTGGCAGGCGCCGCGGCCGTCGCGCGGCTGCGAGTTGATCGCCATGTTGCCGGTGTGCACGGTCTTGTAGCCGAGCTTCCGGGCGCCGGCCTCGAGCACCTTGAAATTGTTGTTGCCGGGCAGGCCGGGAATGTCGTTGGTGCGGGTCACGCCCATCTTGAACTCGGCCTTGGCGTACCACGGCTCCATCTCGGCCAAGGTCACTGGCCAGTCCAAGAGGCTCGTGCCGGGCACGCCGCCATAGGTGGTGCGCGCCTTGAACTCGTGCTCGTCGAAGCGCAGCGAGGCGCCGGCCCAGTGCACGGTGGAGCCGCCGACCGCCTTCACGATCCAGGCCGGCAGATTGGCGAAGTCCTTGGCTACGCGCCAGGTGCCGGACGTGGTGCGCATGTCGGTCCAGGCGAGCTGGGTGAAGCTCTCCCATTCGTCGTTGATGAAGTCGGGAATCTCGTAGCGATTGCCGGCTTCGAGAATGACGACCTTGATGCCCTTCTGTGCGAGCTCGTTGCCGAGCGTGCCGCCGCCGGCGCCCGAGCCGATGATGACGACGACGCTCGAATCGTTCTGATCGAATCTTGCCATGGTGGTTTCCTCCGTGTTTCTTGTCTTGGTGCTGGCCGGCGTCAGGCTTTCGGCAGCCAGTCGATGTCGGAGAAGCCACGGTTGATGTAGCCGCCATGCTCGGCGGAGGAGCCCTCGTAGCCGAACTTCGGCCAGAGCTCTTTCTGATTGTAGAGCGAGACCACGAGGTCGCCGCGGATGGTCTTGAAGAACGTCGTCTGCTCGATCCCTTGCAGCAGCGCGACGCGATCGACCTCCCACGGCACCTGCGCATACGGCACCTTGTGGCGGTCGCGCGCGTCTTGGTCGAGCCGGGCGACGCCGTCATTGATCATCGCCTTCACGGCGGCGTCCTCCGCCGCCTTGCCGTCCCACGGCTTGACCGCGGTGATGTAGTAGCGGTCGGCGAGGAAGTCGTGCGGATAGATGTCGCGCGCGACCTTCACCAGCGTCTTCAGGGTCGCCGGCGTCAGCGCCTTGGCGTCCTCGGCCCAGGCGTCGGTGACGCCGAGGCCCGTCGCGGAGGCGACGGCCGCGGCCGGCACGGTCGCGGCCGCGCCCTTGAGAAAGACGCGGCGGTCATATTTGTTGCGGCGATCGACTTCTCTCATGGGTATCCTCCGTGTGATTTTGTTGATGTATGGTCGTAGTTCAGCGGCTCAGCCGAAGCGGCCGCCGCGCTGGATCACCTCGATCTTGTAGCCGTCGGGATCGGTGACGAAGAAGAAGCGCGCGAGCGTCGCACCATTGTGCTTGAAATCGCGCAAGGGGCCTGGCGCCAGGTTCTCGCGCTCGAAGCGGGCATGCTCGGCATCGAGATCGTCGACCACGACAGCGAGATGGCCGTAGCCGTCGCCGAGCGTATAGGGCTCCTTGCGGTCGAAATTGACGGTCAGCTCGACCTCGAACGGCGACGACGGGTGGCGCAGATAGATCAGCGCGAAGCCGTCGAAGCGCAGACTATCGGCGATCTCCAAGCCAAAGGCGCGCGTGTAGAAGTCGAGCGCCTTGGCCTCGTCGAGCACGCGGATCATGGAATGCACGGGTTTGGCCATCTCAATTGTCCTTCAGGTAGTTGATGATCGCGGCGCGCACGTCGGGCTTGGCCTGGCGATACGCCATCACGGCGCCGGGGATCAGCTCTTGCGGGTTGGTCAGCCAGGCGTCGAGCTTGGCTTCGTCCCAACTGAAGTCGGCCCTGGCGAAGCCGGCCGAGTAGCGGAAGCCGTCGATCGATCCGGCGCGGCGGCCGACGATCTTCGATAGCGGCGGTCCCTGTCGCATCGGTTCGCCGCTGCTCAGCGTATGGCAGACACCGCATTGCTGCTTGAAGAGAGTCGCGCCGTCGACGGGCTTCGGCGAGGGCAGCGCCATCTGCGCGAGCGCGGCGGCCGCGCCCAGCATCGCGCCGCAACATCCAAGTCCAACGCGAAGAAAAGCAGTTTGCGCTGCACGCTGTCCCGACATCGATCCTCTCTCATCATTTTTGATGAGACTAGGTCGCAGTGAAAGCACCGTGGTAGTAGCGGGCTGTTTCAGCAGGAACAAAGCGTGCGCAGGACGCGTCCGCCCGCAGGATGTGTCAGCGTTGCGGACTAATCGTCGAAGCGACGCCCGCCGCGTCCCGCCTTGACGTCGCTGCGGATCTTTTTGCCTTCGAGCCGGCGCTGCTTGGAGCCGAAGGTCGGCTTGGTCGGGCGCCGCACCTTCGGCCTGATCATCGCCTCCTTCAACAGCGCCAGCAGGCGGTCGATCGCGTCGGCCTTGTTGCGCTCCTGAGTCCGAAAGCGCTCGGCCTGGATCACGATGACGCCGTTCTTGGTCATGCGCTGGCCGGCCAGCCGCGCCAGCCGTGCCGCGGCATCCTCGGGCAGCGTGATCCGGGTCGTGTCGAAGCGCAGCTGCGCCGAGGTCGACAGCTTGTTGACGTTCTGGCCGCCGGGCCCGGAGGCGCGGACGAACGAGATCTCGATGTCGTTCTCGTCGATGGCAAGGTCGCGGGAGATCCGCAGCATGGGGCACCAGGTGGAATCGAGGCTTTCGCGCGCACCATAGCGGGTTTAGGGCCGGTGTGCGCGGGTTCACACCATTGCGTCGCGGGTTGGCCAGGGGCCGGTGCGAAACCCTCCACTGTCATCCCGGCGAACGCCGGGATCCATAACCCCAGGGAGAAGTTTGAGGCAGGCTGGTCGTTGACACCTCCCGCATCACGCCGCGGAGTGTGGGTCCCGGATCGGCGCAGCGCCGCGCTGGCGCGCGTCGCCGCTTGTCCGGGACGACAGCGGTGGGGGTGGCGGATTCACGGCTCAAACAGCAGGTGTCGATCAGCTCAGCCATGACGCTGCGTTCTCGCGGCATCTCATGCCCGAGGTCTGCGATCAGTTCGTCCCTCTTGAAAGTGCAGAGGGCGCGGGGAATGCCGGGCGCTGGCCGCACCCATGGCCCGCCTGCGAAAAAAATGCAGGCGGCAGGTACCACAGGTTCAGCCGAGACATCCCGGCATTCCCCGCGCGGTGGTCTTCACGCTTATACGCAGTCTCCCTGGTGCGCCGGGCTTGTTGGCCACCATGATCCACGCGGCGCGTTAGCGCCGTCGCGAACGTGACACCAGCGTCGGGGTGTCAGGACCCTGCGACTTCACGTCCGCAAGCGATCGTTCGTCCGCGTCCTCGCAAGAAGACGCTGCGACCTCTCGCGGCCACCGCATCCCCGCCTCGCGTGTCGTGACGATCGCGCGCAACGCCCCTCCGCAGTGAGGCGGGATGGCGGAGAAGAACATGATTTCCGAAAAATAGCAAGATAATTATTATTATCGGAAGTCGACGCGCGGTCCTCCGCTGTCGTCCCGGGCAAGCCGTCAGCGACGCGAAGCGTGGCTGACGGCGCCGACCCGGGACCCATACGCCGCAGCCGACGTGAGGCGGGAGGTGTCAATGACCTGCCTGCCTCAAACATCTCCCTGGAGTATGGGTCCCGGCTCAAGGCCGGGACGACACCATTTTTGTGGAGGCAGCGATGGTCAGCGACATCGAAGCGTCGCGCGACGAGAGCGCCCCGCCCGCTCAGTTCGTCTTGGTCATCGGCGCCGTGGCCGGTGCTTGCACCGGCTCGGCGGCGGCCTGCGGCGTGCGGCCGACGACCGCCGTCAGCAGGCCCTGGCTCCAGAGCTGCTTCGCCGCCTTCTTGGCGTCATCGAGCGTCACGGCCTTGACGATCTCGCTGCGCTTCTCGATGTAGTCGATCGGCATCTTGTCGAGTTGATATTGCAGCATCGCCTGGGCGAGCTTGGAGGAGGTGTCGAGCGCCAGCATCTGCGAGCCGTTGATGTAGGACTTGGCCTCGTCGAGCTCCTGCTGGGTCGGGCCTTCCTCGGCCATGCGGCGGATCTCGCCCTCGACTGCGGCGATGGTCTCGCTGGCGCGGTCGAAGCGGGTGGCGGTGTTGCCGATGAACAGCGCGGAGTGATCCATCCACAGCAGCGCGTCATAGACCGAGTAGGCGAGGCCGCGCTTCTCGCGCACCTCCTTGTAGAGCCGCGACGACAGGCCGCCGCCGCCGAGGATGTGGTTGACCACATAGGCCGCCATGAAGTTCGGGTCGTGGCGGCGGATGCCGGGCCCGCCGAAGGTGATGACGGTCTGCGGCACATCGAGCGAGACGAGGACGCGCTGCGGCGGCTTGGTGGCGATGACGTCAGGCACTGGCGTCAGGGTCGCTTTCGCCGGCAGCGCGCCGAAGGTCTGGTCCAGCAGCTTGCCGAGCGTCGCCGGATCGACGTCGCCGACGACGGCGACCTTCAGCGTGTCCTTGGCGAGAACGCGGCCGGTGTAGTCCTTGAGATCTTCGACGGTGATCGTCGGCACGCTGTCCAGCGTGCCGTTGGACGGACGGCCGTAGGGGTGGTTGGGGAAGGCGAGCTCGAGGAACTTGCGGCCTGCCAGCGAGCTCGGGTTGGTGGTCTCGCGGCGCAGGCCGGAGATCACCTGCGAGCGGATGCGCTCGATATCGGCGCTGTCGAAATGCGGCGAGGTCAGCGCGGTGCGCAGCAGCTCGAACGCCTCGTCCTTGTTGTCGCGCAGCATGCGCAGCGAGCCGCGGAATTGATCGCGCGATACCTGGAAGCTGAGCTCGATGGCGCGGCGGTCGAGCCGCTCGTGGAAGGTCTTGGAGTCGAGATCGCCGGAGCCTTCGTCGAGCAGGTCGGCGACGAGATTGCCGACGCCGGGCTTGCCAATCGGATCCTGTGAGGCGCCGCCCTGGAAGGCGTATTCCATCGCGATCAGTGGCACGGTCGCGTCCTGCACGAACCAGGCTTCGATGCCGCCGGGCGAGACCAGGCGCTGGATCTTGGTTGCGGCCTGTGCAGCCGACGTGACGGCGAGCGCTGCGGCAGCGACGGCGAGCGTGCAGGCGAAGCGGCGCGCGAAGGTCATTGTGTTCATCACGACCGCTTCTCCTCGCGCTTGGCCGCATTGTCCTTGATCAGATAGCCGGTCACGGAGCGCTTCTTGTCGAGCCACTTCTGCGCCGCTGTGCGCACCTGCTCGGCGGTCACGGCGCGAATGCGATCGGGCCAGCTCCGGATGTCCTCGATGCTCAGTCCCGTGGTGAGGCCGCCGCCATACCAGCGTGCCATCGTGGCCTGGTTGTCCTGGGCGTAGATCGCCTCCGCGATCAGCTGCGTCTTGACCCGTTCGAGATCCTCGGCGCGAACCGGGTTCTGCGCCAGCTCGGCGATCACGCTGTCGACCACCGCCTCGACCTGGGCGAACTCCACGCCGGGTCTTGGCGCGGCCGCGACCGAGAACTGGCTCGGATCCAGCGAGGTGCCCTGATAGGACGCGCTGGCGCTGATCGCGAGCGACTTGTCGATGACGAGCGCGCGGTAGAGATAGGAGTTGCTGCCGTTGCCCATCAGCTGGGCCAGCACGTCGAGCGCAGCGGATTCACCGGGCGCGGCCGTCGTCGCCGACGGCACCAGGTAGAAGCGGCGCATCGAGGGCTGCTCGACATGCGGGTCGGCCAGCGTGACCGTGCGCGGCGCCACCGGCTGCGGCTCCTGCGGCCGGAGCCGGTGCGCGGGAATGTCGCCCTGCGCGGGGATCTTGGCGAAGGTCTGCTCGACCAGCGGACGCACTTCCTTGGCGTCGGTGTCGCCGGCGATGATGAGGATCGCATTGTTGGGCGCGTAGAAGCGGCGATAGAATGCCAGCGCATCCTCGCGGCTGAGCTTTTCGATCTCCGGCTTCCAGCCGATCACCGGGCGGCCATAGGGATGATTGACGTAGAGCGCCGCCATGACCTGCTCGTTGAGCCGGGCTTCCGGAGAGTTGGCGACGCGCATGTTGTATTCTTCGAGCACGACGTCGCGCTCGGGCAGCACGTTCTCGTCCTTCAGCACCAGGCCGGTCATGCGGTCGGCCTCGAACTCCATCATCTTGGGCAGTTGGTCGCGCGGCACGCGCTGGAAGTAGCCGGTGTAGTCGACCGAGGTGAAGGCGTTCTCGTTGCCGCCGATCTTGAGCACGGTCTTGGAGAACTCGCCGGCCGGATGCTTCTCGGTGCCCTTGAACATCAGATGCTCGAGGAAATGGGCGAGGCCTGATTTACCGGGCGTCTCGTCGGCGGAGCCGACCTTGTACCAGATCATCTGCGTCACCACGGGGGTGCGGTGATCCTGGATCACGACGACCTGCAGGCCGTTGGGGAGGGTGAAGCTGGCAGGGGGCTCGGAGGCGAACGTCGTTTGCGCCGAAGCGCCGGCCGTGAACGCAATGATGGAGACGAGCGCGGCGGCGACGGGAATGAACCGGTGCGAGGACATCATGATCCTTCTGAAGGCCCGCGGGGAGGGGCGATCGGGTTTGAGCGCAGCATGCTACATCGCGCCGGACGGAGCCCGACGTCACAAAGCGGCGATGGCATGGTGCCGCCGCGAGACATTAAATTTCACTAATGCCGGCAAACGCGGCAAGTCCGGGGGGCTCCGGCGAGCAGCCGCCCTCACCGTTCCTTGCCGGTCATGATGTCCATCTGCTTGCCGGCGATCGGCTCCTGCTTGCCGGTGCCATAGGCATAGCTCGACGACGGCGTCTGATAGCCGGGCGGCGGCTGGGTCAGGCTCTCGCGCTGCGGCTCGCTGGTGAACGGCTTGGTTTCGCTGTCGCTGCCCTTGAACATGCCGAACAGGCCGCCTTTGAAGCCGAGCTGAGACGGGCTCATCATCGGGTTGTTGCTGACGCCGGGCTGGATCGGCTCGGTCGGCTTGGCGGCGGCCGTCCGCCCCATCTTCATCTCGGCCGGGGTCAGCGGGCGGGCCGCATTGACCGGATCCTTGTTGTCCTTCTTGCGCGCGGCGGCCGCGGCACGGCGCTGCTGCTCGTCGGGGTCCTTCGGCCAGTTCGGGGCATTGGCCTGGGTCGCGGCAGCCGGCGGCGGCAGATCGAGCTTGGGCGGCACGACGAGCGGCGAGCGCTCGCGATAATTGATGGTCGGCGTCTCCATGTTGGTGCCGCCGAGGCCGCGCATCAGGTTGTCGACGATCTTCTCTTCGAAGGTCTTGTCGTCTTCCTCGTCCTCCTGGGCACGGGCGACGCCCGCGGCCATGATGACGCCGATGCAAAGCGCAGCCGCCGACAGGCGCAGAGCGCGAAAGGCCGCGTGGGTCATGATCCGGCCGCTGACTTCGGTCTTGCGCATGGCTTTCCCTGTCCTCGCTTGTCCAGTGCTCGTGCTCCGACGAACCGGCCGCGAACCCACCGATTGCGATCCTCGATTCGACGGGGGCCGTCCAGGCATCGCGCCGATCTCGAAAACGTGAAGATCATCAGGCTCTTGACCCTGGATCGGCACCGGCCGGTATCGACCCGGATCAGGGCGCTTTTGCGGCGGGAGCCCCGAAGAAGGAGTCATACAGCAGGCCCGCCACCCCGGCAACGATGGCCACGTCGGCCATGTTGAAGATGTACCAGTTGTAAACCGTGCCGCCGATCTGGACGTGGAACAACGCGAAATCGACCACCGCGCCATAGGCCAGCCGGTCGATGCCGTTGCCGATGGCGCCGCCGATGATCAGGCCGAGCGCCGCCGTCGCCAGCTTGCTTTCCGCGCGCGCCATCCAGATGGCGAGGGCGACCACCGCGACGGCCTTCACCGCCATCAGTCCATATTGCGCCAGCGCGCTCTCGCTCTGCAGCCAGCCGAAGCTGATGCCGATGTTCCAGGCGAGGTAGAGGTCGAAGAACGGGGTGATCCTGACCGTGCCGCGGTTGGGCAGGTCGAACACGTACAGCAGCCACAGCTTGGAGGCCTGGTCGATGACCAGGGTGGCGAAACCGGCGATGAGGCCGAGGCGGAGGCGGGAGGTCATTGCGTGATGGCGATCATGCCGGGCCACTCGCGGCAAACACCGCTGTCGTCCCGGCGAAAGCCGGGACCCATACCGCGGATGGCCAATTGTTGAAAAAGGCTCTGGGTCATCTGTCTTTGTCTACAAAGGGCGCCGGTGGCTATGGGTCCCGGCGTTCGCGGGGACGACAGTTGTGGGTGTCGTACCAGCGAGCCTCACACGCCGACCCCGAGCGCCTTCCACTCGCGCAGCGCCTGCGCGTCGCGCGGGGAGACGTCGGGGTACTCCTTGTCGTCGCCGACGCTCTCCAGGATCTTCCAGGAGCGGGCGCACTTCTTGCCCACGGCCTTCTCGACGACGACCGCTACCCCTGGCACGGCATCGAGCCGGAACGCATCGGCCGGTGCGTCGCCTTCGCGGACCTCGTAGTTCGAGGTGATGCAGACCTCGGCGAGGTCGGTATCGAACAAGGTGCCGAGCAGCGAGCGATCGGCCACATAGATGATCGGCGAGGCCTCGAGCGACGATCCGATGGTCTTGGCGGCGCGCGCGAGCTCCAGCGCGCCGGTGACGACGCGCCGGACGTTGCGGATGGTCTCCCATTTCGCGGCGAGCGCGTCGTCGCGATAACCGTCCATCGCATCCGGGAACAGCGTCAGATGCACCGACGGCTCGGCGTCGGGCCGATACATTCGCCACGCCTCGTCGGTGGTGAACGACAGCACCGGCGCCAGCCATTTCAGGATGGAATCGCAGATCAGGTCGATCGCGGTCAGCGCCGCCTTGCGCGCCACCGAGGATGGCGGATCGCAATACAGCGTGTCCTTGCGGACGTCGAAATAGAACGCCGACAGCTCGGTGTTCATGAAAGCGGCCAGCGACGCGACCACGGTCTTGTAGTCGAACGCGGCATAGGCGCGGCTGATCGTCTCCGCCTGCTGCGACAGCTGATGCAGCATCAGCCGCTCCAGCTCCGGCATGTCGGCGAACGCGACCGCGTCGCTGCGCTCGTAGTGATGCAGGGTGCCGAGCATCCAGCGCATGGTGTTGCGCAGCTTGCGGTAGGTCTCGATGGTGTTCTTCAGGATCTCCGGGCCGATGCGCTGGTCGTCGGCGTAGTCGGTGGCGCAGACCCAGAGCCGCAGGATGTCGGCGCCGGAATCCTTCATCACCTTCTGCGGCTCGACGGTGTTGCCGAGCGACTTCGACATCTTGCGGCCGTTCTCGTCGAGCGTGAAGCCGTGCGTCAGCACGACGTCGTAAGGAGCCCGACCGCGGGTGCCGCAGCTCTCCAGCAGCGACGAGTGGAACCAGCCGCGATGCTGGTCCGAGCCTTCCAGATACATCACTGTGTCCTGGCCGCCATCGACCTTGCGTTTGATGCCGGCGAGGCCCGGGAAGTGCATGGGGTCCTCCAGCACGAAGGCATGGGTCGAGCCGGAATCGAACCAGACGTCGCAGATGTCGTCGACCTTCTTCCAGTCCTCATTGGCGCGCGAGCCCAGGAAGCGCTCGCGCGCGCCGTCGGCGTACCAGGCGTCGGCACCTTCTTTCTCAAAGGCGTCCGCGATGCGGGTGTTGACTGTCTCGTCCTGCAGGATCTCGGCCGAGCCGTCGCCTTTCTCGCGCACGAACACCGCGATCGGCACGCCCCAGGCGCGCTGGCGCGAGATCACCCAGTCCGGACGGTTGGCGATCATGCCGTTGATGCGGTTCTGGCCGGCGGCCGGCACCCATTGCGTGACGCTGATCGCGCGCAGGGCTCGGGCGCGCAACGTGTCGCCGGACTTGGCCTTGCCGTCATCGGCAATGTCCTTGTCCATCGCGATGAACCATTGCGGCGTGTTGCGGAAGATCACCGGCTTCTTGGAGCGCCAGGAATGCGGATACTGATGCTTGAGCCGGCCGCGCGCGAGCAGCATGCCCGCGTCCGTCAGCGCCTTCATGACCGCCTCGTTGGCGTCGCCCTTCTCGCCCTTGTCGTTGATGACGCGCTTGCCGGTGAAGCCGGGGGCATGGTCGGTCAGCGCGCCGTTCTCGTCGACGGTGTAGGGGATGGTGGTGGCGATGCCGCGGCCGTCGAGCTCGCGGGCATTGGCCGTCCAGACGTCGAAGTCCTCGCGACCGTGGCCGGGCGCGGTGTGCACGAAGCCGGTGCCGGTGTCGTCGGTGACGTGGTCGCCGGGCAGGAGCGGCACGGTGAAGCCGTAGCCGCCGGCAAGGCCCTTCAGCGGATGCGCGCATTCGACGGCATCGAGCGTATCGCCGGGGATGTCGCGCACCTTTTCATACGACGTGACGCGCGCCTGCTTGAACACGCCATCGGCAAGCGCATCGGCGAGGATCAGGAGATCGCCGGTCTTGGCCCAATTGTCGGCGGGCGCATCCGTGACCTTGTAGAGACCGTAGGCGATCTTCGGCGAGAACGAGATGGCGCGGTTGCCGGGCAGGGTCCAGGGCGTGGTGGTCCAGATCACCACCGAGGCGCTGGCGAGCGCGCCATGCGCCGGCGAGGTCACCGGAAACTTCACCCACACCGTGTCGGACTGATAGTCCTCATACTCCACCTCGGCCTCGGCGAGCGCGGTCTTCTCGACCACGCTCCACATCACCGGCTTGGAGCCGCGATACAGCGTGCCGTTGGCGGCGAACTTCATCAGCTCGCGGGCGATCTGGGCCTCGGCCGGATAGGTCATGGTGGCATAGGGATGGTCCCAGTCGCCGATGACGCCGAGACGCTTGAACTCCTCGCGCTGCACGTTGAGCCAATGATCGGCATAGGCGCGGCACTCCCTGCGGAACGCGACCATCGCGGCGGAGTCGCGGAAGTCGGGCTTGGTCTTGCCCTTCTTGCGGTAGTTCTCCTCCTCGATCTTCCACTCGATCGGCAGGCCGTGGCAGTCCCAGCCCGGCACGTAGTTGGAATCGTGGCCGAGCATCTGCTGGCTCTTGGTCACGACGTCCTTGAGGATCTTGTTGAGCGAATGCCCGATATGGATGTTGCCGTTGGCGTAGGGCGGGCCGTCATGCAGGACGAATTTCGGCCTGTTCTTGGCGGTCTCGCGCAGCTTGCCGTAGAGGTCGATCTCGTTCCAGTATTTCAGGATCTCCGGCTCGCGCTGCGGCAGGCCGGCGCGCATCGGGAAGTCCGTCTGCGGCAGATACAGGGTCTTGGAATAGTCCTTGGCGTCGGATTTTTGGGCGTCGGGCTTTTGCGGCTTTTCGGACATCGTGATCTGGCTGGCTGAGAGATGAGGCGCTGAGACGCGATTTCGATCGCGGGCGGCGGAACGAGCAGAGACATCCCGGTCTTGCGCCGAGCTCAAAGCTCAGGCGGAAGCCGGGCCGCTAATGCCGATGATGCGCCGTATCAACATGGGGCTCCCTCATAGCAGGGGGCCTGCGAAATCGCAAAGCGATCCTGCGGCAGCAACGCTGCGGGACCGTTGTTCAGCGTCATTCCGGGGCGATGCGCCAGCATCGAACCCGGAATCTCGAGATTCCGGGTTCAGCCCTGGCGGGCTGCCCCGGAATGACGTCACCGATGGAGCAGGAGGATCAGCCGATCTCGCCAAGCCGCGGGAAGAGACCAGGATGGGCCGCCAGCAGGGCGCGGGCCTTGGCGCTGTCGTCGTCCATCTGCCGGATCAGGGCCTCGATGGAGCCGAATTTGGCCTCCTCGCGGATGAAGCCGATGAAGGCGACGTCCAGGACCTCGCCATAGAGGCTGCCATGGAAGTCGAACAGGAAGGTCTCGAGCAGCGGTGCGCCATTGTCGAAGGTCGGCCGGCGGCCGAAATTGGCGACGCCGTCGATCAGCACCCGGCTCGCGCCGCGGCCGCGGCCGACCCGGACGGCGTAGATGCCGTGGCGAAGCCCGCAATCACGGTCGAGCCGCATGTTGGCGGTGGGGTAGCCGAGGTCGCGGCCGCGCTTCTCGCCGTGGATCACCTCGGAGCTCACGAACCAGGGGCCGCCGAGCATCGCGGTCGCCTCGCTGACCTGGCCCTCCGCCAGCGCCTCGCGGATCGCGGTCGAGGACACTGGCCGCTCGTCGATGTCCACATGGGCCTGGATGTCGACCTCGATGCCGAGCTTGGGGGCCTCGTTGGCGAGCAGGCTGGGCGAGCCGACGCGGCCCTTGCCGAAATGAAAGTCGTAGCCGACCGCGATTCCGGCGATCCCCAGCCGCCCGATCAGGTCATGGTGAATGAAATCCTGCGCCGAGGTCTGGGCGCGGCCCTTGTCGAAGGCCATGACCACGGCGCCGGCAAGGCCGGTTCCGGCCAGGAGCCGCAGCTTGGCGGTCTCGTCGGTCAGGCGGAACTGCGGGGTATTGGGGCTGAAGAAGCGCCGCGGATGCGGCTCGAAGGTCAGCGCCAGCGCCGGCCGCCCCTTGGCCTTGCCCATGTCGATCGCCGCCTCGATCACGGCCCGGTGACCGAGATGGACGCCGTCGAAATTGCCCATCGCCACCACCGCGCCCCTGAGGATGTCCGACGGCGGGGTGGAATCGCGGATGATCTTGAAATCGGGCATGTGACGGAAATATCTCGCGGATTTCGGTGGGCCGCCGTCTGGCGGCGTTGCCCTCGACCGTGGGCGGCCGGCCCCGCGAAGTCAAGCCGAAGGGGTTCCTCCGCTCATGCAGCGCAGCAATAGCGACATGCAGACGCAGCGCAGTTAACGCGCTGTTTAACGGCTGATGCTACTGCTCGGAGCGGATGGCGGGGTCGGTTACGACCCGTGCCGCAACAGCGTTTTTGTAACAGTCTGCGCGTTGTGTTCGCGTCTGGGGGAGTCAAGATGGCGGTTGATTTGACGATGCCGGTGCTCGTCGTCGACGATTACAGCACCATGATCCGTATCATCAGGAATCTTCTCAAGCAGATCGGGTTCGAGGACATCGACGATGCCAGCGACGGCTCGATGGCGCTGAACAAGATGCGCGCCAAGAAATACGGCCTCGTGATCTCGGACTGGAACATGGAGCCGATGACCGGCTACGACCTGCTCCGCGAGGTCCGTGCCGATCCGAACCTGGCGACCACGCCGTTCATCATGATCACGGCGGAATCCAAGACCGAGAACGTGATCGCGGCCAAGAAGGCCGGCGTGAACAACTATATCGTCAAGCCGTTCAATGCCGCGACGCTGAAGACCAAGATCGAGGCGGTGTTCCCGGACATGGCGACGGCCTGAAGCCCGCCTGATCCACTCCCACAGGACAGACGCCCGGCACTCGGCCGGGCGTTTTTCGTTTCAGGATCCGTTCACCACTTCAATTCGCGCATCAGCGCGCGGGGCGGGTGGCCGAACAGCTCCTTGACCGAGGCCGGGTCGAGCTGCTCGACGCCGGCGAACTCCTCGGAATGGATGCCGCGGGTCACGAACAGGCAGTCGATGCCGAAGCCGTGCGCGCCGGCGAGATCGGTGCGCACGGAATCGCCGATCGCGAGCACCTCCTCGCGCGCCACCGGCCGGCCGGCGTGCTGCTCGGCCAGCATCATGGCGCGCTCGTAGATCGGCCGATGCGGCTTGCCGTAGAAGATCACCTCGCCGCCGAGCTCGCGGTAGAGCTCGGCGATGGCGCCGGCGCAATAGATCAGCCGGTCGCCGCGCTCGACCACGATGTCCGGATTGGCGCAGATCAGCGGCAGCCTGCGCTCGCGGGCGCGCAGCAGCATCGGCCGGTAGTCCTCGGCGGTCTCGGTCTCGTCGTCGTAGAGGCCGGTGCAGATGATGTAGGAGGCTTCCTCCAGCGGCGACAGCGCCAGGTCGAGACCGCGATGGATGGAGTTGTCGCGCTCGGGGCCGAGCCAGAACACCTTGCCGCCGGGATGATCGGCCACGTAGTGGCGGGTCAAATCGCCGGAGGAGACGATGGCGCTGTAGACCTCGTCGGCGACGCCGAGCTTGCGCAACTGGCGCTGGACCGAATCGGCCGGACGCGGTGCGTTGGTGATCAGGATCACCGTACCGCCCTGGCGGCGAAAGTGGTGCAGCGCGTCGCAGGCGTCGGGGAAGGACTCCAGCCCGTTATGGACCACGCCCCAGATGTCGCTCAGCAAAACCTGCTTGCGGCCGACGAGATCGCGCAGCCGCTCTTCGAAGCGGAGAACGGTCATGGCAGGCGGCTGATCTCAGATGGTGCCGGCGACACGGCGGGCGAGAGCGGCATTGCCGCTGCGCGTCGGAGCGTTGGTGTGTGACACGTCGAGAGAGGTGGTGCCGGCGGCATTGGGGTCCTGAATCTTGATGTCCTGCCCGCCCGATGGGCCGGCGGCGGCATCGCCGGTAGCAGATGCGCCCTCCGGTCGCAATGGGCGGGGCGGCGCGAACAGGAAGCCCTGGCCGAAGCGGACGTCGTAGTCGAGCAGATCGACGACGCTGTTCTCGCCTTCGATCCGCTCGGCGATCAGGTCGATGCCGAAGCGGCCCAGCAGATCGGAGAGATCGGTTGGATGAATGTCCGAGGCCGAGCTCTGCTTGGGGTCGAGCAGCAGCACGGCCGGAACCTTGATGAAGCGGACACCGCGATCAGCGAGCTCGCGCGGCTCGAACCGGAGGTCGGTGACGTGGTCGATCGAGAAGCGGTAGCCGCGCTGCGCCAGGGCCGCGAGGTGCTCGGTCTCGGTCGGGCCCAGGCTGCGAAAGGTCGACTGCTTGAATTCGAGCACGAAGGACGGCGCCAGAGCGCGATTGGCTTCGAGGAAATCGAGGCATTGTGAAAAGTTTGCAGGGCTGCTCAGGGTGGCCGAGGAGATGTTGCAGAAGATGCCGACGTCCTTGTTGCGAACCATCAGGCGGCGAAGCACCTGGACGCAGCGAAGCAGGACCATGTGGTCGATGCGCCCGACCAGGCCGGCGGCCTCCGCGATGCCGATGAAGTCCTCGGCCGCGACCACCTGATCGCGCTCGTCGCGTAGCCTGGTTACGGCCTCGTAGAAGCGCACCTTGCGCTGCGGCAGCGTTACCAGTGGCTGCAGATAGATGTCGAGACGGTTGTCCTCGATCGCGCCTTTGACGGCAGCGAGGATCTGCGGCTGGCTGCGCGGCACGGCGGGGGCAACCGGCGCCGACGGAGCTGGCGTCGTGATCTTGGAGGCTGCTGGCACGGCAGCGACCGCCGGGGCCTGCGGTTTGGAGGTCTCGGCCACCTTCTGCTCGAAGCCGCTCGACGGCAGCGCGTTCATCTCGAGCGCGCCGCTGGAGGAAGCGGTCGCCGGGAGCGGACGATCGGCGTCGCGAACCGTGCTGGCCCCAGCTCCCGGTGGTGTTGCCGGCGGGATGGCCGCGATCAGGTCCTCGTGCTGGGCCACGGTGACGGCGAGCTGCTTCATCAGTCCGCCGAGCTCATTGATCTCGCCGATCACACCCTGCAGGCGATCAGCGCTGACCGAACTCGACGACACGATGCGTCCCTCGACCGCCGACAGCCGCCGGCCGAACTCGGCGACCTGGCGCGCGAGGTCGGCGGTGCCGCGTGACAGATCGGCGATCTGGCTGCCGACATCGGTGCGGTCGCGCAGTCGCATCGACACGGCGTTGTAGAGAATCAGGAAGGTCAGTGCGGTGAGCGCGACGATCGCCGATTCCGAGCCACTGATACCGGCCACCGAATACAGGATCAGGCCGAGCGAGGCCGCGACCAGAACCATACAAACGGCAATGAAAATCGTGGAGATACGGATCATGCTGCGCGGCGCTCCCAACCGAACGCAACCTTAGCACTTCTGTTGATTCGCAAGGATAGTGGGCGGGATTCAAATACCGGGAGACGCCGATGATTTCTCGTCTGCGTGTCATTTACGCAAGTTCAGCTCGGCAAGCGGAGTGTCATCGTAGTGTCGCGGGTCCGTAGAACGCCGGAGTACGCGCCGTGCGGATTCCAGACATCTTCAGACATGCTCGCGACGCCCTTCGCCTAATCGGCGCATGTAGGCGCTCCAGGAGCGGCAGCGATCCCGACGCGGATCAGCTCAACTGAGCCGGTTGTGCTTCGATGTCCGTCGAACCGCGCCTGTCGCTGTCCGGGCAGGCTCACTTGCTGCGGTGACGCCTGCGCAGGGCGGCCACGCCGAGCAGCAGTGCCGCAACGGCGACACCGACGGGCACGTTGACCCGTCCGAGTGCGCCCGCAACTCCGCTCGCGTGATTCGGCGACGTCGATGACGGCGCCAAGGGGATGGTGTCGGGATCGATCTCGTCCGCATCGGGTTCCTGGGCCACCGGCGCGGCGATCGCCACGCGCAGCCGGCTGGAGAGTGAAGGATAATGCGGCGACGGGCTGCGGAGCTTCACCGCGGCGGTGCGGCGACGGGCTGCGGAGCTTCACCGCGGCGATGATCGCGCAGATCACCGACAGCGCGACCAAGATGCCGCCGACCACCGCGAACGCGGTGAACAGGCCGTAGGTCATTTCCACCCAGCGGAACAGCGCCGTCAGCCCGACAATGCAGGCGGCGATCAGGAAGACGCCCGCAGTGGCGAGCATCCCGGCCGCGACGGCGTAGGACGTCACGGTGCCGGTGGCCTGTCGCGCGCGATCACGTATGTAGGACTGGGTCGCGCGCTTGACGCGGTTGAGCCTCTGCTCGAGTCCCAAGCGCAACAGCTCTCCTGGCGGTGCAAGCATGCGCGACCTCCGACAATCCGTTCGCCGCGCAAACCGCCGGCTCGCGACATGAACGTGGAGGATTTGCGAAGGTTCCCGGCAATCAGGCATGCCGTTCTGCGGCAATCCTTGCAGGGCAAGCGAGATTCCGGGTTCGATCGCCAACGCGCGGCCGCGTTGACGATTGCCCTGGAATGACCGCTGCTGGGAAGCAGTCCAGATAAGGAAATGGCGGCCACCGGGGCCGCCATTCTTGTTGGCTGACGATGTGTCCGCGCGCGGCTTATGCCACGGCCTTGATGACCTTGCCGACCTTCTCGATGATCTCGCCGACCTGATCCTCGCTGACGACCAGCGGCGGGGTCAGCGCCAGCGTGTCGCCGGCGATGCGCAGCATCAGGTCGTTGTCGTGGAAGGCGGTCTCCATCGCCGAGTAGCCGCGCTTGCCGGCCGCGTCCGGCAGCGAGGCGAGATCGATGCCCGCGGTGAGACCCACGGTGCGGATGTCGAGCACGTTGGGCAGGCCCTTCAGCGACATCACCGCGTCGGCGAATTTCGGCTCGATCGCGCGGGCGTGCTCGAACAGCTTGTCGTCGCGATAGATGTCGAGCGTGGCGAGGCCGGCCGCGCAGGCGATCGGATGCGCCGAGTAGGTGTAGCCGTGGGTGAACTCTACCATGTGCTCCGGGCCGCTCATGAAGGCGTCGTGGATGGTGTCGCGCACCAGCACGCCGCCCATCGGTGCCGCGCCATTGGTGACGCCCTTGGCGAAGGTGAGAAGGTCAGGCGTCACGCCATAGCGCTCGGCGGCGAAGGCGTAGCCGAGGCGGCCGAAGCCGGTGATGACCTCGTCGAAGATCAAGAGGATGCCGTGCTTCTGGGTGATCTCGCGCAGCCGCTTGAGATAGCCCTTCGGCGCCGGGATCACGCCGGTCGAGCCGGCCATCGGCTCGACGATCACGGCGGCGATGGTGTTGGCGCCGTGCAGGTTGACGAGGTTTTCCAGCTCATCGGCGAAGTGCGCGCCGTATTCCGGCTCGCCCTTGGTGAAGGCCTGCTTCTCGCGGTCATAGGTGGCGGGGATGTGGTCGACGCCGGTCAGCAAGGTGCCGAACAGCTTGCGGTTGTTGACGATGCCGCCGACCGAGGTGCCGCCGAAGCCGACGCCGTGATAGCCGCGGACGCGGCCGATCAGGCGGGTGCGGCTGCCCTGGCCGTTGATCTGGTGGTAGGCCAGCGCCATCTTCAGCGCGGTGTCGGCCGCCTCCGAGCCGGAGTTGCAGAAGAACACGTGATCGAGGCCGGCGGGCGCGAGGTCGGCGATGCGGTTCGCCAGCTCGAAGGCCTGGGGAATGCCGAACTGGAACGGCGGCGCGTAGTCGAGCGCCGCGGCCTGCTTGCCGATCGCCTCGGCGATCTGGCTGCGGCCGTGGCCGGCATTGCAGCACCACATGCCGGCGGCAGCGTCGATGATCTTGCGACCATCGACGGTGATGTAGTGCATGTCCTTGGCACCGGCGAGCAGGCGCGGGTTCTTCTTGAAGGCGCGGTTCGCGGTGAACGGCATCCAATGCGCGGCAAGATCATTCGGAACGGTGACGGCGGGGCGGGGGCTCTTGTCCAGCATGGGGACCTCTCGGACGGTTGTGCGACGGCGGCAGCATGATCCGGAAAGGTGGCGAACCGGTGCCAGAAAAGCTTGCCGAAACGGATCGTGCTTGATGGGCCTGAATGGGTGCGCCGACGTTGTCAGCCGCTGATCCGGGCCGGCTGCAAGTTATCAGCTTCGCGCGCAGACGGAAATGTCAAAGGTCCGGCGTTCCTGCTGCCCTGGTGAGCGGATTCTGCACAGCAGCAGCAGATTGTGCCGCATATTGGAAGTCGCCGCGTCATTTCGCGCCAACCGCGCGGGTGTGCCTCAGGCAGCCGCGTCTCAGACGAGATCGCGCGCGGTGATCCAGAACACCTCGCCCTCGGAGTCCTCAGTGTCGAGCCAGAGCAGCGGCAGGTCGGGATACGCCGCCTCGATCTGCGGACGGTCGCGGCCGACCTCGCACAACAGCCCGCCTTCGGCGGTCAGGTGGTCGCGCGCCTGGCCGAGGATGCGATGGATGATGTCGAGGCCATCAGCGCCGCCATCGAAGGCCAGCGCCGGCTCGGCGCGGCATTCCCGCGGCAAGCCGGCCATGCCCTCGGCATCAACATAGGGCGGGTTGGTGATGATCAGATCGTAGCGGCGCTGGCTGAGGGGGGCGAACAGGTCGCCGCGGTGCAGCGAGACGCGCCCGGAGAGATCGTAGGCGGCGACGTTCTTCGCCGCGACGGCGAGCGCATCCTTGGAGATGTCGACCGCGTCGATGACTGCATTCGGGAAGTGGCGGCTCGCGAGGATGGCGAGGCAGCCGGAGCCGGTGCAGAGGTCGAGCACGCTGTCGACCGCCAGGGGATCGTCGATCAGCGAGGTGCCGTCGCCCTCGGCGCCACCGAAATGCGTCTCCAGCAGCTCGCCGATGAACGAGCGCGGCACGATGACGCGCTCGTCGACATAGAACGGCAGGCCGCGCATATAGACCTTGTTGACCAGATACGCCGCCGGCTTGCGCGTGGTGATTCGGGCCGAGATCAGGTCGAGGATCGTCTTGCCTTCGGCGGCGGTGACCCGGGCCGTGACGAAGGTCTCGAACTGATCGGGGCGCAGATGCAGCGCCTCGCCGATCAGGAAGGCGGCCTCGGACACCGGATCGGTGGTGCCGTGCGCGAACACCAGATCGGCGTTCTGGAAGCAGCTCACGGCGTAGCGCAGGTAGTCGAGCAGGCTCACCAGCTCGCCCGCATTGACCTTCGGCAGCCTCAGTGCCGCCGCCTTGCGCGGCGCTGCCGTCTTGACCGTCTTCGCCATCACCTTGTCCAGCGCGCTGCGGCGGCGTCATCGTGGCTCCTGGCCTCGACCCAGCTGCCGCCGTCCTCGGTTTCCTCGCGTTTCCAGAATGGCGCGTTGGTCTTGAGATAATCCATCAGGAACTCCGCGGCCTCGAACGCCGCCTGGCGGTGGCTCGACGCGGTCACCACCAGCACGATGTTCTCGCCCGGCCGGATCCGGCCGAAGCGGTGAATCACGGTCAGCCCCTGCAGCGGCCAGCGCGTCATCGCCTGTTCGGCATGGCGCATGATCTCCGCTTCCGCCATCCCGGGATAGTGCTCGAGCGTGAGCGCGCTGATCGGCGTGTCATGGTCGTTGCCGCGGCACAGGCCGGAGAAGGTGACGACGGCGCCGATGTCGGTGCGGCCATGGCTGAGCGCCGCGATCTCGGCGGCGGTGTCGAAATCCTCGTGCTGCACGCGGACGGTGACGATCGCGGTCATGATGCCGTGTCCTGGTCTGCCGGTCCGGCGCTCGGCCTCAGCCGCCGGTCATCGGCGGGAAGAACGCGATCTCGCGGGCGCCGGCGATGGCCGCATCCGGCTGCACATGGGTCTGGTCGATGGCGGTGCGGATCACCTTGGGCTTTTCGAACGCATAGGCGTAGTCCTCGCCCTGCGCGCTGAGCCAGGCGATCAGCTCGCTGACCGTGCGGACATCCGCCGGCGGCTCGATGGTCTCCTCGGCCTTGCCGATGCGCTCGCGCACCCAGGCGAAATACTTCACCTTCATCGCTAGTCTGCCTCGATGAGGTGGTGGATGCCGGCGCGGAAATAGTCGTAGCCGGTGTAGATGGTGAAGACCGCCGACAAGCCGAGCAGCCAAATTCCGATCCCGCTCACGATCGGGCCAACGGCCGTCGAGATCTGGGCGACCGCGGCATCGCCCGCCTCGCCCGCGAGCAGGAAGCCGATTGCCACCAATTGCATCGTGGTCTTCCATTTGGCGACCTTGGTCACCGGCACGGAGACGCGCAGCGCGGCGAGATATTCGCGCAGGCCCGACACCAGGATCTCGCGGCACAGGATCACAATGGCCGCCCACAGCGACCAGTTCTGGATGGTGCTGTCGGCGGCCAGCATCAGCAGGCAGGAGGCGACCAGAAGCTTGTCGGCGATCGGGTCGAGCATACGGCCGAATGCCGATTGCTGGTTCCAGATCCGCGCGAAATGACCGTCGAGATAGTCGGTGATCCCAGCCGCAATAAACACCGCGACGGCGACCCAGCGGAGCCACAAAGGATACATCCAGACCGACTGCGCGTAGATGCAGCCGACCACGACCGGTATCGCGGCGATGCGCGCATAGGTCAGGATGTTCGGCAGGGACGTCGACGTCTTGCTGGGCACGCGTGTGGTCGCAATATTCATCCCGTGTACCAATACTGATGCCGTGCGAACGTCAACCTTCGAGCCGAGCCGCCCGGACAGGATGACGCAGATATGACGCAAATCGCAACAAAGCCTTGCGGAGATAGGAACTCTCGCGCGCGAGGCAACGCGAGCCGCAACGCTTCATTAAGCAACCGGACGCGGTCGCGCCAGTGCGCAGATCGGCGGCCGCGACGCGTGGCCGCGACCTTATTGCAGTGCGGTGACAGCCGGGCGAATGCTTGAGCGGAAGCCTCAGATGGCCTCCGCGCCATGCACCGCGCACCAATGCGCCTGGCGTTCCGCGAACACGCGGTCGCGGACATAGGCCAGCGTCTCCTCATCGAACGTCTCGATCACCTCAAGACTGAACGCGTCAGGGCCGTGGGCGGTCCACGCCGCCTGCAGCCCGCCGCGGCGGTGGCCGCCCTGGCGCAGGGTGAACCACAGCCGGTTCTGGATCTTGTCGAGATCCGGCGCGCAGCCGATCCAGCGCTCGCCGGTGGCGGCGCAGGTGACGGCAAAGATGCCGGTAGGGCTCTTGCGTTCCTTGTAGGCGGCGACGGCCACCTTGCGCTGGTCGGGGGTCATGACGGGCTCCTGATTATCACCCGGGCGTATATCGGATATTTCTATCCGGGTAAAATGCTTTCTGCGTGCTGGCAGCGCCGTCGGGAGGCGGCGGGCCCGGCCGCTCCGTCATTCCGGGGCGCGCGTAGCGCGAGCCCGGAATCCATAACCACGATTGTCTGGATGATGCGGGGAAGAGCGCCACAACGGGTCCCGTCCCCATGTGAGTATGGATTCCGGGCTCGCGGGGGGCTCCCCCGAAATGAACGGGCGGAGAGAGCCGGGCTTGCGCCGGATCGGGAGGTCGCAGCCTCAACCCGCGTTGCTGTGAAAATATTCAAAAATCTTCCGCGCGCTCTCGGCGCTCACGCCGGGCACCTTGCCGAGGTCGGCGATCGAGGCGCGCTCGATCTCCTTCAGCGTGCCGAAATGGTGCAGCAGCGCGCGCTTGCGCGACGGGCCGATGCCGGGGATCTCCTGCAGGCCGGCCTCGCGGATGTCCTTCTTGCGCAGCTTGCGATGTGAGCCGATGACGAAGCGATGTGCCTCGTCGCGCAGCCGCTGGATGAAATACAGCACGGGGTCGCGCGGCTCGAGCTTGATCGCCTCCCGCTCCGGGATGAACAGCGTCTCGCGGCCGGCGTCGCGATCAGGGCCCTTGGCGACCGACATCAGCGCGACGTTGGTGACGCCAAGCTCGGTGAAGATCTCGCGGACGGCATTGAGCTGGCCGCGGCCGCCGTCGATGATGACGAGGTCGGGCCATTGCGGCACGTCGTCTTCCTTCGCCGCGCGCGCGACGTCCTTCTCGGACGGCGCGACCAGCCGCTTGAAGCGGCGCTGCAGCACCTCCTTCATCATGGCGTAGTCGTCGCCGGGCGTGAGACCTTCCGACTTGATGTTGAACTTGCGGTACTGGTTCTTCATGAAGCCGTCGGGGCCGGCGACGATCATCGCGCCGACCGCGTTGGTGCCCTGGATGTGGCTGTTGTCGTAGACCTCGATGCGCTTCGGGACCTGCGGCAGGCCGAGCGTCGTGGTCATCGCCTCCAGCAGCCGGCTTTGCGTTGCGGTGTCGGCGAGCTTGCGGCCCAGCGCCTCGCGCGCATTGGTCAGCGCGTGGGTGACGAGGTCCTTCTTCTCGCCGCGCTTCGGGCAGGACACCTCGACCTTGTGGCCAGCCTTGACGCACAGTGCCTCGGCGAGCAGCTCGGCCTCCTCGATCTCATGCGACAGCAGGATCAGCTTCGGCGGCGGCTTGTCGTCGTAGAACTGCGTGATGAACGCCGACAGCACCTCCTCCGGCAGATAGCTCTTCTCCGCGCGCGGGAAGTAGGCGCGGTTGCCCCAGTTCTGGCCGGTGCGGAAGAAGAACACCTCGACGCAGGAATAGCCGCCTTCCTGGTGGATGGCGAACACGTCGGCTTCCTCGACGGTGCGCGGGTTGATGCCCTGCTGCGAGGAGATCGCCGACAGCGCCGCGAGACGGTCGCGATAGACAGCGGCAGTCTCGAATTCGAGTTCGCCAGACGCCTTCTCCATTTCGGTCGCCAGCAGCGCCTTCACGGCCTGACTGCGTCCGGACAGGAAGTCGGTCGCCTCGCGCACGAGCTCGGTGTAGCCGGGGAAGTCGATCTCCTGGGTGCAGGGACCCGCGCAGCGGCGGATCTGATGCAACAGGCAGGGGCGGGTGCGGCTCTCGAAGAACGAATCGGTGCAGGAGCGGATCAGGAAGGCGCGCTGCAGCGCCGTGATGGTGCGGTTGACGGCACCGGCCGAGGCGAACGGACCGAAATAGCGCCCCGGCCTGGACTGCGCGCCGCGGTGCTTGAGGATCTGCGGCGCCCAATGGTCGCCGGTGATCAGAATGTAGGGGAACGACTTGTCGTCGCGCAGCTGCACGTTGAAGCGCGGCTTGAGCTGCTTGATCAGGTTGGCTTCGAGCAGCAGCGCCTCGGTCTCCGTGGTGGTGGAGACGATCTCGACAGTCACGGTGGCAGCGATCATGCGCAGGATGCGCGCCGGCAGCGGCGCGTTGGCGCGGGCGTAGGACGACAGCCGCTTTTTGACGTTCTTGGCCTTGCCGACATAGAGCACGTCATGGGCTGCGTTGAGCATGCGGTAGACGCCGGGCGAGGTCGGCGCCAGCCGCACCGCGTTCTCGATCGCGGCATGGCCGATCGCCAGCGGGCCCTCGCCGACCGCCTCCAGGCTCTCCTCAGCCAGCTCCGGCAGCCGGCCGTCATCGTCCTCGTCCGCAGCCGAGGCGGCGGGATCGAGATCGGGCGTGTCGATGGCCTCGGGGGGCAGGTCGGCAGAGGCGCCACGCCGGCTCGGGGGCGTCGGCGCCTTGGATGGGTCGGAGCTGTGGGTGGTCATGTCCAACAAATTAAGCGCTGCCGCGCCGCCTCGCCAGCTTGCGATGGCGCCATGCACAGGGCAGGGCGGTAACGCTTCGTTAAGCACGTTAATGGCCGGGTAACCCGGCTTAACAACGGCTTAACCTAAAACTCTCGATAAAAGCTCACGAAAGAAGCGAGAGTTCCGTAACCACGTCGGCCCGCGCAGCACAGTCGCGCGGCGCACGCTCCGGGTGGTGACGGCGAGTTGCGTGGAGTGAGCGATGAACAGGTTCTTGGTCGGTGCTGCCGCCGCGGCGGCTCTCGGATCGGTCTCGGCGCAGGCGGCCGATCTCGGCTATGGGCGCGGCGCGCCCTATACCGTGAACCAGCCCCTCAACGCCTATAGCTGGGCCGGCCCCTATCTCGGCGGCACGCTGGGCTACGAATGGGGCACCGTCGGCAACAACCCGACCAAGCCGTCCGGTCTCACCGGCGGCCTGACCGCGGGATACAATTGGCAGAACGGCCCGTGGGTGTTCGGCGCCGAGGGCGACATCAACCTGACCGGCGCCAACGACACCTTCGCGCCGTGGAAGTTCTCGAACCCGTGGTTCGGCACATTGCGCGGCCGCGCCGGCTACGCCTTCAACAACATCCTGTTCTACGGCACCGGCGGCCTCGCCTTTGGCGGCCTGCGCGCCGAGACCTTCGGTCTTTCGGAATCGCACACCACGGTGGGCTGGACGCTCGGTGCCGGCACCGAGTTCGGCCTGGCGCAGAACTGGACCGCCAAGATCGAGTATCTCTACGTCGATCTCGACAGCAGCAATTTCGTGATCACGGGGGCGAAGAACGACTATCGGTTTGGAATTGTGCGCGCAGGCATCAACTTCCACTTCTGATGGCAACGAGGGAATAGGAAGAAGAAACGTCCAACGACAACCTCCCGGCCGCTCGCGCGGCCGGGATTTTTTTGTCGGAGTCCCTTTTGTCGTAGTGCTCCGTGCAATCTGGAGGTATGCAGCATCGCGCGCGGCCTGCACGTACGAGCCGGCAATGCTGTGCACGCGAGCCGGCGGCGCTGCCGGCAGCTTCCAAACGAACGAATGAGGTGCCGTCGAGGCGCCCGCGGCTGCAGTCTCACGCTGGTGCGTGAACCGTCGCCTGGTGGGCTCGCCCTAAGACGACAGGACCAGGTTCACCGCCTTCGGGCCCTTGCCCTTCTTGTCCGGCTCGACCTCGAAGCTGATCCGTTGTCCCTCGGTCAGATCCTTCAGGCCCGCGCGCTCCACCGCCGTGATGTGCACGAACACGTCGCGTCCACCGTCGTCCGGCTTGATGAAGCCGTAGCCGCGCTCACCATTGAAGAACTTGACCGTCCCAGTCATGGCCATCGGGAAACTCCTCCCCCGCAATGCTTCCTCCACTGCGCGCTCTGCGCAGCGTCCGACCGGACATCACTTTGATCGGAAAGCGTTGGCCACCTTAACGCCCAGCGCTCGCCACGCCGGATCGTCTGGATCTTGTTAGGCCTTGATCACCCCGCCGCAACCATTCGCGGAAGCGGAACGTAAAGCCAGTCTTACAATCAGACACAATAATACGGTTCCGCGCCGATTGACTACGGCTTTTCGACCAGTCGCCGTTTCAAGCTTTGGGGAATTCGATCCGGAAGCGCGCCGCGCCGCCCTGGCCGAGCGGCTTCTGCAGTTCCTGCAGGATGAGCTTCAACTCGTCATGCAATGTCCAGGGCGGGTTGACGATCAGCAGCCCGGTCGAGGTCAGCGCCTCGCCTTCGATCTGCGGCGCAACACTGAACTCGATCCGCAGCACCTTGCCCGGCGGCTTGGCCGCGGCCGCGAGCGCCGCGACGCGATCGGTCAGCTCTTCCGTCGCACGCCGGTTCTTGGCGGGATACCAGAGCACGTAGATACCGGTGGTCCACTTTGCGAAGGCCGCAGCAAAGCGGTCCGCGAGCCGCTCGAACTCATCCTTCGCCTCGAACGCCGGATCAATCAGCACCACGCCCCGGCGCTCGTTCGGCGGCACGAAGGCGGGCAGGGCGACCCAGCCGTCGAGATCGACGACGCGGGCCTGGGTGTCGCGGCGCAACTGATCGATCAGCTGCTTGCGGGGGATCGGCGCGAGCTCGCACAGGGTCATGCGGTCCTGCGGCCGCAGCAGCGCGCGCGCGATCAGCGGCGAGCCGGGATAGGCGACGAGCTCGGCCTTCGGATTGAACGATCTGATGATGTCGAGATAGGGCGACAAGAGTGCATAGGCCTGCTCGGAGAAGCGCGCCTGCAGCACGCGAGCGATGCCGGTGAGGAACTCGCCACTGCGGATGGCCTCGTCGCCGGTGAGATCGTACAGGCCTGCGCCGGCATGGGTGTCGATCACCCGGAACGCAGCGGGCTTCTCCTGGAGGTAGACCAGGATGCGCGTCAGCACGATGTGCTTGATGACGTCGGCAAAGCCGCCGGCGTGAAAGGCGTGTCGGTAGTTCATGCGGCACGAGTTACGCCGTTCCGCGTCAAAAGGGTACCCCGTCGATGCGCCGGATGGATCCAGAGAGCATCGGATCAGCGCCGCGGCGAGAGGCGCCGCAGGCCGACCCACTGCGGTCGCCCCGCTAGCCGCTGCGCACCGGCGGCATGTTGACCTCGTCGCGCCGGCAGGCCTGGCGGTCGATCTCGTCGCAGTTGCGAAACTCCAGATCCTTCGACAGACAGATCCGGACCTCGCTCAGCCTGGTGCGATTGCAGGTGACGGCAATGCCCGATGTCGTGAGCTTGGGGTTGGCCTTGATGAAGGCCTCCTCGACCGCCCCCGGCGCCACCGTCTTGGCCTCCGTAAGATCGAGGAATTCCGGCGGGATCTTGATGGCGGCGCGGGCCTTGCGGATGATTTCGAAGTAGGCCTTCGCGGACAGGCCGGCGCAGGTGCCGTGCTTGTCCCACTCGTTGTAGATCAGGCCCGGCGCCGGCATCAGGTCGAGCATCGAGGTCATGATGTTGCGCGGCAGGCGCGGCGCCGGCTGCTCGCAATATTCGGGGTAGCCGTTCTCGTATTGCGGCCACAGCCCGTGCACGACGAACGAGTAGGGCCGGCCGCCGCACTGCTGGGACCGGCTGCCGCGGCCGCCTCGCTCGTCGGCTTCGGCACAGTACGAGGGCGACCAGGATAGCGAGAGAACGTAGAAGTCGAACGCGCCCGGCGCGTTCTGGCGACGGTCCTGCGCCTCGGCGGAGCCAGCCGCGAGCACACCCACCAAGAGGGCAAAGCAGGCGATCGTTATGGACAACAGGACCGCAGGTCGGCGCAGGCAATCGAACATGGCGAACTCCCCGGACAATGCCAGGAGCCTAGCAGCGCGTTGGAACATTTCAAGAACAAAATGGCTGCCCCGAGGCAGCCATTCGTCAGCCGGCCGCCCGCGCGAGCGGCCGATGGTCCGACAAAGTCGAATCAGGGCTTGGCGGCGCGGCAGGCCGGATTGAAGGCCCAGTTGCGATCGAGGCCGACGACGCAGAACTCGACGCCCTGGTCATAGCCGGCGAAGCCGCCATCCTCGATGATCGAGAAGTTGACGGTGCGCGCCTTGCCGTCGCTGATCATCACGCTGCCGGTGCAGAAGCGGCGCGGAATATTGTCGGACTGCCAGGGGCGGAAGGCGATCTCATGGACGTTGGCGACGCCGGTGATCGTCAGCGAGGAATTCCAGAAGGTGCTCTCCTTGTCCTGGAATCGCGACACGATGGTCGGAATGGCCGCCTCGCAGGGGGCAACCCGGCCTTCGTACTTCGGGCCGGACAGCCAGAAGTTCATCTCGAGCGGATTGGCGGCCTGAGCCGGGGCGGTGGCGACGATGGCGGCAAGCAGCGCGCCACAGGGAGCGCCGAACATCTTGAAAGGTGAGCTGAAGTCGCGCATGGGCCGTCCGCAAGGCTGATCCGGGAGCGTGGACCGTGCCGCGGCGGCCACAGGAGGTCAAGTGCAACGCGGCAACACTCCACGATTAGTCCTGTTAACGCGAGGCTGGTGTTCTTTTCTTGACCGCACAGGACCTTTAGGATGGCACGCCAGCTCAAGGAGAATGCAATGCGGACGCTGAAGGCCGGACTCGTGAAGACTGCAGGCCTCGCGGCCGTCGGGATGCTGCTGGCCGCCGCGCCGGCTCTGGCCGACGTGGTGCCGCCCTTCAAGGGCAACGACACCGGCGGCATCATCGCCTATCAGCTGGCCCAGCGCACGGATGCGCGCCAGCTCGCGGTCGATCATTGCGCCTCCTACGGCAAGGTCGCGAAGTTCCGCGCCGTCGATGCGCGCTATGGCGGCTACGTCTCGTTCGCCTGCCGCTGGGTGCCCTATGGCTCGGCGCAACGGCCGCTGCGGACGCTGTACTAACGTTCTCCTAATTGCCATCTTTTGGCGGCATTCGCTCCGACATCGCGCAACGAGCCGGAACGGAACACATGACCTGCACACGCACTGCCATCGGCCTTCTGGCCTGCTGTCTCCTCAGCGTGACCGCGAGTCACGAGGCCCGTGCCGTGGACCTGCCGGTGCGCAAGGCGGGCCTGTGGGAATTGAAGATGGTCAGGTCCGGCGGCCAGCTGCCGGAAATGACCATGCAGCACTGCACCGACGAGACCACCGACAGGGACATGAACAACATGGCCTCGCCGATGGCGCAGCAGGTCTGCTCCAAGCAGGACATCCAGAAGACCGCAACCGGCTATGTCAGTGATGCCGTCTGCAGCTTCGGCGGCATGAACACGACCTCGCATGCCGACATCACCGGTGACTTCAACTCGGCCTACACGGTGAAGACCACCTCGCGCATCCAGGGCGGTGCCGCCGGCGCCGCCAAGGAAACCGCGATGACCATCGAGGCGAAGTGGCTCGGCGCCTGCAAGCCCGACCAGAAGCCCGGCGACATCGTCATGCCCGGTGGCATGAAGATGAACATCAAGGACATGAACAAGCTGAAGAACCTCATTCCGGGTGCCAAGCAGTAGGCGGGCGGCCGTTGCGTTTGGCGGCACGAGCGCAGAGACATGGATCGTCGCTCATTCGCGGACGCAAAGCACGATCTTCCCGATATGTCGGCTCGTCTCCATGCGGGTGTGCGCATCGGCCGCCTCGGACAAGCGATAGATGCTGTCGATGTGCGGCCGAATGGCCGTCCCGAGAAGGGGCCCGACGCATTGCCGCAGGTTGGCCGCGATGCGTCGTTTGAGGTCCAGTGCCGTCGAACGCAGGAACGCGCCGGTGATGCTGGCCCGGCGCGCCATCAGGCCGCGCAGCGGCACCGCCAACTCGTTCCCATGTCCGGCTGAGAGCAGGGCGATCCGTCCGCCCGTTGCGAGCGCCACAAGGTCCTGCGCGATGTGAGCGCCGGCGGAGGTGTCGAGGATGCAGTCGACACCACGCATCCCCGTCGCCACGCGGATCTGCTCGGCGAGATCAGGATCGGCGTAGTCGAACACGGCGCTGCAGCCGAGCCTGAGCGCCGCGGCGCGCTTCTCTGCGGTGCCGGCGGTGGCGATGACGGGATGACCCAGCGCGCGCAGGAGCTGGATCGCGATCGTGCCGACGCCGCTGCTGCCGCCATGAATCAGGGCCGTCTCGCCGGGCATCATGCGCATCAGCTCGAAGAAATTGAACCAGGTCGTGAACAGCGCCTCGGGCAGGGCGGCGCCTTGGATCCAGTCGAGGCCGCTCGGCAAGTCCAGGGCAAGATGCTGATCGGTGGCGACGTATTGCGCGTATGAGCCGCCGTCGGTCAGTGCGATCACCGCTTTACCCAGCCGTTCCCGGGGAACGTTGGTGCCGCAGGCCACGATGCGCCCCGAGGCTTCCAACCCCGGCACGGGATTGGGCTCCCGCGACGGCCCGGCAGCGCGCTGGTTGCAGTCATGACGGTTGATGCCGGCGGCTGCGACCTCGATCAGCACATCGTCTGGTCCAAGGCGCGGGACCGGCCAGTCCTGTCGCTCCGACAGGACCTCCGGGCCGCCCGCGGCGGTGATGATGACGGCGCGCTGATCGTCCGGAATCATGCTTGGTCGCTCATGTGCTCACTTACCGACCAGGCTGCACTTGCTGCGGTCGAGCGGGCGAAACGCCTGATCGGGGGCGATCTTCGTCACCAGCTTGACGAAGTCCCAGGGGCCCTTCGATTCGGCGGGGGTCTTGACCTGGACCAGATACAGGTCGTGCACCATGCGCTGGTCGTCGCGGATCTGGCCGTGGTCCGCATAGGCGTCCGAGACTGGCGTGGCTTTCATCCGGGCCATCACCGTTGCGCCGTCGTCGCTGTCGGCATCCTTCACCGCCTGCAGATAGTGCCGCACGGCCGAATAGACCCCGGCCTGTATCTGTGACGGCATCGCCTTCCGGCGCGCGTAGAACGCGTCGGAGAAGCGGCGCGCGGCGGGGGAGGCATCCTCGAAGAAGCTGGTGACGATGAGATCGCCCTGCGTCGCCTTGAGGCCGATGGCTTCAATGTCCACGTTCTGGAACGACATCGGCACGATCTTCATGCCCTGGGCCGCAAGCCCGAACTCCTCGGCCTGCTTGATGGCTGTGGCATTGTCGCCGGCGACGTTGAGCGCCAGGATCTTGGCGCCGGAGGCCTGGGCCTGCAGCAGGAAGGATCCGTAGTCCGGCGTACCGAGCTGCGCCTTGACGCTGCCGGCGACCTTGCCGCCGAGCTCGGCGATGCGGGCGCGCGCGGTCGCCTCGACCGAATGGCCGAACGCGTAGTCGCCGGTGATGAAGAACCACGGCTCCTTGCTGGTCTGCATGATGCCCGAGACGACTGCGGTCGCGGTCGAATAGGCGTCGTGCGTCCATTGCACCGAGGTCGGGGCGCAAGCTTCGTCGGTCAGCTGGTTGGCGCCGGCTCCCGAGATGAGGAAGATCTTGCCGTTGCTACGCACCAGCTCCTGGACGCCAAGGGCCGCGCCGGAGCTGCCGCCGTCGGCGATCGCCTGCACACCGTCCTGCTCGAACCAGCGCCGGGCGATCGCGACCGCGATATCCGGCTTGTTCTGATGGTCGGCCTGAATGATTTCGATCGGCCTGCCGTTGATCTTGCCGCCAAATTCCTCTGCAGCCATCCGTGCCGCGTCCACCGAGCCGGGCCCCATCGCGGTCGCGAAAATGCCCGTCATGTCGGTGAGCACACCGATACGGATGGCACTCCCCTTGATTTCGGCCTGCGCGGATGAGCCTGCAAGCAGCAGCAGGCCAGCGATGCTGGATCTGAGACAGCGCGACATGATGATCCTCCCCGGACTTGAAGATTTGGTTTTTTGTCGTGTTTGATTGGTGCGCCTCGCGGTTCTCCGCGAGGCGGAGACGTCAGGCTGCCGGTTCGGCAGCCACGGGATTGCGCAGCACGCCGATGCCCGAGATGTCGACCTCGACCGTATCGCCGGGCTTCATGAACAGAGGCGGGGTGCGCTTGAAGCCGACGCCTCCCGGCGTGCCGGTGACGATCACGTCCCCCGGCAGCAAGGTCATGATCGTCGAGCAATAGACGATCAGATCGGGGACATCGGTGATGAGGAGATCCGTGGTCGTCCGCTGCACGGTCTCGCCATTGAGGCGGGTCTGCAGCGTCAGTTTCGACGGGTCGGGAATTTCATCAGCCGTGACCAGCCAGGGGCCGAACGCGCCAGACCGGTCGAAGGTCTTGCCCGACAGGAATTGCGATGTATGGCGCTGCCAGTCGCGGATGCTGCCTTCATTGTAGCAGGAATAGCCGGCGATGTGCGCGAGCGCGTCCTGGCGCCGGATGTGCCGGCCGGCTTTCCCGATCACGAGCGCAAGCTCGCCCTCGTAGTCGAAATGATCGGAGACACCAGGGCGAATGACCGGCTGCAGATGGCCGACTTGGCTGGTGGGAAAGCGCGCAAACAGCGCAGGTTTCGCGGTGACGGTCCGCCCGGTCTCGGCGACGTGGTCGCGATAGTTCAGGCCAACGCAGATGATCTTGCCGGGATCAGGGATGACGGGCGCGAAGGTGATTGCATCGAGCGGATAGTCGGTCTGTTCGCGGGCGAGCAGTTCGGCGGCGTGACCGAGCGCATCCGCCTCGATCAGCGCGCGCAGGCTCTTCGACGGCAGGCGCCGGCCGAGGTCGACCACACCGTCTCCCTTCACGGCGCCGTATCCGGGACGCCCGTCAATGACAAAGGAAACCAGCTTCATACGTGAACCCTCTCAGCAAAACGGAAACGATCAGGCGGCGCTCGGCCGCGGCGCGAGGACGGCGAGGCCGGACAACAGCGCGGCGAGATCTTCACTCTTCTGCACGGCACCCAGGATGTAGCGGTCCGGGCGCATCAGCACGGCGGCGAAGCCGTGCTCATCGAGCCAACCGTCGAGGCCGCTAGCCTCCTCGCCGGAAATGATGGCGACGTCAGCCGCCGCCAAGCCGGCATGATGCTGCTCGATCACCGCGGCACCGAGTCCAGACCGGCACAGCAGCGCGAAGCGATAGCCGACGCGGTCGTCGCTGCGGCCGAGATCGCGGGTGCGGAATTGCGGCGCCAGCTTTCCCGTCATGCTTCGATCGCCGCCGGCGAGGCCCGGGCCGAGCACTGGCTTCTGCACGTCGAGTTTCAGCTGGCCGTCGCCCTGTGCCGTGCCGGTCGCGAGCGCCGCCTCGACCGCCCTGGTGTTGATGAGTCCGCCCAGCCGTATCGCGAGCTCGATGAATTCGCGCACGTGGGGCGCGCGCTCGCTCTGATAGGTGTCGAGGAGATCAGGCCTTGCCTTGCGGGCAATCACATGGGCCAGCTTCCATGCGAGGTTGGCCGCGTCGCGAATGCCGGCACACATGCCCTGACCGAGGAAAGGCGGGGTCTGGTGCGCGGAATCACCTGCGAGCAAGAGCCGTCCGGCACGCCATTGCTTGGCGACCGCGGAGTGGAATGTGTAGACGGCGGCGCGTTCGATCTCGGCCTCTGCTGGCCGGAGCCAGGGTGAGAGCAGCTCCCACACGCGAGCCGGTTGGGTGATCTCGACCGCGTCCTCGTCAGGACGAACCGTGATCTCCCACCGGCGCCGGCTGCCGGTGCCGCGAATATAGGTTGCGGGACGCTGCGGGTTGCAGTGCTGGACGCTGAAGTCGCCGAGATCGGGCCGCTCCTGCCTCAGCAGCACGTCGCAGACGAGCCAGCGCTCGTGAAAGCCGAGATCGTCCAGCGCCGAGCCGATGAAGCGGCGCACCAGCGAACGTGCACCGTCGCAGCCGATGACATAGGCGCAGGAGATGTCGACGAGCCGGCCGGTACCGAGGTCTTCATAGCGAACGCGCGCACCGTTGTGGTCCTGCTCGAGCGCGAAGACGTCACAGCGCGTGCGCAGCTCGACATGAGGCCAGCGCGCGAGTCCCTTGTTGAGCACGTTTTCGAGATCGGGCTGGTGGAATCGGTAGCTCAGATTCCAGCCCATCGAGGTCGGCTCGCGGGTGCGCGGCCAGTCGAGCAGCAGCCGTCCCTCGGCATCGACGAAGCGCATGCCGGGACTCAATGTAAGGTGGGGCAGGATGGCGTCGGCAAGGCCGATGGTCTGGAACACGCGCATGCATTCGTCGTCGAAATGCACCGCGCGCGGCAAATGATAGGCCTTGGCTTCGCGCTCCAGGATCAGGGTGCGGATGCCGCACAGGCCGAGCAGATTGGCGAGCGTCGAACCCACGGGCCCGCGACCGACGATGACGACGTCGAAGCTTCCGGAATGTGCAGCCATGTTGCTCATGGCCGCATCTGTTCCGCAACCGCCTCGCACCTTCAAGGCGCGGTCGCAAACTGTCCGCGCAGCGGACGCTCAGGCCTGGACGGGGATCGCGGCTGCGGCGTCGCGCAATGGGGCCGCGTATTGAGCGACAGCCTCCTCGAGGGTCATGGCGGAGCGGATCCAGATGATCGAAATGCAGCCGAAGACGACGTCGCCACGAACGATCGGCACTGCGATCGACGACGTCTTCGGATTGAATTCGCCCTCGTTGCGGATTGCATAGCCGCGCTGAGCCGTTTCCGTCACCATGCGCTGCAGCCGCTCGGGCGCCAGGAAGGAAACGTCCTCCGCATTCTCGATGCGTCGCAGGTGGTTGATGATGATGTCCCGCTCTGCGGGCGGGCAAGCGGCCAGATAGGCCCGGCCGGCCGAGGTCTGCAGCATCGGCAGGCGCTTGCCGATCATGCTGCGATCGATCGAGAGCGGGCTGCGCGCATGCGTGGTCTCCTGGATGACCATCGCGCCGTTCTCATAAGTCGACAGATCGACCGGCCAGATCAGGCTGCGGCTGAGCTCGGCGAGATAGGGCGCGGCGACCTGGCAGATGAAGATGCCGGGATCATAGCCGTCGCCGAGGCTCAACGCGTGGCGCGTCACCCGGAAGCGGTCGTCGCTGGCGCTGCGCGCGACATAGCCGAGTTCCTCGAGTGTTTCGAGCAACCGATAGACCGTGGGCCGCGGCAGATCGAGCTGGCGCGCCACGTCGCCGGCGCGAATGCCCCCGGACCGATTGACCGCGCGCAGCACGTCGAGCCCCCGCTTGAAGGCGCGGACACCCTCCGCAGGACGGGCTTGCGGAGATCGCGTCCGTTGCTTGGACACTTGGAAAATCCTCCCTGTTCTTCGTTTCCGTCCGCCGATACCGTCTTGAGAACGCGAGCCGGATGCAGGGGCGGCAGTCTACTGCAGGACCGCGCGGAGCTGATACGAAATTCCGCCCGCACCTTTCGGGAGAAAACAAGATGGAAATAACGGCGCTCGGTTACATCGGCATCAAGTCGTCCCAAGCGGAGCAGTGGGGACGCATGGCGACCGAGCTCCTCGGGATGCAGCGCGTGGATCGCGCGGCCAGCGTGCAGGCCTATCGGATGGATGATCGCAAGCAGCGGCTGATCGTCGATGGCAGCGGCGATGGCGGGCTCGCTGTCATGGGCTGGGAGGTCGGCGACGCCGCTGCGCTCGCGCGCCTCGCGAGCCGTCTAGACGACAACGGCGTGAAGGTGGCCCGCGGTTCGCAGGCACTGGCCGACGAGCGTCATGTCACCGAGCTGATCTGCTTTCAGGATCCCGCCGGCAACACGATCGAGGTGTTCTGGGGGGCAGCTGTCGCCTCGGATCCCTTCAGGCCGGGACGTCCGATCTCCGGCTTTCGCACCGGGCCGCTCGGCATGGGACACGTCGTGCTCAACGTCGAGGACGTCGAGCCGCTGCTGCGGTTCTATCGCGACCTGCTCGGCTTCAAGGTGTCCGACTTCGGCCTGACGCCGTACAAGCTCTATTTCTTCCACGTCAACGGCCGCCACCACAGCTTCGCGATGGTCGGCTCCGGTCGCCGCACACTGCATCACTTCATGGTGGAACTAGGTAGTCTCGACGACGTCGGCCAGGGCTACGACCTGGCACAGCTCGACGACGGGCGCGTGGCCTACACGCTGGGCCGTCACACCAACGACCACATGACCTCGTTCTACGTCAACACGCCCTCCGGCTTCTTCATCGAATATGGCTGGGGCGGCCGGGTGATCGATCCCGCGACCTGGCAGCCGCATGAGACCTTTGACGGCCCGTCGCTGTGGGGGCACGAGCGATTGTACCTGCCGGATGAGCAGCGCAAGCGCCTGCGCGATATGCGGCTGTCCGCGGCTGCACGCGGCGTTCGCGTGCCGGATCCTCGCGTTCCGGCACTGAACTGCGCGTGGCTCGACGCCGTGGTCGCGCAGGAGTGAGCTAAGCAGCGCGCTACACCGGAATCCGCACGCTCGCCCGCAACCCGCCCATCGGGCTGTCGCCGAGGGTGATGTCGCCGCCATGGGACCGCGCGATGTCGCGGGCGATGGCGAGGCCCAGGCCCGTGCCGCCCTCGTCCTGGTTGCGCGCGTCGTCGAGGCGCAGGAACGGCTTGAACACCTCCTCGCGCATGTCGGCCGGGATGCCCGGGCCGTCATCGTCGACGGTGATGGTGAGGTAGCGGTGGTCGCGATGGCCGGTGATGGCGATCGCATCGGCATGGCGGGCGGCGTTGGAGACGAGATTGCCGAGGCAGCGCTTCAGCGCCTGCGGCTTCACGGTGACCACAGGCAGGCCGTGGAACGAGACCGTGGCGGAATGGCCGTTGCGCTCGGCGTCGCCGCGCAGCTCCTCGAGCGCGTTGGAGATGTCGGTCGGCTGCGCGATCTCGCCATTGTCGCCGCGTGCGAACGCCAGATAATCCTCCAGCATGTGCGACATCTCGTCGACGTCCTTGCGCATGGCGTCGATCTCGGGACTGTCGCCGAGCAGCGCCAGCTCCAGCTTGAAGCGCGTCAGGATGGTGCGCAGATCGTGGCTGACACCGGCCAGCATCGCGGTGCGCTGCTCCAGGGTGCGCTCGATGCGCGCCTTCATCTCCAGGAAGGCGTGTGCCGCACGCCGCACCTCGCGCGCGCCGCGCGGCCGGAAGTTCGGCACCTCGCGGCCCTTGCCGAAGCTCTCGGCGGCATCTGCGAGGCGCAGGATCGGCTTGATCTGGTTGCGCAGGAACAGCACCGAGACGATCAGCAGGATCGACGACGTGCCGACCATCCAGAACAGGAAGATGTCGGTGTTCGACGCATAGGCAGCGCCACGCTGCGCGAACACGCGCATCACGGCGTCATCGAGCGCGACGCGGATCTCCACCAGATTGGAGCGGCCGACGGTGTCGATCCAGAACGGCCGGCTGATCTGGCGGCCGATCTGGCTCGACAGCGACTGGTCGAGCAGGTTGAAGAACGGTTTTGGCCCCGGCGGCGGCATGTCGCCGGCGGGCAGGAAGTCGACCACCAGGTTGAGCCGCTGTTGCGCGATCCGGCGCAGCATGGTGCGGTCCTTGTCCTGCGGATAGCCCTTGTAGATGTCGATCAGCGCGGCGACGTCCTGCACAACGGCGGCGGAGAGGCGTCGCGTCACCGTGTTCCAGTGCCGCTCCATGAACACGCCCGCGACCACCGTCTGCAGGATCACCATCGGCACGATCATGATCAGCAGCGCGCGGGCATAGAGGCCGGTCGGCATCCAGCCCTTGAACGCGTTGCCGACCAGGCTGTTGGCGCGCGACACCCGCCGCGAGGCGGTGCGGATCAGGGTGAGGCCGGTGTCGAGCGTGCTCATGATAATCCTAACGCGCGCCGTTTCCGTCATTGCGAGGAGCCCCCGGGTCTCGCCCGCGGCGAGCTCGAGGGCAGGCTCCGCGACGAAGCAATCCAGACTCTTCGCGGGACTCTGGATTGCTTCGCTTCGCTCGCAATGACGCGGAGATGCCAGGTCGTTTCAGGTCTTGCGGTGAGGAAGCTAGCTCAGATGCTTTCAAGGCAACGTGATCGGAATGGCCCGGCATATCAACCGCTCATCTCAACCCGACGTCATCAGCCGGTAGCCGATGCCGCGCACGGCCTGCAGGAACAGCGGGTTGGCCGGATCGCTTTCGAGCTTGCGGCGCAGGCGGTTGATCTGGACGTCGACGGCGCGCTCGTTGACGGTGCCGTTGCCGGTCAGCGCGCCGCGCGGCACGGTCTCGCCGCGGGCATTGGCGAGGATGCGCAGCATCTCGCGCTCGCGGTCGGTGAGGTGGACGATCTCCTCGCCCTGCTTCAGCTCGCCGCGCGCCAGATGATAGACGAACGGCCCGAACGCGATCTGCTCGACGACCTCCTCGGCCGGCGGCGGCGCGGCGCGCTTGAGGATGTTGCCGATGCGCAGCGCGAGCTCTCTTGGCTCAAAAGGCTTGGCGACGTAGTCGTCGGCGCCGAGCTGCAGGCCCTCGATGCGGCTCTCCGGCTCGGCCCGTGCGGTCAGCATCACGATCGGTACCGAGGATTGCGTGCGGATGAAGCGGGCGAGGTCGAAGCCGCTTTCGCCGGGCATCATCACGTCGAGGATCAGGAGATCGAAATGCAGTCCCGTCAGCTTGGCGCGGGCATCGCTCGCGCTCGCCGCGGTGGTGACGCGATAGCCTTCGCCGCGCAGGAAGCGCGATAGCAGGTCGCGGATGCGGCGGTCGTCGTCGACGAGCAGGAGATGCGGCGCGTCGTCGGCGGGCGTTTGCGGCGGATGCGGGGCGATGGCGGCGATCGTCACGGTCACTCCTTGGCAGCGGCGACAGGCGTCTTGAAGATGGCTTCCAGCACCTTGTCCGGATCGTCGCGATCGATCATCGCGCGCAGGAACTGCCGGACCTTCTCGGCGCCGGCCGGTCCGATCTGCTCCAGCGCGCGATCGATGCGCCGCGTCTGCAGCCCGGCCAGCTTGGCGACCAGCGCCTCGCCCTTCGGCGTGGCGAAAAGAAGGCGCTGGCGCCGATCGTTGTTGCCGGTCTTCTGCACGATGTAGCCTTCGTCGAGCAGCTGCTTGAGCACGCGTCCGAGCGACTGCTTGGTGATGCGCAGCACGTCGAGCAGGTCGGCGACCTTCAGGCCGGGATAGCGTGTGACGAAATGCATCACGCGGTGATGCGCGCGGCCGAAGCCGAACGCCTCCAGCTCATGGTCGGCATCGCCGACGAAGTCGCGGTAGGCGAAGAACAAGAGCTCGATGATGTCCCAGCGCAGCGGCTCGCCGCCGGCGGCCGCGGAGGGCTCAGCCGCGCGCAGCTCGGGGCTCAACGTCGGAGACGAGAAATTTATGTCAGCCATATTGACGTTTCTGCGGTTCAATGTTACAAAACAATCGTCCGCTACGAAATTTTAGATCGTTTCATCGGCGGGCGATGGGTCTCCAGGCGTGTCTGAACGGGCCGTAGGCAACCCCGACGGGCATCCCTGGGCGACGTATCGAACAACCGTGTGATGTCGAGCGGCATTTCGGCAAACCATACTGGACTTCCGCCGGGCGCAAAAGCATGTCCTGTGGTGGCATGCTTGCCCGGTGACCGGCTCAAAAGCCGGTCGCGGCAGGTCCGAAATTCAAAAAGCCGACTGGCCCGATCGGGCGGGTCGGCGCCAGAACTCGCGAATGGCGATCAAGCGGGGGAAGCAAGGACATGACTTTGACATTCGACATCAAGCCGACGACGAACCCGACCTCCGACCAGGAGCGTGCTGCCAAGCTCGCCAACCCGGGCTTCGGCCGGGTGTTCACCGATCACATGGCCGTGGTCCAGTACAGCCAGGACAAGGGCTGGCACAGCGCGCGGGTCGAATCCCGCGCCAACTTCCCGCTCGATCCGGCCGCGGCCGTCCTGCATTACGCGCAGGAGATCTTCGAGGGCCTGAAGGCCTACAAGCGCGACGATGGCGGCGTGAACCTGTTCCGCCCCGACGCCAATGCCAAGCGCTTCGGGAATTCGGCCGAGCGCATGGCGATGGCGCAACTGCCGCCGGAGGTCTTCATCGAGGCGGTCGAGCAGCTCGTCCGCATCGATCGCGCCTGGATCCCGGGCGGCGAGGGCAGCCTCTATCTGCGCCCGTTCATGATCGCCAACGAGGTGTTCCTAGGGGTGAAGCCTTCGGCGGAATACATCTTCGCGGTCATCGCCTCGCCGGTCGGCTCCTATTTCAAGGGCGGGCCGGCGCCGGTCTCGATCTGGGTCTCGGAGAACTACACGCGGGCTGCGGTCGGCGGCACCGGCGGCGTCAAATGCGGCGGCAATTATGCCGCGAGCCTCAAGGCGCAGGCCGAGGCGATCCAGCATGGCTGCGACCAGGTCGTGTTCCTTGATGCGATCGAGCGCCGCTATGTCGAGGAGCTCGGCGGCATGAACGTGTTCTTCGTGTTCGACGACGGCTCGCTGTCGACGCCGCCGCTCGGCACCATCCTGCCCGGCATCACCCGCGATTCCATCATCAAGCTGGCGCGCGATGCCGGCCGCGAGGTGCGCGAGGAGGCGTATTCGATCGACCAGTGGCGGACGGACGCCAAGAGCGGTCGTCTGAAGGAGGCGTTCGCCTGCGGCACCGCTGCCGTCATCTCGCCGATCGGCAAGGTGTGCTCGGCGAGCGGCGACGTCTTGATCAACGGCGGCGAGGCCGGCCCAGTCGCCATGGGCCTGCGCAAGCAGCTCGTCGACATCCAGTACGGCCGCAGCCCGGATCCGCATCAGTGGATTCGGGACGTGAAGTAGGGGCATGCCTCCCTAGCGCTTGCAGGTTCTGGGCACAGTCTAGCAGCGATGACGGTTTGCTCCCTCCCCCGCTTGCGGGGGAGGGCTGGGGAGGGGGAAGCCCCGTAAAGACCACCGTTGGGACGCCCCCACCCCAACCCTCCCCCGCACGCGGGGGAGGGGGCGCACCGCATGCGTGGCGGAAGCGTGGCTCTCACTGAGAATGCTGAGCCAGTGCCATGCGCCAGCACCTGACCGGCCCGCGGGTTGCCGCACCGCGCCCCGGCTGCTACCAACCAAGCAACGCATTCCATCCCGTAGGGTGGGCAAAGGACCGCGTAGCGGACCGTGCCCACCACTTCGGCGTTTATCAGCCACGGTGGGCCCGCTGCGCTTGGCCCACCCTACGTTCCGGTCCCCATGTCCGACAAACCGAAGAAACCCCAGAAGCTGAAGGCGCGGCTGCCGCGCGGGCTCGAGGATCGCGGCCCGGCCGCGATCGCGGCGACGCGCGAGATGGTCGAGAAGATCCGCGCCGTCTACGAGCGTTACGGCTTCGAGCCGGTGGAGACGCCGGCGTTCGAATACACCGATGCGCTCGGCAAGTTCCTGCCCGACCAGGACCGTCCGAACGAGGGCGTGTTCTCGTTCCAGGACGATGACGAGCAGTGGATCTCGCTGCGCTATGATCTGACCGCGCCGCTGGCGCGCTACGTCGGTGAACGCTACGGCACCGATGGCCTGGTGCTGCCCTATCGCAGCTACCGCTCGGGCTACGTCTTCCGCAACGAGAAGCCCGGCCCGGGCCGCTTCCGCCAGTTCATGCAGTTCGACGCCGACACCGTCGGCTCCGCATCGCCCGCGGCGGACGCCGAGATGTGCATGATGGCGGCGGATACGATGGAGGCGCTGGGCATTGCGCGCGGGGACTACGCGATCAAGGTCAACAATCGCAAGGTGCTCGACGGCGTGATGGAGTCGATCGGCCTCGGCGGTGACGAGAATTTCGGCCGCCGCCTGACGGTGCTGCGCGCCATCGACAAGCTCGACCGGCTCGGCGAGCGCGGCGTCCGTGAGCTGCTTGGACCGGGCCGCAAGGACGACAGCGGTGATTTCACCAAGGGTGCTGGTCTCGACGAGGCGCAGATCAAGAAGATCGAGACCTTCGTCAATGCGCGTGCGCTGGTCGCGCCGCCGCTGCTCGCCTATGCCGGCGACAAGGATGTCGAGCGGCGGCTGGCCGGGGATCCCGACCGGAAAGAGAGCGAGTATGACATCGCTCGCCGTATCGCCGACATGCTGCGCGAGACCTTTGCCGACTGGAAATTGGCGATCGATGGCTTGAACGAGCTCGTCGAGATTGCGCGCCTGGTTGATGCGGCCGGCTATCAGAGCCAGATCACGGTCGATCCGTCGGTAGTGCGCGGGCTCGAATACTACACGGGGCCGGTGTTCGAGGCGCAGTTGCTCGCCGAGATTCCCAACGAGAAGGGCCAGCCGGTGGTGTTCGGCTCGGTCGGCGGCGGCGGGCGCTATGACGGTCTCGTCTCGCGCTTCCGCGGCGAGCCGGTGCCGGCGACCGGATTCTCGATCGGCGTGTCGCGCCTGCAGGCGGCGCTGACCTTGCTCGGCAAGCTCGATACGCGCCCCGCCTTCGGCCCCGTGGTCGTCACCGTGTTCGATCGCGACCGCGTCGCCGACTATCAGAAGATGGTGTCGACCTTGCGCAATCACGGCATCCGCGCCGAGCTCTATCTCGGCAACCCGAAGAACATGGGCAACCAGCTCAAATATGCCGACCGCCGCAACGCGCCCTGCGTCATCATCCAGGGCAGTGACGAGAAGGCGCGCGGCGAGGTGCAGATCAAGGACCTGATCGAGGGCGCGAAAGCTGCTGCCGCGATCGCCTCCAACCAGGAATGGCGCGAGAGCCGTCCGGCGCAGTTCTCCTGCAAGGAGGACGAACTGGTCGCCGGCGTGCGCGAGGTGCTCGCGCGTCATGACGTGAGCTGGGCGTAGGGATTCGTCATACGCGGGCTTGACCCGCGTATCCATCCTTCAAACGATGGCCGCAGATTTCAAGAGATGGATTGCCGGGGCAAGCCCGGCAATGACGCGGCTGAGATAACTAACAGGGAGCAACGAATGCCAGAGATCACCGTGAGCATGGCCGCCGGCCGCACCGACGAGCAGAAGGCCAACATGATGCGCGACATCACCAAGGCCCTGGTGACGCATCTTGGCGTCGATCCGGAAGCGGTGGTGATCCAGATCAACGAGGCGCCGCTGACGCACAAGATGAAGGGCGGCAAGACCTTCGTCGAACGCCTGGCCGAGCAGAAGAAGTAGTTGGCCGTCGTCCTGGCGAAAGCGAGGCTATGACATCTGTCTCGACGATCACCGCCGTCGTCCCGGCGAACGCCGGGACCCATACCCCCAGGGAGCGGTTCGAGGCACGCTGGTCATTGGCCCTTTGCCCATCACGACCGCCACGGCGTATGGATCCCGGATCGGCGCGCGCGTGCCGCGCGCTTGTCCGGGACGACAGCACAGTTCGGAGCAGCCATGGACGCACGTGAGTTCATCAAGCCGGGCATGCGCGCCGAGCGTTTGCTCGTCGTGCCGCCGGAGCGCACCGTCGGGCATTTCGTGCCGCACATGCCCATGGTCTATGCGACGCCGATGATGATCCTGGAGATGGAGATGACGTCGGGCGATGCCATCAACCCGGCGCTGCCGCCGGGCTGGGTCACGGTCGGCACCGAGGTCAACGTCCGCCATCTCGCGGCGTCGCCGGTCGGCGCCACCATTCGCACGGTCGCCGAGGTGATCGAGGTCGAGCGCCGCGCCATCCGCTTCTCGGTCGAGGCCTATCATGGCGAGGTGAAGATCGGCGACGGCCGCCACGGCCGCGGCCTCATCAATGTCGAGCAGTTCAAGAAGCGGTTCGGCGTGACGTAGCCGCACCGCGCTAGACCGACTGGCCCGTCTTCAACAGCGAGCAGCCGGTGATCTTGAGGCTGCCGTCGGGCTGGGTCTGCAGCGTGTAGAGCGCCTCCCACGCCTCGCCTTCGGCATCGACGATGTGGACGCGCTGCGCGATGCTGCCGTCCTCGACCTGCGCGGCGCCGAATTCGAAGCTGCGATGGCGATAGACCGGCGGATAGCCGCTTTTGACCATGCTCATGAAGATCTCGACGCTCGGAAACAGCGCCTGGATCTCCGGCGCGGCCTGGGCATAGGCGGTCGCGCCGTCGTCGCGCGCCAGGGCCTGCTCTTGGGTGCGAATCACGCTCTGCGCCGCGCTGGCGTCGGCCGCGGCGACGGGGCGGACCAGCAGCGCCAGCAGCAGGACGAGCGGCACCAGAATGCGCATGTCGTGTCCTCCATCGGCGGTTCGGATCGATCTATCATGCGCCACGCGCCGCCCGTGACAAGCCTGCCGTGGCGCGTCAATGTCGCCGACCGGCGGCGATCGACCGGCTGGATTGTGTCGACATCGTCACGTCTTCGCGAGCCATGCGGCCGACGCGGTGCCGGTCGCGATGGGACCGGCTTGATCTGGTCCGACCCGGCGCGAATCATGCATGCAGGGCGGCGAACCACACAGGGGCAGCATGACCGATTTTTCCAGGACCCGATCGCTCTTCACGATCCCTGAAGGCGTCATCTATCTCGACGGCAACTCGCTCGGCGCGCTGCCGTCAGCGGTGCCGGCGCGCGTCAACAGCATGATCGAGGCGGAGTGGGGACGGGAGCTCATCCGCGGCTGGAATAGTGCGGGATGGATGGTGCAGCCGCGCCGCGTCGGCGACCGCATCGCCCGGCTGATCGGGGCCGCGCCCGGCACGGTCGTGATGGGCGATACGCTCTCGATCAAGGTGTATCAGGCGCTCGCCGCGGCGCTGTCGCTCAATCCGGGCCGCCGCGTGATCCTGTCCGACAGCGGCAACTTCCCGTCCGATCTCTATATGGCGCAGGGCCTGGTCCGCATGCTCGGCGACCGCGCGACGCTCAAGGTGGTCGCGCCCGAGCAGGTCGAGGACGCGATCGACGACAGCGTCGCCGTGCTGATGCTGACCGAGGTGGATTATCGCACCGGCCGCATGCACGACATGACGGCGCTGACGACAAAGGCGCATGACGCCGGTGCGCTCGCGGTGTGGGACCTCGCGCATTCCGCCGGCGCCGTGCCGGTCGATCTCGCCGGCGCGGGCGCCGACTTCGCGGTCGGCTGCACCTACAAATATCTCAATGGCGGGCCCGGCGCGCCGGCCTTCATCTATGTCGCGCCGCGTTACGCAGACATCGCGCCGCCGGCGTTGTCCGGCTGGATGGGGCACGAGGCGCCGTTCGCCTTCGATCTCGACTACCGCCCCGGCGGCGGCATCGAACGCATGCGCATCGGCACGCCGCCGATCATTGCGCTCGCCGCGCTCGATGCCGCGCTCGATGCCTGGGACGGCGTGTCGATGCAGGACGTGCGCGCGGCCTCGATCGCGCTGTCGGAATTGTTCATCGCCGAGGTCGAGAAACGCTGTCCGTCGCTGACCTTGGCGTCGCCGCGTGATCCTTCGCGGCGCGGCAGCCAGGTGTCGTTCCGGCATCCCGACGGCTATGCGATCATGCGGGCGCTGATCGCGCGCGGCGTGATCGGCGACTTCCGCGCGCCGGATGCCCTGCGCTTCGGCTTCACGCCGCTCTATCTCAGCGAGGCCGAGGTGCGCGGCGCGGTCGACCTCCTCGCGGAGGTCCTTGACAACAAACTGTGGGACAGACCCGAATATCGCCAGAAGGAGCTCGTGACGTGAGCAACGGTCCCTACGATCCCGCCACCGAAGGTGCGCGGATGAATTTCAAGGGACGGATGTCCTATGGCGACTATCTGATGCTGGATCGCCTGCTCGACGCCCAGGCGCCGCTGTCCTCGGCCCATGACGAGCTCTTGTTCATCATCCAGCACCAGACCTCCGAGCTATGGATGAAGCTCGCCATCCACGAGATCAAGGCGGCAATGGCCGCGATCGCCAAAGACGACGTGCAGCCGGCGTTCAAGATGCTGACGCGGGTGTCGCGCATCTTCGAGCAGCTCAACGGTGCGTGGGACGTGCTGCGCACGATGACCCCGAGCGAATACACGCTGTTCCGCGACAAGCTCGGCGAGTCCTCGGGCTTCCAGTCGTTCCAGTATCGTTCGATCGAATTCCTGCTCGGCAACCGCAATCTCGCGATGCTGCGTCCGCATGCGCATCACCCCGAGCTGACCGCCGAGCTGGAAGCGATCCTGGCGAAGCCGAGCCTCTACGACGAAGCGCTGCGGCTGTTAGCGCGGCGCGGCTTCTTCATCGGCGCCGACGGGCAGCGCAGCGACTGGCGCGGCACGCGCAGCGAGAGCGCGGAGGTGGCGGCCGCCTGGACCAGCGTCTATCGCGATCCGCAGCGGCATTGGGAATTGTATGAGCTCGCCGAGAAGCTGGTCGATTTCGAGGATTATTTCCGCCGCTGGCGCTTCAACCACGTCACCACGGTGGAGCGCATCATCGGCTTCAAGACCGGCACCGGCGGCACCAGCGGCGTCAATTATCTGCGCAAGATGCTGGAGATCGTGCTGTTCCCCGAGCTCTGGCAGCTGCGCACCGGGCTGTGAGCCTCGCGCTCATCATTCGATCAGGAGATACTCATGCTCTATGCCGTCAAGGACTGGGACAATGCCTACGCCAACGGCCCTAACATCGCCGGTGGCGAGCGCTGGCCCGGCCTGTGGGTCGCGCCGGCGGAGGCGTATCGTACCGAAATGGCGGGGCAAGGCCGCGCCAGGCTCGACATCGCCTATGGCGCGCATGACCGGCAGCGCCTCGATCTGTTCCTGCCCGAGGGCAAGCCGAAGGGCCTCGTCGTGTTCGTGCATGGCGGCTACTGGATGCGGCTCGACAAGAGCTTCTGGTCGCATCTCGCGCAAGGCTCCATCGCGCGCGGCCATGCCGTGGCGATGCCGTCCTACCGGCTCTGTCCCGAGGTCGGCATCGCCGATATTTCGGCCGACGTGGCGCAGGCGATCGCGCGGGCGATGGACGAGGTCGCGGGGCCGGTGGCGCTGACCGGGCATTCCGCCGGCGGCCATCTCGTCAGCCGCATGATTTGCCGCGGCGCGCCGCTGCCGCCGGAGCGGCAGGCACGGATCAGCAACGTTGTTTCGCTCTCCGGCCTGCACGATCTGCGCCCGCTGCAGCGGACCGCGATGAACGACACGCTTCATATCGATGACGCCACCGCGCCGCGCGAGAGCCCGGCGCTGCTGGTGCCGGTCGATGCTGCGCGTGTCACCGCCTGGGTCGGCGGCGCGGAGCGCAACGAATTCCGCCGCCAGGCCCAGCTGCTCGCCAACATCTGGACCGGGCTCGGGGCCTCCACTGCCTATGTCGAGGCGCCGGACCGGCACCATTTCGACGTGATCGACGAGCTGGCGGATCCGGAGAGTGGGCTGGTGCAGGCGCTGGTGGGGTAGTCTCAAGTAGCGTCGATTGCAGCGCTCGCCCCGTGCTCCGTGCATGCGTTCTGCGGTGACGGCGCAGCGACCTCATCTCCCCTCTCCCTTGCGGGGAGGGGGTGGGGGTGGGGGTCCTCGGGGGTATGAACCGGGCTGAGTCCTGACAATTCAGACCGGGTTGATTCCTGACAGGCAAGCTTCGTCCGATTCGAAGGAGGATCGGTCGATGCCTTTCAGGGAGAGCAGTCCTGTGGAGCAGCGTATCGGGTTGTTTCGGGAGTACGACACGGGAGCTTTTTCGGTGACGGAGCTGTGCGCGCGGCACGGCATCAGCCGGGAGACGTTCTACGTTTGGGAGCGCCGCCGCGCGAGCGGGGATCCGCAGTGGTTCGAGGAGAAGAGCCACGCCGTGCAGAACTGCCCGCACGCCACAGCGGACCGGCTGGCACGGCGCATCATCGCAACACGACGACGGTTTCCGCATTTTGGCCCCAAGAAGATCAAGGCCTGGCTCGCGCGCGAGCGAACGGAGGTCGACTGGCCGGCGGCCTCGACGATCGGCGACCTCCTGAAGCGTGAAGGCCTGGTCGAAGCGCGGCCACGCCGACGTCGGGCGATCGCGCAAGGCGAGCTGATCACGCCGGCGGAGGGCCCCAATGACGAGTGGGCGATCGACTTCAAAGGCTGGTTCCGCACTGGCGATGGCACGCGCTGCGATCCGCTCACCATCACCGATGCGGCGAGCCGCTATCTCATCGAGGTGCGCATTGTCGATCCGACCTGGGCTGGCGTGAAGGGCGCTCTGGAGCGCGTTTTCAAGGATATCGGCCTTCCCGACGCGATCCGCTCCGACAATGGAGTACCGTTCGGATCGACGGGAGCTGGCGGCCTTTCGGCGCTCTCGGTGTGGTGGCTCAAGCTCGGCATCGAGCCACGCTACATCCCACCAGCGAGCCCGCAGGACAACGGCCGGCACGAGCGCATGCACCGCACGCTGAAGGCCGAGACGTCGAAGCCACCGGCAGACACGGCCGCCGAGCAGCAGCGACGCTTCGACGCCTTTCGCCGCCACTTCAACGAGGAGCGGCCGCACGAGGCGCTCGACCAGGTGGCCCCCGTCAAGCTCTGGCGCAGGCCGGTGCGCTTCATGCCAGACCGTCTCGATGATCCCTGGTACGACGCCGATCACGAGGTCCGCCGCGTGCGTCCCACCGGGGACATCAAATGGCAAGGCGAGCACGTCTTCGTTGGCGAAGCGCTCGCCGGCGAACTCATCGGCCTCGCCAAGCACGATACCGGCGGCCACATCGTCCGCTTCTGGGGCCGAGACCTCGGGCTGATCGACCGCGACCGCCGTTTCCTGCGCTTTGCTCCGCCGCGTGCGCGGCTCCGCGTCGCGCAGGAAACGGCGGAGACAACACAGCAGTGATCGAATAGTGTCAGGGATCAGCCCGGTCCAAAATGTCAGGGATCAACCCGGTCGGTCAGGGCGCTGAACTTGACTACGTGCGCTGTCGATATTTCCCAGGATGCGAGTCCATTTGAAGCGCGGATCAGGATATCCGCTTGCGACGTGCCGGAAGCGCGTCCTGCGTCAACGATGGTGATGGTCTCCGCGGAGCCGCGGAGCTTCAGCGCTCCTCACATCGAGCGTGACTCGTGGACCCCCACCCCCGACCCCTCCCCGCAAGGGGGAGGGGAGCTCATCGTCATCGTGGCGATATCTCGAATCCGGCGACGATCGCGTCAGCTCTCCGCCACCGCATCTCCCCACGCATGGAAGATCTCCGTGGCGCCGCTGTTCACGTCGCCCTCGCGCATCACGACGCTGGGGCAGGCGAACTTCATCGGCATGGTCTGCACGGACGCTGGGACGGTTTCGAACTTCGCCGTGAGGGCGTCCATCACCTCCTCCGGCAGGCGCGTATCCGCGCCGACCACGTCACCCTCGCTGGCGTCGATGCGAGGCTGGTGGATCGCCGTGTCGAGATCCATGCCGAAGTCCATTACGAAGGAGAGCATCTGCGCCACGGCGGGCAGGATGCGCCGGCCGCCGGAGGCGCCCAGCGCGAGGCGGCGGCCGTCGGCGGCCTGCGCCACCACCGGCGTGTAGTTGGTGAGGCAGCGCTTGCCCGGCGCCAGCGAGTTCGTCGTGCCGGGCGTCGGGTCGAACCACATGATGCCGTTGTTCATCATGATGCCGCTCTGCGGCGCTTGGAATTTCGAGCCGAAGCCGGACAGCAGGGTCTGCGTCACCGCGGCCATGTTGCCGTCGTGGTCCACCACCGAGTAGTGCGTGGTGCAGGCCGGTGCCAGATATTCGGCGCCGAGCGCGCGCTTGCCGGGCGCATCGCCCATGTCGTTGAGCCGTTCGCGATAGGCCGACTGCATCGCTTCGGCATAGGCGATGAAGGCGCTCGCATCAGGTGTCTTTCCTGATGCCTTCACGCTCGCCTGCATCAGCCGCAAGGCGTGTGCGAGCGTCGGGCCGGCCGTCAGCTCCGGCGTCGCGAACACCGTGCCGCCGCGATAGGGAATGCGCAGCGGCTCGCGGTGATGTGCCTCGAACGCGGCGAGGTCATCCACCGAAAGCGCGCCACCGGCGGCCTGGATGTCGCGGCTGAGCGAGCGCGCAATGTCGCCCCGGTAGAAGTCGCGCGCGCCGGCGCTGGCAAGATGTGCCAGCGTCGCCTTCAACTGCTCCTGCGGCAGCCGCGTCACCGCCTTGGCGCCCCATTGCGGATTCGGCGGCAAACCATCCTTCAGATAGGCCGCGGCGCTGCCGGGATAGCGGCGCAGGTCGGCGGCGCAGCTCGAGATCATCACGGTGGTCCACCAGTCCACCAGCAGGCCCTCGGCGGCGAGCTTCACGCTCGGCGTGACGAGATCCTGCCACGGCAGCCGCGCGTAGCGGCGATGCGCCGCCTCCATGCCCGCGACGACGCCGGGCACTGCGATCGCGCCGGGGCCGTGCAGATTGCGGTCGTCCTTGACGCGGGGCCAGGGGAAGATGTCGGCTGCGACGCTGCCGTCGTTGGCCAGCGGATAGTCCGCGACGTCAAGGCTGTCAGGGGCGCGCATGCCGTAGTCGATCACCTCGACGTGGTTGTCCCTGGCGCGGTACAGCAGCATGGCGCCGCCGCCGCCGAGGCCGCTCATCCACGGCTCGAGCACGCCGAGCGCAAAGCCGGTCGCCACCACGGCATCGACGCAGTCGCCGCCCGCGGCCAGCACCTCGGCACCGACCTCGGCGGCGCGCCGTGACTGTGCCGCGACGATGCCTCCCTTGCTGGTCACCGCCGGCTTGCGGATCTGCTGACGATTGGAAAACTGGTACGGCATGGCACTCCCCCGATCCCGCCTGATTGTCCGGCGAATTGACACCGCCAAGCCTCGGCACACAATCGGCAACAGCGGGACGCTCCCCAGCCCGGATCGAATGACGGTTGCCTGCGTTGAGGAGATGTTTACCAATGGGTATTATGGTCTTCGGCAGACCAGATCGATCTCGATCAGCGCGTCATAGGCGAGACCGGTGACGCCGATGCAGGTGCGGGCCGGCAGCCGGTCCGGCGGGAAGAATGAACGGTAGGTTTCATTCATTGCCGTGTAATCGCGCTTGAACTCGGTCAGGTAAATCCGAGACATCACAATATGTTCGAGACCAAGGTTGAGACCTTGGAGGATGTACTTCAAGTTCTGCATCACCGCCTTCGTCTGATCCACGATGCCGTCGGGCAGCACGCCCGGTGCCTCCGGTGAATCCGGCATCTGACCGGTGACGAACACGAAGCCGTCGGTCTCGACCGCGTGACTGAACGGCGCCACGGGTTTCGTCGCGCCGGAGATCATGTGGAACTGCATGGTCGGATTCCTCTGCGAGTGAATGTGTAGGGTGGGCAAAACGGCGCCGCAGGCGACGCGTGCCCATTATCATCAGCGGATGCGCCGCGGTGGGCACGGCGCGACGTACATCATGATCGATGTCGCAGGTTCGCGGGCGCGCCTTTGCCCACCCTACGACTTAGCATGAACTCAGCCCGCATCCTCGAACAGCCGCTTGCTGAGGATCGCGTGCACGCCCCAATTGCCGTCGACGACCTGGGTGATGCCGAAATCCACCGCCGCCGACATCAGCGCGACCGCCTCGTCCTCTCTCAGGCCTTTGATGTGCATCAGGAAGCGGCGCATCTTGCGGAAGGCATCCTTCATCGCGAGGTCGAGCGAGGAGGTCGCGTAGACCTCGCTCTGGCCCTGCGCGCCGAACTCGGCGAGATAGTTCGGGTGGCTGAAGCCGGTCAGCACCCAGTCGGTCTCGGTTTCGATCAGGGGGTAGGTGAGATCGGCAAAAGGTTGTCCGGCGAGCTGCGACTTCTTGTGGAGGATGACCTGGAAGGTGCCGGTCATCGAGCATTCGATCGCGGTGCCGCCGAGCTCGCCGTCGCCCTGGGTAGCGTGGGGATCGCCGACCGACAGCAGCGCGCCGGGAACGGAGACGGGGAGATACACGGTCGCGCCCTTGCCGAGCCGCCAATTGTCGAGATTGCCGCCGAAATAGGACGGCGGAATCGAATCGACGAAGTCGGCCTCGCGTGGCGCCACCGCGATCACGCCGAAATGCGGCCGCAGCGGAATGCGGATGTTGTCGAGCACGCCGTGGCGGCGCTTGATGCTGCCGGGCGCCACCGGCACGCCGGGATAGTCGTAGGTCGCGTGCACCACGCCGGCCGGATCGGTCTGCGGCTCCCAACGATAGGAATAGAGCGCGCGCGCATGCGGCTCGGAATCGTCGGCAAAGATCTCGTAGATCGTGACGGCTTCGCGCGGCGCGGGCGGAGCGATCAGCTCATTGTAGTGATAGCCCCACCATGCCGCCACGCTGGAGCCGAACACGCGGCCTTCATACCCGCGGCTGCGGCTTCGCCGCGGCACGATGTCGAGGATCCGTACTTCGAGTACATCGCCGGGCTGCGCGTCCTTGATCGCGACCGGGCCGGTGCAGATGTGGACGCCAAAGCCTTCGCCGGCGCCGCGGCCGAACACGCTGGCGTCCATCGGGCCGGCGCCACGGCGGTCGACGTTCTTCTTCGCCTTGGTCCAGCCGAACACGCTGAGCGCAGCGGCATCGCCTGAGATCATCAGCTCCGGATCATCGGAGGCATGCTGGGTCAGCGTCTCCACCGTGATCGTGTCGCCGGATGCGATTTCGATCTGCGGCGGCAGCGAGCGGCTGAAATAGCCCCAATGCACGCGCTCGGCCGACACCGCCAGATGATGGTGATGCCGCCGCGCGTCCTGGTCGTTGGCCGGCGCGGGCAGGGCGATATCGCTCCTGGCCGCCGCCGGCCTCTCGCAGACGCGCTGCTGTGCCAGCGCATCCTGCGGCCAGCCGCGCTGACCGCGCGGGGTCGCCGACGTGATCGCCTGCTCGGCCTTCTGCTGCCGGAACTCGCGCGGCGACAGGCCGAAGCGGGTGCGGAAGCTGCGGCTGAAATGCGCCGAATCGGCGAAGCCGTAGCGATAGGCGATCTCGGAGATCGAGTGGTTGGCTTCGGCTGGATTGGACAGGTCGGTCCAGGCCCTCTGCAGCCGCCGTTCCCTCACGTAGTGACTGAAATTGTCGCCGGCACCTTCGAATAGTCTTTGCAGATAGCGCTCTGAGATGCCTTCGGCCTGCGCCACCCGCGCCGGCGTCAGCTCGGCATCGTCGAGCCGCCGCTCGATGGTCTGGCAGATCCGGTGCAAGATCGCGGCCTGCGTCGCGCTGCTGCCGGCCTCCGTTGCTGGCACCGCCTGCTGATGCGCGAGCGTCAGCAGCAGATCGACCAGGCTCTGCGCGACCGTGCTCCATTCGGCGTCGCTGAGCGTTTCGAGCGCCCGCGCGGTGGCCTCGATGGTGCGGCAGATTACGTCGGCAAGGCCGCTTGGCGCGATCACCTGTGGGGCGGCCAATTTCAGCTTGCCGCTGATGCGGCCATGCAGGGCGTCTGATGTCACCGATAGCCCGATGGCGCGCAGATCGCGCTGGAACGCGATGTTCCAGTCGCCGATGCGCGGCAATAGCATCAGATGTCCCGCGGGGACGATGCGATGGCTGTCGCCGCTGCGGAGCACGGCGCCGTCGTCGATCGCGAGCAACGCAATCGGCAGGTCCTCATGGGTTTGCGGAACCGCGGTGATGACCTGCGAGCCCGCCGCCAGCCGCGACAGCGCGATGCCCGGCGCGCTGCGATGCGAGGCGGTCGCATGGCCGTCATAGAACGGCGCCTTGGCAGCCGGCTGCAACCCGACCGCGTTCAGGACATCACGCCACGCCTCAGGACGCTCGTCCCGCGCGTAGGATTCACTGGTGAACGGACGAAAACTCATGGCACGACCCGGGTCCGGGAATTCGAAGCAACCCCCGTGCCAGATGAGTTTCATGGTCTGTCGTCTCTGTAGCGGCATGTCGGCGCTGGCCAGTGCTTTCGTCCCGGTTTCATTGAAGCCAACGCTGTCGCCGCGCGCTGAGTGCGCTCCCCTCCCCCTTGCGGGGAGGGGTTGGGGGTGGGGGTCCACATCGGCAGTGTCGCCCGGGGCACCCCCCACCCCAACCTTCCCCCGCAAGGGGGGAGGGTGCGCACTGCGCGACGGCTTTTATGACCAACGTCGAATCAATCACACCGGAACACGTTCTTCCGGATCGTGCCGTGGACGCCCCAATTGGCATCCACCACCTGGGTAACGCCAAAGTCGGCACCGACCGACATCAGCGAGATCGCCTCGTCCTCGCTGAGATGATGCACCGTCATCAAGAAGCGGCGGAGCTTGCGGAAGGCGTCGCGCATCGCGCGGTCGAGGCTGGAGTGGCTGGCGATCTCGGTCTGCGCGTTGGCGCCGAGCTCGGCGAGATAGTTCGGATAGGTGAAGCCGTACACCGACCACGCCTGGTCGGTCTCCAGCAGCGGATGCGTGAGGCCTTCGAGCTGGGTGCCGCCAAGGTCGCTCTTCTTGTGGAGGATGAACTCGAAGTCGCCGGTCAGCGAGGTCTCGATCGCGGTGCCGCCGAGCTCGCTATCGCCTTGCGCGGCATGGGGATCGCCGACCGAGAAATACGCGCCGGGCACGGCGACCGGATAATACATCCGCGCGCCCTTGCCGATGCGCCAGTCGTCGATGTTACCGCCGGTGTAGCTCGGCGGAATCGAGGAGACGTAGTCGGCCTCCGACGGCGCCAGCCCCATGGTGCCGAAATGCAGCCGCGCCGGCACCTTGATGTTCGGCAAAATGTTCTCGCGCTTCCTGATCGTGCTGTGGTCGACCGGCACGCCGGGATAGTCGATGGTCGGATGCACGATGCCGTCGGGATCGGTCTGCGGCGTCCAGACGTAGTTGTAGACCGCCTTGGCGAACGGCTCGCCCGATGTGTCGAGCTCGAAGATGGTGATGACCTCGCGCGGCTTCGGTTCCTCGATCAGGTCGTGATAGTGGAAGCCCCAATTGGCGGCGGCGTTGGAGCCGAAGCACTTGCCGGCATGGCAGCCGCACCGGCTCGGCCGCGGCTTGATGTCGAGGATGCGCACCTCCAGAACGTCGCCTGGCTCGGCCCCCTCGATCGCAACCGGGCCGGTCAGCAGATGCACGCCGACGCCCTCGCCGGAGCCGCGGATGAACGGCCCTTCGGTCGGCCCCGAGCCGCGCCGCGCCACCGCCTTGTGCTCTCTGGTCCACTTGAACACGCTCTCGGCGCCGGGATCGTCCTTGATCATGCGCTCATAGTCGTCATTGGCGTGATGCGTCAGCGTCTCGATCGTGGCGCGGTCGCCGGAGCGCAAGGTGAGAGCCGGTGTCACCACCTTGGAAAAATACCCCCAATGGATGGTCTTGGGGGACACCGGCAGCAGATGGTGCTTCATGCAAGGGCCTCATGAAAGATCGGACGCGAGATCGTTGATGTTGACGTGAAGGATGAACTCATGCGACCGCATCCTTCGGCCGCTCTGCCTCCATCACCGAGAGGAAGCGCGCGGTCAGCGGGTGGCGCGGGTTGGTCAGCACCTCATGGGCCGGTCCGTCTTCGAGGATGACGCCACCATTGAGGAAGGCGACCCGGTCGGCGACCTCGTCGGCGAAGCGGACCTGATGCGTCGAGATGATCATGGTCAGACCGTCGTCGACGGCGAGGCGGCTGATCACCTCCAGCACCTCGTTGACCAACTCGGGATCGAGCGCGGAGGTCGGCTCGTCCAACAGCAGCACGCTCGGGTTCGGCGCCAGCGCGCGGGCGATGGCGACGCGCTGCTGCTGGCCGCCGGAGAGATGCCGCGGCAGCGCATCGGCGCGATGCGACAGGCCGACGCGGTCGAGCAACTCGGCCGCGCGGCGGTCGGCCTCGAACCGGCCGAGGCCGTGCACCCAGCGCAGGGGACCTGCGACGTTCTCCTTCGCCGTGAGATGCCCAAACAGGTTGAACTGCTGGAACACCATGCCGACGCCGACATTGGCGCGCTCGTTGGCGACCGCGCGCGGCGTCAGCCTGCGCCCCTGCTCGTCGAAGCCAAGCTTGCGGCCGCCGACGCGAATCTCGCCTGCATCCCAGTTCTCCAGATGATTGATGCAGCGGAGCAAGGTGCTCTTGCCGGAGCCGGAGGGGCCGAGCAGCGCGATCACCTCGCCGATGCGCACCGTGAGATCGAGCCCGTCCAGCACTCTGTTGCCGTCATAGGCCTTGCGCAGCTCCTTGACCTCGACCGCGACGTTGTTGCGGGCGATGGTCGCGGCGCGCCTGGCGCGATCCTCGATCGACAGGGCGAGGGGCGGCGTTTCTTTCAGTTCGGCGGGCTCCGGCGGAGCCGCCTCGACGGTAGGTGCGGTCTTCGCAAGGTCCAGCTTTGCCGCCGGATCGACGCGGCGCCATGGCAGGTAGTCCGCCAGCTTGCGTTGTTTGGCCGTGCGGTCGAGATCGAGCAGCCATTCCAGCGCGAGCTGGATGACGCTGATCGCGCCGGTCAGCAGGAGATAGATGAGACCCGAGGCGAAGAAGATCGAGAAGAAGTCGAAGGTGGAGGAGGCGAGCTGCGTCGAGCGCAAGGTCAATTCCTGCACGGCGATGACGGAGGCGAGCGAGGAGTTCTTCAGCGCGCTCACCGCCTCGTTGCCGAAGGCCGGGATCATCGTGCGGATCGCCTGCGGCGCGATGATCCGGCGCATCAGCACTGATGGCGTCATGCCGAGCGCCTGGCCCGCCAGGAGCTGGCCGCGATCGACGCCGAGCACGCCGGAGCGCAGCATCTCGGCGATGAACGGCGCCTCGTTGCAGGCGAGCGCGAGGCCCGCCGCCAGCACCGCCGGCAGCTTGATGCCGATATGCGGCAGCGCGTCGTAGGCGAACACCATCTGCAGGATCAGTGGCGTGCCGCGGAAGATCACGGTATAGCCGCGCGCAATCGCGGCCAGCAGCCAGAACCGGCTGAGCTGCATGCCGGCGAGGATGAGGCCGAGGACCAGTCCGCCGATCAGGCCGAGCGCGGTGACCTGCAGCGTGAGCTCGATGCCCATGAGCAGATACGGCATGCTGAGATAGTGCAGGAAGAGGGACATCGGTGATTGCAGCCTGATGAGTGCCGTAGGGCGGGCAAAGGCGCGAAGCGCCGTGCCCACCGTGGTGTTTCGGAACAGCGTTGGTGGGCACGCTGCGCTTTGCCCACCCTACGAAGTTGGCTCACGCGTGTGTCACCGAGGGAACTGGTGCGCTCCCTCCCCCCTTGTGGGGAAGGGTTGGGGGTGGGGGTGCCCAGCAAAGATTCTCGCTTGTGGACCCCCACCCCCAACCCCTCCCCGCAAGGGGGAGGGGAGTGGACCGTCTTTGTGGCTGCAGCTGTGATTCTAGCGCGGCCGCGGTGCTCTTAGTCCTAGTCCGCCGTCAAAATATCTGGCTCCTTGAAGTTCGCGGGATCGAGCTGCCACTTCTTCAGCAGCTCCTGATGGATGCCTTCCTTCTGCACCTCGATCAGGGCGGCGAGCACGGCGTCGCGGAATTTCGGCTTGTCCTTCGGCACGGCGATGCCGACCGAATAGGGGATGGTCACCGCGATCGCCTTCTCCAGCTTGTCCGGATAAGCCTTCACCGCCTGGTCCACCGTGTTGACGTCGTTGACATAGGTGTCGGCGCGACCGGCGAGGATGGCCTGGATGCAATTGGCGTTGTTGTCGTAGAGCTGCAGCGTCGGCTCCGGCTTGCCTTCGGCCTTGCACTTCGGCGCGAGGTCCTGGATCAGCGGCACCTCGACATAGCCGGTGTTCTCGGCCGCCGCCGCGCCGCACATCGTCATGTTGATCCCGTTGATGCCCTTCGGATTGCCCTTCGCGACCAGCACGCCGTCGAACACCTTGGAGTAGGTGATGAAGTCGGCGGCCTTGGCGCGCTCCTTGGTGGCATAGATGTCGGAGATGACGATGTCGGCCTGGCCGCTCGCCAGCGTCGTCAGCAGCGCGGCGAACGTCACCGGCTTGTAGGTCAGCTTGAAGCCGAGGCAGTCGCCGATGGCTTCGCCGAGGTCGATGTCGAAGCCGACATATTTGCTCGGATCCTTCGGGTCGATCGATTCGTAGCCCGGTGTATGCGGATTGATGGCGTTGACGAGCGTCTTACCCTTCCAGTCTGGATATTTCTCCTTGAGCGCCGCGCACCCTGCGGGCGTCGCCGCCTGTGCGTCGATCGGCGCGAGAAGTCCCGTCGCAATGATGGCGCAGAGCGCGGCAAGCCACGCGCGCCGCGCTCCAGTGAATAGCCTCGTCTGCATGTTGCCAGCTCCTTCGAACGATGTGTCGCGCTGGTCCGGCGGTGCATTGGTGCCGTCGCCCCGGTCCAAGCTCGACGGCAAGCTTAGGTGCGAGCCTGCGCGGATGACTTGTCCGTAGGCGCACAAAATATTGGATCGTGCCGGTGCAAGAATTGAGCACGCATTGCTCAAATCTGCGCCGCCGCGACGGACCGGCGCGCACGCGTCAAGACCGCCTGTGCGGTCCTCGAAGATTCCGAAAGTCGAAAATCGGTCACGCCGGCGACGGGGCAGGTGCGCATGGCGCTAGCGCCAAGATGGAGATGGCGCCACGTCACGCGTCAGGATCGTGGCGTCGCTGCGTCGCTCCGCCCATGCGTATGTGCATTGCGATAACTCGTGTCGCAGGCTTGGCGGCAGCGGAGCTGCCGACTACGATGCCGCCGCACAAGTTGCTGATCTGTTTGTTGAGGTGTCTGCAATGCTGTTCCGTTTTACGGGACAACCATCACTCGGCCAATTCGCAGTGCGGACACTGATCGTCGTCGCCTACGCAATCATCTTCGCGCCCGTGATCATGATCGTGGTGACCAGCTTCTTCGCGCAGGAGATCGTGAGCTTCCCGCCGCCTGGCCTGTCGCTGAAGTGGTACGCCAACGCGCTGAGCAAGCCGGAATTCCTGCGCGGTCTCGTGACGAGCTTCCAGGTCGCGCTGCTCGCGACGGCGATCGGCGTGCCGCTCGGCACCGCCGCGGCGCTGGCCATCGTGCGCGGCGAGTTCCGCGGCCGGCAGGCGCTGAGCTCGTTCCTATTGGCGCCGCTGGCGGTGCCCGGCGTGGTCGCCGGCTCCGGCCTCTACATGTTCTACGTGCTCGCCGAGGATCTGCTCGACCGCGACATCAAGGCGACGACGGAAGGGCTCGTGGCCGCGCATACGCTGCTCGCGATTCCCTGGACGGTGCGGCTCGTCGTCGCCAGCCTGCAGGGGCTCGACCGCGCCGCCGAGGAGGCGGCCGCCAATCTTGGTGCGAGCCCGTTCACGGTGTTCCGCCGCATCACCCTGCCGATGATGCGCTCAGGGATCGTTGCGGCGGCGATGTTCTCCTTCATCCAGAGTTTCGAGAATCTCGATCTGTCGATGCTGCTGGTCGGTCCCGGCCGCATTACGCTGCCTGTTGCCATGCTGAACTATCTCGAATTCCGCATCGATCCGACGCTCGCCGCCGTCGCCACCGTGCAGATCGCGCTGGTCGGACTGCTGATGGTGGTGACCGATCGCTTCGTCAAATTGTCGCGGGTGGTGTGATGGCGCAGCTCACGCTCGAGAAGCTGACCAAGCGCTTCGGCACCTCCATCGGCGTGGAAGGATTGGATCTCTCGGTCAACGAAGGCGAGCTGGTCGCGCTGCTCGGGCCCTCCGGTTGCGGCAAGACGACGACCTTGCGCATGGTCGCGGGCTTCCTGCCGCCCACGAGCGGCCGCGTGCTGTTCGACCGCGAGGACGTCACGCATCTGCCGGCCTACAAGCGTGCCACCGGCATGGTGTTCCAGTCCTATGCGCTGTTTCCGCACATGAGCGCGGCCGACAATGTCGGCTTCGGCCTGGAGATGCGCGGCCTCAACGCGGTCGAGCGAAAGATCAAGGTCGCCGACGCGCTCAAGCTGGTACGGCTGTCGCATCTCGCCGACCGGCTGCCGCGGCAATTGTCCGGCGGGCAGCAGCAGCGCGTCGCGCTGGCGCGCGCGCTGGTGATCAATCCGCGCATCTTCCTGCTCGACGAGCCCTTGTCGAATCTCGACGCCAAGCTGCGCGCCGAGGTGCGGCTCGAGATCCGCGCGCTGCAGCAGCGGCTCGGCCTGACCACTCTGATGGTGACGCATGACCGCGAGGAGGCGCTGACCATGGCCGACCGCCTCGTGGTGATGGAGGGCGGCCGTGTCCGCCAGATCGGCACGCCGCAGGAGCTGTACGACTCGCCGAAGGATGCGTTCGTCGCCGACTTCGTCGGCCGTTGCAACATCGTGGCGGGCCGGCGGGCGAACGAGAGCCAGTTCCGCACCAACGGCGGCCTGCTGCTACCGGTCGATGTCGCCAGCGGCGAGCGGGGCGATGCCGATGCTTTCGCGCTGCGGCCTGAACGCATTGCAGTGGTGGCCGGTGAGTCCGGCGAGGTGCGCGGCCGCGTGCTGGCGATCACCTATATGGGCGCGCAGAGCGAATATGTGGTGGCGATCGGCGACGAGACGCTGGTGGCCGTCAGGCCGACGCCCGACGCGAGCGAGCCGCTGGCAACACTCAAACCGAACGATCCAGTGTCCCTGGAATGGGACCGCAAGGTCCCGCGTCTCGTGCCGCAGACTGCTTCGTAAACACCATCCATTCACAGCAAGAGGTTCTCCTATGATTTCGCGACGTCACTTTCTCTCTGCCAGTGCCGGCGTCGCCGCGCTGGCGTCCGGCATGCCCTCTGCGCGCGCCGAGGGCGGACAGGTCGTGGTCGGCACCTGGGGCGGCGACTACGGCCAGTTGCTCTCCGATATCATCGACAAGCCGATCATGACGCCCAGGGGTTTTGAGATCGTGCAGGACGTCGCCAATGCCGATCCGCGCAAGACCAAGCTGCTGGCCGAGCGGCAGAGCCGGCGCGGCTCGATGGACGTCGCCTGCCTGTCCGACAACGACGCCTACATCGTGTCGCAATCGGATGTGTTCGAGAAGGTCGATGCGGCGCAGGTGAAGCGGCTGGACAAGGTGTTCCCGGAGCTCCGGAGCGAGATCGCGATCCCGCACATCTATTCGGCGCAGGTGATCCTCTACAACACCAACCAGGTGAAGACGCCGCCGCAATCCTTCGCGGATCTGTGGGATCCGAAATGGCGCGGCCGCATCGGTCTCGCCGACATCCTCTATCCCAACAACACGCTGGCGGCGGCGCTCGCCGGCGGTGGCGGCGTCAGCAATCTCGATCCGGCCGAGAAGAAGCTGATGGAATGGCGCTCGCTCGACGTGAAGATCTATCCGTCCAACGAGGCGCTGGCGGCGGCGCTGAAGTCGGAGGAGGTGTGGCTGACCACGATGTGGCTCGCCCGCGGCTTCATGTGGAAGAAGTCCGGCATCCCGCTCGCCCACGTCGTGCCGAAGGAGGGCACCCCGGCGATCGTGTTTCAGGCCTCGGTGCCGAAGAACGCCAAGAACAAGGCCGGCGGCTTCGCCTATCTCGACGCGATGCTGGACGCCAAGGCGCAAGGCGGCTTCGCCGACAAGATGGGCTACGTCCCGACCGTCACCGACGCCGTGCTGCCGGAGGACCTCGCCAAGCAGGTCAGCCTGACCGAGGCTGAGCGCGCCCGCCTGCTGAAGCCGGACTATGCCTATGCCGCAGGGCGCTCGCAGCGCACGCTCGACTTCTGGAACAAGGAGTTCAAGGCGTAAGCCTTGAACTCCCGCTCCTGCGGCGCAGGCCGCAGGAGCATGCGGCTGATGCGCCGCTCATCTGCAATCGGAGCTCGCGCGATGGCGCTGTTGGTCGTCCCCGCCTGTCTGCTGGTCCTGGCGCTGCTGATCGGGCCGATGATCCTGATGTTCCGGATATCGCTCAACCAGTTCAGCCCGACCCAATTGATGGTGCAGGCGCTGTCGCCGGACAACTACATCAAGGCGGCGACCGATCCGTACTACCAGCAGATCATCCTGGCCACGCTGGGCATCGCGCTGCTGTGTACCTTGCTCACGCTGATTCTCGCCTTTCCGGCGGCGTATTGGCTCGGCCGCATGGAGAGTCGCTGGAAGAGCCTGGTCGTGATCGCGACCCTGTTTCCGCTGCTGGTCGGCAACGTGGTGCGCTCGGCCGGCTGGATGGCGCTGTTCGCCCGCGACGGGCTCGTGAATACGAGCCTGATGAAGCTTGGCCTGATCTCCGCGCCGCTCGAGATCATGTACACGACCAAGGCCGTGATCATCGGTATCATCGCCGTGGTGCTGCCCTACATGATCCTGACGCTCTCGGCGGTCATCGAAAGCATTCCCCGCGACCTGGAATATGCCGCCGCCAATCTCGGCGCCTCGGGCGCGCGGGTGTTCTGGCGGGTGATCCTGCCGCTGTCCGGCCCCGGCGTGGCCGCCGGCTCGATCCTGGTGTTCGTGTTGTGCATGAACACCTATGCAACGGCGGTGCTTCTCGGCGGCCCGCGATTCAAGATGATGGCGCCTGCCGTGTACGACCAGTTCGTGCGCGGCAACAACTGGCCGATGGGCGCTGCGCTCGCCTTCATGCTGCTCGCGGTGACCATGGCCTTCACTGTGTTCGGCAGCGTGGCGTTCGCGCGGCGGTACAGGACGGGATAAGGGCGTTGGGCGTCATTGCGAGGAGCGCAGCGACGAAGCAATCCAGACTTCCTTCGTCGCCCCTGGATTGCTTCGCTGCGCTCGCAATGACGGAAAAACCATTCGTAGGGTGGGCAAAGGCGCGGAGCGCCGTGCCCACCATCTTGCAAGAGAAGGACGGACGGTGGGCACGCTACGCTTTGCCCACCCTACGCTTCGAAAATGAGGAAACGCCTTCATGACCGACCAAGCCACGATGCTGCCGGGCGATGAGCTCTCCTTCATCCGGAACAAGGGCGCGGCGCCGATCGTGCCGAAGGCCACGTCGCGCGATCGCGGCATCGGGCCGTTCAAGCGGCTGGCGCTGCGCAGCGCCATTGTGATCGACGGCACCGGCGCGCCGCCGATCGGGCCGGTCGACATCATCGTCGAGGATGGCCGCATCGTCAGCATCAAGAAGGTCGTCGGCTACGGTTATGCCGGCAACGCCGGCGAGCCCGCCGGTCACGAGATCGACTGCCGCGGCAAATGGGTGACGCCGGGCTTCGTCGACTGCCACGCCCATGCCGGCGTCGCCTATCACTCCGCCAATGGCTGGGTGCCACCGGTCGACTATGTCTACAAGCTCTGGCTTGCGCACGGCGTCACCACGGTGCGCGAGATGGGCTCGATGAACGGCCTGTCGTGGATGCTCGACCAGAAGCAGCGTGCGGCTGACAACACCATCGCTTCGCCGCGGCTGCTCGCCTATGCCTATTTCCCGGCCGTCAACGACATGGTCAAGACGATCTACACCCCGGAGCAGGGCCGGAGCTGGCTGCGTGCGGTGAAGGAGCGCGGCGCCGACGGCATCAAGTTCTTCGGCGCGCCGCCGGCAATCATGGAGGCCGCGCTCGACGAGTGCAAGACGCTCGGCCTGCGCACCGGCTGTCACCATGCCCAGATGGCGGTGTCGCGCATGAACGCCCTGACCACGGCGCGCTGGGGCCTCACCAGCGCAGAGCATTATTACGGCCTGCCGGAGGCGCTGTTCGAGGATCGCGTGATCCAGAACTTCCCGCTCGACTACAACTACACCGACGAATATTTCCGCTTCTCGGTGTCGGGCCAGATGTTCAGGCAGGGCGCCGAGCCCGGCTCGGCCAAGTGGAACGAGGTGCTGGAGCAGTTCCTGGAGATCGGCTTCACCTTCGTGCCGACGTTTACGATCTACGACGCCAACCGCGATCTGATGCGCGCGCGCCAGGCCTATTGGCACAAGGAGTACACCTGGAAGTCGATGTGGGACTACTTCACGCCGCAGCGCGGCGGCCACGGCTCCTACTGGTATCGCTGGTCGACCCAGAACGAGATCGAGTGGAAGGAGAACTACCGGCTCTGGATGGCCTTCATCAACGAATACAAGAACCGCGGCGGCCGGGTCTGCACCGGCTCGGATTCCGGCTTCATCTACCAGATCTTCGGTTTCGGCTATGTCCGCGAGCTCGAGCTGTTGCAGGAGGCCGGCTTCCATCCGCTCGAGGTGATCCGCTCGGCGACCTCGCAGGGCGCGGCGCTGTGCGGCCTCGAGAACGAGATCGGCACCATCGACATCGGCATGCGCGCCGACATCCTTGTGCACGACCACAATCCGCTGACCGATTTCAAGCTGCTCTACGGCACCGGCGCGATGCGCTTCAACGACGCCACCAACGCGGTTGAGTGGCATCGCGGCCTGAAATACACGATCAAGGACGGCATCATCTACGATACCGAGGAATTGCTGGCCGACGTCCGCGAGTTGGTGAAGGCGAGCTGGGAGAGCGACGTGCCGGAGAAATACGCCGCCAAGGATAAAGACAAGGACGCCGCGGCGCCATGAGCGCCGGTGCAATCGACTTCTTCGTCCTGACCGGCTTCCTCGGCTCGGGCAAGACCTCGCTGCTGCGCGACGTGCTGAGCGTGGAGACCGGCTCGGACACCGCCGTGATCGTCAACGAGGCCGGCGAAATCGGGCTCGACGGCGTGCTGCTGCGCGAGAGCGGCGACGACGTCCCGATGGCGATGCTGTCGAATGGCTGCGTGTGCTGCCAGGTCGGCAGCGATCTCGCCTTCACCATCGACCGCCTGATCATGGCGCCCCGCCCCGCCGGCCTGCCGCCCCTGTGCCGGATCATCCTGGAGACGTCGGGCCTGGCGATGCCCGGCCCGGTGCTGCGCCAGCTCGCGACGCTGGCCGAGCACCGCATGCGCGTCGCGGTCGTCGCAACCTACGACCTGACGCGAGGGCTCGCCGTCGCGACATTCGAGGAAGCTGCGGCGCAATGGGCGGCGGCGCATCGCATCGTCGCGACCAAGGCCGATCTTGCGCCGCAGGCGCTGACTGAGGCGCCGGTTGCGATCGCGCAGCTCAACCCGGTGGCGGAAGTCGTTGCCGGCGCTGATCGCGCAGCCATCGTCTCGGCCGCCTTCGCACCCCTCGTAGCCGCGTTGCCGCTACGCGAGGTCGCGCCCGATCTGGCAACCGCGCATCCGCGCCTCGCGCTCTGCCTCGTCCGCCCGCGCGCTGAGATCGCCTATGCCGATCTCGCCGGTTGGCTCGACAATGTCGCCGGCGCGCTCGGCGAGCGGCTGCTGCGCATCAAGGGTCTCGTGAAGGTCCAGGAGGCGCCGCGCCCGCTGCTGGTCGAAAGCGTCGGCACGATGTTCGCGCCGCCGCGGCAATTGACGGCCGAAAAACTGCCGGCGCCCTTCATCGTCGTGATCGCGCGCGACATTGTCCGCAATGAGCTCGAACAGGTCGAGCCGTCGGGCCTGTTCGCGTTCTCCTGGCGCGAACCCGAGAGCGCGGCGGCCGGGCCGGGCGGCATCCGTGCCGAATGGGTGACGTAGGCCGCGAAGGTAGGATTATCTCTGCTGCGCTAGGGGGCGGACTCGTTACGCTTCCACCGTCATTCCGGGGCAATCGTCAATGCGAAGGTGCGAAGCGGCTCCGCGTTGGCGATTGAACCCGGAATCTCGAAATTGTTGAGAGTGGATGCAAGACAACATCGAGATTCCGGGTTCAAGGCCTCTCGGCCTTGCCCCGGAATGACGGTGGTTGTGATGCAGAAGGTCAACTTCCCCCGATCGTGCTCAGACTGCGTGACGGATAGCGCAGAGCCACGTCGAACGGGTTGAGCTTGCCGGCCAGCGCCTGCGCCTCGCCCTGCAGGATCTTGACCACATGCGGCAGGCGATCGGCGTTCAGCCGTTCGGCCAGCGTGCCGACACTGAGCGCCGCGACGGCGCGGCCCTGCGCGTCCAGCACAGGCACGCCGACGCCGGCCATGCCGGGAATGAGCCCGGTGCTGGTGTTGACCCAGCCCTGCGCGCGCGCCTGCGCCAGCGCACTGCGCAGCGAGGCTTCGTCGAGGAAGCCGCGATCGAGCAGGCGCGGGATGTTGAAGCGGATCACCGCCTCCTGCTCGTCCTCGGGCAGGTTGGCGAGAATGGCGAGGCTGCCCTGGCCGAGTCCGAGCGGCACCTTGCCGCCGATGTCGCCGGTGAAGGAGCGGATCGGAAACGGACCCTCGACGCGGTCGAGGCAGACCGCATCGAAGCCGTTGCGCACCAGCAGGAAGATCGTGTCGCTCAGGGTCGCCGACAGCCGCAGCAAAGCCGGCCGCGCGGCCTCGCGCAGGCCGCTGGCCTGGCCGGCGCGCGCGGCGAGCACGTAGAATTCCAGCGCGAGGCGATAGCGCTTTCCGGCCGCCTGCTCGGCGAAACCCTCCGCGGCGAGGTCCTGCAGCATGCGGTGCGCGGTCGGCTGGCTGCAGCCCGCGACCTCGGCGATGTCCTTCAGCCGCAGCCCGTCGGGGACGCCCTCGGCGAGAATGCGCAGCAGCTTCAGGGCCCGGCGAAGGCTGGAGGCAGAGTCGGTGTCGGATGCAGTCATCTGTTTGATTGAATGGGAGCGCGCAGTTTGAAGATAAGATTTCATATATCAAAATTTGAAAGAGATAAATTCAGGATATCGGAATTCACGATTGACCATCTGGTTCGCTCCCCGGCATGAAAGAGCCCCAGGGCGGCGATCCCTGCCGATGGCGAAGGGAGCCTCCCGCGCGAGGACGCATGGGTTTCCTGACGCTGGACGGTCTGACGAGGCTCTACGGCGATGTCGCTGCGGTCAGCGATGTCAGTCTCAGCGTCGCCAAGGGCGAGTTCATCTCGCTGCTCGGTCCGTCCGGCTGCGGCAAGACCACGACGCTCCAGATGATCGCCGGCTTGGTCGAGCCGACGTCGGGGCGCATCACGCTCGATGGCCGCGACATCACCCACGAGAAGCCCGATCGCCGCGGCCTCGGCATCGTGTTCCAGAGCTACGCGCTGTTTCCGCACATGACGGTGGCGCAGAACGTCTCGTTCGGTCTGGAGATGCGCAAGGTGGCCAGGACCGAGCGCGCGAGCCGCGTCACACAGGCGCTGGCGCTGGTGCAGCTCGCAGCCCTCGCCGACCGCTATCCGCGCCAGCTCTCCGGCGGCCAGCGCCAGCGCGTCGCGGTGGCGCGGGCGCTGGTGATCGATCCGCCGGTGCTGCTGCTCGACGAGCCCTTGTCCAATCTCGACGCCAAGCTGCGCGAGGAGATGCAGTTCGAGCTGCGCGGCATCCAGCAGCGCATCGGCACCACCACGATCATGGTGACCCACGACCAGAGCGAGGCACTGTCGATGAGCGACCGCGTCGTGGTGATGGAGCACGGGCGCATCATGCAGGTCGATGCGCCCTATCGTCTCTATGAGAGCCCCGCGACGCCCTTCATCTCCTCCTTCGTCGGCAAGATGAACCGACTGTCCGGCATCTGGCGCAACAATGGCGTCGAGATCGGCGGCCATGCGCTGCTTCCTTGCGAGGGCGCTGGTCTCGCCGAGGGCGCGGCTGCCGTGCTGGCGATCCGGCCGGAGAAGATCGGTCTGGCCGCTCCCGGCGCCGGCGTGCTCGACGGCCGCATCAAGGCGCGTTTCTTCCTCGGCAGCGCCTGGTTCTTCACCGTGGAGACCCCGGCCGGGGTGATCGGCGTCTCCCTGCCCAATGCAGGCGGGGAGCCGGCGCGCGAGGGCGATCAGGTCGGGCTCGCCTGGAGCAGCGCCAGCGCGCACGCGTCCAAGCCGGACGGAGCGTCACCGGCATGAGCAGCGGGCGCGCCAGTGCGACACCATGGTTATTGGCGGCGCCGGGCGCGCTGCTGTTCGCCGCATTGGTCGTCGTGCCGCTCGCGCTCACGCTGATCCTGTCGCTCCACGTCTATGACGCCGCGACCGGCGTCAAGGACGAGACCACGCTGACGCACTACATCGCCATCCTCTCCGACAGCTACTTCCTCAATATCTTCTGGCGCACCCTGCGGCTTGCGGCGCTGACGACCTTGGTCTGCGCAGCGATCGGCGCGCCCGAGGCCTACATCCTGGCGCGCATGCGCGAGCCCTGGCGCTCGGCGTTCCTGCTCGCGATCATCGGCCCGCTGCTGGTCTCGGTCGTGGTGCGTGCCTTCGGCTGGAGCATGCTGCTCGGCCCCACCGGCCTCGTGAACGAGGCTTTCCGCGCGGTTGGCCTCGGCACCGTCAGGATCCTCTACACCGAGACCGCCATCGTCATCGCGCTCGTGCATGTGATGCTGCCCTTCATGGTGATTCCGGTCTGGACCTCGCTGCAGAAGCTTGATCCGATGGTCGAGGCCGCCGCCTGGACGCTCGGCGCCTCGCGCTTCACGGCGCTGCGCCGGGTGGTGTTGCCACAGGTGACGATGGGGCTGCTGTCGGGGTGCCTCGTCGTGTTCGGACTATCAGCGTCCGCGTTCGCAATCCCCGCGCTGCTCGGCGGCCGTCGGCTGAAGATGGCGGCGACGCTGGTCTATGACGAATACATGCACGAGCTGAACTGGCCGCTCGGCGCGGCCATCGCGATCCTGGTGCTCGTCATCAACCTCGTCATCATGCTTGTCTACCAGCGCTTGGTCGAGGCGCGCGCCAGGCGGACGCTGGGGTGAGCGGCATGCGCCACAATGGTCCCATAGCGCTTGTCTTTCACGCGCTCGTCGTCGGCTTCGTTCTGGCGCCGCTCATCGTGATCTGCCTCGTCGCCTTCACGCCGGCGAACACACTCACCCTGCCGACCACGCAATTTTCACTGCGCTGGTTCGCGGCCGTGTTCGCGCATCCGGATTTCGTTGCCTCCTTTCTCAACAGCCTGTGGGTCGCAGCGACAGCCGCGACGATCGCGGTCGTGCTCGCGGTCGCCGCCGGCCTCGCGCTCGATCGTTACGAGTTCCGCGGCCGCGCGGCGCTGAACGCGCTGTTCCTGTCGCCCTTGATGATCCCGCATCTCGTGCTCGGCGTGGCGCTGCTCAGATTGTTCGCGCTCGTCGGTGCCACCGGCAGCCTGCTCTGGCTCACCGCAGGCCACATCGTCGTGGTCACGCCCTATGTGCTCCGGCTGGTGCTGGCGGCACTGTCCGGCCTCGACCGCAGCGCCGAGCAGGCGGCCGTGACCTTGGGCGCCTCGCGCTGGATCGTATTTCGCCGCATCACCGTGCCGATGATCCTGCCCGGCATCACCGGCGGCTGGCTGCTCGCCTTCATCAACTCCTTCGATGAGCTCACGATGTCGATCTTCATCACCTCGCCCGCCACCGTCACCCTGCCGGTGCGCATGTACATGTACGCGACCGAGTCCATCGATCCGATGATGGCGGCGGTATCGGCACTGATGATCGCGGTGACGGCGGCGGCGATGCTGCTGCTCGACCGCATCTTCGGTCTCGACAAGATCCTCGTCGGGCAGGGCTGACACCATGCCGCTGCTGCATCGCCTGGTCCGCACCGACAGCGCCGTCATCTCCTTCACGATCGATGGCGTGCCCTGCGACGGCCGCGCCGGCGACACCGTTCTGACGGCGGTGCTCTGTCACGTCGAATGGCTGCGCCACAGCGAGTTCTCCGCCGCGCGGCGCGCCGGCTTCTGCCAGATGGGCGCCTGCCAGGACTGCTGGGTGCAGCTCGCAAGCGGCGAGCGGCTGCGCGCCTGCACGACGCCGCTCACCGCGGGCATGCACATCGTCACGCAGCGGGGACGCAGCCATGGCTGAGCGCGCGCCGCCCCTGATCGTCGGCGCCGGTCCGGCCGGCATCCGCGCCGCGATGACATTCGTCGCCGCCGGCCTGCGGCCGGTCGTGATCGACGAGGGCCACGCCTGTGGCGGCCAGATCTATCGCCAGCCGCTGAGCCCCGACGGCCGCGATGACCGCGCGCGCTACGGCTCGGAGGCTCCGAAGGCCGCGCGGCTGCATCACGACTTTGCGGCGCTCGGCGCCGGCATCGACTATCGACCGGATCAGCTGCTGTGGAATCTGCGCGACGGCGCGGCCGACATCTTGCGTGGGGGTATCAGCCAGCGGGTCTGCTATGACGGGCTCATCCTCGCGACCGGCGCGACCGATCGCGTGCTGCCGATCCCCGGCTGGACCCTGCCCGGCGTGTTCACGCTCGGCGGCGCGCAGATCGCGCTCAAGGCGCAGGGCTGCGCGATCGGGCGGCGCGTGGTGTTCGCCGGCTCCGGCCCGCTGCTCTATCTGGTGGCCTGGCAATACATGAAGGCCGGCGTCGACGTCGCTGCCGTGCTCGACGCGGCGCCCTTGTCTGCGAAGCTCAATCTGCTGCGCGCATTGCCGCTCGCGCCGGGCATCGTGCTGCGTGGGTTGCGCATGGCGGTGGAGTTGACGCTGCGCGGCACTTGCGTGCGGTTCGGCGTCTCCCGGCTCCGGATCGAGGGCGAGGGCAGGGTGGCGCGCATCGTCTATCGGGCCGGTGGGCGCGAACACGCGATCACCTGCGACGGCGTCGGCTACGGCCTCGGTCTGCGCTCGGAGACTCAGGCTGCTGATCTCGCCGGCTGCGCCTTTCGCTTCGATGCGCGCGACCGCGCGCATCGTCCGGTTCGCGACGTCAGTGGCCGCAGCAGCATCGCGGGCGTGTACCTCGCCGGCGACGGCGCCGGCATTACCGGCGCCGATGCCGCTGAAGCCGCCGGCGAGCGGGCCGCGCTGGCATTGTTGGAGGATCGCGGCCAGCCGCATGATGCCATGCGCGCCGCCGTCCTCGAACATGCGCTTGCGAGGATCGACCGGCTGCGCGACGTGCTCGAAGCCGCTTTTCCCTATCCATCGCATTGGGCGGGCGACATCGCCGATGACACGCTGCTGTGCCGCTGCGAGGAGATCGATGCCGGCGAGGCGCGGCGCGCGATCAGGGATTTCTCGCTCACCGAGATCAATCGTCTGAAGGCGGTGACGCGCATCGGCATGGGCCGCTGCCAGGGCCGCATGTGCGGCGCGGCCGCCGCGGAGCTCTTGGCTGCGCAGACGCGCCGCGACATCGGCGCTGTCGGCCGGCTGCGCGCGCAGGCGCCGATCAAGCCGATCCCGCTGGCCGTGAGCCTATCCCTCGACGAGAGGCCGCATGACCCGGCGCATTGACTGCGATGTCGCGATCGTCGGCGGCGGGCTGGTCGGCAGCTCCGCCGCGCTGGCGCTGCGCGGCATGGGCTTCTCCGTCACGCTGCTCGACAAGGGCTTCTGTGGCGCGCAGGCGAGCGGCGTGAACTATGGCGGCGTGCGCCGCCAGGGCCGCCCGCCCGAGCAACTGCCGCTGTCGCAGCGCGCGCATGCGATCTGGCCGCAGCTCGCGCAGCTCATCGGCATCGATGGCGAGTTCCTGCGCTCTGGCCATCTCAAGCTCGCGCGCAGCGCGGCCGACATGGCGAGCCTCGAGCGATATGCCACGGATGTCGCGCCATTCGGACTCGATCTCGAGCTGATCGACCACAATCAACTGCGCGAGCGCTTCGGCATCGGGGGTGACGTCGTCGGCGGCTCGTTCTGCCCCGGCGACGGCCACGCCAATCCCCGGCTGGTCGCCACCGCTTTCGCCGCAGCGGCGCGTCGCGCCGGCGCCGAGGTGCTGGAGAACACGGAGGTCACGGGCGCCACCAGGACGTTCGAGGGATTCGTGGTCGAGGCCGGCGACGTTGCCATCAAGACGCGTACGGTCATCAACAGCGCCGGTGCCTGGGCCGACGGCTTGGCGCGCGCGTTCGACGAGCCGGTGCCGCTGGAGCGCACCTATCCGTCGATGATCGTGACCGAGCCGCTCGATCCATTTCTCGGCGTCAACATCGGCATCGAGGGCGGCGGCATCTATGCGCGACAGGCTGCGCGCGGCAATGTCGTGGTCGGCGGCGAGCGCGCTGCGCCGCTGTCCGATCCAGACTATTCGCGCCCGCGCAGCGACGGAGTGCTTGCCATCATGCAGCGCGCCAGCGCGCTGTTCGGTCCGCTGCGCCATGCCCAGGCGATCCGGTTCTGGAGCGGCACCGAGGCGACGATGCCCGACCGCAACCCGGTGATCGGCCCGAGCGCGACGACGCCGGGACTGATCCACGCCTTCGGCTTCTCTGGCGCCGGCTTCCAGATCGCGCCGGGGGTCGGCGAGGTGCTGGCCGAGCTGGTGCGCGACGGCGAGACCTCGACGCCGATCGCCCCTTTCGCCATCACCCGTTTCTCACCCGCATCGCAGCCGGGCGATGCATCTCAAGCAGCAATGACGACAGGATCGAAGGAGACCTCGCCATGATCGATGCTCGCGCCGCGCTCGGCTCAGCCCTCGCACTCGTGCTTGCAACCGCCTCCGCGCACGCCGAAACCAAGACGCTCTATGTCGGCATGAACGGCGGCAATTTCGAGCGCACCTACACGCAGGCGGTGTTCCCGGAGTTCGAGAAGGCCAACGACGTCAAGATCGTCGTCGTGCCCGGCACCTCCTCGGAGATCCTCGCCAAGGCAATCGCGGCCAAGGACAGGCCGCAGATGCATGTGATGTTTCTCGACGACGGCGTGATGATCCGCGCCGCCGGTCTCGGGCTGTGCGAGAAGCTGAAGCCGAGCGATGGCCTGGCGCAGCTCGAGCCGTTCGCGCGTCTCAAGGACGACATCGCCGCCGGCATCGACATCGGCATGACTGGCCTTGCCTACAACAAGAAGCTGTTCGACGAGAAGGGCTGGGCGGCGCCGACCTCCTGGCTCGATCTCGCCGATCCCAAATTCAAGGACAAGGTCGTGTTCCAGTCGGCCTCGGTCTCGACCTTCGGCCTGCACGCCTTCCTGATGTTCAACCGCATCAAGGGCGGCAACGAGGCCAATGTCGAGCCTGGCTTCAAGGCGTTTCCCGACACGATCGGCAAGAACGTGCTCGAATACATCCCGAACTCGGCCAAGATCTCCGAGATGGTGCAGACGGGCGAAGCCGCGATCTTCCCGCTGACGCCGACTGCGGTGTCGACATTGAAGGAGAAGGGCATTCCGGTGGAGTATGCTCAGCCGAAGGAAGGCTCGGTCGTGCTGATGGTCGCCGAATGCGTCATCGCCAACAACTCCGAAGCCGAACTGGCGCAGAAGCTCGCCGCCTATCTGCTGTCGCCGGAAGCGCAGGCCAAGGCGCTGGCGGCCGGCAACATCGTGCCGTCCAACACCACCGCGAAAGCCACGACTCCGGCAGCCGAGCAGAAGCTCGCGACCTTCCACGGCTACATGAAGAGCGCCGTCACGCTCGACTGGGACGTCATCAACGCCAGGCGCCCGGAGTGGAATACGCGCTGGAACAGGATGATCGAGCGGTGAGAAGAGTCGTAGGGTGGGCAAAGGCGCTCCGCGCGATGCAAAGCATCGTGCGAAGCGACGTGCCCACCGTACTCGCCACGCGTCGCGGTGAAATGGTGGGCACGGCGCGGTCAGGCAGCACGTCGCAAAAGCAACGAGTGGGCGCGCCTTTGCCCACCCTACATTGCCGTGCGTGAACTAGGGCGCCGGATAGCTCGTCGCATAGGCCTCCGTCAGCGTCTCATCGAGCCGCCGTCCTGCGCTGAAACCTGACAGCGTCGCGGGACGGGTGACGCCCGGCAGCAATCGGCCATCGGGCTCCGGCGGCCCGATCAGGGTGTGCACCGGAATGCGCTCGGCGTAGATCGGAAGCGCATAATCCTCCTCATCATCGATGACGCCGGCCGCTCGGATCTTCGCCGATGCCTTTTCGATCTCCATGGTCACAACTGACGTGGCCTTGAGCTCCTGCTCCGTGGTCGGGCGCAGGCTTGCAGTGCGGCCGGGAAACAGGCGATCGACCATCATCACCAGCGCGCGCGCCTTCTCGGCCTGATCCTCGATCAGCCGGGCATGGCCGAACGCCATCACCGAGCGGTAGTCGGCGGAGTGATGGAAGGCGCTGCGCGCCAGCACCAGGCCGTCGAGATGGGTGACGGTGAGACAGGCCGGCTGTCCCTCGGACAGGCTGCGCAACATGCGGCTGGCGCTCGAGCCATGCCAATACAGCGTCGTTCCCTCGCGCCAATACAGCGTCGGCGTGCAATAGGGCTGACCGTCGATGACATAGGAGACGTGGCACAGCGTTGCGGAGTCGAGCAGGGCATGGACGGTCGCATGATCGTAGTGGGCGCGCTGATGCCGCCGCTTGACCCGGTTGGTGTCGTCGACGGGATAGCTCGGCATCTGTTGCTCGGACATCGTCAGTCTCCTGTTTCCGCCGACGTCATGCCATGGCAAAGTGGTTGCCGGGAGTTCCACTTCGATGCGAAAGCAAGCAACCACTTCGCGGCGCCGCGACGACGTGCTGGCGCTGCCGATCCACCTCGACCGCACCATCCGCAGCCAGTCGCAGCAGGTGCACGGTGCGCTGCGGACCGGCATCGTCGATGGCCTGCTCCTGCCCGGCCTTCGTCTGCCTTCGACGCGAGGGCTTGCCGAGCAGCTCGGCGTCCGCCGCAACGCGATCGTCACAGCCTATGAGGCGCTGCTGTCGGATGGCCTGGTCGAGGCGCGCCACGGCGCCGGCACCTATGTCGCCGCCCGGCTGCCCGCACCGCAGGTCGCCGCGCCGGTCGCCGAGCTGGATGTTCGCATTCCGCCGCGCCGGCCGTTCGCGCTCGGCTACACGCTGGTCGATCCCGCGCTCTTGAGGCGGCTCGCCGCAGCCAGCCGGCGCCGCATCGCCCACGCCGCGCCCGACGAGCTCGGCTATGGCGATCCGCGCGGCAGCCTGCATCTGCGCACCCAGGTCGCGCACTACCTTGCCGCCAATCGCGGCGTACGCTGCGACCCAAGCTGCATCCTGATCGTGAGCGGCACCCAGCATGGCCTGCGGCTGTGCATCGACGCGTTGCTTGCGCCGGGCGATCCCGTCTGGTTCGAGGATCCCGGCTATGTCGCCTCGCGCCATACGTTGAGCACGACCGGCGCGAAGCTGGTCCCGGTGCCCGTCGATGATGAAGGCATCATGGTGAGCTCGGGCGAGGCGGCGCACACGGCGGCCAAGGCCGCCTACGTGACGCCATCGCATCAGTTTCCGACCGGCGTTGCGATGAGCATGGCGCGGCGCATCGCGCTGCTCGACTGGGCGCGCAGGGCGGACGCCTACATCTTCGAGGACGACTACGACAGCGAATACCGCTTTGCCGGCCCGCCGCTGACGGCGCTGGCCGGAATCGGCGGTGAGCGCGTGATCTATCTCGGCACCTTCGGCAAGACGCTGTTCGCGGGACTGCGGCTCGGCTACCTCGTGGTGCCGCCGGCGCTGGTCGCGCGGGTCGTCGCAGCGCGCGCGGCGCAGGACCGGTTTCCGCCGGCCTTCATGCAGGACGCTCTGGCCGACCTGATGGCCGACGGCGTGCTCGCGGCCCACATGCGGCGGCTGCGCCCGCGCTACCGCCAGGCGCGCGATGTCGTCGCCGAGGCGCTCGCCAGGCATGGCAAGGGAAGCCTGCAACTGGCCGCGCCGTCGCAAGGGTTGCATCTGCTGGCGACCTTGCCGCCCGCAGCGCCGAAGGGCGCAGCGAAACTGATCCGCGACCGGGCCGGCATCGAATGCCGGCTGTTGTCGGATGCGCGGATCGTGCAGCGCGCGCCCGACGGATTCATCCTGGGCTATTCGGGCTTTGCGGCGAAGGATCTCGCCGATGCCGCCAGGCGGCTCGGTCGCGCCACACAGGACATCCTGGGCGCTGCCGCGCGCCCGCGCTGAGCATCATCGATGCTGTATGTGTGGCCGAGCCGGGCGAGACGGATCGCAAGCCTCGGGCATCATCTGCCGCGAGAATGCGCCCTCATGTTCATGGCTGTGCGAGATGTGGTTTGGAACAGATGCGTGTCAGGCGGCCCGGATGGGCATTGTCGCACCCGCGGTGCGTTCATTCGTAGGGATTGTGCTCGGCGTTCGTCATCGTCTGGCGCACCCGGCGCAAGGTGATGGGTGTGCCGTCGGAGACGAACTGCAGCTCATAGGCGCGGCCGCCGTCGTCCTTGGCGGAGCAGGTCACGCTCGTGACCTTGAGCATCGCGAAATTGCCGACCTGACGGCACACGCCGGCCGAGCTCTTCGTCGCCGGCACCGGAATGCCATCGACCTTCGGACGATGCTTGGAATTCAGCAGCATGCGGTCGATCGGCAGCTCGTAGACGTTCTGAATCGACCTGCGGCCATTGACGCCGGAGAATGCGATGATGTGGCTCTCGTCGGCCGGATCGTCGAGCGCGACGGTGAAATGAGCCCGCCCCTTCTCGCTGTGAAAGAACGCCACCGTCTTGCACGAAAATTCGTGGCCATCGACCTTCGCGGTGCGGCAGGAGCCGGACATCAGCGCATAGAGGTCGATGTCGGGCTTGTTCTCAGACGTGCTGGCAGCCGTCATCGGCGCCTGGGCCAGACAGGACGAGCCGAGGCAGAGGCCGAGCGCGACGGCGACAATGCGAGGAAAATGCAGGGACATCCGCGGCGTCAGGCCCGATGGGAGAATCAGGAATTAAGGTTCGATCAACAGATGTGTCAACTTTGCGGCAAAATGAGGTCGGTGTCGCCGGACGCTATTTGCCAATCTGCACCTTCTGCTTCCACAACACCCAGGCACGATCCATGATCACCATGTTGACGCCATCGGCCTTGGCGGCCTCCTCGGCGCTGAGATACGTCACATCGGAGCCGAGCCCGAGTGCCTGGGCCTGAAGCTTCGCATTCACATCGGTGTAGTAGGCGCGGAACACGGCGGCCTGGACCGCCGGACCGACGGTGACGTCACCATGGCCGCGCATCAGCACCACGGACTTGTCGCCGAGCGCGGATGCGAGCGACCTGCGGATGGCGTTGTTGCGCACCAGCATGTCGGTCGCGCCGAACTCCTTGCCGATGTCCCACACCGGGGCGCCGTCGCCGAGAAAGGCCGCATTGTGATAGAGCGGCTTCAAGGGTGTACGGCTGACGCTGAAGGGGACGACGCCGGGCGAATGCGTGTGTACCACCGCGTTGACGTCCGGGCGGGCCTTGTAGATCTCGGCATGGATGAAGCGTTCGAGGAAGACGGCGCGGTTCTTCGCATCGACCGGTTCGCCGTTCTCGTCGAACTCCATGATGTCATTGGCCGTGACCTGCGCCGGCGCGATCGAGCGCGCCATCAGGAAGTGGCGCGGATTGGTGGGATGCCGCGCACTGACATGGCCGAAGGCATCGACGACGCCGAGATCGGCGAGCACGCGGCTGCCGGTCGCGATGTCCTCGAGCAGCTCGCGGGGAACGCCGGGGATGGAGTCTTCGGCGCGAGAGGGGGCGGCGGAGAGGAGGAGGGCGGTGACGGCAATCGCGGCGAAGCGGCTGAAGCTGGACATCTGGCTCTTCCTCCCGGCCTTCGTTGTCTAGGTTCGTTGCTTCAACATACGCGTCATTGCGAGCGAAGCGAAGCAATCCAGGATGGTGGTCGGGACCCTGGATTGCTTCGCTTCGCTCGCAATGACGGGGAGAGGTTTGAGCGAGGCAACTGGCATGGCAGGGTGAGCGCTCCCTCAGGTCACCGGCGCCGGATTGAACAGCGTCAGATCGTTGTGGATGCCCCAGCGATCCGACCACGGCTTGATGCGGCCGCTCGCGACGTCGAGGATCAGCTTGAACAACTCCCAGCCGGTTTCCTCGATCGTCATCTCGCCGGTGGCGATGCGGCCGGCGTCGAAGTCGATCAGGTCCTTCCAGCGCCGCGCCAGTTCGCTGCGGGTCGCGACCTTGATCACGGGCGCGGCGGCGAGGCCGTAGGGCGTGCCGCGGCCGGTGGTGAACACCTGGAGCGTCATGCCGGAGGCGAGCTGCAGGGTGCCGCAGATGAAGTCGGAGGCGGGCGTGGCTGCGAACAGCATGCCCTTCTGCTTGGCCTTCTCGCCCGGCGCCAGCACACCATGGATCGGACCGGAGCCGGACTTGACGATCGAGCCCAGCGATTTCTCGACGATGTTGGCGAGCCCGCCCTTCTTGTTGCCCGGCGTCGTGTTGGCGCTGCGATCGGCGCCGCCGCGGGCCAGATAAGAGTCGTACCAGTCCATCTCGCGGATGAGCGCGCGGCCGACGTCCTCGTTGATCGCGCGCCGGGTCAAGAGCTGGATGGCGTCGCGAACCTCCGTCACCTCGGAGAACATCACGGTCGCGCCGGCGCGCACCAGCAGGTCGGCGGCGAAGCCGACCGCAGGGTTGGCGGTGACGCCGGAGAACGCGTCGCTGCCGCCGCATTGCAGGCCGATCACGAGATCGGACGCCGGGCAGGTCTCGCGCGTGCGCTTGTTGAGCTGCGCGAGGCGCCGGTCGGCCTGGGTCATGATGGCGTCGACGATGGCGCCGAAGCCGTCGAAGGCCTCGTCCTGCATGCGGACGATCGAGTCTTCCGTGCCCTCCGGCAGCAGCCGTTCCGGCGCGAGCTTCTCGCAGCCGAGGCCGACGACCAGGATCTCGCCGCCGAAATTCGGGTTCAGCGCGAGGTTCTGCAAGGTGCGGATCGGCACCACGGCGTCCGGCGCCGTGATTGCGACACCGCAGCCATAGGCGTGGGTCAGCGCGACGACGTCATCGACATTTGGGTACTTCGGCAGCAGCTCGCTCTTGATGCGCTTGATCGCGAATTCCAGCGTGCCCTTGACGCATTGCACCGAGGTCGAGATGCCCAGCACGTTGCGGGTGCCGACCGAGCCGTCGCGATTGCGATAGCCTTCGAAGGTGTAGCCTTCGAGCGGCGGCAGCGGCGCCGGCACCGCGGTGGAGATTTCGAGCTGATCGAGGGCAGGGGCCTCAGGCATGTCGATGCGAGCCTCGTCCACCCATTCGCCGGATGCGATCGGCGACTTCGCATAGCCGATGATCTCGCCGTAGCGGACGATCGGCGCGCCCTCGGCGATGTCGACCAGTGCGGTCTTGTGGCCCTGCGGGACGAAGCTCCTCAGCGTCAGGCCATCGGGAAATTTGGTGCCGGCAGGCAGGCCGAAATCGTTCACCACGATCGCGACGTTGTCGCGTGCGTTGAGCTTGATGATGCGGGGCTCTTGGTTGGCGACGACCTGCTGGTTCATGCTCGCTCCGTGCTGCTCCGTAGGGTGGGCAAAGCGAAGCGTGCCCACCGTCTTTCGTTCGTCTTCGAGCCGTCGGTGGGCACGGCGCTTCGCGCCTTTGCCCACCCTACAGGTCTTGGTTTCCGTCATTGCGAGCGAAGCGAAGCAATCCAGGGCCGAACAGAAGGTCTGGATTGCTTCGTCGCTTCGCGCCTCGCCATGACGGCGCTCACGACGGGCGAGGTCTCACACCGGATAGGTGTAGGCCGTCTTGACCGTCGTGTAGAATTCGCGCGCGTAGGAGCCCTGCTCGCGGGCGCCGTAGCTCGAGCCCTTCCGGCCGCCGAACGGCACGTGATAGTCGACGCCGGCGGTCGGCAGGTTGACCATCACCATGCCGGCCTCGCTGTTGCGCTTGAAGTGCGAGGCGTATTTGAGGCTGGTGGTGCAGACGCCCGCCGCGAGACCGAACTCGGTGTCGTTGGCGATTGCCAGCGCCTCGTCGTAGTTCTTCGCACGGATCACGCAGGCAACCGGCCCGAAGATCTCCTCGCGGGCGATGCGCATGGTGTTGGTGGCCTCGGTGAACAGCGCCGGCTGCATGTAGAAGCCGGGCGTCTCCCGGTTCAGGAGCTCGCCGCCCCAGGTCAGCTTGGCACCTTCGTCCTGGCCGATCTTGAGATAGCGCTGGTCCTGCTCGAGCTGATTGCCGTCGACCACCGGGCCGATATGGGTGCCCTGCTTGACGGCGTCATCCACGACCAGGCCCTTCAGCCGCTCGGTCAGCGCGGCAACGAATTTGTCGTGGATGCCCTCGGTGACGATCAGGCGCGAAGACGCGGTGCAGCGCTGGCCGGTCGAGAAGTAGGAGCCGTTGGCGGCGGCCTCGACCGCGACCTTGACGTCGGCGTCGTCGAGCACGACGAGCGGGTTCTTGCCGCCCATCTCGAGCTGGAACTTCTTCATCGGGTTCGACAGCACGCAGGTCTGCGCGATCTTGCGCCCCGTGCCGACCGAGCCGGTGAAGGAGATCGCGGCGACGTCGGGGTGCTCGAGCAGCGTCTGGCCGACCACCGAGCCGGAGCCGACGACGAGGTTGAACACGCCGGCGGGAAGGCCGGAGCGCGCGATGATCTCGGAGAGCGCATGCGCCGAGCCGGGCACCAGCTCGGCCGGCTTGAACACCACCGTGTTGCCGTAGCAGAGCGCGGGCGCGATCTTCCAGGCGGGGATCGCGATCGGGAAATTCCAGGGCGTGATCATGCCGACGACGCCGACCGCCTCGCGGGTGATCTCGACGTCGAGGCCCGGACGTACCGAGGCGCCCTTCTCGCCGGTCAGGCGCAGCGCCTCGCCGGCAAAGAACGCAAAGATCTGCCCCGCACGCGCCACCTCGCCGATGCCCTCCGGCAGCGTCTTGCCTTCCTCGCGCGCCAAGAGGCGGCCGAGCTCTTCCTTGCGCGACAGGATCTCCGCCGAGATCTTGTTGAGCGCGTCATAGCGCTCCTGCGGGGTCGAGCGCGACCACGCCGGAAAAGCGGCCTTGGCGGCGGCGATCGCCTTCTCGGTCTGCGCGCGGTCGGCCTTGGCATATTCGCCGACGACGTCGTTGGTGTTGGACGGGTTGATGTTGCGGGTCACCCCGCTGCCGTCGACCCACTCGCCGGCAATGAAATTCTTGAGGATCGCGTTCATGTTGTTCTCCAGACTTTTGCGCGATTGCTCGGACAATCTAACCGATCGCCTCCGTCATCGCACGAGACAGGGGCGCTTGTCGTCGAAGGTCCAGCCGGGGATCAGATACTGCATTGCGACGGCGTCGTCGCGTGCGCCGAGCCCGTGGCTCTTGTACAGCGCATTGGCCTTTTCGATGGCGCCGCGGTCAACCTCGATGCCGAGCCCGGGTTGCTCGGGCACGGCAATCCTGCCGCCCTTGATCTGCAGTGGCGCCTTGGTCAGCGCCTGGCCGTCCTGCCAGATCCAGTGGGTGTCGATCGCGGTGACCTTGCCCGGTGCGGCGGCGGCCACATGGGTGAACATCGCCAGCGAAATGTCGAAATGGTTGTTGGAGTGCGAACCCCAGGTCAGGCTATTGTCCTTGCAGGTCTGGGCGACGCGGACCGAGCCCTGCATGGTCCAGAAATGGGGATCGGCCAGGGGGATGTCGACCGCGCCGAGCCGCAGCGCATGGCTGAGCTGCCGCCAATCGGTGGCGATCATGTTGGTCGCGGTCGGCAAGCCCGTCGCGCGACGGAACTCGGCCATGATCTCGCGGCCGGAGAAGCCGGCCTCGGCGCCGCAGGGGTCCTCGGCATAAGCGAGGATGCCGTGCATGTCCTTGCACAGCCGGATCGCCTCATCGAGCGACCAGGCGCCGTTGGGATCGAGCGTGACCCGCGCCTGCGGAAAGCGCTTGGCGATCGCGGTCACCGCCTCGATCTCGGCCTCGCCTTGGAGCACGCCGCCCTTGAGCTTGAAATCGGCGAAGCCATAGGCGTCGTGCGTCGCCTCGGCCAGCCGCACGACGGCTTCAGGCGTCATCGCCTCCTGATGACGCAGGGCGAACCAGCCGTCCTTTTCGCCCTCGCCGGTCGCGTAGGGCAGGTCCGTCTTCTTGCGGTCGCCCACGAAGAACAGATAGCCAAGCGCCTCGACCGATGTGCGCTGCTGGCCTTCGCCGAGCAGCGCCGCCACGGGCAGGCTGAGATGCTGGCCGAGCAGGTCGAGCAGCGCCGACTCCACCGCAGTCACGGCGTGGATCATCACCCGCAGGTCGAACGTCTGCTTGCCACGGCCGCCGGCGTCGCGATCGGCGAAAGCGGTGCGCATCGCGGCCAGGATGGTGTTGCAGGCGCCGATGCTTTTGCCCACGATCAGGCTCTTCGCGTCCTCCAGCGTCTGCCGGATCTTCTCGCCGCCCGGCACCTCGCCGACGCCGGTGTGGCCGGAATTGTCGGTGAGGATGACGAGGTTGCGGGTGAAGAACGGCCCATGCGCGCCGCTGAGATTGAGGAGCATGCTGTCACGGCCGGCGACCGGAATGACCTCCATGCCGGTGACGACCGGCGCGCCGGAGATCCCGGTCTTGGTGGCTGCGTGACTCATCATGCTCCTCCCTCGTCGTCTCTTCTTGCTGCTTCGCTTCCCCTCATGGAGAGGCGGCGCGTAGCAGTCTTACTCCGCGGCCTGTCGCGACGGCATCGCTGCTGGCAGCGCCTTCACCAGCGCCGTCAGCTCTGCCATCTCCTCCGCAGTCAGATCGGTCAGCGGCAGGCGGACCGGGCCGGAATCGCGGCCGATCACCTTCATGCCGGCCTTGATGATCGAGACCGCGTAGCCCTTCTTGCGGTTGCGTATCGCGATCAGCGGCAAAATGAAATCCTTCAGCCCGGCATGGATCGCGGCGTGGTCGCGCTTGCGCACTGCGGCATAGAAGTTGGTGGCAAACTCCGGCACGAAGTTGAACACGGCCGAGGAGTAGGTGGTCACGCCCATGTCGAGATAGGGCAAGGCGAATGTCTCGGCGGTCGGCAGGCCGCCGATATAGGTCAGGCGGTCGCCCATCCTGGTGTAGACCCGGGTCATCAGCTCGATGTCGCCGATGCCGTCCTTGTAGCCGACCAGGTTCGGGCAGCGCTCGCACAGCCGCGCCAAAGTGTCAGGCTGCAGGATGGCGTTGTCGCGGTTGTAGACGATCACGCCGATCTTCACCGACTTGCAGACCGCCTCGACATGGGCGGCGAGGCCGTCCTGCTCGGCATGGGTCAGATAGGGCGGCAGCAGCAACAGGCCGTCCGCGCCGGCCTTCTCGGCGCCAATGGCGATCTCGCGCGCGATCGCGGTGCCGTAGCCGGTACCCGCCAGCACGGGCACCCGGCCGCGGGTCTCGTGCACCGCGACCTCGACGACCTCAGGCACCTCCGCAGGGGTGAGCGAGAAGAACTCGCCGGTGCCGCCGGCGGCGAACAGGCCTGCGACCTCATAGCCGCAAAGCCAGTCCATGTTGGCGCGATAGGTGGCCTCGTCGAACGAATAGTCGGCCTTGAATGGCGTCACGGGGAAGGAGAGCAGGCCGCTGCCGATCTTCGCAGCCATTTCCGTCGGGGTCATCTTGCTCATCGTGCGGGTCCTTCACGAATGTCTTACGGAATGGCGCGGCACGGGCGCCAGAGCGCATTCTCTGGGCGCTGTCGTAGGACCAAGTTCAATGCCGGTCCAAGCCAATCACGGTATCGATTGATGCTGAGCCGGCATCAATCCTCCGCCTGCTGCACGGCGAGATTGCCGGCCAGCTCGACCAGCGCCGGCAGCAGGGGATTGTCGTGATCGCGCCGCCAGACCAGGAACAGCTCGGCCGGCGTCGGGTTGCGCAGCTTCAGCGGCCGCAGCCGGACATCAGCGATCTTCAAGCTGGAGGCAGCTTCGGGCACGATCGCAAGCCCGAGGCCGGCGCGCACCATCGCCAGGATCGAGTGGATCTGGCTCAGGTGCTGCACGTAGCGCGGCAGCACCTCTGCGCGCATGAACTGCGACACCAGGAGATCGTGGAAATAGCGCGCCTCGGTCTGCGAATACATGATGAAGTTCTGGCCGTCGAAATCACGGATCGACACGGTCTCGGCCGAGGCCAGCCGATGCCGGCGCGGCAGCGCGGCGCAGAGCGGCTCGGCGACGACGCGGCGGGTGGCGAATTCGGGCCGTGCGATCGGCGGCCGCAGCAGGCCGGCATCGATCTGGCCGGAGGCGAGCGCCTCGATCTGGTCGCCCGAGACCATCTCCTTCAGCGACAGATCAGCTTCGGGCAGCTCTGTTCGGCAGGCGGCGACGAGGTCGGGCAGGAAGCCGTAGGCCGCGGCCGCGGTGAAGCCGATCTTCAGCGACCCGCTCTTGCCGCTGGCGATGCGCTGCGCCACCTGGGCGGCGCTCTCCGCCATCTTCAGGATGCGCCGCGCCTCCGGCAGGAAGCTGCGCCCGGCCGGCGTGAGCTTCACCGAGCGGCTGGTGCGCTCGAGCAGGACCGCATCGATAATGTGCTCCAGCACCTGGATCTGCCTGGAGAGCGGCGGCTGCGTCATGTTGAGCCTCACGGCGGCGCGGCCGAAATGCAGCTCCTCGGCCACGGTGACGAAGCAGCGCAGCTGGTTGAGGTCGAACATCGATGCTTCCTCGGCATGGATAGGGCCGGTGGTGCGAGTTTGGTAGCATCGATTGGGGGCAGTGGGAATATTGGCGGGATCTCCGGCCGCGGCTTTGGCAGACGCGCCAAACTCGGCGGTTGGCGTCAGGCAGGGCCACTGCTTGACCCCCCCGTCATGCGCCGGCTCACTTGCCGGACGCAGCGGCGCGGGCATCCGCAATGGCCTGCTTGAAAGCCTGTGCATTGGGGACGCCGGGGATGCGGAAATGGCCGATGATGAAGGCCGGCGTGCCGCGGAAGCCGAGGCCCGTGGCCTGCTCGTGATTGCGCGCAAGCACGGCGTCGATGTCGGCGCGCTTGGCCGCGAGGTCGGCCTTGGCGCGGGCGAGGTCGATTCCGGCGCCGCTGAGCGCCGCATCGACCTTGGCCTCCGACAGCTTCTCATTGAGCGAGATCAGCGCCTCATGGGCCTCGGCGAACTTGTCCTGATATCTCGCCGCCAGGGTGAGACGCGCCGCGTAGATCGAGGCGCCGCCGAAGATCGGCCAATCCTTGAAGACGAGACGGACGTGACCGTCGTCGCGAACCACCTTGGCGAGCTCCGGGCTGATCTTGCGGCAATACGGACACTGATAGTCGAAATACTCGACGATCGTGATGTCGCCATCGGCGTTTCCGACAGCGGGGATGGCGGGATCGTGCAGGATGCGCGCTTCGCTCAGAATGTCGGTGTCGTCGTCCTCGGCGCGGGCCTGGAGCGGCAGGATGGCCGCAGTCAACAGCAGCAGCATGGCGATCGATGCGGTAAAGGCCTTCATGTTCATGACTTGTCGTTCTCCTGATGAGGGATGGTCGATGCGGTGTCGATGGCATCCAGCACGGTCTGCGGCGTCAGCAGTTCGGGGAGCAGGATGCCGTTGGGAGCTCCGGGGCCGTACACGATGTTGAACGGCAGGCCGTAGCGGCCGAAGGATCGGAGGTAGGTCGCGATCGCGTCGCTGGGCGAGGTCCAGTCCGCCTTGAGGGAAACGACACCCGACGCGAGTCGGCTGCGCACGGCCGTGCTGTCGAGCACGAGCTTTTCGTTGACCTTGCAGGTGACGCACCAGCTGGCGCCGATGTCGACGAAGACCGTATGGCCGGCACGCACCTGTGCCGCGATCTCGGCCGGAGCCAGCGGCTGCCAGGCGATCTCGGCCACCCGGTCCCTGCCGTCCGGCGCCTTGATGTAGGTTGCTGCCGTCAGCGCCAGACCTGTCGCGATGGCGAGGCTGGCTCCAGCGATCGTTCGCCGCAACGGGAAACGGAGCGCCGCCGTGATCAGCGCAGGGACGAGCAGCGCAGCGGCGAGGATGACCGCAGTCGGGGGGCCACTGATGTCGGCGAGCACGATCAGCAACCAGAGCGCGGTCGCCGCCATCGCGGCCGCTGCGACGGCGCGCAGCTTCAGCATCCAGCGGCCGGGCCGCGGGAAGAGTGCGGCAAGGCCCGGCGCCGCGGCGAGAGACAGATACGGCGCAGCCATGCCGAGCCCAAGCGTGGTGAACACCAGCAGGATCTGCGGCGCGGCCTGCGACAGCGCAAAAGCGACGGCGGTGCCGACGAATGGCGCCGAGCACGGCGTGGCCAGCAGCGTCATGACGAAGCCGTTGATGGCATGACCTGCCATCGTCCTGCGGCTCGCAGCGTTGCCGAGGCGGCCGGCGATCCACCACGGCAGGCTGATCTCGAACAGGCCGAGCAGGTTGGCGCCGAATGCTGCGAGCACGATGATCATCGCGATGAGGAAAGCCGGCTGCTGAAACTGCAGGCCCCAGCCGACTTCGGCGCCCGCGGCCTTGAGCGCGGACAGGATGATGGCAAGGGTCACGAACGAGGCGACGATGCCGGCCGCCGTCGCCAGGAATGCCCGACGCGGCGAGGGCGCGTGTGCGGGATCGTGATCGACCAGCGAAACGAGCTTCAGCGACAGCACCGGAAACACGCAGGGCATGAAGTTGAGGATGAAGCCGCCGAGCAGGGCCACGCCGAGAATGGCCCATATCGATGCCGCCGAAGGACGCGGTGCCGGTGTGGCTGCTTTGGCCGCAGAAGCGTGAGCAGCTTGATCGACATCCACCGGAAGCATGGCTTCTATCGATCGGTCGCCATCGACCAGGGTGACCCGCAGGCGTTGCACCGGACCGGCCCGATCGAGGCCTTGCACCGGCACGGCGATCCGTACGCCGCCGTCCGACATCGTGCTCACCTGGGGACGGCCGCCGGACACGGCGTCGTCCCCATCAAGGAAGACGTCGGGCGCGTGCAGTGGCGGCGTCGCATGCGCTTCGAGCAGCAGTTGCGGCTTTGGTTGCCGATCGATGCGCAGCGCCGTGATGGAAAGTCCGGGCGAACTCGCCCGCGGGACGCTCTGCCGCCATTCGTCGATCAGCGCCTGGTCGTTCGGCCGGTGCGTAACGGCGGGGATGTCGGCCTCGAGATCGGCCTCCTGCTGGGTGCAGATGACCGAGCAGACGAACAGCACGGCCTTCAGCGTGAGATGTGTGGGCGCCGCTCCATCCTCGAGCCGCACGCGCAACGGAAACAGCACGTGCTCGGCATAGCCGAACGTGTCGATATCCTGCTCGCTGAAGCGGCTCGGCGCCGGCCATTCGACGGTGACATCGGCGACGTTGCGCGAGCCGCTCCAGTCGAATTGCGGTGGTGCGCCGGCGTCGCCGGGCGAGCGCCAATAGGTGTGCCAGCCTGCATCCAGCCTGACATCCAGTCCCGCCCACGCCGTGGCCGGGCGGTCGTCTGCTCGCGTGATGTCGCCGACCAGCAGGCGCGTGTCGACGTTCGCCTGCGGCCGCAACTGACCCGCGGCGGCGGTCGTCGCCGCAAGATGGAGCAGGCCGAGCAGCAATACGAGCCGGCCAAGATGACGGATGGACATGATGATCTCCCGCGCGCTGATCGCACATTGCGGTGGCCGTTGCGCCGCGCGATCCGGCGCAAGGCACGCCTAGAGACGGGCACCACGAGCCGATCCGCGTGACCCGCGATCGATGTTGGATATTCGTTCGCTCAAGTCACGGCGTTACGCTGCCCGTGAGCCGATGAGCACGGAACGGTCAGGCGTGGCGACAGGGAGGACGGTAGGGCGAGGACCCGTAGCATTGCGTCGTCAGCGCCTCGTCATAGGGGCGCCAGGACAGCGTCCGGGAGGCGGCAACCGGCTGTGCCGCAGGATTGTCGTTCGCCGGGACGGCGGTCAGACCAGCCGCGGCAAACGGACAGGTGTTGATCATGCCCGGAAGGACGGCCTTCCTGCACGGCTTGGGCGCGCTCGTGGTCGTTCGGGACCATTGAGGGGCACCGGCACCGGTGTCTGCCGTGGCAACCTCGAACGTTCCGAGCAGAGGCGCCAGACTCAAGACGAGCGCGACCAGCGCCGCCATCAGGCGGCGTGTCATCGCGGGCATCTCGAAATCAGCATGCCTCATCTTGGATCATCTGCTCCAGCTTGGACTGGTCGCGCAGACCGGCCGCTCTTGGCAACTGACATCTTCGTGACGCCGCGAACTTGCGGCCCAGGCCGGTATCGCGTGAGCAAAGCGAGTGGTTCTCAAAGCACGTTGATCGGTACCTTCAGGAATGTCTTTCCCGTCGCATCCGCGGGAGGCAGATGTCCGGCGCGGATATTGACCTGAAGCGATGGAATGATCAGGCGCGGCATGCCGAGCGTCTTGTCGCGGGCCTCGCGAAGCGCAACGAACTCGTCCTCGGTCATCCCGTCTCGCGCGTGGATGTTGCGGAGCCGCTCCTCGCCGACGGTCGTTTCCCAGCGCACCGCGCGGCCGTTGGGGGCATAGTCGTGACACATGAACAGCCGGGTCTCGCGCGGCAGCGTTTCAAGGATCTTCCGGATCGAGCGAAACAGCGTGCGCGCATTGCCGCCTGGAAAGTCGGCCCGCGCCGTTCCCCCGTCCGGCATGAACAGGGTGTCGCCGACGAAAGCTGCATCGCCCATCACGTGTGTGGCACAGGCGGGCGTGTGACCCGGCGTGTGCATCACGAGGGCCGTCATCTGTCCCACCTGATAGGTGTCGCCATCCTTGAACAGCCGGTCGAATTGGCTGCCGTCGCGGCGAAACTCCGTGCCCTCGTTGAAGACCTTGCCGAAGGTCTCCTGCACGGTCAGGATATGCTCGCCGATGCCGATCTTGCCGCCGAGCCTGTCCTGGATGTAGGGCGCGGCGGAGAGATGATCGGCATGCGCATGCGTTTCGATCAGCCACTCTGGCCGGAGGCCGTTGATCTTCACGTAGTCGATCAGCATGGCGGCGGAGCGGGTGCTGATGCGGCCGGCCGCGTAGTCGATGTCGAGGACGGGATCGACGATCGCGCAGCACGGCGATGACGGGTCCTTCACTACGTAGCTGATCGTGCTGGTGTCAGGATCGAAAAATCCGGCCACCTTCGGCTGCACGCGGAGATCGATTGGATAGGACATGGCTGCTGCTCCACGATTTGGCTCCGGGGCGGCATCGCCGCCCACGCCGCGTTTGTTGTCCTGCGCGGTCTAAGACATCGGACTGGATTTCGTTCCGCAGGTATTGATGCCGAGCATCGCGTAGGGCGGGCACCAGCCGATCAGTGCGGTGCCGACCGGGATCAGGCCCAGAAGGCCCCACAAGGTCTGCGGCCCTACGACCGTGAGACTGAGGATCGCCAGTCCGGCGACGATCCTGAGCAGTCGGTCGATCTTGCCAATGTTCTGTGTCATGTCGCGCTCCCCTTTGGCTTGCGATGATGCAGACGATAGAGCGGGATACGGCGCGCGTATGTAACTAAGTCACCAAGAGACGCCGGTTCCTAGCCATGCTGGGCCAGCTGGACAAGCGCCGGTCTGTCGGTGATCTCGACGATTCCGCGAGCCATTCGCAACCAGCCGCGCCTCGCGAATTCATTGAGCTGGCGGCTGATGACCTCGCGTGCGCTGCCGAGCTCGTTGGCGAGATCCTGATGCGTTGCAACGATCTGCTGCTTTGCCCCGGCAAGCTCGAGAAGCTTCTGGGCGAGCCGCACATCGATCCGCTCGAACGCAACCTCCTCGATGATGCGGAAGAGATTGGTGACGCGGCGGCTGAACGCGGTGAAGACAAACTGACGGAATTCGCGCGAGCTGGCGATCAGCCGGTCGAACAGCGCGCGCGGGATCGCCACGGCGCGGATCCGGGTCTCCGCGATGCCCTCGGCCTGGTATTCCTCGTAACCCATCAGGCAGGCCGTGGTCAGCGCGCAGCTTTCGCCCGCCTGGACGCGGTAGAGCACGATCTCGCGGCCGGCCTCGGACGTCTGCTGCACCCGGATGGTCCCGTCCAGCAGCAGCAGGAAGGAGTCCGGCGCCTGGCCGGGGCCGAAAATCCGGCTGCCTTCCGGAAGCTCGACAATGAGGCTGGCCTCGCGCAACTGCGCGAAGATCTCCTCCGGCAGTTGTCGCAACGGCGGGAAAGCGCTCGTCCAGTCCTGCTCCGACGACATCACGACATCCGGCTGCGCCACATCGGCGTCGTCCAGACTTGCCATAGGATCGCGCGTGGGTCGAGGGACGGGATCTGCCCCCCGTCCCTAATCTTCGGCACCATGAGGGAGCTCGCATGGACTCCGGCAGCGCGTTGCCTTGCAACCGATCGGCGTCTCACGCATGCGTGGCCGTTGCAGGCGGGCCAGACCAACAGGTTGCCGCACCTGCCGGCAGAGCAAGGCCCGCGCACTCTCGGACCGCGCCTTTCCTCGCTCTTTGCTCTTAGCTCTTGGTGCTTGCCGTCTTGTCGAGCGCCGCCCGCAAACCCTTGGCGAGCTTGATCGCATCATCGTTCGCCCAGAAGTGCATGAAGAAGAGGCGGGGGTGTTCGTCCAGCATGTGGCTATGCAGCGCCGTGACCTCGATGCCGTGGGCACGGAGCGTCCGGATCACGGGGTTCACCTCCTCCCCGCTCAGCACGAAGTCACCGGTGACAGCGGCCTTGCCCGCGCCGGTCGGCTGGAAGTTGATGCCCGTCGCGACGCCCATCGCCGCGACGGGAGACAAGGATAGTCCGCCCTCGATAATTGGATCGCGTCGCGGCACGTTGAACTGATAGACCCCGCCATTGGCTTGTCCTTTGACCGCCAGGATCTGATCGAGCTGTGTCGTATCGAGATCGATGGCCGGCGGCGGCGTGGTCGGCGACGCCGCAATCGTCAACGGTGTCTTGCTGTCGGCGAGGGCGTCGCGGATGGCGGACGCGAGTTTGACCGGATCGCCGTGACCGGCGACATGCATGTAGAACGTTGCTGGGCTCGCGCGGAGCAGATGGTTGTGCACGGCGCTGATTTCGAGCCCGCCGGCGATCATCTTCGCCATTACCGGATTGACCTCTGATTCCAGCAGGACGAGATCGCCCATGATCATGGTGCCGCCATGCGCCGGCTTGAACGCGACCCAGCCGCCGAGCGCGAGCGCCGGCCTGATGGTTACGCCGTCCAGGGTCACCGCGAGATCGGTGCGCGGGAAGCCGTACCGGCGGACGTCTCCCGCCACGGATGGTTTCCGGCCCAATGTCTCGTCGACCTTCTGCCAATCGGTGTCCTGTGCGCGCGCCGTCGAGACGATCGGTCCGGCGCCGTGTGCGAGGAGGCAGGCGCCGAGGCCCAACAGACTCCAGATCGTGCTTCTCATCGTTCGCTCCTTTTGGTCTGTCACTGCCCCATGTTCCGTCGCAGCGTGCTCTCAGATGACGCCCGCAAAGCGCATCAGGATGCCCGCGATGCACGAGGCGGCGAGCACGACGAGCATTCCCACGTTGAAGCGGAAAATGGCCGTAGCGGCCGCAACCGACAGGACAACGGCCGGCAGGTCGATGCTCATCGGCCGGGGCACGTCGAATGACAGTCCAAATCCCTGGATCGGAAAGGTCTCGCGGAAGAGGGTGTGCAGCGCGAACCAGATCGACAGATTGAGAATCACGCCCACGACGGCGGCGGTGATGGCCGAGAGCGCGCCGCCGAGCGCCTTGTTTCCCCGCAACGCCTCGATGTAGGGCGCGCCGACGAAGATCCAGAGAAAGCACGGCGCGAACGTCACCCACGTGGCCAGCAGTCCGCCCAGCGTGCCGGCGAGCATGGGAGACAGCCCGCTGGCGCCGCGGAACGCGGCCATGAAGCCCACGAACTGGACGACCATGATCAGGGGACCGGGAGTCGTCTCCGCCATGCCGAGGCCGTCGAGCATCTCGCGCGGAGCAACCCAGTGATAGTACTCCGCGGCCTGTTGCGCGACGTAGGCGAGCACGGCGTAGGCGCCGCCGAACGTCACCATCGCCATCTTGCTGAAGAAGATCGCGATCTGGCCGAAGACGTCGTTCGGCCCGAGCAGGATCAGCAGTGCGAAGACGGGGACGAGCCAGATCGCGAGCCAGACGGCCGCCACGCGCAGCGTGCGCGCAGCGTTCGGACGGACGTGATCCGGCACGGCCTCTCCGAGCATGCTGTCGATCGCGCCGGCGCTCTTGCCGCCGTGCTCGAGGGGTGCGAACTCCGGCCGGCCGAGGCGGGCACCGACGAAGCCGATGACTCCGGCGGCAATGACGATGATCGGAAACGGCGCCCCGAAGAAGAAGATCGCGACGAAGGCTGCGGCCGCCAGTCCGATCATGATCCGATTGCGCAGCGCACGCTTGCCGACGCGGACGACGGCCTGGATCACGATCGCCAGCACGGCCGCCTTGAGGCCGAAGAACAAGGCTTCGACGACGCCGACATTGCCATAGGCTGCATAGATGTAGCTGAGGCCCATGATGGCGAAGATGCCGGGCAGAACGAAGAGCGTTCCTGCGACGATGCCGCCCGTGGTCCGGTGCAGCAGCCAGCCGATATAGGTCGCAAGCTGTTGCGCCTCCGGGCCGGGCAACAGCATGCAGTAGTTCAGGGCGTGCAGGAAGCGGCTCTCCGAGATCCAGTTCTTCTCCTCGACGAGGATGCGATGCATGACCGCGATCTGACCGGCGGGGCCGCCGAAGCTCAGCACGGCCACCCGGATCCAGACGAGAAGCGCCTCATTGAAGGAGATGCCGTGGGCGTGCTCCGCCGCGACCGGCTTCCGGGATGCTGCGACGTCCGTCATGACTTCACCTTGCTGGTCGGCCAGTTGTGCGCCTCCTTCGTGGCGTCGCGGCACCAGCGGTAGAAGGCATCATAGAGCAGCAGGCCGGCGCTCAGCTGCTCCAGATCGTCGTCATACATTCGCGACAGGCCGAGTGAAGCGGCAAGGAGGCCAGGAGCCTCGGGCGAGAGATCAAGTCGCGCCGTATCCGCGGCACGCACCAGCGTGGCGAGTCGTTCCAAGGGTGGTGTCCGCAGACCGAGCTCCTCGACCATGACGTCGAAGGTGCAAAGCTCGCCGCGGTGGCTCCAGAAGACATTCTCGATGTCGAAGGGAGTGGCTTGGAAACGCTCGGCGACGGCTTCGACTTCGGCCGGCGTCACGAACAGGAAGACCGCGGCGGGGTCGACGAAGCGACGGATCAGCCATGGACAGGCGATGCGGTCGATCTTGGGGCGTGATCGCGTGACCCAGACGGTGCGGCCGCGGTCGTCCCTGCTCGGAATTCTGTCGGCTGGCACGGTCGGGAGTTGTGCCTCTGTCCAGCCGACGTGCCCGCCCTCGAGGACCTCGGCTGCGACGTTGCTGCACCGGAGCCAGGCCGCGGTGCCTTCGCTCAGCTTCTTGCCTTTCTGGCAGATCACGACAACCGATTGGCCGGTGAAGCTCGGTGCCCATTGCTGGACGTCGAGATGGGAGCGCCTGACGGCGCCGGGGATGAGGCGTGGGTCGGCGGCGAAATCCTCGTCGACACGCACGTCGACGAGCCGTGGCGAGGTCGCCGTGCCGATCAGTCGAGACAATTTTTCGGATGATATCGAGGTGTATGATGATGACATGTTGCGCCCTTGGTGACCAGGACGCGATTCTTGGGCATGTCGCCTCGCGGGGAGATCGCACATCCCCGTAAGCGAAATAAAGCGCTCGATGGCTCGGCTGTCAACTGCCGGATGGGCCGGGAACGCCGCGGAGGTAACGCGCTGATCTCTCCCTGTCCGGCTGGATCCCGGATCGCGGGCCTCACGTGATGAATTCGTGCAGACCCAGCCACCCCGTATAGACCCCGACGAGCACGATCAGAGCCGCCGAGACGTAGGGCGCACGGTGGGCGAAGCGACTGAGCCCGCTCCAGTGCCGCTCGACGTGCCGCAGGCTAAGGGCCGCCACGACGCCAACCGAGACCATCGTGATCGCCAGACCGATGCCGAAGCACAGCACCAGAATGAAGCCGAGGGCGAACTGCTTCAATTGGATGCAGAGCAGCAAGACGGTGATGGCGGCGGGGCAGGGGATCAACCCGCCTGTGAGACCGAAGGCGACGATCTGCGCGGTCGTGACCGTGCGTCCCGCAAAGCGCTTTCGAATGTCGTCCGCATGGGCGCGTGCGTGGGCATCGTCCTCATCGCCGAGGTCTATGTGATCGTGCCCGTGTTCCTCGAACAGGATCTCGGCAGTGTCACCCGCAAGCGCAAGCCGTGCCTTGAACGCGTGCGGCTCGGGAATCTCCTCGATGCTCTCCAGGTAATCGCTTGCGGCGCGGAAGCTGAAGCTCTGCGCGTCGCCATCTCCGCGAATGGTCGTAAGCTGGAGTTCGCCGGCCGGAGGGAGCGCGCCGGACTCGGTCCGGACTCGCCAGCGTGGCGGCACGCCGTCTTCGAAGATCTCGAGCAACAACGTACGTCCGGTCAGCACGACGGATGTCGGCGCGTCGTGATGATGATGACCGTGATGTTCATTCTTATCCCGCCACGTGCGCCAGACCATCCACACGGCGATGCCGATGATGACGACGGCCGAGATCAGTTGCAGATAGGCTTCGCTCCGCGCCCCGGAGAGTTCCTGGCCAAAGTGAAGCCCGGCCAGCGCGATCACCCACACGATCGCGGTGTGGGAGAGGGTTGCCGACAGGCCGAGCAGCACGGCCTGAAAAACGGTTCCTCGAATCGCGACGATGAACGCAGCCATCATGGTCTTGGAGTGACCCGGCTCGAGCCCGTGCAGCGCGCCTAGAACGATGGCGCTGGGGACGAACAGCCACGCGTTCGCGCTGCTTTGTTGCAGAAGGTGAGACAGGTCGGTCATGCGAGTGTCATTTCAGATAGGTTCGAACCACTTCGATGAGGTCCGCGGCGCCCTTGGCCTTTTCAGGGTCCTTTTCGTGCGCCGGATCGACGACATGGTGGCGGATGTGATCCTCCAGCAGCTCGGTGGTCAGGCCTCCGATGGCGCCCCTGACCGACGCCACCAGCATGAGGACGTCGGCGCAGCCCAGCTCCGCGTCCAGCGCCCGTTCCACGGCATCGATCTGTCCTTTGATGCGCCGGACGCGCGCAAGCAGCTTCGACTTGTGTTTGATCGTGTGCGACATCTCTATAAGATAGGGGGGTACCCTACAGAGGTCAACAGGACTCCGGGACCCCGACCGGTCTTTCGCCCGTGGCAGGAGCGCTTCTCGAGCCAGCCCGGCTCGACATGGACGACGTTGCGCGCGACGTGCGTCCGCCGCCCTCGACGCATGATCGGACCGTCCAGCCCGCCTCAGATCAGCAAGGGCAGCTGCGCGTCCGCCCCGGCGTCATTCTGCTGCTGCAAGGATGACAGCGAAACGCCGAGGAGCCGCACCGGCTTGGGCAACGGCATCTCGCTCTGCAGGAGAGCAACGGACAACCGGGCCAGATCCTCGCGACTCCCGACCGCGTGGGCGACGGACCTGCTGCGCGTCATGATGTCGAAGTCGGCGAACTTGACCTTCAGCGTGACCGTCCGGCCTCGGTTGCCGCTGGTTTCACAATGCTGCCAGACCTTGTCGATCAGGGGCTGCAGCTCCGCCAGCATCGGCTCGAATTCCGTCAGGTCCGTCGAGAAGGTGTTTTCGGCGCCGACGGATTTTCGGATGCGATTGGCTCGGACCGGGCGATTGTCGATTCCGCGCGAGATCCAATAGTAGTGGTTGCCCGCTTTGCCGAAGTGCTGCTGGAGGAAGGGCAGGGTCTGATTGCGGATGTCGAGGCCGGTATGAATTCCGAGCGCGTTGAATTTCGCAGCGGTCGCCGGGCCGATGCCGTGAAACCTGCCGACCGGCAGCCCCTCCACGAAGACCGGACCCATCTCCGGCGAAATGACGTATTGCCCATTGGGCTTGCGATGGTCCGAGGCCAGCTTGGCGAGGAACTTGTTGTAGGAGATTCCCGCGGAGGCATTGAGTCCGGTTTCGGCCTTGATCTTGGCCCGGATCTGCAACGCGATGTCGCGCGCCAGCGGAATGCCTCGCAGGTTTTCGGTGACGTCCAGATAGGCCTCGTCCAGCGACAGAGGTTCGATGATCGGCGTGTGCTCGGCGAAGATGGCGCGGATCTGCTGGCTGATGGCCTTGTAGACCTCGAAGCGCGGCTTGACGAAGATCAGGTCCGGGCACTGGCGCTTTGCCGTCACCGACGGCATGGCCGAGCGCACGCCGAACGCCCGAGCCTCGTAGCTTGCGGCTGCCACGACGCCGCGCTCGCGCGATCCGCCGACGGCCACGGGTTTGCCGCGCAGCTCGGGATTGTCCCGCTGCTCGACCGACGCATAGAATGCATCCATGTCGATGTGGATGATCTTGCGAATGGCCGGCGGCGCGGCATCCTGTTCCGGACCGGAGCTTGGCATCGCCAAGCTCTATCAGAGCGTGGCGATGAAGTCTGCCCGGCCCGAGCGCTGCCTGCGACGTCCCTTTGACGGCGGCGTTGCGATGAGATCTGCCCGTCAGGCCATCAAACGGCGGCTGGGGAAAAGCGCTCAGAAAAAAGGATGGCCTACGGTGATTGAAACGAAGCAGCGCAGCCGGGACCCGTTGTCAAAACGGGTCACGCCGCCGCGACCGAAATTCGCCTGGCCCGGCTGTGATGTTTGAGCTCACGTTCCTGGGGACCTCGGCGAGCGTTCCGTCCGCGGACCGCAATCATCCCGGCCTTCTCGTTCGAGCAGGCCGGCATCGCATTCTCGTCGATTGCGGCGAGGGGATCCAGCGTCAGCTGCTCCGCGGTGGGGCAGGCTTTCGGCGGCTCGATCGGATCCTGCTCACCCACGGCCATTTCGACCATGTCCTCGGCATTCCCGGACTGTTTTCCACCCTGCGGCTGCGCAGGAGCGCTGACATCATGCGCGTCCACGGCAGCCCCGGCACGCTCGATGTGGTGGTCCGAATGCTCGCGGGGCTGTGGGGCGAGGGCCGCGCGCCGATCCAGCTTGAGTTCGTACCGCTCAGGCGCGGGGAGGTTCTCAACGCCGGTGAGTTTACGATCAACTGCTTTCCCGTCCGGCACCGCGACACCGACAGCTTCGGCTTCGAATTTGTGAGTCGAGCGCGCCGCCATCTGCTGCCAGAGCGTCTGGCAGCGCTCGCCGTGCCCGATGGGCCCGTGCGGAAGGCCTTGGCGGAGGGCCGGCCGGTCACGCTGGAGGATGGCCGAACCATCGATCCCGAGGATGTTCTGGGGCCTCCGCAGGGACCGAAGAAGCTCGTCATCGTCGGCGATGCGGAAACGACCGAGGGTCTGCACGAGCACGTCCGCGACGCGGACATGCTCGTGATCGAGGCGACCTTCCTCCGGCGCGATTCTGCCATGGCTCGCGACTACGGCCACCTGACGGCCGCGGAGGCCGCCGGGCTCGCGGCGTCGAGCAACGTCAGGCAGCTCGTCCTGAACCACATCTCCGGCCGCTATCCCGACGAGGAGATCCTCGCCGAGGCGCGGGAGATCTTTCCTGACAGCCGAGTCGCGATCGATTTCGACCGGATGGTGGTCTAGCGGCTCGTTCGGGCACGTCTGCTACGTCGCACCCGAGCCGCTCTGCAAACGGCTCTGGGCGAACGCGATGTACCAGTCGAGGCAACCGGGATTGGCCATCGCATCGCGGTTGATAACCTTGTCGAGCGGCTGCCCGAGCAGGAGCTTCTTGATCGGGAGCTCCTGCTTCTTGCCGGACAGCGTGCGCGGGATCTCGGCAACCACGAAGATGTCGTCAGGCACGAAGCGTCGCGACAGGCTGCTTTCCACCGCCATGTTGATCTTCCGCTTCATCGCCGCATCGAGCGCGACGCCGTCGCGCAGGACCACGAACAGCGGCATGTAGCTGTCTCGGCCGAGATATTCGAGATCGACGACCAGCGAATCGAGGATCTCCGGCAGCGCTTCGATGGCCGAGTACAATTCGCTCGTCCCCATGCGCAGCCCGTGGCGATTGATGGTCGCGTCGCTACGACCATAGATCACGCAGGAGCCGTCCGGATCGACCTTGAGCCAGTCGCCGTGCCGCCAGACCGGCCCGCCCTCGCGCGTCTCGAAGGCGTCGAAATAGCTTGCGAGATAGCGCACATTCCCCGCGTCGTTCCAGAACCGCAGCGGCATCGACGGCATCGGCGCGGTGCAGACGAGCTCTCCGACCTCGCCGATGACAGGCTTGCCCTGGTCGTTGAAGGCCTCGACCGCTGCGCCGAGGACGCGGCACTGCATTGTTCCGGGCACCTGCGGCAATTCGCGATTGCCGCCGATGAAGGCGCCGGCGAAGTCGGTGCCGCCCGAGATGTTGGCCCACCACATTTGCGCCTGCGCCCGGCAGCCATTGACCTGCGACAGCGCCGCGAACCGCTGATCGAACCAGGCCTGCGTGTCGGCGCTGAGCGGCGAGCCGGTGGACCCGAGGCAACGCAGATGGGACAGATCGCCCGCGTCGGCCAGGTTGATGTCCGCCTTGACGCAGCTCGCGAAGAACGCCGCGCCCGCACCGAAGAAGGTGGATTTCGAATTCGCCACGAATCGCCACAGCGTGGTCCAGTCCGGACGATCCTTCGGTCCGGCGGGGCTGCCGTCGAAGATGCAGCACGTGGTCCCGTTCAGAAGCGCGCCGACCTGGTTGTTCCACATGATCCAGCCGGTCGAGCTGTACCAGTGATAGCGCTCGCCGAACGAATTTGGCTGATACGAGCAGCCGATGTCGTTGTGCAGTCCGAGCAGGGCGAGTGTGACGATGATGATTCCGCCGTGACCATGCACGATCGGCTTCGGCAGCCCGGTGGTGCCGCTCGAATAGACGATCCAGAGCGGATGATCGAACGGAAGCCGCTCCGGTTCGAAGGCATCGACGCCAGGGCTTGTTCTTGCCAGAACGTCCGAGAGACGAACCCCGTCGCTCACCTGCGCGCCGGCATCGTCACTGCGCAGGATGACGTGACCGAGTGTCGGCAACGACCGGCGCAGCTCCTCGACGACACCGCGGCGATCGTGCCGGCGGCCGGCATAGGTGACCGCATCGCAGGCGATCAGCACCTTGGGTTCGATCTGCTTGAACCGGTCGATCACGGCGGGCGCGGCCATGTCGGGCGCGCAAACGCTCCAGATCGCGCCAATGCTCGCCGAAGCGAGAAACGCGATGATGGCTTCGGGTATATTGGGCAGATAGGCGGCGACCCTGTCGCCGGGCGCCACGCCTTGCTCGCGCAGATGCAGCGCCAGGGCGGCTGCCTTTCGCCGAAGCTCGGGCCAGGTCGTCTCCGTGAGCCTGCCGTCCTCGTGACTGCTGATGATCGCAGGCAGGCCCGCCGCATCGGCGGCGTCGACGTGACGAAAGACCTGCTGGGCGTAGTTGACCGAAGCGCCCGGAAACCAGACCGCTCCCGGCATCGTGCGCTTGCCGAGGACGGTCGAAAACGCGGTCGGCGACTGCAGGTCATGATAGTCCCAGATGCTGCGCCAGAATCCGTCGAGGTCGCGGATGGACCATTGCCGCATCTGCTCGAAGTTCTCGAAGTGGAGGCCGCGATTGTCCCTCAGCCATTGGCGATAGAGGGCCATTTGCGGGACATAGGGAGCTGTCATCATTCGTTCCGGCTTGTTTGCATGGTACGGCCAGGAGACGCCAAGAGGCGCTCATTTCGACTTCTGCTTCCGCCGCTTGTAGAGCGCGTTGAAGCCCCCGGCCATGAAGGTCACGAACCGCTCGCGGACCGCGGCGAAATCGTCGGACTTGCACAGGCCGCCGGACAGGCGGTCGATCCGGCCGGTCCGTGACAGGATCAGCGAGTAGGCGCCGGAGGTGAACTGGAAGCTCCAGAACAGGTCCTCAGGCTTGGCGTCGGGCAACGCCTTCTGCAGCAGCCCGATGAGACGCAGCACCAGCGGATCGAGATAGGTGTCCATCATCTCCACGCCATAGCCCGGCGCGTTGGCGACCTGCGCGAAGATACGGCCGAAGTGTCGCCAGTTGTCCTCTTCGTTGACGTAGACGTCGAACGCGCCGTCATAATAGGCACGCAGCGCGCCTTCAACGGTCGGACGATCTCCGACCTTGGCCTCGTAGGCATCCAGCCCGGCCGTGCGCACCGTGACCGCGTATTCCATGCGGCGTTCGAACACGGCATCGAACAACGCCCTCTTGCCCTCGAAGTAGTAATGGATCAGCGCAGGATGGATGCCCATCTTGTCCGCCACATCCTTGATCGTCACGCCGAAATAGCCGAGCTGCGCGAACAGCTCCTCGCTGGTGTCGAGGATCAGCTTCACCGTCGTCGCGCGCTGTTCCGCGCGCGTGCGGCGCCCTTCGGGTTTCGGCTCTGCTGGCATGCTCTCCGTGGTCCCTGATCGGCGCACACAGGAACGGCACCGTTGGTGTTTTGACGATGAGGGGGTGGGCGCGCCCGGTCAAGCAGGACTTCGGGCTTCCAACATTTTCATTTAGTGCTAAATGAATGAACTTGACCGGCGGCCGGCCGGACGGTAGGTCTCGGAGACCTGATGGAAGGCGGTCGACGATCGGGCGGCGGGCAGCGCGTCGCCAGTCTCGTCGTGCGCGGACATCATCAAAAACAATCGGCTGGCCATGGATCAGCCGCTCACGGAGGACACATGACACGGATCAAGTCGACGGCGGCTGCCCTGCTGATGCTCGGCGTGGGCCTTTCAGCCCCGGCATCCGCTGAAAAGAAATACGACGTCGGCGCGACCGACACCGAGATCAAGATCGGCCAGACCAATCCACTCAGCGGGCCGGCTTCCGCTTTCGGTGCCATCGGCAAGGCGGAGGCGGCCTATATCCGCATGATCAACGAGCAGGGCGGCGTCAACGGTCGCAAGATCAACCTCATTCAATACGATGACGCCTATAGCCCGCCGAAGACGGTCGAGCAGGTGCGCAAGCTGGTCGAAAGCGACGAGGTGCTGACCACGTTCCAGATCATCGGCACGCCGCCGAATGCCGCGGTCCAGAAATATCTGAACAGCAAGGGCGTTCCGCAGCTTCTGGCGGGAAGCGGAGCGTCCCGCTTCACCGATCCCAAGAACTTTCCGTGGACGATCTCCGCCAACCCGAACTACCAGTCGGAAGCGCACATCTACGCAAGATACATCCTGGAGACCTATCCGAACGCGAAGATCGGCATCCTCTATCAGAACGACGACCTCGGCAAAGACTACGTCAAGGGCCTGAAGGACGGGCTCGGCGCCAAGGCCGGCATGATCGTGAAGGAGCTGTCCTACGAGCTGTCCGACCCGACGGTCGATTCCCAGTTGGTGACGCTGAAGGCGTCGGGCGCCGACCTCTTCTACAACATGTCGACGCCGAAATTCGCGGCGCAATCGATCAGGAAGGCCGCCGAGCTCGGCTGGAAGCCCGTCCACATCCTGGAGGTCAACGCGACGGCGGTCGGTCAGGTGCTCGTGCCTGCGGGGCTCGAGCATGCCAAGGACATTATCTCGGTCGCCTACGGCAAGGATCCGCTCGATCCGCAATGGGCCGATGACGAGGGCATGAAACGCTACAAGGCGTTCATGGCGAAATACGCGCCCGGCGAGGACGCCAACAGCGGCTTTGCGACCTATGGCTACTCGACGGCCGCTCTGCTCGTCCACATTCTCAGGCAATGCGGCGACGAGCTGACGCGCGCCAACATCATGAAGCAGGCGACCAACATCAAGGGCTTCGTTCCCGATCTCGGGTTGCCGGGAATGTCGGTGACGACGACCCCCGATGACTACCGCATCAGCAAGCAATTCCAGATGATGAAATTCGATGGTCAGCGCTGGATCATATCGGGGCCGATCCTGACCGACGACTTCAAGGCGGACTGAAGCTTCTCACCGGGCCACGGCCTGATCGGGCGCTGCTTGTGCGCCCGGCCATCCCGTGGCCTCTGCTTTGCCGTCACGGTGCCGCGGCGAAGGCCGGTGGCCGAAAGCTGACCCCTGTCCATCGGAGCGCCCGCTCATGACCAGTGAAGCCGTCTGCCGCCGTCGCGGCTTCGATCCTGCGGCGCTTGCGGCGATCGGCCCGGAACTCGCCGCATTCGTCGATCGCGGCGAACTCGCCGGCATCGTGTCTCTCACCTCGCGCGGCGGCGAGATCGTTCATGCCGAGACGATCGGCTGGCGCGATGTCGAAACCAAGAGCCCGATGCGCCCGGATACGTTGTTCCGGATCGCGTCGATGACCAAGCCGATCACCTCGGTGGCGGCGATGATGCTGGTCGAGGAAGGCATGATCGCCTTGGCGGACCCGATCTCCCGGTGGATTCCAGAGCTGGCCGATCTGCGGGTCCTGCGTGACGCCGCCGGCCCGCTCGACGATGCCGTGCCCGCCCGGCGCGCGATCACCGTCGAGGACCTGCTCACGCACCGTTCGGGTATCGCCTATGCGTTCTTCTCGGAAGGCCCGCTCAAGCTCGCCTATGAGCGCGCGCTCGGTGATCCCGCGATGAACCGGTCCACGCCCGACGAATGGCTCGCTGCGCTTGGCACGGTGCCGCTGGCGTATCAGCCCGGCGACCGCTTCCACTACGGTCATTCGACCGACGTGCTCGGCTTCCTGATCGGCCGGGTCGAAGGCAAGCCGTTCCGGCAGGTGCTGCAGGAGCGCATCTTCACGCCGCTCGGCATGGTCGATAGCGATTTCTGGCTGCCGCACGCCAGGCGAGATCGTCTGGCGAGCCTGTATGGATATGACGAGACGGCGGGGCGGCTCGTGAAGGTCGAGCCGGTCATGTATGACGAGCCGCCGGCCTATACGCCGGGCGGCGGCGGGTTGATCTCGTCCGCGCCCGATTATCATCGGTTCGCGCGCATGCTGCTGAGAGGAGGCGAGTTGGACGGCGTCAGGCTGTTGCGACCCGAAACCGTCAACCTGATGCGTACCAACCGGCTGATTGACGCGCAGCGCGAGATTCCCTTCGCCGGCATGCCGCTGTGGCAGACCTCCGGATTTGGGCTCGGACTTGCGATCGCCGAGGATTCCACCGGCAATCCCTATGCCTGTGGCGCACCGGGCTCGATGACCTGGCCGGGCATCTTCGGCACCTGGTGGCAGGCCGATCCCGTCAATGACCTGATCATGATCTATCTGATTCAGCATCAAGTGCCGGTCTCGGCGGGGACAGGGGCCACGATTGCCACCGGGCGCGGCGCTGCCGGCCGCCGTGCTCTTCCCGTCTATCAGCGTGGAACCTACGCCGCGTTGTCCCACATTGTGGAACAAGCGACATGACCGGGGCAGCGCTTGTCACCCCCGCGTGTCGGGCGGATTCGTCCAGGATGTGGACGCCAACATTCCGCCGAATGAAACGTCCGATCAGCGGCGAGCCGCCTGTCCTCACATTGCCGGAGCGGCAACATGCGTTCATGTCATGCCGAGCTTGTCATCCGGCCGTTATTCTGCTCAGTGCTTCTTCAAATTGCGCGATCATGCGCATCGATCGACTGAAGTCGACAGCCCGCGAGGAAACAAGACTATGCGCAAGCTAACTTTGGCCATTGCCCTGATCGTCCCGATGCTCGGTCACGCCGCGCAAGCCGAGGACACCGTCAAGATCGGCTATATCGATCCGCTGTCCGGCGGCGGCGCCAGTATCGGCGAGGGGGGCCTGAAGACGTTCCAGTATCTGGCCGACGAGCTCAACGCCAAGGGCGGCATTCTCGGCCATAAGGTCGAGATCGTGCCGTTCGACAATAAGACCAATCCGCAAGAGAGCCTGGTCCAGGCCCAGAAGGCGATCGACGCCGGCGTCCGCTATATCACGCAAGGCAACGGATCGTCCGTCGGGCTCGCGCTGGAGGATTTCGTCAACAAGCACAACACGCGCAATCCCGGCAAGGAAGTGCTGTACTTCAACTATGCCGCCGTCGATCCGAGCATGACCAACGAGAAATGCAGCTACTGGCATTTCCGCTGGGACGCCAGCTCGGACATCAAGATGGAGGCGCTCACCAACTACATGAAGGACATCCCTTCCATCAAAAAGGTGTATCTGATCAATCAGGACTATTCTTTCGGCCAGTCGGTCCGCAGCGACGCGCGCAAGATGCTCGCGGCGAAGCGGCCCGATGTCCAGATCGTCGGCGACGAGCTGCATCCGCTGCTGAAGATCACGGACTTCTCGCCCTACATTGCCAAGATCAAGGCGTCCGGCGCCGACAGCGTCATCACCGGCAATTGGGGCCAGGACATCGCGCTGCTGCTCAAGGCCGCCGCCGATGCCGGCCTGAAGGTCAACTGGTACACCTATTATGCGGGCGGCGCCGGCGGCCCGACCGCCATCAAGCAGACGGGTCTGGATCATCAGGTCTTCCAACTGACCGAAGGCTTCGCCAATTCGGGCCATCAGGCCGCGATGGACTACGAGAAGGCGTTCCGCGCCAAGGTCAACATGTCGCTGTGGTACCCGCGCGCGGTCAACGAGATGCGCATGTTCAAGGCGGCGGCCGAGAAGGCCAACTCCATCGACCCGGTGAAGGTCGCGGCCGCGCTCGAGGACCTCAAGCTCGAGGTGCTGGATGGCGGCACCGGCTTCATGCGCAAGGATGATCATCAGTTCTTGCAGCCGATCTACGTCTCGTCCTTCGGCAAGCTCGCGGCGAACGAGACGTTCGACGAGGAGAACACCGGCTGGGGATGGCACCTGGTCTCCAGGGTCGATACGCCCCAGGCCATGGTGTCGACGACGTGCAAGATGGCGCGTCCGTAACGATCCGCGCCGGCTTCCCGCACGAGGTCAGCGTGCGGGAAGTGGCGCCGGCCGTGCGTCGGTCCGTCAGAGAATGAGCGGCAGGGCATTGAAGCCCGGGACATTCGCGAGTGCGCCGTGCTTGAACTCATCGTCATTTCGACCCTCAACGGCGTGCTGTTCGGCATGCTGCTGTTCCTGCTGTCGAGCGGGCTGACCGTCATCTTCAGCATGATGGGGGTGCTCAATTTTGCTCACGCCAGCTTCTACATGCTCGGCGCCTTCTTCGGCTTCCAGCTCACGAAGTGGGTCGGCTTCTGGCCGGCCCTGCTGCTCGCGCCGCTGCTGGTCGGGGCCATCGGCATGGCGGTCGAGCGCTATGGTCTGCGCAACACGCACAAGCATGGCCACGTCGCCGAGTTGCTGCTGACCTTCGGCCTCGCATTCGCCATCGAGGAGATCGTCTCGATGATATGGGGCAGGACCCCGCTCGACTATCGCGTGCCGGCGCTGCTGGACTTTCCCGCGTTCACGATCTTCTCGACCAACTATCCGGCGTACAAGCTTTTCATGCTGGCGGTATCGGTGACGATCTTCGTGGTGCTCCTGATCGTGCTCAAGCGCACCCGGGTCGGCCTGATCGTGCAGGCGGCGTTGACCCATCCCCACATGGTGGGCCATCTCGGCCACAATGTCGGACGCGTGTTCATGGTGGTGTTCGGGGTCGGCAGCGCGCTGGCCGGCCTTGCCGGCGTCATCGCCGGTCCCGCCTTGGTCACGCAATCCGACATGGCCGCCGCGCTCGGGCCGATCCTGTTCGTGGTGATCGTGTTCGGCGGCCTCGGCTCGCTGCCGGGCGCCTTCATCGCCTCGCTGGTGATCGGCTTGGTGCAGACCTTCGCCGTCGCGTTGAACGGCTCGCTGGCGAGCGCCTTCGGACCTCTCGATCCCTCCGCAGGGCCATCGGTGCTCACCGACATCTGGAACGTGACGATCGCGCAGGTCGCGCCGATCGTTCCCTACCTGCTGCTGGTGCTCGTCCTGATCGTGCGCCCCGTGGGCCTGATGGGGACTCGCGAATCATGACCGCAGCAGTCACCTCCGCGTCTCATCTCGCGGCAAAGCCCGCCGGCTCCCGTCTCCGCTTCTACGCCGTCTGGCTGATCGGCGTGGCCGTGCTGATCGTGCTGCCGCTGCTCTTCAATTCGGGCGGATCGCTGACCTCGTTCAGCCTGATCGGGATCGCGATCGTGTTCGCGCTCTCCTACAACGTCCTTCTCGGTCAGACCGGATTGCTGTCGTTCGGCCACGCGGTTCATTACGGCCTCGGCGGCTTCGCGGCCTGTCACATGATGAACGCGGTGGTGGCGCATGGCTGGCCGATTCCGCTGCCCTTCATTCCGCTGTTCGGCGGGCTGGGCGGCCTCGCCTTCGCGATCGTCCTCGGCTGGGTCATGACCAAGCGCGCCGGCACGGTGTTTGCGATGATCTCGCTCGGCATCGGCGAGCTCGTGGCGTCGTCGTCGCTGATCCTGCGCTCGGTGTTCGGCGGCGAAGCCGGCATCACCACCGACCGCACCGCTCTGCCACGCATGTTCGGCTGGACCTTCGGCCCGCAGCTGCAGGTCTATTACCTGATCGCGTTCTGGCTGGTGCTGTCAGCAATCGCGATGTATGCGCTGACCCGGACGCCCCTGGGACGGATCAGCAATGCGGTGCGCGACAATCCCGAACGGGTCCAGTTCATCGGCTATGATCCGCACGTCGTCCGCTATCTCGCTTATTGTTTTGCCGGGTTCTTCGCCGGCATCGCGGGCGGACTCGCGGCGATCAGCTTCGAGATCGCGAATTCCGCCTATCTCGGTGCAATCCAGTCGGGCCTCGTGTTGTTCGCGACCTTCATCGGCGGGACGGCCTACTTCTTCGGTCCGATCCTCGGCGCGATCCTGGTGACCTATCTCCAGCTCGGGCTGACGAGCCTCACCAGCGTATGGCAGCTCTATTTCGGCATCATCTTCATCGGCATCGTCATGTTCTCACCCGGGGGCATTGCCGGTCTGCTGATGATGCACCGGCCGCTGGTCCGTGCCGGAACGCTCGGAATGGTGATCCCCTCCTATCTCGTGGCCATCGTGCCGACCGCGGCGCTCGCCTACGGCGTCATCCTGACCATCGAGACGGTCGCGCGCTATTCGGGTGGTGACGCCATCAACCTGTTCGGCATGGCGTTGAATCCGCAATCGCCGGCGACATGGGGCGCCGCCGCGATTCTGGTGGTCGCCGGCTTCGTCGTCGGGCGGTGGACGTGGCAGCGGATCGCCGAAGCCTGGGACAGGGCCGCCACCGTGGCGCGTGACCGGGGGTATCTGGCATGACCGCAGCGATCGAAGTTCGTGCCGTCGAAAAGCGCTTCGGCAATGTCGGCGTGATCCGCGACCTCAATCTCAGCGTCACCAAGGGCGAGCGCCACGCCATCATCGGCCCGAACGGGGCCGGCAAGTCCACGACGTTCAACCTGATCAGCGGACACATCAGGCCGACCTCCGGCGAGGTGAGGCTGAACGGCGAGGTCATCTCGGGCCTGCGGCCGTTCGAGATCAATCGGCGCGGCCTGTCGCGCTCGTTCCAGGTCACCAACGTGTTCGCCCGCATGACCGTGTGGGAGAACGTCCGGTGCGCCGTGCTGTGGGCGACCGGGCATCGCTACGCGTTCTGGAAGAACGTCGACAGTCTCCCGGAAGTGCGGGAGCGGACCGCCCAGATTCTCGACGACATCCATCTCACGCATCGGCGTGACATTCCCGCGGGATTGTTGACCTATGCCGAGCAGCGCGAGCTGGAGATCGGGGTCACCATTGCGAGCGGTGCGACGGTCGTCATGCTCGACGAGCCGACGGCCGGAATGAGCCACGCGGAAACCGAGCGCGCCGTGTCGTTGATCCGCCGGCTCACCGAGGGACGGACGCTGGTGATCGTCGAGCACGACATGAGCGTCGTGTTCGGCCTCGCCGATCGCATCTCGGTGCTGGTCTACGGCCACATCATCGCGTCGGGCACGCCGGAGGAGATCCGTCGCGACCCGAAGGTGAAGGAAGCCTATCTCGGCGAGGAGGCCCACTGATGCTCGAAGTCAGGAACCTCCACGCTTACTACGGCAAGAGCCATATTCTGCAGGGCGTCGACCTCGACGTCGCCGCCGGCGAAGTCGTGAGCCTGCTCGGCCGCAACGGCGTCGGCCGCTCGACCACCGTGAAGGCGATCATGGGCGAGGTCAGCCCGCAGGGGACGATCCGCTTCAAGGACCGGGACATTGCAGGTCTGCCGAGCTACAAGATCGCGCGCCTTGGGCTCGGTTATGTGCCCGAACATCGCGATATCTTCCCGAGCCTCACCGTCCGGCAAAACCTCGTGCTCGGCATCAAGGACACGCGGCGGCCGGGGAAGTGGCGCCTTCAGGACATGCTCGACATGTTTCCCAATCTCGCGGCGCGCGCCGATACGCCGGCCGGCGTCTTGTCGGGCGGCGAGAAGCAGATGCTGACCACCTGCCGGACGCTGATGGGCGAGCCCGACCTCATCATGATCGACGAGCCGACCGAAGGTCTGGCGCCGCTGATCGTGCAGCAGGTCGGCGATCTGATCGCCCGGATCGCAGCGGCGGGCGTCGCGATCCTGCTGGTCGAGCAGAAGCTCTCGATCGCCATGCGGATCTCGAAGCGCGTCTACGTCATGGGCCATGGCCGTGTCGTGTTCGAAGGAACGCCGGATCAGCTCAAGGCCAACACCGCGGTCCGGCAGGAGTGGCTCGAAGTGTGAGGTGCGCGGACTGCGGGCACGCGTTCGCCGATGCAGCTCGGGCAGAAGTGCAACAGACATCCTGCCGTGCCCGAATCCATCAGTTCAGGTCTGAGGCAATGGATGTCGCAGCATGCGGTGCGGAAACGCGGCGTGGCGCTCGCGCAGCCTCAGGGCAACGAGGCGCGCGATGCAGATCGACGCCGTCGCGATCGCGATGCCGGCGATCATGTCGACGAGGAAATGTCCGCCGCCGATCGGGGTCGAGAGCAGCATCGCGCCGTGGATCAGGACATTGAATGGTCGCAACCAGCGCAACGACCACAGCGCCCAGCCGTCGAGAACCGCGGCCGCCGCGTGAAAGCTCGGAAAGGTCACGATCCCCGCGAGATGGCTGGTGTCCAACAGGCGCAGCGTCCCATCGCGAACCAGGGGCACCTCGCGCGCCGTGTCGAAATAGGCCTGCGGGATGAGGTTTGCGTAGGCGGACGGCGGCAGCTCCAACGCGTGGTACACGCCGAGTGCAGGAACAAACAAGGTGATGATGCATGTCAGCGCCAGCGTCAGGCTGATCGCGAGGTTGAACTCTGCAAACCGGCGATAGTGGCCCAACAAGGGAAGGGCCACGACGATGATGCAGATCGTCCAGGAAATGGATCGATAGCCGAACGCGAGGGTCAAGACGGCCCACGGACGGTCATTGACGAACGACAAGTACTCGCGAAAGTCGAAGCCAAGGGCGCGATCGAGGGCGAGCAGGTTGGCGTCCTGAAGCGGCAGATTGGCGGCCGTCGCAATGTAGGACAGTGACGCCAGCACGGTGGATGCCAGGGTGGTCTGGGCCATCCCGGTCAGGAATGAGAACATCCAGGGTTTGGCACGCTGGGCCGACCGTGCATTGGCGTAGCCGATGAGACCATAGGCGGCCGATGTCGACAGCACGACGACGTAGCCGATTGGTTCGATGCGAAAGTCCGTAAAGATCAGGCACAGTCCGAACAGCACCCAAAGTGCTGTCATGACAGCCCAGTTGAACCGGAACACGGCCCAGGCCGTCGCTGCATCCCCGCTGTCATGCGCCCGTTGCAAGACGCTCTTTGTCCAGGCGAGCCAGCGGCGGCTGAGATCAGGCAATAGACCACCGGCGGCGGTGTCCGACATTGTCGTCCGCTCTCACGTTTCAATGGATTTCGACTTGTTTCCCGTCGGTGTCTTGTTACGGCCAATCAGGCCAACAAATCAACCTTTGCGGGTAAAATACGGGGATACCGTGATGAGATGCTTAACTGAACGTAGCCTGGAATCCTGTATCGGTTGTGTCGAGACCGCATTCATGTCCGGAAAACGAAGCCGCTTTCGCGTCGACACAGCCCTCGTTTAAAGGGTCTTCACCATTCATCATGGGAAGCCACCCGTGGTAGTGCTGTCGCATGCGCCGCAGCTCGCAGGCCGGCTTGCGGGAGGGCCGGTCGCCGCGGTCGCTGTCGTGCAGCCGTCTTCCGTCCGATCGCCCCGTCGCGATGTCGCGTGCGATCACAGTTTCTGGCGGCCGTAGATCAGGAGCATCAGGATGATCACGGCGCCGTAGATCAGCTGGCGGCCGGCCTCGCTGATCTGCATCACCGACAGAATGGACTGCAGCAGGGTGATCAGCACGACGCCGGCGACGGTGCCGAGATAGCTGCCGCGGCCGCCGAGAATGTGCGTGCCGCCGAGCACGACGGCGGCGATCGAGGGCAGCAAATAGGCGTCGCCCATCGACTGCGCTGCCTTCGAGGCATAGCCCGCGAGCAGCACGCCGCCGAAGGCGGAGAGGGCGCCCGACAGCGCGAACGCCAGCATGGTGATGCGGCGTGTATCGATCCCTGAGAGATAGGCGGCGCGCTCGCGGTTGCCGATGGCGTAGATGGCGCGGCCGAACGTGGTCCGCGACAGCAGCCAGATCGCTGCGCCGCCGATGATCGCCCAGACCAGCACCGCGTTCGGAACGCCGGGAACAATGGTGCCGGTGGCGAGATAGCGCATCGCCTTGGAGGCGGAATCCTGCGGCGCGAAGCCGCCGGTGTAGGCGACCATCAGCCCTTGCGCGACCGCGTTGGTCGCCAGCGTGATGATCATCGAGGGGATGCGCAGATAGGCGACGCCGATGCCGTTCAACAGACCGATGGCGGCGCCGCAGAGAATGCCGCAGGGAATCGCGATGATGGCGCCGGTCGTGCCATGCGCGGCCGCCGCGCAGGCCATCATCGCACCGGTCGTGACGACCCACGGCACCGACAGATCGATCTGGCCGAGCAGGATCACCAGCATCATCCCGGTGGCGATCACGCCCAGGAAGCTCGCGACCTTCAACTGCTGCAGCAGATAGTCCGGCGACAGGAAGCTGCGCGAATAGAGACTGCCCACGAGCAGCAACAGCAGGATGCAGCCGAAGGAGGCGGCCACCGCCGGATCGATCCGGCGCAGCATGGCGATCCCCCGACGGGCCGGTTGTGATGCCGTTGCGTCGCTCATCCGAACCACTCCAGGCGATTGCGCACCCGCACCAGGCCGAACGCGCCGATCGAGACCGCGAGCATCAGCACGAGGCCCTGGAATAGCGGCTGCCACAGCGGATCGAAATCGAACACGAACAGGAGATCGCCGATGGTGCGGAACGCGAGGGCGCCGAAGATCGCCCCGATCGCGCTGCCGCGCCCGCCCATCAGCGACACGCCGCCGAGCACCACGGCCGCGATCGAGAACAGGGTGTAGGCGTTGCCGCTCGCATAGGCGGCCTCGCCGGTATACGAGAAGAACGTCAGGAACAGGCCGCCGATCGCCGACAACAGGCCGGCCAAGGTGTAGGCGACAAACTTGGCCGCGCGGATCGGCGCGCCGGACATGTAGGCTGCGACCTCGGAGGAGCCGGTCGCGAACGCGGCGCGGCCGACGACCGAGCGGCTATAGGGCACCCAGATCAGCAGCGCCGTCACAGCCAGAACCACGAGACTCGTGGGCAGCACGCCGAACAGCCTGCCGGTCAGGGCATCGGCCAGCGTCTCGTTGACGGATCCGCCGGGATTGGGTCGCAGGAACAGCGCGAGCCCGTAATACATCGCGCCCGTGGCGATCGTGGTCACGATCGGCTGCAGACGCCCGAAGATCACGATCGCGCCGTTGATCATGCCGCAGACGATGCCGGTGCCGAGCACGCCGGCCACGCCGAGCGCCGTCTCGGTGGCGGTTCCGACCACGATCCAGGACGCGAGGCAGTTGGTCAGAGTCAGGATCATGCCGACGGACAGATCGATGCCGGCGGTGATCACCACGATCGCCTGCGCCATGGCGACGAAGGCCAGCAGCGTCGCCTTGTTGGCGGCGGTCTGCACCATGTTGGCGCTGAAGCCGGCCGGATGATTGGTCGCATAGAGCACGAACATCGCGACGAAGATCCCGATCGCGAGCAGGGTGCCGCGCTGTTCGGAGAGCCAGTACCGCCACTCGGTCATGCCAGACTCGCTTCCGCTCGCTCGCCCTCGTCGACGTTGAGCGCGCTGCTGACCAGCGCACGTTCGGTGATCTCGGCCCCCGCGAGCTCGCGCCTGATCGCGCCATCGTACATCACCAGCACGCGGTCGCAGCAGCCGATCAGCTCGTCATAGTCGGTCGAATAGAGCAGGATCGCGGCGCCCTCGTCGGCAAGCCGGCGCAGCAGCCGGTAGATCTCCTGCTTGGTGCCGACATCGATGCCGCGCGTCGGATCATTGAGCAGGATGATGCGCGGCTTGTTCATCAGCCATTTCGCGATCACGACCTTCTGCTGGTTGCCGCCGGAGAGCGCGCTGACGGCGAGATCTGGAGAGGCCGTCTTGATCTCGATCAGGCGGATCATCTCGTCGATCAGCGTCGATTGCCGCTGCCGGTCGATGATGCCGAATGTCGCGAACCGGTCGAAGGCCGCGGCCGAAAGATTGTCGCGCACCGACATCGGCAGCATCAGCCCTTCGGTCTTGCGGTCCTCCGGAATGAGCGCGAGACCAATGCGCTCCGACTTGGCGGTGACGGGGCTGTCGATCGTCACCTTGTTGCCGTCGATCAGAATGTCGCCGCGACAGTCCCGCAGCACGCCGAACAGCGCCAGCAGCAGCTCGCGCTGGCCCTGGCCGTCGAGCCCGCCGAGACCGATGATCTCGCCGGCCTGCAGCGAGAACGAGATGTCCTTCAGCCGGTCGCCCCAGCCGAGGCTCTTGCATTGCAGCGCTGGCGGCCGGCCATCGATTTTCCGCGGCGGCTTTTCCGGGAAGGCATGCTTGTACTCACGGCCGATCATGAGCTCGATCACTTCGGCATCCGTTTTGGTACCGGCCGGGAAAGTCGCGATGCGGCGGCCGTTGCGGAACACGCTGCAGTCGTCGGCGAGCTCGGCGATCTCGTGCATGCGATGGGAGATGTAGAGCAGCGCCAGCCCCTCGCTGCGCAGGCGCTTCAGCACCTTGAACACCTTGGTCACGTCGGAAGCGGTCAGCGCCGAGGTTGCCTCGTCGAGGATCAGGATCTTGGGCTGCCGCGACAGCGCTTTCGCGATCTCGACCATCTGGCGGCGCGACAGCGGCAGGTCCTTCACCAGCGCACGCGGATGAATGTCGCCGGCGCCGGCGCGGTGCAGCGCCTCCTCTGCAAGTCGACGCTGGCCCCGCCGATCGATCATTCCGAATCGCGTCGGCGGATGAGAGATCATGATGTTGTCTGCGACCGACAGGTCGGGAATCAGCGACAGCTCCTGGAAGATGCAGACGACGCCGGCATCGTTTGCCGCGGAAGGACCGGTGAAGGCGACCTCGCGTCCCGCAAGCGTCATGCGGCCTTCGTCCGGCGTGACCACGCCGACCATGAGCTTGATCAGCGTCGACTTGCCGGCGCCGTTCTCGCCGAGAATCGCGTGGATGCGGCCGGGGTGGACCTCCAGGTCCGCACCGTCGAGAGCGATCACGCCGCCATAGCGCTTGGACAATCCTTCGGCGCGAAACAGCGGCTCGGCCGCGATCATGCTTGCTCCCTCAGTCGTTTGGGCAATAGGGACGGGCTGGCCGCGAGAGAACTCGCGGACCAGCGATCGCACCGGCCTATTGGTTTTCTTTCGACTGGCCCATGATCTCCTGCGCCGTGAAGTTGATGCCGCAGGTCGGGAAGGAGTTGCCGACGAAGAAGTTGTCGGACTGTGCCGGGAAGTAGTCCTGATCCTTCTTGAAGCTCGGATCTTCCACGACGGCGAGCGGCAGCTTGACCGATTGCGGCACTACCTTGCCTTCGAGGGCGGCGAGCGCGACCTTGATCGCGACCGCGACCTGCGCAGGGCCGGTACCGGCGGAAGAGCATTTCAGGCCTTCGGACGCCTTGGCGGCGCAGAACTTGCGGAAGCCGTTTTCGGTCTCGCCACCGAACGGCACCATCTTGTGCTTGGCGTCGAGCATGGCCTGCACGATGCCGGTGTCGCCGCCCTGGCCGGAGATCGCATCGAACGGGCCATTGGTCGCGATCGCATCCGCCGTGGCCTTCTGGGCGACGCCGTCGTCCCATTTGCCGACGACCTCGGTGACCTGCCACTTCTTGCCGGAGGCATCGAGAACGGAGTGGAAGCCGTTGTGCCGGTCGGTGTCGACCGAGGTGCCGGCGACGCCGCGCACCTCGAGCACCTTGCCGCCGCCGGGCACGTTCTTGACCAGCCACTTCGCCCAGAGTTCGCCGAGACCCTTCTGGTCGACATTGACGTTGATCGCATCTTCCGTCGCAAGGATGTTGTCGAAGGCGACGAGGATCACGCCGGCCTGCTTGGCACGCTTGATCACCGGCCCGAACGCGGTCGGGTTCTGCGCGTTGACGACAATCGCGTCATAGCCGGAGTCGATGAAGTTGTTGATTGCCGAGATCTGGGCCGGGACGTCCTCGCCGGTCGAGACGACCTTGAACTCCTTCAGCTTGGCCTTGACCTCCGGCTGCGCCGCATAGGCCTTCGCGGTCTGAATCATCTGGATGCGCCAAGTATTGGCGATGTAGCCGTTCGCCAGTGCGATGCGGTACGGGCCCTTCTTGGCCGGAAACTTGAAGAACTTGGTGTCCGCGGTCCACGGCACCATGCATTCAGGCTCGGTCGCCGGTCCCTTGACCATCTCCGGCTCCGCCAGCGCCTTGCCGGCAAACGCCGTGACCAACACCAGCGATGCACAAGTGGCAAGGCATCGCGCCCTCATCGACTTGGACGACATTCGTGACCTCCCCTGTTGTTGTGGCGCCAAATCAATGACGCATGTGCGAGACGCCTCTTTGTTTCCGGAGGTTTGTGCGAGCATTGCTCGTCGTCTCGACCCGCCAAGCGTTACTGATCAATGACAGCGCTGTCAATTACCGTCGCGCGGCTTTTGCCAAGCGGCCGGTCGCATGTCATGAATATGGTTCGGACAAATCCGCGTGAATCAATGTTGCAAGGATCATGTCTCAGAAGCGTCGCACCACGCTGGAGGACGTCGCCCGCATCGCCCATGTCAGCGCTGTCACCGTGTCGCGGGCGCTGCGGCGGCCCGATATGGTGTCGCCGGAGTTGCGCAAGCGGATCGATGCCGCGGTCGACAGGCTGGCCTATGTGCCGAATTTCGCGGCGAGCCGGCTCGCCTCGACCCGCACGCATTCCATCGGCATCGTCGTATCGTCGCTCTCCAACGGCATCTTCGCGGACTACCTGCAGGCGATCTACGACGCCCTGCTGCCGCTCGGCTTTCGCCCCGTCGTCGTCAGCAGCCGTTATTCGGCGGAGGAGGAGGAGGGCGCCATCAGGACGCTACTGGGCCAGAACATCGAGGCGCTGATCCTGGTCGGGGTGAATCAGACGCGGGCCGCGCGGCGCGTTCTCGAACGTTCGCGGATTCCGGTGGTGCAGACGTTCGAGCTGACCGACGATCCGATCGATCTGAACGTCGGACTTTCGCAGCGCCAGGGCGGCTATGCCGCGACCCGCTTCCTGATCGGGCTGGGACATCGGCGGATCGCCTACCTCTCCGGACAGCGCGACGACCGGGCACGAGCCCGGCTGGAGGGTTATCGCGCGGCGCTGACGGAAGCTGGTTTGGACGGCGAGTCGCTGGTTGCCTGGCTCCCGGCACAGACGACGATCTCGCTGGGGCGGAAGCTGACCGAGGAGATGCTCGCGAGCGGAGCTCCCGATGCGATTTTCTGCTGCGATGACAACATCGCGCTGGGTGCGTTGTTCGCCTGCCAGCAGGCGGGGCTGGAGGTCCCGCGCCGGATCTCGCTGATCGGCTTCAACGACCTGGAATTCGCGGCGGCCTCCAATCCGCCGCTGTCGACCGTGCTGACGCCGCGCGCCGACATGGGGCGCGTGGCGTCCGAACTGGTGCTTCAGGTGATCGCCACCGGCAAGCGGCCGAGAACGCGGCGGATCGACCTCGGTTTCGAGATCGTCGCACGCGGCAGCACCGGACCGCACCTCGTGGCTTCGTGATGATGGTCGCGCCCTTTCGGGCGCAGTGCTGCACGTGGTGCGGCCGAGCACCCATTGCATCACCCACGAGCAGGCCAATCTCTCGCAAGGAGGCAGCGGCCGCGCTGGGCGAGATCGCCGCGCCGGCCACCAGCGTTCCCGACCGCCTGGCGGACCAGGCGGTAAGCCAGATGACGAGCCTTGCGACGATCACGTCGCGGCCGATCGCGCGCGAGCCCCGAAGCGCCGCGCGCCGCACGTTCTCGTGCACCCCACGCCCCGTTCTGGACGGCTCCGATATTGTCTGACAGAAACGTCGGACGCATCCATCGGGCATCATGACCGCTGCAGCGCAAACGGGGGAGAGCGGCCGGCCAATCCGGCCATGGTGACACGCCTCCGTTGCCTCGGCCGTCGCGCGGCCGCGTGGTGATGCACCGTGCCGAGGTCTGACATGACCGAGGACGAGCTGCAAGAGAAGCCGGAGAGCTGCCATGAACGCCAATGTCAAACTGCCTGCCGCAAAGGGCGTCTTCATCGACAACACGTGGCAGCCCGCGCGGTCGGGCCGCACCATTGCGATGCTTGCTCCGGCGACCGGCCAGGTGATCGCTTCGATCGCGGCAGGGGATGCGGCCGACATCGATCTTGCCGTGGCGGCGGCGCGCCGCGCGCTCGAAGGCCCGTGGGGCCGGCTCGCCGCGGTGGACCGCGGGCGCCTGCTGTCGAAGCTCGGCCGCCTCGTCGAGGACAACGCCGAGGAACTCGCGAAGCTCGAAGCGGCGGATACCGGCAAGCCGATGAAGCAGGCCAAGGCGGACGTGGTCGCGGTCGCGCGCTATTTCGAATATTACGGCGGCGCCGCCGACAAGGTGCATGGCGACACCATCCCGTTCCTCGACGGCTTCTTCGTCACCACGGTCTATGAGCCGCTCGGCGTCACCGGCCATATCATTCCGTGGAATTATCCGGGGCAGATGTTCGGCCGCACCGTCGCGCCGGCGCTGGCGATGGGCAACGCGACCGTGATCAAGCCGGCCGAGGAGGCCTGCCTTGTGCCGCTGCGTCTTGCCGAGCTCGCGGCGGAAGCCGGCTTCCCGGCCGGTGCGATCAATGTCGTGCCGGGTCTCGGCGAGGAGGCGGGTGCGGCGCTGTCGGCGCATGACGGCATCGATTTCATCTCCTTCACCGGCAGCCCGGAGGTCGGCACGCTCGTGCAGACGGCGGCCGCGAGGAACCACATCGGCTGCACGCTCGAGCTCGGCGGCAAGTCGCCGCAGATCGTGTTCGCCGACGCCGATCTCGATGCGGCGCTGACCTCGGTGGCCGCGGCGATCGTGCAGAACGCCGGCCAGACCTGCTCGGCCGGCTCGCGCGTGCTGGTGGAGCGTTCGATCTGGGACCGCTTCCTGGCCGACCTCAAGCTCCGCTTCGAGAAGATCACCGCCGGCACCCCGGAGATGGACCTCGATCTCGGCCCGGTCATCAGCGCGGTCCAGAAGACGCGGATCGAAAACATGCTGGCGCGCGCCGAAAGCGGCGGCGCCAGGCGCGTGGCGTCCGGCAGGATCGCCGACGGCGTGCCGAGCGAGGGCTTCTATGTGGCGCCGGCGTTGTATCAGCACGTCGCGCGCGACTCCGAGCTGGCGCGCGACGAGGTGTTCGGTCCGGTGCTGGCGGCGATGCCGTTCGACGACGAGGCCGACGCCGTCAGGCTCGCCAACGCCACCGATTTCGGCCTGGTCGCCGGCGTCTGGTCGGGCGACGGCTCGCGGGCGATGCGCGTCGCGCGCAAGGTCAAGGTCGGCCAGATGTTCGTCAATGGCTACGGCGCCGGCGGCGGCATCGAGCTGCCGTTCGGCGGCATGAAGAAATCGGGACACGGCCGCGAGAAGGGGTTCGAGGCGCTGTACGAGCTTGCGGCGATGAAGACCCTGATCGTCAAGCACGGCTAGCGGATTCGCATCTCCGATCAATTCCGCCGTGCGGACGTCACTGACAACGCCCCCCGGCGTTGTTGTTGTCAGTCCGCGCGGCGAGGCGCTAGAGCATGATCCGGAAAAGTGGAAGCCGGTTTTCCGAAAAGATCATGCTCAGACAAAGAGCTGACATCAGGGTTTGCTGAAGGAGACGAGCGGATGAGCGACGAAAAAGAATTGTTCGAGAAGGGCCTGAAGGTGCGCCGCGAGGTGCTCGGCGCGGCCTACGTCGATGGCAGCCTCGCCAAGGCCGACGACTTCATGATGGCCTTCCAGCACATCACCACCGAAATGTGCTGGGGCTATGCCTGGACTCGGCCCGGACTGGATCGCCGCACCCGCAGCATCATCAATCTCGCGATGCTGACCGCGCTGAGCAAGCCGAGCGAGCTGAAGCTGCATGTCAAGGGCGCGCTCACCAACGGCGTCACGGTCGACGAGATCAAGGAGATCCTGCTGCACGCGACCGTCTATTGCGGCATTCCCGCGGGGCTCGAAGCCTTCAAGGCCGCGCATGAGGTGCTGGTCGCCGAAGGCGCGATCGCCAAGAAGGACGGCGCAAAGGACGGCACATGAGCGCGCCGGGAAAGATCCTGTTCGTCGGCATCGGCAACATGGGCTGGCCGATGGCCGCGCGCCTGCTCGGCGCCGGCTTTGCGGTTGCGGTCAATGATGCCGTTCCGGAACGGGCTGCGGATTTCGTGCGCCAGGTCGGCGGCATCGAGGCGGGGGATCTTGCGGCCGCAGCGGCAGATGCCGAAGTCATCATCACGATGCTGCCGACCAGCAAGCATGTCGCGGACGCGGTCGGGACCCTGCGCGCAGGTCTGAGGCAGGGTCACGTCGTGATCGACATGAGCTCCGGCGCGCCGGCCGCGACGCAGGCGATCGCGGCCGATCTCGCCCCGCTCGGCGTGATCATGCTCGATGCGCCGGTCAGCGGCGGCGTGCCGCGCGCTGTGACCGGCGAGCTCGCGATCATGGCCGGCGGCGAGCCGGCTGCGCTCGATCGCGTCGAGCCGCTGCTGCGCGCGATGGGCACGACGATCCACCGCATCGGCGGCCTCGGCTCGGGCCAGGCGATGAAGGCGCTCAACAACCTCGTCTCCGCCGGCGGCTTCCTGATCGGCATCGAGGCGCTGCTGATCGGCCAGCAGTTCGGCATCGATCCCGGCCTGATGACCGACGTGCTCAACGCCTCGACCGGCATGAACAACTCGACGCAGAAGAAGTTCAAGCAGTTCGTGCTGTCGCGCCAGTTCAACAGCGGCTTCGGGCTCGACCTGATGGTCAAGGACCTCTCGATCGCGCTCGAGGTTGCGCGTGCCAGCGGGGTCGCGGCCCCATTCTCCAATCTCTGCCGCGAGCTGAGCGCGAGCGCGCAAGGGCTGCTCGGACCCGGGCAGGATCACACCGCGCTGGCGAAGCTGAGCGAGGCGCTGGCCGGCATCGAGCTGAAGGGCTGACTACCCCTGGCGCCGCAGGAAGCCGGTGATCGTCACCTTGTCCCAGATGCCGACCGCGGCAAACGGGTCGGCGCGGTTGAAGGCTTCGACCTCGGCGCGGCCGGCAGCCTCGACCAGGAACAGGCTTCCGATCATCGTCGACCCATCGTCGGAGACGAGCGGGCCGGACATCACGATGGTGACGGGCAGGCGGGCGGTGTCACCGAGATAGGCCTTGTGCGCGTCGTAATTGGCAAGCCGGACCGGCAGCGCGTCCGGCTTGTCGATCGCGTGAATCGCAAACAGCATGAATTCTCTCCGCAAGTTGAAGCCGGACGGCTCCATGCCGTCCTGCTTCCGGACTGATGGCTGATCCTATTTCGCGCTGAGCTTGCTCGCCTCTTCGAAGGTCGGGCAGGTCCGCTGCTCGAGCGGAACGTCGAACGGCTGGTAGTTGTCCTTGGTGATGACGGTCGGCTTCAGCACGATCTCGCCGACGACCGGCTGGCCGCGCAGCGAGCGGACGACCATCATGGTGCCGAGGCAGCCCTGGGCGAAGCCGTTATAGTCGCCGCTGGCGAGCAGCTTGCCGGACTTGATCGCGTCGATCGCCTCCTTGGTGCCGTTGATGCCGATCACCTGGGCCTTGCGGTTGGCGCCGTCCAGCGCCTCGATGGCGCCGACGGCCATGGCATCGTTGGCGGCAAGCACGCCGTCGATCTGCGCATTGGACTGCATCAGGTTTTCCATCACCTGCAGGGCCTGCAGGCGTTGGTAGTTGCCGGGCTGCGACGCCAGCAGCTTCGCGCCGGGATTCTCCTTGAGCGCGTCGTTGAACCCGCGGACGCGGTCGACATTGGTCAGCGAGCCCTTGACCCCTTCGATGATGACGATGTTGCCCTTGCCGCCGAGCGTCTTGAGCAGGAACCGGCCCGTCTCCAGGCCGAGGCTGTAGTCGTCGGCGCCGACGAAGGAGACGAACTTGCCGCCGGCCGAGCGGTCGGTGATGTTGACGACGGGAATCTTGGCGTCGTTGATCTTCTCGACGCCGGGCACCATCGCCTTGTAGTCGACCGGCGTGAAGACGATGGCGCTCGGCTTCTTCACCACCACGTCTTCGATCTGGCTGAGCTGCTCGGGGATCGAGTCCGGCTTGGTCGGGATGTAGTGCAGGATCTTGGCGTTCAGCACCTTCGCCATGTTGTCGGCGCCGACCCGCACCGTCTGGAAGAACGGATTGGTCTGGTTCTTGGTGAACACGGCGATGGTCTCGCCGTCGGCGCGGGCCTGCGTCGTGACAGCCGTGATCAGGAGTGCGAGCGCGAGGCTGTGCGGTATCCGGTGTTGCATGGTGTTTCCATCCCTCGTTTTCTGAGTTTGCTTATGAGCTCATTGCGTCGGGCGCCGCGTCTTCATGTCGAGCCAGACGGCGATGATGACGATGATTCCGGTGACGAGCGGCTGCCAGTTGGCGCTGATCGCGAGCAGGTTCATGCCGTTCAGCACCAGCGTCAGGATCAGGGCGCCGATGAAGGTGCCGAACACGGTGCCGACGCCGCCGAACAGCGAAGTGCCGCCGATCAGCACCGCGGCGATGGCCGGCAGCGTCAGGCTTTCGCCGATGTCGGCTTCGGCGGAGTTGAGCCGCGACAGGAAGATGATCGAGGCGAGGCCGGCCATGGTGCCTGAGACGGTGTAGACCAGCAGCAGCCGGCGCGCGACCGGAATGCCGGAGAGTCGCGCCGCGACCGGATTGGCGCCGATGGCGTAGATCTCCTGGCCCCATGTGGTGCGTTGCGCGAACAGCGTTCCGATCGCGAGGAACACCAGCAGCAGATAGACCGGGATCGGCAGTCCGAGCAAATAGCCGCTGCCGATCTGGCGGAAGCCGGCCGGGAAGCCATGAATGGTCTCGCCGGCCATGTACCAGTAGGTGACACCGTTCAGCACCCAGAGCATGCCGTAGGTCGCGATGAAAGAGGGGATGCGCAGCGCCGTGACCATGAAGCCGTTGAGAAATCCGACGCTGCCGCCGGCGAGCAGCCCGGTGCCGATCCCGAGTGCGGGCGAGCCGGTCTGATGGATCACGGTGCCGGCGAGACACGCCGACAAGGCAACGTTGGCGCCGACCGACAGATCGAGGCCGGCGGTCAGCACCACCAGGGTCAGGCCGGAGGCGATGAAGAAGGTCAGGCTCGCCTGCCTGAGCACGTTGAGGATGTTGCCGAGGCTGAGGAAGGAGTCGCTCAGCACGGTCAGCGCGGCGCAGATCAAGAGCGCGGCGAGCAGCCGGTAGAACACTTGCGCCGTGCTCTGCGACAGGAACGACCGCGGCGGCAGGACGCTGTCCTTGGTGATGTCGCTCATGACCGGCTCCGCAGCCCGTCGAGGAACATCGCGACGATGACGAGCGCGCCGACGCTCGCGACCTGCACGGAGGATGGCAGCGACACCAGATTGAGGCCGTTGCGCAGCACGCCGACCGCGATGACGCCGAGCACGGTGCCGAGCAGCCAGCCATTGCCGCGCTCGAACGAGGTGCCGCCGACCGCGACCGCCGCGATGGCGTCGAACTCCATTCCGAGCCCTGCGGTCGGATGTCCCGAATTCATCCGCGCGGTCATCAGCAGGCCGGCGATGCCCGCCATCGTGCCGCCGATCGCATAGACCGCGATCAGGAGCCTTGTCGGCGACAGGCCGGCATAGCGGAGCGCCTCGCGGTTGCCGCCGAGCGCGAAGACGTAGGTGCCGAACCTGGTGTGATACAGCAGGCCGTGAAACGCCGCGTAGGTCACGAGCCCCATCACGATCGGCACGGGGATGCCGAGCAGCGTCGCCGAATAGATGTCGCGCACGCCGTGGGGAATGCCGACCACGCTCTGGCCGTCGCTCACGATCAGCGACAGGCCCTGCGCCATGCCGAGCGTGGCGAGCGTGGCCACGAACGGCGGAATCCCGACGATCGCGACCAGCCAGCCATTGACGGTGCCGAATGCCGCGCCGACCAGCACCGCGGCGCCGAGGCCGAGCAGCACGGATTTGGTCGCGAGCGAGACGATGGCGACGCACAGCGACGTCAGCGTCAGCACCGCGCCCATCGAGAGGTCGAGCCCTTCGGTCATGATGATCAGGGTCATCGGCAGCGCGAGCATGGTCAGGATCGTCGACTGCACCAGCACGTTGGAGAGGTTCGCGGCCGACAGGAAGCCTGGCGCGATCGCGCCGAACAGCGCGATCAGTAGCACCAGGACGATCGCCACGCCCGGGATGCGCTGCAGCGAGCGGATCGGCGAAACGACGGCGGCGTCACTCATCATGCATCCCCAGTCGCACGATATTCTCCTCGGTCAGCTCGCCGCGCGCCAGGTGTCCGGCGATGCGGCCCTCGCGCATGACATAGGCGCGGTCGCAGACGTGGCAGATCTCGATCTGCTCGGACGAGATCATCAGCGCGGCGGCGCCCTCGGCGACCAGCCGGTCGATCAGCGCGAAGATCTCGGATTTGGCGCCGACGTCGATGCCGCGCGTCGGCTCGTCGAAGATGAACAGCTTGGCGCCGGCCGCCAGCCATTTGCCGATCACGACCTTCTGCTGGTTGCCGCCGGAGAGCAGGCCGACCGTCTGGCGCGCATTCGGCGTCGCGATCCGCAATTGCCGGATCAGCCCGTCCGCGGTGCGCTGCGCGCCGCGCGGATCGTAGAGGCCACTGGGAAACAGCTTCTTCAGCGCCGACACGACGAGGTTGTCGCCGACCGAGCGCAGCAGCGCCAGGCCCTCGCTCTTGCGGCTCTCGGGGATCAGCGCGATGCCGCGGCGGGCGGCGATATCAGGCTCGCCCGAGATCGGCTCGCCGTCGAAGATGATCTCGCCGGCGCTGACCGGATCGGCGCCGAAGATCGCGCGCGCCACCTCGGTGCGTCCGGAGCCGACGAGGCCGCACAGGCCGACGATCTCGCCGCGCCGCACCTCGATGTTGATGTCGGCGATCCCGGTCGGGGCGCTCAGTCCCTTGACCTCGAGCAGCAGCTCGCCGGGTGCTTCCGCGAACTGGCGCGGATAGGTCATGTCGACATTGCGGCCGACCATCATGCGCACGAGCTGGTCGGGCGTGACGTCGGCGGGGCTGACATCGCCGATGCGGCGGCCGTCGCGCAGCACGGTAATGCGGTCGCCGAGCGCGAAAACCTCGGCCATGCGGTGCGAGATGTAGACGATCGCCACGCCGTCCGCCTTGAGCCGTCGGATCAGCGCGAACAGCAGCTCCGCCTCGCGGTCGGACAGCGCCGCCGTCGGCTCGTCCATCACCAGGATCCGCGCATTCTGGCTGATCGCTTTCGCAATCTCGACCATCTGCTGCTGCGCGACGCCGAGCGTGTCGACGATGACAGAAGGATCGATGTCGAAGCCGATGCTGTCGAGCACGCGCTTGGCGTCGGCCAGGATCCTGCGGCGGTCGATGGTGCCGGGCAGGCGGCCTTTCGGCTCGCGGCCGAGATAGATGTTCTGCGCGATGTCGAGGAACGGCACCAGCGAGAATTCCTGGAAGATCACGGCGATGCCGAGGTCTCGCGCATCGGCCGTCGAGGCGATCGCAACCTTCTTACCCTTGTAATAGACCTCACCCGCATCGGCGCTATAGGCGCCGCACAGGATCTTCATCAGGCTGGATTTGCCGGCGCCGTTCTCGCCGAGCAGCATATGGACTTCGCCCGGGTAGATCGCAAACGAGACGTCGTCCAGCGCCTTGACGCCGGGGAACGTCTTGCTGATGCCGCGCAGCTCCAGCAGCGGCGCGGGCGATGAGGCTGCCATGGCTGCCGCCACGCTCATGGCCGCGCTCCGCCCGCAAAGATCTTGCCCGGATTCATCAGGCCATCCGGATCGAGCGCGGCCTTGATCGCGCGCATCACACCAACGGCCTCGCCGAGCTCGTCCTCGAGATAGTCGACCTTTCCGAGGCCGATGCCGTGCTCGCCGGTGCAGGTGCCGTCCATCGCGATCGCGCGCGCCACCATGCGCGACTGCAGCGCCTTGGCGCCGGCCAGCTCGTGCGCATCAGTTGGATCGATCAGGATCAGCATGTGGAAATTGCCGTCGCCGACATGGCCGACGATCGGCGCACTGAAGCCGTTGCTGTCGGCATCCCGGCGCGTCTCGATCAGGCATTCGGCGAGGCGCGAGATCGGCACGCAGACGTCGGTGATGACGGCGCGCGCGCCGGGGCGCAGGCCCAGTCCGGCATACAGCGTATTGTCGCGGGCGTGCCAGAGCCGGCTGCGATCCTCGGCGGCCTTGGCCCAGGCGAAGCCGCGGCCGCCATGCTCGATCGCGATCGCCTCCGCCGTCTGCGCCTGCTCGGCGACGGCGGCCTCCGAGCCGTGAAATTCCAGGAACAGCGTCGGGGCTTCCCGATAGCCGAGCTTCGAATAGGCATTGATGCCGCGCATCATGACGTCATCGACGAGCTCGATGCGGGCGGCGGGGACGGCCGACTGGATCAGCGCGATCGCTGTGTCGACCGCGTCGTGCAAAGTCGGGAAGCTGCAGGTTGCGGCCGAGATCGCCTGGGGCAGGGGATGCAGCTTCAGCGTGATTTCGGTGATCACGCCGAGCGTCCCCTCCGATCCAACGAACAGCCGTGTCAGGTCGTAGCCGGCGGCGGATTTGCGCGCACGCTTGGCGGTGCGGATCACCCGGCCGTCGGCCAGCACGACCTCGAGCGCGAGGACGTTGTCCTTCATGGTGCCGTAGCGCACCGCCATGGTCCCGGAGGCGCGGGTCGAACTCATGCCGCCGATCGAGGCATCGGCCCCGGGATCGATCGGAAAGAACAGGCCTGTCCCGCGCAGCTCGGCATTGAGCTGCTTGCGGGTGATGCCGGGCTGCACCACGACGTCCATGTCGGCGTCATGCACGGCCAGCACCTCGTTCATGCGGGCGAAGTCGAAACAGACCCCGCCCGCGACAGCCGCAGCGTTGCCTTCGAGCGACGTGCCGGCGCCGAACGGCACGATAGGCGTGGCAGCCTCGGCGCACAGCCTGACGATGTCGGCGACCTCCTGCGTTGTCTCGGGAAACACGACGATGTCGGGCGGCATCGCCGGATAGTACGACTCGCTCCGGCCGTGCTGATCCAGCACGCCGCGCGCGAGACTCGCGCGCGGCCCGATCAGGTTCGAAAGCCGCTCGGCCAATGCACCGGTGCCGACCCGCAACTCCATCATTCCTCCCGTCCGCTTCCTCGTCGATGACAGGACTCTTGACGGTCCTTGTCGCCCGCTCAGCTCAAACCTGATTGGCGCGCTCCGCAAGCCGTTTCAGGCCGAAATCATAGTTGAGATGGAAATATCCCTGCGCCACCATGCGGCCATCTGGCGCACGGCCCGGCGGGCAGCGCGTGAAGTCGCGGATCAGGCTGTCCTTGACGCCGAACACGACGTCGGAATCGAGATACTGGTCACCGGCGACGAACACATGCGTCACCAGCCGCTCGAAGCCCGGCGCCGAGATCATGAAATGCACATGCGCCGGCCGCCACGGATGCCGCCCCTGCGCCGTGAGCATGTCGCCGACCGGCCCGTCGTTGGGGATCGGATAGGCGGCGGGCTTGATCGACCAGAAATGGAAGCGGCCGTCGGCGTCGGTGTGGAAGCGCGCGCGCATGGCGAGATCGCCGATCTGCTCGAGCCGCTGCACGTCATAGTAGCCATCGTCGTCGGAGTGCCAGACGTCAACCACGGCGCCTGCCAGCGGCGCGCCGTCCGCGCTCGACACCGAGCCGGTCACCAGCAGCGGATCGCCCTTCATCGGTCCCGCGATATCGTCGCCGTTGGCGCGTTCTGGCGCCGCCTGGACGAAGAAGGGGCCGAGCACGGTGGTCTCGGTGGCGCCTTCCGGCACCGGATGATTGATGGCGTCGACCAGCATCGAAACGCCGAGCGTATCCGACAGCAGGATGAACTCCTGGCGCTTGTCGTCGCACATCTGGCCGGTGCGGGTCAGGAAGTCGATGCCGTATTCCCATTCCTGCTGGGTCGGACGGACCTCGCGCACGAAGGCATGGAGATGCCGCACCAGCGCCTCGCTGACCTGTTTGATCCGCGCATCACGCGCGCCCGCCAGGCGTTCGAGCACGGCATCTGTGATCGTGGTCTCGTTGAAGTTGCGCAAGACGCGGCTCCTTTCAGAGAGGCTCGCCGAGCCCGGACAGCCGCTCGACATGCCGGACGGTGGCGAGGAAGTCGGTGTCGGCATCGCCTGACGCGATCAGCGCGCCATAGGTCTCACGGACCTGCGCCGCGAGCTGCAGCGGCACGCCGACGGCATGGCCGGCGCCGAGAATGAGATCGAGATCCTTGGCCATCTGCGCGCAGGAGAACGTCGCGGCAAAGTCGCGCGCCAGCAGCGGCGCGGTCTTGTACTTCACCATCGGCGAGGCGACTGCGCTGTCATGCAGCACCTTCAGAATGTCGGGCCAGGCGATGCCGCCCTTGCGTGCGAGGGCGAGGCTTTCGGCCATCATCGCCGCCGTCGCAGCGATCATCAGGTTGACGGCGAGCTTGGCGTAGCGGGCCTCTTCGGCCGCGCCCAGATAGGTCTGCGCGCGCGTGAAGCCGGCCAGCACCGGCGTGATCAGGGTGAACGCCTCTCTTGGACCGGACACGAAGCACGTCAGCTCGCCGGTGTCGGCGATGCTGGCATTGCCGGAGATCGGCGTGCGCAGATAGGCGACGTCGCGAGCGCTCGCGGCGGCCGCGACCGCGCTCGACGCGTCGACACCCACGGTGCTGGTCTCGATCAGGATCGCGCCCGGCGCCATGGCCGCGATCAGTCCGCCGCTGTCCAGCATCGCCGCGCGCAGTGCGGTATCGTCGGGCAGTGACGAGATGACGACGGCATGGTCGCGCACCGCCTCGGCAGCGGACGACGCGGCGGCCATGCCGAGCGCACGTGCCTCGTCGAGCCGGGCGGCGTTGGGATCGAACGCCGTGACGTCATGGCCGGCCTTGGCGAGCCGCGCCGCGATCGGCAGGCCGATCTTGCCGATGCCGATGAAGGCGAGGCGCTTGTCAGGAAGTGACATGGGTGAGGTCCGCCGATTGCTTCATTTGCTGTGCCTGTGGCGACGCGATGCTGCCTCGCAGGTTCGTCGACGTGAGGGGCCGGTCACGTGCCGGTCGCCACGGGATAGTCGACCTGGAAGCGGCCGATCCTGAGGTCGCCGAGCTCGTCGCGGACGCGCAGGTGCTCCGGATGCGACGCATAGGCCTTCAATGCGGCGCTGCTGGCGAATTCGGAGAACAGGACGACGTCGCAGGCATAGTCGACGTCGCTGACATCGAGACCGACCTCGATGTGGGTCAGGCCGTCGATCCGGCCTTTCAAACTCTCGAACAGGGTCTTGACCTTGAGCCGGGCCGCGGCGCGCTCGGCAGCCGTCTCGGCGCGCAGCCGCCACATCACGATGTGCCTGATCGGCCCCGTCATTCGTGCGTCCCTCACCTGTGCTTGGTCTTGTCTGACGATTTTGCCTTGCAGGAAATGGAAATAAAGGACAAAAATTGTAACTCTGTTTTCCGATCAGCGTAACAATGGACCGTCTGCTCCAACTCGAGGTGTTTTCCAAGACGGCCGAGCTGGGCAGCCTGTCCAAGGCCGCCGAGTCCTTGCGGATGTCCAACGCCGCGGCGAGCCGGCATCTCAGCGCGCTGGAGGAGCGGCTCGCGGTGCGCCTGATCGAGCGCAACACGCGCCGGCTCTGGCTGACCGAAGCCGGGCAGGAGCTGCTGCAGCGCTGCGGCCCGCTGCTCAACGAGCTGGCCGAGGCCGAGGACGCCGTCAGCGACCGCGCACTGTCGCCGCAGGGCATGCTGCGCGTCACCAGCTCGCTGTCGTTCGCGACGATCTATCTCGCGCCGATGCTGCCGGCGTTTCGCGCGATGTATCCAAAGCTGAGCCTGCAGATCATCGCCGCCAACCGCTACCCGGATTTCATCGAGGCGGGCATCGACGTGGCGATCCGCACCCGCGAGCATGAGCCGGACTCGGGCATCGTCGTTCGCCGCATCGGGCAGATGCGGCGCGTGCTGGCGGCCGCGCCGTCCTATCTCGCGAGCCGTAGCTGTCCCGTCGTTCCCGGCGATCTGGTGCGCCACGACATGCTGATCTACAATCTTGCCAATGATCCGTATTCCCTGTCCCTGCGCAACGGCACGACAGCCCAGAGCATTCGGATCGCGCCGACGCTCGACAGCAATGACGGCCAGGTGATCAAGGGCGCCGCGCTTGCCGGGCTCGGCATCCTGATCCAGCCGCTCTACATCGTGCAGAGCGACATTCTGGCCGGCCGGCTGGTGCCGGTCCTGCTCGACTGGGAGCTGCCGCTCTTGACGATGAACATCGCCTACCAGAACCGCGTCAGGCTGCCGGCCAAGATCAGGGTGTTCGCCGATTTCCTCGTCGATCACATCCGGACCCATTCCGACCCGGGGATCTGGATCGAGCCGCCCAAGCCGGATTGAGCCGATGCCCGCGTGCGGGGGAGGGCGGATCATGTTCTGATAAAAATAATTACCTTGCTATTTTTCGGAAATCATGGTCTCCTGCGTGCATCCCGCCTCGAGCAGAGGGACGTACGCGTCGTCACGAACGTGGAGGTGGGCTGCGATGGACGTGACGGCTGTGCCAGACGAGCGCAGACGGCACGGACGGCGAAGTCGTGTGGTCCTGGCCTCTCGACGCTGAGGTCAAGTCCGTGAGCGTTGCTTGACGGCACGCGCGGGCGATGGGGGCAAGAAAGCCGATCCCCAGGGAGAGCACGAAGGACACCGTTAACACCGTCGCGCGGGGAAGGCCGGGTCTGTCCGGCTGTACCTGTGGTACCTGCCGCCTGCATTCTTTTGAGCAGGCGGGCCACGGGCCTCAGCCGAGGTCCGGCCTTCCTCGCGCCCTCTCATGATCAGGAGGGACACGACGAACCCACACCTCGGGCCTCGTAGGCCGCGGGAACGCACGCGCTCATCTCCATGGCTGCTCATGTCGCCAACCCAATCCCCGGTGTCGTCCCGGACAAGCGCGCACAGCGCGCCGATCCGGGACCCATAACCCCAGGGCGCAGACGGGCATCCAGTACGCCGCGGCGTCTCGGCGGATCATGGCCGCCGGTGGTATGCTGGTTCGCCCGCCCGCCCGCGCGGGCGATGACGGCGGTGATGGTCTGTCCCGGGGGGGGGGGGAGCGACGCTCGCACGGACGCGAGGTGCCGCAGCCCGCCGCAATATGTCGGTTGGCCCGTAGAAATTCGGAGTTGGATCGAAAGATCAATACTTATCAACGGCTTGTGACTGTCATCCGACTGTCATCGAACCTTTATAAAAGCCACACTGAGGCCCCGTAAAGCGGCCGGGGAAGCGCAATCGGGCGCAGATGGCGCTTCGCTTCCCAAGCATGGAGACCAGCTATGAATTTCGTCAAAGCTATCGTCGCTGCCGGCTTGGTCGCCGCATCGACGTCGGCCTTCGCTGCCGACATTACCGGTGCGGGCGCGACGTTCCCGTTCCCGATCTATTCCAAGTGGGCGGACGCCTACAAGAAGGAGACCGGCAACGGTCTGAACTACCAGTCGATCGGTTCTGGCGGCGGCATCAAGCAGATCCAGGCCAAGACCGTGACCTTTGGCGCCACCGACGCGCCGCTCAAGGCCGAGCAGCTCGAGAAGGACGGCCTGGTGCAGTGGCCGATGGTGATGGGCGGCATCGTGCCGGTCGTCAACCTCGAGGGCGTGAAGCCGGGCGAGATGGTGCTGGACGGCGAGACGCTCGCCAACATCTATCTCGGCAAGATCACCAAGTGGGATGACGCCGCGATCAAGAAGCTCAACCCCAGCGTCAAGCTGCCGTCCGATGCGATCGCCGTGGTCCGCCGCTCCGACGGCTCGGGCACGACCTTCAACTTCACCTACTACCTCTCCGAGGTGAGCGCCGACTGGAAGAGCAAGATCGGCTTCAACACCGCCGTCGAGTGGCCGGTCGGTGTCGGCGCCAAGGGCAACGAGGGTGTGTCCGGCAACATCGGCCAGACCAAGAACTCGATCGGCTATGTCGAGTACGCCTATGCCAAGCAGAACAAGCTCACCTACACCGGCATGATGAACAAAGCCGGCAAGACCGTGCAGCCGACCGTCGAGGCCTTCCAGGCCGCGGCCGCGAATGCCGACTGGGCCAAGGCCCCCGGCTACTACGTGATCCTCGCCAACCAGCCCGGCGACAAGTCCTGGCCGATGACGGCGGCGACCTTCATCCTGATGCACAAGGAGCCGGCCGACAAGGCGGCGTCCGGCGAAGCCATCAAGTTCTTCAAGTGGTCGTTCGAGAAGGGCGGCAAGATGGCTGAGGAGCTCGACTACATCCCGATGCCCGACAGCGTCGTGAAGCTGATCGAGAAGACCTGGTCGGCCGACATCAAGAGCTGAGCTGGACGTATCGAAAATCCCCTCTCCCGGCCTCCGGGGGAGGGACGCTACCGGGGTTGCGGCGTGTCCAAGGAACAGGGGGCAGAATTGGCAGAGATGGCGGTTCAGACCGAAGTCAGCGATATCGCGGCCGCTGCCGGACCCTATGACCGGGCACGCGCGCTCAACGCCTTCAAGCTCGGCGACGTGACCTTCTATTGGATCACGCGGCTGTCCGCGATCTCCGTCCTGTTGATCCTGGGCGGCATCATCCTGTCGCTCATCGTTGGCGCATGGCCGGCCATGAGAGAATATGGCTTCGAATTCCTGTGGACGCGGCGCTGGGCGCCGTCGGCCGATCCGCCGGTGCTCGGCGCGCTCGGCCCTATCTACGGCACCTTGGTCACGTCCTTCATCGCGATGCTGATCGCCATTCCGGTCGGTCTGGGCATTGCGATCTTCCTCACCGAGCTGTGCCCGCAATGGCTGCGCCGTCCGATCGGACTTGCGATCGAGCTGCTCGCCGGCATTCCTTCGATCATCTACGGCATGTGGGGCTTCTTCGTGCTGGGGCCGTTCCTGGCCTATACGTTCCAGCCGTTCATGATCAATCTCTGCGCCGGCATCCCCGTGCTGCAGGACATCTTCGCCGGTCCGCCGTCCTATCTCAGCCTGTTCAACGCCTCGCTGATCCTGGCGATCATGGTGTTGCCGTTCATCACCTCGATCTCGGTCGACGTGTTCAAGACCGTCCCGCCGGTGCTGAAGGAAGCCGCCTACGGGGTCGGCTGCACCACCTGGGAGGTCGTGCGCAGCGTCGTCATTCCCTACACCCGCGTCGGCGTCATCGGCGGCGTCATGCTGGCGCTGGGCCGTGCGCTCGGCGAAACGATGGCGGTGACCTTCATCATCGGCAACTCGTTCCGGATCTCATCCTCGATCTTCGCGCCGGGCACCACGATCTCGGCCGCCATCGCCTCCGAATTCCAGGAGAGCGACGGGCTGCACCAGTCGAGCCTGATCCTGCTCGGTCTGCTGCTGTTCGTGCTCACCTTCTTCGTGCTGGCGAGCGCGCGGCTGATGCTCATGCGGCTCGAAGCCAAGGCGGGAAGATAAGCCATGTCCAGCGCTGATACGCTTACACTCGATGCGCCGGTCAATCCGATCTATGCGCGCCGGCGCCGCAGGGACATCGTGATCCGCGGCCTCTGCGTCGCCGCCGCGATGTTCGGCGTCACCTGGCTGGCGCTGATCCTGTTCACGCTGTTCTATAACGGACTCGCCGGCCTCAGCCTGCAGGTTTTTGCCGCCGACACGCCGCCACCCGGCTCCAGCGAAGGCGGCCTGCGCAACGCCATCGTCGGCTCCTTGATCATGACGATCATCGGCGTCGGCATCGGCGCGCCGCTCGGCCTGTTCGCCGGCACCTATCTCGCCGAATACGGCCGCAACGACCGCCTGACCTCGGTGATCCGCTTCATCAACGACATCCTGCTGTCGGCGCCCTCGATCATCATCGGCCTGTTCATCTATGGTGCGGTCGTGGTGCCGATGGGCGGCTTCTCGGCACTCGCGGGTTCCCTTGCATTGGCGGTCATCGTGATCCCGGTGGTGCTGCGCACCACCGAGGACATGCTGCTGCTCGTGCCCAACCCGCTGCGCGAGGCGGCGTCTGCGCTCGGCCTGCCGCGCTCGCTGGTGATCCGCCGCATCGCCTATCGGGCGGCGCGCTCGGGCCTCATCACCGGCGTGCTGCTTGCCACCGCCCGCGTCGCCGGCGAGACCGCGCCTCTGCTGTTCACCGCGCTGTCGAACCAGTTCTGGAGCCTCAACCTTTCCAGGACGATGGCGAACCTGCCCGTCACCATCAACAATTTCGTCCAGAGCCCTTATGCCTACTGGAAGCAACTGGCCTGGAGCGGAGCCCTTCTCATCACTCTGGCCGTGCTCGCCCTGAACATCGGTGCACGCATTCTCGGCGCCGAGAGGAACACCAAATGACCGAACTGTCCGTCTCCGTCAGTCAGCCCAATCACGCTCTTCACGGCAAGGCGCTTCCGGATGCGCCGGCCAAGGTGACTGCGCGCAACCTCAACTTCTACTACGGCGACCATCACGCGCTGAAGAACATCAACCTGTCGCTGGGCACCAACCGCGTCACCGCGTTCATCGGCCCGTCCGGCTGCGGCAAGTCCACGCTGCTGCGCATCTTCAACCGGATGTACGATCTCTATCCGGGCCAGCGCGCGACCGGGCAGCTGATGCTCGACAACACCAACATCCTCGATCCCAAGCTCGATCTGAATCTGCTGCGCGCCCGGGTCGGCATGGTGTTCCAGAAGCCGACGCCGTTCCCGATGACGATCTACGAGAACATCGCCTTTGGCATCCGCCTCTATGAGAAGATATCGAAGTCGGAGATGGACGACCGGGTCGAGAAGGCGCTGCGCGGCGGCGCGTTGTGGAACGAGGTCAAGGACAAGCTCAACGCCTCGGGCCTGTCGCTGTCCGGCGGCCAGCAGCAGCGACTGTGCATCGCGCGCACCGTGGCGGTCCGGCCGGAGGTGATCTTGTTCGACGAGCCGTGCTCGGCGCTCGATCCGATCTCGACCGCCAAGGTCGAGGAGCTGATCCAGGAGCTCGCCGAAAACTATACGATCGCCATCGTGACGCATAACATGCAGCAGGCGGCGCGCGTCTCCGACAAGACCGCCTTCATGTATCTCGGCGAGCTGATCGAGTTCGACGACACCAGCAAGATCTTCACCTCGCCGAGTGATCGGCGGACCCAGGATTACATCACCGGCCGGTTCGGCTGACGCCGACGACATTGTCTTCAGGAGATCATCATGGCCAGTGAACATACCGCCAAGGCGTTCGACAGCGATCTGCAGGACCTCACCCGTCTGGTATCGGAGATGGGCGGCCTCGCAGAGCGGCTGATCGTCGATTCCGTCGATGCGCTGGTGCGGCGCGACATCGCGCTCGGCCAGAAGGTGGTCGCCACCGACGCCGAGGTCGACAAGCTGCAGCGCATCATCGAGGAGCGCGCCGTGCTCACGATCGCCCGTCGCCAGCCGATGGCGGTCGACCTGCGCGAGATCGTCGGCGCGATGCGCGTGGCGACCGATCTGGAGCGCATCGGCGACCTCGCCAAGAACATCGGCAAGCGCGTCGCGGCGCTGGAGAGCGACTTCCATCCGCTGAAGCTGATCCGCGGCCTCGAGCACATGACCGATCTGGTGCAGTCGCAGGTCAAGACGGTGCTGGACGCCTATGCCGCGCATGACCTGCCGGCGGCGATGACGGTGTGGAAGGGCGACGAGGAAGTCGACGCCATCTGCACCTCGCTGTTCCGCGAGCTCCTGACCTACATGATGGAGGATCCGCGCAACATCTCGTTCTGCATCCACCTGATGTTCTGCGCCAAGAACATCGAGCGCATCGGCGATCACGCGACCAACATCGCCGAGACTGTATTCTATATGATCGAAGGCCAGCAGATCATGGACAAGCGCCCGAAGGGCGACATGACGAGCTTCGCGACGACGATTCCCGGTAACTAAGAGAGACGGTTCAGACATGGGCGCCCGAATTCTGGTGGTGGAGGACGAGGAGGCGCTGACGACGCTGCTGCGCTACAACCTCGAGGCCGAAGGCTACGAGGTCGAGACCGTGGCGCGCGGCGACGAGGCCGACACGCGGCTGAAGGAGCGCGTTCCGGATCTCGTCGTGCTCGACTGGATGCTGCCGGGCCTCTCCGGCATCGAGTTGTGCCGCCGCCTGCGCGCGCGCTCCGAGACCCGGCAACTGCCGATCATCATGCTGACGGCGCGCGGCGAGGAGAGCGAGCGCGTGCGCGGACTCGCCACCGGCGCCGACGACTACATCGTCAAGCCGTTCTCGGTGCCGGAGCTCCTGGCGCGCGTGAAAGGCCTGCTGCGGCGGGCGAGCCCGGAGCGGCTGGCGACCGTGCTGTCCTATGGCGACATCGAGCTCGACCGCGAGAAACGCCGCGTGGCGCGCTCGGGGCGGCCGATCGATCTCGGCCCGACCGAATACCGCCTGCTCGAATTCTTCCTCGAGCACCCCGGCCGCGTGTTCAGCCGCGAACAGCTGCTCGACAGCGTCTGGGGCCGCGACATCTACATCGACGAGCGCACCGTCGACGTCCATATCGGCCGCCTGCGCAAGCTGCTCAATCCCGGCCGCGAGCAGGACCCGATCCGCACCGTGCGCGGCGCCGGTTATGCGCTCGATGATCGCTTCGCCAAGAGCGAGCAGGTGTAAGGGGCGATCGGACGTGAGGACGAAGCAGGTGTGAGGCGCGAGCGGGCCCGATTGAGGAGATCGCGGTCCGCTTTCCGCCACGCCGCCGCCGTCTTGATCGTGTCTGCTTCGTGGCCCGTCACGATGTTTCGGTCCCAGCGGACGCCCTTGATCAAGACCATCATCATATCTCTTGCCGTGCTGCTCGGCGGCGCGGCGGGCGCCCCGGCCGCCGAGCTCGAAGACGCGGTCGCGGCGGCAGGCAACGGGCAGCATGCGGCGGCGATGCGACGGCTGCTGCCGCTGGCCGCCAAGGGCGATGCGCGGGCGCAGTTCGACGTCGGCTTCATGCAGGCGTTCGGCTGGGGCGTGCCGCGTAATCCGAGCGAGGCGCTGGCCTGGTACCGCAAGGCCGCCGATCAGGGGCTAGCCGTCGCGCAACATTATCTCGGCATCGCCTACGTCAATGGCGAGGGTGTTGCCTCGAACTACGGCGAAGCCAGTCGCTGGTTCAGCCGCGCGGCGGCGCAGGGCTTCGCCCAGTCGCAATACATGCTCGGCCTGATGCTGCTCGACGGCCGCGGTGTGAAACAGGACGTCGTGCAGGGCTATGCCTGGCTGGTGATGGCGGGCCGTAGTGGCGTGCGATCGGCCGGCCGCGACGTGCAGCGGGTCAGGTTGACCGAGCCGCAGCGCGTCCAGGCCCAGAGCGCCATTGCGTCCTGGCAGCCGAAACCGGAATCGGCGGATGCGGGCATTGCCACTCCGCGTCCGGAGCAACTGCTCGGGCTCGATCGCCACATCGGCGAGGTCGTCGATCCCACCTCCTGGCCGGCGTCGTCGATCGGCGTCGTCACCGTCGCGCAATACTCGAGCGGCGGCTGGTGCACCGGCACCCTGGTGGCGCCGCGCGTCGTGCTCACCGCCGCGCATTGCGTCTTCAACGGCGTGGCGCAGGTCAGCCCCGGCAATGTCCGCTTCCTGGCCGGCATGAACCGTGGCACGCCGGCGGCATCGTCGGTCGCCGACAAGCTGATCGTGGCGCCCGATTTCGTCCCGACCCGGCACGACAGATGGTCGCTCGACCGCTCGCCCGCCGATTGGGCGCTGATCGTGCTGAAGGATGCGCTGCCGTCGAAGCCGGTGGCGGTCAAGGCGCTGACCCGCGAGGAGCTCGCGGCTGCGACGACGGCCGGCACCATCTCCGAGATCGGCTATGGCCAGGAGCGGCGCTATTCGCCGACCGGCCAGCGCAATTGCAGCGCCGGCATGACCAAGGACGGGATGCTGCTGACGGTGCATTGTCTGGCCAATTTCGGCTATTCGGGCTCGCCGATCCTCGCCGAGGTCGGTGGGCAGCCTGCCGTGGTCGGCATCTTCTCGGCGTTCCACGAGGAGACCCGGCTGATGTTCGCCGCCCCCGCGAGCCAGTTCGAGGCGGTCGTGCGCCGCGAGATCGCGGCGCAGAGTGCCTCGGCGCGGTGAGGGAAGGAGCGAGAGAGACGAGGTCCCGCCGCTGGTCATGATCTGTGCGTGACTGGATAGCGGGTTGCCAAGCGAGAGGGCGGTCCGGGAAGCGCCACCCAGGTTTTCCTGCAGCTTTCGCCTGCAGCGGGGCCTTACCGAACTGGCCTGGCTCTTGCTATAGTCCGAGTATGACGATTGTTCAAATTGATCATCCTCGGGCCGCGCGGCTGCTGTGGTGGCGGTCGCAGCCCGGCCGGACCGTTGCGCTGGTCGCCGGACTGGTCGCCGCCAACGCGCTCGCCTGGGCCTGGGCGTTCGCGCTCTACGCCGACCGGCCCGCCATCGTCGGCACCGCGATGCTGGCTTGGCTGCTCGGACTGCGCCATGCGATCGATGCGGATCACATCGCGGCCATCGACAACGTCGTGCGGAAGCTGGTGCAGGACGGTAGCGCCCCGCGCGCCGCCGGCCTCTATTTTGCGCTCGGCCATTCCAGCGTCGTCGTTATCGCCACCATCGTCGTGAGCCTCATCGCCGGCGCCGACCTCCTGGATGAAGAGAGTGCGATCAGGGCGATCGGCGGCGTCATCGGCACGTCGGTATCGTCCGGCTTCCTGCTGCTTATCGCGTTGGCGAACCTCATTCTGTTCGTGAACCTCTGGCGCCGCGCCGCACAGCCGCAGTCCGAGATGGAAACCGCCGGAAACAGCGGACGGGGCATCCTCATCCGCCTGCTGCGCCCCGTGCTCCGCCTGGTGGGACGCGCCTGGCACATGTATCCGCTCGGCTTCCTGTTCGGTCTCGGCTTCGACACTGCGAGCGAGATCGGGCTTCTCAGCCTGTCGGCGACCGAGGCTGCGCGCGGCGCGAGCCTCGCCCATGTGCTGGTATTCCCGGCGCTGTTCGCGGCTGCGATGGCCACTGTCGACACCGCCGACAGCATGCTGATGGTCGGCGCCTATCGCTGGGCGCTGACCGATCCCGCACGCAAGCTGCGCTATAACCTCGTGATCACCGGCGCATCCGTTGCGATCGCGCTGGTGATCGGCAGCTTCGAGGCGTTCACGCTGTTGGCGCCGCGGCTTGGCCTGACGGGGGGATGGGCTGACGTCGCCACCGCGCTGGGCGACGATGTCGCCAATCTCGGAATCGTCGCGATCGGCCTGTTCGGACTGGTCTGGGCGGTCGCCATGCTGCTCGGTCGCAGTCAGCGCGGTTCCGAGGCGACGCCCGGCGAAGCGCTTGCCAGCGTTCGTGCGGGGGCGCTAAACCCGCCGGCGATACGAAGCGGAACGCATAAGACGGGCTAGGAGCGGGGCCTCATGATGGTCGGCTCGGAGGGAACGATCAGGATGCTGTGGCTGCAGGGCGCGAGCTGCGGCGGCTGCACCATGTCGATCCTGGAAAGCGGCGCGTCCGGCTGGTTCGACGAATTGCGCCAATCCGGCATCGATCTGGTGTGGCATCCCTCCGTCAGCGAGCAGACAGGGGACGAGGTCGTGGAGCTGTTAGAGGCGATCCGCGACGGCCGCGAGCGGCTCGATCTGCTGGTGCTCGAAGGCTCGGTGGCGCGAGGCCCCGGTCTGAGCGGCCGCTTCAACATGCTCGCCGGCACCAACCGCTCGATCTATCACTGGCTGCTCGATCTGGCGCCGCTGGCCGACTACGTCGTCGCCGTCGGCAGCTGCGCCGCCTATGGCGGCATTCCCGCGGCTGGCATCAATCCGACCGATGCGGTCGGACTGCAGTTCGAGGGCAGCGATATCGGCGGCGCGCTTGGCGCGGCCTTCCGCTCGAAACGCGGGCTGCCGGTGATCAACGTCGCAGGCTGTGCGCCGCATCCGGGCTGGATGATGGAGAGCCTGCTGGCGCTTACCTCGGGCGATCTGACGGCAGACGGTCTCGACGCGGTCGGCCGTCCGACCTTCATCGCCAACCACCTCGCTCATCACGGCTGCTCGCGCAACGAGTTCTACGAGTTCAAGGCGAGCGCGGAGACGATGTCGGAGCGCGGCTGCCTGATGGAGCATCTCGGCTGCCGCGCAACGCAGGCGGTCGGCGACTGCAATCAGCGCTCGTGGAACGGCGGCGGCTCCTGCACCAAGGGCGGTTATGCCTGCATCGCCTGCACCTCGCCGGGCTTCGAGAGCGCGCAGAACTATCTGGAGACGGCGAAGCTCGCCGGCATCCCCGTCGGCCTTCCCACCGACATGCCGAAAGCCTGGTTCGTCGCGCTCGCAGCGCTGTCGAAATCGGCCACGCCGCGCCGCGTCCGAGTCAATGCGACGGCGGATCATGTCGTGGTGCCGCCGGGCCGTTCCGGCGACAAGCGCCGTCCATGACGCGGATCACGGTCGGACCGTTCAATCGTGTCGAAGGCGATCTCGAGGTCAGGCTCGATATCGAGAGCGGCCGCGTCGCGCGGGCGGAGGTGACGGCGCCGCTCTATCGCGGCTTCGAGCAGATCCTTGAGGGCCGGCCGCCGCTCGACGCCCTGGTGATCGCGCCGCGCATCTGCGGCATCTGCTCCGTGTCGCAATCGATCGCGGCCGCCGCGGCGTTGCGCCAGGCCATGGGCATTGCGGCAGCACCAAACGGCATCCTCGCGAGCAACATCGCGCACGCGGCCGAGAACGCGGCGGATCATCTGACGCATTTCTACATCTTCTTCATGCCGGACTTCGCCCGCGATGCTTATGCCTCGCACGCTTGGCATTCGACCGCGGCCGAACGTTTCGCGGCGACGAAGGGCAGCGCTGCCCGCGATGCGCTGCCTGCGCGCGCGCGACTGCTCGAGATCATGGGCCTGATCGCGGGCAAATGGCCGCACAGTCTCGCCTTCCAGCCAGGCGGGACGACGCGCGCGATCGAGCTCGGCGAGCGCGTGCGGCTCAACGCGATCGCGGCGTCGTTTCGCGGTTTCCTTGAGCGCGTCGTGTTCGCCGACAAGTTGGAGAACGTGCTCGCCTTGTCGACATCGGACGAGCTCGACCGTTGGCGCGAGGGCCGCGCCGGCGACTTCGCGCATTTCCTTCGGCTGGCCGATGCGCTCGCGCTGGCCGACCTCGGCAGCGGACCAGGTTCCTTGATGAGCTTCGGCGCGTATCACGACTTCAATGGGGCTCGTTTTCGCGCTGGCGTCCGCACGAGCAGTGGCGAGGTCCAGGCTTTGCCGTCGGACGGCATCACCGAGGACGTCTCGCACGCCTGGATGCACGATACGTCGCTCGATCCGGCCGAGAGCCGCACCGTGCCCGATGCCGACAAAGCCGACGCCTATAGCTGGTGCAAGGCGCCGCGTCTCGCGGGAGAACCGGTCGAGGTCGGCGCTCTCGCAAGGCAGGCCATCGACGGTCAGCCGCTGATCACCGCGCTGCTCGCGAGCGGTCGCAGCAATGTCCGCAATCGTGTCATCGCCCGGCTGATCGAAACCGCGCAACTCGCGCTGTCGATCGAGCACTGGATCAAGGCGCTGCGTCTCAACGAGCCGTTCTGCGTGAACAGCGGTGAGGCGGCCGACGGCCACTTCGTCGGGGTCGTGGAGGCTGCGCGCGGCAGCCTCGGCCACTGGCTCGCGGTGCGCTCCGGCCGGATCGAGCGTTATCAGATCATCGCGCCGACGAGCTGGAATTTTTCGCCGCGCGACGCCGACGGCGTTGCGGGCCCGCTCGAGCAGGCGCTGGTCGGCACCGAGGTCGGCGATGCCGGCGCGCGTGCGGTCGGCATCCAGCACGTCGTGCGGTCGTTCGATCCCTGCATGGTCTGCACGGCGCATTGAGCGCGCTGCACACAGGCAGGCAGCAAGCGGAAACAAGATTGTCGGTGCAAAGCGCGTGATTTCCGATTGTCGCGCGCGATCCACCACCGAAGGCTCCGTCGCTGCGATCGCACCGCCTCAAGCATCTGAAATCATTATGATTCGAATCCAGCAATGATGCTGGCCCGCATCTTGCTGTCCTTCTCGCCAGAACGCGATCAGATGATCGCCAACGCGATGTCAGGGGGAGGACTCATGGGCGCGGCAACGGAAACTTTTTACAGCGTCATCAGGCGTCAGGGCATCACGCGGCGCAGCTTTCACAAGTTCTGCAGCCTGACCGCGACGAGCCTCGGCCTCGGCCCGCTGGCGGCGAGCCGCATCGCCAATGCGCTCGAAACCAAGCCGCGCACGCCGGTCATCTGGATGCACGGGCTGGAGTGCACGTGCTGCTCGGAGAGCTTCATCCGCTCGGCGCATCCGCTGGTGAAGGATGCCGTGCTGTCGATGATCTCGCTCGACTATGACGACACCATCATGGCGGCGGCCGGCCACCAGGCGGAGGCCATCCTCGACGAGACGCGTGCGAAGTACAAGGGACAGTACATTCTTGCGGTCGAGGGCAATCCGCCGCTGAACGAAGGTGGCATGTTCTGCATCGACGGCGGCAAGCCGTTCGTCGAAAAGCTGAAGATGATGGCCGAGGACGCCATGGCGATCATCGCCTGGGGCGCCTGTGCCTCCTGGGGCTGTGTGCAGGCGGCAAAGCCCAATCCGACGCAGGCGACCCCGATCGACAAGGTCATCACCAACAAGCCGATCATCAAGGTGCCGGGCTGCCCGCCGATCGCGGAAGTCATGACCGGCGTCGTCACCTTCATCACCACCTTCGGCAAGCTGCCTGAGCTCGACCGCCAGGGTCGGCCGAAGATGTTCTACTCACAGCGTATCCACGACAAGTGCTATCGCCGGCCGCATTTCGACGCCGGCCAGTTTGTCGAGGAGTGGGACGACGAGGCCGCGCGCAAGGGCTACTGCCTCTACAAGATGGGCTGCAAGGGCCCGACCACCTACAACGCCTGCTCGACGGTGCGCTGGAACGGCGGCGTGTCGTTCCCGATCCAGTCCGGTCACGGCTGCATCGGCTGCTCGGAGGACGGCTTCTGGGACAAGGGCTCGTTCTACGACCGTCTCACCAACATCAAGCAGTTCGGCATCGAGCACAACGCCGACCAGGTCGGCATGGTGGCCGCGGGCACGGTGGGCGTAGCGGTCGCGGCGCATGCGGCGGCGACGGCCGTGAAACGGCTCGCCACCAAGCGCGACGACGCCAAACAAGATCATTGATCGCATTCAGGGCAGGCAACGATGGGCATCCAGACTCCCAACGGCTTCAATCTCGACAATTCCGGCAAGCGCATTGTCGTCGATCCGGTCACCCGGATCGAGGGACACATGCGGGTCGAGGTCAACGTCGACTCCGACAATGTCATCCGCAATGCGGTTTCCACCGGCACGATGTGGCGCGGCATCGAGGTGATCCTCAGGAATCGCGATCCGCGCGACGCATGGGCCTTCACCGAGCGGATCTGCGGCGTCTGCACCGGAACGCATGCGCTCACATCGGTGCGCGCGGTCGAGAACGCGCTCGGCATCACCATTCCGGAGAATGCCAACTCCATCCGCAACCTCATGCAGCTTGCGCTGCAAGTGCACGACCACGTCGTGCACTTCTATCATCTGCACGCGCTGGACTGGGTCGACGTGGTCTCGGCGCTCTCGGCCGATCCGAAGGCGACGTCGACACTGGCGCAGTCGATCTCGAGCTGGCCGCTGTCGTCGCCCGGCTATTTCAGGGACCTCCAGACCCGCCTCAAGAAGTTCGTCGAGTCGGGGCAGCTCGGCCCGTTCAAGAATGGATATTGGGGCAGCAAGGCCTATAAGCTGCCGCCCGAAGCCAACCTGATGGCGGTGGCGCACTATCTGGAGGCGCTCGATTTCCAGAAGGAGATCGTCAAGATCCACACCATCTTCGGCGGCAAGAACCCGCACCCCAACTGGCTCGTGGGTGGCGTGCCGTGTCCGATCAACATCGACGGCACCGGTGCGGTCGGCGCCATCAACATCGAGCGGCTGAACCTCGTCTCCTCGATCATCGATCGCCTGATCGAGTTCAACGAGATGGTCTATCTCCCCGACGTCGCCGCGATCGGCTCCTTCTACAAGGACTGGCTCTATGGCGGCGGCCTGTCCGGCAAGAGCGTGCTCGCCTATGGCGACGTGCCCGAGCATGCCAATGACTACTCCGCCAAGAGCTTGAAGCTGCCGCGTGGCGCGATCATCAACGGCAACCTGTCCGAGGTGTTTCCGGTCGATCACGCCAATCCGGACGAGATCCAGGAGTTCGTGGTTCACTCCTGGTACAAATATCCCGACGAGACCAAGGGACTGCATCCCTGGGACGGCATCACCGAGCCGAACTACGTGCTCGGCCCCAATGCCAAGGGCACCAAGACCGACATCAAGGAGCTCGACGAGGGCGGCAAATATTCCTGGATCAAGGCGCCGCGCTGGCGCGGACATGCGATGGAGGTCGGACCGCTCGCACGCTGGGTCGTCGGCTATGCGCAGAACAAGGCGGAGTTCAAGGATCCCGTCGACAAGTTCCTGAAAGATCTCGACCTGCCTCTGACGGCGCTGTTCTCCACGCTCGGCCGCACCGCGGCGCGCGCGCTGGAATCGGTCTGGGCCGGACGGCAGATGCGCTACTTCCAGGACAAGCTGATCGCCAACATCAAGGCGGGCGACAGCTCGACGGCGAATGTCGACAAATGGAAGCCCGAGAGCTGGCCGAAAGAGGCCAAGGGCGTCGGCTTCACCGAGGCGCCGCGCGGCGCGCTCGCGCATTGGATCAAGATCAAGGACACCAAGATCGACAACTACCAGTGCGTCGTGCCGACGACCTGGAACGGCTCGCCCAGGGATCCCAAGGGCAACATCGGCGCATTCGAGGCGTCGCTGATGAACACCCCGATGGCCAATCCCGAGCAGCCGCTCGAGATCCTGCGCACGATCCATTCCTTCGATCCGTGTCTGGCCTGCTCGACGCACGTCATGAGTCCGGACGGACAGGAGCTGGCCAAGGTCAAGGTCAGGTAGGCGGGAGAAGCACCATGATGGATGCAGTTGCACGTCCCGCGGAGTCCGAGCCCAATCTGGCCGCGATCGCGGCCGACGCGGCCGGCGAGCATGCGGTTGGCCGGCCCACGGTCTATGTCTACGAAGCGCCGGTGCGCATCTGCCACTGGGTCAACGCGTTCGCGATTCTGGTGCTGATGGTCACGGGCTATCTGATCGGATCGCCTCTCCCGACGGTGTCGGGAGAGGCGTCCGCGAACTTCGTGATGGGCTACATCCGCTTTGCCCATTTCGCGGCCGGACAGGTGCTGGCGGTGTTCTTCCTCGCCCGCATCTTCTGGGCCTTCGTCGGCAACCACCATTCCCGGCAGATCTTCTACATTCCGGTGCATCGCAAGCAGTTCTGGAAAGAGGTGCTGCACGAGATCCGCTGGTACGCCTTCCTGGAACGTGAGCCGAAGATGTATGTCGGCCATAATCCTCTGGCGCAGACGGCGATGTTCATCGGCTTCACGCTGTTCGTGACCTTCATGATCGTCACCGGCTTTGCGCTCTATTCGGAAGGCACCGGGATCGACAGCTGGCAGCACAAATTGTTTGGCTGGGTGTTTGCGATCTGGCCGAACAGCCAGGATGTCCATACTTGGCATCATCTCGGGATGTGGGCGCTGGTCACGTTCGTGATGGTGCATGTCTATGCCGCCATTCGCGAAGACATCATGTCACGCCAGAGCATCATCTCCTCGATGATCTCAGGCGAACGGCAGTTCCGCGACTAGCAGGGGGCCGGCATGGTCGATGAGCGCGGGCGCGACCGCATTTTGGTGCTCGGGATCGGCAACATTCTCTGGGCTGACGAAGGCTTCGGCGTGCGGGTGGTGGAGGAATTCCACCGCCGCTTCACCGTGCCCGACAACGTCACGATCCTCGACGGCGGCACGCAGGGGCTTTACCTCGTCAATTATGTCGAGGAAGCCGACGGCCTGATCGTGTTCGACGCCATCGACTATGGCCTTGTGCCGGGCGAGCTCAAGCTCGTCCGCGATGACGAGGTGCCGCGCTTCACCGGCGCCAAGAAGATGAGCCTGCACCAGACGGGCTTCCAGGAAGTGCTGAGCGCGGCCGACCTGCTCGGCCGCTATCCGCAGCGGCTTGCGCTGATCGGCTGCCAGCCGCTCGACCTCGAGGATTGGGGCGGTCCGCTGACTGCGCCGGTTCGTGCGCAGATCGCGCCGGCGATCGAGCTGGCCTGCGCCCTGCTGGCGGAATGGGGCGCGCCCGCCGTGTCGCGGCGTGAACCGCTCGCCGGCGACGAACGCCTGCTCGCGAACGACATCGACCATCACAGCTATGAGCAGCGGACGCGCACGGCCGAGTAACCGCGCCGCGAGGGAATCGACATGTGTCTTGGCCTGCCGATGACAATCCTCGAGACCGATGGCGTCTCGGCGCTGTGCAGCTTCGACGGCGAGGAGCGCCGCGTCTCGGTGCTGCTGCTGTCGAACCCGCCGGTCGGGGCCAAGGTGCTCGTCTATATCGACAACGCCGTTCGCCTGCTCGATGACGAAGAAGCGCGGCTGATCGGCGAGGCGCTGCGCGGCCTGCAGGCGGCCGTGAACGGCGAGAATTGCGACGACTTCTTCGCCGATCTGATCGGGCGCGAGCCGGAGCTTCCGGAGCATCTGCGGTAGCGGTGTGATGCCCTTGGGCGGGCGTCGGATTCCTGGCAACAAGATATCCAAAAGTAAAGTAAGTTGCCGGACATTGTCTGGAAAGCGGCTTTCCGATTGATTGCGCAGCCCTTAATCTCGATAAAAATATGATGTATTTCAATGTATTGAGCTACACGCTGCCGCGTGGGCGTCTGGCACGTTGATTGCTAACATGGAGAGCACGGCAACGATAACTGGTCAGGGAGAAACGTCGATGGAAATGCAGCAGCGTGACCCCGCGCGCATGCGAGGCGGGTTGCCGGAGGTCGATGCCGGCACCGTCGACGCCTTTCTCGCCGAGGCCGATCGCGCCGGGCTGGTCGCCGTGCTGCTGTCGGCCGGTGATCCCGCGCGGTTTCCGGAGGCGCTCGATGTGGCCATCGTGCTGCCGGAGCTGATCACCGCGTTTCACGGCCGGCTGCGTGGCGCGGTCATCGCGCGCGACGCGGAGGCGGAGCTCGGGACGCGCTTCGGCGTGCGCGTGCAGCCGAGCCTGATCCTGTGCCGCGGGGCGGAGACGCTCGGCCTGATCGCCAAGATCCAGGACTGGTCTGTCTATGTCGATCGCATCTCGCGGCTGATCGACCGGCCGCAGGGCGCGACTGCAACGGTCGTTGCCAGCATCGTCCCAGTCCATCAGCCTGCGGGAGCCGAGCGATGAAGCCGGGATTCTGGATCGCGCCTGAAGGAGCCGAGGAGCCGGTCAACATCTTTCCGATCGGCGAAGAGGCGCTCGATACCTCGCACAAGGGGCTGACCGCGTCCGGGGCCCTGGCCAAGCTGGCCTCGCTCGACTCGGAGGCGTTGGCGCGGAGCTGCCCGCGGGCGGTCGAGCTGCTGTCGACGATTGCAGCGGCCGTCGCGGCGCAGACCGCCGGCGCGCCGACGCAATTATTCCGGCTCGAGGGCCTCAACGATCTCGAGCGCCGGCTGATCGACGACGTGCTGGGCGAGGGCGAGGTCGCCGGCGTCGTGGCCCTTCCCGACGGGACGCTGGCTCAGATCCAGGAATCGGTGCTTGCCGGAATATGGCGGGTGCGGCTGGAAGCGGACGAGCGACACGACTACATCGAAATCGGCGCCGTCCCGGAGATCGTATCGCGCGCCGCCGCCGATCTGACTGCAGGTGACATCGTGATCGGCCCTGTGCCCGAGGGCACCATGAACGCGCTGCCGGTGCTCGCCGAGATCCGCGAGCGCGCGCTGTCCTGGCGACCAGGTCAGCGCTCGCTGACCATCAACTTCACGCTGCTGCCGATGAGCCCAACCGACATGAGCTTCCTGCAGCAGACGCTCGGCAACGGTCCGATCCAGCTGATGTCGCGTGGCTACGGCACCTGCCGCGTGCTCGCGACCGGCATCCGTCATGTCTGGTCGGTGCAGTTCTTCAACGCCATGGACACGATCATTCTCGACACCCTCGAGGTCGGCGGTGTGCCGGTGGTCGCGCTCGCCGCGGCTGAGGATTTCGAGGATTCGGCCGAGCGTCTGACCCAGATCATCGAGGCCTATTTCACATGAGCGGCGGCTTCGAGAATTTCGGTGTCCGCAGCGATCTCGCTGATGACGTGCTGCTGGAGTGCGGCATCTGCTGGACGCGCTACGACCCGGCCGAGGGGGATGGCGTGGCGCAGATTCCGCCGGGCACGCCGTTCGCGGCCTTGCCGGATGACTGGCATTGCCCGAACTGCGATGCGCCGAAAGCCAAGTTCATGGTGGTCGAGCCATGAGCCCTGAGGCGGTCGGGCAGGGGACGTCGGACGTCACGCCGGCCGCGTGGGGCGAGCGTCTTGCCGGCGTCTATCGTGAGATCGGCGCTCGTGCGATGCGCGAGCTGCCGATCTATCACGACGCGCTCGACGTCGAGGCGATCGGATTTTCAGTGGTCGACGGCCGCATCCTCGGAATCGTCGTCACGCCCTGGTTCATGAACGTGGTCACTCCGGCCGCACAAGGCGCCGCGGGATCCGTCGTCAAGATCGTGCTTCCGGCTGGCTCGTTCGAATTCACGATCGGCGATGTTGTCGAGGTCGGTCGGATCGCGAGCTGCTCGCTGTTCTCGCCGATGTTCCAGTTCGAGGACATGGCCGCGGCGCGTGCGGCGGCGGAGGCTGCGCTCGCCGCGCTGATGACGGCGCCGGAGGATGATCTGTCGTCCGAACGCGCTGCGAAGGCGTCGAGCGCGATCGATCGCCGTGCGTTCCTGCGCGGCACCCTCTCCGAGGGCCGCGCATGACCCTCACCTTTCGCAACCGCATCGACGTGACGCTGTCGGTCGCCGATCGGCTGATCACAGGCGTCGACATTCAGCCGCGCACGAGGCCGCCGCTGGGACGACTGTTCGCCGGCAAGCCGGCCGATATGCTGCTCGCGGCCCTGCCGCGGTTGTTCTCGCTGTGCGCCAGTGCGCACCAGGTCGCGCTGCTGTCAGGGTTGGAAGCCGCACGCGGCGAGCAGGCGCCGCCGTTGACCCGTCACCGTCGGATCAAGGCCGTGGTGGTGGAGCGCTTCGCCGAGCTTATGCGCGGGCTGCTGATCGCGCCATTTGCGCAAAATCGCAGTGACGCGCAGCTGGCGCAACGGCTGTTGCAGGCGGTCGCGTCGCTGCAGATGCATTCCGGCGCTGACACCCAGCAGCAATCTCGCGCTGCAACCTTGTCTCAAATCAAGACGGACATGGTGGTCCTGGGCATAGGCTTGCCAGCGGAGCCGGTTCTGCCGGAAACTCCGCTTGCATCTCTGATGGACTCGGCCCGGAATGCCGTCGACGATGGAGGATGGAGGCACATGCCGGCCGCGCACGACATCCTGTCGGCCGCCGACGATGACGTCATCGTCGCGCAATTGATGGACGTGGGATCTGCCTTTGCTGAGGCTCCGGAACTCGACGGCCGGGCTCCGGAGACCGGGGTCTGGGCCCGGTATGCGGAGCGCCATCAGTTGGCATCAGCCGGTCCCGTCGAACGCCTCTCAGCCAAGATCACCGAGGTTGCCGAGCTGTTCCGCTGGATCGAGGCCGGCGAGGCTGAGGACGAAGCGGCCGACGAGCATGCCATCGCGAGCTACGCGCTCGGGTCGCGGCGCGGCGGCGCCGCGGTTGAATGCGCCCGCGGCCGGCTGCATCACGCAATCGAGCTGGATGCGCACGGCGCGGTCTCGCGTTTCGAGTATCTGGCGCCGACGGAATGGAATTTTCACCCGCGCGGCCCTGTCGTGAGGAGCCTCACCGGGGCTGCGCTGCGCGGAACGGGCGATCGCGAGGCCATCAATACGATGGTCGGATCGTTCGATCCCTGCGTCGGCTATCACCTGGCATTCCGGGAGATGGCCGATGCATGAGATGGCGCTGTGCGAAGGCATCGTCGAGATCGTCGAGCAGGAGGCGCGCAAGGGCGCCTTCTCCACGGTGAAGACGGTGTGGCTGGAGATCGGTGCGCTCAGCCATGTCGCGCCGGAGGCGCTGCGATTCTGTTTCGAGGCGGTGACCGCGAAGACCCTGTTGCAGGGGGCGGCGCTCGAGATCATCGAACAGCCGGGCACGGCGTGGTGCCTGGGCTGTTCGCGCAGCGTCGAGATCAGCCAACGCTACGCGCCTTGTCCGGCCTGCGGCAGTCATCAGCTGCAGGTCACGGGCGGTGAGGACATGCGGGTCAAGGAGCTGGAGGTCGAGTAATGTGCACGGTGTGCGGCTGCAGTGACGGCAAGTCCTCCGTCGAATCCGGTGATCATCATCACGATCACGGTGAGCATCAACATGCTCATGGACATGATCAGTCCGGACATCATCATCATCACGGCCATCACTGCCATGATCATGATCACGAGCATGGTCACCATCACCATGATCATGACCATCATGATCACGGTCACGCGCATGACCACCATCATGATCACGCCGCCGACCGCATCGACTGCTCGGCCAACCCTGCGGGGCAGGAGGTTGCCGGTCTCTCCAGCGGACGCATCATCCAGATCGAACGCGACATTCTCGGCAAGAACAACCGGCTCGCGGCCGAGAACCGCGCACGCTTCGCCGCGCATGACGTGCTGGCATTCAACTTCGTCTCCAGCCCGGGCGCCGGGAAGACCTCGCTGCTGGTCCGCGCCGTCTCCGATCTCAGGCAGAGCCGGCCTGTCGCGGTGATCGAGGGCGACCAGCAGACCTCCAACGATGCCGAGCGCATCCGCGCCACCGGCGTTCCGGCGATCCAGATCAATACCGGCAAGGGCTGCCATCTCGATGCGGCCATGATCGGCGAAGCCTATGGCCGGCTGCCGGCGCTGCGCGGCGGGCTGCTGTTCATCGAGAATGTCGGCAACCTCGTGTGTCCGGCCGCCTTCGATCTCGGCGAGGCCTGCAAGATCGTCGTGTTCTCGACCACCGAGGGCGAGGACAAGCCGCTCAAATATCCCGACATGTTTGCAGCGTCATCGCTGATGCTGATCAACAAGATCGATCTGGCGCCGGTGCTCGATTTCGACCTGGCGCAGACGATCGAATATGCCCGCCGCGTCAATCCGAAGATCGAGGTCCTGACGATCTCGGCCAAGACCGGCGAGGGCCTCTCGGCGTTCTACGCCTGGATCAGGAAGCAATCGGACCGGATGCGGGCGAGCGCGATGAACGCGGTGCAGGGATGAGCACGTCCGGCCGGACATCGGCGGCGAACCATACGCGCCTCCGGCTCCGCGTCCGCGGTGCCGTGCAGGGCGTCGGCTTTCGTCCCTATGTCCATGGCTTGGCGATCCGCCATCGGCTCGGCGGCTTCGTCGCCAACGATGCTGATGGCGTGCTGATCGAGGTCGAGGGCGACGAGGTCGCCGAATTCGTCGAGGCTCTGCCGCGGCAGACGCCGCCACTGGCGCGCATCGACGGCATCGCGGTCGAGCCGATCGCGGCCGACGCCGGCACGGGCTTCCGCATCGCCGAGAGCGTGGGTGGGCGCGTCACGACGCGGATCGTGCCGGACGCCGCCACCTGTGCCGCGTGCCTGGCCGAGCTGTTCGATCCCGGCAGCCGCTTCCATCTCTATCCCTTCGTCAACTGCACCCATTGCGGCCCGCGCTTCACCATCGCCGAGCGCCTGCCTTACGATCGCCCGTCCACGGCGATGAAGCACTTTCCGATGTGTGAGGCGTGCCGGTCCGACTACGAAGATCGCGCAGGGCGCCGCTTTCATGCCGAGGCGATCTCGTGTCCAAGCTGCGGGCCGCGGCTCAGCCATGGCATCGATGAGATCGCGGCCGCGCTCGCGAATGGCAGGATCGTCGCCGTCAAGGGGCTCGGCGGCTATCAGTTGCTCTGTGATGCGCGAGACGAGCAGACCGTCCAGCGGCTGCGCGCCCGTAAGCAGCGCGACGGCAAGCCGTTCGCCGTGATGTTGGCCACGGCCGACGCTGCAACTGAGATTGCCGAGATCGACGCGCCTGAGCGCGCGCTGCTGGAGCGGGTGGCGCGGCCGATCGTGCTGTTGCGCTCACGCCAGCGTGTTGCGTCCTCGATCGCACCAGGCCTCGCAAAGATCGGTGTGATGCTGCCGGTCGCACCGCTGCATCATCTGATCTTCCATGCGCTCGGGGCGCGCCGCCGCCACGCGGCTGCTGATGGGCCATGGGCGCTGGTCTGCACCAGCGCCAATCCGAGCGGGGAGCCGCTGCTGACCGACAATGATGAAGCGAGGAGCGGTCTGGCTGATATCGCGGATCTGATCGTTACCCATGACCGAGACATCGTCATCCGCGCCGACGATTCCGTGCTTGCTGTCGTGGCTGGCGTTTCCCGCTTCGTCAGGCGTGCGCGCGGCTATGTACCGGAGCCGATCCGGCTCGCACGTGCCGGGCCGCCGGTGCTCGCGGTCGGCGCTCATCTGAAGGCGACGGTGACGGTAACGCGCGGCGACGAGGCGTTCGTATCGCAGCATCTCGGTGATCTCGACACGGCAGCCGCGATCCGCTTCTTCGAGGAGACGATCGCGCATCTCACCTCCATCCTCGACGTCGAGCCGGTCGCGATCGCGCATGACCTGCATCCGGACATGGCGTCGACCCGGTTCGCGCAGGCACGAGGTCTGCCGACGTTGCCCGTGCAGCATCACCATGCGCATGCGGCTTCCGTCATGGCCGAACAGGGCGTGACCGGCCCCGCCCTCGCGCTGGTGCTGGATGGCTACGGCTATGGCAGCGATGGCGGCGCCTGGGGCGGTGAATTACTGTCGTGCGACGGCGCTGGCTTCCAGCGCCTCGGCCATCTCGCCCCATTGAAGATGCCGGGCGGCGACCGGGCCGCACGGGAGCCGTGGCGGATGGCGGCGTCAGTGCTGCACGATTTCGGTCGCGGTGACGAGATCGAGCGGCGTTTCGTAGCGCAGCCCCAGTCGCGCAACATAGTCACGCTGCTAGACCTTGCCGATACCGCGGTCACCACCAGCGCCGGCCGGCTGTTCGATGCCGTAGCTGGTTTGCTCGGTGTCAGCACGGTGCAGAGCTATGAAGGCGAGGCGGCCATGAAGCTGGAGGCGCTGGTGCGTGAACCGGCGACGCTTGAGCGCGGCTGGACCATTGCCGATGGCGTGCTGTCGCTGCGGCCGCTGCTCGCGCATCTGATCGCGCGTGATCTCGACACTGTCGAAGCGGCGGGGCTGTTTCACGGCACGTTGGCCGCGGCCTGCGTCGACTGGATCGCGAGAGCTTCGCGCGCGACTGGCATCGGCACGATCGTGCTGAGCGGCGGCTGCTTCCTCAATGCGCATCTGGCCGAACAGATCGTGCGCGGCTGCCGTTCCGCAGGCCTCGATCCGCTGCTGCCGCGCCGGCTGCCGCCCAATGACGGCGGCCTCAGCCTCGGGCAGGCCTGGGTGGCTGGTCTGCATCTCACACAAAGCAATGTGCTGTCTGGAGGGACCGTCTGATGTGCCTGGCCATTCCCGCCGAGGTGATCAAGCTCTTGCCTGACGACATGGCGATCGTCTCGATTGACGGCGTCAGCAAGGAGGTCTCGATCGCGCTGATCGAGGAGATCGCCGTCGGCGACTACGTCATTCTTCATGTCGGCCATGCGCTGGCCAAGATCGATCCGGAGGAGGCGCGCGAGACGCTCGACCTGCTCCGGCAGATGGGCGAGGCTATGGCGGAGGTCAGGCCATGAAATATGCCGACGAATTTCGCGACAAGGAGCTGGCAACAGGTCTTGCGCGCGCCATCCGCGCCAAGGCCGATCCGGCGCGCGCCTATCGCTTCATGGAGTTCTGCGGCGGACATACCCATGCGATCGCGCGCTATGGCCTCGAGGACATGCTGCCGGACAATGTTCGCATGATCCATGGCCCCGGCTGCCCGGTCTGCGTGCTGCCGGCCGGGCGCATCGACATGGCGATCGCGCTCGCCGAACGCCCCGAGGTCATCCTCTGCGTCTATGGCGACCTGATGCGCGTGCCGGGCTCGCGCGGGTCCTCGCTGCTCAAGGCGAAAGCGCGCGGCGCCGACATCCGCATGGTGTATTCGACGCTGGATGCGATCGCGCTGGCCGGGCAGAATCCTGGCCGCGAGGTGGTGTTCTTCGCCATCGGCTTCGAGACCACGACGCCGCCGACGGCCGTGATGATCCGGGCCGCCGAGAAGAAGCAATTGTCGAACTTCACCGTGTTCTGCAACCACGTGCTGACGCCGCCGGCGATGCGCGCGATCCTCGACAGCGACGACACGGTCGAGATCGACGGCTTCGTCGGGCCGGCGCATGTCTCGACCGTGATCGGCACCGAGCCCTACGCGCCGTTCGCGCGCAATGACGGCAAGCCGGTCGTGATCGCGGGCTTCGAGCCGCTCGACATGATGCAGGCCATCCTGATGCTGATCGAGCAGGTCAATGATGGCCGCCACGAGGTCGAGAACCAGTATCGCCGCGCCGTCACTGGCAGCGGCAACCAGCGTGCCATCCGGGAGGTCGCCGAGATCTTCGAGCTGCGCGACCAGTTCGAATGGCGCGGCCTCGGCAGCATTCCGGCGAGCGCATTGAAATTGCGGCCCGGCTTTGCGCATCTCGATGCCGAGCTGCGCTTTGCCATGTCCGAGCTGGTGGTGGCCGACAACCCGGCCTGCGAATGTCCGGCCATTCTGCGTGGCCTGAAGAAGCCGGTGGACTGCCGGCTGTTCGGCACCGCCTGCACGCCGGAGACGCCGGTCGGCTCCTGCATGGTGTCGTCGGAAGGCGCCTGCGCGGCGCATTGGACCTATGGCCGCTTCCGCGACCATCAGCGGAGGCTTGCGTCATGAGCATGCATCAGCGCCGGCTCGACCTGAAGAATGGCTGCGTCGATCTCTCGCACGGCGCCGGCGGCCGAGCGATGGCGCAACTGATTGCCGGCCTGTTCCACGAGGCGTTCGGCAACGAATGGCTGGCGCGAGGCAACGATCAGTCGGCGTTCGACGTTGCGGCCGGCCGCATGGTGATGACGACCGATGGCTATGTGGTGTCGCCGCTGTTTTTCCCCGGCGGCAATATCGGCTCGCTGGCGGTGCACGGCACGGTCAACGACATTGCCATGGCCGGCGCCAGGCCGCTGTATCTGTCGGCGAGCTTCATCATCGAGGAGGGGGTTCCGTTTTCCGATCTGAAGCGGATCGCCGATGCGATGGGAGTGGCGGCGCGCGAGGCCGGCATCGCGATCATCACCGGCGATACCAAGGTGGTCGAGCGCGGCAAGGCGGATGGCGTGTTCATTTCGACGGCCGGCGTCGGCGTGCTGCCGGAAGGCCTCGATCTCTCAGCCGACAAGGCCAGGCCCGGCGACCGCGTGCTGCTGTCCGGCAGCCTCGGCGACCACGGCGTCGCCATCATGTCGAGGCGGCAGAATCTCACCTTCGACACCGAGATCATCTCGGACTCGGCCTCGCTGCACGGTCTCGTCGCCGACATGGTTGCGGCCGGCGGCGCCGGCATCCGGCTGATGCGCGACCCCACGCGCGGCGGGGTTGCGGCCACGATGAACGAGATCGCCCAGCAGTCCAATCTCGGCTTCCGCCTGCAGGAGGAATCGATTCCGGTGAAGCCTGCGGTCGCAGCCGCCTGCGAGCTGCTGGGGCTCGATCCGCTGCATGTCGCCAACGAAGGCAAGCTCGTCGCGGTGGTCGCGCCCGAGGTGGCCGGCGCAGTGCTCGCCGCCATGCGGGCGCATCCGCTCGGCCGCGATGCCGCCGAGATCGGCGAAGCTGTGGCCGACGATCACCGCTTCGTCCAGATGGCGACGAGCTTCGGCGGCGGCCGCATCGTCGACTGGCTGTCCGGCGAGCAGCTGCCGCGGATCTGCTGAGACGCGCGATGGGCATCCAGGGAACGATACTGGTCGTGGATGACGAGGTCCGGTCGCAGGAGGCGCTGCGCCGCGTCCTCAACCAGGATTTCGAGGTCTTGTGCGCGGGCAACACGAACGATGCCGAGAAACTGCTCGAAGGCGAGATCGTGCATGCCGTGATCTGCGACCAGCGCATGCCGCAGGAGTCCGGCGTCAGCTTCCTGAAGCGCGTACGTGAGATGTGGCCCGACCCTGTACGGATGATCATCTCCGGCTATTCGGACTCCGAGGACATCATCGCCGGCCTCAACGAGGCCGGCATCTATCAGTACATCACAAAGCCCTGGCAGCCGGATCGCCTGATAGAGATCGTCCGCGAGGCCGTGCAGCTGTACCGGCTGCAGAAGGAGACGGAGACTGCCGGCGTCGATGTGAAGGCCACGCCGGCCCATATCAAGAAGGTGGTGTCGGTCAAGCGCGGCGCCGCCAAGCAGCTCTACGATTTCGACCGCATCGTGCATTCGGCCGCGAGCCCGATGCGCAACGTGATCGAGCTCGGCCGGCGCGCCGCCGACTACGACATCTCGGTCTTGATCACCGGCGAATCCGGCACCGGCAAGGAGCTCCTGGCGCGCGCGATTCACTACGGTTCTGCGCGGGCCACCAAGGCGTTCGTCGTCGAGAATTGCGGCGCGCTGCCGGATGAGCTGCTGGAAAGCGAGCTGTTCGGCTGCAAGAAGGGCGCGTTCACCGGCGCCTATCAGGACCGCATCGGCCTGTTCGAGGTTGCCGATGGCGGCACTATCTTTCTCGACGAGATCGGCGAGACCTCGCCGGCATTTCAGGTCAAGCTCCTCCGCGTGCTGCAGGAGAGCGAGATCCGGCCGCTCGGCGCGCAGCGCGTGCGCCAGGTCGACGTGCGCGTGGTCGCTGCCACCAACCGGGATCTCGAGGCCGAAGTCGAGGCCGGCCGCTTCCGCCGCGACCTCTACTACCGGCTCGCCGCGTTTCCGGTGCACATGCCGTCCTTGCGCGAGCGTCCGATGGACATTCCGCTGATCGCCGAGGGCGTGCTGTCGGCGGTGAAGACATCGTTCAACCGGCCGCATCTGCGTTTCGCACCGGCGGCGCTGGAGGAATTCTCCCGCTATCACTGGCCCGGCAATGTCCGCGAGCTGCAGAACGAGATCCAGCGCATGGCCGTGCTGGCCGATGCCGACGAGCTGCGCTGTCCGCCGTTCGCCGCCCGGCGCAGCGCACGCCGCGCCGCGCCCGCGATACCCAATGGCAAGCTCAATGGTTCCGGGAGCCTGAAGGACAGGGTCGAGGATCTCGAAAAGACCATCATCGTTCACTGTCTGGAGAAATATGATGGTAACATCAGTCGCGTCGCCAGCGAGCTCGGCCTGTCACGGGTGGGGCTCCGGAACAAATTGTCGAGATACGATCTGAAGAAACATGGCAAAGGCCACTCACTCTCCTGAGTCCGGGGCTGACACGCTGCTCAAGCTGATCGCGAGCAGCAGCACGCTCGAATTCGACAGCGAGCGCGAAGGCGTGTGGATCGAAGTGATCCGCAAGATGGACGAGGTCTATTCCGACCTGCTGCGCTACGAGGTCGATCTCGAGCACAAGAACGCCGAGCTCGAGGAAGCCCAGGCGTTCGTCACCAACGTCATCGAGTCCGTCTCCGACATCCTGGTCGTCTGTGACGCCAGGGGCACGGTGCAGCAGGCCAACTCCGCCTTTCTGCAGACATCGGGACGGGCCTTGGCTGACATCGCCGGTCGCGATATCGCCGAGATGATTGATCCCGATCATCGGCCCAAACTTGTCTCGCTGCTGAAGCCGCGCAGCAGCGCGGAAGTGGTCGACGGTGAATTGCGCTTTGCCGCGGCGGCCGGCGTCAGCTCCGACCTGTTCGCGATCAACAGCTCGCCGCGGCATGACCATCGCGGCCGCTTCATCGGCGTCGTGCTGACGGGCCGTCCGATCGGCGAGCTGCGCCGCGCCTATGAGGCCCTGCACAAGGCGCATCAGGAGCTGCAGCGGGCGCAGCGGCAATTGGTCGAGCAGGAGAAGATGGCAAGCCTCGGCCGGCTCGTCGCGGGCGTGGCCCACGAGCTGAACAATCCGATCAGCTTCGTCTATGGCAACATCCACACCCTGATGCGCTACCGCACCTCGCTGGTCGGCTATCTCGATGCCATCCATGAGCAGCCGGTCAGCGAGGACATCGCCGCGCTTCGCTCGGATCTGAGGATCGACGCCATCCTGGAGGATTTCGGGCCGCTGATCGACGGCACGCTGGAAGGTGCGGTGCGCATCAGCGAGATCGTCAAGAACCTGCGCCGCCTGTCGTTCTCGAAGCTCGGCGAGGTCGAGCGCGTCAACATCGAACGGCTGATCAATACCGCCGTGCTGTGGGCAGGGCGCACCAAGCAGCATCGTGTCGACATCCAGATCGAGGTCGAGCCGGATCTGTGGATCTCCGGCAACGAAGGCCAGCTGCATCAGGTGATCGTCAACCTCGTGGAGAACGCGATCGACGCGATGCGATCGACCGACCTGCCGCGTCTTCTGGTCGCGGTGGCGCGCCAGGGCAACGAGATCGCCTTTCGCATCACCGATAACGGCCCCGGCATCGACAAGGATCACCTGACCCACATCTTCGAGCCGTTCTTCACGACCAAGCGCGTCGGGGAGGGGACGGGGCTCGGGCTGTGGATCAGCTACGGCATCGTCCGCGAGCACGGCGGCGAGCTGTCCGCGACCAACGAGCCGCAGGGCGGCGCCACGTTCTCTTTCAGCTTGCCGGCGGCTTGACCATAGCGGCGGGGCTGCTGCCGACGCTGAAGTGGGATGCTGGGTATCCCTTCGAAACGATGTTGGGGTTCCTGACGGCGGTGCCGTCGGATGTTGCGGGCAGAAGCCAAGCCCGAGGTGATCAGGACGCCGTCGCGACCGGCACGCGCTCGCGCTGATTGGTCAACCGCGCCAGCAGCACGGTTGCGGTTCGCGTGATGTGTTGCCGTGCGAGATCCTCGGCCTTCTGCGCATCGCCGGCGATCACCGCCCGCAGGATGTCCTCATGCTGATCCCAGATTCGCCGCGGCGTCTCGTCGCGCATCAGCACCTCGCCCATCAGCCGGCGCAGATGCAGCCAATGCGGCAGCGTGGTGTCCTGGATGACGGAGTTGCCGGAGATCTCGTAGAGGAATTCATGAAACTTGACGTCGGCCTCGATCAGCTTCTCGACCGAATGCTCGCGCTCGGCGCTCCGGCCCTGCTCGATCAAATTCGGGCCTTCCTCGGCCGCTCGCTTGGCGCCGCGGGTCGCCGCGAGCCGGCAGGCGAGGCCCTCGGCGACCGCGCGTATTTCATAGAGGTTGCGGATGAAGTCGGTGTCGATCGGCGCGACTTCCAGGCCGCGGCCCGGCGCCTCGCGCACAAAGCCGTGATTGCGCAGCAGCAGCAGCGCCTGCTGCACCGGCTGGCGCGATACGCCGAGGTCGCGGGCCAGATCGTCCTGAATGAGGCGGGCCGATTCCGGCAGTTCGCCGCCGACGATGTCGGAGAGAATGCGCTCGTAGACGCGTTCGGTCAGGCTCGGCTGTGTCTTCAGCGGCGGCACACGGCCTCCACGGGATCAGGTGTGATGTCCGGTCGCGAATGTGGAGCTGCCGTGCCGGAGCCCGGCGCTCGCATTGCGGCCGATGTCGGTCTGAACGGGGTCATAGCGAGAATTTCCGCGCAGTGAGCGTTCGCCGCTGCTTGGGCTTGCTGTCCTGCTGGATTTCGAGGTGATGGATGAACACACTGGCCGCGCGCGAAATGTGCTCGCGGCTCAGCCGTTCGGCCTCGGCGCTGCGGCCTTCGATCACGGCTGCAAGAATGTCCTCATGCTCGTCCCAGACCGCCCGGGACATGCTCTGCTCCTTCTGCAGGACGTCGGACATCACGCGCTTCAGGCAGGGCCAATGCGGCGCCATCGTCTCGCCGATCAGCGCGTTGCCGGAGAGGTCGCCGAGGAAGCAATGGAAGGCGATGTCGGTCTCGATCTTGCGGTTGACGAGCCCGCTCTTCACCGCCTCGTGGCCGGCTGCGATGTAGGCCGGACCTTCGCGTGCGGCGCGATCGCTCGCGCGCTCGGCGGCCAGCCGCGCCGCGAGGCCTTCGAGCACCGCGCGCATCTCATAGAGGTCCCGAACGAAGCCGGGGTCGAGCGGCGCCACGATCAGGCCGCGGCCGGGCGCGCTCTGCACCAGCCCGCAGCCGCGGAGCAGGATCAGCGCCTGCTGAACCGGCTGGCGCGATACCCCGTAAGCCTGGGCCAGATCGTCCTGGATCAGCCGCGAGCCCGGCGTGAGAACGCCGCTGACGATCTCGTCAGTGATCGCTTCGACGACCTGGTCGACCAGAGAGGGAGCGGCGGGCACGATTCGCATGGGTCATCACATTTTGCCGCACATTAGCATGTCAAGTCCGAAAATCCATTTGCGAGGTATTCGAATTCAGAGTACGAATTCAAAAAAGAACGCTGCGTTAAGGCAAGTTAAAAAGCGGCCAAATAGGGAGGGACTCCGTTGTCGGAAGATCCGACCAGTCTGGAGCGCGATCAGGTTTGGTCCGTGCGCTCGGAGGGCAGCGTGCCCGCCGGCGTCATGCTGGCGGTGTCGCGGGCATTGCTGGTGGCCTCGGTCGCGTCGTTCGCCGCGATGGCGCCTGCGCTCGGGGCGGCCGGAGAAGGCCTGACCTTGTCCGATGCGTGGGTGCCGGCGGCGCCCGAGGTGGGACGCGATATCCCGTTGCTGATCACGATCAAGAATGACACGACCGCGCCGGAAGCCTTGATGCGCGTGCGTTGTCCGATCGCCAATTTCTCGGAGCGGCACACCGTCGACCGCGGCGAAGGCGCGCCGGCGATGCGCTCCATTCCCAACATTCCAATCGCCGCGGGCAGCACGCTGGTGCTGCTGCCGACCGCCTATCACGTGATGCTGCTGCAGACGCGGGAGCCGCTCGAGCCAGGCAAGCGCTTCACCTGCACGATCGTATTCCAGAAAGCAGGATCCATCGAAACGGAGGTCGAGGTTCGCAAGTCGCCTTGAAGCGTGTTTGTCGCCTGCTGCCCTCCGCCGCCGCGCTTGGCGGAGCGGTATTCGCTCCAACTCATAATCAATATAATGGGAGAAGGAAACGATGAGGACTAACGTCAGGTCGACCCTGCGGGCGGTGCTGCTGGCCAGCGCAGCCTTCGCCTGTTTCCAGCTTGCATCGCCGGCGCAGGCCGCCGACGAAATGACCCCCGAACGGCTGCTCAACGCCGACAAGGAAGCCGGCAACTGGCTCCACCATCATAAGAACTACTCGGGCACACGGTTCTCGGCACTGAAGGAGATCAACAAGGATAACGTCAAGAACCTGAAGGTCGCCTGGACGATGCATCTCGGCGGCGTCGAGGGCGGCGGCATCTGGAGCCACGGCGGTCTCGAAGGCACGCCGATCGTCGAGAACGGCATGATCTACGTCACCGACGGCTGGGGCTCGGTCTACAAGATCGACGCGCGCGGTGGCAAAGGCCAACTGGTCTGGAAGATGGATCCTAAGACGGATCACGACTGGGCCGGCGCCATCGCCTGCTGCGGCGTCGACAATCGCGGCGTCGCGCTGTGGGGCGATCTGGTCGTCTCGCACACGCTCGACGGCCGTCTGATTGCGACCAACAAGGAGACCGGCCAGGTTGCCTGGCAGCGCCAGGTTGCCGATCCCGACAAGGGCGAGGTCATCACCGGTGCTCCGCTGATCGTGAAGAACATGGCGATCTCGGGCGTGGCCGGCGCCGAATACGGCATCCGCGGCTGGATCGCGGCGACCGATCTCGGCACGCAGAAGGAGGTCTGGCGCACCCACACCATTCCGGGGAAGGGCGAGCCGGGCAGCGAGACCTGGAAGGACAGCAACGACGCGGCTGCGGCCGGCGGCGGCTCGACCTGGGTCACGGGCACCTATGATCCGGCGACCGACACCATCATCTGGGGCGTCGGCAATCCCGGTCCGGACTGGGACAACGCCTATCGTCCGGGCGACAACCTCTACACCGACAGCTCGCTGGCGCTCGATGCCAACACCGGCAAGATCAAGTGGCACTATCAGCACACGCCGAACGATCCCTACGACTACGATAGCGTCGCCGAGAACGTCCTGGTCGATGTGCTCGCGCCGAACGGCTCGACCCTGAAGCTCGCGCTCGAAGCCGACCGCAACGGCTTCGCCTATGCGATCGACCGCACCAGCGGCAAGTTCATCTGGGGTCTGCCCTTCGTCAAGAAGGTCACCTGGACCAAGGGGCTCGATGCCGAGACCGGCAAGCCGATCGAGTATGATCCGAAGAACCCGGTGCAGCGCTACAATGCGTCGGTGACGCCGCATCGTGAGAACAAGGTCGCGGACATCTGCCCGGGCAACATGGGCGGCAAGAACTGGCCGCCGACCTCCTACAATCCGGACCTGAAGCTCTGGTACATCCCTGTCATCGAGAGCTGCAACCGGATCACCGTCGAGGAGGCGACCAAGGACAAGCTCAAGGCGCGCGAATTCTGGACCGGTGGCGGACCGAGCCAGCCGTTCAAGATCACGGGCAGCGTGACCGCGATCGACGTCACCACCGGCAAGATCGCCGGCAAGATGGAGACGCCGTTCCCGAACCTCGGGGGCATGCTGTCGACGCCTGATCTCGTCTTCACCGGCCAGCCCTCGGGCGAGGTGATGGCGCTCGATGCCAAGACGCTGCAGAAGCTGTGGGAGTTCAACACCGGCGGCGGCGTCAATGCGCCTCCCGTGACGTTCTCGGTCGACGGCAAGCAGTATGTCGCGATCCTGGTCGGTCTCGGCGGCGCCTGGGACAAGTGGTTCATCGAATCCACGCCCGAGCTGAAGAAGATCCAGCCCGGCTCGATGCTCTACGTCTTCTCGCTGTGAAGTCGATTGCGGAGCGGAGGCATAGCCTCCGCTCCGTCCTCATCCCCTGTTCGACAAGAAAATCAGATGAAACTCAGTGCGATCACGTTCGCTGTGGCGTCGGCTCTCGTCCTCGGCTCCGCTTCGCTCGCATTGGCGCAGTCTGCGGCGCCGGCAGATCCGACCGATGCCGGCAAAGCCGTGTTCAAGCGTGCGAACTGCGTCGGCTGCCACAAATGGCACGGCAATGGCGGCGGCGGCTACGGCGGCGACGCGCTGTCGCTGCGCAAGACCGAGCTCGACCGCCAGCACATCGTCGAGACCGTCACCTGCGGCCGTCCCGGCACGGGCATGCCGTACTTTGCGCGCGGCTCCTATGACACGGCGAAGTGCTACGACATGAGCCGCCAGGATGTCGGCGAGCGCATGCCGCCCGAAGGCGGCGTGTTCCTGCGGCCCAACGATATCGAGGCGGTCGCGGACTACGTGCTCGCGCACATCAAGGGACGCGGCGAGCCGAGCTACGACGAGTGTACCGCCTTCTTCGGCAACACGTCCCGGGTCTGCGATATCTACAAGGCGAATGCCAGCAAGCCTGCAAGCGAGCCATCGAAATGAAACGGTCAACCTGCGCTGCGATCTTCGCCACGTTCGTGCTGCCGTTCTTGATGCATGCGGCCTCCGCGCAGGCCGTGCCGAACTACGATCTGCGTGACATCACCGTCGGCATGCCGGTCGGCGACCTGCCTAGTGAGGGCTATGTCAATCTGACCTGCGCCAAGGACCCAAACCGCAAGCTCAGTGCGTGGTCGGCGTGGCGCGATTGTCCCGCGGACGAGCAGGCGCGGCATGCGGTGCGTTTCGACTTCGATCCGGAGACCAGCCAGGACGGCACCAAGGTGGCCGGTCATCCCGTGCTGCTGACGGTCCTGGTCGACGACAAGGGCACTGTCACCGGCCTGACGATCGAGACCGATCCGAGGGCGCGGCTCTACATTCGCAAGAAGGCGTTCCTGCTCGGCAACCAGGTGAAGTCGCGCTATGGCGCCGAGGGTTGGAACTGCAAGGAGCTGGAGCCGACGGCGGGCGAGCAGCCGGTCGGCGGCGTGTTCCTGCGCGAGGTCTGCAAGAAGACGGTGCCCGGTCGGACGCTGACGGTCGAGCGCGAGCTGTTCCGCAAGCCGGATCAAGACGCCAAGAGCTTCGTCGATCAGACGCTGGTGCGGATCACCAAGGATATCAACTAGCCCGCCGCCGACCTTCATCGCGCTCCGCTGGAGGCGCGCGCCAGTCGGCGTCGTGAACCCGGTTGCCGGGAGGAAACGACGATGAGGGATCTCTTGAATTTCGGGCAGATGCTGTCGGCCCATGCGCGCATGTCGCCGGAGCGCACCGGTGCCCGCGATCTCGAACGTGCGATGAGCTTTGCGCTGTGGAATGAGCGCACGTGCCGGCTCGCAAACGCGCTGCTCGGGCTCGGCCTTGCCAAGGGCGATCGCGTTGCGATCCTTGCTTACAATTGCGTTGAATGGTGCGAGATCTATGCGGCCACAGCCAAAGCCGGGTTGGTGGCGCTGCCGATCAATTTCCGCCTCACCGCGTCCGAGGTGCAGTTCATCGTCCAGAACGCCGAAGCGGCGGCGATGATCGTGCAGGACGAACTCGTCGGCCTGGTCGAGGAGGCGCGCACGGATCTCGGCATCGCCGATGACCGCTTCATCCATTTCGGCGCGAAGCCGCGTCCGGCAGGCTATCGCGGCTATGAGGACATCATTGCGATGGCCGCGGATCGGGAGCCCGACCAGCAGGTCGCGCTGTCCGATCCCTGGACCTTGATGTACACCTCCGGCACCACCGGCAAGCCGAAGGGCGTGCTGCGCAGCCATCGCAGTGCTGTCCTCCTGTCGATGGTCACCGAGATCGAGCTGAAGCTGAGCCGCAACGACGGCGCGCTGCTGGTGATGCCGATGTGCCACGCCAACTCGCTGAACTTCTTCGGCGCGTTCGGTTATATCGGTGGCGTCAACTCGATCTACTCGCGCAAGAGTTTCGATCCCGAGCACGCCGTGACGACGCTTGCGGACGGCGGCTCCACGTTCACCTCGCTGGTCCCGACGCACTACATCATGATGCTGGATCTGCCGCGCGCGGTGCGCGCGCAGCATGATTTCAGCGCGGTCACCAAGCTGATGATCTCCTCGGCGCCGGCCCGCCCGGAGACCAAGCGCGAGGTGATGGAGATGTTCCCGAAGTCCGGGCTCTACGAGCTCTATGGCGCGACCGAGACCGGCTGGGTCACCATGCTGCATCCGCATGAGCAGTTCACCAAGCTCGGCTCGGTCGGGCGCGAATGCGTCGGCGCCGCGCCCATCCGCATCTTGGATGATGCGGGACATGAGGTGCCAGACGGCGAGGCAGGCGAGCTCTATTCCTCGAACGCTCACACCTTCGACTGCTATTGGCGTCTGCCGGAGAAGACCAAGGAGGCGTTCCGCGGCGACTACTGCTCGGTCGGCGACATGGCCCGTCGCGATGCCGACGGCTACATCCATCTCGCCGACCGCAAGAGCAACCTGATCATCTCAGGCGGCGAAAACATCTATCCCTCCGAGGTCGAGGCGATGGTCGGCGCGCATCCTGGTGTCAAGGACATCGCGGTGATCGGCCTGCCCGACGACAAATGGGGCGAGCGCGTCCATGCCGTGATCGTGCCGCGCGACGGCATGGCGGTGAAGGAGGGCGATCTGGCCGAATGGGCGAAAGAACGGCTCGCCGGCTTCAAGCGGCCGCGCTCTTACGCCTTCATCACCGATAGCGAGATGCCGCGCAACGCGACAGGCAAGATCCTGCATCGCGAATTGAAGAAGAGATTTACGCAGTGAGCCGCGGCAATGCCGTACGGTCTGATATGTAGCTGCGATGCAGGCCGTCCTCAATTCCGCTCTTCCGATCTTCGCGCTGATCCTGACCGGATTCCTGTGCGGCTGGTTCGGTGTGTTCGACCGCACCGCGACCGACAATCTCAACCGCTTCGCGGTCTATCTGGCGCTGCCGGCGCTGATCTTCACGGCGATGTCCAGGATCGGCGTCGAGCAGGTCAGCCAGTTCGGCTTCATCGGCGCCTTCTGCGGCGGAATTGCCGCGACGTTCGCGACCGGTTTCGTGATCAGCCGTCTGCGCGGCCGTCGCGTTGCCAACGCCAGCATCGAGGGACTGGACGCCGGCTACAGCAATGTCGGCTTCATGGGCATTCCGATGTGCCTCTTGGTGTTCGGTCCGGACAGCGCGCCGGCCTCGATCATCGCTACCTTGTTCACGGCCTGCGTGCTGTTCCTGTTCGCGATCGTGGTCGTCGAGATGGATCTTCAGAAGGGCGCCACGCTCGGGGCGACGGTCGTCAAGGTCGCGCGTTCGCTGCTGACGAGCCCGTTGTTCATCGCGCCCGTGGCCGGGCTCGCTGTGGGCCTCAGCGGCTTTGCATTGCCAGCGCCGTTCCTGAGCTTCACGACTTTGCTTGGTGGAGCAGCATCGCCGGCGGCGCTCGTGTGCATCGGCCTGTTCCTGGCGCAGGAACGGGCGGTGACGCACGATGCGGCTTCGATCGGCATTCTCGTATCGCTGAAGCTCGTGATGCAGCCGGCGGTCACCGCGCTGCTTGCCTTCCACGTGTTCTCGATGCCGCCGCTGTGGTCGCATTCCGCCGTGATCCTGAGCGCGCTGCCGATCGGCTCCGGGCCGTTCACGATCGCCAAGCTCTATGGTCTGGAGGCCGGCGTCACCTCGGGCTCGATTCTCGTCTCGCACATGTCAGCCGTTCTCACCGTCTCGCTGCTCGTGGCCTGGCTCGCGCCGGGCTGATCACGTCACCATCCGCAGGAGTCGTCAGATGAAGATCTCTCCCGACAGTGCCGCCGATCTGATCGCCCGCCTGCTCAAGCGCCGCGGCGTCAGCCGCGTGTTCGCGCTGTGCGGCGGCCACATTATGCCGATCTGGATGCGGCTCGATGCTGAAGGCATCCGCATCATCGACGTGCGCGACGAGCGCGCCGCCGTGCACATGGCGCAGGCGCATGCCGAGCTCACCGGCGAGCTCGGCGTCGCGCTGGTCACCGCGGGGCCGGGCGTGACCAACGCGATCACCGGCATCGCCAATGCCCACGTCTCGCGCGCGCCGGTGCTGGTGATGTCGGGCGGCAATCCGCGGCCGCAGGAGAACCGCGGTGGCCTGCAGGACATGGATCACACCCAGCTCGTGCGCTCGATCACGCGCTATGCGCGCACCGTGCGCGAGCCGTCGCTGGTGCTGCAGGAGCTCGACGAGGCGATCGCGCGTGCCTTCGGCGAGGGCGGCGAGCCTGGCCCGGTTTTCATCGATTTTCCCGTCGACACGCTGCGCGGCGTCGTGCCGAAGGCGCTGCAACTCGAGGAGCATCTCGCGCCGAAGCCGCGCGCGGCGACACGGCCTGATCCGGCCGAGGTCGAGAAGGCGGTCGAGCTGTTGTGGTCGGCGCGCCGTGTGCTCGTCATCTCCGGCCGCGGCGCGCGCGGCGCCGGGCCCGAGCTGATCGCGCTGCTCGACCGGCTCGGCGCGGTCTATCTCGACACCGGCGAAAGCAGGGGGCTCGTGCCCGACGATCATCCCTCGGTCGTCGGTGCAATGCGCGGCGCCGTGATGGGTGATGCCGACGTGGTGCTGACGGTCGGCCGCCGGCTCGACTTCCAGCTCGCCTACGGCTCGCCTGCCGTGTTCAAGGACGCCAAGTTCGTCCGCATCAGCGACACCGCGAGCGAGCTGCGCGACAATCGGCGCGGTGGGGCCGAGATCCTGGCGACACCAGCGGGGACCTTGCGCGCGATGGTGGCGCTGGCGGGCAACCGCGAATCGGCCATCGATCGGCAATGGGCCGCAAAACTGCGGGCCGCGCATCAGGAGCGCGCGGCCAAGCTGAAGCAGAGCATGGCGACGGCGCCGGCCGGCTCGGACGGGCGGCTGCATCCGAATCGCGTGCTCTCGGCGCTGCAGGAGGCGATCGGCAATGACGCCGTGGTCATCGCTGACGGCGGCGATTTCCTGTCCTTTGCCCGCGTTGGCCTGAGCGCGCCCTTGATGCTCGATCCCGGCCCCTTCGGCTGCATCGGCATCGGCGTGCCCTATGGCATCGCCGCGAGCCTCGCTTTTCCCGACAAGCCCGTGGTGGTCGCGACCGGCGACGGCGCCTTCGGCTTCAACGCGATCGAGGTAGACACCGCGGTGCGCCACAAGGCTCCGGTGCTGATCGTCGTCGCCAACAACGGCGCCTGGCAGATCGAGGTGCACGACCAGGCCGTGACACATGGCAAGGTCGTCGGCACGAAGCTGCAATTCGCCGATCACGCCGCCATGGCGCGCGCCTTCGGCATGCATGCCGAGCGCGTCGAGACCGAGGAGCAGCTCGGCCCCGCAATCCAGCGCGCGCTGGCCAACCGCCCGGCGCTGCTCGACATGGTCGTCACGCCGGAAGCGGTGTCGTCGGACGCCAAGACTGGCCTCGCCTGGGTGCCGGACCTGCAGCCGCTCGCGGCGTGGGACGAGGCGGAACGGAAGTGGCGCGGCTCGTGAGGCCTCACACCTGCTGCAGCTGCCGCGGCGCGCTGAGCCACAGCGCGAGCAGGGTGCAGACGGCGCCGGACAAGAGATAACCGCCGGCCGAAATCAGGCCGAGATAGGCGGCCAGCAGCAGGGCGGCGAGCGGCGCGAAGCCGGCGCCGAACAGCCAAGCGAGGTCGGCGGTCAGGGCCGAGGCCGTGTAGCGATAGGTGCGCGCGAAGTTGGCGGCGATCGCGCCCGAGGACTGGCCGAACGACAGGCCGAGCAGGATGAAGCCGAGCACCATGTAGATGGTCTCGCCGACCGGGCCGGCGTCGAGCAGTTGCGGCGCGAAGCCCGAGAACACCGCGATTGCGATCGCCGAGCCGATCAAGAGCGACTTGCGACCGATACGGTCGGCCAGCATGCCAGACGCGACAATGGCGACGACGCCGAACACCGCACCGACGGCCTCGATGAGCAGGAAGCGCGCCGGCGTCTCCTTGGTGAACAGGAACACCCAGGACAGCGGAAACACCGTCACCATGTGGAACAGCGCGAAGCTCGCCAGCGGCGCGAAGGCGCCGATCACGATGTTGCGGCCCTCGTGCCGAATCGTGGTGATGACGCGTGCCGGCTGCAATTCGCGCGACTGGAACAGCTCATCATACTCCGGCGTCACGACCATGCGCAGCCGCGCGAACAGCGCCACGACGTTGATGGCAAACGCCACGAAGAACGGGTACCGCCAGCCCCAGTCGAAGAAGTCGGCCGCGGAGAGATAACCGACGAAGAACGCGAACAGCACGCTGGCGACGATCAGCCCGAGCGGCGCGCCGAGCTGCGGAATCATCGCGTACCAGCCGCGCTGGTGCTCCGGCGCATTCATCGCGAGCAGCGACGCCAGCCCGTCCCAGGCGCCGCCCCAGGCGAGACCCTGGCCGATCCGCGCCAGCGCCAGCAGCCAGATCGCCGCGGCACCGACGGTGTGATAGCTCGGCAGGAACGCGATCGCGACGGTCGAGGTGCCGAGCAGGAACAATGCGGTGATCAGCTTGGCGCTCTTGCCGTAGCGGCGGTCGATCGCCATGAAGATCACGCTGCCGAACGGACGCGCGAGGAAGGCGAGCGCGAACAGCGCGAACGAATACAGGGTCTGCGTCAGCTCGTCCGCAAACGGAAACACCAAGCGCGGAAACACGATCACCGAGGCGATGGCATAGACGAAGAAGTCGAAGAACTCCGACGTCCGCCCGATGATCACGCCGATCGCGATCTCGCCCGGATGCGCCTCATGCGTGCGGGAGAGATGGGTTTCGCCGTCGGCGGTCGCCGCTGCCTGTGTCATCGCGCTGCCTGCAGTCCTCTCGTACTCTATTCGCGCCCCGTAATTGTCGTCCTCGGCGCCGCTCCGGTATTGGACAAATTGTCCAATGTCGGCCGTGTCGTCCGGTCGCTAGGTGAGGCCTCGTTCAGAGATCCGCCGTGCGACGAGGTTAAGCGTGCGTTACTGGAAATCCTTGGCTCTGCTGCCGCTGGGGCTCGCGCTCGGCGGCTGCAATCTGGTCGTGCTCGCCCCCTCCGGTGATGTCGCCGCCCAACAGCGCGATCTCGTGATCATCGCGACCGTGCTGATGCTCTTGATCGTGGTGCCCGTCATGGCGGCGACGGCGATCGTGGCCTGGCGCTACCGCCAGTCGAACCAGGCGGCGACCTATACGCCGGATTGGGATCACTCCACCCAGCTCGAGCTTCTGATCTGGGCGGCGCCGCTGCTCATCATCATCTGCCTGGGCGCGGTCACATGGATGGGCACGCATCTGCTCGATCCCTACCGCACGCTCGGGCGCATCGCGGTCGATCGTCCGGTGACGCCGCAGGACAAGCCGCTCGAGGTCAACGTGGTCGCGCTCGATTGGAAGTGGCTCTTCATCTATCCCGAATATGGCATCGCCACCGTCAACGAGCTCGCCGCACCGGTCAACCGGCCGCTCGATTTCAAGATCACCTCGTCCTCGGTGATGAACTCGTTCTACATCCCCGCTCTGGCCGGCCAGATCTATGCGATGCCGGGCATGCAGAGCCGGCTGCACGCGGTCATCAACAAGCCCGGCGTCTATCGCGGCTTCTCGGCCAACTATAGTGGTGCCGGCTTTTCCAGCATGCGCTTTGCCTTTCATGGTCTGTCGGATGCGGAGTTTTCCGGCTGGATCGAGAAGGCGAAGGCCAGTGGCAATCACCTCGGCAAGCCGGATTATCTCGTGCTTGAGCGTCCCAGCACCGACGAGCCGGTCCGCCATTTCGCCTCGGTCGATGCTGACCTGTTCCGCGCCATCCTCAACATGTGCGTCGAATCGGGCAAGATGTGCATGAGCGAGATGATGGCGATCGACGCGAGAGGCGGCATGGGCCTGGCCGGCGTCCGCAACACGCTGCCGCTCGCCTACGACAAGTTCGCCGCGCGTGGCGCCGTCTTCGGCGCCGAGCCGAGCTTCGTCGCCGGCGGCGTCTGCCTGCCGGGCGATCAGGTCACGCGGATGGCAGCGGAATCGTCGCCCACCGTTCTCGCGCCGCTCGATTGGACGCCGCTGCAGGGCCGCGGCCTTGAACGGCCCAGCCTGCTGCGGCCGTCGAAGGCGTCTTTCATCACGGGGCCAGCCTCCAAGTCGGATTCGTGAGGGTCACATCATGTTCGACACGTCAGATCTCACCCGATTGATCTTCGGCCGGCTCACGCTGGAGTCGCTGCCGCTGCACGAGCCGATCATCGTCGGCACCTTCGCGATGGTCGCGCTCGGCGGCATCGCGCTTTTCGGCGCTATCACCTATTTCCGGCTGTGGGGCTATCTCTGGAAGGAGTGGTTCACCACCGTCGACCACAAGCGCATCGGCATCATGTACATGGTGCTCGGTATCGTCATGCTGCTGCGCGGCTTCGCCGACGCGCTGATGATGCGGCTGCAGCAGGCGATCGCGTTCAACGGCTCCGAGGGCTACCTGAACTCGCACCATTATGATCAGGTGTTCACGGCGCACGGCGTGATCATGATCTTCTTCGTGGCGATGCCGCTGGTCACCGGTCTGATGAACTATGTCGTGCCGCTGCAGATCGGCGCCCGCGACGTGTCGTTCCCGTTTCTCAACAATTTCAGCTTCTGGATGACCACGTCGGGCGCCGTGCTGGTGATGTGCTCGCTGTTCGTGGGCGAGTTCGCGCGCACCGGCTGGCTGGCCTATCCGCCGCTGTCGAACCTCTCCTACAGTCCGGATGTCGGCGTCGACTATTACATCTGGGCCCTGCAGGTCGCCGGCGTCGGCACGCTGCTGTCCGGCGTCAACCTGATCTGCACCATCGTCAAGATGCGTGCGCCCGGCATGACCATGATGAAGATGCCAGTCTTCACCTGGACCTCGCTGTGCACCAACGTGCTGATTGTCGCCTCCTTCCCGGTGCTGACGGCGGTGCTGGCGCTGCTGTCGCTCGACCGCTACGTCGGCACCAACTTCTTCACCAATGATTTCGGCGGCGACCCGATGATGTACGTCAACCTCATCTGGATCTGGGGCCATCCGGAGGTCTACATCCTCATCCTGCCGGCTTTCGGCATCTTCTCCGAGGTGACCTCGACCTTCTCGGGCAAGCGCCTGTTCGGCTACACCTCGATGGTCTACGCCACGGTCGTGATCACGATCCTGTCGTACCTCGTCTGGCTGCACCATTTCTTCACGATGGGCTCCGGCGCCAGCGTGAACTCCTTCTTCGGCATCACCACGATGATCATCTCGATCCCGACGGGCGCGAAGATGTTCAACTGGCTGTTCACGATGTATCGCGGCCGCATCCGCTTCGAGCTGCCGATGATGTGGACGGTCGCCTTCATGCTGACCTTCGTGATCGGCGGCATGACCGGCGTGCTGCTCGCGGTGCCGCCGGCCGACTTCGTCTTGCACAACAGCCTGTTCCTGGTCGCGCATTTCCACAACGTCATCATCGGCGGCGTGCTGTTCGGCCTGTTCGCCGGCATCGCCTACTGGTTCCCGAAGGCGTTCGGCTTCAGGCTCGACCCGCTCTGGGGCAAGATGTCGTTCTGGTTCTGGACGGTGGGCTTCTATTTCGCGTTCATGCCGCTCTACGTGCTCGGCCTGATGGGCGTGACCCGTCGGCTGCGCACCTTCGACGATCCGAGCCTGCAGATCTGGTTCGTCGTCGCCGGCATCGGTGCGTTCCTGATCCTGCTGGGCATCGCGAGCTTCCTGATCCAGATCGCGGTCAGCATTGTCAGGCGTGAGCAGCTCGCCGACGTCACCGGCGATCCGTGGAATGCGCGCACCCTGGAGTGGGCGACGTCGTCGCCGCCGCCGGCCTACAATTTTGCCTTCACGCCTGTGGTGCACGACAATGACGCCTGGTGGGACATGAAGCGCCGCGGCTACGCGCGTCCGCTCGCCGGCTTCAAGGCGATCCACATGCCGAGCAACACCGGTACCGGCGTGATCCTGGCGGGCCTCAGCACCACCATGGCATTCGGCCTGATCTGGTACATGTGGTGGATGGCGGCCGGAAGTTTCCTGGCGCTGCTCGCGGTCGTGATCGGCCACACTTTCAACTATCACCGCAGCTTCCACATCGCGGCCGATGAGGTTGTCAGCGCCGAGCGTGCGCGCACCGAGCTGCTCGCCGCAGGAGCCAAGTCATGACCGTTGCGATGGGCACTCTGAAGGCCGGCGAGCCGGTCTTCTACGTCGTCGACGAGCACGAGCATCCCGAAGGCAGCAGCACGATGCTCGGCTTCTGGATCTATCTGATGAGCGACTGTCTCATCTTTGCGATCCTGTTCGCCGTCTATGGCGTGCTCGGCGCCAAGTACGCCGCCGGGCCGGCGCCGAAGGATCTGTTCGACTTGTCGCTGGTCGCGGTCAACACCTCGTTCCTGCTGCTGTCGTCGCTCACCTATGGCTTCGCGATGCTGTCGATGCAGCGGAACCGCGTTGGCGCGATGCAGGCCTGGCTCGTGGTGACGGGGCTGTTCGGCCTCGCCTTCCTCGGCATCGAACTGACCGAGTTCGCGCACATGATCCATGAGGGCGCGACGCCGCAGCGCAGCGCCTTCCTGTCGTCGTTCTTCACGCTGGTTGGAACCCACGGCCTGCATGTGACGTTCGGTCTGGTCTGGCTGGTCACCCTGATGGTGCAGGTCAGGACCCACGGCCTGATCGAGGCCAACCGGCGGCGGCTGGTCTGCCTCAGCATGTTCTGGCACTTCCTCGACGTGATCTGGATCGGTGTCTTCACCTTCGTCTACTTGATGGGAATGCTTCGATGAGCTCTGATGTCCATGCTCACGCGCACGGTTCCGCCGACGACCATGCCGGCACGCGCTCGGGCCAACTGATCGGCTTCGGCGCCTCGGTCGTACTCACCGCCATCCCGTTCGTGCTGGTCATGACCGGCTCGCTCGACAAGCAGGCCACGGCGCTGATCATCATGGCGTTCGCGGCCGTGCAGGTCGTCGTCCACATGGTCTTCTTCCTGCACATGAACACCAAGGCCGAGGGTGGCTGGACCATGATGGCGCTGATCTTCACGATCATCATGGTGGTGATCGCGCTCAGCGGCTCGCTCTGGGTCATGCATCACCTGACCACCAACATGATGCCGGTGCACGAGATGGGCCAGACGCCGTGATGTCAGCTCCTGCCGACGGGGCAGGGGAACGCGACGAGGCCAGCCGCGGGCGATTCGGCGCGCTGCGGCTCGCGATCGGCGCGGCGTGGGTTGCCTGCGTCGCGATGCTGCTGGCGCTGGGCGTCTGGCAGATCGAGCGGCGGGCCTGGAAGCTCGACCTGATCGATCGCGTCGAGCGCCGCGTTCATGCCGCGCCCGTGCCGGCGCCGAGCCCGGCGGATTGGCCGGCCATCGATCGCAGCGACGACGAGTACAAGCTGATAACGTTGAGCGGCCGCTTCCTCAACGACCGCGAGACGCTGGTCCAGGCGCTGACGGTCGAGGGCTCCGGCTATTGGGTGGTGACGCCGCTGCAGACCGCCGGCGGAGCCGTGCTCGTCAATCGCGGCTTCGTGCCCGCGGATCGCCGCGACCCCGCAAGCCGCAGCGCCGGGAACCGGAATGGCGCAGTCAACGTGACCGGATTGCTGCGGATCTCCGAGCCTGGCGGCGGCTTCCTGCGCCACAACGATCCCGCGGGGAATCGCTGGTATTCACGTGACGTCGCGGCGATCGCGGCGGCGCGCGGTCTGTCCGACGTCGCACCGTTCTTCGTCGATGCCGATGCGACCCCGAATCCCGGCGGGCTTCCGATCGGGGGACTCACGGTGATCTCGTTTCCGAACAACCATCTGGTTTACGCGCTGACCTGGTTTACATTGGCCCTCATGCTGGCCGGCGCCGGGCTGCAGCGGCTCCGCCGCGGGCAGAGTGAGCGCGAAGCGCCGGCAGCGCAGGATGTGGAATGGGATCAGCGGCGGCAGGACATGGGTGGATGCGGGGCGGCGTCTTGAGGGATCGAAGCTCGCCGTTCTGCCGGCGGAGATCGGACGTGGCCTCATGAGAAGCGAGGCCCCTAATCTGCCGTTTGGAGCCGTGGCCGCGATCGCCACACCCGAGATCAACGCGCCGCTGCCGACGAAGGACGCGACCAACCGCAAGAACATGGTGCTGCTGATCCAGCTGCGCTGGATCGCCGTGGTCGGTCAGATCGTCACCATCGGCTTCGTGACCACCTGGTTCGGCATTGCGTTGCCGCTGCTGCCGATGGCGGCGATCATCTGCGCGCTGGTGGCGCTCAATATCGCCAGCCATATCTGGCTGCGCACGCATGACGACGTCGGCAATCGTCACCTGCTGATCGCCCTGATGCTCGACGTCGTGGCGTTGACATCGGAGCTCTATCTCACCGGCGGCGCGTCGAATCCGTTCACGTGCCTCTATCTGCTGCAGGTCACGCTGGGGGCCGTGCTGCTCGATGCGCGCTCGTCCTGGTCGCTGGTCGCGCTGACGGTGCTCAGCTTCATCTGGCTCACCATCGAGTACCGTCCCCTGCAACTGCCGCAGCGTCACGTCAGCGATGCATTCACCCTGCACATCACCGGCATGTTCGTCGGCTTCGTGCTCGACGCCGTGCTGCTCGTCGTCTTCGTCACCCGCATCAACCGGAACCTGCGCGAGCGCGACGCCAAGCTTGCCGATCTGCGCCAGCACGCAGTCGAGCAGGACCACATCATCCGCATGGGCCTGCTCGCCTCAGGCGCCGCGCATGAGCTCGGCACGCCGCTGGCGTCGATCTCGGTGATCCTGAACGATTGGCACCGCATGACCGCGATCTCTGCCGATCCGGCGCTCGCGGAGGATTTCACCGAAATGGAAGCGGCGGTGCAGCGCTGCAAGTCGATCGTCACCGACATCCTGGTCTCGGCCGGTCAGGCGCGCGGCGAAGGCTCGGCGCCCACGACGTTGAAGGCGTTCCTGACGACGCTGGTCGCCGAATGGAGCGTGGCGCGCTCGGCACGCAATCTGATGTTCCGCAACGAGTTCGGCTCGGATCCGGCGATCGTCTCCGACGTCGCGCTGAAGCAGGCGATCGTCAACGTGCTCGACAACGCGTTCGAAGTCTCGCGCGAGTGGGTGGAGTTCGTGGCCGAACGAGATGGTGATCAGCTGCTGCTCAGCGTCAGCGATCGCGGGCCGGGCTTTGATCCGGCGATGCTAGGTCAACTCGGACGTCCCTATCAGTCGAGCAAGGGCCGCCCGGGCCGCGGCCTCGGCCTTTTCCTGGTGGTCAACGTGATCCGCAAGCTGGGCGGCAGCGTATCGGCCTGGAACCACCGAGGACGTGGGGCGACCGTGCGGCTGTCACTGCCGTTGTCGACGCTTGTCATTGGAGAGCGCGATGGCGAATGACCTGTCCCTCTTGATCGTCGAGGATGATGACGGTTTTGCACGCACCCTGAAGCGGTCGTTCGAACGGCGCGGCTACGAGGCCGTCGTCGCCGGCTCGCTCGAGGACGTCGACGAGATCCTCAAAGAAAAGACGTTCGGCTATGCCGTCGTCGATCTCAAGCTCGGCGGCGCCTCAGGTCTCGTCTGCGTCGAGAAGCTGCATGCTCATGATCCGGAGATGCTGATCGTGGTGCTCACCGGCTTCGCGAGCATCGCGACGGCGGTCGAGGCGATCAAGCTCGGCGCCTGCCACTATCTGGCCAAGCCGTCGAACACCGACGACATCGAGGAGGCGTTCCGCAAGGCGCAGGGCAATGCGCAAGTGGCCCTGGCCGAGCGCTCCACCTCGATCAAGACGCTGGAATGGGAGCGCATCCACCAGACCCTGATCGAGACCGACTTCAACATCTCCGAAGCTGCAAGACGGCTCGGCATGCATCGCCGGACGCTCGCGCGCAAGCTGGAGAAACGCCCGGTGAAGTAGATCGATACGGTTGTTGTCCGGAGGAGTGGAGCTCATTCTTTCCGACCTACTCCCTTGCCAGAGCCGTTGCCGGATCGAGCCGCGAGGCGCTGCGGGCGGGCATGTAGCCGAAGCCGATGCCGATCGCCATCGACGTGACGGCGGCGCCGACCATTGCGAGCGGCGAATAGATCAGCTGGAAGCCGACGTCGAGCGCGTTGAAGACCGTGCCGAAGCCGACCGCGAGCGCAAGGCCGAGCGCGCCGCCGAGCAGGCAGACCAGAACGGCCTCGATCAGGAACTGCATCAGGATGTCGCTGCGCCGCGCGCCGACCGCCATGCGCACGCCGATCTCGCCGACGCGCTCCGACACCGACACCAGCATGATGTTCATGACGCCGATGCCGCCGACCAGCAGCGAGATGACGGCGATGGCCGCCACCAGCAGGGTCAGCACCTGCGTGGTGCTCTCGACGGTCTTGCGGATGTCGTCGGTGTTGAGGACGAAGAAATCCTTGGCGTTGTGCCGCTCCGTGAGCAGCGCCGTTGCGGCACGCTCGGCCGCAGCCATCGGCGTCGCCTCGTCGACGCGGACGCTGATGCTGCGCAGCACCTGGTTGCCGAGGAAGCGCGCCTGCACGGTGGTGTAGGGCAGATAGACGATCGGCGTGGAACTGGAGCCGAACCCGGCCTGCTGCTGCTTGGTGACGCCGACGACGCGGCAGGGCACCTTGCCGATCAGGACCACGCTGCCGAGCGGGCTGACGTCGGAATCGGGAAACAGTGCCTTGCGCGCATTGTCGTCGATGACGGCGTCCTGGGCGTAGGAGCGCACGGTATCGGCATCGAGATAGCTGCCTTCGGCGAGCTCGGTGTTCTTGACCCGGAAATACTGCTCGCCGACGCCGGAGATCTGGGCGCTGACCTCGATCGCGCCGAACCGCAACGTGCTGGTGGTCGAGACCGTCGGAGAGATGGCATCGACATAAGGCTGCTGCGCCATGACCTTGGCGTCGGCTAGCACCAGCGTCCTGATCTTGCTGGAGCGCGTATCGCCGAAATCCTTGCCGGGAAAGAATTCCAGCGTGTTGGTGCCGAGCCGGTTGATGTCCTTCAGCACCTTGGCCTGCGAGCCCTTGCCGAGCGCCAGCACCAGCACGACCGAGGCGACGCCGATGATGATGCCGAGCATGGTGAGGAACGCGCGCATCCGGTGCGCATTCATGGCGAGCAGCGCCATCCGCGCGGCCTCGCGGAAACGGTCGAGCTGGCTGCGCCACCACGACGCCGCCTGCGCTGCGTGGTCTTCGGCCGCTGCGGCTGGTGCTGGTCCCGAAGTGCGCGGGTTGAGCCGGTCGGAAATGACGCGGCCGTCCTCGATCTCGATGATGCGCCGGGCGCGCTGCGCGACGCTCGGATCGTGGGTGACGATGATGACGGTGCGCCCGGAGGCGCTGATCTCGTCGAGGATGCGCAGTACCTCCTCGCCGCTGGCGCGGTCGAGCGCGCCGGTCGGCTCGTCGGCCAGGATCACGTCGGGATCGTTGACCAGCGCGCGGGCGATCGAGACCCGCTGCTGCTGGCCGCCCGAGAGCTGACCCGGCTTGTGGTCGGTACGGCTGCCCATGCCGAGCCGCTGCAGCAGCGCCGCCGCCTTCCGGCGCCGCGCATTGGGGCCGAGCCCGGAATAGACGGCCGGGACCTCGGCATTCTCAGCGGCCGTGAGCTCGCCCAGCAGATGGTAGCGCTGGAAGATGAAGCCGAAATGCTCGCGCCGCAACGCCGCCAGTTCGTCCGGATCGAGCGAGCCCATCTCGCGGCCGGCGATCCGGTAGCTGCCGGATGTCGGGCGGTCGAGGCAGCCCAGAATGTTCATCAGCGTCGACTTGCCGGAGCCAGATTGCCCGATGATGGCGACCATCTCGCCGCGCGCGATCTGGATGTCGACCCCGCGCAAGGCATGGACGGTGCTCTCGCCGGAGGCGTAGCACCGCCCGACGTTCTGCAGATCGATCAGCACCTCCGCCATCACGGACCTCCGGAGGAGGCCGGCGGCGGCATCACGGTTCGCTTCGGCCCCTCGTCGGGCGTCGAGATGACGACCCGCTCGCCCTCGCGCAGGCCGGACTGCACCTCGGCCCGGATCTTGTTGTTGAGGCCGATGTGAGTGGTGCGCTTCTCCAGTGTTCCTGCGCCGGTCAGCACGCGCACCGTGTAGCTGCCGTCGGGATTGGCGTTGCCAAGCGCGGACGACGGAATGGTCGGGACCTTGCGGGCCTCGCCGAGAAGGATGTGGACCTCGGCCGTCATGTAGGTCATCAGCCGCCCGTCCGGATTGGCGATGTCGAACACGCCGTTGTAGTAGATCGCCGACGACGTGGTGGACGAGGACGAGCTGCTGCTCGACGTGGTCGTCGTGCTCGACGAGAAGCTCGAATCGCTCTTGATCGATTCGGGCGCCGGCTCGATCGATCCGAGCGTGCCCTCGTAGCGATGATCGGGCTCGCCCAGCACGGTGAAATAGACGTTCTGTCCGGGCCGGACCTTGACCACGTCGGCCTCGGAAATCTCCACCCGCACGGTCATCGTCTCGACCTGGCCGAGCACGACGATGGTCGGTGCCGACTGCACCGCATTCACGGTCTGGCCCTGCTGGGTGACGATCGACAGCACGGTGCCGTCGATCGGAGCCGTGATCTTCGTGTAGCCGAGATTGACGCGCGCGGTCTCGATCGCCACCTCGGCCTCGACGATCTGCGCGTCGAGCTGCGCGATCTGGGCCTGGGTCTGCTTCGCGGTCGCCTCGGCGCTGTCATAGTCGGCGCGCGACGACGCCTTCTGCGCCAGCGTAACCTGCTGCCGCGCCAGGTTCGCCTCGGCCAGCGCCAGGGTGGCGACCTTCTCGTCACGCTGCGCCCGCACGTTCCGCAGGCTCGCCTCGTTGGTGCGCAGCGTGTTCTGCTGCGTCAGCGAGTCGATCTCGGCGATCAGGTCGCCGGCCTTCACTTTCTGGCCGAGCTTGACGTTGAGCGCGACGAGGCGCCCCGAGGCCTGGGCACCGACCGCGACGAGCTTGACCGGCTTCAGCGTGCCGGTGGCGAGCACGGTCTGCTCGATGTCGCCGGTCGTGACGGGTGCGGTGACGAGATTGGCGTTGGGATTGCTGGTCAGCCTCATGACCAGCACGATCGCGGCGGCCAGAACGACGAGCGCTCCCACGATCAGCAGCGGCCAGCGGCGCGGCCGCTTGGGCTTCGGTCCCGGCGCGTGGCCGTCATCGACCGCGACCGCTCGGGGCATGTGGGACAAGGGTGCGTTCATCGGATCATTTCGGAAACACGTTTTGGAATTCAGGACGTGGGCTATTTGGGGTCGACGGACTGCGCGAGATGCGGCCCGGTGCCGCTGTCGACGACCTCGGGCCGCGAGCTGTCGATCGCGCCGGTCCAACCGCCGCCCAAAGCCTTGGCCAGTGCGACGTAGTTTTTCGCCAAGGTCGCGCGGCTGGCGAGCAAATTGTCCTCGGCCGTGAATTGTGAGCGCTCGGCGTCGAGCACGTCGAGGAAAGTGCTGGACCCCGTCTGATAGAGCGAGCGCGACAGCCGTGCAGCCTCGCCATAGCGTCGCGCCGACTCCGTCAGGCTGCGGATGCGGATGCGTTCCTGGGCGAGATTGACGATGGCGTTCTCGACGTCCTCGAGCGCGCTCAACACGGCGCTCTGCCAGGCGACGTGGTACTCGTCGCGCTGCGCCTCGGCGATCTCCACCGCCGCCTGCAGCTTGCCGCCGTTGAAGATCGGCACCGACACGCTGGGGCCGATCGACCAGCCGATGGTCGAGCTCTTGCCGAGATCGCCGAGCTTCAGCGCGCTGGTCGAGACCGAGCCGCTGAGGCTGACGTCCGGATACAGCGCAGCCGTCGCTTGTCCGATCTTCGCGGTGAACTGTGCGAGCTGCCGCTCGGCCTTGCGGACGTCCGGCCGCATCACCAGCACGTCGGCCGGGATGCCCTTCGGCAACGGCAGGCGTGGCGCCGGGATCGCCGCAGTGCGCGACAGGCGCAGGCTCAGTGCGGCCGGGTCGCGGCCGAGCAGCACGCCGAGCCGGTGCACGGCCTGCTGATAGCTGCTCTCATAGGTCGGGATGGTGGCTTCGGTGCTGGCGGCGAGCGCGGAGGCCTTGGCGGTGTCGACGGCCGACGCCGAGCCGGCAGTCTGCTTGCGCTCGGTCAGCGCCGCGGTCTCGCGCTGCGAGGCCGCCGTGCGCCGGGCCAGCGCCACCCGCGCCTGATAGGCGCGGGCATCGATGTAGTTGGAGGCGACGTCGCCGATCAGCGTCAGCAAGGTCGCGCGCAGATCGTCCTCCGCGGCGTCGACGCCATAGCCCGCCGCCTCGACCGCGCGGCGGTTGGCGCCGAACAGATCGAGCTCCCAGCTCGAATCGAAGCCGGCCTGGTACTGGCTGTATGTGGTAGGAGCGATCGCGATGCCGCTCGTCGAGCTGCCGGCGCTGCGGGTCTCCGTCGCCGTGCCGGTGCCGCTCACTGTGGGAAACAGTGCGCCGATGGCCTGGCGCTGCGTCGCCCGCGCCTCGCGGATGCGCGCCTTGGCGGCGGCGACGTCGAGATTGCCGCTGACGGCGTCTGCGATCAGCTGATCGAGCATGACATCGCCGAGGCTGCGCCACCAATGTGCGAGCTTCAGCGCTTGCGTGGGTTTGTTGCGGTCGCTGCTCCAGCTCTGGGGCATGCCGAAATCCGGCTTCACGTAGTCGGGCCCGACGGCGCAGCCGGCGAGCAGCGGTGTGGCCAGGCAGAGTGCGAGCAGGAGAGGCTTCACGGTGGCTGAGACGATCGCGGTTCGGAAGAGGGCCGCGCCGGCTGAAGAGCCATGCCGCAGGACTTCCCTGTTGATGCTTGTCTGATGCGTAAAGCCTAGGCGTGATACCAATTTCGCAGGATTAAGTCGCGTGAAGAAATGTTTCCGCCTTAACAATACAGCTTACTTTTGCCACGATCGGAGCTCGCTTCGGGCTGTTCTTTTGGACTCAAATCGACCATGTTCCGCGCATGATGTCGTCACACAATACCGCCGTGGCCGCAGACGCAAACATACCGGCAGCTGCGCGCATTCTCTGCGTCGAAGATGACCGGGAGATTGCGGCGCTGCTCACCGAGCTGTTGCAGGAGCACGGCTTCGCGCCGCGCTTCGTGTCCTCCGCGGCCGCAATGAACGACCTCTTGCAGCGCGAGCAGGTCGACCTCATCATGCTCGACGTGATGCTGCCGGACGATGACGGCATGAGCATCTGTCGCCGCCTTCGCCAGATCTCGACCGTGCCGATCATCATGGTGACGGCGAAGGGCGAGGACATCGATCGCATCCTCGGTCTCGAGCTCGGCGCCGACGACTACGTCGTCAAGCCGTTCAATCCGCGCGAGCTGGTGGCGCGGATACGCGCGCTGCTGCGCCGCTCGCAATTGCATCCCGCCGTGATCGCGGCGCGGCAGGCGCCGATGACTTTCGACGGCTGGCGCATCGAGCCGGCGACGCGCACGCTGTTCGATCCCGACCGCGTCAAGATCACGCTGACGAGCGCCGAGTTCGACATTCTCCTGGCGTTCTGCCGCAACGCCGGCCGGGTGCTGTCGCGCGAGCAACTGATCGAGCTGGCGCATGGCGGGCAGGCCGGGCCGGTCGAGCGCAGCATCGACGTTCACATCAGCCGCATCCGCCAGAAGATCGAGCCCGGCGCCAGGAGCTGGACCCTGATCAAGACGGTGCGCCTCGGCGGCTACGTCTTCACGCCAAGAGTCGAGAGCATCGATGACGCCTGATAGCAAGCCGTGCCCGCGCCTCGGCCTCACCACGCAGATCGTGACGCTGGCGTCGCTGTCGGTGCTGTTCGGCATGGTCGTGATGATCGCGGCGGCGCTGCTGTTCCTCGATCCGCCCGACGAGCAGGAATCGCCGGCCTACGGCATCGCGCGCGTGGCCGAGGCGGTGCACTTCGTCCGCGCCGCGAACGACCCCGTGGCCGTCGACAGCAGCCTGTCGAGCCTGCGCAGCTCCGGCATCCAGGTCGAGCTCGTGCCGCTGACCTCGCTCACGCTGCTCGCCAAGCCGGTCAGGGACGTGCCATGGACCTCGCGGCTGGCCCGCCGTCAGCTCAGCGTGCTGCGTGACATCACCTTGCTCCACGGCGTCGGCTATGGCGCGTCGCCGCCGACCCAGATCATCGTTCAGGTCGACGGCGAGCGTGCGCTGGTGTTCGACGACGTGCCGCGCCTCGAATTCTGGTCGATGGTGCTGAAGCCGACGGCGGTGTTCCTGTTCCTCATCCTGATCCTGGGCGTGCTGCTGTCGATCTACGCGGCGCGGGCGATCATCCGGCCGCTGTCGGAGATGGCGCGCGCGGCGGCGGCGTTCGGCCGCTCGCCGGGAGCGCAGGAGCCGCTGAGCCGGCGCGGGCCCCGGGAGATCGCCCAGGTCGCCGAGGCGCTGAACGAGATGCAGGCGCGCATCCGCGCGCTGCTCGACGACCGCACGCGCATGCTGGCCGCGATCAGCCACGATCTGCGCACGCCGCTGACGCGGCTCCGGCTGCGCTCGGAGCGCATCGGACAGGGCGAGATGCGCAGCGCGATGCTGCGCGACATCGACCAGGTCAGCCGCATGCTCGACGAGACGCTGGACTATCTGCGCGACGACACCAAGGCCGAGCAGCCGGCGCGGATCGAGCTGGCGAGCCTGCTCGAGACGATCTGCTGCGACTTCGCCGATGTCGGCCACGCCGTCACCTTCGATGGACCGTCGCGGCTGGTCTGCGAGGGCCGGGCCCGGGCGCTGTCGCGCGCCGTCACCAACGTGGTCGAGAACGCGGTCAAGCATGGCAGCGAGGTCGTGGTCAGCCTGTCGACCCTGGCCGACGGCATGATCGCGATCGAGGTCGCCGACGACGGTCCGGGCATTCCGCAGGCGCTGCAGGCGCGCGCGCTGGAGCCGTTCGTCAAGCTCGACCAGGCGCGCTCCGCCGGCGGCTTCGGCCTCGGGCTGTCGATCGCGCAGGAGATCATGAAGAAGCATGACGGCGGCATCGCGCTGATGCCCAACGCCCCGCGCGGTCTGCGGGTGCGGCTGTCGCTGCCGCTGCGCATCGCGATGCCCTCGGCGATCCCCGCCAAGGTGGCGTAGCAGACGCCACGAGAAAGAAACCCCGCCGGTGCTGATCCCGGCGGGGCCTTTGCGTTTGCCGATGTCGAGGGACGGCGATCAGCTCACGCGCTTCCAGGTCTGGCCGCCGCAGAACAGGCCGCCGAAGGCGCAGCCCTGGACCCGCAGGGTGTTCGGGCTCTTGAGCACGACGGTGGAGTCGTAATTGCCGCCGCCGTCCGGATCGTGGATGCGGCCGACCCATTTGCTGTCCTTCGGCTTCATGTTGATCAGGATCTTCTCGCGCGTCTTCTCGGCAAAGCCGCAGATGTTGGCGCCGCACGGCTCGATCACGACGTTGCCCTTGCCGCCCTCGGTGGCCCACAGGCCGAGCGGCGAGTTCGGATCGGCCGCCGGCGCCGGGGCGGGCTGAACTGCGGCAGGCGCCGCGGCGACGGTGACCGGCGCGGGTGCCGGAGCAGGCTGGGGAGCAGGCGCGGTCGCCGCGACCGGTGCCGGCGGCACCGGCATCTGCCCCGTCGTGGATGGCGCGACGGAAGCGGGCGCTGCGGGGGGGGGCGCGGCCACGGCTGGCGCGGCGGCGACGGGCGCTGGCGCATTCACGACCGGCGCAGCAGGCGCCGCGGCGGCGGGAGCCGGAGCGCTGGCCGCAGGCGCGCTGCTCGCCGGCGCATCATCGTCGAGCTTGGACGATGTCAGCCCGCTGAGGTCGATGCCGGACACCTGCAGGCAGGACAGCGACTGGCAGTTGCGCGGCACGGTGACGCGGATCTTGTGTCCGTCGAAATTGAACGCGATCGAGCTGCCGGCCTGCGCGGCGCTGCTCGCGATCAGAACGGCTGCTGCGGCCAGAAAGACGGTCTTCATGGATGAGCTCCCTCGGGACGGCGTCGTGAACCTGAGGGACCTGTTAAACGCGGGCGCCGGCGCGATCTGTGACAGAGATCACAGCCGACGGATGCGCGTCTGAAGACGACAACTCCGCGCGGGAAGGTGGGCGATGGCACGCCGCCGGCCGACAGCCGCCCGTCGATTGATCGAGATCGGATCTCAGCGATCAGATCATCCCGACGACGATGGCGCCGACGAATGCAAACACGATATACGTGACCACCATGCTCAGCCGATCGGCAGGGCTCATGGGACGGCTCCCGTTTTCGTATCTCTCGTGCGCGTCGCTTCTGACGCAGGCGTTCCGCGGAGCGCGCGCCACACATATCCGATCGGCATCGGCAAAAATGACAGCGCGGTTGTCGCTTCCCCGTAAATGGACTGCCTTTCACGTCACAATGGTTTGCGCGCCGTAAATGGACGGCATTGACAGGTCCTTAAGCAAATTGCCGCAAACCTCTGCATATGACGCGCGGAGTTCGTTTGTATCTCGTCGGCTCCATCGTCCTTGTCTCGCTTGCGGGTTGCGGCCGTGGATTCTTCCAGGAGCGCGAGCCGTGGCGGGCCGAGGCCGAGATCGCCTGCCTGAAATCGGGCGCGGTGAAGGAGAGCGCGGATATCGTCCGCATCAATCCGATCTCCGGCCCCGGCATGTGCGGCGCCGACTATCCGCTGAAGGTGGCAGCGCTCGGCGAAGCGACCACGAGCTATGGCTTCGCCGATGAAAGCCTGCGTCCACCGGCCGCGATCGGCGGCCAGCCGCGCTGGCCGATCAACCAGCCGCCGCAACGCTACGCCCCGCCCGCGACCTATCAGCCGCAGGCCGCGCCGCAGCCGGCCTATCCCGCGTCGAGCGCGGCCTATCCGAATTCCGCATCGCCGTCCTATGGCGCTCCTCCCGGCGCGCCACTGCAGCTCGAGCCGCCGGTCGGCGAGGACGACGTCGATCAGCCGGCCGACGCGGCCTATTCGCCCTATCGCGGTCAGCCGGCCGCTCGCACCGCCTATCCGCCGCAGGAACCGCCGCCGCGGCTCGGACCGTCGCGCGATCCGGTCGGCACCGTCGGCCCGGTCGCGGTGAAGCCGACCGCGACGCTCGCCTGTCCGATCGTCTCGGCGCTTGACCGCTGGCTTGCGGAATCGGTGCAGCCGGCGGCCCAGCGCTGGTTCGGCACCAAGGTCGTCGAGATCAAGCAGATCTCGGCCTATTCCTGCCGCGGCATGAACGGCAATCCGAGCGCGCATATTTCCGAGCATGCCTTCGGCAACGCGCTCGACATCGCCGCCTTCACGCTCGCCGACGGCCGTCGCATCAGCGTCAAGGATGGCTGGATCGGCCTGCCGGAGGAGCAGGGCTTTCTGCGCGACATCCAGGGGGGCGCCTGCCAGCAGTTCACCACCGTGCTGGCGCCGGGCTCCAACGTCTATCACTACGACCACATCCATGTGGACCTGATGCGCCGCGCCAGCCGCCGCCTGATCTGCCAGCCGGCCGCGCAGTCCGGCGAGGCGGTGGCGGCGCGCGCGCAGCAGCGGCGTTATGGCTATGGCCAGCGCGAACCCGACGTGACCAGCTCGATCCCGTCGCGCAAGCAGCCGCGCAGCATCGGCCAGCTGATCAACGAGGAAGACGAATTCCGGGACTATTGAGAGGAGCGAATAGGGAATAGCGAGTAGCGAATCGGGATCGGGACGATCGCCCGGTCGCCATTCGCCATTCGCTCGCGCCTGTGCGCGGCTGTGGATTTCTCCCGCCGTCAGCCGCGCGTGAAGGCACTCTGTCCCGCCGCGAAACGGAAACGCCGATGTCACGCGCTGCGCATTAGGAGTCCGTTGACCAGTTTTGCCGTCCGCCATTGGCCGACACTAGACCTGCCACAGTCGCCAGGAACAAGGCGCGCGGGGTTCTGGTTGCTGCCGGATTGGGAGAGGCGGAGATGGTATCGTATCGCATCAAGGCGATTGGCTCGGGCTTCGAGGTCGGCACCGCCGAGCAGGCCGTGCTGGTCTGCCGCTCGCTGAAGACGGCACGTCGCGCCGTCGCCGATGCGCAGCGTCTGGAGCGGATGCCGCCGAAGCCGATTCCCTGGCGCACGCCGCCGCAGAGTGAGACGTCGGCTGGCGGAGCGGACGATGCCGCGCGCAGCGAGGATACCGACATCGAGGTTCTCGTCGTGTCGGATGGCCCGCCTCTGTGCTGCTGACTAACCGGCGCGGAAGCGGCAGAACTGGAACTGCTGCGTCGAGTCCCATGGCGTGCGATGCGCCTCGGTGCAACTGTCCTCCAGCGTGAAAGCAGGACCCAGCGTTGCGGCCAGGCTGTGGGCGTCGTAGCGGACGACCGGCAGTCCGCTGCACCTCTCCGGACCATCGGGCGCGAACGTGCCGATGATGACGGCCCCGCCGGGCACCACCGCCGCGCGCAGGCGGTCGACGTAGGCGGCGCGGTCCTCAGGCGCGGTGAGGAAATGGAAGGCGGCCCGGTCGTGCCAGACGTCGTAGCGCGCGTCCGGCGTCCAGGTGGTGACGTCGGAGGCGATCCACGTGACCCCGGCTGCCGCCGCGCCGAGCCTGCGGCGCGCCGTCGCCAGTGCCGCATCGGAGATGTCGAGCACGGCGAGCGCGCTGTAGCCGGCCGCGAGCAGCGCATCGACCAGCCGTGAGGCGCCGCCGCCGATATCGATGATCCGCGATGTCGGCGTCGCGCCGGCCTCGCGGATCAGCCGCAGCGAGGTCGCCGGATCGTCCTGGTACCAGCTGACCTCGGTCTCGGCCTTGGTGGTGTAGACGTTCTGCCAATGGGTGGTGCGGTCGGACATGGTTTCGGTCCCGAGGAGAGGCACACATTATAGCACGCGACGGCTCGAACTCTTGCCCAGGCGGTGGTGGGCTCCCCTCCCCCTTGCGGGGAGGGGTCGGGGGTGGGGGTCCCCACGCGCTGAACGAGGTGAGATCCCCACCATCTGTCGAGAATTCATGGGGTGCGTAATGCGACACGCAACGAAGCGTCGTGCCTGGGCGCGCTGGCTCTCATCAACGGCGGGACCCGTGAATACCAACCCCTCCCCGCAAGGGGAGGGGAGCGCACCGCCTGCGCGGCGATAGCGTGCGTTGAACGAGCTGCCGGAACGGTCATGCCGCTACGACGATCAAGTCCTCAAAACGTCCCCGCCACCGTCACCCGGAACGTCAGCGGCTCGATCGGGTGCAGCACGCGGTCCATGACGCCGGTCTGGCAGACCTGCGCCGGAACCGGCGTCGCGGGCGGCGACACATAGCAGTCCTTGTAGAGCTGGTCGGTCGGCAGCAGCGAGCCGTAACCGTAGGAGATCTGGCTGGCCTTGGTGTTGAGCAGGTTCAGCACGTCGAGCTGGATGCGCCAGCCATTGGCGTCGCGGAAGCCGATGCGGCCGTTGAACACGCTGGTCGCGGTCGAGCGGAAATAGTTGTCCTCGGTCAGCGGCGTCGATCCGAGATAGCGCCAGCGCAATCCGCCGAACCAGCCGGTCTTCTCGCCGAGCGTGATGCCGGCCGAGGCGATCATCGACGGCGCGTTCGGGATGGAGTTGCCCGGTGCATTGCCAAGCTGTGCCTGGGGGTAGCCGGCGAGCGAGGTGTAGACCGCCGCCTGGTCGGTGTTGTCGCCGACGAAGCGGGCATGCGTCATCGCCAGATCGGCATCGATGTCGATCCACGACGCCGGCCGGTAATGGTTGGTCAGCTCGAAGCCGTAGCGCCGGCTCGGCCGGCTCGCCTCGGTGTCGCCGGCATCGCCGGAGAACAGGATCTCGGAATCCTGGTTGAGCATGAACACGCTCAGCGACGAGTCGAGTCCCGGAATGATGCGCGTGCGCACGCCGACCTCGGCGCCCTTGGTGCGGACGAGAAGCGGCGAGGAGGCGAGCTTGTTGGTCGGATCGGCCGGATCCTCGGTGGTGGTCGCGCCGCGGGCATCGTTGCTGTGCATGCCATAGCCGGCGCCGACGAAGAACTCGGTCTTGTTGAACGGCCCGATCTCCATCCTGAATTTCGGGCTGCCGAGGCTGGCTGCGGCATCGCCGGTGTTGTTGCCGTTCGTCAGCGAATACACGTGGGTCTGATAATAGTCGCCGCGATAGCCGACCGTGGTGCGCAGCCAGTCGGTCCAGCGCACCGTGTTTTCGACATAGAGCCCGACGCTGCCTTCGCCGACCTTGTCGGCGCGAACGACGCCGGTGTTGTTGGCATCGATGTCGGAGAGCAGCACCCGCTGACGGGTGTTGGTCAAGGCGAGCGCGATGCCGTCATAGCGCGTCTGGACGCCGACGGTCGTCTCCACCGGGCGCCCGGCAAGGCTGCCGTCGAAGGTGCGCGACGCGTTGGCCCCGACCATCAGCCGGTCGTCGTGCTGGTGGAACTGGTCGCCATTGACGGGGTCGCGGAGCGCATAGGTGAAGTTGTTGTAGAGATCGAGCTGGCTCTTCACCACATAGGCGTTGGCCTTCCACGAGCCGGCATCGTCTGACCCGGCGATGCGGCCGGACAGCGCGAAGCGGTTGGTCTTGCCGCCGTCGGTCGGATCGACCGCATCGTAGCGGCCGAGATATCCGGAGGTGATGGCGCGCTCCGGCACCTGGTCGGTCGAGGTCCAGCGGTTCGCATAGGCCATGCCGGTGATCGAGAAGCCGTCGGTCGCGGTGCCCTGCGAATACCGCATCAGGCCGTTCAGCTTCTTGGCATCATCGGGCGCGGTCCACGGTCCGTCATAGCGGCCCGCCTCGCCGGCAATCAGCAGATGGCCTTCGCCGACATGCACCGAGTCCATGCCGAAGAAGCGGCGATAGCCGAAACTGCCCGCCGTCATCTGCATGATCGCCTTCGGCACGCTGTCGACCAGGCCGATATGGACGCTGCCGACCGAGGCGAAGTCGCCTTCGTCGGCGAAATAGGGCCCCTTGCGCACGTCGAGGCGGCCGATCGTCTCCGGCATCAGCCAGTTGAGATCGGCATAGCCCTGGCCATGGGCATGGGTGCGCATGTTGACCGGCACATCGTCGACGAAGAGCGCGAGATCGGTGCCGTGGTCGAGATTGTAGCCGCGCAGGAAATACTGGTTGGCTTTGCCCTCGCCCGAGTGCTGCGTGACGATCAGGCCGGGCACCGCTTCGAGCACCTCGCCGGGCCGCGTGGCCGGGCGGGCGTTGATCTCCTCGCCGGATATCACGACCTCGCTCGCCATGCCCTGCGGCCGCGCCGGGCCGGAGCCGACATTGGGCGCGCCGGACGGTGCAGCCGCGGCCGTGGCGGCCGGCGTCGCATGCGTCGCCGTACCGGCGGCGGCCGGCTTCGGCCGCCGTGCCTCACGCCGGACCTGCGGCTTCGGCTTGGCCGTGCGTCGGGGAGCATCCACGTCGACCGTCGGCAGCTCGGCGGCGGCCCGTTCCGGATGGGCGTGTGCCTGCTGCGCCAATGCCGCCATCAGCACGCCAACACTCGCCCCACGCCACCGCATCGTCACGCCCCTAGAGCTCGCCACAGGGCATGCATCTTCAACTGCCGCGCGCCTTCGTTGGCCCGCGTCATGCTCGCTTGGATCGCCCTACTGTCGAATGTTAAAGAACGCTAAGGTGACACCGGTATGATGTCAACGTGAATACATCATACTCATGCGGTGGATAGGCGCTTGCCGCGCAGCTCGAGGAGACGGACATGCAGCGCCTGACGATCACGATCGACGACGATCTGCTCGCCGAGGTCGACGCCTTCATGGCCCGGCGCGGCTACGACAATCGTTCGGAGGCGTTTCGCGATCTGCTGCGCAGCGGCTTAGAGACGGCTGACGCCGGCGCCAGCGACAGCCGGCACTGCATCGCGACGCTCAGCTACGTCTACGACCACGCCGCGCGCGAGCTGCCGAAGCGCCTCACCCAGGAGGCGCACGACCATTCCGGCCTCGCCCAGGCGACCCTGCACGTGCACATCGACCAGGAGAGCTGCCTCGAGGTCACCGTGCTCAAGGGCGAGCGGCGCGAGGTCAAGGCGTTCGCCGACCACGTCATCGCCGAGCGCGGCGTCCGCCACGGCCACGTCGCGATGATGCCGGTCGAGGCGGCGCAGGATCACGGGCATGCGCATTCGCATAGCCACGCCCATAGTCACAGCCATTCACATTCCCACACGACCAAGAGCGGGAAGAAGTAGAGCAGAAAGAGATTTGGCACACTGCCGGCCAAATCCTCCGATGTCATGCCCGCCCCCCGGGTCTCGCCTTTGGCGAGCCCGAGGGCAGGCTCCGGCGGGCATCCAGTACGCCGTGACGTCGCGTGTCATCACAGCCCGCCGCGGAATACTGGATCGCCCGGTCGAGCCGGGCGACGACAGTTGAGGTTTTGGCGCGGAGCCTGCCTACTCTCTGTCAATGCGAGGCGCTCTTGCGCCGAAGCAATCCAGACTCTTCCCGCGCCTCTGATTGCTTCGCTTGTGTTGGCGACAGGGTAGTACGTGATGCGTCGCGCGGTGCCCACCAACCCGCTTTCTCGTGCGCGGAGCGATGGTGGGCACGCGACCGACCTGCAGGCGGCTACTTTGCCCACCCTACAACTGATGTTTCCGACACCCATCAGATGGCCCGCACGGCTGCGTGTGACATCGTCGGGGCTGCGTCGAGCAACTGCTCCGAGCGCTCCCAGAGCCGGCGGGCTAGCGCCCGGTCATGCGCCTGCGGATGCCGTCGGCGAAACACCTAGCGCCTGGTCCGACCGGGACAATGGCAGATAGCGTCAATCCTAGATTCACCATTGGCCACGTGCGGATGCGGCGCGGACGATTTTGCCGGGCCGAGAGATCATAAAGGCGCTACGGTTGTGACCATGAGCAGCGGCATCCCGACAGGCAAGACTTACCTTGGATTCTGTCTACTATGGACCGGCGTGATCTGCGTCGGTGGGCCGCTCTGCTTTGCGACTCTAGCGGCTGGTCACGTGATTTCTGGCGTCACTGCAATTCTGCTCGCTGGTTATGCGTTTTTCCGACACAGCAGATCGATTGGCCGACGCGCCAAGCGAGCAATTCGTCGACCCTCGTCGGAGCTGAGGCGCATTTTGGACCAGCAGCGAGACGTTGTTGGCGACGACAGTTCTCGTTAAGCAGCGGCTTAGTCAACAGTCTCAGCTATTGACCCAGAGCGGGCTTGATCAATATTGAAGCTAGCTCGTTACATATCCTCAAACGACGGGGTGCTAGGGCAGAGCATGGAATTCCTGGGAGCATGGATCGCGTCACATCTAATCGGCGAGTCCGATGATTGGATGCCGCGAACGCTGTTGGGCTGGACCAGAGTTGCGCTTCTTGCCGGCCTGATTGGGCAGTTCATTTACCTGATCCACGCATGCATCGCGTTGTCAGTCCCGGCGATCCTTTGGTTAAGTCTCCCGGCAAACGTTTTGGCGCTGGTTGTCGTCCGTCGCGCTCTGCGGTGGCGGTACCCCGTCTAGCAGCATGACTGACGAACTGGCGTCGGCTAGTGGCCCTTCTCGGACTTTAGGCTCCGGCCGGCTGTCCAGTTCAGGCAGGTGCATCGGTTTTGGAAGGGTGGGCGGCGCCGTTGCATCGTCCCCCGCGGCTGCAGCGGAGCAAGGCGCCGTTTGTCCACCCTGCGCGCCTTGCATCGTCCACGTCATTGCAAGGCGCCCTTGCGCCGACGTGTCCGCCGAAGCCGATCGGGCGTAGGCGGAAGCAATCCAGACCGTTGGTGCGGCCCCTGGATCGCGTCGCTTCGGTCGCGATGACGCCGCACTGCTGCTGTCATGCGCTTTAAAGTCTATGTGCGCGCAAAAACTAAATTTGTCAGTCCGCTCAAGCTGATTTGCCCTGTCCAGTCCCTCGCGCAAAAATTTTCATCTTCCATTTTTCCGAATTTCATGGTTGTCTACCCCCATCCCGCCTCGATCGAAGAGGGACGTTTCGCGGTCGTCACGAGCGTTGGAGGCGGGGAGCGGTGGCCTGTCGGCGCGCAGCGCGCTTATCGCGAGCGGACGAACGCGATCGGCAGGACGATGAAGTCGTATGGTCCTGGCGCCCCGATGCTGGCGTCAAGTTCGCAGCAGATGCTCGCGCATCTGCGCGGGCGACGGTGGCTACAAGCCCGGACACCGGGGAGATTACGTATAAATCGTAAGCCCATCGCGCGGGGAGGGCCGGGTGTGTTCGGCCAGACCTGTGGTACCTGCCGCCTGCATTTTTTTTGAGCAGGCGGGCCACGGGCGCGGCCAGCGCCCGGCCTTCCCTGCACCCTCCGATCGATCCGAGGGTGATCCGAACGCAAAGCTCGGGCGTCACCAGCCGCGAGAAGGAGAGCGCATGTCTTATGCTGGCATATCTCGGGCTGACATGTCTTGCGCCGATATCTGTTGTGCCGACATCGCCGCGCGCATCGCTGCGGTCAGCGGCGTCTCAACTCTTGATGCCGTAGGTCGCGAGGAACATGCGGACGGCGCTCGCCACCACTTTGTGTACCTCGTCGGGCGAGGGGGCGGGGGCTCCCTGAAAGATGAAGGGCAGGAACAGCGTGGCCTGGCACATCAGCTGGAATTGCGATGCGGCGAGGTGGCAGTCGTCGATGGCGAGCTCCCCGGCATCGACGCGCGCCTGCAGATAGGCGGCGAGCCGGCCGATCGTGCCCTCGATGACGCAATCATAGTAGCGCCGCCCCACCTCCGGCATGCGTTCGGCAATCGCCATCACGGTGCGGATCGCCGATCCGCCGCCGGGGCGGCAGACGACCGCGATCCAGGCGGTGCCGAATTCGTACAGCACGGTTGCGGCGTCGCGGGCGGGATCGAAGCTGAAGTTCGAGGCGCCCCGATGCACGGTCTCCTCCGCGACGATCGCCTCGAACAGGCGGAATTTGTCGGCGAAGTAGACGTAGAGGGTACCCTTGGAGACGCCGGCCACGCGCGCGATCTCGCCCATGCTGGCGCCGTCGAAGCCCATGTCCATGAACACCTTGCGGGCGCCTTCGAGGATTTGCCGGCGCTTCGAGGAATCGTCGTCCGACGTCGCTTGGGTGGTATTGTGGTCCGCCTCAATCATTGGTTTAGGCTGTTCCCGAAGATTTGGCCGGCGCCAACGTCACCAAGGCATCCGCGCGGATATGTTGCGATAGCGAAGATGTATATTGACCGAACGGTTCGGTCAATGGTAGATGTGGATTGACCGTACGGTTCGGTCGGGATTTTCGGGGCCTGAGCGGCCCCGCTGTCATGGGTGGGAGTCTCTGATGGCCGCTGCGAGAGATCAGGCTGTACGGGCGCGCCGTCCGGACGCCGAGGAAGCGTCGAAACAGCCGAGCGCTGAGTCGGTCCGGCCGCAGCCCAGCGACATGGCGCAGCGCAAGCCGGCTGATGCCAAGCCGGCTGAGCTGAAGGCAGACGTCAGCACCGAGGCGCCATCCGAACGGCCCGCGCCGGCCGGCGCTCCTGCCGCAGCGAAGCCGCAAGCCGCGCCCGCCGCCGCGCCGAAATCCGGCAAGCGCAAGCGCGTGCTCGCCAGCATCGGCGTGCTGCTCGCGCTCGCCGCCGCCAGCTATGCCACGCACTATTATCTGGTCGGCCGCTTCATGGTTTCGACCGACGATTCCTATGTCCGCGCCAACAACACCATGCTGGGCGCGCGCGTCTCCGGGCACATCCAGGAGATCGTGCCGCGGGACAATTCGGTGGTCCGCAAGGGCGACGTGATCTTCCGCATCGATGACGGCGACTACAAGATCGCAGTCGACGCCGCGCGCAGCAAGATCGCCACCCAGGAGGCGACCATCGCGCGCATCGGCCGCCAGGTCGCCGCGCAGCAGAGCGCCGTCGAGCAGGCGCAGGCCAATCTCACCTCATCCGAAGCCGCGATGAAGCGCGCCGGGCTCGACTATGAGCGCCAGCAGGCGCTGAGCAGCAAGGGTTTTGCCTCGCATGCGACCTTCGAGCAGTCGGAAGCCACGCGCGATCAGGGCATGGCCGGGGTGCGCGCAGCGCGCGCCGCGTTCGACGCCGCCCGCGACAATGTCGAGGTGACGAAGGCGCAGCAGGTCGAGGCCCAGGCGCAGCTCGCCGAGCTCAAGACCTCGCTCGCCAAGGCCGAGCGCGATCTCGAATTTGCCACCGTGCGCGCGCCGGTCGACGGCACCTTCTCCAACCGCCTCGTCAACACCGGCGATTTCGTCGCGGTCGGCCAGCGGCTCGGCAACGTCGTGCCGCTCGACGACGTGTTCATCGACGCCAACTTCAAGGAAACCCAGCTCAAGCGTATCCGTCCGGGCCAGCCGGTGACCATCAAGGTTGATGCTTACGGCGCGCGCGGCTTCAAGGGCGTGGTCGACAGCATCTCGCCGGCCGCGGGTTCGGTGTTCACCCTGCTGCCACCGGACAACGCGACCGGCAACTTCACCAAGATCGTGCAGCGCCTGCCGGTGCGCATCCGCGTGCCGAAGGACGTGGCGCGGCAGAACCTCTTGCGCGCCGGCATGTCGGTCTACGTCACGGTGGACACCACCGACGGCGCCAAGGATGCCGACAGTGACGGAGATCTCGACGCGCCGGCGACGGTGCAGGGGAAGTAGCAAGTTGATCTAACCGGCGCGATTGCATTCGCTGTCGCGTCATCGGAAGTCAGCTCCCTCCCCCCTTGCGGGGAGGGTTGGGGTGGGGGGTCTCCGGGCGAGACCGCCGTTGGGGACCCCCACCCCCGACCCCTCCCCGCCTAGCGAAGCTCCGCTTCGCGCGGGGGAGGGGAGCGCACCTGTGACGCGGCGCGGTCATCGACTCCAGCGGACTCATTAGACCATGGCCACCGCCACCACAGCCAATCCCACCATGAGCGCACCGGCGGCGCCGTCGGACCGCATCGCGCCGCGGCGGCTGATCGCGTTCCTGATCATGGTGTTCGGCATGTTCATGTCGATCCTGGACATCCAGATCGTGTCGGCGTCGCTCAGCGAGATCCAGGCCGGACTGTCGGCGAGCTCCAGCGAAGTGTCCTGGGTGCAGACCGCCTATCTGATTGCCGAGGTGATCGCGATTCCCTTGTCCGGCTTTCTGTCGCGCGCGCTCGGCACGCGGCTGTTGTTCGCGATCTCGGCCGCGGGATTCACCATCTCCAGCTTCCTGTGCGGCTTCGCGTCCTCGATCGAGCAGATGATCGTATGGCGCGCGCTCCAGGGCTTTCTCGGCGCCGGCATGATCCCGACCGTGTTCGCCTCGGCCTACACGGTGTTCCCGCGCTCCAAGTTCAACGTCGTCGGCCCGATCATCGGGCTCGTCGCCACCCTTGCGCCGACGGTCGGCCCGACGGTCGGCGGCTACATTACCGACGCGATGTCCTGGCATTGGCTGTTCTTCGTCAACATCCCGCCGGGCATCCTCATCACGGTCGGCGTGCTCGCCTTGGTCGATTTCGACGAGCCGCATTTCGAGCTGCTCGACCGCTTCGACTGGTGGGGCCTGCTGTTCATGGCCGGATTCCTCGGCTCACTCGAATACGTGCTGGAGGAAGGGCCGCAATATGAGTGGCTGCAGGACACGTCGGTGGCGATCTTCGCCGCGGTCTGCGCCGTCTCGGCGGTGTGCTTCTTCTGGCGCGTGCTGACGGTCGACGAGCCGATCGTCGACCTCTATGCGTTCGGCGACCGCAACTTCACGGTCGGCTGCCTGCTGCAGTTCTGCATCGGCATCGGCCTCTACGGCCTGACCTACATCTATCCGCGCTATCTCGCCGAGGTGCGCGGCTACAGCGCGCTGATGATCGGCGAGACGATGTTCGTGTCGGGCGTGACCATGTTCCTGATGGCGCCCGTGGTCGGCCGGCTGATGGTGAAGATCGACATGCGCCTGATCATCGCCTTCGGCCTCGTCATCTTCGCCATCGGCTCCTACCAGATGACCGGGATCACCCGCGACTACGATTTCTGGGAGCTGTTCGTGCCGCAGGTGCTGCGTGGCGTCGGCATGATGTGCGCGATGGTGCCGACCAACAACATCGCGCTCGGCACTCTGGCGCCGGACCGCGTCAAGAACGCTTCGGGCCTGTTCAACCTGATGCGCAATCTCGGTGGCGCGGTCGGACTCGCCGTGATCAACCAGGTGCTGAACGACCGCACCGACCTGCACATTTCGCGCCTGCACGAGCGGGTGACCTGGGGCAATGCGACCGCGGTCGAGACCCTCAACATGCTGCAGCAGAAGCTGCAGGGCATGGGCGATTCCGCGCTGATGGCGATGAAGCAGCTCTCGCAGATCGTGCACCGGCAGGCCGTGGTGATGGGCTATGGCGATGCCTTCTTCATGCTGACCTGCTTCTACATTGCGCTCAGCTTCATGGTCATGCTGCTCAACAAGCCGAGCTCGCCGATGGCGGGCGGCGGCGACGCACATTGACGTGAGCGGCTCCTGCGCGCGCCGCGGGTTGCCAAATCATACCGTCGATGGTATGGAACAAGAATTGTCGCTCGAACCGGGGAGATTTGCATGACCACATCGCATCTGCAGATCGCATGCACCCGCTCGATGCCTGTTCTGGTGTTCGGCCGCTCGCTTTGAGCACCATCGCTTAACTTCCCAACGCCTGATTCCTCATCCGCAGACCGCGCGCCGCGTCGCGTCTGCACTATTTGGAGCCGGCCCGGCGCGACGAGCGCGGCCGGATGATGCCATGACCGTCGACGTCTCCGGCCTGAAGGCCGACAAGCGTCCCGCCGCGATCCGCGTCGTGATCCCGTTCGTGACCCGCCACTGGCTGAAGCAGCCACGCATGACGCTCGGCATTGCGTGCGCGCTGCTCGGCGCCACCGCTGCCGATCTGTTCATGCCGCTGTTCTCTGGCCGGCTGGTCGATGCGCTCACTCTGGGCCCAGGCAATGCCGATGCACGGCACAGCGCGCTGGTGGCGTTCGCCGCCATCGTAGCCCTCGGCTTCGCCTCGATCGTGCTGCGATTGTCGGGCCTGCAACTGATCGTGCCGTTCACCCTGCGCATCATGTCCGACGTGGCGCGCGACGCATTCGTACGCGTGCAGCGCTTCTCGACCGACTGGCACGCCAACAGCTTCGCCGGCTCCACGGTGCGCAAGATCACCCGGGGCATGTGGGCGCTCGACCTCTACAACGACACCATCCTGCTGGCGCTGCTGCCGTCGCTGTCGGTGCTGCTGGGCTCGATGGTGCTGCTCGGGCTGCACTGGGGCGCGCTGGGCGGAGTGATCGCGATCGGCGCAGTGCTGTATGTCGCGATGACCGTCGTGTTCTCGACCCGCTACATCGCCCCGGCCGCGCGCATCTCCAATGCCTGGGACACCAAGGTCGGCGGCACGCTGGCCGACGCGTTGAGCTGCAACGCGGTGGTGAAGTCGTTCGGCGCCGAGGCGCGTGAGGACGGTCGGCTGATGCGCGTCGTCAGCCGCTGGTCCCGGCGGGTCAATCGCACGTGGCTGCGCTACAACACCACGGCTGCGGTGCAGCTCGGCGTGCTCTTGTGCCTGCGCTCCTCGGTGATCGGCGGCGCCGTGCTGCTGTGGATGGCAGGCAAGGCCTCGCCGGGCGACGTCACTTATGTGCTCACCAGCTATTACGTGATCCATGCCTATCTGCGCGACGTCGGCATGCACATCAACAACCTGCAGCGGGCGGTCAACGACATGGACGAGCTGGTGGCGATCCATGGCGAGCCGATCGGCATCGTCGATGCGGCGAACGCGAAGCCGATCGCGGTGACCGGCGGGCACATCGTGTTCGATGCGGTGACGTTCCACTATGGCGGCCATCGCAGCTCCCTCTACGACAGGCTGTCGGTGGACATCCGGCCGGGCGAGCGGATCGGGCTGGTCGGGCGCTCGGGCTCCGGCAAGACGACCTTCGTCAAGCTGGTGCAGCGGCTCTACGACGTCAGCGGCGGCCGCATCATGATCGACGGCCAGGACATCGCGCACGCCAAGCAGGACTCGCTGCGCAGCCAGATCGCGATCGTGCAGCAGGAGCCGATCCTGTTCCACCGCTCGCTGGCCGAGAACATCGCCTATGGCCGGCCCGGCGCCAGCCAGGCCGAGATCGAGCAGGCGGCGCGGCTCGCCAACGCGCATGAGTTCATCACGCGCCTGCCCAAGGGCTACGGCACGCTGGTCGGCGAGCGCGGCGTCAAGCTGTCGGGCGGCGAGCGGCAGCGAGTGGCGCTGGCGCGGGCGTTCCTGGCGGACGCGCGCGTGCTGATCCTGGATGAGGCGACGTCGAGCCTCGATTCGGAATCGGAGGCGCTGATCCAGGAGGCGATGGAGCGGCTGATGAAGGGCAGGACGGCGATCGTGATCGCGCATCGTCTGGCGACCGTGCGCAGTCTCGACCGCATCCTGGTGTTCGATCGCGGCCGCATCGTCGAGCAGGGCAGCCACGCCGCGCTGGTCGGCAGACCCGGCGGGCTCTACCGCAGCCTGTTCGAGCGCCAGGCCACCGAGTTCGGCCAGCTCTCGGCGGCTGGTTAACAAAAATGGTGAGGGGCCCGGCGCTGTCGGCGCCGAGCCCCTCATGAACATATCAGCCGGCCTGTAAGCCGGGTTCTGTAGGGCACCGTGATGCTTGCGCATGACGATACGTGACGGCCATTCCTCTGGGATCGCGCTTGCGCGCGACCTCGGGCAACCTACCCGGACGGCGAGCCTGACATCGCTCCCGCGGACGTCATCGCCTTGGCATCATCTGCCTTGGCGATTGTCTCCGCGTGGCCATCCCTATTCGGTTTTGCTCCCGGTGGGGTTTACCATGCCGGTTCCGTTGCCGGCCCCGCGGTGCGCTCTTACCGCACCTTTTCACCCTTACTGCCTCCCTCGCGGGAGGAAGCGGTTCGTTCTCTGTGGCACTATCCCTGGGGTCGCCCCCGCCGGACGTTATCCGGCACCGCATGTCGATGGAGCCCGGACTTTCCTCCCCGGCGGCCTTTCGGCACCTGCCGGAGCGGCCGTCCGGCCGACTGATGCAGCTTGAATGGGGCTTCTCGACCAGCACGTCAAGCCATCGCCATGCCGGCGGAAAATATTATCCTTCGCGTGTCGTTCCGCGTCGACGCCGTTCGACTGGATGTCGGCGATCCAGCCGAAGAGAGGAGCAAGTCCGATGCAGTATCTGTTGATGATCTACCTGAATGAGGCCGAATACGCGAAGATCGAGAAGGAGGCTGAAGGCAAGATGCTGGCGGAGTACCAGACGTTCACCCAATCGATCATCTCGAGCGGCAATTACAAGGGCGGTGACCGGCTGCAGCCGACCTCGACGTCGACGACCGTGCGGGTGCGCGACGGCAAGATCCTCGCCACGGACGGTCCGTTCGCCGAGACCCGAGAGCAGCTCGGCGGCTACTACATGATCGAGGCCAAGAATCTCGACGAGGCGATCGGGATTGCCGCGCGTATTCCCGGCGCCCGTTTCGGCTCGATCGAGGTGCGGCCGGTCTGGCAGTACAATCATTGAGACCGGTGCGGCTCGCTGCCGAGAAGGTCACCGATGACGCCTGATGCGATCGACAAGGTGTTCCGCGATGAGGCCGGCCGCGCACTCGCGACCTTGATCCGGCTCGTCGGTGACTTCGATCTGGCTGAGGACGTGCTGCAGGATGCGTTCGCTGCGGCGCTGCTCAAATGGCGGGGGTCCGACGCCCCCGCCAACCCGCGGGCGTGGCTGGTCAACGTCGCCCGCAACAAGGCGATCGACCGGATCCGGCGGCGGAGCAATTTTCGCGACAAGGAGGCGGAGATCGTTCATGCGATCGAGCGTGACGCCGCCAACGACGACGCGGACGCGCCGGCCGATCTCGACGATGACATGCTGCGGCTGATCTTCACCTGCTGCCATCCGTCGTTCGCGCCGGAGGTCCAGGTGGCGCTGACGCTGCGCACGGTCTGCGGCCTCACCACCGCCGAGGTCGCCCGCGCCTTTGTCGCCGGTGAGGAGGCGATGGCGCAGCGCCTCGTGCGCGCCAAGCAGAAGATCCGCCTCGCCGGCATTCCCTATGAGGTGCCGGGACGCGACGCGCTCGAGGAGCGGCTGCGCGGCGTCCTGACCGTGATCTATCTGGTGTTCACGGAGGGCTATCTCGCGACCTCAGGCACCGAGCTGATTCGCGAAGATCTCGCGCGTGAGGCGATCCGGCTGGGTCGCCTGCTGCTTGGCTTGATGCCGGAGGCGCGCGACATCAAGGGCCTGCTCGCGTTGATGCTGCTGCACGATGCGCGGCGCGCCGGCCGAACCAATGCGGCGGGCGACATCGTCCTGCTGGAGGAACAGGACCGCGCGCTGTGGAATCGCGAGCAGATCGCCGAAGGGCTGGGGCTGGTCGAACAGGCCCTGGGCATGAAGGGGCTCCCGCAGCCCTATACGGTCCAGGCGGCGATTGCCGCGCTTCATGCTCAGGCCTCCAGCTACGCTGAAACGGATTGGCGGCAGATCGTGGGGCTCTACGAGGTTCTGCTGCGGATCGCGCCATCGCCCGTGATCGAGCTCAATCATGCAGCCGCCGTATCGATGGTCGATGGCCCGGCGCGGGCACTGGCGCTGGTCGATGCGCTGGCCGCGCGCGGCGGATTGAAGCAGTACGATCTTCTACCGGCGGTGCGGGCGGACCTCTTGCGGCGACTCGGTCGGCGCGACGCGGCACGCACCGCCTACCGCGAGGCGAGCGGGGCCACGCAGCTCGCGCCGCTCAGGCGTCTCTATGCTCGCCGGCTGGGGGAGCTCGATGTGGAGGCCTGACGTGTCAGACGCGCGGCGCCTGATCCTCGGCAGGCAGGCTCGTCAGCAGCGCATGCAACGTCCACAAGGTCGAGCGGTCGGCGATGCCGTCGATCTTTTCGGGGCGGAAGTGCCGTTGGAACGCGGTGACGACATCCATGGTGATGCCGTCGAATTTACCCGTGATCGGCACGCCATAGCCGTATTTGGCGAGCGCCTTCTGCAAGCCCTTGACGTCATCGCCGATGCTGCCGAGCTTCAGCGTCTCGCCCTTGGTGATCGCCGCCGGCTGCACCCAGTGGCCCACGCCCGAATTCGCCAGCGAATGCCACGGGAATTTCTCGCCGGGATCCTTCTTGCGCGCGGGCGCCACGTCGGAATGCCCGAGCACGCGATGCGCCGGCACATTGCGGCGAAGCATGATTCCTCGGCACAGCGCGATGACCGCCGCGATTTGCCGCGGTGGGAAATCCGGATAGCCCCAATCGTGGCCGCGATTGACGATCTCGACACCGATCGAGCAGGAATTGATGTCCTCGTCGCCGCCCCAGGACGAGAGACCCGCGTGCCAAGCGCGGAAGGCCTCCGGTACGCACTGGACGATGCGTCCGTCCTCAAGCACGACGTAATGGGCGGACACCTCGCTGCCGGCGGTGCAAAGCTTGGTGATCGCCCCTTCGACATCCGGCATTCCGGTGTAATGAAGAATGATCATGTCCGGCTGGCGCCCACCCTTGCGCTCGCCGAAATTGGCCGACGGGATCACGTCGGAGGCGATCGACGAGTCCGGCGTGAAGACCGGCAGGTCGGAAACGCCCTTGGGGATCGGCAGCGCACGGGGACGCTTCGATTCCGGCTTGTCGGATGGATTTGGCATGAACGACTCGAAGCGGACGGCGGCGGCGATGGCTCAAACCGAATATGGGCAGGCACTACTCTTTTACATGTCCCAGCCGCAATCGAAATCGCATGCGAGCCCTCGCTATTGAGCGGACCGTTGTATGGCGATTGCCAGTCCGCCGAACGGCGCGACGGCGTGCAGGACGAACGGTCTACCGGGCAGCTCCGCCTCGCGGTCCAAGTGCCCAACATCCGCCACAGACCGTCAACTGTTTGTTAACGCTAAACGCCGTTACTGAGTGGTGAAGAGCCAAGCCGGCTTTCGGGACGGCAAGCCGCCACGATGCAAGGTCCTGCACGGCAGATCACGATCGAAAGCGGTTCCGGGGCGCTCCGGCGCCGCGCGATCGCTGTCGGATCGAGGGTCTCGACAAGGCCGGATCGTGCCGCTGATGTCGGGACGGCTCGACGGATGACCGACCGTCCCGGGAGATGGCTTGGCGAATTGACGGGCGCGAGGATCGAAGGCGCGATGGGCTCGCTGCCGAACAAAGTCAGTCTGAAGCAACGGCGCGCTTGCGGAGCGGCCGCGTGAGCACGGCTGACCAGCGACACGTCCCGGTGCTCGGCCCCGAAGCGGTCGAGATGCTGGCGCCGCGCGCCGGCGGAACCTATGTCGATGCGACCTTTGGCGCGGGTGGCTATACGCGCCTGATCCTGGCGACGGCGGGAACACGGGTGATCGGGATCGATCGCGACAGCACCGCAATCGCCGGCGGCGCGAGTCTCCTCGCCGAAGCGGGCGGTCGCCTGACACTGGTCGAGAACCGCTTCTCGGCATTGGCCGACATCTGTGCATCGCAAGGCCTCACACATGTCGACGGCGTCGTGATGGATGTCGGCGTATCCTCGATGCAGCTCGACTCCGCCGCGCGAGGCTTCTCGTTCAGGTTCGACGGCCCGCTCGACATGCGGATGGGCGGCACGGGGCCGACGGCTGCCGATGTCGTTGCGCACGCTGCCGAGCGCGATCTGGCCGACGTCATCTACATCTTTGGCGAGGAGCGGCACTCCCGCGCCGTGGCGCGGGCCATCGTCGCCGCGCGCAAGGAGCAGCCGATCACGACGACGCGGCAGCTCGCCGACATCGTCGCGCGCGTGGTGAGATCGAAGCCTGGCGACATCCATCCGGCGACGCGCACGTTCCAGGCGTTGCGCATTCTCGTCAACGAGGAGCTGGACGAGCTCGAACAGGCGCTGGCGGCAGCGGAGCGCGTGCTGGCGCCGGGCGGCCGCCTCGCGATCGTCTCGTTCCATTCGCTCGAGGACCGCATCGTCAAGACGTTCCTGGCCGAGCGCAGCAGGACTGGCGGCGGCTCCCGCCATCGGCCCGAGGTGGCCCAGGAGGCACCCAGCTTCCAGCTGCTCAACCGCAAGCCGGTGGTGGCCGCGGAGACCGAGACCGAAGCCAATCCCCGGGCACGCTCCGCCAAGCTGCGCGGCGCCGAACGCACGGCCGCGCCGGCGCACGCCTCGGCATCATCATCCCCCTGGCCGCGCCTGGCCGACGTCCTGCGAGGAGGGTGACCGATGCGCCTCCTGCACCTCGTCGTGATCTGCTCGCTGATCTTCGCGGCGGCCTATGTCTATCGCATCAAGATGGACTCGACGGCACGGGTCGAGCGCGTGCTGCAATTGCGCGCTGAGATCCGCGAGCAGCGCGAGGCCATCGCAGTGTTGCGCGCGGAATGGGCCAAGCTCGACGCGCCGCTGCGGCTGCAAGGGCTGGTCGAACGGCATCTGCCGCTGAAGCCGCTCAACGCCACACAATACGACAGCCTGAAGAATCTGCCGGAGCGGCCGCCGCGATTTGCGCGACCGGACAATCCGGATCCGATCGGATCGATGATCGATGCGATCGACGCGATCAACGAAGAGCCCCCCGTGACCGGATCGGTGCGTCGCCCGGAGGATCAGCAATGAGCGATCAGCGTCGGCCTCACGTCAAGCCGCAGGAGCCCTGGCGGCAGCGACTGGTGCGCACGCTGCTGTATGGGCGCGATGTCGATCGCACTGCGAAGGCGCGCGTGCGCGTCGGCCTCGCGATCGTCGCCTTTGCCGCGGTCTACGCGATCATCGGCGGCCGCCTCGTGATGTTCGCGATCGGCTCGGATGGTCCGAGCGCGCGGCGTGCCGCGCAGCAGGACGCCATCGCCACCGCGCGGCCCGACATCGTCGACCGCAACGGTGCCGTTCTCGCCACCGACGTCAAGACGCCGAGCCTGTTCGCCGAGCCGCGCCGCCTCATCGACAAGGACGAGGCGATCGAGCTTCTGACGGCGACCTTGCCGGATCTCGATACGGGCGAGGTCCGCGACCGACTGCTGTCGCGCAAGGGCTTCGTCTGGTTGAAGCGCGAGATGACACCGAAGCAGCAGCAGGACATTCATCGCCTCGGCCTGCCGGGCATCGGCTTCCTGCGCGAGAACAAGCGCGTCTATCCGACCGGCAACGAGGTGGCCCATCTGATCGGCCTGGTGAACATCGACAACCAGGGCATCGCCGGTATGGAGAAGTGGCTCGACAATCAGGGCCTCGCCGACCTCCATCGTGCCGGCTTCGCCACCGATCGCCTGCAGCGCCCGATCGAGCTCTCGGTCGATCTGCGCGTCGAGCACGCGCTGCGCGATGAGCTGCTCAAGTCCAAGGACAAGTTCAAGGCCAAGGCGGCTTCCGGTCTCGTCGTCAATGTCAGGACCGGCGAGATCATCGCCATGGTCTCGCTGCCGGATTTTGATCCGAACAACCCGAAGGAAGCGCACGATCCCGATCGGATCAACCGCCTCACCACGGGCGTGTACGAAATGGGTTCGACCTTCAAGGCCTTCACCCTGGCGATGGCGCTCGACAGCGGCAAGTATGATCTCAACTCGCTGTGGGATGCGCGCGGACCGCTGCACTACGGCAAGTTTACGATTCACGACGACGAACCAAAGGGCCGCTTCCTCAACATGCGGGAAGTGTTCTACTTCTCGTCCAACGTCGGTGCTGCCAGGATCGCGTTGGCGCAGGGCGTGGACGCGCACAAGGCGTTCCTGCGCAAGATGGGCCAGTTCGACCGGTTGCGCACCGAGTTGCCGGAGAGCGCCTCGCCGATCCTGCCCAAGCGCTGGGCCGAGTTGAACACGGTCACGATCGCGTTCGGTCACGGCATGGCGGTGGCACCGCTGCAGGGCGTGATGGGTGTCAGCGCGCTGGTCAATGGTGGCTATCTGATCCCGCCGACTTTCATGAAGCGCACCGAGGCAGAGGCGATGCAGGTCGCCAAGCGCGTGATCAAGCCGGAGACCTCGGAGAAGATGCGCTACCTGATGCGTCTGAACGCCGAGGTCGGCACCGCGCGCAAGGCCGACGTGAAGGGCTATTACATCGGCGGCAAGACCGGCACCGCCGAGAAGGTCATCAACGGCCGCTACGCCAAGAAGAAGGTGCTGACCCTCTTCACCGCCGTGATCCCGGCAGACAAGCCAAAATACCAGCTCCTGATCATGCTGGACGAGCCGCAGTCATTGAAGGAAACCTATGGCTTCATCACCTCCGGCTGGAATGCCGCGCCGACGGCTGGTGCCGTGATCTCCCGGATCGGGCCGCTGCTGGGAATCGAGCCCCGCTTCGACCTGCCGCCGTCCGACCGCCAAATTCTTGCAGCATCGCGGCTGACACAGTAAGCCGTCGTCGAATCGCGGGCTTTGGAGCTGCCGCCGCCCGGGGCGGGGCCAGGACTGGCACGGAACCAGGATGAAACTTCAGGACCTCCTGGGCGATCAGGCGACGCTCGACGCCCGCATCGCCGCTGTCGAGATCTCCGGCCTCGCGGTGGACAGCCGCGCCGTGCGGCCCGGCGACCTGTTTTTTGCTCTGTCCGGCACCAAGACCGATGGCGCCCGCTTCATCGCGGCGGCGATCTCGGCCGGCGCGGTCGCCGTGGCCGGCGCGGCGGGCCCTGGAACGGAGCTGGCCGTGCCATTCATCGCGCTGCCCAACCCTCGGCGGGCGCTCGCGCTCGCTTCATCTCGGTTCTATCCGCGCCAGCCGGCGACCATTGCCGCCGTCACCGGCACCAGCGGCAAGACGTCGGTCGCCGCCTTCACGCGCCAGATATGGCAGCGCCTCGGCCACAGTTCGGCCAGCATCGGCACCGTCGGGCTGGTGTCGGACAAGCGCACCGTCTACGGCTCGCTGACGACGCCGGATCCGATCGCGCTGCATCGGCAGATCGACGAGATCACGCAGGATGGCGTCACCCATCTGGCGTTCGAGGCCTCGTCGCATGGGCTCGATCAATTCAGGCTCGATGGTGTCAGGGTCTCGGCCGGCGGGTTCACGAACCTGTCGCGCGACCACATGGACTATCATCCTGATATCACGCACTACCTCAACGCCAAGCTGCGGCTGTTCCGCGATCTCGTGCCGCCGGGCGGCCCTGCCGTGATCTCGGCTGATCATGAGTGCTCGCCGGAGGTCATCGCCGCGGCGCAGACACGCGGTCTTCGCCTGATGACGGTGGGAACGCATGGGGACGGCGCTGGAGAGGGCATCCGGCTGGTGGCCACTGCAATCGACGGCTTTGCTCAGCAGCTCCAGATCCAGCATTGCGGCCGCATGCATGCGGTCCGCCTGCCGCTGGTCGGCGCGTTTCAGATCGAGAATGCGCTGGTCGCGGCGGGCCTTGCGATCGGCACCGGCAGCGATCCGCAAGCCGTGTTCGAATCTCTCGAGCAGCTCGAGGGCGCCAGGGGCCGGCTCGAGCTGGTCGGCGAGCACAATGGTGCACCCATCTTCATCGACTACGCGCACAAGCCGGACGCGCTTGCCAAGGCGCTGCACGCGCTGCGGCCCTATGCTGCGCGAAAACTCGTCGTCGTGTTCGGCGCCGGCGGCGACCGTGACACCGGCAAGCGCCCTTTGATGGGCGCGATCGCCGCTGAAGGGGCCGACAGCGTCATCGTCACCGACGACAACCCGCGCAGCGAGGATCCGGCTGCGATCCGCGCCGCGATCCTCGCCGCCGCACCCGGTGCGCGCGAGATCGGCGATCGGGCGGAGGCGATCGAGGTCGCGATTGGCGAGCTGCAGCCCGGCGATGCGCTCGTGATCGCCGGCAAGGGCCACGAGACCGGACAGATCATCGGCAGCAATGTTCTGCATTTCAGCGATCACGAAGCGGTCGCGGACGCGTTGGCATCGAGGACACCATGACGAAGGCGCTGTGGACCGTGGCGGAGGCGGCGCGCGCGCTCGGCCTCGCCGGTGACTATCCGGAGAGCCCGATCGATTTCGTGACGCAGGACAGCCGTGCCGTGAAGCCCGGCAGCCTGTTCGTTGCGCTGAGCGGCACGCCGAGCGGTGGCTTCGTGTCGAGCTTCGCCTCCAGCCGCGACGGCTGGGAGTTTGCGGCCAACGCCGAAGCGGCCGGCGCCGTCGCGATGATCGTGCCGCACAGGATCGACGGCATCACCGTGCCGCAGCTCGTGGTGCAGGACACGCTGATCGATGGATTGTGGACACTCGCGCGCGCTGCAAGGGCGCGCTTTCATGGCCCGGTGATCGGGCTCACCGGCAGCGCCGGCAAGACCTCGACCAAGGAGTTCATCGCCGCCTATCCCGGAGCGTCAGCCAGCCCGTCGAGCTTCAACAATTTCTGGGGCGTGCCGCTGACGCTGTGCAATGCCGATCCGGGCGCTTCGGTCTGGGTCGTCGAGATGGGCATGAATCAAAAAGGCGAGATCGCGCGGCTGACGGAGCTGTCGCAGCCGACGGTGGCTCTCGTCGTCAACGTGCAGCCGGTGCACCTGGAGAAGCTCGGCAGCCTGGAAGCGATCAGGAAAGAGAAAGTCTCGATCGCGTGCGGGCTGCCGGCTGACGGCGTTCTCGTGCTGCCGGCCGATCTCGCTGCGCCGGAATGGACGGGCAAAGTGACCCGCTTCGGTGGCGGCGCTGACGTGCGCGAGCTCGCGCACACCTCGCGCGGCGACAGCTGGGATGTGTCGGCAGACATCGCCGGTCGCCGCGTCGCCTTCACGGTGACGCCGGGGGCGCCGCATCGCCTGCACAATGCGCTGGCGGCGCTCGCCTCCATCGCAGCAGCCGGGCTCGATCCGGCGCTGCTCGCGCCGACGCTCGGCCAGGTCGGCATCATGACGGGCCGCGGCGTCGAGCAGACCATCGGCGACATCGTTCTGATCGACGACAGCTTCAACGGCAATCCGGCCAGCATGGCGGCTGCGCTCGACAGCCTGCAGGCACGGCCGGTGCGGAGGCGGCGCATTGCCATCATCGGCGACATGCTTGAACTCGGCGACGAGGCGCCGGCCTATCATCAGGGGATGGTCGCTCATCTCGCCGGGGTCGACGGCGTCTATTGCGTCGGTCCGCTGATGCGTCACCTGTTCGACAACCTGCCGCAAGCGAAGCGGCTCGGCTGGCACGAGGATCCGGTGACGTTGGATCCCGGTCGGGTCGCGGCGCTGCTTGCGCCGGGCGACGTCGTCGTCATCAAGGGCAGCAAGAAGATCTTCTGGGTCAACAAGTTCGTGTCGAAGCTCGCCGCGGCGCTGCAGGGCGTCGGTTGAAATCGGGCGATATCGCGGCGCGGCAGAAGGATAGTTTTCCACTGGTGGCCGAAGCGGTCATGCCGGACGGATCATTCCCGTCGGGCTACGATTCGCACCCGGCCCCGTTCATGGTTAAAAGAGACTGGACCGGATTCGCGCACGAGCAACCGTGTTGGCGTGGCTTAGTCTCGGTGAGGCGGCATAGGCGGGTTGGATGTTCTACTGGTTGATCGAGCTGACGAATACGTTTCCGAGCCTTTCGGTGTTTCGCGGGCTCTTGAACGTGTTCCGTTACATCACCTTCCGGACCGGCGGCGCCGTCGTCACCGGCGCGCTGTTCGTGTTCCTGTTCGGCCCCTGGATCATTGATCATCTCAGGCTGCGTCAAGGCAAAGGCCAGCCGATCCGCACCGACGGCCCGCAATCGCATATCATCAGCAAGAAGGGTACGCCCACGATGGGCGGGCTGATGATCCTCTCGGGGCTCGTCGTCTCCACTGTGCTGTGGGCCAATCCGCTCAATCCCTATGTCTGGATCGTGCTCGCGGTCACGCTCGGCTTTGGCTTCGTCGGCTTCTATGACGACTATCTGAAGGTCACCAAGCAGTCGCATTCGGGCTTCGCTGGCCGCCTCAGGTTGCTGATCGAGGCTGCAATCGCGCTGGTCGCCTGTTATGCGCTGGTTCGCCTCGGCCGCGATCCATCCTCGACAGGGCTGGCGATTCCCTTCTTCAAGGACCTCGTCTTCAAGTTCGGCTGGCTCTATGTCATTTTTGGCGCCTTCGTCATCGTCGGCGCAGGCAATGCCGTCAACCTGACCGATGGCCTCGACGGCCTTGCGATCGTGCCGGTGATGATTGCCTCGGCGAGCTTCGGTCTGATCGCCTACCTCGTCGGCAATGCCGTGTTCTCCGACTATCTGCAGATCCATTACGTCGCGGGCACCGGCGAGCTCGCCGTGCTCTGCGGCGCGGTGTTGGGCGCGGGCTTAGGCTTCCTCTGGTTCAACGCGCCGCCCGCCTCGATCTTCATGGGCGACACCGGCTCGCTCGCGCTCGGCGGGATGCTCGGCTCGATCGCGGTCGCCGTGAAGCACGAGATCGTGCTGGCGGTGATCGGCGGCCTGTTCGTGCTGGAAGCAGTGTCGGTGATCGTGCAGGTCGCGTCGTTCAAGCTGACCGGCAAGCGCATCTTCAGGATGGCGCCGATCCACCATCATTTCGAGCAGCTCGGCTGGACCGAGCCGCAGATCGTGATCCGGTTCTGGATCATCTCGGTGATGCTGGCGCTCGTCGGTCTCTCCACCCTGAAGCTGCGCTGATGGGTCCGTATGCCATGGATTGTCATTCCGGGGCGCGCGCAGCGCGAACCCGGAATCCCGAGATTGCGGATCAGCGCTGCGCGGTGTCCGGAACGACGGAGTTCTTCCCATGATCCCCGTCACCTCATTCGCCGGCAAGACCGTCGCTGTGTTCGGACTCGGCGGCTCGGGGCTGGCTTCGTGTCATGCCCTGCGGGCCGGCGGCGCCGAAGTGATCGCGGCCGACGACGGCGCCGATCGGATGACGGAAGCGGCGAAGGCGGGTTTCATCACCGCCGATCTGCGCACCGTCTCCTGGGCGAACTTCGCCGCGCTGGTGCTGGCGCCGGGCGTGCCGCTGACCCATCCCGTGCCGCATTGGAGCGTGCTCAGGGCACGCGAGGCCGGCGTCGAGGTGATCGGCGACATCGAGCTGTTCTGTCGCGAGCGCAGGCGGCACGCGCCGGATGCGCCGTTCGTCGCGATCACCGGCACCAACGGCAAGTCGACCACGACCGCGCTGATCGCGCATCTGATGCGGGTCGCCGGCTACGACACCCAGATGGGCGGCAATATCGGCACCGCGATCCTGTCGCTCGAGCCGCCGCGCATGGGCCGCGTCCACGTCATCGAGATGTCCTCCTACCAGATCGACCTGACGCCCTCGCTCGATCCGAGCGTCGGCATCCTGATCAACGTCAGCGAGGACCATCTCGACCGTCACGGCACGATCGAGAACTACGCGGCCGTGAAGGAGCGCCTCGTCGCCGGCGTGAAGCCGCAAGGCACCGCGATCGTCGGCGTCGACGACGGTTTTTCGCGCGCGATCGCCGACCGGCTCGACCAGGCCGGCAAGCGCGTCGTGCGCATCTCGGTCAAAAATCCGCTGGCTGACGGGCTGTATGTCGAGCACGAGACCATCCTGCGCAGCTCAGGCGGGGCGCGCAGCGAGGTTGTGCGGCTCGGTGGCATCGGCTCGCTGCGCGGCCAGCACAATGCGCAGAATGCGGCCTGCGCGGCGGCGACTGCGCTCGCGCTCGGTGTCAAGGAGGACGTCCTGCAGCAGGGGCTGCGCAGCTTTCCCGGCCTGGCGCATCGCATGGAGCAGGTCGGCCGCCGAGCCAACGTGCTGTTCGTCAACGACTCCAAGGGCACCAATGCGGATGCGACCGCGCATGCGCTGTCGTCTTTTGCCGACATCTTCTGGATCGCCGGCGGCAAGTCCAAGGCCGGCGGCATCACCAGCCTCGCAGGCTTCTTCCCGCGCATCCGCAAGGCCTATCTGATCGGCGAGGCGGCCGCGGAGTTCGCCGGCACGCTCGGTGACAAGGTGGCGCACGAGATGTCCGGCACGCTGGAGATCGCGGTGGCGCAGGCGGCTGCAGACGCTGAAGCCTCCGGCCTGAAGGAGGCCGTGGTCCTGCTGTCGCCGGCCTGCGCTTCGTTCGACCAATTCCGCAACTTCGAGATCCGCGGCACGCGCTTCCGCGAGCTGGTGCAGGCTCTGCCGGGCGTGAACCCGGTGGCGTAGCTTCATCGCGACGGTACGGTGTGTTGGATTCTCCTCTGCGCGGAGGATGACGGTGTTTGCTCAGCAGGCCGGACGCTTGAACGATACGACGCGCATCTGCAGCAGCACACACCGGTGTCGTCCCGGCGAACGCCGGGACCCATACCCCCATGAAGCGGTTTGAGGCACGCGGGTCGTTGGCATTTTGTCCGTTCACGATGGCCGCGGCGTATGGGTCCCGGATCGGCGCCGCGACGCGCTGGCGCGTCACGGCTTGTCCGGGACGACAGCGGAGGAATCCTTAACCCTTCAATAACCATCCTGGGCGCCAATGGTCTGATTCCTTAAGGCCTCAGGTGGACGCCCGATGCTCTCCCGTGAAGAACGCAATCCGCTGTCCGACTGGTGGTGGACGGTGGACCGCCCGCTGCTCGGCGCCATCCTCGCCTTGATGCTGTGCGGGGTGATCCTGTCGCTGGCGGCCAGCCCTCCGGTCGCGACCCGGATCGGGCTCGATCCGTTTCACTTCTTCAACCGCCACGTCCTGTTCCTGCTGCCGTCCTTCATCGTGCTGATCGGCGTCTCCTTCCTGTCGCCGCGCCAGATCCGGCGCAGCGCGCTGGTGGTGTTCGCGGTCGCCATCGTGCTGATCGTGCTGACGCTCGCGATCGGGCCGGAGGTGAAGGGCTCGCGGCGCTGGATCACGCTGATCGGCGTCAACATCCAGGCGTCCGAGGCCGCGAAGCCGGCCTTCGTCGTGGTTTCCGCCTGGCTGTTCTCGGAATCGGCGCGGCGGCCCGACATGCCGGCGACCACGATGGCGCTGGTGCTGCTGATGATGCTCGTGTCGCTCTTGGTGATGGAGCCGGATTTCGGCCAGACCATGCTGGTCCTGATGGTCTGGGGCTCGCTGTTCTTCATCGCCGGCATGCGCATGATCTGGGTCGCGGGCCTCGCCGGCGCCGCGGCCGCTGGTCTGTTCGGCGCCTATCTGCTGGTCCCGCACGTCGCCGGCCGCATCAAGCGCTTCATGAACCCGGCATCGGGCGACACCTTCCAGGTCGACACCGCGATGGAGGCGTTCTCCAACGGCGGCTGGTTCGGGCTGGGGCCGGGCGAGGGCATCGCCAAGCGCAGCCTGCCGGACAGCCACACCGATTTCGTGTTCGCGGTCGCCGCCGAGGAGTTCGGCATCATCCTCTGTCTGGCGCTGGTCGCGCTGTTCGCCTTCATCGTGATCCGCACGCTGTCGCGCGCCTATGCGACCGAGGACGGCTTTGCGCGCTTCGCGGCCTCGGGTCTGGCGATCCTGTTCGGCATCCAGGCGGCCATCAACATCTCAGTCAACCTGCAGCTGATCCCGGCCAAGGGCATGACCTTGCCCTTCATCTCCTACGGTGGCTCCTCGATCGTGTCGCTGGCCTATGGCGTCGGCATGATGCTGGCGCTGACCCGACAGCGGCCGCGGATGGAGGTCGAGGCCGGCGACGCAGCCGGCGCGCTGCGCAATTACGCCTAGGCCGCCTGGCTCGCAATGACCGCACATTGCCTGTAAACAAGCGCATGACCTCAACCGCGCCTCTCATTCTGCTCGCGGCCGGCGGCACCGGCGGCCATCTGTTTCCTGCTGAAGCGCTCGGTGTCGAGCTGATCAGGCGCGGCTATCGCGTCCGTCTCGTCACCGATGAGCGCGCGCTGCGATACAGCGGCCTGTTCACCCCGGACATGATCGACGTGGTGCCGAGCGAGACCGTGCGCAGCCGTTCGCCGTTGGCGCTGGCCCGCACCGCGCTGCTGCTCGGCAGCGGCACCATCGCGGCCTTCAACCTGATGCGGCGGCTCAAGCCCGCGGCCGTGATCGGCTTCGGCGGCTATCCGACCGTGCCGCCGCTGCTGGCGGCGCGGCTCGCCGGCGTGCCCAGCCTGATCCACGACGCCAACGCCGTGCTCGGCCGCGCCAACCGTTTCCTGTCCGCGCATGTGAAGGCGATCGCGACGTCGCTGCCTGGCGTGCTCGACCGCGATCCGGCGCTTTCGGCGAAGACCACCACGGTCGGCACGCCGATGCGTCCTGCCATCCTCGAAGCGGCGGCCATGCCCTATGTGGCGCCGGAGACTTCGGGCCCGTTGCGGCTGCTCGTCGTCGGCGGCAGCCAGGGCGCGCGCATCATGAGCGACATCGTGCCCGGCGCGATCGAGCGGCTGGAGCCGGCCCTCTGGGACCGACTGGTGCTGACCCAGCAGGTGCGGCAGGAGGACATGGTGCGGGTGCGCGCGGTCTATGACCGGCTCAAGATCAATGCCGACCTGCAACCCTTCTTCACCGACCTGCCGGCGCGGCTTGCTGCCAATCACCTCGTGATCTCGCGTTCCGGCGCCGGTACCGTCGCCGAGCTCGCCGCGATCGGCCGTCCTTCGATCCTGGTGCCGCTGCCGGGCGCTATCGACCAGGACCAGTTTGCCAATGCCGGCGTGCTCTCGGACGCGAACGCCGCGATCCGGATCGTGCAGAGCGAATTCATCTCCGACAGGCTGGCCTCCGAGATCTCGGCGCTCGCCGCCGAGCCCACGCGTCTCGCAGCGATGGCCCAGGCTGCGCGCGCGGCCGGGCGGCTCGATGCCGCCGAGCGGCTGGCCGACCTCGTGATCAGGACGGCGGCGCTCTAGTTGATCGAGTGCGCGGTGATGCGATGACGAACCGGATCGCTGACCAGGGCGCCATCGCGGCGGATGATCATCCGATGCGTTTGCGACGCCATCCGTCCTTCGTGCCCGTGTTCGTCGGATTTTGCGATCAGCTGATTGCGCCCCTGCGCGGTCAGCGCCTGATGATCAAGCTGTTCGGTCAGCGCGCCCCGACGGAAATTGCTGCGCACATCGTGATGATGCACATGTCGGCGCGCAAGTCGGCCGAGCGGCCGACCCTGACGCGCCTGCAGATGCGGCTGCCGGGACCGCGGCAGACGGCGGCGTTCGTCGCGCTGTTGCGCGGTCTGTCGCTGGTGACCGTCGAGCGCGATCCCGGGGACGCCCGCATCCGCTATCTGGTGCCAGGCGCCGTCATCCTCGAGGGTCTGCGAGGCTGGCTTGCCATGCATCTGGATTGCCACGCGCTGTTGACGCATGCCGACGGACTGAGCCTTCGTCTGCAGGACGACGCCGCGTTCTACGCGGAGACGATCCGGCAATGTGCGAGCTGGCTCTGCCGCGACAACCGGCCCCTGACGGGATTTCCCGATCTCGCCTGGACCGACGAGCACGACAGCGGCATCCATCTGGCGCTGACACTCGTCGCCCGTTCCGCCGCTGGGCGCGAGGCCGTCGAGATTTCGACGGCGGAGCTTGCGACCTCGCTGGGCGTCTCGCGCTCCCATATCCGCAATCTGCTGGCGACAATGGAGGAGCGCGGTCTGCTGCGCTTTGGCGACGGGCGCCGGCATCTGACGCTGATGCCGGATTTCGTGGCTTCCGTGGAGGCCTGGTTCTGCCACCAGGTGTGCTGGCTCGCGGCCGCAGCCGCGCGTGCGGATCGCGCGCTGCGGCCAGCTTGACGCGTCAGATCATCGTGACCCGGCCGGAGCCGATGTCATAGATGCCGCCGACGATCTTCACCTTGCCCTCGGCGACCATGCGGCCGACGATCGGCTTGGCGGTCGACAGGCGCCGGACATTGTTGCGCACGTTCTCCGCGGTGGCCTCGGCCAGCAGGTCCTGCGGCTTCTTCGCGATCGCGGCCTCGACGCCGGGTTTGAGCGCATTGATCAGGGCGGGCAGGTGGCCAGGCAGCTTGGTGCCGTCCTTGAGCACCTTGATCGTGGCATCGATGGCGCCGCAGCCGCTGTGACCAAGCACCAGCACGAGAGGCGTGCCGAGGAACTTGACGCCATATTCGAGGCTGGCGAGACCGTCGTCGTTGACGAAATTGCCGGCGACCCGGACCACGAACAGCTCACCGGGCCCCTGATCGAACACCAGCTCCGGCGCGACCCGTGCATCGGCGCAGCTCACGATCGCGGCGATCGGGTACTGTGCCGCGGCGCGCGCCGCGCGGCCGGCCGAGAAATCCTTGTTGTCGAGATTGCCGGCGACGTAGCGCGCGTTGCCATCGACGATGCGCTTCATCGCGTCGTCCGGCGAGATCGCGTTGGGGGGTGTTGCGATGTCGCTCGTCTGCTTGGCTTCCTTCGCAAACGCCGGAAGCGCGCCGAGCGCCGCGGCAGCCAGCACTGCGCCGCCGCCGAGCAGCCGACGGCGGGACAATACGGGAGGGTGCGTTTCACACAGCGAGCACATCGGCGGGGATTCTCCATCAAGAGTTGAAAGATGCGCGACCGGCACGCCGGCCGCGGCACTACCCATGCCACGCGAACTGACGCGGTGAACGCGCAAAAATTGCAGGTATCCCGTTGGGACGGGTTTGCGTGGGATCGCGCTTAACAATTTGTGAAGCGGGCATCCCCGGCGGGAACTGCTCGCCCATCGCGGCCGCGAAGCTGCCAAAATCGGCCAAAATCGGGCGGGCGCCTGCGAATTTGGCGATGTTTACGGCCGGGGCGGACTTGTCCAGGCCAGTCATGTCTTGCAAGAAGGGCTGATGATTCGCGGTCGCGCCCCTCCGCCGGGCGCCCGGAACCCTTGAGACGAGACGCCCCATGAGACTGCCGCGCGAGATCGGACCCATCCACTTCGTCGGGATCGGCGGCATCGGCATGAGCGGCATCGCCGAGGTGCTGTGCAATCTCGGCTACACGGTGCAGGGTTCGGACGCCTCGGACAATGCGAACGTCGCACGCCTGCGCGAGAAGGGCATCACCGTCAGCGTCGGGCACAAGGCCGAGAACGTCGCCGGCGCGGACGTGGTCGTCGTCTCCACTGCGATCAAGCGCGACAATCCGGAGCTGATGGCGGCGCGCGCCCAGCGCATCCCCGTCGTCCGCCGCGCCGAGATGCTGGCCGAGTTGATGCGGCTGAAGAGCTGCGTCGCGATCGCCGGCACCCACGGCAAGACCACGACCACCTCGATGGTCGCGGCGCTGCTCGATGCCGGCGGGCTCGATCCGACCGTCATCAATGGCGGCATCATCAATGCCTACGGCACCAATGCGCGGCTCGGCGGCGGCGAGTGGATGGTGGTCGAGGCGGACGAGAGCGACGGCACCTTCCTGAAGCTGCCGGCGGATGTCGCCATCGTCACCAATGTCGATCCCGAGCATCTCGATCACTTCAAGACCTTCGACGCCGTGCAGGAGGCGTTCCGCACCTTCGTCGAGAACGTGCCGTTCTACGGCTTTGCCGTGATGTGCATCGATCACCCGGTGGTGCAAACGTTGGTCGGCAAGATCGAGGACCGCCGGATCATCACCTACGGCGTCAACCCGCAGGCCGATGTGCGCCTCGTCGATCTCACGCCGATGGGCGGCGGCTCCCGCTTCAAGGTGGTGTTCCGCAATCGCAAGAGCGGCGCGACGCACGAGATTGCCGACATCGCGCTGCCGATGCCCGGCCGGCACAACGCCTCGAATGCAACGGCGGCGATCGCGGTCGCGCGGGAGCTTGGCCTGTCCGACGAGGCGATCCGCAAGGCGATTGCCGGCTTCGGCGGCGTCAAGCGCCGTTTCACCCGCACCGGCGAATGGAATGGCGTGACCGTGATCGACGATTACGGCCATCACCCGGTCGAGATCGCGGCCGTGCTGAAGGCGGCGCGCGAATCCACCAACGGCAAGATCATCGCCGTGGTGCAGCCGCATCGCTACACAAGGCTGCAGTCGCTGTTCGAGGAGTTCTGCACCTGCTTCAACGACGCCGACGCCGTCGTCGTCGCCGATGTCTATCCGGCTGGTGAGGCGCCGATCGAGGGCATCGACCGTGATCATTTCGTGCTTGGCCTACGCGCCCACGGCCATCGCGACGTGGTGCCGCTGCCGAAGGCCGCGGACCTCGCCGGCATCGTCAAGGGCCTCGCCAAGCCGGGCGATCTCGTCGTCTGCCTCGGCGCCGGCAACATCACGCAATGGGCCTACGCGCTTCCCAACGAGCTCAAGGCGCTGGGGTGACCAGGTGAGCTTGACGAAGCGGGTCCCTGCCACACGGTACGCTCTGCTCTCTCCCCCCTTGTGGGGGAGAGGTGGAGAGGGGGGGCGTACCACGCACGCCGGCGCCTGGGGCTCACCCCCCTCCCTGACCCTCCCCCACGAGGGGGCAGGGAACGGAGAGTGCGTGCCGACCCTGACGATGTCGGGGCACGATGCGAGAGCGGCCGCATGACCTTCCCCGACATCACCCCCGACCTCAAAGCCGTCATGCCGGAGCTGCGCGGGCGGCTGCTGGCCAATGAGACCCTGGCGCCGTTCACATGGTTTCGCGTCGGCGGTCCGGCGCAGGTGTTGTTCACGCCGGCCGATGCCAACGACCTCACTTATTTCCTGAGGCGGCTTCCAGCCGATCTGCCGGTCACCGTCATTGGCGTCGGTTCCAACCTCATCGTGCGCGACGGCGGGGTGCCCGGCATCGTCATCCGCTTGGCGCCGCGCGCGTTCGGTGAGGTCAAGGCGGAAGGCGACATCGTTACGGCCGGCACGGCTGCGCTCGACAAGCGCGTGGCCGAGGTCGCAGCCTCCGCCAATCTCGCCGGCCTCGAATTCCTGTTCGGCATCCCCGGCACGATCGGCGGCGCGTTGCGGATGAATGCCGGCGCCAATGGCGGCGAGACCAAGGACATCCTGGTCGAGGCGATTGCGATCGACCGCAGCGGGGAGACCCGTCTCTTCAACAATGCCGAGATGAAGTTCACCTACCGCGCGAGCGGCGCCGATCCGTCGCTGATCTTCACGGCAGCGCGCTTCCGCGGCACGCCGTCGGCGCCGGAGGCGATCCGGGCGCGCATGGCCGAGGTGCAGGCGCATCGTGAGACGGCGCAGCCGATCCGCGAGAAGACCGGCGGCTCGACCTTCAAGAATCCGCCCGGACATTCCGCCTGGAAGCTGGTCGATTCCGCGGGCTGCCGCGGCCTCAAGGTCGGCGGCGCCCAGGTTTCCGAAATGCACTGCAACTTCCTGATCAACACCGGCGATGCCACGGCCGAGGACATCGAGACGCTCGGCGAGACCGTGCGTGCGCGGGTCAAGGCGAGTTCGGGCATCGAGCTGCAGTGGGAGATCAAGCGGATCGGAGTCAAGGCGAGCTGATCGCCCCGCTTGCTCAAGTGACGTCAGCGCAATCGCGACTGCGGTTGTGAGATCAACCGAGAAGACATTGATGCGCACCACGATTTTGTTCGGCGGCTCCAACAAGGAGCGCCTCGTCTCGGTCGCCAGCACCAAGGCGCTGCATGCCGCGCTGCCCGAGGCTGACCTCTGGTTCTGGGAGGCCGACGACACGGTGCATCAGGCGAGCGGCACGGCGCTGGTCGCGCATGCGAAGCCGTTCGAGGAGCCGTTCACCGCCGATGGCCCCCGGATCGGGACGCTCTCCGAGGCTCTCGATCGCGCCAGGGCCGAGGATCGGGTTCTGGTGCTCGGTCTCCACGGTGGCCGGGCGGAGAATGGCGAGCTTCAACTGATGTGCGAGCTTCGCGGCGTGCCGTTCACCGGCTCGAGCTCGGCCGCCTCGCACCTCGCCTTCGACAAGGTCGCGGCGAAGCGCTTCGCCGTGCTCGGCGGGGTGACGGCGGCCGAGGGCGTCGCGCTCGATGACGCCGAAGCGGCGCTGGCGCGCTACGGCAGGCTGATCGCCAAGCCGGTGAAGGATGGATCGAGCTTCGGGCTGATCTTCGTCAACGCCAGCCAGGACCTCGTTGCCGTCAAAGCGGCAGCCGCGACCGAGGAGTATCTGATCGAGCCCTTCGTCACCGGGACGGAGGCGACCTGCGGCGTGCTCGAACAATCCGATGGCGCGCTGATCGCGCTGCCGCCGATCGAGATCCTCCCCGCAGACGGCGCCTTCGACTATTTCGCGAAGTACCTCGCCGCGGCGACGAAGGAAATCTGTCCCGGCCGCTTCAGTCCGGAGGTGACGGCCGCGCTGCAGACGGAGGCGATCAAGGCGCATCGCGCGCTGTCCTGCGGCGGCTATTCGCGCACCGACTTCATCGTCTCGGCCAATGGCCCCGTCTATCTCGAGACCAACACGCTGCCCGGGCTGACCGCGGCCTCGCTGTATCCCAAGGCGCTCGCGGCACAGGGCATCGCCTTCGTCGATTTCCTCAATCAGCAGATCGCCTTGGCCGAGGGGCGCAGTCGCCGATCAAACGTGCGGTAGACGCACCGGAGGTCCCCCGGCCCGGCGTCCCCCGATGGTTCCTGTAACCTGTAAAATGCTTAAGAATTCCAGGCAAGGTCCTCATAAATCGGAGAAAAAATTCGTCTCTCCGGATCGATTTTACTTTTTGTTTACCAGGACGTCCGAAGGTTAACGCTGGCGCCTCAGTGGTGCTCGGCTGCCGGGTCGTGACGTCACCAGTGTCCGGCCGGCCGGGAGCGCAGGCGCGGGTCCGCGAGTATCTGCGGGCGCAACAGTTTGATGAGCTCGTGCAATGGATGGTGCAGGACGCCTCGCTCGATCGCAGAGGCCTCAAGCGAACCTGAAAGCCGCTGCCCTTGGCGCGGCAATCCTGCTGCGCGAGTATGTCTCGGCCCGCCTTCCGCGTGTCCGCTTCGCGCGGGGATACACGAAGCAACCTCTGGGCCGGCGGTCGACCCGAAGAGATCTTGCGCCGATGCAGGCCGCGCTCGCGCCGATGGTCGAGCGTGAGGCGCCGCCGCGCGTGGTCGAGCTCGTCGAGCGCTATCTGCCGCGCCGGCTCGGCACCGTGGCGACCGTGGTGCTCTTGTTCGGCAGCGTCTGGCTCGGCATCGTCAAGGGCGGCCACGCCCAGGACGTCAGCGCGGCCCTGTCCGACACCCGCAATGCGCTGGCCAATGCGGCCGGCTTCCGCATCACGGCCGTGGCGATCAATGGCCGCAGGCAGCTCACTCAGGACGAGATCCTCGCCGTCGGCGGCGTCACCGGCCGCTCCTCGCTGCTGTTCCTCGATGCCGCCGCCGTGCGCGACAGGCTCAAGGCCAACCCCTGGATCGCCGACGCCACGGTGCAGAAGTTCTTTCCGAACCAACTGCAGATCGACGTCGTCGAGCGCAAGGCGTTCGCGCTCTGGCAGCAGGAGGGCCGCCTCTCGGTCATCGCCGATGACGGCGCCGTGCTCGAGCAATATGTCTCGCGCCGTTTCCTGACGCTGCCGTTGGTGGTCGGCAAGGGGGCCGAGAGCCGCGCGCGCGATTTCCTGGCGCTGCTCGCCCGCTACCCGCAGGTGCGCGCCGTCACCAAGGCCGCCGTGTTCGTCGGCGAGCGGCGCTGGAACCTGCGTACCAAGGACGGCCTCGACATTCGCCTGCCCGAGCACGATGTCGGCAACGCGCTCGCCACCCTGACCCAGCTCGATCAGGACGATCGGCTGTTCTCACGCGACATCGTCGCCATCGACTTGCGGCTGCCGGACCGCCTGACGGTGCAACTGTCCGAGGACGCAGCGAAGGCGCACGACGAGCTGTTCAAGGACAAGAAGTCCAAGAAGAAGGCCGGTGACGCATGACCGGCTTCGATCGCCAGACTCCGAAGACGCGCCCGATGGGCCAGAAGCGCACCGCGCTTGTGGCCTCTCTCGATGTCGGCACCAGCAAGATCGCCTGCATGATCGCGCGGCTGAAGCCGGCGCCGCCCAGCGACGCGCTGCGCGGCCGCACCCACACGGTCGAGCTGATCGGCTACAGCCAGATCCAGTCGCGCGGCGTCAAGGCCGGCGCCGTCGTCGATCCCGTCGAATGCGAGCAGGCCGTGCGGCAGGCGGTCGCGCTGGCCGAGCGCATGGCCAGGGTGCGGGTCGAGTCCGTGCTGCTGCCGGTCGCCGGCGGCCGCGTCATGGGCCATCTGATCGAGGCCACCTCGGACATTCGCGGCGGCGCCGTGACCCAGGCCGATGTCAGCCGCGTGACCTCAACCGGCATGCATCACGCCACCGGCGACGGGCGCGCGGTGCTGCATGCCTTGCCCGTCGGCTACACGCTCGATGGCGTGAAGGGCATCCGCGACCCCCGCGGCATGCTGGCGCGGCAGTTCGGCGTCGACATGAACGTGGTCACGACCGACGCCACCGTGGCCAAGAACCTGATGCTCGTGGTGGAACGTTGCCATCTCAACGTCGAGGCCATGGCGGCAAGCCCGTATGTTGCCGGGTTGTCGGTGCTGACCGACGACGAGGCCGATCTCGGCGCTGCCGTGGTCGAGATGGGGGCGGGCACCACGACGATCGCGATATATTCCGGCGGCCGCTTCGTCCATGCCTCCGGTTTTGCGCTCGGCGGGCACCACGTGACCATGGATCTTGCGCGCGGACTATCAGCGTGCATTGCAGATGCCGAGCGAATCAAGACGTTATATGGCACGGTGCTGACTGGCGGGTCCGACGCGCGTGAGTTGATGTCTGTTCCGACGGCCGGTGACAACGAGCGGGATGTTCCGCAGATCGTGTCCCGCGCCACCATCGCGAACATCGTCAGGCACCGCGCAGAGGAGATTTTTGAAATGGTCCGCGACCGGCTGAAGGATTCGCCCTTTGCGGCAGAACCCAAGGCGCGCGTCGTCCTCAGCGGAGGCGCCTCCCAGCTGACGGGGCTGGTCGAGCTTGCGACCCGGATCCTCGACCGCCCGGTGCGTGTCGGCCGCCCGCTTGGCTTCGGCCGTCTTCCCAACGAGGCCAAGAACGCCGCCTTCGCGGTGCCGACGGGGCTGCTGGTCTATCCGCAATACGCGCACCTCGAACATGTCGAACCGCGGCATACGCGGCAGGTCGGGACAGGAACCGACGGCTACTTCGGAAAGGTCGGACGATGGCTACGCGAGGGCTTCTGATGACCGGTTTCCATCCCATGCGATTTCCAACAACACCAACCGCGGCCGGCGGCCGGGGCGAACCCACCCGCGCGTGATCGAGAGGCAATCATGGCACTCACTATTACCCCTCCTGATATCCACGAGCTGAAGCCCCGGATCACCGTGTTCGGGGTCGGCGGCGCGGGCGGCAACGCCGTCAACAACATGATCACGGCTGGCCTTCAGGGCGTCGACTTCGTCGTCGCCAATACTGACGCGCAGGCGCTGACCATGTCCAAGGCGCAGCGCATCATCCAGATGGGCACGCAGGTGACCCAGGGCCTCGGCGCCGGCTCGCAGCCGGATGTCGGCGCCGCCGCCGCACAGGAGGTGATCGACGAGATCCGCGATCACCTTTCGGGCGCCAACATGGTGTTCGTGACCGCCGGCATGGGCGGCGGAACCGGCACCGGTGCAGCTCCGGTCATCGCCAAGACCGCGCGCGAGATGAACATCCTCACCGTGGGCGTCGTCACCAAGCCGTTCCACTTCGAAGGCGCGCGCCGCATGCGCACCGCAGAATCGGGCATCTCGGAGCTGCACAAGGTCGTCGACACGCTGCTGATCATCCCGAACCAGAACCTGTTCCGGGTCGCCAACGAGAAGACCACCTTCGCGGACGCCTTCGCGATGGCCGACCAGGTGCTCTATTCCGGCGTCGCCTGCATCACCGACCTGATGGTCAAGGAAGGCCTGATCAACCTCGACTTCGCCGACGTCCGCGCCGTCATGCGTGAGATGGGTAAGGCGATGATGGGCACCGGCGAGGCCTCCGGGGACAAGCGCGCGCTGACCGCGGCCGAGGCCGCGATCGCGAACCCGCTGATCGACGATTCCTCGATGAAGGGCGCCCGTGGTCTCCTGATCTCGATCACCGGCGGCAAGGACCTCACGCTGTTCGAGGTCGACGAAGCCGCGACCCGCATCCGCGAGGAGGTCGACCAGGACGCCAACATCATCGTCGGCGCCACCTTCGACGAATCGCTGGACGGCCTGATCCGGGTGTCGGTGGTTGCCACCGGCATCGAGCAGGCGCAGTTCAACCGGAACGTTACGACCTCACAGCCGGCGGCGGCTGTCGCTCCGATTGCCGCCGCCCCGACCGCTGTTGCGGGTCTTCCTGAAAGCCGCCTCGCCGATCTGACCGCGCGCCTGCGCGCCGACAATCAGCGCCTGGCTGAACGCGCCGCCAAGCTCGAGCAGCAGGCGTCGCAGGCTCCGGCCGTCGCCGCTCCGGCACCCGCGCCGATGGCGCCTGCGCCGCGTCCGGCGCCGAATCTCGAGCGCGATACGCTGGCCGCCGTCGCGGCCGCGATGGCAAGCGAGCCCGGTCCGTCGGCTGCCCCGGCGCAGGCAGCGTCCTATGGCGATGTGACGGTGCGCCCGATTGCACAGAAGCCGTCGCTGTTCCCGGAGCCCGAGGCGCAGCGCGCGGCTCCGATCGAGCCGGCGGCCTTGCCCGAGACCTTCATTCCGCAGGCCGCCGAGCGGGTTCCGGTTCGCGCGCCGCGCATGCCGAAGTTCGAGGACCTGCCGATGCCGGCCCAGGCCGAGATTCGTCAGGCGAGGGGCGACGAGGGCGACGAGCATCCGCAGAAGACCCGGATGTCGCTGCTGCAGCGTCTCGCAAATGTCGGTCTCGGCCGCCGGGACGAGGACGCCGAACCTCTGCTGCCGGTGCGGACCGCGGGTCCTGCCATGCCGCAGATGCCGCCCCTGCCGGAACGGAAGCCGCAGCGGAACGTTGCTCAGCAGGTTGCGAGCCACGAATCGCCCGTCTCGGAGTATGCCCGCCGTCCCGCGCCGCAGGGGCTGGATGTCCATGGCCGTCCCGCGCCTGTGTCCCCGGCGCCACAGGGAGACGACCATTTGGATATCCCGGCTTTCCTCCGCCGGCAGGCAACCTGAGAATTGTTACAGCCCTGACGGTGCTGAACAGGCCCGGCTCGCGAGAGCCGGGCCCTTTTTTTGGTCTCGCGGCGCGCGCTGATCTCCCTTCAACTAACTGATTTTAAATGATTAATTATTCTTTCGGTGTTTGGATCGGGAACCAGGAGGGTTAAGGCCACGTTCCAGTTTGGTTAAGGGTTGGCGCGAATACGGCAGAGATGGGGTAACAATCCGTAAAGAAGCGTGAGTTGGCGCTCTTTGGGGCTCTCGTTAAGTTCTGCCGTGACTTGGGGATGCCTGAAAGTGAGTCGGTTCGCGAGGGGCGACCGATGAAGGGTCAGGCGGGGTCTTGGGCGATCGTCGATGAAATTCAGCCGGCAAACAACGCTTCGTTCGCAAGCCACCGTCACCGGTGTAGGCGTCCACTCTGGTGCGCCTGTCAGCCTGACGATTGGCCCGGCGCCGATCGATGCGGGGATCGTGTTCCTCCGCACCGGCCTCGATGGGGCCGACCGCGAGGTCCAGGCCTCCTTCGGTTCGGTGATCGCGACCGAGCTCGCGACGGTGCTCGGTGACCGCAACGGCCCGTTGGTCTCGACCGCCGAGCATGTTCTCGCCGCGTTGCGCGGCATGGGCGTCGACAACGCCCTGATCGAGGTCGACGGCCCCGAGGTACCGATCATGGACGGTAGCGCTGCGCCGTTCGTCGCTGCCATTGACCAGGCCGGGATCGTCAATCAGTCGGCTCCACGGCGTTACATTCAGGTGCTCAAGCCGGTCCAGGTGACCATGGGTGCCTCGACGGGCGAGCTGCGTCCCAACAACTCCGGCTTCCGGGTCGAAGCCGAGATCGATTTCACCAATCCCGTGATCGGCCGCCAAGCCTATCATTTCGAACTCAATCCCGAGCGCTTCCGCCGCGAGATCGCCCGCGCCCGTACCTTCGGCTGCATGAGCGACGTGTCGCGGCTGTGGAGCGCCGGTTTCGCGCTCGGCTCCTCCTTCGACAACACGCTGGTGTTCGACGAGGACCGTCTGCTCAATCCCGAAGGTCTGCGCTACGCGGACGAATGCGTCCGCCACAAGGTGCTGGACGCGATCGGTGATCTGGCGCTGGCCGGCCTGCCGATGCTCGGAACCTATCGTTCGGTCCGTGGCGGTCACAAGCTCAACCACGCGGTCCTGACCGCTCTGATGGCCGATCGCACCGCCTGGCGGATCGTCGAAGGCGAGACCGTGCGGCGTCCCCGCGTGGCCGCGGACGCCGTCGGTGGCATGGTCGGTGGCATGGTCGCCCCGGCCTACGGTCCGGACGTGTCCTGAGCGCCTGCTGCGAGGCTCGAGCGAACGGATAGCGTCCCTCGTGGGGCGCGATGGGGCAACACGATTCTGCTGTCGGTATTTGCTCGGCTGCAGATCTCGTACGCTGAATTTTTTGTCATTGATTGTTGCCGACCGCATCCTTCCTCATGGACGGGCTGTCGGCATTTCCAGGTTTTCCCGCGGCTTCTTCAGCGATAACCATGATGCACGGCGGCAGCCTCGATCTTGCCTTAATCCGGGCGGATTGGCTTCCTATGCGGTTGGTTGATGAAGTGTTTTCGGCTAGAGAGGCCGGGGCCGCGTGATGCGTGCCACTGGCGGGGCTCTTCCTTCGCGGTCATGAAGCGACCTTCATGGTGCGCGGCGTAGATCAGATCACAGGCATCGGGTTCCAAAGAAGCATGTCGATACAGCGTCTCACGCGCGACCTCCGTCATCCCGCAGCAAGCATCGGCCGGCTCCGCCTCGCCGCGTCGCTGATCCTGCTGGCGCCGTTGTTGAGCGGCTGCGGCACCGGCGGACTCTGGGACAAATTCCTGGCCAAGGACGACACCTTCGTCGATGAGCCCGCGGACAAGCTCTACAATGAGGGCTTGTTCCTGATGAACGAGAAGAAGGACGTCAAAGGCGCGACCAAGAAGTTCGAGGAGGTCGATCGCCAGCATCCTTATTCCGACTGGGCCCGCAAATCGCTGCTGATGTCGGCCTACGCGTCCTATCAGGCCGGCGACTACGACGGCTGCATCGGCGCTGCCACCCGTTACGTGACGTTGCATCCGGGCAGCCCGGACGCGGCCTATGCGCAATACCTGATCGCCGCGTCGCATTACGACCAGATCCCGGACATCAGCCGCGATCAGGGCCGCACCGAGAAGGCCATTGCCTCACTCGAAGAGGTGGTACGCAAATATCCGACCTCCGAATACGCCACCAATGCCAAGGCCAAGATGGAGGGCGCCCGCGACCAGCTCGCCGGCAAGGAGATGGATGTCGGCCGCTATTACATGCAGAAGCGCGACTACACGGCCGCCATCAACCGCTTCAAGGCGGTGGTGACGCAGTATCAGACCACGCGGCACGTCGAGGAAGCGCTGTATCGCCTGACCGAGGCCTACATGACGATCGGCATCGTCGGCGAAGCCCAGACGGCGGCGGCTGTGCTCGGGCACAATTTCCCCGACAGCAAGTGGTATAAGGACGCCTACAATCTCGTGAAGTCGGGCGGCGTCGAGCCCGAGGAGAACAAGGGCTCCTACATCTCTCGGGCCTTCAAGAAGCTGGGCCTGGGCTGAGCGGTCGGCCAAATCGGCTGGTCGGTCTGGCTTTGTTCTGTATTCTTGTTTTGTTCTCTATTTGCTGCTAGCATTGAGTCGTTCGCTCAGGGGCGTTCCGCCCCGTTACGAAGGACTTCGGTTCCATGCTGGCGCGACTGTCGATCCGTGACATCGTCCTGATCGAACGACTCGATCTCGAATTTTCCCATGGACTTGCGGTGCTGACCGGCGAGACCGGTGCCGGCAAGTCGATCCTGCTCGACGCCTTTGCTCTCGCTCTCGGCGGCCGCGGCGACGCCAGCCTGGTGCGCCACGGCGCCGACCAGGGGCAGGTCACGGCCGTGTTCGAGATCGGCAAGGATCATCCCGCCGCCAGGATCCTCGCCGCCAACGGCCTGGATGCCGATGGCGAGATGATCCTGCGCCGCGTTCAATACGGCGACGGCCGCACCCGCGCCTTCATCAACGACCAGTCGGTCAGCGTGCAGACGCTGAAAGCGATCGGCGCCACCCTGGTCGAGATCCACGGCCAGCATGACGAACGTGCGCTGGTCGATGCCGCCACCCACCGCCGGCTGCTGGATGCCTTTGCGGGCCTGGAGAAGGATGTCGCCGCGGTCGAGGCGCTCTGGGCGGCCCGCCGGACCGCGGTCACGGCGCTCGATGAGCATCGTGCGAGCATGGAGCGCGCGGCCCGCGAGGCCGATTATCTGCGGCATGCCTCGGACGAGCTGAAGAAGCTGGCGCCAAAGGAGGGCGAGGAGACGCAGCTCGCCGCCCGCCGCACCGCCATGATGCAGGGCGAGAAGATCGCAGGCGATCTGCGTGACGCGCAGGATGCCGTCAGCGGCAACCAGTCGCCGATTGCCGCGCTGGCTGCGGCGGTCCGCCGGCTGGAGCGACGCGCGGTCAGCTCGCCCGCGCTGGTCGATCCAGCGGTGAGGGCTATCGATTCGGCGATCAACGCCCTGGAGGAGGCCGATCAGCATCTGACGGTGGCGCTCGCGGCCACCGATTTCGATCCGCTGGAGCTGGAGCGCATCGAGGAGCGGCTGTTCGCGCTGCGCGCGGCCGCGCGCAAATATTCGACGCCGGTGGACGGTCTGGCTGCTTTGGCTGCCAAATATGCCGCCGATGTGATCCTGATCGATGCCGGCGCCGAGCAGTTGAAGAAGCTGGAAGCGGCGGCGGCGGCGGCTGATGCGCGCTATGCCGCGGCGGCGGCCAAGCTGTCGGCGGCGCGGACCAAGTCGGCGGAGAAGCTGAACCGGGCCGTCCATGCCGAACTCGCCCCGCTCAAGCTCGAACGCGCCAAGTTCATGACCCAGGTCGACAGCGACGCCGAGGCGCCGGGGCCGGAGGGCATCGACCGCGTCGAGTTCTGGGTGCAGACCAATCCGGGCACGCGGCCGGGCCCGATGATGAAGGTCGCCTCGGGCGGCGAGCTGTCGCGGTTCCTGCTGGCGCTCAAGGTCGTGCTGTCCGACCGCGGCTCGGCGCCGACCTTGGTGTTCGACGAGATCGACACCGGCGTTGGCGGCGCGGTCGCCGATGCCATCGGCGCCCGGCTGGCGCGGCTCGCGCACGGGGTTCAGGTGATGGCCGTGACCCATGCGCCGCAGGTCGCGGCGCGGGCGGACCAGCATTTGTTGATCTCCAAGGATGCGCTCGACCGCGGCAAGCGCGTCGTCACCCGGGTCAATACGCTCGCCACCCTGCACCGCCGCGAGGAGATCGCCCGCATGCTGGCCGGCGCCGAGGTCACCGCCGAAGCCCGCGCCGCCGCCGACCGGCTGCTGGAGGCTGCGGCGGCATAAGCCGAGGGATCGGGCCGAACGCTTTTGGCTCCGGCGTGCGCATTGTGTAAACCGTCGTTTCGGGGCGGCCTTCGGGCCGTCCCGCCATGACGAGCAGACAGTACGCAGCATGCCCAAGACAGCAAAACCGAAGCAGCCCGTCGACGTTGCCGATCTCACCAAGGCCCAGGCCAAGGTGGAATGGAAGCGGCTGGCGCTGGAGCTCGAGACCCACGACAGGCTCTATTATCAGGATGACGCGCCGAAGATCTCGGACGCCGCCTATGACGAGCTGCGTCGCCGTTTCAATGCGATCGAGAAGCGTTTCCCTGAGCTCGTCAGCAGCGAGTCTCCGTCACAGAAGGTCGGCGCGGCTCCCTCCGGCCGGTTCAAGAAAGTGCGGCACGCGGTGCCGATGCTGTCGCTCGACAACGCCTTCGCCGAGGAGGACGTGCGCGACTTCGTCGGCCGCATCGCGCGCTTCCTCAAGCTTGCCGACGATCGCATCGATTTCTCGGCCGAGCCGAAGATCGACGGGCTGTCGATGTCGCTACGCTATGAAGGCGGCGAGCTGGTCACCGCCGCGACCCGCGGTGACGGCGCCGAGGGCGAGGATGTCACCGCCAACATCCGCACCCTGAAGGACGTGCCGCACAAGCTGCACGGCCGCAACCTGCCCGACATCTGCGAAGTGCGCGGCGAGGTCTACATGACCAAGCAGGCCTTCCTCGCGCTCAACGAGCGCCAGAAGGAAGCGGGCGACACCATCTTCGCCAACCCGCGCAACTCCGCCGCAGGTTCGCTGCGGCAGAAGGATCCGGCCATCACCGCCTCGCGTCCCCTCGGCTTCTTCGCCTATGCCTGGGGCGAAATGAGCGCGATGCCGGCGGAGACGCAGAGCGGCATGATCAAATGGTTCGAGCGTTGCGGCTTCACGACCAATCCGCTCACGAGGCTCTGCCACTCGGTGGAGGAGCTGATCGCGTTCCATCATCACATCGAGGAGCAGCGCGCCGAGCTCGACTACGATATCGACGGCGTCGTCTACAAGGTCGACCGCATCGACTGGCAGGAGCGGCTCGGATTCGTGTCGCGCACGCCGCGCTGGGGCATCGCGCACAAGTTTCCGGCCGAGCGCGCCATGACCGTGCTCAAGGACATCGAGATCCAGGTCGGCCGCACCGGCTCGTTCACGCCGGTCGGCAAGCTTGAGCCGGTCGGTGTCGGCGGCGTCATCGTGCAGAACGTGACGCTGCACAATGAGGACTACATCAAGGGGATCGGCAACAAGGGCGAGGTGCTGCGCGAGGGCCGTGACATCCGGATCGGCGACACCGTCGTGATCCAGCGCGCCGGCGACGTCATCCCCCAAGTGGTCGACGTCCTCATCGACAAACGGCCGGAGCACGCCAAGGAATTCCACTTCCCGAAGACGTGCCCTTGTCCGCTGCATACCGACGTCGTGCGTGAGGAGATTGCGACCGGCGAGGAGGGCTCGCGCGCCCGCTGCACCGGCGAGTTCGCCTGTCCATTCCAGAAGATCGAGCACCTCAAGCTGTTCGCCTCGCGCCGCGCTTTCGACATCGATGGTCTCGGCGAGAAGCAGATCCAATTCTTCTTCGACCAGGGCTGGGTCAAGGAGCCCGCCGACATCTTCACGCTGGCCGCACGCAACAGCAAGCTGAAGCTCGAGGAGATTGAGGGCTATGGCGAGACCTCGGTGCGCAATCTCTTCAATGCCATCGACGCCCGGCGCGAGATCGCGCTGGAGCGCTTCATCTTTGCGCTCGGCATGCGCCATGTCGGCGAGACCACGGCGCTGGCGTTGGCGCGCGGCTACGGCTCCTGGGATGCGTTCCACGAAGCCTGTCTCAAGGTCGCCAACGGCGACGAGGAGGCGATCGCGGAGATGGATGCGCTCGACCAGATCGGCGACACCGTGATCAAGAGCGTCGCCGCCTATTTCGGCGAGGACCACAACCGCGGCATCGTCGAGCGGCTGACTAAGGAGGTCAAGATCCTCGACGCAGAGAGGCCGAAGCGCAATTCGCCGATCGCCGCCAAGACTGTCGTGTTCACAGGCACGCTGGAAAAGATGACGCGCGATGAGGCCAAGGCGACTGCCGAGCGGCTCGGTGCGAAAGTGTCGGGATCGGTGTCGAAGAAGACGGACTACGTCGTCGCCGGTCCGGGGGCAGGCTCAAAGTTGAAGGACGCGCAAAAGCACGGCGTGCAGGTGCTCACCGAGGACGAGTGGCTGCAGCTGATCGGGGAGTAGCAGCTCCGCAATGTTGGTTGCGACAGACGCTGGATGCGACACCAACAGTTGTCATCATCCGCGAAAGCGGATGATCCAGTATTCCAGAGGCATTTGTCATAGGGCCGAGACGCCTCGGCCTACTGGATACCCGCCTGCGCGGGTATGACGCCGAGAGTGACGCGCGGTCGTGCAGTCGCTCACGCACCTCCCTCACATTACCCCGGCTTCGTCCTCTTCCGCCGTCTCGATCAGCTCCTTCGTCACCTTCATCTGCGTGCGCGGAACCAGGAAGATCATGCTGCAGGCGCAGGCGAGGGACAGGGTGAGCATCGCTGATGTCAGCGGCAGCGTGCTGCTGAAATGGCCGCCGAGCCAGGCGCCGAGCTGCGACGTCAGCGCGCCCACGCCCATTTGCAGGAATCCCATCGCGCCGGAAGCGGTGCCGGCTGCGCCCGGCCGGACGCTGATGGCACCGGCTGCGGAATTCGCCATCACGGCGGCATTGGCGAACATCAGCAGCATCTGCGTGCCGAACAGCACTGATGGCACCTGGTTGAAACCGAACAGGCTCCACGTGAAGTTCAGCGCGGCACTGGTGAGCTGCAGTCCCAATCCGAACCAGATCAGCCGATCGAGCGAATGGCGCGGCGCGTAGCGCACGCAGAACAGGTTGCCGACGAAATAGGCGAAGCCCGTGGTCGCAAACCACGCGCCATACTCCGCCGAGGAGCGGCCCATCTGCACCTCGACGATATACGGCCCGCCGCCGGCGAAGGCGAAGATGATCTGCGACGCCAGCACCTGGCACAGCATGTAGCCGAGGAAGGCGCGGCTCCTGACGAGCATGGCGACGTCGCGGCGGAAGCTCGCGCCTTCGATGCGGGCAGGGCGCGTTTCCGGCAGGGTCAAGGTCACGGCGATCGCGATCACGATCGACAGCGCGGCGACGACGTAGAAGATGGCGTGCCAGCCGAACGCGATCTCGATCAAGCCGCCGGTCAGCGGCGACAGCATCTGCGCGATCATCATCACCGCGACGACGAGGCTGATCATCGCGCCGATGCGCTCGCGCGGATAGAGATCGCGGATGATGGCGCGGCTGATCACCATGCCGCTGGCGCCGCCGAGCGCCTGGAAGAAGCGCGCCGCGATCAGCTGGGGCAGAGTGTCGGCGAAGATGCAACTGACGCTCGCGACGATCGACAGCGCGAGCCCTGCAAGCATCACGGGGCGGCGGCCGAAGCGGTCGGAGAGCGGCCCGAGCAGCAGCTGCGAGATCGCGATGCCGGCCATGTAGAACGACACCGTCATCTGCACGACGGAGGCGTCGCGCCCGAACGTGGTCGCGAGCAGCGGCAGGGCCGGCACCAGCAGGTAAAGCGAGATCGGCGCCAGCCCGGTCATGACGACCAGGAGGACCAGCACGGTGCGCGAGGGGACGGCGCGCGGTGGCGCCGCCCCGGGCGGTCTGCTGATCATTCCATGCATGGTGCCGCTCAAATCAGGTGAACGCCCTGACTGTAGCGGCCTTCCGCTTCGCGGAAATGCCTGTTTCGGCATGCGCCCATGCGGGCAGCGGGACAGTTGGTAGCAGGGCGCGCGGATCGCTACAGTGGCGCAGTCGCCTGATCGAGCCAGCGCTGGTCGTTCTCGTCGAGCGCTGCACGGACGGTTTCCCTGACCCGGCCATGATAGGCGTCGAGCCACGCCCGTTCCTCGGCGGTCAGCATGGCGACGTCGATCAGGCGGCGGTCGATCGGCGCCAGGGTCAGCGCCTCGAAGCCGTTCATCGGCTTCTCCGCGTCCGCGACGTCCTTCGCCACCACGAGCTCGAGGTTCTCGATGCGGATGCCGAACGCGTCGGTCTTGTAGTAGCCGGGCTCGTTGGACAGGATCATGCCGCGCTTCAGCGGTGTCGTGCCGAGCTTCGAGATGCGCGCGGGTCCCTCGTGCACCGACAGATAACTGCCGACGCCGTGACCGGTGCCGTGCTCGAAATCGATGCCGGCCTGCCACAGGAACTGTCGCGCCATGGTGTCGAGCTGGGCGCCGGTGGTGCCATCGGGGAAGATCGCACGTGCGATCGCGAGGTGGCCGCGCAGCACGCGGGTGAAGCGGTCGCGCATTTCCTCAGTCGGCACGCCCACGGCGATCGTGCGGGTGACGTCAGTGGTGCCGTCCTGATATTGCGCGCCGGAATCGATCAGCAGCAGATCGCCCGGCATGATGCGGCGGTTGCTCTTGCGGGTGACGCGATAATGCACGATCGCGCCGTTCGGACCGGTACCCGAGATGGTCGGGAACGACACGTCCTTGAGCGCGCCGGTGTCGCGGCGAAAGCTCTCCAGCGCCTCGACCGCATCGATCTCCGTCAACGTGCCCTTCGGCGCCTCGCGATCGATGAAGGCCAGAAAGCGCACCAGCGCGACCGCATCGCGCTGATGGGCGCGCCGCGTACCGTCGATCTCCACCGCGTTCTTGGCGGCCTTGAGCAGGCTGACCGGATCGGCGCCGCGCACCGCCTTGCCGCCGGCGCCCTGGATCAGGCGCGTCAGGGCATCGGCTGCCGTGGCGCTGTCGAGCGCGATGGCTGCGCCGGATTGCGCGAGCTCGGTCAGGCGCGGTGTCAGCACGTCCGGCTCCGCCACCTCGGCGCTCTGCTCGAGATGATCGCGTGTCAGGTTCGAGAGCTTGCGGGAATCGATGAAGATGGTCGGACGTCCGGTCTTCGGCACCAGCGCATAGGACAGCGGCAGCGGCGTGTGCGAGACGTCGGCGCCGCGGATGTTGAAGGTCCAGGCGACGTTGTGGGAATCGGACAGCACCAGCGCCTCGACGCCGAGCCGCTCGATCTCCTGGCGGATCCGGCCGAGCTTGTCCGCCTCGCTCTCGCCGGATAATTCGGCGCCGTGGATGGATACGGCGCCGAGCGGCGGCAGCGGGCGTTCGGTCCAGATGCTGTCGACCGGGTTGCTCTCGACCGGCACCAGCTCCGCGCCGGCCTTGGCACAGGCGGCGGCCAGTCGTTCGGCCGCGGCCGTCGTATGCAGCCACGGATCGAAGCCGACGCGGTCACCGCTCTGCAGGTGTCGCGTCAACCAACTCTCGGGCGGCGGCTCGATCAGCGATTCCACGGTCCAGGCCTTGCCGTCGACCTGCTTGCCGGCCTGCAGCGTATAGCGGCCGTCGACGAAGATCGCGGCGGCCTGCGGCAGCACGATTGCAAGGCCGGCCGATCCGGTGAAGCCGGTGAGCCACGCCAGCCTTTCCTCCGACGGTGGCACATACTCGTTCTGCTGCTGGTCGGCGCGCGGCACGATGAAGCCGGTCAGCTTGCGCCGTGCCAGCTCCTCGCGGAGAGCAGCCAGCCGCGCGGTCAGCGCCACGCCGGTTTCGGGTTCTTCGAACGTCTGGAACAGAGCTTCGAACATCGGTCTCATACTTTAGAAGTGGATCTTGCCGCGTCGGCGACGAATACTCCTCCAGCAGACAGTGCAGTGCACGAAGAATCTCCTTGCATTCGCCTGTGCAAAAAGATTTGCTGTCGCATGCCGGTCATCCGAAAGAGATGCGGCGAGGAAACGTATGGACGTGACGACCACGATCGTAAAGATCATCCACGGTCGCATGATCCGGGGAGTGCCTCAACTCAACGGCGAGGGGATGCACGATGCCTGCTTTTACCTTCGAAAAGCTATCGGCGCCCGCGCCAAGTGGACCGGCGCCCGCACCGGCCGAGAAGCCGCGCAGCGCGCTGGCGGATCTCGTCAATCGTCTCGTCGCGCCGCGCGTTCGACGTGCCTCTCGCAGTCAGTCCGACTCCACCTCCCAGCAGAGCCAGCCGAAGACGTAATCGCGAGCTTGCCGCACCCAGCGTGCAGGTTCGATCCATGCCATGAGCTGATCCGCCTCACTGCTGCTTTTGCAGCAACAGGCTGCTCCACCCCTCGATTCTCAAATGCCGGACCGGAACCAGGCCGCGGGCACGATAGGCGGCGCAGACGGCGCGTGCCTGCGGGGTCAACAGGCCCGAGAGGATCACGAAGGCTCCGGGCGCGAGGTGGCGCTGCATCGGCGCGGCCAGCTGGCGCAGCGGGTTGGCCAGGATATTCGCCAGCACCAGGTCGAAAGGGCCGCACCGGGCAAAGTCCGCGGCGGCGAAGCCGGTAGCACGGATGACCCGGACCAGGGGGCCTGCGCCGTTGAGCCGGGCGTTCTCCCGCGCCACCATGACCGAGGGCGCATCGATGTCGCTCGCCAGCACGGACCGGTGCGTCGCCTTGGCGGCGGCAATCGCGAGCACGCCGGTGCCGGTGCCGAGGTCGAGCACCCGTCGCGGCGCGCGGGTCTTGAGCACGTGATCGAGCAGCAGCAGGCAGCCGCGCGTGGTGCCGTGGTGACCGGTGCCGAAGGCGAGCGCCGCCTCGATCTCGATCCCGAGCTTGTTGCCGGGCACCCGCTGCCGGTCATGGCTGCCATGGACCATGAAGCGGCCGGCCGGCACCGGGACGAGGTCGTCCAGGCTGGCCTTGACCCAGTCCTTGGCCTCGACGACTTCGAATGCCAGGGTCTGGGCTACGTCGGAGCCCGCCGCCCCGCCGACGAGCTCCCGCACCAGCGCCTGATCCGGCGGATCGGCGAAATGAACCGTGACGTCCCAGCGGCCGTCCGGCCGCTCGAAGGCCGCGACCGCGGCATCACCTTCGAAGAACACCTCGGTCAGGACGTCGACGGCCGGGCGCGCGGTCGCTTCATCGGCAACGGTGAAGCTGGCCTTGTGGGTGGCGGGCGTGGTCGTTGAGGTCATCAAGGTGGATCCTGGCGAGATTTGACGGCGTGGTTAAGGGATTTGTCTGCCAACGCAAGCGATAGGACCGGAAATCTGCCAGGTTGGAACATTCAACGGTTGTATCTTGCCGCTGGCGGGGCGGCGTAAAAGTTGTGATTCAATTCCCGCAAAGAATCTCTGCAACTTGAACAGAGCGCCTTATCTCAACTTTAGGTTCTGGCCGCCTAATTTTCTCGTCATGGGAACCGGATGATCCTCGGTTCCTGGGTTGGGAAACGAGGTTCAGATGAAGACCACTCTGCTGAAGTTCTTGCGTGATGAATCTGGCGCCACCGCCATCGAATACGGCCTGATCGCAGCCGGCATCTCGCTGGCCATCATTGCCGCAGTCAACGGCCTGGGCAGCTCGCTCAGCAGCAAGTTCGAGTCGATCAACACGTCGCTGAAGTAATCCGCCTGACACGGCGTTCTCGAAGAACCGGGCCTCAGCGCCCGGTTTTTCTGCTTTTGGGGTGGGGGAATCTCGAAAGCAGGTCCACAGCATACCCACACGGCCGTGCACTGCTTATTGGGCCGTTGATCCACTGCGCGTCCACAGCTTGTCCACACGGACGCCCACCCGCCTTTCCACCCCTTATCCTCAACCGAACAGGGCGCGATAGTCGGCCAGGATCGCCTGGGCCGCATTGTGGCCCGGTGCGCCGGTGACGCCGCCGCCGGGGTGGCTGCCCGAGCCGCAATGGTAGAGCCCTTTCAGCGGCGAGCGATAATCGGCGTGACCGAGCATGGGGCGGGCCGAGAACAACTGGTTCAGGGTCAGCGCGCCGTGGAAGATGTCGCCCCCGATCAGCCCGAACTCGCGTTCGAGGTCGAGCGGCGACAGCACCTGCCGGCCGAGCACGCTGGCCGCAAAGCCCGGTGCATAACGGTCCACGGTCGCGATCATGAGGTCGGCGACCTCGTCGCGATGATTGTCCCAGGAACGGCCGTCCGGCAGCTCGGGCGCGACATGCTGGCAGAACAGGCTGGCGACGTGCTGCCCTGCGGGCGCCAGCGTCGGGTCGAGGGTGGAGGGAATCAGCAGCTCGACCACGGGATCGCGGCTCCAGCCATGCGCCCGCGCGTCGAGATAGGCCTGGTCCATGTAGCCGAGGCTCGGGCCGAGGATGATCCCGGCGGACAGATGGTCGCCGTCGCCCGGCAGCGCGCTGAACGAGGGCAGCCGGTCGAGCGCCACGTTCATGCGGAACGTGCCCGAACCGCACCGCCAGTTCCTGATGCGGCTCAGGAACGGCGCGGGCACGGCGCCAGCCGGCACCAGGCGCGTATAGAGCAGCTTCGGGTTCACGTTGGCGACGACATGGCGGGCGCGGATGGTGCGGCCATCCTCGAGCACGACGCCGACCGCGCGGTCGCGCTCGACGATCACCTCGCGCACGCCGGCCTCGACCTCGACCAGCGTTCCCAGCTCCTTCAGGTACCCGGCCATCGCCTGCGTGATCGCCCCCATGCCGCCGATCGCATGGCCCCAGACGCCCTTCTTGCCGTTCACCTCGCCGAAGGCGTGATGCAGCATCACATAGGCCGAGCCGGCGGCGTAGGGGCTGGCATAGTTGCCGACGATGGCATCGAAGCCGAACAGCGCCTTCACCAGGTCGGTCTCGAATATCTCGTCAAGCATCTCGCCGGCCGAGCGCGTGAAAAGGTCGAGCAGGTCGCGCTGCTGCTCCAGCGACAGCGCGCGCAGGGTGTTGGCGGTGCCGAGCGCGTTGAAGGCCTCGCGGATCGCCGACAGCCCGAACTGGGCGACCAGGTTCGGTGGCGCCCGCAGCACGAGGCTGCGCAGCACGTCCGCGATGGCCTCGAGCCGTGCCGAGAACGGGCCGATCGCGTCGGCGTCGCGCTGGCTCAGCCGCGCAACCGAAGCCAGCGTGCGACCCTCGCCCGTCAGCAGATAGCGGCCGTCGGGCGAGGGCAGGAAGTTCTGCGCCCGGCGCTCGACGATCTCCAGCCCGTGCTCGTGCAGCTTCAGGTCGGAGATGACGCGCGAATTGAGCAGGCTCACGGTGTAGGACGCGACGGAGTTGCGGAAGCCCGGATGAAACTCCTCGGTGACCGCGGCGCCGCCGACCACCTTGCGGCGCTCGACCACATGCACGCGCAGGCCCGCCATCGCGAGGTAGGCCGCACAGGTCAGGCCATTATGGCCGGCACCGATGATGATGACCTCGGTTTCATTCATGTCAGCTTCAAAAAGCCCTGTTTAATGACCCGCACCGGGAACCTCGGCTGGTGCTGTCGCGCCGGACGGCTGCGACGTCAAGGGAAACTCCATTTTGCCTCAGCTCCTCGCCATACCGCCCTGCGATCCGCTATGTCTCGTCTGCTCATCGCGGTCCGGTCTTGGCATCTGATGCCGGCCGCGCCGCTGCCGGAGTTGTCATGACCTCAATCGCCTCGCCCGCCGCCGTCGCTCAGCCCTCTGCCGCACGCAACCGGCTGGTGCTCGTCGTCTATACCGCCGCAATTTTCGTCAGCGCGCTGCTGCTGTTCTCGGTGCAGCCACTGTTCACCAAGATGGTGCTGCCGCGGCTCGGCGGCTCGCCGGCGGTGTGGTCGGTGGCAATGGTGTTCTTCCAGACCTTGCTGCTCGCGGGTTATGCCTATGCGCATTTTCTCACCCAGCTGCCCAGCCGGGTGCTCCCGATCGCGATTCATCTGCTGCTGCTCGGTTTCGCCATCCTGACGTTGCCGCTGTCGATCGCGAGCAGCTGGGGCGACCCGCCCAGCTCCGGTTACGGGCTTTGGCTGCTCGGCCTGTTCACCGTGTCGATCGGTCTGCCGTTCTTCGCGCTCGCTGCCAACAATCCGCTGCTGCAGGCGTGGTTCGTGCGCTCAGGTCATCCGGCCGCACCCGACCCGTATTTCCTCTATGCATCGTCGAACATCGGCAGCTTCCTGGCGCTGTTGTCCTATCCTCTGCTGATCGAGCCGATCTTCAGCCTGCGCGTGCAGAACCTGATCTGGACCGGCGGCTATGGCCTCCTGATCGCGCTGATCGCCGGCTGCGGCGTCCTGCTGCTGCGGTCGCCGGTGATCGTCACGAGCCTGCTGCACACCGGGGACAGCAATGCCCCGGCGCCACGCTGGCTGCTGCGTCTGCGCTGGATCTTCCTGGCCGCGGTGCCCTCCGGCCTGCTGATTGCGGTGACGGCGCATATCTCCACCGATGTCGCGGCCGCGCCCTTGCTATGGGTGCTGCCGCTGTCGCTCTATCTGTTGACCTGGGTGCTGGTGTTCCAGTCGCGGCCGCTGCTGCCGCACAAATGGATGCTGGCGCTGCAGCCGCTTGCGATCGCCGGCGTCGTCGTCCTGCTCGCCTTCGGCGGCGAGCAGAATCTCGCGCTCACGCTCGGCGGTCACCAGCTCTGCTTCTTCATCATCGCCATGGCCTGCCATGGCGAGCTCGCGCGCACGCGCCCGCCGGCCAAATATCTCACCGGCTTCTATGTCGCGCTGTCGTTCGGCGGCATGGTCGGCGGCCTGTTCGCCGGCCTGATCGCCCCCTTCACCTTCTCATGGGTTGCCGAATATCCGATCCTGCTGGCGCTGGCGGCGCTGTGCCGGCCGGCGGCCAATGAGCGCTTGCCACGGATCACGCGCTGGTACTGGCTCCTGCTCGCGGTCATTGCCCCCGCGCTGCTGGTGCCCGCCGGAATGACCGGCAAGCTCACGACCTATCTCGAGGACCACCGCGTCTATGTCGCGGGCGCCGTGGGCGTGCTCGCCGTGCTGCTCGCTCTGCTGCTGAACGGTGGCCGCTGGAAAGTGTTCGCGACGGCCGCGCTCGCGCTCGTCCTGATCCGCGCCTATCCGGCCGATGACGGCCGCGTCGAGACGGTGCGCAGCTTCTTCGGCGTGCACAAGATCGTGGTGACCTCCGACGGGCACTATCACGTGCTGATGCATGGCACGACCATCCACGGCGCGCAGAAATATCTCAACGCCGACGGCTCCAAGGTGACGGGGCGGCCCGAGCCGATCACCTACTATCACAAGGACGGCGGCATCGGCCGCGCCATCACCGCGATCCGGGAGCGCAAGGGCGCGCCGCTCAAGGTCGCCGTGATCGGCGTTGGCGCCGGCACGCTCACTTGCGCAGCCGAGCCCGGCGAGATCTGGAAATTCTTCGAGATCGACCAGACCATGATCGATACGGCCAGCGATCCGAAATATTTCAGCTACATCAGGAACTGCGCGCCGGACTTCAAGCCTGTCATCGGCGATGCCAGGCTGACCTTCGCCAAGGAGCCGGACGGCGCCTACGATCTCATCATCGTCGATGCCTATTCCTCGGATGCGATTCCGATCCATCTGGCGACGGAGGAGGCGATGGCGATCTACAAGGCGAAGCTGGCGCCGCAGGGCGCCGTCGTGATGCATGTCTCCAATCGGCATCTGGAGCTGGAGAGCGTCGTCGTCGGCATCGCCGACGCCAACGACCTGAAGAGCTGGGTCTACAACGAGGACTCCGGGCGCGACGACGAGTACATCTTCTCCACCGACGTCGTCATCAGCGCGCGCGAGGACGCCGACGTCGGCACGCTGGCCTCCTCGGACAAGTGGACCGAAACCGAGCCGACCGACGGCGAGCGGGTCTGGACCGACGATTATTCGAACATTCTCGGCGCCGTGTATCGGCGGCTGCGCGACGGCGAGTAACAGGGCACTGCCGCCGTTCGACGTCGCCGGGCCCGGATCGCCGCGATGATGGCGTCTGCGCCCAAAGAGGTGCGCGCCTCGTCAGTGGCGGGCCTCGGTTGCATTGCCGCATCGATTTCTCGAGCGTCTGATCGCCGACTTTGCTGTACCGCATCGCAAAACGCAGTGGTTACGCGCTTTCTGCGTGGGCCTCTGTTGCGTGCCCGTCATGACCATGCTACCTTGAGGTACGCCCCTCATTTGAAGTCGGTACTTTGCACGTCTTCGAATGGGTGGGTTGGGGCACGCACGCGCAGTCGAGCTGGATCGCAAACTGAGCGGTGAGGGACCGGTCTGGTCGTCTCGCCCTGAGCGAACGATCGCGCGGACGCTGTCCAGATCGAGGTGCTGTTCGTCCGGGCGGAGCCAGCGGTTCGGACGAGTTCGCGACTAGATATCGTTCGACTACAAAATGCCGGCCGCATCAAAGCAGGCCGGCTTCACATGGGAGGGGTTCAATGAAGCGTCTTTGGATTGCCGGTGCGTCTGCCTTGTTGTCGATGGCGCTCGGTCTCGGCTCCGCGGGAGCCGCGGACAAGAAGGTCCTCGCCTTCGTCGTCAACGGCGCGTCCGACTTCTGGAAGATCGCCGAAGCTGGCGTCAAGAAGGCGCAAGGCGAGCTGCCCAACTACAACCTGCAGCTCAAATATCCCGAGCAGGCGGCAGCCGCCGTGCAGCAGCGGATGCTGGATGACCTCGTCGCGGCCGGGGCTGCCGGAATCATGGTGAGCGCCGTCGATCCGAAGAACCAGACTGAGCACCTCAACAAGATTGCCGCACAGACGGTGCTCTTCACCACCGACAGCGACGCTCCGCAATCGAAGCGCATCGCCTATATCGGCTCCTCCAATACCGAGCTCGGCAAGGATGCCGGCAAGCTGATGCTGAAGGCGCTGCCGAATGGCGGCAAGTGCGTCGGTTTCGTCGGCCTGCTCGGGGCTGACAACGCCCGCGAGCGCATCGAAGGCGTGAAGGCGACCATCAAGGGATCGAAGGTCGAGCTGGTCGACGTACGCGGCGACGAGATCGACCAGACCCGGGCCAAGCGCAATGTCGAGGACATCCTGGCGGCGATGCCGGACGTCAGTTGTCTGGTCGGCTTCTATTCTTACAACACGCCGCGCATCTACGAGGTGCTGAAGGAGGCCGGCAAGCTCGGCAAGATCAAGGTCATCGGCTTCGACGAGGATCCGATCACGCTCGGCGGCGTGAAGGACGGCGCGATCGAGGGCACGGTAGTGCAGCAGCCGTTCGAGTGGGGCTATCAGGGCATGAAGCTGATGGCGAAGGTCGTGCAGGGCGACAAGTCCGGCGTTCCGGCCAACGGCATCATCATCGTGCCCGGCAAGGTGATCGAGAAGTCCAACGTCGACGACTTCATGGCGCAGATGAAGCAGATGCTGAAGAAGTGACGCGACGGCCGGCGTGCGCGAGCCCTTCCTTGAGCTGATCGACATCGGCAAGACCTATCCTGGCGTGGTCGCGCTCGACCACGCCAGCCTGTCGGTCGCGCCCGGCGAGGTGATCGCCCTGGTCGGCGAGAACGGCGCCGGCAAGTCGACCTTGATGCGCGTGCTCGGCGGCGTGGTGGAGCCGAGCAGCGGCACGATCCGGATCGATGGCGTGGCGCGGACCAGCTACACGGTGGCGGACGCGATCGCGTCCGGCATCGCCTTCGTCCACCAGGAGCTGAACCTGTTCGACAATCTCGATGTCGCAGGCAACGTCTTCATCGGCCGCGAGCCGGTCTATGGCGGCCCGCTGCGGCTGATCGACCGCAAGACGCTGCGGGCCAAGGTGCGTCCGCTGATCGCGCGCCTCGCCGCTGATTTCGAGCCGGATACGCCGCTCGCCGAGCTGTCCTTGGCGCAGCGCCAGCTGGTCGAGATCATCAAGGCTTTGTCGCTCGACGCGCGCTGCGTCATCATGGACGAGCCGACCTCCAGCCTGACGCTGTCGGAAACCGAGCGGCTGATGCAGGTCATCGCCGGCCTGAAGGCGGACGGGGTCAGCGTCATCTTCATCACGCATCGCCTGAACGAAGTCATGCAATGCGCCGATCGCGCCATTGTGCTGCGCGACGGCCGCATGGTCGGCGCGCTGACGCGAGACGAGCTCAGTCCTGCCGCGATGATCAGGCTGATGATCGGCCGGGACCTGCGGTCGCTCTACGTGCCGCCGGCCGCGCCGCCCGGCGAAGCCGTGCTCGACGTGGTGGAGGCCGTGACCGCGACCTATCCCAACCAGGCCGTCAGCCTGCAGCTCCGGCGCGGCGAGATCCTCGGGCTTGCAGGTCTCGTTGGCTCCGGCCGCACCGAGCTCGCGCGCGGCATCTTCGGCGTCGAGCCGCTGCTGGCCGGGGGCATGAGCCTGGAGGGCGAGCCGATCCGCATCTCGACGCCGCGCGCGGCGATCGATCGCGGCATCTATCTCATTCCGGAAGACCGCAAGGCCTGCGGCCTGCTGCTCGACCTGTCGATCGCCGAGAACATCTCGCTGCCGGATCTCGCCTCCTATCTCAGCTTTGGACTTGTCGACATCAGGCGTGAGACCGAGAATGCCGATCGGCAGCGCGAACGGCTCAAGATCCGGGCGTCCGACGTCAAGGTCTCGGTCGGCACCTTGTCCGGCGGCAACCAGCAGAAGGTCGTGCTCGCCAAATGGCTGTCGATGCGGCCAAAGGTTCTGATCTTCGACGAGCCGACCCGGGGCATCGATGTCGGCGCCAAGCAGGAGATCTACGACATGCTGCGGCGGCTGGCGGATTCCGGAGTCGCGATCCTGATGATCTCGAGTGACATGGAGGAGGTGATCGGGGTGAGCGACCGGATCGCCGTAATGCACGAAGGCATGATTTCGGGCTTCCTGGCCCGCAACGAGTTCAGCGAGCACAACGTGCTTCAGCTCGCCGTCGGCCATACCGTCTGAGCGAGGGCGCCCGTGCAGAAGAAAGATCTCAGCCTGCTGATCCTGATCCTGGTGGTCGGCGCCGTCGTGGCCTTCATCAACCCGCGCTTCCTGCTGGTCGGCAACCTCTCCAATACCGCCAACCAGGTCGGCATGTTCGGGATCTTCTCGATCGCGGAGGCCTTCGTGATCATCGTCGGCGGCATCGAGCTCGCCGTCGGCTCGGTGATCGCGTTGCTCGGCGTGCTGTTCATCGACCTCATCGTCAACCGGGACGTCGACTGGATCGCCGCCTTGTTCCTCATCCTCGCCGGCGGCATCGCCATCGGCTTGGTCCATGGCACGCTGGTCACCAAGATGCGCATCCAGCCCTTCGTGGTGACCCTGTGCGGGCTGCTGATCTATCGCGGCGCGGCGCGCTACTACACCGAGGATGCCACCGCCGGCTTCGGCTACGGCGCAAGCTTCCCGGCGCTGGAATGGCTGGCCGCGGGCCGCACCGATGTCCTCGGCTTTCCGCTGCCGCATAGCGTCGTGGCGCTCGTCATCGTGGCCGGCATCGCCTGGCTGGTGCTGCACCGCTCGGTGTACGGCCGTTATTTCTACGCGGTCGGCAAGAACGAGGAGGCGGCGCGCTACTCCGGCATCCGGTCCGATCGGGTCACGATCGCGGCCTATGTGATCTGCGGCGGGCTGACAGCGCTGGCCGCGGTCCTGCTCGCGATGTACACCCGCTCGATCTCGCCGGCGGTGCACGGCTCGTTCTACGAGCTCTATGCGATCGCCGCGGCGGTGCTCGGGGGCTGTTCGCTGCGCGGCGGCGAAGGCTCGGTCATCGGCGTCGTGCTCGGCACGATCCTGCTGCAGATGCTGCAGAACCTGGTCAATCTGCTGGGCATCCCGAGCTCGCTCAATTTCGCCGTGATGGGCACGGTGATCCTGATCGGCGTGCTGGCCGATCAGTATTTCGTGCAGCGGCGCACGCGCATGCCGACGGCCCGCGGGCAGGCCAGCGCCGATCGCGCGTCCGCCTCGCTCGAGCGGGTCAACGCCGAGTGAGGAGGCGCCGATGCGCTGCGTAACAGCGCCCGGCCGCGAGGATCAATGCGCAATCAGTCCTGATAGGTGTAGTAGCCGCGCGGCTGATAATAAGAGCGCGGCTGGTAATAGCGCGGCTGCGCATAGCTCGGATTGCCGTTTTGGTAATCGTACTGCTGCTGCTGCGGATAGGCCTGCGCGTCGTAGACGCGCCGGGCCGTGCCGCGCGGCGCCGGATAGCGCACGCCGTTGTCGCTGCCGTCGGCGGGATAGATGTAGCCGTCATCGGGCCGCTGCTGCGGAACGACCTGGCGTCCCGGCAGCATCTGTGGCTGCGGCGTCAGCACGACCGGCTCGCCACTGTCGTCATACTGCTGCGGCACGTCGCGGCGGGCAACAGCGGTGCCGCGGCGTGGATTGCGCGCCAGCGCCACCTCGGCCGAGCCGGTCAGGGTCACCGTGGTGTTGAGCACGCCGTCCTTTTGCACCAGGTCGTAGAGCGTCGTGGCATTCGCCTTCGACAGCCGGACGCAGCCGTGAGACGCGGGGGTGCCGAGCCGGCCCTCCGAATCGGTGCCGTGAATGGCGTGGCCGACCTTGGTGAAGAAGATCGAGTGCGGCATCGGCGCGTCGTCGAACTCTTTGGAAAAATGATCAGCTTCCATGCGGAAGGCGCGGAACGAGCCATTGGGCGTTTCGCGCGAGGGAATGCCGGTCGAGACCGGCCACCGGTAGCGCTCGACGCCATCGACGGCGACCGTCATGATCTGGTTGTTCTTGTCGACGGTGATGTCGATCTTGGCCAGAGCTGGCGTGGCCGACAGAAAGGCGAAGCCGGCAACTGCAAAAAGGATGGTACGCATCTAACCTCTGGCCTCCAGGGCCCTCGACTGTGGAGAGACCTCAAACGGGACTTCGACAACGCCCAGGTCATCGCCTCGGCCTGCACTATGTCGGAATTGCGGGCTTTGTTCCAGCCGAGGGCACCCTCAACCTTAATGGCGGGCAGGGACCGGACAAAGGCTCCCCGCGTTCATCGGCGCTGACATTTTCGCGACCCGCGGATGGCCTTTCATTCCGGCGCTTAGGACCTCTCTAATCGGTCCAATTCGTCGCGACCGCGCAACTTTTTGGCCGCATCCGCGTTTCAAGGATTCCTCCATGCGGTTTCCAGGATTCAAAATGCTGACGATGAAGGCCAAGACGGCGGTGCTCGACGATCGCGCGCCGCAGAAGCTGACCTATCTGCTCGCCGCGCTCGCGCTGGTCATCCTGGCGCTGGCCTGGCTGGCGCTGCCGCAATTCGCCCATGCCCAGGGCATCATCCGTGGCGCCCATGAAGGGGCCCACGAAGGCAACCGCATCGCCGGCCCGGTCGGCGGCGTCGTCGGAGGCGCGGTCGGTGCGGGTGTCGGCGGAGCCGTGGGCGCCGTCGAGGGCGTGCTCGGCATTCCACACCGCTCCTATTACCACCGGCACTATCACTGCCGGGGATACCGCGATGGCTACGGCCGCTTCCACTGCTACCGCTGAGCTGGAACGCCGCCCCCGATGCCGGCTCAATGCTTGAGCCGGTATCCGGTCTTGAAGATCCACCAGATGATCGCCATGCAGATCGCCAGGAACAGCAGCGTCACGCCGACGCTGATTTCCACCCTGACGTCGGCGATCTCGTAGAAGCTCCAGCGAAAGCCAGAGATCAGGTAGACCACCGGGTTGAGCAGCGCGATCGAATGCCATGTCGGCGGCAGCATGTTCACCGAGTAGAAGCTGCCGCCGAGGAAGGTCAGCGGCGTCACCACCAGCATCGGGACCATCTGCAGCTTCTCGAAGCCGTCGGCCCAGATGCCGATGATGAACCCGAACAGGCTGAAGGTCACGGCCGTCAGCACCAGGAACGCCAGCATCCACACCGGGTGCTGGATGTGCAGCGGCACGAACAGGCCGGCGGTGGCGAGGATGATCAGCCCGAGAATGATGGATTTCGTCGCGGCCGCGCCGACATAGCCGAGCACGATCTCGAAATGCGAGATTGGCGCCGAAAGGATCTCGTAGATCGTGCCGATGAATTTCGGGAAGTAGATTCCGAACGAGGCGTTGGAGATGCTCTGGGTCAGCACCGACAGCATCACGAGGCCGGGCACGATGAAGGTGCCGTAGCTGACGCCCTCGACCTGGCTGATGCGCGAGCCGATCGCGGCCCCGAACACGACGAAGTAGAGCGAGGTCGACACGACGGGCGACACGATGCTCTGCAGCAGCGTGCGCCAGGTGCGTGCCATTTCGAACTTGTAGATTGCGGCGACCGCGCGAAAATTCATTGCCGCACCAGGCTCACGAAGATGTCTTCCAGGGATGATTGCTTGGTCTCGAGATCGACGAAGCGGATGCCGGCGGTCCTGAGATCGCCGAGCAGGCTGGTGATGCCGGTGCGCTCGCCCTTGGTATCGTAGTCATAGGCGAGCCGCCAGCCGTCGTCCGACAGCGCGAGATGATAGGGCGCGAGCGCCTCGGGGACGGCTTCGATCCGGTGCTGCAGATGCAGGCTCAGCCGCTTCCGGCCGAGCTTTGCCATCAGCTTGGCCTTGTCCTCGACCAGGACGATCTCGCCCTTGTTGATGACGCCGACGCGATCGGCCATTTCCTCGGCTTCCTCGATGTAGTGCGTGGTGAGAATGATGGTGACGCCGGCGGCCTTGAGCTCGCGCACGACGTCCCACATGCCCTTGCGCAGCTCGACATCGACGCCGGCGGTCGGCTCGTCCAGGAACAGCACCTGCGGCTCATGCGACAGCGCTTTCGCAATCATCACGCGGCGCTTCATGCCGCCGGACAGCGTGATGATCTTGGCGTCCTTCTTGTCCCAGAGCGAGAGGTCCTTGAGGATCTTCTCGATCAGGGCGGGGTTGTTGGGCTTGCCGAACAGTCCCCGGCTGAAGCTGACCGTGGCCCATACGGTCTCGAACGAATCGGTGTGCAGCTCCTGCGGCACCAGCCCGATCAGCGCCCGCGCGGCGCGATAGTCGCGGTTGATATCGTGGCCGCCGACCGCGACCTTGCCCGTAGACGCATTGACGATGCCGCAGATGATGCTGATCAGCGTCGTCTTGCCGGCGCCGTTGGGCCCGAGCAGCGCGAAGATCTCGCCCCGCTCGATCGCGAGATCGACATTGTTGAGTGAGGTGAAGCCCGAGGAATAGGTCTTCGACAGGCCGGTAACGGAAATGACGGGAGGCATCACGAGGGAATTCGATCCGAGGGATTCGAAAAGGGCAGGGAGCTGCGCGAAGGAGGGGGCGCAGGCGCGGGCGAAGCGCTCAGATAGGAACGGCGGTGCGTTACCGCAATCGCGCGCGCCGCTCTCGATCGTGTCGCTTGTTGGGTTTTTCCGTGGCTGGCGCCGGTGAGTGTTGCTGCGCAGCCACGTCCGGGGGAGGAACGCGCCCCGCAATGTCCGACGATGTTGCGTCCGCGAGCATCTTGGGTACGGTCGCGCCGTCTCGACATTTCCGCCGCGGAGAAGGACCGATGACGTCACGCGCCAGCACCGTTCGACCCACCTGCAAGCGCAGCCTCTCGGCGCGCTGCTTTGGCATGGTGGCGCTGGCCGTTGCGCTGGCTCTGCCGCTCGGCACCGGATCGGTCCGGGCGGCGCCGAGCCCGGCGGCCGCGAGTGCCGCCAGCACCACGCATGTCTATCTGCTGCGCGGCGTGCTCAACATCTTCTCGCTCGGGCTCGACGACATCGCCGCCAAGCTGGATTCGCAGGGCATTCCGAACACGGTCGCCAATTTCGTGTCGTGGTCGTCGCTCGCCGACGAGGCGGCGGCCGCCTATCGCGCCGGCCGGATCAAGACCATCATCCTGGTGGGCCATTCCTCGGGCGCGACGGCGCTGCCTGACATGATCAACAAGCTCGGCCAGCTCGGCGTGCCCGTGAAGCTCGCGATCGGGCTCGACTCGGTGTTCAAGACCAAGCTCGTCGGCGGCAACGCCGAGCGCTACATCAATTTCTACATCGCCAGCGGCGCCGGTGAGCCGGTCCGCCGCGACGACGGCTTCCGCGGCAAGCTCGAGAATGTCGACGTTCAGTCGGTTCCCGGTGTCGGCCACGTCACGATCGAAAAGAACCAGATCATGCAGCAGAAGGTGATCGGTGCCATCGACGGCGTGGTGTTCGGCGGTCGGGGCCGCCCGGCGGCGGCGCCGCCGACCCGCATGGCCGCCCCGCAGCGGGCTGCCAACGTCACCGGTTACCGGTAATAGGCGGCCGCGCCACCGGGCGCGCGCCCCAAAATGCTCCCATTCGGCGGCGACAAGCGGTATGGCAGGGGGGGAGATGACCCTGCTTGATCTGAGCTTGAGAGCTTTCCCGGGAGCGCGAATGACCAGCGTGGCGCGAATCGCGAGGCGGTGGCTCGGCCCAGCCAAGGCGGCTGCCGGCAGGAGACTGCTCGCGATCCTCGTCACCGCACCTTTCCTCGCCGGACTTGCCGCCCCGAGCATCTCGCAGGCCGCCCAGCCCGGCGCTGCTTCCGCCCCTGCGCCGACCAGATCAGCCAAGGCATCCCCGGCAGCAACCCCCGCGGCGATCCGCGCCGTACCCCCCGCGCCGCCCGAGATCAGCCAGCCGCTGCCGCCGCCGCGGGTGTACCTCTTCCGCGGCGCGCTCGGGCCGCTGTTCTCGACCGGGATGGACCGTCTGGCCGAAAAGATCGAGCAGGCCGGCTACCGGGCCAGTGTCTATGAATTCACGCTGTGCGACCTGATCGCGCTCCAGGTGGCCAAGAACTACCGCCAGGAGCCGGGCCCGATCGTGCTGATCGGCCATTCGATGGGCGGGCTGTGCAGCGTCCGCATCGCGATCACACTGCAGGAGCAGAACATCCCGGTTGCCCTCGTCGTCACCGTCGATCCGGCGCATGCGACCAAGAGCGTGCCGCCCAACGTGCAGCGCTTCATCAACCTGTTCCTGTCCGACAACATTCTCGGCGGCGGCGACGTCAAGCCCGAGCCCGGCTTTCGCGGTCATTATGCGAGCTTCGACATGAAGGATCATGACGAGGTCACGCACATCAACATCGACAAGATGGAGGATGTGCACGCCCAATTGGTCACCATGATCAGCCAATTGTCGCAGACCTCGGCCACTGCCGAGGCCGACCCGGTGCCGCTGCGCTACTTGGTGCCGCCGAAAGCCTCCGTGGAGTTGTGGGACAGCGGCACTGCACTGGCGGTGCGGCCGGGCGAGACCTTGGACCAGATCGCCACCAATTATCGCGTTCCGCTCTGGGCTCTGCAGCAGTCCAATCGCGGCCTCGCCGCCCAGCCGCTGGTCCCCGGCCAGCGCATCATCCTGCCGCGCCATCTGCTGCCGCAGGTGGCAAGCCAGCCGCCGCAGCTACCGTCAGAAGCCCAGGTCAGGCGCTGAGCGCTTCAGCCCGGCGGCAGGAACGGAATGATCATCGGCACGCGCTGCCGGTAGGTGACGTAATCCGGCCCGAGCTCCTGACCGAGGAAGACCTCTTCCATCTTCGCCTTCCAGGCCATCCCGAGCGAGATCAGGACGGCGCCCAGCACGGCGGTCACCGTGCCCACCGCGATGCCGGTGGCGATCATGCCGAGGATCAGCCCGGTATAGATGGGGTGACGGACCATGCCGTAGGGGCCGGTATCGATCACCTTGTGGCCTTCCTTGTGGGTGATCGCGTTGGACCAGAAGCGGCCGAGATGGATGCGCGCCCACCAGGTGAAGGCGATGCCGGCCAGGGTCACGACGGTCAGCAGGTAGACGCCGGTCTCGCCGGGATTCCAGAACGGCTTCTCGCCGAGCAGGCGCGAGGTCCACGGCGTGAACAGGATGCCGCCGAGCACGATCAGCGCGTGATAGCGGCTGGTCTTGATCACCGTCACATGCTTGCGGGTCTGCCCCGACCAGAACGAGGCGCCGACCCAGCTCGCGAGCCAGATCAGCCAGATGATGGCGAGCAGCGAGGTGGGCCAAGTGGTGGTCCATCCGCTGAACGCAAACGACGAGATGGGGCTGGCATCGCCGGACATGTCTTGGAACCGTTGTGAGACCTGGGACCGGCTGCTCTTAGCTATTCGGCCGCGGTGCGAAAAGGGTGTTGTTTGTCGTCGAGCCGCCTTCGCGGCTCGGAATCGAGCAGAAAGGCGATCGTCTCGCGCAAGCTCGGCTCGATCGGGCGCGGGGCGTAGCCGAGCTCGCGCTTGGCCCTGTCGATCGACAGATCCGAGGCCGCGCGGGCGATCCGCACCCCCTCGGCGGTGCCGGACGGGCAGCGCTTGGTGAGGTGATCGGAAACGAACTCGAGCATGCCCGCCGACAGCTCGGCCAGCCGGCCGGGCACGGCGACCGCGACATGCTTGCGGCCGCTGATCGTCGCCATCAGATCGAGGATGCGGCTGAGGCGCAGGCTCTCGCCGCCGAACACGTAGCGGCCGCCGACCCTGCCGCGCTCCATCGCCAGGATCAGGCCCGCCGCGACGTCGCGGACGTCGACCAGGTTGACGATGAAGTCGAGGTAGAGCTGGACCCGGCTGTCCAGGAAGAGGCGCAGCATCTGCGACGGTGGTGTCAGGTTGCTGTCATGCGGGCCGATCGGCATCGTCGGCGTGCCCACGACGACGGGGAAGCCGTCCGCGGCGGCTGCCATGGCGCGAGCCTCGGCGAGCGCCTTCGAGCGCGTATAGGCGCCCGGCATCGCGTCGGCCGGAGGTGCGGTCGGCGCCGAGGCGGCGCCGGTCGAGCCCGGATAGTCGAACAGGATCGATTCCGTCGAGCAGTGCAGGAACCGGCGCACCCGGCCGGCACGCGCCGCCGCCAGCACGGTCTCGGTGCCGACGCAGTTGACGCGAAAGAAGTCCTCGCGGTCCGGCATCCACATGCCGGGCAGTCCGGCCAGATGATAGACCTGATCCGCGCCGGCGACCGCCTGCTTCACCAGGCCCGCATCGAGCACCGAGCCTTCGATGTACTCGACGTCAGCGATCATGTGGCTGGGGCAGCGAATGTCGAGCACACGCACCTCGGCGCCCCGCGTCGTCAGCGCAGAGACGAGGTGATGGCCGATGAAACCGCTGCCGCCGGTGACGAGGACTTTCATTTAGGGACGCGAGTGCTGATCGCCTTGAAGCCGGTCCGATGCGAGCCGATCCGGCGACCAGTTCGGCGCGATGAGGTCGGCCACCGAAGGCCGCAGACCCAACGCCATGTACAATTTCGCCATCACGAACATCGGACCGAGAAAGAGATGCGCCGGATGATCCAGCAGAGATGGATTGTTGCGCTCGAACACCTTGTGGCCCACGGCCTGCGAGACGAAACCGAAGATGATGAGCGCGGCAAACAGCGCCCAGAAGGCGACACCATGGACGTGATCGGCGATCATCATGGCCGCAGCAAGGAACAGCACGGCGAAGGCGAGGATGCCGGCCCCGAGTGCGGCATCGAGCAGCAGCCAGTAGAGCAGGACGGGCAGCGCCAGCACGGCGCCGAGGCCGATCCGGATACCGAGCGCGTCGAAATGCCACAAGCTCAGGGGCAGCACGGCGCCCAGGAACAACAGGATGATCCCGAACACATGCATTAGGCCGTTGCGCGGATCGCGATGATATTCGACGTAGTCGACCATCTGGCGTCGGAACATGGCGTTCATGGCTGGCTCGCTCGTCAATGAGATCGACCGCCGCTCAATCGACGGCCGCAAAGAGGGGGCTATACCATCAAGCGGCTGCATCGACAAACCCGGCAATCGCGGCCCGGCCGCATCGCCGGGCAGAGCGCCGACTTGAAAACGGGTTCCATTCGCGCCGGCCGGAGAGCGCACCGGCAACCTGCTGAAACAACAGTCGCACCGGCAGCGCTCCGGGTTCATGGCTTCCGCGCAGATCCCAATTGCTTCAATTGCGATGCTTGCGGGGGCCCTGCTTGCTGGGCGTCGCCGGAGCAGTGGGCGGAGGCGGCGCTGCGGCCTCTTCGACGGTTTTTGCGATCGGAATGATCTGGATCTGCTGATTGACGGCGGCGGTCGGCTTGGACGGGTCGAGCAACTGCTCCTCGCCAAGTCCGATCGACTGCAGCCGCTTGACCGAGATCTTGAAGGTGTTCGCCAGGATGTCGCGGATCGCGTCGGCGCGGCGCTGGCTCAGGATGACATTCGACTCACGCTTGCCGTTGGCTTCGACATGGCCGACGATCAGGAACGTGTAGGGCAGGAGGTCGGAATACACCATCGCATCGGCGATCCGCCCGACGGCTTGGTATGATTCCGGACGCACGATCGGCGTGTCCACGTCGAATTGGATGTCGACGTTCAAGGCCGGCAGATTCATCAGCTCCGGCGCGATCGGCGGACGCTTCTGCGGCGGTGGCTCGTTGCGCCCGCGCATCCTGGAGCGCTCCTGGGTCTGCTGCTTCAGCGCCGGCAGATCCAGCGCGGGCGCGGTTTCGAAGCGGCCGAGCTGGCGCACGATGTCCTCGCGACTCACCTCCTGCGACCATACGGGCGCGCTCGCGGCCGCCAGCGAAGCCGCGATCAGCCCTGACAGCAGTGATCTCGCTGCCCGCCGCATCAGCGATACCCCGCTTCGCCCATCGCCTGCTGACACCGCGCGCTCACACCGTTGGTCGTCATCAGGCACGGGATCGATTTGCTGGTCTCCTTCGTGGAGCCGCCGCACAGCTTGACGATCTCGCGCTGGCAGGCATTGGCGACCGTGACCCGCGCGGCGATGCGCTTCTGGATCGCCTCGAACGCCTTGAAATAGGTTGCCTTGCACTGCGCGGAGACCACGTCCTGGTTGCGCGAGAGGCATTCCTTGAGGCGGTTGGAGTCGAGGTTGACGCCGCGGCAATTGGCGGTGATGTCAGCGCCGCAACTGGACGCGATCAGCCCCGCGGAGTCGCCAAAGCTCATCGTCTGCGCCGCCGCCAGCGAGGGCACACACAGCGCGACCGCAACACTCAACAGAATGTATCCTCGGACCATGATTGCATCTCATACGATGCACGCTGCCATGGTCAAGGCCAAACAACGGCGAAGTGTGAAGCTCGATTGCGACGCGCGGCAACGGCCGCCCGGCGGCGCGGCCGTCGCGCCAGATCACGCCCGCTGGACGAAGCTGTCGACGACGTGCTTCTCGCCGGCCTTGTCGAAGGCGATGGTCAGCTTGTTGCCGTCGATCTTGACGACGCGGCCATAGCCGAACTTCTGATGGAAGACGCGGTCGTCGAGCGTGAATTCCGACGTCGTGCCGGTGGATTTCGCCACCAGCTCGCCCTCGATGGTCATCGGTCCGCGCTTGCCACGGCCGAAATTACCGCCGAACGGATCACGGCCTGAGAACGGCGATGGTTCTTCCTTGAAGCCGCCCTCCGACGAACCGCGCGCTGCGCCCGGCCGACGTGCCTGCGCGCGCTGCCAGCCCGGCGTGGAATAGCTCGATCCGAACGATTCCACGTTGTCGAAGCGCGACGGGCCGTAGCCGCCCGCACCGCCCCAGCCCGAGCCCCCCTTCGATTCGGTGATCTCGACGCTCGCCGCGGGCAGCTCGTCGAGAAAGCGCGACGGGATCGTGGTGGTCCAGGTGCCGTGGATGCGGCGGTTGGTGGCGAAATAGATTTTTGCCCGACGCCGCGCGCGGGTCAGGCCGACATGGGCGAGGCGGCGCTCCTCTTCCAGCCCGGCGCGGCCCTGCTCGTCGAGCGTACGCTGGCTCGGGAACAGCCCTTCCTCCCAGCCCGGCAGGAACACGTTGTCGAATTCCAGCCCCTTTGCCGAGTGCAAGGTCATCAGCGACACCGCCTCCTCGTCGGCGGCGCCCTCGCGGTCCATCACCAGCGAGATGTGCTCGAGGAAACCGTGCAGGTTCTCGAACTCCTCCATCGAGCGGACGAGCTCCTTGAGGTTGTCCAGTCGCCCGGCCGCATCGGCCGAGCGGTCCTTCTGCCACATCTCGGTGTAGCCGCTCTCGTCGAGCACGATCTCGGCGAGCTCGGTGTGCGACGTGACCTCGCGCTGGGCGCGCCAGCGCTCGAACTGCAGGATCAGCCCGCGCAGCGAGCCGCGTGCCTTCGGCTTCAGCTCGTCGGTCTCGACCACCGCGCGCGCCGCCTCGAACAGCGGGATGCGGCGCTTGCGCGCGTGGTCGTGCAGCATCTGCACGGTGGCGTCGCCGAGCCCGCGCTTGGGCACGTTGACGATGCGCTCGAAGGCGAGATCGTCGGCCGGCGAGTTGATGACACGCAAGTAAGCCAGCGCATCGCGGATCTCGGCGCGCTCGTAGAAGCGCGGGCCGCCGATGACGCGATAGGGCAGGCCGAGCGTGACGAAGCGGTCCTCGAACTCGCGCATCTGGTAGGAGGCGCGCACCAGGATCGCGATATCGTTGAGATGCTCGCCCCGGCGCTGCAGCTCCTCGATCTCCTCGCCGATGCCGCGCGCTTCCTCCTCGGAATCCCAGGCGCCAGTGACGGTGACCTTCTCGCCCTCGACGTCCTCGGTGTGCAAGGTCTTGCCGAGCCGGCCTTCGTTGTGCGTGATCAGGTGCGAGGCGGCGGCGAGGATGTGCCCCGTGGAGCGGTAGTTGCGCTCCAGGCGAATGACCTTGGCGCCGGGGAAGTCGTGCTCGAAGCGCAGGATGTTGTCGACCTCGGCGCCGCGCCAGCCATAGATCGACTGATCGTCGTCGCCGACGCAGCAAATGTTTTTGGGAGGAGACGCGGGGCTGGGCGCAGCAACACCCGTCTCGTCATCACCGGGCCGACGCGCAGCGTCGTGACCCGGTGATCCATCTTCTTCCGAAGACGCGATGGATTGCCGGGTCGAGCCCGGCAATGACGAACCAGAGGACGACGGCGCCTGCGACAGCAGCCGCAGCCACAGATATTGCGCGACGTTGGTGTCCTGATACTCGTCGACCAAGATGAACTTGAACCGGCTCTGGTACTGCCGCAGCACGTCCGGGTTCTCGCGGAACAGCCGGATGCTCTCCAGCAGCAGGTCGCCGAAATCGGCGGCGTTGAGGATCTTCAGCCGTTCCTGATAGCTCGCATAGAGCTTGCCGCCCTTGCCGTTGGCGAACACGGCGGCCTCGCCCGAGGGCACCTGGGATGGCGCCAGGCCGCGGTTCTTCCAGCCGTCGATCAGGCCGGCCAGCATGCGCGCCGGCCAGCGCTTGTCGTCGACGTTCTCGGCCTGCAGCAACTGCTTGAGCAGGCGGATCTGGTCGTCGACGTCGAGCACGGTGAAGTTCGACTTGAGCTGCACCAGCTCGGCATGGCTGCGCAGGATGCGGCCGGAGATCGAGTGGAAGGTGCCGAGCCACGGCATGCCCTCGACCGCCTGTCCCAGCATCTCGGCAAGCCGCGTCTTCATCTCGCGCGCCGCCTTGTTGGTGAAGGTCACCGACAAAATCTCACTCGGCCGTGCGCGCCCCTGGCTCAGGATATGCGCGATGCGCGTGGTCAGCACCCGGGTCTTGCCGGTGCCTGCGCCGGCGAGCACCAGCACCGGACCATCGAGCGTTTCGACCGCCTCGCGCTGCTCCGGATTGAGGCCCGCCAGATAGCGCGCGCCACCGGACGCGGCGGCGCGGGCGCGCGCGGCAATGCCGCCGGCGACGGGCTGGTGGTCGGGCGCAGGAAAAGGGCTCAGGCGGTTGGGCTCGGTCATCAGCGAATCAGTCTCGTCCCTCTGATGGCATCATACGACGACATCAGGAGGTCTGCAGGAAGGAGCCCTCATAGCAGGGATTGACGGCTATATGGGGCCGGCGGAGGCGTTTTACAGCCCTAAATCGGGGCAGACGGACGCCGCTCCAGCTTCGATGGGCGTTTGTTCCGGCAAATCGCGAATTTTTAGCGGCCCGCGCGCCCGGAACCTTTGTTCCGAGCCACGATTGTCCTGGCAACGGCGCAAGCTCCGCGTCGCTTTGAACCGCAATCGAGAGACAGAGGTCGTGTCATGTTAGGCTGGGTTGTCACCTTCCTGGTTATCGCATTGATCGCCGGCATCCTCGGCTTCGGCGGCATCGCTGGTGCGTCGATCGAGATCGCCAAGATCATCTTCTTCATCGCCATCGTGCTGTTTCTGGTTTCGGCCGTCGTGGGCCTCGCCCGCGGCCGCAGCCGCGTGTAGTCGGCCTCATCCCTGACAATGAGGTCGGCGAAGGGCGCAGTGCCTCGCAAGAGGTGCTGCGCCCTTTGCGTTCTGGGGAGGTGTCAGGCCGGCGCAGTCAGCGCGACCTGCACCTTGGCGAGCGCGGGATCGAGCGCAACGGAGGCGAGGCGCGCATCGTTGGAGAGCGCGGTCAGAGTGAGCGTCTGGTCCTGCACGCGGAAGATCCGGCACAGCGTCGTCGCCTCGGAGGCGTCGCGCAGCATCACCGACAACGGCGCGATGTGGGTCTCGTCGGCGATCTTCTCCGCCACCAGCGCAAGCCGCGTCGCCGCTGCCGCAAGCTGCTCGGTGCGGTGGGCAGTCGTATTGGCCGCAAGCGGCAGGCCTTCCTCGTTGGTGAGCAGCACGGTCTGGAAGCGGCCGACTTCGGCGATGCGGTCGAGCAGCGGCACCAGCTCGCGGCGCCGGCCCGGCCGGCTCGCGAGCTGCGCCAGATCCAGCGAGATACGCTCACGCTCGACCAGCGGCGCCAGCACATCCTCGATCGCGCTGCGCAGGCTGGTCTCCCGCTCGATGGCGTCGTGGCTGCTCTGCTCTTGCAACTGGTCGAGGCTGGCCGCCTGTATTTGCACCTGCCGCCGCAACAGCTCGCGGGACAGCGCGCCCTGGCGGGCGCCGAACAAATAGCCCGAGGTGAGCAGCAGAATGGCGGCGCCGAGGCCGCTCACGATGGCATAGATCGTCATGGTCGCTTCGTCGCTGTGAGTTGACTGCAATCGTCGACGCCCGCAATGCGCAGCACGGCCTTGCGGTCGCCCGCGACCGCCTGGGCATCGCCGCGCGCCTCGCCGGCGCCGGCCGCGCGCACCGACATCCGCTGCGCGGAGAGCCCCTCGCGCTTCAACTGGGCCGCGATCTCCTTGGCGCGCGAATAGCTCAGCAGCACGTTCAGATCCTCGGTGCCGCTGGCGTCGGTATGGCCCTCGATGATGATGGTCGCCTCACCGTGGCGCGCGAGCGCGCGTTGCAGGATCGCCAGCGACCGCTTCATGTCGGCAGGGTTCGGTCGCGCGCTGCCGCGCTCGAAGCCGATCGCCAGCGGGGCGAAGCACTCGGCGGGGGGCTTTGCTGTGCTCTGGGGCTCCGGGGGCGCTGCCGGGGCGACTGGCGGAGTTGGCGCGATCACGACGGGAGCGATTGCGGGCGGCGTCGGCGGCGCGATGATCGGCGCCGGTTCGACGATCCGCGCCTCCCGTCGCTTGGGCGCCGCGTCGGCAACGCCGTCGTCGCGCTGCGGCACGGCCGTCACCGGCATTGCGGCCGTCGCGGTCGGCGGCGTGGCGGTGCCTTGCTGCCAGAGCGCTGCGGACATGACGGCGATCAGGGTGCCGGCGACGGCGAAGGCCGCGGCGAGCCAGATCGGCGCCTCCTCGCCGGCCACGGCGCACGCATCGACGCGCATTGCGGGCGACGGCGGAACGGAGTTCGGGGAAGGCGCCAGCATGTCAGCCCACGGGCACCTTGAATTTCGGCGTGATCAGGTCGATGCCGCATTCGAGCCCTGCGCACCACGCGATGAACTGGCGCGACATCGTCGCATCCGGAAACAGCGCGCCGTGCTGCGGGGCGATGATCTCGATGTCGAGCGTGCTGACCATCTGCGCCCACGCCTTCATGACGCGGTTGGAGACCATGTAGCGCCGGTGAAAGCCTTCCATGAAGCGCGTATGCGCCTTGAAGTCACGCACGACGGTGTAGTCGACGCCGATCGAGGCGCCGAGGTCGCCGCTGTAGAGGATCTTCGAGATCGGATCGTAGAGCTGGAAATTGCCCTCGCTGTGCAGGAAGTGCGCCGGCAGCGCGTAGAGCCTGCTGCCTGCGAGGTCGAATACCATGCCCTCGTCGGGAATCGGCTTCAGCCGGTGGGCGACGATGTGGTCGAAGCCGAAATGCGGCACGAAGCGGGTCCATAGCTCGGAGATGTAGGCGTCGGCATCGGTCGTCATCAGCCAGCCGTTGATCGCCGCGACGATGTCGGGGTCCTGGTGCGACAGAAACAGATATTTCAGCCGCCCGCCCGAGAGCTGGCTGAAGGTCTCGCTGAGCACCCTGGAATAGACCTTGTGGCCGCCAGGATCGAGCAGCATGCCGACGCGGTCGTGGATGATGAGATGCTGGTTCGCCTGCACCGCGAGATCGCCGGCGCCGAAATCCTCCAGCAGGATGTTCTTGTGAACGCCGTCGTCATAGAGGACGGTATTGGCCATGAAACTACTCCCGCCGACGCCGCGTCGTCGCCGCGCGCCGGCTCATTGGACGACGGTGCGCTACAGCACCTTCTGCAGCGACCGGACGGCTTCGCGCATGTCGAAGAAGGTGAGCCCGAGCTTACTGTTCTCGTTGGTGAGCGCGAGCAGCAGCGCGCCGCGGCCGGCGCTGACCAGCACGGCATAGCCGGACTCGCCGCGGATGATGACCTCCTGCAGATGGCTGCGGCCGAGCTCCATGGCGGCGCGGCCGCCGAGCGACAGCAAGGTCGCGGTCATGCCGGCGACCCGCGTCTCCTCCATGTCGGCCGCGAGCACGCTCGCGATCATCAGCCCGTCCTCCGAGATCAGCGCGCAGGCCTCGACCCCGAACGAGTCGCTCTGCAGCTTGCGCAGCACCCGGTTGATTTCATCGAGTCGTGACATCGGCTTCTCCTCGACGGCGCGCGGGGCAAACTTGGAATGAAACTGACTTTGAGCCATGGCGGGATCCTGGGTGTCATCTTGAGCTGTTGAAACGGAAGCGGTCGGAATGTCGGGGTGTGCAGCAATGGAGGAGGAGGGATGCAGCGCGTCGTCCGGGACCAGCGTCGTCGTTTGTTCCGGACTGCCGTCCGGCGCCGTCAGCGCGCGCGTTTCGATCGTATCAACCGCATCGTCGAGCGCGCGCTGCTCGGCCTTGATGCGTGAGCGCGAGACCGGCGGATCCATCGCCTGCAACTGGGTCACCAGCGCCTGGCGTGCCGACTGGTAGACTTCGGCGCGGCGCTCGGGGGAGGAATCCGGCAGATTCTCCATCGCGCGCGACAGCAGGATGAAGTAGTCGGCGGTGGTCACAGGAACGGCTGCCGCATCCTCATGCGGACCGTGCGCTCGGCTCAGCAGGCTTGCGAGGCGTCCCATCGCTCTCTCGTCAACTCTACGCAACTAACGATGCGTAAGGTTAGGTCGGCACAAGAGACGCGACGAATGATCTGAATCAAATTAACTAGATTCGGGACCAAGCTGCGCAATCCGGCCGTCAGGTCGACCAGGGTCGACCATCGTGCCGCCACGATTGCCATCGTTGCGCCCGATTGATGCCGCGTTCGGCGCAACTGCGCCTCTGTTGCAACCAGAATCAGCTACGATGACGGCGGCGAATTGCAGTACGGGGGAGGGCAATGTGAACGTCCGGGACTATGTGCGGCGCGATGCGACGGCGCTTGCCGCCGCGGTGAAGGGCGGCGAGACCAATACGGCGGAGCTGCTGCAGCTCGCGCTGGCGCAGCACGAGCTGGCCCAGCCGAGGACCAACGCCGTCTGCAGGCTGATGGAGCGCGAGGCCCGTGCGCAGCTCGCCAAGCCTGCCAACGGCCCGCTCACCGGCGTGCCGTTCCTGATCAAGGACTGCGCCCAGGATTATGCGGGCCTTCCGACGGCCTATGGCAGCAAGGCGCTGTCCGATTTCGTCGCCGGCGAGCATGCCTCGGTCGTCAGGCGGTATCTCGAAGCCGGCCTCGTGATCTTCGGCAAGACCAACCTGCCGGAGCTCGCGCTGAAGGGCGTCAGCGACTCCCGCGCCTTCGGCCGCGTCAGCAACCCCTGGAATCCCGCACACACGCCGGGCGGCTCCAGCGGCGGCGCCGCCGCGGCCGTCGCTTCGGGCGTCGTGCCGATGGCCGCCGGCAATGATGGCGGCGGTTCGATCCGCATTCCCGCCGCCTGCTGTGGTCTGTTCGGGCTGAAGCCGTCGCGCGGCCTGGTCTCGTCGGGCCCGGGCTTCGGCGAGTACTGGTTCGGGGCCTCCTGTGAGGGCGTGCTCTCGCGCAGCGTGCGCGACACCGCGCTCGCGCTCGACGTCATCGCGGGCAGTGAGCCGGGCGATCCTTTTCTCACCGCCGAGCCCGGCGTGGTCTACGCCAATGCGGTTGCCCACGATCCCGGCCGCCTGCGCATCGGCTACACGACGGCGTCGCCGATCGGGACGGAGGTGCATGCCGAAGCGAAGCTCGCGGTCGACAACGCGGTGAAGCTGCTGCAGGGCCTCGGTCACGAGGTCGAGGAGGCCACCCCCGACATCGACGGCGCCGCGCTCGCGACCTCGTTCCTGCACATCTATTTCGGCCAGGTCGCGGCGCTGGTGGCCGATGCGCGCGGCAAGGGCGCGAAGCGCGAGGAGTTCGAGCTGCTGACGCGGGTGCTGTCGACGCTGGGCGGCGCGATCTCGGCGGGCGCGCTGACCGCGCAGCTGCTGAAATGGAACGGCTTCGCGCGCGCGCTTGCCCGCTTCCATCTGCGCTACGATCTGCTGCTGACGCCGACGCTCGCGCATCCGCCGATCCGGCACGGCCAGGGCGATCCCTCGACCGCCGAGCAGACCCTGCTCGACATGCTCGACCGCATCGGCCTGCTCGGGCTGTTGACGCGCTCGGGCGTGCTCGACGGCATGATCGACAAGATCGCCCGCGACAGCCTGCAATACGTCCCGTTCACGCAGCTCGCCAATCTCACGGGCACGCCGGCGATGAGCGTGCCGCTGCACTGGACCGCCGACGGCCTGCCGCTCGGCGTGCAGTTCACGGGCCGGCTCGGCGACGAGACACGGCTGTTGCAGCTCGCCCGCCAGCTCGAGCAGGTGCAGCCCTGGTTCGACCGCTTGCCCGACTGGGTGGTGCAGAGCTGACGATCTCAGCGCTTGATGATGACCACTTCGAGATACTCCGACGGCACCACCATCGTGCCGTCCTCGGCGCGATTGAGCGTCCCGATCAGCGCCAGCATGTCGCGCTTGAGATCGGCCTGGCGGTCGCCATCAAGCGCAGCGAAGGCCTTGAGCACCGGACCATAGTAGGTCTTGAACACGTCGACGAAATGCTCAGGCGAGCGGTAGCGCATCGCGAAATGACGCCGATGGCAGCGAATGTCGGCGGCATCGGCGAACATCTCTCGGATGCGTGCCTCGGTGCCCCACAGCGCCGGCGATTTGGCGCCGGCGGGCGGTGGCAGATATTTGCCGAGCGTCTTGAACAACTGGCCGATGAAGCCGTCGGGGGTCCAATTGGCCAGGCCGATCTTGCCGCCGCTGCGGCATACCCGGGTGAGCTCGGCGGCGGCGCGCTCCTGCCGGGGCGTGAACATCACGCCGAATGTCGAGACCACCACGTCGAACGTGCCATCGCCGAACGGAAGCGCCTCGGCATCGGCCTCCTGGAACTGCACGGACAGGCCGTCGGCGGCGGCACGCTGGCGACCGCGGTCGAGCAGGGCAGGCACGTAGTCGGTCGAGACGACGTTGCACCAGCGCCGCGCCGCAGCCAATGTGACGTTGCCGTTGCCGGCGGCCACGTCGAGCACCTTCTGGCCGGCGCGGATGTCAAGCGCCTCGCAGAGTTCCTCGCCGACGATCTGCAGCGTGTTGCCGACGATGGCGTAGTCGCCGGACGACCACGCGCTGTGCTGGCGTGCCTTGAGCGCGGTGAAATCCGGCTCTGCGGTCACGCCGGCCTGAATTGCAGCTGATGCGGTCATGATGGTCTCCTCCGGAGAATGCAGCGCTGTTGCGCGCGCTGATGTGTGGAGACGTACGCGGCAGGCCTCGGGCAGCGCTATCCAGATCGCGACACGGCCATCCGGATCGTGAACTTTTCGAGCGCCGCCGATGACCCATAGGCAATTGGACGTCGTCGCATGATGGACGGAGATCAGGTTCCCCTGGCGGCGCGGCAGCCTTTGCCACGCAGCGTACGCCGCGCGCTCGAAGCGATGCATGACGACCTCGGGCGGCGCTGGACGCTGGCCGATCTGGCGAAGATTGCCGGCGTTTCCGGACGGACCTTGCAGCGCCAGTTCGTCAGGTCGATCGGCCGGTCGCCGCAAATGGTCCGGCAGGAGCTCGGCTACGCGCGCGCCCGTGTCGAGTTTCTGCAGGGGCGCGCCGGCGAGAAGGTGATGGACGTCGCTCTGCGCTGCGGCTTCCCGCATTACGGCCGCTTCGCCGCCGGCTATCGTCGCTGCCACGGCGAGACGCCGTCGGAAACCCTGAGGCGGCAGGCGGTCTTGATGGCGCAGCTCGCCGCGTCGCGCACCACCATTGCGCCGGTACGCGACCGGCCGACCATCGCCTTCGCCATGATCGCCACCGATCCGAGCGTGCGCGAGCTGGCGGACGACCTCGCGGCCGAGCTCACGCTGGCGCTGACCCGCGCCGGATTTGCCGTGACGACCCAGCCGCGCGCGGCGCGCTACCGCATGAACGCGTCGCTCCACGGTCGGGGTGGCGCGTCCCGGCTGCTGCTGCAGCTGATCGACCAGGACAGCGGCGGGCTGATATGGGCGCATCGCGGCGAGGTCATGCTGCGGTGGGAGGCCGACAGTCACGAACGGTTGGCCGCCCGCGTGGCGGCATCGCTGCTGCAAAGCCTGCGCCGCGCCGAGATCGATCGGGCGCTGCGCAAACCGGATGAGGATCTGACCGCGCAGGATCTCGCGCTGCGCGCCATGCCCGGCGTGCTGTCGCTCGACGCCGACGGCAACCGCAGTGCGCTCGAGCTGCTGCATCAGGCCATCGCCCGCGATCCCCGTCATGCCCTGGCCACGGCGCTCGCGGCCTGGGCCTACGGCCAGCGCGCGGTCTATCATTTCGGCACCGCGCCCGGGCAGGATCGGCAGCTTGGTCGCGCCCTGGCGCAGCGCGTGCCGACTGAGCTTGCGGATGCGACCGTGCTGTGCGTGCTCGGCAATGCGCTCACCTTGCTGGATGAGCTCGCCGAGGCCGAGCAGGTGGTGGGCCGGGCGCTCGCGCTGGATGGCGGTGCCGCCTGGGCCTGGAGCCGCAGCGGCTGGCTCGATGTCTATCGCGGCGATGCCGCGTCGGCGATCGAGCGCTTTCGGATTGCGCTGGATCTCGCGCCGCAGGACCCGCTCGCCTTCAACGCCCTCATTGGAATCGGCTGCGCGCATTTCGCCGCCGGGACCTACGCGGAGGCGGCGCGCTGGCAGCAGCGCGGCCTGCGCGAGCACCCGTCGTCGCTGTGGGTGCACCGGACCATGTGCCCGTCCCACGTGCTGGCGGGTGAGCGGCCGGAAGCCCTGCGCAGTCTGCAGGCGCTGCGTGCCGGCTATCCGGACCTGACCCTGGCCGAGGTCCAGCGCGGCATGCCGCCGCTGCCGGACGCCTATTCGGCCCGGGTATTCGAGGGATTGTCCGACGCCGGCCTGCCGGCGTAGCGGCGGCCGGTCACCGTCATCTCTTCGGCATGCCGATGGCGCGGCCGAGCCCGTCGGGCCGCGGCAGCGTGGCATGCGCCTGCAGCACGCGGGCGATGTTGGCCTGGATGTCCGGCGGAAACGGCGCGACCTTGCGCTTGGTCATGTCGATGTGCACCGACATGTTCTCCGAGGTGGCGGAGACCCAGCCTTCCTCGGCATGGCGCAGCTCCTCGAACGTGTGCAGCCGCTTCTCGTCGGCGGCGATCAGCCAGACCGCGACCACAACGGGATCGCCGAGATGAATCTCGCGCAAATAGCGCACGTGGCATTCGGCGGTGAAGGTCGAGCCCTGGCGCTCCGTCATGTAGGCAGGTCCAATGCCGAGCTCGGCCCAGATCTGGTCGATCGCGCGGTCGAACATCACGTTGTAATAGGCCATGTTGAGGTGGCCGTTGTAGTCGATCCATTGCGGCTCGATCTGCATGACCTGTGACAGAAACGGTCCGGCGCCTTGCGCTGCGGGCACTGCATTATCGCTCATCGGCTCTTCCGTTTGCTCCCTTGACCCCTTGATCGTCCTTTGTCACGGTCCGCCCAACTTTCGGAGGAAGCAGTGGCGACGACGATCCCCCATCACGATTTGAAGCGGCCCGCGCCGGAGGCGCTGAAAAGTGCGCTCGACGCGCTCGCGGCCCGCTTCGGCAACAGGCTTATCACCTCGCAGGCCGTGCGCGAGCAGCATGGCCATACCACGACCTGGCTGCCGACGCAGCCGCCGGATGGCGTGGTGCTGGCGCAGGAGACGGCCGACATCCAGGACGTCGTCCGGATCTGCGCGCCATTGGGCGTGCCGATCATTCCGTTCGGCACCGGCACCTCGCTGGAGGGCCAGGTCAATGCGCCGGCGGGTGGCATCTGCATCGACATGCGCGACATGAACAAGGTGCTGGAGGTGCATGCCGAGGACCTCGACTGCGTGATCCAGCCCGGCATCACCCGCAAGACCTTGAACGAATATCTTCGCGATCAGGGCCTGTTCTTTCCGATCGATCCCGGCGCCGACGCGTCGCTCGGCGGCATGGCGTCGACGCGGGCCTCCGGCACCAATGCCGTGCGCTACGGCACCATCCGCGAGAACGTGCTGGCGCTGAAGGTCGTGCGCGGCGATGGCGAGATCATCAAGACCGGCACCCGTGCCAAGAAGTCCGCCGCCGGCTACGATTTGACGCACCTGTTCATCGGCGCCGAGGGCACGCTCGGCATCATCTGCGAGATGACCATCCGCCTGCGCGGCATTCCCGAGACCATCGCCGCGGCGTCGTGCTCGTTCGAGACCGTGCGCGGCGCCTGCCAGGCGACGATCCTCGCGATCCAGACCGGCATTCCGATGGCGCGCATCGAGCTGCTCAATGCAGCGCAGGTCAGGGCGTGCAACGCCTATTCCAAGCTGACCTTGCCGGAGACGCCGCTGCTGCTGCTCGAATTCCACGGCAGCGCGGCCGAGGTCGCCGAGCAGTCGAAGAACTTCGCCGAGATCGCGCGCGAGTGCGGCGGCGGCGACTTCGCCTGGACCACCAAGCCCGAGGACCGCACCAAGCTCTGGCAGGCGCGTCACGACGCCTATTGGTCGGTGAAGGCGATCCGGCCCGGCGTCGGCGTGGTCGCGACCGATGTCTGCGTGCCGATCTCGCGGCTCGCCGATTGCGTCACCGAGACCGAGGAGGATCTCGCGCGTCTCAAGCTGACCTCGCCGATCGTCGGCCATGTCGGCGACGGCAATTTCCACTGCTCCTTGATGTGCGATGTCGACGATGCCGATGAGATGGCGCGCGGCGACGAGTTCATGCATCGCCTCGTCGAGCGCGCGCAGGCCATGGACGGCACCTGCACCGGCGAGCATGGCATCGGCCAGGGCAAGCAGAAATATCTCGAGTCCGAGCTCGGCCCGGAAGCGCTCGATGCGATGCGCGCGGTGAAGCAGGCGCTCGATCCGCAGAACATCTTCAATCCCGGCAAGATCATCCCGGCGCGCTGATTGGCAATCCGAGCCGAGCTGAGTTTCGGATTTTGGTTCGGCGTGCAGGGCCGCTGCTCACATCTCCCTCCTTGCGGGGAGATGTCGGATCGCGTGACGATTCGCCAAATAGAAAATGCCGCCGCGTTCGACACGCGGCGGCATTTTGTTTCCGTTCAGATCAACGGCAGACGCGGCGCGGTCCCCACGGGGTCGGCCGCACCCAGCAGGTGCGCGGGCCGAAGCCGCCGTAGCCATAGGGGCGGTAGACGCGCGGGGCGGGCCGGCAACGGCCCCAGCGGTCCGGGAACCAGCCGGGACCGCAGCCGCCGGCGACGCGCTCGACATTGCTGTCCGGAGCAGCCGGCTGAGCCGGCAGCGTGAAGGCCTGCGCGGCCGACGCGCCCAACATGACGGTCGCGGCGAGCAGGGCGGAGGTGAACAGATTGCGCATTGCAGTGCGGTCCTCTCGTTGGTTTCGAAGCAGTGTAGTCCTTAGACGTCGTCGGACAGGTTTTGGTTTCGCAATTTTCTCGACGCCGCGAAACCTCTTCCTGGTACCACAGAGATCTCCATGACACCGATCGCGCGATGCAGCTCTGCTGATCATGTGGCGCATCGCTGCAGTTTGGTCGCCGTCGTGCGGTGTTCTAGCAGACATTCGCTGCAAGGAACATGAACGATCAGCGACGCGTCCTGCTGGCTTTCGTCGCAGGCGGCATCATTTGCCGCCTTGCTGCGCCTTTGCGTCCTTCAGCGCCGTCCTGCAGCCGTCGGAAAGCTTGTCGAACTTCTCGATCATGCATTGCTTGATGCGGCCGCCGCCCGGCATGATTCCAGTACAGAGCGTACGCACATCGTCGCCGCAGGCCTGGCGCATGGCGCTCCTGTCCTGAGCCTGGGCGGCGGTGCTGGAGATGACTATCAACAGCAGCGGAAGCAGCTTGTGCATGATCGGTGATCCCTTGCTTTTGCCGCGGCCGACGGGCCGGGCATCGTGAGGTGGATGTCTCGCCGATGAGTTTAGCGCGGGTATGTCGACCGTCGCCGCGACGTGTAACCGTTTGTATCACGAGGTCACCGCTTGGAACGCAAGCGTCGACCTGCCGCCGAGGTCGTCGTTGACCACGGCGCTCTCGGACACCCTTCCCTCAAACGTGCACATCCGACGCAACGGCCCGCAGCTTCTGCAGCGCGTGATCGACGCTGTGGAACACGCGATCCCGCGGCAGCACGTCGTACAGGCCGAATCGTTCGAAGGCCTCCTGGGCCCGCAGCGATTCCAGCCGCGCCACCGCGAACACGACGCCGGTCTCGCTGCAGGTGTGGATCACGTCGCGCAGGGTCTGCGCGGCGGTGAAATCGATCTCGACGATGGCGCTGGCCTCGAACACCACCAGCCGCGGCTTGCGGCTGCGCAGCATGCGCCGCATGTCGGCGCGGAACGTCGCCGCATTGAGGAAGCTGAGCGGTGCCTGGAAGCCGACCACGGCGATGTCGGACAGCTCCTCGCCCTTGATCTGCGGATGCGCCGGCCACCAGATCGTCGTGTCCGGCACGCGCTCGAAGGCGATGAGGTGGGCGCGTGTCGTGCTCCAGATGCCGTGCAGCAGCGACAGCGCAATGCCGAGCGCGACGCCCTGCTCGATCGGCAGCGCGACGATCGCCACCGCGGTCGCCAGGATGAGCAGGAACTCGCCCTTGGACGCGCGATAAACGCTTGTGATCTGCGCGACGCGGATGATGCGTAGCGCGACGAACAGCAGCACGCCGCCGAGCGCCGCTTCCGGCACATTCGCAAGCAGCCGAGCTCCGAACAGCACGAGCAGCAGCACGATCGCGGCGGCGAGCAGGCCCGCGACCTGCGACCGGCCGCCGGTCTCGACCACGATGCCGGTGCGCGGCGGACTGGCATTGACCGGAAACGCGCCGAACAATCCGGCGAGCAGGCTGCCGGCACCGGCGCCGAGGAAGTCGCGGTCGACATCGGCGGAACCATCGGGATCGGAAGGGAACGAGCGCGTCGTCGCCGACGTCTGCACCATCACCACAACCGCGATCAGGAAGGCGAGCGGGATCAGCTTCGCCCATTGTTCCGGTCCGATCAGCGGCACGGACGGCATCGGCACCGTGCCGGCGATCTCGCCGATGACGGGCACGCCGCCCCCCTTCAGCCCGGCCGACACCACGAACAAGGTCGAGGCCGCGAGCGCGATCAGCGCGCCGGGTATGCGGGCGCTGATCCGCTCGCAGACCGTGATGGTCGCGAGCACGCCGAAGCCGATGAGCATCGTGTACGCGTTGGCCTTGCCGAGTTCGCCCGCCAAGGTGGCGATCCGCGCCAGCGTTGGCCCGCTCGGTGACGGCAGGCCGAGCACGCCCGGCAATTGCGAGACGATGATGTGCACGGCAATGCCGGCCAGGAAGCCCACGGTGACCGGCACCGACAGCACGTTGGCGATGCCGCCGAGCCTGAAGCCGCCGGCCAGCACCAGCATGACCCCGACCAGCAGCGCCAGCGCCGCGGCCAGGCTGCCGTATTCGGGCGTGCCGCTGGTCGCGAGCAGCGCCAGGCCGCCGGCGAAGATCGGCGTGATCGTGGAATCGGCGCCGCAGGACAGGAAGCGGTTGGCGCCGAACAGCGCGAACCCCAGGGATCCCGCCATGAAGGCGAAGAAGCCGGTCTCGGGCGTGAAGCCGCCGAGCTTGGCGGTCGCCATCTGCTCGGGAATCGCGATCGCCGCCAGCGTCAGCCCGGCGGCGAGATCGGCGGGCAGGGCGCTGATCCGCCAGCCTCGCAGGGAGCGGAGCATCGGCCAATGATGATTGCCGTCGTGGCGTGGTTGCTCGCTCATGTCGATGTCTCCGAGTGCATCGCGGCCGAGCTGTTCGTCCGCTCACGCAAGATCGCGATCCCAAGGTGGCTCGGGCGCGAACGCCGCGGCGAGGTGGTCGATGAAGGCGCGCACCTTGGCCGATGGCGTGCGATCCGGCAGATAGACGGCGTGTACCGCCAGCAGGTCCGACGGCGGCGCGTCGAGCGTCAGCGGTACCAGCCGGCCCGCGCGGATGTCGTCGCCGACGATGAAGGTCGGCTGGTAGATCACGCCCTGTCCGGCCAACGCCGCGGCGAGCAGCGCATCGCCATTGTTGGCGCGCAGATTGCCGCTCACCGTGACATCGACCGCGGCTTTGCCGCCCATGCGCCAGCGCGACGGGCCGGCCGCCGCCAGCGTGTAGCCGAGGCAGTTGTGACCGGCGAGATCGGCCGTGGTGCGCGGTGTCCCATGCGCCGCGAGATAGGACGGCGCCGCGCAGACCGCCATCCGGCACGGCGCGAGCCGCCGCGCCACCAGGCTGGAGTCCTTGAGCGTACCGATGCGGATCGCGAGATCCCAGCCTTCCTCGATCAGGTCGACGAGCCGGTCGTTGAGGCCAAGCTCGACGCTGACGCCGGGATAGAGCGCGGCGAAGCTTGCAAGCAGCGGCGCGATCTGGCGCGTGCCGAAGGCGAGCGGGACATTGAGCCGCAACAGGCCGCGCGGCTCGACCCGGTCGGCCGCGATCGCGCTCTCGGCCGCCTCGAAATCGCCGAGCACCCGCTCGGCAAGGTCGAGATAGCGGCGTCCGGCCTCGGTGATGGTCAGCCGGCGCGTGGTGCGGTGAAACAGCTTGGTGCCGAGTCGCGTCTCCAGCGCTGCCAGATGTTTCGTGACCATCGTTGGCGACATGCCAAGCGCACGCGCGGCCGCCGACAGGCTGCCAGAACTGGCGATCCGCGACATCACTTCCAGTCCAGTCAGACGGTCCAGCATTCAGCCTCACTCGCCGGGTGTGAGGTGTCTCGCTAGCAGACTCGTGAGGTGCGGGGAATCATCACTCTTGCGGACGGGGGCGGGGGTGGGCGTCCGTCATAACGATGGCGCGAATCAGTCGCGCTGCCTTCGCGTCATCGCACTGCAAGTGAAAAGATGTCGCAACAAATTCGGGTTCTCGCCGGTATCAGTTGCCGCGCCACAGTGCAGTCCCGAACAATGCCGCATTTGATCACTTCCTGACCCAAAGCGGGTCAACTTGGTGCCCGACTTCGTTTTCAGTTTCCGCCCCGCGCGAGCGCCTTCTGGGGATGCACTCGCTTGCACATGTATTGAGTTTGTGAGGATGGGTTGATGAAAGCAGTGTACACTCTTGCTGTTGCCGCCTGTGGCGTCCTGCTTGCCGGCACGGTCGCGCAGGCAGGAGATTTCAGGGTCCAGCGGCCCGTAGCAGTCTACGATGCCCCGTACTACAATTGGACCGGCTTCTATGCCGGCGCATTCGCCGGGGGCGCGCACGGGCTGTGGACCATCGACTTCTATCGCAACAACAATCACGGCCATGCCGAGGAGGGCGCTGATGGCGTGGCCTTCGGCCTCTATGGCGGCTACAATTATCAGTTCGCCAATCGCTTCGTGGTCGGCGCCGAGGTCGATCTCGGCCGGTCCACCGCGTCGCAGAGCAACGACATCTTCGACAACGATTCGTCCTACGCCAAATACGGCATGTTCGGCTCGGTCCGCGCGCGCGCCGGCTATGCGTTCGACCGCTTGCTGGTCTTCGGCACGCTCGGTGTCGGCATCGCCAACTTGACCAACAATATCCAAAAGGGCCGCAACGCCGGCGAGCAGGTGGTGTGGGAGGATCAGGTGAAGGCCGGCCTCACGACAGGCGTCGGTGTCGAATACGCCTTCACCAGCAACTGGGTCGGACGCGGTGAATATGTCTACACCGACTACGGCAACGTGACGCTGTTCAATCGCGACGGCAACCGTGCCGACTTCAAGAACGAACTCCACCTGATCCGCGTTGGCGCGAGCTACCGGTTCTGATCGGGAGCGGCGGCATGTGCCCCCGGTTTCCGGAGGCATGTCGGCGTCATGCAACGGTGGACGAACGGGGCGTCGGCATTCGAGGCGCCGTGGCGTCGGTGCGTAAGGCGGTACGTCCACGACGAACCGCCTGCCACCTCACCTCAATGGTTTGAGCTGTCTTTCCTGGCGGCCAGATTATCGTCTCCCAGGGAATGATCTATGTCTCGGCACTATCCATTGGGAGCCCGAGATGATCGATTCGCGCACTGCAGCCTACGCCGCCCTGCTGCTTCGCCTGACGCTGGGTGGCTTGTTCCTGGCCCATGCCAGCCTCAAGCTGTTCGTGTTCAGCCCAGCCGGCACTGCAAAATTCTTCGGCAGCATCGGCCTGCCGCCCGAGCTCGCCTACCTCGTCATCACGGCCGAGATCCTCGCCGGCATCGCGCTGATCCTCGGCGTCTACACCCGCTGGGTGGCGCTCGCCGCCGTGCCGATCCTGCTCGGCGCCATCTTCACCGTCCATGGCTCCGCGGGGTTCTTCTTCAACAATCCGAAGGGCGGCTGGGAGTATCCGGCGTTCTGGGCCGTCACGCTGGTGATCCAGGCCCTGCTCGGCGACGGCGCCTATGCGCTGGGCAGCCTTCGCAGCGGTCTTGCCGGCGGGCAGTTGCGCAACGCGCATTGATCGTCATGGTTGGTTGACTGCCGCGACAATCTCAGTGTCGTCCCCGCGAACGCGGGGACCCATAACCACAAGCGGACTTGGGTTGAGCACGCTGGTCGACGCGCAGCCTGCCTCAAATGCCGATCACGCGGTATGGGTCCCTGCTTTCGCAGGGACGACAGCTGTGGGTTGGGTTGGCAGCTGAACATCCGTCTAGAGAACGAGGAGCCATGACATGACCCTGCCCAGCATCTTCCTGTCGCACGGCTCGCCGATGCTGCCGCTCACGGATTCGGCCGCCCGCGACTTCCTCGTCGGCCTCGGCGGCAGTCTGCCGCGGCCGAAGGCGATCCTGGTGATCTCGGCGCATTGGGAGACCGACATCCCCGCCGTCAATGCGGTCGCCGTCAACGAGACCATCTACGACTTCTACGGCTTTCCGCGCGAGCTCTATCAGTTGCGCTATCCCGCGCCGGGCGCGCCCGATCTCGCGCACGCCGTGGCGGCGCGGTTGCAGGCGGCCGGCCTGCCGGTCGGCATCGACCGCGCGCGCGGCCTCGATCACGGCGCCTGGGTGCCGCTGCTCCTGATGTATCCGCAGGCCGATATTCCGGTGCTGCAGCTCTCGATCCAGACCGAGCGGGGCCCTGCGCATCATCTCGCGCTCGGCCGTGCGCTGGCGCCGCTGTGCGAGGAGGGCGTGCTGATCATCGGCAGCGGCAGCTTCACCCACAATCTCGGCGAGTTCCGCAAGCGCCGGCTCGACATCGACGATCCCGCGCCGTCCTGGGTGGTCGACTTCGCCGACTGGGTGCACCAGGCCGCGATCGAGGGCCGCGTCGACGATCTCGTCGACTACCGCCGTCTCGCCCCGCATGCGCGCGACAACCATCCGACCGACGAGCACTTCCTGCCGCTGTTCGCCGCGCTCGGCGCCGCCGGCGAGGGCGCCCGCGTGGAGCGCCTGCACAACAGCGCGAACTACGGCGTGCTGCGCATGGACGTGTATGCTTTTCATGGCATTCTCAGCCAGTAGGGACACCCACGCGTCTATCGAAATCGCCCGAACCAGCGGGATCTGTCGATTCGACCGAATGCCAAGCGCCGCCGCTGTATTTTGGCCACGCCCAAAGCTTAAAAGCAAAGTACGGGCTAGGTACGGACTTGTCCGCACAACCCCGAATATGCATATGATGCGGAACTCAGGCGGCCCTGGAACCATATTCGTAATAAAATGTTGGAAATTCAACAGCATCATGCTGGGGCCGCCCCACGGGGAGTTGCCATGGCCACTTTGACACTGGAACAGATTGCTGAAAAAGCGAAGAATCATCGTGTTAGCCCCGCTGAGCGTAAAGCCCAGAGGGTCAGCTTGATCATGGGTCTTCGTTCGAAGAATTCAACATTGACCCGGGATGAGGTCTCGAGCTTTCTCGACCAAAACGAGGGACGCGAAACGGTCGAAAAGAAAGCTGGTTGACACTAGGCGACAGACAACCGCTAATAGAACTGCCCAGCTGTAGCTGGGCTTTTTTATTTGGGCGGAACAATGCTCGATAGTAATTGGGAACTGATAAACGGCCCTTCGGCCCATCACATTGAACAACTTAACGCCGCCAACAGCATCAACTTGCTTGAGGCACTGGTGACCTTCCTTATCCACTTCAATCAACCGGATAGACTGCCATGGGCACCCAGCGAGATGGCTCTCCGAGAGCTACATAGGTGTGGAACGTTGTTCCTACTGAATCGGCCTGGCGAATACCGGGACGTGGCAGTCCAGGTGGCAAATTTGCAGACGGGTGAAGTGATCTACCAAGCTCCACCTTGGGAGCAAGTCCCGCAACTGATGACGGAGTTTTTTGAAGAGCTTCAAAGAATTTGGCGCGACGGAGACGCTCTTGACGCCGCTGCTTTTGCTCTTTGGCGCATAAACTGGGTCCATCCGTTCAGAAACGGAAATGGGCGTACGGCGCGCGCTTTTAGCTATGCGTGTTTGAACGCGCGATTAGGCGTTATCTTGCCTGGCACGACCACCGTAATAGATCAAATCATGCTCACCCGAACGGAGTATGAAGCAGCCATCCGTATTGCAGACCAAGCCGCTGCTGCCGACCCGGCTTCAAGAGAATTAGCTAACATGAAAGATTACTTGAATCGGCTGCTGCAGGTTCAGATTGCTAGTATTCCAGACTAAGATTATGCACCTTCCGTTGACGATGAAGCGGCGCTCGATGCTTCAGCGACCTCGATCCGTAGGGGCAGTAGAGTTTTTTGCCCGACGGGTTACTATGTCGCAGACGATTTCGCTTGTGTCGTCGGGCAAATCACCGCGATCCTTCCGCGCATCCCGCCTCACTTGCGGAGGGGCGTTGCGCGCGATCGTCACGACACGCGAGGCGGGGAGCGGTGGCCGCGAGAACTCGCAGCATGTCCTTTTTCGATGTGCGGACGAACGAAGCTCTCGCGGACGTGAAGTTGCAGGGTTCTGATACCTCGACGCTGGTATCACCGCGCAACGCGAGAAACGCGTTGTCGCGCATGGCGGCCAACAAGCCGAGCGCCAGGAAGCCTGCATATAAGCGTGAAGCCCATCGCGCAGGGAGGGCCGGGTGATCTCGGCTGAACCTGTGGTACCTGCCGCCTGCATTTTTTTGAGCAGGCGGGCCACGGGCGCGGCCAGCGCCCGGCCTTCCCTGCGCCCTCCTGTTCGATGAGGGTGAGCGGACCTTGCATAGCCCGGGCATGTCATGCCGCGGAATTGTAGACGCGCGTCGGTCCGGTCGATGACCGCGAGATATCTCAGCGTCGTCATTGCGAGCACAGCGAAGCAGTCCAGAGTCCCGTCCACAGCCCTGGATTGCTTCGCTGCGCTCGCAATGACGGAGGAGAGGCCAGCGTTCCCAAAGGTGCACCGCACACATGACCTCGCAGGTAACTGACACCGCCGTCGCCCGCGTAGAAAATCCTTGACCCCTCCGCATGCAGATGATGCGAAGGATGCACCAGGGAGTGAAACAACAATGCGCCTGCCGTTCTATTATGGCTGGGTCATCGTCGCCGTGACCTTCGTGACGATGGCGATCGGGGTCAATGCGCGCACCGCGTTCTCGCTGTTCTATCCGCCGATCCTCGCCGAATTCGGCTGGGACCGCGGCGTCACCGCCGGGGCGTTCTCGTTCGGCTTCGTTGCCTCCGGCATCGTCAGTCCGCTGATCGGACGGCTGATGGATCGCACCGGCCCGCGGGCCGTCATGGAACTCGGCGTCGCGCTGATGGCCGGCGGTCTCCTGCTCGCGCCGCTGACCACGCAGCCCTGGCATCTGTACCTGACCATCGGCGTGATGGTCGGCGCCGGCAGCGTCTGCCTTGGCTATTCCGGCCAGTCCTTGTTCCTGCCGAACTGGTTCATTCGCCGCCGCGGGCTGGCGATCGGCATCGCCTTCGCCGGCGTCGGCGTCGGCTCGATGACGCTGTTGCCGTGGGTGCAGCACATGATCGCGCAGACCAACTGGCGCACGGCCTGCACCGCGATGGGCATCGTCGTGCTGGTCGTGCTGGCGCCGATCAATCTGCTGCTGCGCAAGAAGCCGGAGGAGATCGGCCTGCGTCCCGACGGCGACGTCGCGCCGCTCGCCCATGCGGTCAAACCGGTCTCCAACATCGTCGATGCCGCCTGGGCCGGCACCGACTGGACATTGTCGCGCGCGCTGCGCACGGGCCGGTTCTGGTGGCTCGCGCTCGGCTATTTCTTCGGGCTCTACGTCTGGTACGCGGTGCAGGTGCACCAGACGAAATACCTGCTCGAGATCGGCTTCAGCTCGAGCGTCGCGGTGTGGGCGCTCGGGGCCGTCAGCCTGCTCGGGATTCCCGGCCAGATCGCGCTCGGCCATTTGTCGGATCGTCTGGGGCGCGAGGCGGTGTGGGGATTAGGCTGTCTCGGCTTCGCGATCTGCTTCGCCGCGCTGATCGCGCTCAAGGCCGCGCCGTCGCTGGTGCTGATCTACGTCATGGTGGCGACGCAGGGCGCGCTTGGTTACGGCCTGACCTCGGTGATGGGCGCGGTCGCGCTGGAAATATTCCAGGGCGCGCATTTCGGCAGCATCTTCGGAACGCTGATGCTGATCGGGCTGTGCGGCGGCGCAGCAGGGCCGTGGGTGACCGGCGTGCTCTATGACTACACCCTGAGCTACACGCCGGGCTTCGTGATCGCCTTCCTCGGCGCCTTCGTCTCGGCGGCGGCGATCTGGATCGCGGCACCCCGCAGGGTCCGCCTCGTCGCCGGCCAATTGCACAGGTTAAGGACGGCAGGGGCCACGGCGTGATGTGTGATCCGGCCGACTTGCCATCGCCGCGCGGCCGTGAGCTAATCGGCCAATCCAAGGGAGGGACCACATGAACGAGCATGTCCAGGCCGCCAAGGCTGCGCCGCTGTTCAATCCGCTGTCGCCGGAGTTCATCCGCGACCCCTATCCCTTCTATGCGCAACTGCGCGACAACGATCCGATGCATGTGACGCCGTTCGGCGCGTTCCTCGCCAGCCGGCACGCGGAATCGAGCCTGGTGCTGCGCGACAAGCGCTTCGGCAAGGACTTCGTCGCGCGTTCGATCCGGCGCTACGGTCCCGACATCATGCAGGAGCCGGTGTTCCAGAGCATGCGGCATTGGATGCTGCAGCAGGACCCGCCGGACCACACCCGGTTGCGCGGCCTGGTCGTGAAGGCGTTCACCGCGCGGCGCGTCGAGGACATGCGGCCGCGCATCCAGGAGATCGTCGACCGCACGCTCGATCAGGTGATCCCGCAGGGCCGGATGGACCTGATCGAGGACTTCGCGTTCAAGCTGCCCGTCACCGTGATCTGCGACATGCTCGGCATTCCCGAGGAGCATCGCGAGGCGTTCTACAAGAGCTCGCGCGAGGGCGGCCGACTACTCGAGCCGGTGCCGCTGTCGAAGGCCGAGATCGCCGAGGGCAATGCCGGCAACGCCGTGTCCAAGGCGTATTTCCAGCACCTGTTCGAGTTGCGCCGGAAACATCCCGGCGACGATCTGACGACGCAGCTGCTGCAGGCCGAGGAGGATGGCGCCAAGCTCAGCCATGAGGAGCTCACCGCCAACATCATCCTGCTGTTCGGCGCGGGGCACGAGACCACGGTCAACCTGATCGGCAACGGCCTGCTGGCACTGCACCGCAACCCGGAGCAGCTGGCGCTCTTGAAGGCGCGGCCGGAGCTGATCACCAACGCGATCGAGGAGTTCCTGCGCTACGATTCCTCGGTGCAGCTCACCGGGCGGGTCGCGCTCGAGGATATCGAGGATCTCGGCGGCCGGCGGATTCCTGCGGGCGAGAGCGTGCTGTGCCTGCTCGGCTCGGCCAACCGCGATCCCGCCGTGTATCCGGACAATCCGGAACAGCTCGATATCACCAGGCCAAACGTGAAGCCGCTGTCGTTCGGCGGCGGCATCCACCATTGCCTGGGCGCGCAGCTTGCCCGGATCGAGGCCGAGATCGCGATCGGAACCCTGCTGCGGCGGCTGCCGGAGCTGAAGCTGGACGATCCGGACAACCCGGAATGGCGGCCGACCTTCGTGCTGCGCGGCCTCAAGCGGCTGCCGGCCCACTGGTAACCATCTTCGTTAACGGAGTTGTGCAACGCCCCCGGAAAGACCGACAGCGCTGTGACTTCGCCATACTTAATCCTATATGATGCAGCGCTCCGGTATCGATGCCAGTGGGCCGCGGCCGCATTGGTTTTAAGGTTGGGACACCGGAGCGTTGTCCTTCGAGGGAGACCCCGTGCAGACGACCCTGCTCGGCTTGGCGATTGCCTTCATCCTTGCGCTCCTTGCTGCGCTGATCGGCCCGTACTTCGTCGACTGGAACCAGTTCCGGCCGCAGTTCGAGGCCGAGGCGAGCCAGGTCATCGGTGTGCCCGTGCGGGTCGCCGGTGCGCTGGATGCACGGCTGTTACCGACGCCGACCTTAAGGCTGCGCCAGGTCACGTTCGGCGGCGCCAACCACCTCGGCAAGCTGCGCGCCGACAAGCTTGACGTCGAGTTCAGCCTTGGCGATCTGATGCGCGGGGAATGGCGGGCGAACGAACTCACCATCGGCGGCATGGCCGCCGATCTCGGCCTCGATGCCAAGGGCCTGGTCGACCTGCCGGCTGCCTCCGGCCGCTTCAATCTGGCCGCGCTCGCGATCGACCGGTTCAATCTCACCGGCCGCGTCGCCCTGCACGACGCAGCCAGCCGCTCGACGCTGGAGCTGACCGACATCGTCTTCTCCGGCGACGTGCGCTCGCTGGCTGGCTCCCTGCGCGGCGACGGCGCCGTGTCGATCCGCGGCGGCCGCTACCCGTTCCGGGTGTCGTCGAGCCAGGACAAGGACTCCAACGGCCTGCGCGTCCACCTCAACATCGACCCGGGCGAGCGTCCCGTGATGGCCGACATCGAAGGCCTCATCAGCTTTCCCAACCGCTCGCCGAAGTTCGAAGGCGCGCTGACGCTGTCGTCGCCCCCGAAAGAGCAGGGCGCCGACAACGACAAGCCCGCCCAGTCTGCGAAGGAGCCGTCCGCAAAGCAGGTCCAACAGGCCAAGACCCGTCCGCTGAACCAGGCCGGCGCGACGCCTTGGCGCATCGCCACCAAGATCGTCGGCGACCAGGCGACGGCCAAGCTCGACCAGATCGAGGTCAGCTTCGGCCAGGAGGATCGCTCACTGAAATTCGCGGGCAGCGGCGACGTCCGTTTCGGCGCCGCCCCCGTGCTGAAAGCCTCACTGTCCGCACGCCAGCTCGATGCCGACAAGCTCCTGGCCGGCGGTGACGACGTCAAGGACCGGCGGGCGATTGCGCCCGCGCTGGTGCTGCCGGCGCTGCGCAACTGGATTGCACAACTGCCGACCTTGCCGATGCCGGCCAACGTGCAGTTCGCGACCGAGCAGATCATGCTCTCCGGCCGCCCGGTGCAGAACTTCACCGCCGACCTGCACAACGAGCCGTCGGCATGGAGCCTCGAGAAGGTCGATCTGCGCGCGCCCGGTTCGACGCGGCTGACCTTCCGGACCATCGGCATCTCGACCTCGGTGACATCGGGCTTCACCGGCGCGCTCGATCTCGAATCGTCGGAGCCCGATACGCTGGTGGCCTGGCTGCAGGGCCGCAGCGACAGCAGCTACCGCACCCAGCGTCCGCTGCGGCTGCGCGGCGACCTCAACGTGGCGCCGGAGCGGATCGCGATCGACAGCCTCAAGGCCGATATCGACGGCGGCTCCGTCGATGGACGCGTCGCTCTCGTCAACCGGTCGGCCGGGCCGGGCTCGCGTTTCGAAGCGGTGCTGAAGGGCGACCGGCTCGACCTCGACGCGGCGATGGCCGTGACCCGGTCGCTGGTCGGCGTCACCGGCGAGTGGCCCGCCGAGGCCACCGTGGCGCTCGACGTCGGCCGCGCCAAGCTCAGCGGCCAGGAGCTGCGTCCGCTCACCGCGCGCTTTTCCTACGATCCCAAGACCATCGCCATCGACCAGATCAAGTTTGGCCAGAGCGGCGGCGTGACGAGCGAGGGCTCCGGCCGTTTCGATCGCGCCGACGCGACCGGGCGGCTGGTCGTGACCTCGATGGCCGGCTCGCTCAAGGAGATCACGGCGCTGGTGCAGCCGTTCGCGCCGCAGATCGCCGCGCGCTTCGATGCACTCGGCACGCCTGCCGGCGCTGCCCGGTTGAAGCTCACGCTCGATCTCGCCAAGGATCCTGCCAATGCCGACCGCAGCCAGGCCAAGGCGGTGCTCGATCTCGATGCGCCGCAACTCAAGGGCTCGGCGACGCTGACGGCCAAACCGTCGGCGGCGGCGCTGCGCAGCTTCGAGGTCGACGCGATCGATCGAACCGAGCTTGGGATCGAGAGCCGCGTCGCGGCCGAGCAGGGCAATGTCGTGCTGGCGCTGCTCGGGCTCGATCGCGTCGCGGCGGCCGGCAACGGTCCGGCCCAGTTCGACGCCAGCGTGACCGGCAGCTGGCGCACGCCGCTGCGGGTGAATGCGAAGCTGTCCGGCGCCGGGCTCGATGGCGATGCGCAAGGCTCCGTCGATCCCTGGGGGGACACCGCCAAGGCCAACGTCAATCTGCGCCTGCGCAGCGCCAATCTGTCGCCGTTGTTCGGATTGAAGCCGCAGGATCCGGCGGCGCAGAACATCCGCCTGTTCTGCCGTCTCGGTCTTTCCAACAATCGCGTGACGCTCGACGACATCGACAGCACGGTCGGTGGATCGCGGCTGCGCGGCCGGCTCGCCCTGGTGCTCGACGAGGACAAGCAGATCGATGGTGAGCTCGGGCTGGACGCGCTCGACGTGCCGCAAGTGTTCTCGGTGCTGGTCGGCGCAGCCGGGCGTGAGCAGGCCGAGCCTCTCGGCGCAGGTCTCTTGAAGGGATGGCGCGGGCGGGTCTCGTTCCAGGCCCTCAGCGGCGCCATTCTGAACGGCACGGATCTGCGTCCGCTGGGTGGCGCCATCAAGAGCGACGGCCAGTCGCTGACCATCGAGAACGTCAAGGGCAAGCTCGGCGGCGGCGACGTCACCGCGACCGTCGATGCGCGCTCCAACGCGAATGGTCTCGTCCTGAACGGCCGCGTCGAGCTCGCCGGCATCGACGGCAACGCGCTGCGCTATCACAGCCTGAAGATGCCGGCCGGCAAGGTTTCGGCGCAGATGACGCTCGCCGCCGAAGGGCGCAGCGTGCAGGCACTGGTCAACGCGCTCTCGGGCAATGGCACGGTGACGCTCGACAATGCGGCGCTCCCCAATCTCGACCCGCGGGCGTTCGATGCGGCGTTGCGCGCGGCCGACGCAGGCCAGGTGAGCGACGACGGCAAGTTGCGGCAGGTGATCGAGCCGGTGCTGACATCGGGGACGTTGCCGGTCGCGTCTGCTCAGATCCCCTTCATCATCCGCGATGGCCGGCTGCGTGTCGGCGCCACCACGCTCGAAGCGCAGGGCGCCCGCGCCGTCGTGTCCGGTGGCTTCGACATTCCTGCCGACCAGGCCGACATTCGCGCCAGCCTGAGCGCGAACACCGTCGGCAACGCCAACAGCCGTCCCGAGATCCAGCTGTTCGTGATCGGCACGTCCGGGGCGCTGACGCGCGCGGTCGACGTCACCTCGCTGTCGTCGTGGCTCGCGGTGCGTGCGATCGATCGCGAAACGCGGCGTCTGGATGCGATCGCGCGCGGCGAGGTGCCGCCGGCCTATCCGTCGTCCACCGCGTCGCTGCCCGGTGTACCCGAGGCTGGCCCGGCCGCGCCGAGCGCGGCCGACGTGCCGCTGCCCGGGCGTGATCCGCGGCGTGAGCCGCGCGCCAAGCTCGGCGGTCCCCGCGCCGTCGTGCCGCCGCTGACCCCGCCGCTCTCCGCTCCCGCGCCTCAGCCGGCGGCACCGGTGGCATCGAGCCAGCCGCAGGTCGCGCCCTTGCCGCCGCCGGTCGAGATCAAGCCCGCGCCGGGTGCGCTGCCGCCGCGCCCCAGGCCCGTGCCGCGTCCGCCGGTCGTGCTGACGCCGCCGGGCAGTCCATGATGCCGGCTGACGGCGTGCGGGGACCGCGCCGATGATGACGTTGCGACAGGTCGAGGTCATTCGCGCGGTCATGGTGACGGGCACCATCAACGGCGCCGCGCGCCTGCTGAAGGTGTCGGCACCGGGCGTCAGCCGTCTGGTGAAATACACCGAGCGCTCGCTCGGCATCCGTTTCTTCCAGCGCCAGAACGGCCGCTATTTCCCGACCCCCGAGGCGCAGAACATCTTCGAGCAGATCAACAGCGTCTACGAGAAGGTCGACGATCTCAGCTACATCATCTCCAACATCGGCCGCGGCGCGCTGTCGGAACTGCGCGTCGGCTCGGTGCCCAGCATTTCCCAGGTGATGGTGCCGCGCGCGATCGAGCGCGTCCGCCGCCGCTATCCCGATCTCGGCATCGACATCAACATTCTCAAGATCGAGGAAGCGATCGACTATCTGATGCTGGGCAAGGGCGAGTGCGTGGCGATGAGCTACCGACTCGATCATTCCGGGCTCGAATTCCTGCCGCTGGCCTCAGGCGAATTGTTCTGCATCGTGCCGCCGGGACACGAGCTCGCCGGCCGCAAGCAGGTGTCGGCTGCCGAGATGACGCGCTATCCGCTGATCGGCATCGATCCCAACGACCCCTACGGCCGGATCATGGCGGAGATCTTCGCGCGCAACAAACTCAGCTACAACATCTCGATCAAGGCGCGCTTCGGCACCACGGTCTGCGCGCTGGTGAAGGCCGGGCTCGGCATCGCGGTGATCGACCAGTTCACGGTCGCGCATGGCGGCTATCCCGGCATCGAGTTGATCAAGATTGCCGAGCCCACGCGGTTCGACACCTACATCGCCGTCAAGCGCGGCACGCCGCTGTCGCTCTACGCCGAACACTTCATCGACTGCCTGCGCGCGGAGATGCGCGCGCTGGAGCCCGGCCGACGTCAGGTGGCCAAACCGGCGAAATCCGGCGGCGGCAAAAAATAACATGATGTTAGGTTCAGCCGATATTTGAGTAATTGTGTTAGCGAGCGAACGCGCTATCGTCTGCATCGAAATCCGCGCGTGCGACGCTCGCACGTCACAGCAGCAAGAGACAAAAGCGAACGTGCCCGATCTTTCCGCGCTCAAAGCCCGCAAATTCCTAACCGGCTTGATCGGTGCGCCGATCGCGCATTCGGCGTCTCCCGCGATGCACGAATATGCTGCGGCGGCGCTCGGCGTCCGCTGCCATTACCAGCTGATCGAGGTGGCCGGTGCCGATCGCGCGGGTCTGGCGACGCTGCTTGAAGGCGTGCGCCGGCTCGGCTTTGCCGGGGTCAATGTGACCTATCCCTACAAGGAAGCTGTGGTCGAACTGCTCGACGAACTCGCGCCGAAGGCGGCGGCGATGGGCGCCGTCAATACCGTCGTCGTGCGCGATGGCCGGCTGATCGGCCACAATACCGATACCACCGGCTTCGAGCGGGCAGTGGCGCCGCTGGTCAGCCGGACCGGTCGCGGCGTCGTGGCGCTGATTGGGGCCGGCGGGGTTGGTAAAGCGATTGCGTTCGCGCTTGCGAACCTCGACGTCGCAGGCTTGCACATCTACGACACCGAGCGTGCGCGTGCGGAGAAGCTGGCGAACCTGCTTCCGGGCGGCAAATCCATCACGGTGGCCGATAGCGTCGAAGAGGCGCTGCAGGGGGTGGTGGGCGTCGTCAACGGCACACCGATCGGGATGCTGCCGAACCGCGGTACGCCGGTGCCGGAACACTTGCTGCGCGCCGATCTCTGGGTCGCGGACGCCGTCTATTCGCCGCTGTGGACGCCACTCCTGAAAGCCGCCAAGGCCCGGGGCGCCCACGTCCTGCTCGGGCGCGAGCTCGCGATCTATCAGGCGGCGGACGCGTTCGAGCTGTTCACGGGGCTCGTGCCCTCGACCGAGGCGATGGGCGCGGCGTTCGACAACCATATGGCGGAGAGATATCCGGCGGTTGACGCCGCCTGACCAAACCGGCCAATACGCGCCGGACTAGTCGTTCAAGCAAGAAACGCAAACAAGCGTTTGGAAACAGAGGAGGAAACAACGTGAGATCGATCACCCTGGCTGGCCTGTGCTCAGCCGTGCTGCTGTCCGGAGCCGCCTTCGCGCAATCCGGCGCCCCCATCAAGATCGCCAATGTCGCCGAGCTCTCAGGCGGTGGCGCTACCGTCGGCAACAACTGGAAGAACGGCATCGATCTCGCCGTCGAGGAAATCAACGCCAAGGGCGGCATCCTCGGCCGCAAGATCGAGGTCAGCCATGCCGACTCGCAGTCGAACCCCGGCGTTGCGCGTGCGCAGGTGCAGAAGGCGCTCGATGGCGAGCCCTACGTGCTGCTCGGGCCCGGCTATTCCGGCTCGGTGAAGGTGACGGCGCCGCTGGCGGCCGAGGCCGGCATCACCCAGATCATGGGCGGCGAAGCGGCCGAGCTCACGCAGGCCGGCAACAAGTTCCTGTTCCGCACCTCGTTCGGCCAGCAATCGTCGATGCCGAAGGTCGCGAAGTACATCAACGATGAGCTGAAGGCGAAGTCGGTCGCGGTGGTCTGGGTCAACAATGATTTCGGCCGCGGCGGTCGCGACGTCATCACCAAGGAGTTCAACCGTCTCGGCATCAAGGTCGCGGCCGACCTCTCGACCGAAGCCGGCCAGGCCGACTTCGCCGCCGACGTCAGCAAGATCAAGGCGGCGGCGCCGGATGCGGTCTTCATCTATGTCAACGAGGAAGAGAGCGCGCGCATCCTCAAGGAGATCAAGCGCCAGGGCGTGACCGCGCCGCTGATCGGCGAGACCACGCTGGTCGGCCAGAAGGTGATCGAGCTCGCCGGCGATGCCGCCAACGGCGCCCGCGGCCATGTCGGTCTCACCACCGACGCACCGATCGAGGCCATCAAGGCGTTCCGCGACCGCTTCGTGAAGAAGTACAACTACGTGCCGGATCACAACGGCCTCAAGGGCTATCTCGCGATCTACATGGTCAAGGCCACGACCGAGAAGATGGGCAAGGTGGATTCCAAGGCCTTCGCCGACACGCTGCACGGCCTGACCATCAAGACCTCGACCGAGCCGAATATCCTGATGGATGTCACGTTCGACCAGAACGGCGACATCGATCGCCAGGGCTTCCTGGTCGAGGTGGTCGAAGGCAAGCAGGTCGTGAAGCAGGTGCTGCCGAAGCTCAACTGAGGACAACGGTCGACCGGCGGCGCCGGAGGGGACGCCAGTGCCGCCGTCACCCAAAGGCTTAGGGGGAAACGATGTCCAATCTGCTCGACCTGATCGTGGCGGGTCTCGCCACCGGCGCCATCTACGCGCTCGTTGCCGTCGGCTTCACCTTGCTGTGGCAGACCTCGCAGACCATCAACTTCGCCCAGGGCGAGTTCGTGATGCTGCCGGCCTTCCTGATGCTCGCGGTGATGCATCTCGGCGCGCCGTTCTGGCTCGCGGTTCTCGTCGGCATCCTGTTGTCGGCACTGCTGCTCGGTCTCGCCTTCAAGATGCTGCTGGTCGATCCGATGCTGCGGCATGGCGTGCTGCCGCTGGCGATCGCCACCATGGCGCTGGCGGTCGGGATCAAGGAGGCGGTGAAGCAGTTCTTCAGCGCCGAGGCCTCGCCTTTCCCTTCGATCGTGCCGGTAGGTGACGTCACCGTCCTGGGCCGGGCGATTTCGCTGCAGAGCCTCGGCGTGCTCGCAGTCGCGATCCTCGCGGTCGTCGGATTGACCACGCTGTTGAACCGCACCTCGCTCGGCCATCAGATGCAGGCGGCCGCGCAGAATCCCACAGTGGCGCGCATCATCGGCGTGCCCGTCGAGCGTATGATCCTCCTGACCTTCCTGATCAATGCCGTGCTGGTCGCGCTGGCCTCGCTGCTGATCACGCCGATCTATCTCGCGAAGTTTTCCAGCGGTGAGGTGCTCGGGCAGGCGGCGTTCATCGCCGCGATCGTTGGCGGCTTCAACCAGGTGCGCGGCGCCATTGCCGGCGGTCTCCTGATCGGCGTCGTCGACAACCTCGCTGCCGCCTACGTCTCCACTCAGTATCGCGCCGCCGTTCCGATGGTGCTGCTGATCCTTGTCATCCTGTTCCGGCCGCAGGGCCTGCTCGGACGCGCCGAGGAGCGTACGGTATGAGCAAGCACAGCAAACTGCTTCTCGTCGCGCTGGCCGTCGTGGTCATTGCGGGTCTGATCATCATCCCGATGAACTTCAACCGCTACGGCCTGTACATCCTGAGCCAGTGGGCCGTGATGACCATCGCCGCGATGGGATTGAACCTCACGCTTGGCTACGCCGGGCAGGTGTCGCTGGCGCAGGGCGCCTTCGTCGGCATTGGCGCCTATGGGGCGGCGATCCTGACCACGCATGGCTGGCCGCTGATTGCCGCGCTCGGCCTCGTCATCGTGATCTGCTTCATCGTCGGCTGGCTCCTCGGCTATCCGGCGCTGCGCGTGCAGCATCACTACCTCGCCTTCGTCACGCTCGCGTTTTCGACGCTGGCGTTCCTCGTGTTCCGTAACGAGAGCTGGCTCACCAACGGGATCTACGGCATCAGCAACATTCCGCGCCCCGAGATCTTCGGCTACCCGACCCGCAAGCCGCTGCCGTTCTACTATCTCTGTCTCGGCTCCCTCGGCCTCGTGACGCTCGCGATGTGGTGGCTGATCCGCTCGCCCTGGGGCCGCGCCTTCATGGCGCTGCGCGAAAATCCGATCCGGGCGCAATCGCTCGGCATCGATACCAGGCGCTACACGCTGATGGCGTTCGCGATCGGCTCCGTGCTCGGCGGCATTGCCGGCGTGCTCTATGCGCCGCTGACGCAATATGTCGACCCGGTGCCGTTCAACCTGCAGCTTTCGCTCGACCTCCTGATGATGGTGATCGTCGGCGGCGCTGGCTTCATGCTCGGGCCGTTCCTGGGCGCCATGATCGCGGTGCTGCTGCCGGAGTGGCTGCGCTTCGCCGAGGGCTACTATTTGATGCTCTATGCCGTGGCGGTCATCCTGCTGCTGATCTACTCGCCCACCGGCATCCTTGGCATTATCGATCGCTATCTCAGCTCACGGCGAACCCAGGCTGCCTCCGCGCTGCGGGCCGCGGCCCAATCCAAGCTGGAGGCCGCGCGATGACCGCAGTCCTCGACGTACGCGACGTCAAGAAGAGCTTCGGCGGCATCACCGCCGTCAACGGCGTCAGCTTCGACGTGCACGAGGGCGAGATCCTCGGCCTGATCGGCCCCAACGGCTGCGGCAAGTCGACCCTGTTCAACTGTATCCTCGGCCAGCTGGTGCCGAGTGCCGGCGAGGTCAGGGTCGACGGCAAGCTCGTCACTGGACAGCGTCCGGCGGAGCTGAACCGGCTCGGCGTCAGCCGCACGTTTCAGTTGCTGCAGGTGTTCCCGAAACTGTCGGTGCGCGACAATCTGATCCTTGCGGGACAGGAGCATCGCGGCAGCATGCTGTCGCGCCTGTTCGGTCCGTCGGATGCCGGCCTGACCACGACCGCCGATCAGATGATCGGCTTCTTCAAGCTGGAGCACCTCGCCAACGAGCCGGCCGGTGGCTTGTCCTATGGCCAGCAGAAGCTGCTCGATGCGGCCATGGCGTTCATGGGCGGCCCGCGGCTGGTGCTGCTCGACGAGCCTGCAGGCGGCGTCAACCCGACCATGCTGGGCGACCTCAAGGAGCGGCTGATCGCGATCAATCGCGAGCGCCGCGCCACCTTCGTCGTGATCGAGCACAACATGGAGTTTGTGATGTCGCTGTGCTCGCGCGTGATGGTGATGGCGGAAGGCAAGGTGCTTGCGATCGGCAAACCCGACGAGATCAGGGCCAACCCGGCCGTGATCGAAGCCTATCTCGGACACTGAGGGAGCCGGCGATGAGCGATCCCATTCTCGATGTCCAGAACCTCGTCGGCGGCTACGGCAAGATGACGATCCTCAACGGCACGACCTTCTCGGTGCCGGCGGGCTCGATCACCACCGTCATCGGTCCGAACGGCGCCGGCAAGTCGACCGTGTTCAAGGCGATCTTCGGCCTGCTCAAGCTGCGCGAAGGCAAGGTGGTCTTCAAGGGCCGCGACGTCACCGGCTTGAGCCAGCGCGCGCTGCTCGGCGCCGGCATCTGCTACATCCCGCAGGGCCGCAACATCTTCGGTGAGCTGTCGGTGCGTCACAACATCGAGCTTGGCGGCGTCGCCGCTTCGCGCGATCTCGATCTGACCGCCCGCGTCGAGGCGGCGCTCGACGTCTTTCCGGTGCTGCGCAAGAAGGCGGATCGTCAGGCCTCGACCCTGTCGGGCGGCGAGCAGAAGCAGCTCGAGATCGCGCGCGGGCTGCTTCTCGAGCCGCAGCTGGTGCTGATCGACGAGCCCTCGATTGGCCTGTCGCCCTTGATGGTGCAGCAGACCTTCGACATGCTGAAACAATTGCGCGACCGCGGCGTCTCGGTGCTCCTGATCGAGCAGAATGCGCGCTCGGCGCTGGAGATCTCCGACTACGGCATCGTGCTCGAGCTCGGCCGTACCCGCATCATCGACAAGGCCGATCGCGTGCTGGCCGATCCGCGCATCGGCCAACTGTTCCTGGGCGGCGCGATGGAGGAGACGGCGGCATGAACCAGCGCTCGATCGCAACGGTCTCCATCTCTGGCGCGCTCGACGAGAAGCTCAAGGCGATCGCTGCCGCCGGCTTCGATACGGTCGAGATCTTCGAGAACGATCTGGTCGCGTTCGGGATGCGGCCGCGCGAGATCGGGCAGATGTGCCGCGACCTCGGCCTTGCGATCTGCGCCTATCAGCCGTTCCGCGATTTCGAGGGCATGCCGGAGCCGCAGCGCGCGCGCAACTTCATCCGCGCCGAGCGCAAGTTCGACCTGATGCAGGAGCTGGGCACGGATCTGCTGCTGATCTGCAGCAGCGTGTCGCCGGCCTCGCTCGGCGGCATCGACCGCGCCGCCGCCGATTTCCACGAGCTCGGCGAGCGCGCCGCGAAGCGTGGCCTGCGCGTCGGCTACGAGGCGCTGGCCTGGGGCCGTCACGTGCATGACTATCGCGATGCCTGGGAGATCGTGCGCCGCGCCGATCACAAAGCCATCGGCGTCATCCTCGACAGTTTCCATGCGCTCGCACCGGCGCTGCCGACCAACGCGATTCGCTCCATTCCCGCCGACAAGATCTTCCTGGTGCAACTCGCCGATGCGCCGAAGCTCGAACTGGATGTGCTGTCCTGGAGCCGGCATTTCCGCAGCTTTCCCGGGCAAGGCGATCTGCCGGTCGGGGCGTTCATGGAGGCGGTGGCCGCGACCGGCTATACGGGGCCGCTGTCGCTGGAGATCTTCAACGATCAGTTCCGCGCCGGCTCGGCGCCGCGCACCGCGCTCGACGGCATGCGCTCGCTGCTGCTGTTGCAGGATGACCTCGCCGGGAAGATGCCCGCCCAGCCGGAGCCGCGCTTCGAGCCTCGGGTCAGGAGCCACGGCATCGGCTTCGTGGAATTCGCGGTCAGCGAGGACAAAGCGGAGTCTCTGGCGAGACTGTTCGGGCAGCTTGGCTTCCGCAAGACGGGGCGTCATCGCAGCAAGGCGGTGCAGCGCTGGTCCCAGGGCGCAATCGAGCTGGTGATCAACTGCGAGCCGGCCAGCTTTGCGCATTCGCATTACGTCACGCATGGGGCAGGCGTCTGCGCGTTGGCGCTGGACGTCGACAGCGCCGCTCGTGCCATGGCGCGGGCGCAGTCCTTGAAGACGCGCACCTTCACGCAGCCGGTCGGGCCGGGGGAACTGGAAATTCCGGCGATCCACGGCGTCGGCGGCAGCCTGTTGTACTTCCTGGATACGCACGGGCGGCACTGGGACGTCGATTTCGAAGCTGTCGCCAGCGACAGGAGCACCGACCGTCTCGTCGCGGTCGATCACATCGCCCAGTCGATGCCGTATGAAGAGATGCTGTCCTGGCTGCTGTTCTATGCCGGGATCATTGACTTCTCGCGGCTGCCGCAGATGGAGATCGCCGACCCCCGAGGCCTCGTGCAGAGCCAGGCGATCGTCAACGGCGATCGCAGCCTGCGCTTCATCCTCAACGGCTCCTCGGCGACGCGCACCTTGTCCTCGCGTTTCATCTCCGAGTTCTTCGGTTCCGGCGTCCAGCACATCGCGTTCTCCTGCGACGACATTTTTGCAGCCGTGGCCGAGATGCGCGCCCGCGGCGCCGGCTTCCTCGACATTCCCGATAACTACTACGACGATCTCGAAGCCAAGTATGATCTTGCGCCCGAGACGATCGCAGCGCTCCGTGCCAACGAGATCCTGTACGACCGCGACGGCGACGCCGAGTTCTTCCAAGTCTACACCCATATCTTCGAGGAGCGCTTCTTCTTCGAGATCGTGCAGCGGCGCAACTATCAGGGCTTCGGTGCGGCCAATGCCGCGATCCGGCTGGCGGCGCAGGCCCGCGAGGTGCGGCCGGACGCGATGCCGCGGCTGTAGCTCAGGGCTCGGGCCGGATGCCGGGCAGGCGGACGATCTCCTCGGCGAGATAGTCGATCAGCAGCCGCACGCGCGCGATGCCGGCGCGCTCCGGGACGATCAGCATGTTGAGGGGAGTCGATGGCAGACGGTGGTCGGGCAGGATGATCGTCAGCCTGCCAGCCGCGATGAGGTCGTCGACCAGCCACGCATGGCTCCCGCCGATTCCGCGCCCGGACAGCACGGCCTCTCGAACCGCGAGTCCGTGATTGGTGCGAAAGCAGCCTTTGAACGGCACCTCATGGCGTTCTTCATCGGGTCCCATGACGACGAGCGACTCGCTGCCCGCGACGTTGGTCATGCGGATGCCGTCATGCCCGATCAGTTCCTGCGGCGTGCGCGGCGTGCCGCGTCTCGCCAGGTAGTCGGGAGAAGCGACCAGCAGCCGGTGCGAGTGGCCGAGCGACCGCAGCTTCAGAGAACTGTCGGTGAGCGGGGCGAGACGCAGCGCGATGTCGACACCCTCCCGCACGAGGTCGATGCGCTCGTCGGTCAAATTGAGATCGATCGCGATGTCCGGATAGAGATCCTGAAACGCGAAGACCAGCCGCGCGACATGCAGGATGCCGAAGGCCGCCGTGCAGGAAATCCGGATGATGCCGCTGGCAGCGCCGCGCGCACCGCGCGCCTCGTCGCCGGCCTGTTCGATAAGCCGCAGGATCTGGACGCAGTTCGTGTAGTAGCGGCTGCCTTCGTCGGTCAGGGTGACGCGCCGGGTGGTGCGGCTGAGCAGCGGCACGCCGATCGCATCCTCCAATTCCTGAAGGTGACGCGAGATGGTGGACTGGCCCAGCCCGAGCTCGCGCGCCACGGCCGACAGGTTGCCGCGCTCGGCGACCCGGACGAAGCTGCGCATGTTGATGAGGCTGATGTCTGATTTATCCATAAAACAGCATAATATTATCGATATATGCCATATAGTGGATAAGTTGGCGCGCGTCTATGTTCCGGCTGTTCCAGCAAAGGATCCAAGCCATGAACGTGCTGCTCGTCTTCGCCCATCCCGAACCCCGCTCGCTGAACGGCGCCCTGCGCGAGGTCGCCGTCGCCGAGCTCAAGGCCCAGGGCCACGAGATCCGAGTCTCAGATCTCTACGCGATGGGCTGGAAGTCGGCCACCGACCGCGCCGACTTCCCGCTCTTGCCGCCGGACGGGCCTCTCAACGTCGCCACCGCGTCTGGCGAGGCCTTCAAGACCCACACCTTGACCGAGGACGTCAGGGCCGAGCAGGACAAGCTGCTCTGGGCCGACGCGGTCATCCTGCAGTTCCCGCTGTGGTGGTTCACGATGCCCGCGATTCTCAAGGGCTGGGTCGACCGGGTGTATTCCTACGGCTTCACCTATGGCGTCGGCGAGCACAGCGACAAGCGCTGGGGCAACCGCTATGGCGAGGGTGTGTTTGCCGGCAAGCGCGCGATGCTGGTCGTGACCACCGGCGGCTGGCAGGAGCATTATTCGGAGCGCGGCATCAACGGGCCGATCGACGATCTCCTGTTTCCGATCAACCATGGCATCCTGTTCTATCCCGGCTTCGACGTGCTGCCGGCCTTCGTGGCGCACAAGGCGAGCCGGATCGACGAGGCCGGATTTGTTGAGATCGCTGACCGACTGCGCGAGCGCATGCGGACGCTGTTCACGGATCAGCCGACCCCGTACCGGCGGCAGAACCACGGCGACTATCTGATCCCGTCGATGCAGCTTCGTCCCGAGCTCGGCGCGCCGGACGCGCGCGGCTTCGCGCTGCATGTCGACGCCGCGCGCTGACGTGGAGGGCGCGGGCTCAGCCCGCGCCCATCGCGACCGCAATGTGGTAGGTCGCGAACGCGGCCGCATAGGCGAGCGCGAACATGTAGAAGAAGGTGACGGCCATCCAGCGCCAGCTGCCGGTTTCTCGGCGGATGACGGCGAGCGTCGAGGCGCATTGCGGGGCGAAAATGTACCAGGCGAGCAGCGCGAGCGCGGTGGCGAGGCTCCATTTGCTGGCCAGCACCTGTCCGATCTGCTCGGCGGCCTCCTTGCCGCCTTCGATCGCATAGACGGTGCCGAGCGCGGCGACTGCGACTTCGCGGGCGGCCATGCCGGGCACCAGCGCCACCGCGATCTGCCAGTTGAAGCCGACCGGCGAGAGCAGGGGGGCGATCGCCTGGCCGATCATCGCCGCGAGGCTGTAATTGATCGCGGGCTCGGTCGCCCCCTCCGGCGGCTGCGGGAACGACGCCAGGAACCAGATCAGCACCATCATCGCGAAGATCGTGGTGCCGGCGCGCTGCAAGAACATCTTGGCGCGGGTGTAGACGCCGATCGCGATGCTGCGCAACCGCGGCATCTTGTAGTCCGGCAGCTCCAGCATGAACGGCGCCGGCTGGTAGTCGCGCATCAGGAAGAACTTCACCAGGAACGACACCAGCAGCGCGCTGATGATCCCGGCGGCGTAGAGCCCGAACATCACCAGGCCCTGCAGGTTGACCAGGCCCCACACCTTGGTCGGCGGGATGAAGGCCGAGATGATCAGCGTATAGACCGGGATCCGCGCCGAGCAGGTCATCAACGGCGCGATCAGGATCGTGGTGAGCCGGTCGCGGCGGTTATCGATCACGCGCGTCGCCATGATGCCGGGAATGGCGCAGGCAAAGCTCGAGAGCAGCGGGATGAAGGCGCGGCCATGCAGCCCGGCGCCGCCCATGATGCGGTCCATCAGGAACGCCGCGCGCGCCATGTAGCCGAAATCTTCCAAGAGCAGGATGAACAGGAAGATGATGATGATCTGCGGCAGGAACACGATGACGCTGCCGACGCCGGAGATCACGCCGTTCTGCAGGAAGCTCTGCAGCAGGCCTTCGGGAAGCTCGTCGTGAACGAGCTGGCCGAGCGCGTCAAAAGCCGCCGACAGCACCTGCATCAGCGGCTGGGCCCAGGCGAACACCCCCTGAAACATCACGAACAGGATCGCCAGCAGGATCAGCAGGCCGCCGACCGGATGCAGCGCGATGGCATCGATCCGGGCGGTCCAGGTATCGGGCCGCTCGGGCAAGCTGACCGTCTCCGCGATGATACGATCGGCCTCGCGCTGGGTGGCGCGCAGCTCCGGGACCGTGAGAGGACGCCAGGTGTTGGCGCGCTCTCCGGTGGCCGCGGCCGCCCGGGCGAGGAGCTCGTCGGTCAGCCGCAGCAGGTCGTCGGTGCCGCCCTTGCGCACGGCGATCGACGTCACCACCGGCACGCCCAGCGCTAGCGACAGGGCGGGGACGTCGACCGTGACGCCGCGCCGCTTGGCGATGTCGAACATGTTGAGCACGAGCGCCAGCGGCCGGCCGGTGCTCTTGAGCTCGAGCAGCAGCCGGATCGTCAACCTGAGGTTGGTGGAGTCGGCGACGCACAACACCAGATCGGGCAGGACCTCGCCGGTGGCACGTCCCAGCACGAAATCCCTGGTGATTTCCTCGTCAGGGCTGCGACCGCGCAAGGAATAGGTGCCGGGCAGGTCGACCAGCGAGACCTGGCGGCCCTGCGGGGTGACGAATGCGCCCTCTTTGCGCTCGACCGTGACCCCAGGATAGTTCGCGACCTTCTGGCGGCTTCCCGTCAGCGCGTTGAACAGCGAGGTCTTGCCGCTGTTGGGCGTACCCACCAGGGCCAGATGCAGCAGAGGGCTTTCCATGACGACGCTTTCCGCGCGGCCTATGCCACGATGACGGCCATGGCCTCGCGCCGGCGGACCGCGACGGTGATGTTGTCGACACGCACGGCGATCGGATCGCGCCCGACGATCCCCTCATGCAGAATTTCGACCCGGGCGCCCTCGACGAAGCCCAGTTCGATCAGCCGGCTCTCCAATTCGACGTCCGGCAGGGACGAGCTCGCGCCGCCCGCAGCCAGATGCTGGATTGTTCCGGTATAGCCTCGCCGGGCGAGACCGAGCGGCTGAGGCGGCCTTGTATCGCAGATTTCGCTCATAGCCTGTATTTTCAATCGCGTGCCAAGAGGTCAAGCGCGGCATGTGCAATGCAGCGGCTTCTTAGAGCGATTTTAAACAGGCCGGGCGGACCGCCGTCTGATCTGCCTCAAGGAGCCGCGACGGCTGCCGTGTGCCGGGTGTCCACCGCCGCCTTCGGCTCGAGGCCGGAAGAAGCTGCGGCGCGGCTCTTGAAGTGGTCGAGCACGAACAGCCGGATCGCCGAGGACAGGTTGCCCTGCTGGCGATTGTTGTCGATCTCTCCGACCAGCTCGGACAGGGTCATGTTACGGAGACCCGAAATCTCCTTCATGCCGTTCCAGAAGGCCTCTTCGAGGCTGACGCTGGTCTTGTGGCCAGCAACCACGATTGAACGTTTTACGACGGGCGACTTCATCACGCGTCCTCGCCATTGATACGATGTTGATCGAGTAATTCGTTCGCGCGCTTGTCGCGTTGCGCGTCATTTGCGCGTTCGGACTTCGTCCTGCCGAAGCGAGCGCGGTTGCTTTCGGCGACCTTCGCTGCTTCATCGCGCTCCACGCGCTTTCTGAAACGTTTCAAGTTGATGACATCACCCATGCTTGCTCCAATCATCTAAGCCATCGAACGTCGTGACGAGAGCATACGCATTGCGCGGATGAGCCCAGGCGTTCTCCAGACAATCACGTCATCGCTCCCTGATAGTTCGAGGGCCAGTCGCGTCGTTGCGAGCGGGATTTGTTTACTCACCAAACGCAGCAGAACTTGTAGTCGAGAGTATCCTTTAGGGGTTAACGGCGAGAATTGCATCACCCCCCGTAGTACTACGGGGCTACCGTCAGGGTCGTCCGGGCCGCGTCATCTTCTCGGGCTGCACGAGGCGGTCGAATTCGTCCTCAGACACGAAGCCGAGCCTTAAAGCTTCCTCTTTCAGCGTCGTGCCGTGCTGATGCGCTGATTTGGCGACCTTGGCCGCATTGTCGTAGCCGATCTTCGGCGCAAGCGCCGTCACCAGCATCAGCGAGCGCTGCATCAGCTCTCGAATCCGATTCTCGTCGGCGCGAATTCCCGTCACGCAATGTTCGCTGAATGAACGCGCTGAATCACCTAGTAATTGTACGGACTGCATCATGCAATGTGCGAGCAATGGCTTGTAGACGTTCAGTTCGAAATGCCCCTGGCTGCCGGCCATGGTGATCGCCGTGTGATTGCCGAACACCTGGCAGCACACCATCGTGAGTGCTTCGCACTGCGTCGGGTTCACCTTGCCCGGCATGATCGAGGAGCCGGGCTCGTTCTCCGGCAGGATCAATTCCCCCAATCCCGAGCGGGGGCCCGATCCGAGAAAGCGGATGTCGTTCGCGATCTTGAACAGGCCGGTGGCCGCCGCGTTGAGCGCGCCATGTACGTACACATAGGCGTCGTTGGACGCGAGCGCTTCGAATTTGTTGGCGGCGCTGGTGAAGGGCCAGCCGGTGATGTCGGCAACATGCTTGGCGAACAGCTTCGCGAATTTCGGATCCGCGTTCAGGCCGGTGCCCACGGCGGTGCCGCCTTGGGCCAGCGGCAGGAGATCTCGCGCCGCCGTCTCGATTCTTGCGATCGCGCTCTCGACCTGTGCGGCGTAGCCGGAGAACTCCTGGCCGAGCGTGAGCGGCGTGGCGTCCTGGGTATGGGTGCGGCCGATCTTGACGATGTCCGCGAACGCGTCCTGCTTGGCGCGCAACGCCGCCAGCAGCTCCGACAGCGCCGGCACCAGATGGCCCGAGATCGCCCGTGCCGCGGCGATGTGCATCGCGGTGGGGAAGGAGTCGTTGGACGACTGGCTCATGTTGACGTGATCGTTCGGATGTACGGGCTTCTTGGTCCCGCGTTCGCCCCCGAGCAGTTCGCTGGCGCGATTGGCGATCACCTCGTTGAGGTTCATGTTGCTCTGGGTGCCCGAGCCGGTCTGCCAGACGACCAGCGGAAAGTGGTCGTCGAGCTTGCCGTCGATGACCTCCTGCGCCGCTTGGACAATGGCGTCCGCCATGCGCGGCTCGAGCAGGCCGAGCTCGCGATTGGTCTGGGCCGCGGCCATCTTCACCAGCGCGAGCGCGCGCACGATGCCGATCGGCATGCGGTCGTGGCCGATGCGGAAATTCTGCCGGCTGCGCTCGGTCTGCGCGCCCCAATAGCGGTCGGCGGCGACCTCGATCGGGCCGAAGCTGTCGGTCTCCGTGCGCGTCGATCCGTGCGATGATGAACTAGCTGAATGTGCCATGAAGCATGCCCGTCATTGGTTGCGAACCGGCGTCGACCGGTTCGAGCATGCTTCAATCTAGTGATCCGACCGTCATTCCGCGCGGGGCGAATGCGCCTACTTCTTGCGGAAACGGTCCAGACGCACGACTTCGGCGCCTTCTCCTGGCGTGGCCGGCGGCAGCGGCTTGTCGTCGCCGGCTTCGGCCGGCGTCGCAGGCAACGGACCGGCAATGGCCGATGGCGCCGGCGCGGCCGGCAGTTTCGGCGCGGCCGGCGTCTCGGCAATCGCCTCCGACGGCTCGAACTGCAGTCCGAATTGTACGGACGGATCGAAGAAGCTCTTGATGGCGTGGAACGGCACCACGAGGCGCTCAGGGATGCCGCCGAACGACAGGCCGACTTCGAACCGATCCTCCGAAACCACCAGATCCCAGAACTGGTGTTGCAGGATGATCGTCATCTCCTCCGGATATTGCGCCAGCAGCCGCGGCGACAGCTTCACGCCCTCGGCCTTGGACACGAATGTGATGAAGAAATGATGCTCGCCTGGGAGTCCATGGGCGGCAGCGTCGCTCAGCACCCGGCGCAGCACCCCGCGCAACGCGTCGCGCGCCAGCACATCGTATCGAATATGATCCGTCGCCATGATCGGTCCTGTGTCGTGTAGGGCTGCGCCCGACGCTTCGGGCGGCCGCGCCCGGCAAGGCAGCAGCATTCCCGACTCGCGTCAATCACATCGTACCCGGCATAGGCGCTGAGGTCAGCAGCCATGCCGGTCGATCGCCAGATATGGGAACGGGTAGAAGCTGGCGGAAGTCCGGTCAACGAAGGAATGAATCGAAGCCGCGCCAAAAAGCTGGGGACAGCACGGCCCTGAAGCGGAGATGGGTTAAAGCGGAGGAACGTGAAAGTGGAGGCTTCTGTTGCCAGGTGCCTCCGAACCCCGCCTAACGGAGCTTAACCCGTTAGGACTTTAAGGTGGTCTTTCAAACTGCGTTACGCAGCCTGAGCAACCGGAGCAAAGTTGTCGTTGGCAACTATTGCAGTAGCCCGATAACGGCGGAACAATACCGGGAAAAAGCTCGCCCTTTACGCCCTCGTCGATCCTATTTCGCCCCCGCCAAAACCCATCTGTCGATGGGCTTTGGTGGAGGCGCCGGGTACCGCCCCCGGGTCCGAATGGTTTATTTCGACGGCGATTTATTTCCATAGCCGGCAAGCCGGCAGGTTCTATATAGGCCCCCGGCCGGCGGATGCACAGGGCCGAAACGCCGCGGCACGCGACAAAAATGTGGGCGGCTGCCGGGAACCCTCTGGTTCGACCTTGGCAGGCTGGTTTTCGTCCTCCTACAGTGCGGCATGCCTTCCGAAGTTGCGCGGGTTGCCTCTCCCGCGGCCGACATCGCCAAACACCCGCCCAACCTTCGCACGCTCTTCTTCGCATTCGCGAAAATGTCGCTGTCGGGCTTCGGGGGCGTGCTGGTGTTTGCCAGGCGTGCAATCGTCGATGAGCATCGCTGGATGACGGCGGAGGAGTTCAACGCGACCTTCGCGCTCTGCCATTTCCTGCCCGGACCCAACATCGTGAATTTCTCCGTGGTGTTCGGCGCGCGGTTGCGCGGTGTCCCCGGCGCACTCGCTGCCTTTGCCGGCCTGCTCGGGCCTCCGATGCTGCTGATCACCTCTCTCGGCGCCATTTACGGTCATTTTGGACAAGCCGACACGTGGCGACGGGCGCTTGCAGGCGTGTCCTGCGTGGCCGTGGGCCTGCTGGCGTCGGTGGTGTTTCGCATGATCTCGCCGCTCCTGAAGAAGAGCGACCTGGCGGGCCTCGTCGTCGTGGCCGGCGTGTTCGTGGCGATCGGGTTGGCGCGCCTGCCGCTTCAGGAGGTTCTGCTGGTGGCCGTGCCGCTCAGCCTTGCCGTCACCTATGCCAAGACGCGGCGGGCACGATGAGCGGGGACGACAATCCGCTGTTCCAGCTGTTCTGGACCTTTGCGTTGATCTCGCTGTTTGCGGTTGGCGGCGCAGTGGCGGCGATTCCCGAACTGCAACGTGTTGCAGTCGAGGCCCGGCACTGGATGACGGACAAACAGTTCGCCGATCTGTTCGCACTCTCGCAATTGTCGCCCGGGCCCAACGTTCTGATCGTCACCCTGATCGGCTATTCGGTTGCAGGAGTGGCAGGTGCGGCGGTCGCGACGATCGCGATGTGCGGTCCCACCGCCGTGCTCTCCTATTTTGTCAGCCGCTGGCTCTCGAATGCGCGGGATGCGCGCTGGCCCGCCATGCTGCAGGCGACGCTGGTGCCGCTGTCGATCGGCTTGATGGCGGCGAGCGCATGGATTCTCGGTCAGGCTTCCGACCAGACGTGGCGGGCGTTCGCGCTGACGGTCCTTGCCGCAGTCGTTGCATCTATGACGCGACTCAATCCGCTCTGGCTGCTCGCCGCGGGCGGCTGTCTTGGTTTTGCTGGCCTTCTCTAGGGAAAGTCGCTAGGCAAAATAGAAGCGCGACCGGTTTGCTCCGGGCCGCCGAACGAAAACAGTGCCGGCCATCAAGGCCGATCGGGGAGGGCGAGGCATGGCCGAGACCACGGGCCAATTGTCGGGCGAAACGGCGGGCATGCCGGCTGCCCGCAGCGCGACCGGCGCATCGATCATTCTGGTCCTTGCCTTCGCGCCACAGATCATCGAACTGCTGATCGCCTTGGCCGGTCTTGTAGGTCCACTATCCGGACGCGGTCCGCTGCAGGTCATTGGAGCCCATGCTTCGGCCTTGTCAATGGCGATCCCGAGCCTGGCGCAGCAATATGCGGCAAGCGGCAAGACCTCGCTGTCTTCCGATGTTCTGCTGGCTCTCATCTACACCTATCCGCTGATCGCGGTCGCGGTGTTCACATTCATGGTACGTCCACGCGCGCCGCAGGACTATTTCGGCGGCGTCGTGCTGATGGCGATCGCGCTGTTCGCGTTGTGGGCCTCCAGCGACCTGCAGGGCATGCGCGGCTTCTCGTTCGGTGCCGGAACTGCGCCGCGGATGTTCGGTCTGCTGCTGCTGGGGCTCGGAGCTGCCGTGGCCGTGATCGGCGTCGTGAGTGAAGGCGCGCAGCTTGCGACCTATCACTGGCGCGGACCGCTGTTCGTCTCGCTCGCGATCCTGACCTTCGCCGTCTCCATTCGCCCGCTCGGACTATTGGTCACGGGGCTTGCAAGCTTCCTGATCGCGGCGATCGGCAGCCCCGAGACGCGCTGGCGCGAGGCCCTGATCGTCGGCATCTGCCTGACCGGCGGCTGCGCGCTGCTGTTCCCCTACGTGCTGGGGTTGCCGATGCCGCTGTTGCCGCGTTTCCTTTTGCAGTGAGGGCGTGATGGATCTGTTTGCAAATCTCGCCCACGGTTTCGCCGTCGCGTTGTCGCCAATCAATCTGCTGATGTGCCTGATCGGCGCGCTGGTCGGCACGCTGGTCGGCGTTCTCCCGGGCATCGGGACCATCGCCACCGTCGCGATGTTGCTGCCGATCACCTTCGGCCTGCCGCCGGTCGGCGCGCTGATCATGCTGGCCGGCATCTACTACGGCGCCCAGTATGGCGGCTCGACGACGTCGATCCTGGTCAACATTCCTGGCGAGGCGACGTCGGTGGTAACCGCGCTCGACGGCTTCCAGATGGCGAAGCAGGGCCGTGCCGGTCCGGCGCTGGCGATTGCCGCGATCGGCTCATTCTTCGCCGGCTGCGTTGCCACCGTGCTGATTGCGATCCTCGGCGCGCCGTTGACCAAGCTCGCGCTGGCGTTCGGCCCAGCCGAGTATTTCTCGCTGATGGTGCTGGGCCTGATCTTCGCAGTCGTGCTGGCGAAGGGCTCGGTGCTGAAGGCGATCGCAATGATCGTGCTCGGCCTGCTGCTGTCGATGGTCGGCTCGGACATCGAGACCGGCGTCTCGCGCATGGCCTTCAATATTCCCGAGCTCGCCGACGGCCTGGGCTTTGCCACCGTCGCGATGGGCGTGTTCGGCTTTGCCGAGATCATCCGCAATCTCGATGCCGGCGCGGAGATGGACCGCGACCTCGTGCAGAAGAAGATCACCGGCCTGATGCCGACCCGGAAGGATCTGAAAGACTCCACGCCGGCGATCCTGCGCGGCACGGTGCTCGGCTCGATCCTCGGCATCCTGCCGGGCGGCGGTGCGGTGATCGCCTCGTTCGCGGCCTATACGCTGGAGAAGAAGCTCGCGCGAGATCCGTCGCGGTTCGGTCGCGGTGCGATCGAGGGCGTCGCGGCGCCGGAGAGCGCCAACAATGCGGCGGCCCAGACCTCCTTCATTCCACTGCTGACGCTCGGCATTCCGCCGAATGCGGTCATGGCGCTGATGGTCGGCGCGATGACCATCCACGGCATCGTGCCGGGCCCGCAGGTGATGCAGAAGCAGCCCGACCTAGTCTGGGGCATGATCGCCTCGATGTGGATCGGCAATCTCATGCTGATCATCATCAACCTGCCGCTGGTCGGCATCTGGGTGCGGCTCTTGCGCGTGCCGTACCGGCTGATGTTCCCGTCGATCGTGATCTTCTGCGCGATCGGGATCTACTCCGTCAACAACGCGCCGGTCGACGTCGTCCTGGCGGGCGCGTTCGGCCTCGTCGGCTACTGGCTGATCAAGCATGATTTCGAGCCGGCGCCGCTGCTGCTCGGCATGGTGCTGGGGCCGCTGATGGAGGAGAACCTGCGCCGCGCGCTGTTGATCTCGCGCGGCGACTGGTCGGTGTTCCTGACGCGGCCGCTGTCCGCCGTGCTGCTCGCGATTGCCGCGGGGCTGCTGGTGCTGGCGGTGCTGCCGACGCTGCGCCGCAAGCGCGACGAGGTTTTCGTGGAAAGCGAAGGCTGACCTCGCGGGCCAGCTCAACGCCGCCGCGGCCCAGGCGCTCGACGACGAGGGCGTCCGCAAGCCCTGCTTGAGTTCGATAGCGTCATTCCCGGTGCTGCGGACCGCACGCCGGAAGCGCTGGCGGCGCTGGTGAAGGCGGAAATCATCAAATGGACCGCGGTGCTCAAGCCGGTGAGCTAGCGCGAGACGACCATCGAGGCGGAAGGGGCAGAAGGGGCAGGGCGGAACGCGCGGTTCCGCCCTTGTCATTTGCTGCGGCGGCCGACAATTTTCAGGGTATAATTGGTGACCGGGCCGAGTCGAGGCTAGGGCCGGGCGATTCCTGCCGTTAAATTCGCCGCCTTCTGCGAAAGGCCGCCAGCGCGCACCATGCACCAGTATCACGACCTGCTCGAACGCATCCTGTCCGACGGCGCGGAGAAGCATGACCGCACCGGCACCGGCACGCTCTCGGTGTTCGGCCACCAGATGCGCTTCAACCTTGCGGCCGGCTTTCCGCTGGTGACCACCAAGCGGCTGCCGCTGAAGGCGATCGTGCACGAGCTGCTGTGGTTCCTGAAGGGCGACACCAACATCAAATACCTTCACGACAACGGCGTCACCATCTGGGACGAGTGGGCCGATGCCAATGGCGATCTCGGCCCCGTTTACGGCTATCAGTGGCGCTCGTGGCCGACGCCGGACGGCGGCCATATCGACCAGATCGGAGGCGTGATCGACATGATCAGGCGCAATCCGGATTCGCGCCGGCTGATCGTGACCGCCTGGAATCCAGCCGACGTCGACAAGATGGCGCTGCCGCCGTGTCATTGCCTGTTCCAGTTCTACGTCGTGAACGGCAAATTGTCGTGCCAGCTCTATCAGCGCTCGGCCGACGTGTTCCTCGGCGTGCCCTTCAACATCGCCTCCTACGCGCTGCTGACGATGATGGTGGCGCAGGTGACGGGATTGAAGCCCGGCGAATTCGTGCACTCCTTCGGCGACGTGCATCTCTATTCCAACCACATCGAGCAGGCGCGGCTGCAACTCACCCGCGCGCCCCGTCCGCTGCCGACCATGACGCTCAATCCGGACGTCAAGGACATCTTCGGCTTCCGCTACGAGGACTTCGCGCTCGCCGGCTACGATCCGCATCCGCATATCAAGGCCGAGGTCGCGGTCTGACGCATGCCACTGTCGATCCGCAGCGCCCGGCCTGACGACATCGGAAGCGTGTTCGCGCTGATCCGGGAGCTCGCCGACTACGAGAAGCTCTCGCACGAGGTTTCAGCCAGCGAGGCGGACATCGCCGCGGCGCTGTTCTGCGCGCATCCCACGCTGTTCTGCGACATCGCCGAGTGGAACGGCGAGGTCGCGGGCTTTGCGGTCTGGTTCGTCAATTTCTCCACCTTCGCCGGAAAGCCCGGCATCTATCTCGAGGACCTGTTCGTTCGCCCCGCGTTCCGCCGCAACGGCATCGGCCAGGCGCTGCTCGGCCATCTCGCTCGCACCTGTGTCGAGCGCAACTGGGCGCGGCTGCAATGGTCGGTGCTCGACTGGAACGCGCCGTCGATCACCTTCTACAAGTCGCTCGGTGCCGAGCTGATGGACGACTGGAAGCTCTGCAAGGTCATGGGCGAGGCGCTCGCTCAGCTCGCGGAGAGGGCGCCGTGATCGAGATCGTGCTGATCGTCGCAGTCGCCGACAACGGCATCATCGGCGCCGCCGGTGCGATCCCGTGGCGGCAGAAGAGCGACATGCAGCGCTTCAAGGCGATGACCATGGGCCGCCCGATCGTGATGGGCCGCAAGACCTTCATCTCGTTTCCGCGCCGGCCGCTGCCGGGCCGCACCAACATCGTCGTCACCCGCGATGCCGAGTTTCGCGCGCCGGGCGCGATCGTGACCCATACCGTCGATGAAGCGCTCGGCATCGCGCGTGGTGATGCGCTGCGGCGTTCAGCCGCGGAGATCGCGGTCATCGGAGGCACCGAGCTCTTTGCTGCGACGATGCCGATCGCCGACCGGCTGGAGATCACCGAGGTGCATGCGAGCCCGCTTGGCGATACCGTGTTTCCGGCGATCGACCCGGCGCAATGGGAGGAGGTGGCGCGGGAGCGCCATGCCTCGGGGCCTGACGATCAGGCCGAATTCTCCTATGTCACCTATCGCCGGCGGCGGTGAGCGTTTGCCGGTGGGACCGGCGCGACGGCCGTTCAAGACCGTCCGTTAATGATGAAGTCGCGCTGTTTGGCCGCGTGGCGGATTTGAGGCCGCGGCAAACCGGCGCTTCCGGCCCTGTTTACATTGACAAAACCCGGTTCGGGCTTAGCTGGAGCGCTACGTTGTAAGGGGCGGGGCCGTCCCTTATAACCCGGCGACCGTCGGGGCCGGCGTTGGTGCACACTCAGCCTCTCGGAGGAGATCGATCGATGGCGTGGAAGAATCAGGGCGGAGGCCCGTGGGGTCAGGGTCCGAAGGGGCCCTGGGGCTCGGGACCGCAACCGGTCGGTCCAAGGCCGCCCGACCTGGAAGATCTTCTGCGGCGCGGCCAGGACCGGCTGCAGCAGTTCATCCCCGGTGGCGGCTTCGGCACCGCCGGCGTCCTGCTGATCGTGCTCGGCGCCATCATCATCTGGCTCGCCTCCGGCATCTACCGCGTGCAGTCCGAGGAGCTCGGCGTTGTGCTCCGCTTCGGCAAATATGTCCGCGATGAGCAGCCGGGCCTGCGCTATCACCTGCCTTATCCGATCGAGACCGTGCTGCTGCCCAAGGCGCTGCGCGTCAACTCGATCTCGATCGGCATCACCGCCAATGACGATCCCGGCCGGCGCGGCCGCGGCGGTCGCGATGTCCCCGAGGAAAGCCTGATGCTGACCGGCGACGAGAACATCGTCGACGTCGACGTCACGGTGTTGTGGCGCATCAAGCCGAAGGGCGCGGCCGACTTCCTGTTCAACATCCAGAACCCCGAGGGCACCGTGAAGGCGGTGGCCGAGAGCGCGATGCGCGAGGTGATCGGCCGGTCGAACATCCAGCCGATTCTCACCGGCGCCCGCACCGTGATCGAGCAGAACGTGCAGGAGCTGATGCAGAAGACGCTCGACAACTACGGCTCCGGCATCCAGATCACCCAGGTGCAGATGCAGAAGGTCGATCCGCCGGCCCAGGTGATCGAGGCGTTCCGCGACGTCCAGGCGGCGCGTGCCGACCTCGAGCGTCTCCAGAACGAAGCCCAGACCTACGCCAACAAGGTCGTGCCGGATGCGCGCGGTCGCGCCGCGCAGATCCTGCAGGTCGCCGAAGGCTACAAGGAGCAGGCGATCGCCGAGGCCAAGGGCCAGAGCGCGCGCTTCCTCAAGGTCTATGACGAGTACAAGAAGGCGCCCGACGTGACCCGCGAACGGATCTATCTCGAGACCATGGAGCGCGTGCTCGGCGGCTCGGAGAAGCTCGTGCTCGACAGCGGTGCCTCCGGCGGCCCCGTGCCGCTGCTGCCGCTCGGCGATCTCCTGCCGCGCCGTACGGCGCCGGCCGCTCAGCAGGGAGGCGTCCGATGAGGTCCCCCGTTGCAGGCATCGTCGCGCTCGTCGCCGTGCTCGTGCTCGTCGTCATCGGCTACAGCTCGCTGTTCACCGTGCAGCAGACCGAGCAGGCGCTGGTCGTGCGGTTCGGCAAGCCGGTCGACGTCGTCACCGAGCCTGGCCTGAACTTCAAGGCGCCGTTCATCGACAACGTGATCTCGATCGACAAGCGCATCCTCGACCTCGAGAACCCCTCGCAGGAAGTGATCGCCTTCGACCAGAAGCGGCTCGTCGTCGACGCCTTCGCGCGCTACAAGATCAAGAACGCGCTGCAATTCTACCAGAGCGTCGGCTCGATCCAGACCGCCAACGTCCAGCTCGGCACGCTGCTCAACGCTTCGTTGCGCCGCGTGCTCGGCGAGGTCACCTTCACGCAAGTCGTGCGCGACGAGCGCGAGGGCCTGATGCGCAAGATCCGCGATCAGCTCGACAAGGAGGCCGACGCCTACGGCATCCAGGTGGTCGACGTCCGCATCCGCCGCGCCGACCTGCCGGAGGCCAACAGCCAAGCGGTGTACAACCGGATGAAGACCGAGCGGCAGCGCGAGGCCGAGGAGTTCCGGGCGTTCGGCGGCCAGAAGGCCCAGGAGATCAGGTCCAAGGCCGATCGCGAGGCCACCGTGATCGTCGCCGAGGCCAACTCGCAGGCGGAGCAGACCCGCGGCGCCGGCGATGCCGAACGCAACCGGCTGTTCGCCGAGGCCTACAGCAAGGACCGCGACTTCTTCGCCTTCTATCGCTCGATGACGGCGTATGAGAACGGCCTGAAATCCGGCGACACCCGCTTCCTGCTGCGGCCCGATTCGGAGTTCTTCCGCTACTTCGCCAACCCCTCGGGGAAGCCGGCGGCGGAGACGTCGTCCACCGCCGGCTCGACCGCGGCCGTCGCGGTGCCGGCGCCCAAGCCCTGATGGCACCTGCCTGATGCCCAGGGCGGTTGATCCGGGCGAATAGGAGTTGACATGGACGGGGCGAAGCCGTTGCTTCGCCCCGTTACATATCAAGAAGGTCGAACGGGAGGTCCGGGTCCGATGAGGTCCATTGCGTTTTCCGATTTCCTCATCGGATTAGGTATCCTGTTCGTGCTCGAAGGCCTGATGTTCGCGGCCAGTCCGGAGTGGATGCGGCGGGCCATGAAGACCGCGATGACCACGCCCGACAACGTGCTGCGCGCGGTCGGCATCGGCTCCGCGGTGGCCGGTTTGGTCCTGATCTGGGTGATCCGGCGACCGATCTGAGTGGCGGATTGTTGTGCGTTTGCGCGTTCGCCGAACGAGGGGCGGCCGCGGCAAACGACGGTCCGCCGGCCGGCCAACGCCATTGTGAGGCGATGGCTGCGCCATTTTGCCGTATTAGGTCGCCCTCAATGATGAATCTGCGGTCCGATCCGGCGTGCTTGCGTCCCCCGCCGGTTCCGGCGCACTGTAACGGTTGAATTTGCCGACTTTTCTGGAGATCCGCCCGATGACCGCAACCCTTGCTTTCAGCCGTCGACTGCGCCCGATCCTGACCGCGGCGGTTCTTGCCGCGGGCTGGGCGCTCGCGCCGGCCCCGGCCTCGGCGCGGGGGCCGGAGGGGATCGCCGATGTCGCCGAAAAGGTGATCGACGCCGTCGTCAACATCTCGACCTCGCAGACTGTCGAGCCCAAGGGCGGCTCGTCCGAGGGGCGGAACGCCAATCCGCAGGTGCCGCCGGGCTCGCCGTTCGAGGAGTTCTTCGACGACTTCTTCAAGAACCGCCGCGGCGGTCCGGGCGGCCGGGGCGGTGCCGACAACTCGCCGCGCCGCACCAACTCGCTGGGCTCGGGCTTCATCGTCGACGACTCGGGCGTTGTCGTCACCAACAACCACGTCATTGCCGATGCCGATGAGATCAACGTGATCCTCAACGACGGCACCAAGATCAAGGCCGAGCTCGTCGGCGTCGACAAGAAGACCGACCTTGCGGTGCTCAAGTTCAAGCCGCCGCGGCCGTTGACCGTCGTCAAGTTCGGCGACTCCGACAAGCTCCGGCTCGGCGATTGGGTGGTCGCGATCGGCAACCCGTTCAGCCTCGGTGGCACCGTCACCGCCGGCATCGTCTCGGCCAAGAACCGCGACATCTCGTCGGGGCCCTATGACAGCTACATCCAGACCGACGCCGCCATCAACCGCGGCAATTCCGGCGGCCCGCTGTTCAACCTTGAGGGCGAGGTCATCGGCGTCAACACGCTGATCATCTCGCCGTCGGGCGGCTCGATCGGCATCGGCTTCGCGGTGCCGTCGAAGACTGTGGCCGGCGTCGTCGACCAGTTGCGCCAGTTCGGCGAGCTGCGCCGCGGCTGGCTCGGCGTGCGCATCCAGGGCGTCACCGACGAGATCGCGGAGAGCCTCAACATCAAGCCGGCGCGCGGCGCGCTGGTCGCCGGCGTCGACGACAAGGGACCGGCCAAGCCGGCTGGCATCGAGCCGGGCGACGTCGTCGTCAAGTTCGACGGCCATGACATCAAGGAGCCGAAGGACCTGTCGCGCATCGTCGCCGACACCGCCGTCGGCAAGGAGGTCGACGTCATCGTCATCCGCAAGGGCCAGGAGCAGACGCTCAAGGTCAAGCTCGGTCGGCTCGAGGATACCGAGAAGGTGCAGCAGGCGGCGATCAAGAAGGACGAGCCGGCCGAGAAGCCGGTGACCCAGAAGGCGCTCGGGCTCGATCTCGCCGCGTTGTCGAAGGACCTGCGCGCCCGCTACAAGATCAAGGACAGCGTCAAGGGCGTCGTCGTCACCGGCGTTGACCAGGCCTCCGATGCCGCCGAGAAGCGGCTGTCGGCCGGCGACGTCATCGTCGAGGTCGCCCAGGAGGCGGTGACCTCGGGCGTCGACATCAAGAAGCGCGTCGACCAGCTCAAGAAGGACGGCAAGAAGTCGGTGCTGCTGCTCGTCTCCAACGCCGACGGCGAGCTGCGCTTCGTGGCGTTGAGCCTGCAATAGGGCACGGAGTCCACGCCTCCACATCGCGGGGCACGGTGCGTAGGGTGGGGCAAAAGCGCACCGTGACCTACGCTTGGTACGACGCTCTCTCGCGCGCCGTGCCCACCATGTGGCTCTGCGTTCGCGGCACGACGGTGGGCACGCTGCCGCCCTGCGGACGGCCGCTTTGCCCACCCTACGGCTGCTTTGCCCACCCTACGGCAGCTCCACACTCCGCTGTCGTCCCGGCCCTGAGCCGGGACCCATAGCCCCAGGGAGCAGTTTGGGGCGGGCTGATCATTGGCCGTTTGCTCGTCACGACGGCCGCGGCGTATGGGTCCCGGATCGGCGCCCCGACGCGCTGGCGCGCGCCGTGGCTTGTCCGGGACGACGACGGTTCGCAAGGCGAATTCACGGCTCAAACAGCGATCGACATAGCTTTGCAGTCTCGCGGCGCATCGCGCCCGAGGTCTGCAATCAGTTCGTCCCTCGCGACAATGCAGAGGGCGCAGGGAATGTCGGGTGAAGGCCTCACCCATGGCCCGCCTGCTGAAAAAATGCAGGCGGCAGGTACCACAGGCAAAGCCGATTCAACCGGCATTCCCTGCGCGGCGGTCTTCACGCTTATACGCAGTCTCCCTGGTGCGCCGGGCTTGTTGGCCACCATTGCCCATGCAATGCGAAGCATTGTCACGAGCGTGACACCAGCATCGGGGTGTCAGGACGCTGCGACTTCACGTCCGCGAGCGATCGTTCGTCCGCACTCTCATTGAAGAGAATGCTGCGATCTCTCGCGGCCACCGCTCCCCGCCTCGCGTGTCGTGACGATCGCGCGCTACGCCCCTCCGCAGTGAGGCGGGATGGCGCTAGACAATCATTAATTCTGTAAAATAGCAAGTCATTTATTTTTTTCAGAAGCCGACGGCAAGCCGTCGGCAGCCGCTCCACGGCAGGCGCCGGCTCAGAGCGACCGCTGGTTGACCCGCTTCGACAGCTCCTCGGCACTTTCCTTGCGCTCGGAATAGCGGTCGACCAGATAGTCCGCCCGGTCGCGCGTCAGCAGTGTGAACTTGACGAGCTCTTCCATGACGTCAACGACGCGATCGTAGTAGGACGACGGCTTCATGCGATCGGTGTCGTCGAACTCCGCGAACGCCTTCGGCACCGATGACTGGTTCGGGATGGTGATCAGCCGCATCCAGCGGCCGAGCACCCGAAGCTGATTGACCGCGTTGAACGACTGCGAGCCGCCGCTGACCTGCATCACGGCCAATGTCTTGCCCTGTGTCGGCCTGACGGCCCCGAGCGACAGCGGGATCCAGTCGATCTGCGTCTTCATCACGCCGGTCATCGCGCCGTGCCGCTCCGGCGAGCACCACACCATGCCTTCGCACCAGGTCACGAGGTCGCGCAGCTCGCGGACCTTCGGATGATCCGGCTCGGCGTCGTCGACCAGCGGCAAGCCGTGCGGATCGAAAGTCCGTGTCTCCGCGCCATAGCGGGCGAGAATGCGCGCCGCTTCCTCGGTGAGAAGCCGGCTGAACGAGCGTTGCCGGAGCGATCCGTAGAGCAGCAGGATTCGCGGAGGGTGGGAGGAGAGCGTAGGCTCCAGCAGTTTGGCGCGGTCGATCGGATGGAAGGAGGCTTCGTCCAGCTGCGACATCTCATCGGGCACTGCGGCATCTCCGGCCTCGAGCGGCTTCCGGCATTCCCTGTGCGAGCAGGGCCTGACCGGGTCGCCATGCAAACGGCTCAAGCAAAATGGCCGCCCGGATCATGCCGGTCAACGGTGGGGTCATGCATAGATCGATGGAGCGCTCTCGGCCGCAGGCCCTGTCGCGCGCGAAGATGATCCGGCCAATTGCGCGATGTCAGGCCAATGCACGCGCAGGATGGTCTTGCTGCCGGCGGCCGGAATGTCCGTGCGACTGGTCTCGACGACGCGGCCGCCGAGCGGGGCATGAAAGCGGAGATGTTGGCCTCGAAGACCCAAAGGTGCAGCGGGCTGGGCGTCTGGGCTGTCCGCGGAGCGGATGTCCAGGATCTTCACCACGCGCGACGCCACGCGTTTTCTCGGATAGGGAGCGCGGCCTCGCCGAGCGAGACGCGCGCTGCCTATGTGACGATGGGTTGCTCGCGTCGCTCAGTTGCGAACGCTGCCCACGGTGGTCGGAGCGACGAGAGCGGCGCTGCGACGGTGCTGGGCGAGCACGGCGAGCTGGTGCGGGGAGGCGGCGCTGGCCGCGGCGATGGTCTGCTGCGCGGCGGATGCACCGACGACAGAAAGCTGGTGCGGGGTGGCCGGCAGCGCGCCGACTTCGTAGCTCGGCAGCTCACCGGCGACAGCCGCGCCGGTCAGCAGCGCGAGGGCAAGAAGAGAGCCGGGAATGATATGCTTGATGGTCATCGGGAGGTCCTTTTGTGACGATGATCGATTGCATCGCGTGCAATCGCTTTCGTTTCCTTGGACACTCCCTAGCCTTGTCAGCTTTATATGCGCTGCAGCATGATTTGACAATTCATCGATTGGTGATGCGGTTAAAACGACACTGCGCGCCCCGCCTTGATGCGGAGGGCGAATGATCTGATCTGCGATCTGAGATGAGATTGGAATGAAGTTACGTGCGAGTGCATAGGATTGAAATAAAATCCTAATGATGTGCTGATCAGGCTTTTCGTAACGGCTTTGCTTGCCTTGCGTCCGACTCTGGATTGCTTCGCTGCGCCGCTGCGCTCGCAATGACGGCCTGGCGGCTGCCCATGAATGCGTCCTCTCTCACAACAAGGGGAGAGGGCGCCGTATTGCGCTTCGCTTGCACGCGTCGTTTGACATCCGCGCCACGGCGGCGGCCCTGTCAGTCGACGAACTGATCGCGCGTGTAGCCTTGCGCATAGAGCAGGGCGGTGAGGTCGCCGTGGTCGATGCGGGCCGAGGCGGCGGCCGAGACCGCGGGCTTGGCGTGATAGGCGACGCCGAGGCCGGCCGCCTCGATCATGCCGAGGTCGTTGGCGCCGTCGCCGACCGCCAGGGTGTCGATCTCGTCGAGATCGAACGACTCGCGCAGCTCGATCAGGGTGGCGAGCTTGGCGTCGCGGCCGATGATCGGCTCGCGCACCTCGCCGGTGAGCTTGCCGCCATCGATGACGAGCTCATTGGCGCGGTTCTCCTGGAAGCCGATCTTGGCCGCGATGGCGCTGGTGAACAGCGTGAAGCCGCCGGAGATCAGGCAGGTATAGGCGCCGTGTGCGCGCATGGTCATCACCAGATGACGGCCGCCCGGCGTCAGCTTGATGCGTTTGGTCAGGACCTCGTCGACGACGCTCACCGGCAGGTCCTTCAGCAATGCGACGCGTTCGCGCAACGCCGGCTCGAACGCGATCTCGCCGCGCATGGCGCGCTCGGTAATGGCGGCGACACGCGGCTTCAGCCCGGCGAAGTCGGCGAGCTCGTCGATGCATTCCTGGCCGATCATGGTGCTATCCATGTCGGCGAGAAAAAGCTTCTTGCGCCGGACGGCTTCGGGCTGCACGACGATGTCGATCGGCATGTCGCCGCGCAGGTCGCGCAGGCGCGCCTCGAGCTTGTGGACCTCGCCGTCGTGGGCGAAGGGGATGTCGATCGCGACCTCGTCGAACAGCCAGCGCGGCGTGCCCGGCGAGGGCAGCACGGCCAGGAAGGCCTCCACGATCGTGGTATCAAGCGCGGGATCGGCGGGATTGCAGATGAAGGTGGCGACGAGAGACATCAGGTGACTTTGCCAGGGATCAACAAAGCCGTGCTTATCGCAGGGCCGACCGCCAGCGGCAAGTCGGCGCTGGCGATGGAACTTGCGCAAAAAGCGGGCGGGGTCGTCATCAACACCGATTCCATGCAGGTTTACCGTGACCTGAGAATCCTGACGGCGCGGCCAACACCTGACGACGAGGCTGCTGTGCCGCACCGGCTCTACGGCCATGTCGATGCATCCGTGAACTACTCGGCCGGCCACTATGTCCGGGATGCCGCGGTCGTTCTTGCCGAGGTGCACGCGGCCGGGCGGCTGCCGATTTTCATCGGCGGCACCGGGCTGTACTTCAAAGCGCTGACACGGGGATTGGCGGCGGTCCCGCCCGTCCCTGACGAGGTCCGAGACGCGGTGCGCCTGCGGCTCGACCGCGACGGGGTCGAGGCGCTGCATGCCGAGCTGGCGCGGCGCGATCCGGCGGCGGGCGCGCGGCTGACCGTGCGCGACCGCACCCGCGTCGCCCGCGCGCTGGAGGTGATCGAAGCCACCGGTCGGCCATTGGCCGAGTGGCATGCCGAGACCACCCCGCCGCTGCTGCCGGAGGGCAGCTATCGGGCGCTGTTCATCGCGCCGGAGCGCGAGACGCTCTATGCGCGGATCGACGCGAGGTTCGATCTGATGCTGGATCGCGGCGCGCTGGAGGAGGTTGAACAGCTGGCGGCCCGCGGGCTCGATCCGCTGCTCCCGGCCATGAAGGCGCACGGCGTGCCGGCGCTGATCCGTTATCTCCGCGGGGAGATCACGCGGGAGGAGGCGGCCGTCATCGGCAAGGCCGACACCCGCCATTATGCCAAGCGGCAGTTCACCTGGTTCCGGCATCAGCTACCGGAGTTCGGGTGGATGACGCCGGAGCAGGCGCGGGCGTGGGTGGCAGCGTTGAGCGAGCTTTGATATCGTGATATCGTAATGGCGGAGGCATAGATGGCTGACATCCTGATCCGCAAAGTGGACGATGCGACCAAGGAGCTGTTGCGGCTTCGCGCTGAACGGCGTGGCAAGAGCTTGGAAGCCGACCTGAGGGAGACGCTCGAAAAGCTCGCGCGTGAGGAAGCATCGTCGCCTGATGATGCAGAGCCGTTTGGCACTTGGCTCTTTAACATTACGAGACCGGGCGTCGACCTCGATGCGGAGCTTGAATTGCTTCGGTCCGCACCCATTCGGCCTGTCGAGTTCGAATGATCCTGCTTGATACCAACGTTATCTCGGAGGTGCAGAAACTAGCGCCGGCCATGCAAGTGATCGGTTGGCTTGATGCAAACTTTGCGAATACCGCAATTTCGAGCATTACGATTGTCGAATTGGCGGCCGGGCTGGCGTTGCTCAATGACGGCCGGCGGAAAGACAGTCTTCAAAAGGCTGTCAGCAGGACGATCCGCCGCTTCGGAAGCCGGGTCTACGCGTTCGACGCTGCTGCCGCTCAATCGGCAGCACTGCTGCTTGCACAAGCGCGGTCGCGAGGGCTGCCGTTGCATCAGATCCCGAACAAGCTTGCCGACCTGCAGATCGCCGGTATCGCGTCGGCCTATGGTCTCGATCTCGCAACACGTAACGTCGGAGATTTCGCCGGGCTCGGACTTACGCTGATCGATCCTTGGGAGTGACCCGTCGCGGGCACTCCTGCGGAACGATCGGGGTGGCCAAATTACCGCTCGCCGAACGGCAAATTCCGCGTTAATCTGACAAAATCGCGCTCATGAGCTCGCTTTGCCTTGACATCGGGGCATCCGTGGCTATGTTCGCGCAACCTTTGGGAAGTTCGATCGGCACCATGCGCAACATTATTACCGCCCTCCTTATTGTGGTCGTACCCAGGCGCATCGCCGGGGATGGCTAGCGGCCATCCATGATCCGAGCGGTGCGCAGGGCCTTCCAGGGCCCTTTTTTATTGCCCGGAAGCCATCGAACCGACCAGCCGAGCCACTGACCGAAACCATCCGCTAGACCCGACCGACCAAGACGACAAGCCGCTGACAGAAGCGATCCGGAGCCTGCCATGACCGACAAGAGCCACGATCCGAACCAGATGACCGGCGCCGCGATGATCGTGCGCGCGCTCATCGACCACGGCGTGCAGCACCTCTTCGGCTATCCCGGCGGCGCGGTGCTTCCGATCTATGACGAGATCTTCCAGCAGAGCGAGGTCGAGCACATCCTGGTCCGCCACGAGCAGGGCGCCGGCCATGCTGCCGAGGGCTATGCCCGCTCGACCGGCAAGCCCGGCGTGGTGCTGGTGACCTCGGGCCCAGGCGCCACGAACATGGTGACCCCGCTGGCGGATGCGCTGATGGATTCGATTCCCCTGGTCTGCATCACCGGCCAGGTGCCGACGCATCTGATCGGCAACGACGCGTTCCAGGAGTGCGACACGGTCGGCATCACCCGGCCCTGCACCAAGCACAATTGGCTGGTCCGCAACGTCAACGATCTCGCCAAGGTGCTGCACGAGGCATTCTACGTCGCGACCACCGGCCGTCCGGGTCCGGTCGTCGTCGACGTGCCGAAGGACGTGCAGTTCGCGACCGGAACCTATCATCCGCCGCGCAAGTCCGACGTGCACATCTCCTACGCCCCGCGCGTCAAGGGCGATGCGACGCAGATCCGCAAGGCGGTGGCGCTGCTGGCCGGCGCCAAGCGGCCGGTGATCTATTCCGGTGGCGGCGTCATCAATGCGGGGACCGAGGCCTCGAAGCTGTTGCGCGAGCTGGTCGAGGTCACGGGCTTCCCGATCACCTCGACCCTGATGGGGCTGGGCGCCTATCCGGCGTCGGGCACCAACTGGCTCGGCATGCTCGGCATGCACGGCACCTACGAGGCCAACATGACGATGCATGATTGCGACGTCATGCTGTGCGTCGGCGCGCGCTTCGACGACCGCATCACCGGCCGCACCGACGCGTTCTCGCCGAACTCGAAGAAGATCCACATCGACATCGATCCGTCCTCGATCAACAAGAACATCCGCGTCGACGTGCCGATCATCGGCGATTGCGGCGACGTGCTCGCCGACATCCTGCAGGTGTTCAGGGCCGAGGCGAAGAAGCCCGACATCAAGGCGTGGTGGCAGCAGATCGCCACCTGGCGCGCGCGCAACTCGCTCGCCTTCAAGCCGAACCGCGACGTCATCATGCCGCAACATGCGATCCAGCGGCTGTTCGAGCTGACGCGCGGGCGCGACACCTACATCACCACCGAGGTCGGCCAGCATCAGATGTGGGCGGCGCAGTTCTACGGCTTCGAGGAGCCGCACCGCTGGATGACCTCGGGCGGTCTCGGCACCATGGGCTACGGCCTGCCGGCCGCGATCGGCGTCCAGGTCGCCCATCCCGACAGCCTCGTCATCGACATCGGCGGCGACGCCTCGGTGCAGATGACGATGCAGGAGATGTCGACGGCCGTGCAGTACGAGCTGCCGGTCAAGATCTTCATCCTCAACAACCAGTACATGGGCATGGTGCGGCAGTGGCAGCAGCTCCTGCACGGCAACCGGCTGTCGCATTCCTACTCGGAGGCGCTGCCGGACTTCGTCAAGCTGGCGGAAGCCTATGGCGGCGTCGGCCTGCAGGTGAGCAAACCCGGCGATCTCGACGGCGCGATCAAGGAGATGATCTCGGTCAAGAAGCCGGTGCTGTTCGACTGCCGCGTCGCGGCGCTGGAGAACTGCTTCCCGATGATTCCGTCCGGCAAGGCGCACAACGAGATGATCCTGCCCGCCGAGGCGAGCGATCCGGCCGCGGCGTTCGCCGGCGGCAAGGCGCTGGTGTGAGGACTGATCGTGAGGGCGATGCCAACCCAACACTCCGCTGTCATCGCCCGGCTTGCCGCCTTCGCTAGAGCTTCGGCGCGCCCTGAACGCGCGGCCTCGTCGAAGCCTTGGCGAAGACGGGACCGGGCGATCCAGTACGCCGCGGCAGCCGTGGCTCTCACGACTGCTGGTGGGTACTGGATGCCCACTTTCGCGGGCATGACAGTCGTTATGAGGAGGCGGCCGTGTTCACACTAGCCGAGCTCGAAGCCGCCCACGCCATCGTCGCGGCCGCGGTGCCGGCGACGCCGGCGCATGCGTGGCCGCTGCTGGCGCAGCGGCTGGGGACGCATGTCGTCGTCAAGCACGAGAACCACACGCCGGCCGGCGCCTTCAAGGTGCGCGGCGGGCTGGTCTATGTCGACAACCTCAAGCGCACGCATCCGGACGTCCGCGGCCTGATCACCGCGACGCGCGGCAATCATGGCCAGAGCGTCGCGTTTGCCGGCCGTCGCAACGGCCTGCCGGTGACGATCTATGTGCCGCGTGGCAATTCGGTCGAGAAGAACCGCGCCATGGCGGCGTTCGGCGCCGAGCTGATCGAGCACGGCAGCGACTTCCAGGAGGCGCGCGAGGAGGCTGGCCGCCACGCCGCGCGCGACGGCCTGCACATGGTGCCGTCGTTCCATCCCGATCTCGTGCGCGGCGTCGCCACCTACGCGCTGGAGCTGTTCCGCAGCGCGCCCGATCTCGACGTGCTCTACGTCTCGATCGGGCAGGGCTCGGGCATCTGCGGCTGCATCCTGGCGCGTGATCTCTTGGGCCTGAAGACCGAGATCGTCGGCGTGCAATCGACCGAGGCGCCGTCCTACGCGCTGTCGTTTGCGGCCCGCACCGTCGTGACGACCAACAGCGCCGATACGCACGCCGACGGCCTTGCCACCCGCAGTCCCGATGCCGATGCGCTGGCGATCATTCTTAAAGGCGCCTCGCGCATCGTGCAGGTCAGCGACGCCGAGATCGCCGAGGCCGTGCGCATTCTCTGGACCGACACCCACAATCTCGCCGAAGGCGCCGGCGCGGCACCGCTCGCAGGTGCGTTGCAGGAAAAGGGCAGGCTCGCCGGCAAGCGCGTCGGCCTGGTGCTGACCGGCGGCAACATCGATCTCGACCTGTTCAGGCGCTGGGTGCTGCCGACGGCCACGCATGCCGAAGCGGGGGCCGCATGATGCGCACCCGGCCTGCCACACAAACCACTGTCATCGCCCGGCGCGACCGGGCGATCCAGTACGCGGCGGCAATCGTGAGTCTCACGACGGCCGGCGTCGACCGGATGCCTGCCTGCGCGGGCATGACGGCAGAGGGAACAAGGGGACACCAATGAACCAGCCAGCATCGGCCTATTTCATGGAAGAGCGTCACGATCCGAACGAGACGCACACGCTTGCGGTGCTGGTGCAGAACGAGCCCGGCGTGCTCGCGCGCGTCATCGGCCTGTTCTCGGGCCGCGGCTACAACATCGAGAGCCTCACCGTCTCCGAGACCGAGAGCCAGAAGCATCTGTCGCGCATCACCATCGTGACGACCGGCACGCCGATGGTGATCCAGCAGATCAAGCATCAGCTCGACCGCATGATCCCGGTCTACCGCGTCGTCGACATGACGCTGACCAAGCGCGCGATCGAGCGCGAGCTCGCGATGGTCAAGGTGCGCGGCACCGGCGAGCCGCGCGTCGAGGCGCTGCGGCTGGCGGATGCGTTCCGCGCCCGGGTGATCGACGCCACCACGGAAAGCTTCGTGTTCGAGATCACAGGCAATACCGACAAGATCAGTCAGTTCATCGATCTGATGCGTCCGCTCGGCCTGGTGGAAGTCGCCAGGACCGGCATTGCGGCGATCGGGCGGGGATCGGAAGGGATGTGAGCCATGCTGGCGCGCGACTGGTACTACAACGAACGCAACCGGATCGGGCTCGACCATGCCGTGGCCTCGATCTATGGCTCGGGCGATGATGCCGACGAGCGCGCGCGCGCCGCTCTGACGATGCTCGGCGTCAAGCCGGGCTGGCGGGTGGCCGACATCGGCTGCGGCAACGGCGTGCTGGCGACCGAAGCGGCGCTGCTGGGCGCGGTGGTCGACGCCATCGACATCTCGCCGGCGATGCTGGCGCTGACCCGGATCTACAGCCGCGACCGCCGTACCGCGGTGCGGATGCATTCGGCCGGCCTGCTGTCGTTCGCCTATGAGCCGAACTCGTACGATCTCATCGCCAGCGAGTTCACGCTGCACCATCTGCCGGATTTCTGGAAGGCGGTGGCGCTGGCGCGGATCTTCGCGGCGCTGAAGCCCGGCGCGCAGTTCTTCCTGCGCGACATCGTCTATGTCAGCATGCCCGACGGCGCCGAGCGCTCGGTCGAGCAGTGGGCGGACTTCAACATCAAGAACCACGACCTCGCTCGCGACAGCGTCATCACCCACATGCGTGACGAGAACTCGACCTTCGCCTGGGTGATGGAGCGCATGCTCGCCGAGGTCGGATTCGTGACCGTCTCCGCCGACTACCACGCGCCGATGCACGCCACCTACGTGCTGCAGAAGCCGGCGGGGCAGGGCTAGGCGCTGATGTTTTTGCACGACGGTGAAGTGGGCACGCTGCCACCCTCCCCTGGAGGGGGAGGGTCGGCTCACATCGCGCGAAGCTGCGATGTGAGCCGGGGTGGAGTGATGCCTCCACGCCGGAGCTATGTCTGGGGCCCACCCCACCCCGATCGCGCATTGCATGCGCGATCAACCCTCCCCCTCCAGGGGAGGGTGAAGAGTCGTCGTGCGGAGAGAACTCATTAGAATGTCCCAGCAGCTCCTCATCGCCTTCGTCACCTTCGCCTTCGTGATGGCGTTCACGCCAGGGCCGAACAACATCATGCTGCTGTCGTCGGGCGTGACCCATGGCTTCCGCCGCACGGTGCCGCACATGATGGGCGTCAGCTTCGGCTTCGCCTTCATGGTCGGGGCCGTCGGCTTCGGCCTCGCTACGGTGTTCATCTCCTATCCGGTGCTGCAGGAGGTGCTGAAATATCTCGGCGCCGCCTACCTGATCTATCTCGCCGTGGTGATCGCGTTCTCCGGATCGGCCAAGCCGGATGACGACACGACGCCGCGCGGCCCGATGTCGTTCTGGGGCGCGGCGCTGTTCCAGTGGGTCAACGCCAAGGGCTGGGTGATGGTGATCAGCACCATCACCGCCTATGCCGCGATCGCCAGCTTCCCTGCCAATGTCGCGCTGCAGGTCGGGATCAGCTTCGTGATGGCGATCGGCTCGACCATCCCCTGGACCCTGTTCGGCACCGCACTGCGGCCGCTGCTGAGTTCCGAACGCGCGGTGCGCGGCTTCAACATCCTGATGGCCGTGCTGCTGCTCGCCTCGCTCTATCCCGTCTTCATGGACGCATGAGGGAGGCGGCCGCCATGCGAGATCGGGGTTTCCAACCACGCCCAAAATGCTCTAGACACGGGCCGGATTTCGTCCGGGCGCAGCCGCCCGTGCCTCACCCAAGCGTCTGACTTTTCAGCCAATTCCGGCCATCTCAAAGAGGAAACGACAATGCGTGTCTACTACGATCGCGACGCCGATCTGAACCTGATCAAGGGCAAGAAGGTCGTCATCGTGGGCTACGGCAGCCAGGGCCACGCCCACGCGCTCAACCTGAAGGATTCCGGCGTCAAGGACGTCGCGATCGCGCTGCGCAAGGGCTCGGCTTCGGCCAAGAAGGCCGAGGGCGCCGGCTTCAAGGTGATGGAAGTCGCCGAGGCCGCCAAATGGGCCGACCTGGTGATGATGCTGACCCCGGACGAGCTGCAGGGCGACATCTATCGCGAGCACCTGCACGACAACATGAAGCAGGGCGCCGCGCTCGTGTTCGCCCACGGCCTCAACGTGCATTTCAACCTGCTCGACCCGCGCCCCGATCTCGACGTGCTGATGATCGCCCCGAAGGGCCCCGGCCACACCGTCCGCTCCGAATACCAGCGCGGCGGCGGCGTGCCGTGCCTGATTGCGATCGCCAAGGATTCCTCGGGCAACGCCCATGACCTCGGCCTGTCCTACGCCTCGGCGATCGGCGGCGGCCGCGCCGGCATCATCGAGACCACCTTCAAGGAAGAGTGCGAGACCGACCTGTTCGGCGAGCAGGCGGTGCTGTGCGGTGGCCTGGTCGAGCTGATCAAGGCCGGCTACGAGACCCTGACCGAGGCCGGCTACGCGCCGGAGATGGCCTATTTCGAGTGCCTCCACGAGGTGAAGCTGATCGTCGACCTGATCTATGAAGGCGGCATCGCCAACATGAACTACTCGATCTCCAACACCGCCGAATATGGCGAATACGTCACCGGCCCGCGCATCGTCACGGCCGAGACCAAGGCGGAGATGAAGAAGGTGCTCGGCGACATCCAGTCCGGCCGCTTCGCACGCGACTGGATGCTGGAGAACAAGGTCAACCAGACCTCGTTCAAGGCGACCCGCGCCAAGCTCGCCCAGCATCCGATCGAGGAGGTCGGCGCCCGGCTGCGCGACATGATGCCCTGGATCAAGAAGGGCGCGCTGGTCGACAAGTCGAAGAACTGAGTTCGCGCAGGACTTGCTGAGAATTGAGAACGGCGGGCCGAGGCCCGCCGTTTTTGTTTGGTCGGTGAGTCCTTAGGCTGTTTCAGGACGTCGCGCGGCGTGAGGCCAGCGGCGCGAGCAGGCGGACGATCTCGCTGACAGCGACCAGGCCGACGAGCCAGGCGGCGCTGGTCAGGCCGAGGCGGGCGACGATCGGGAGCGTGAAGCTCGCGGCACCGCCGAGTGCGGGCGTGGCGGCCAGCAGCACCAGCTCATACGCCGTGTAGGCGCCCAGCAGAGCGGCGGCAAAGGCGAGCGGAGCCGGGCTTGCGTGCAGAGCCTGCAGCACGCCCCGGGCCGTGGCAGTGGCGCTGAGCGCGGCGGCGCCGATCATCGCGCCCCAGGCCAGCGTATTGGCATCGACCGGATAGTGCAGGGCGCCGAAGCCGATGCCCTGGTTGACCAGCCAGGCGCCGAGCATCACCGGCAGCGCCGTGCGCAGCGGAAGCATGGCGGCCGCAATCACGGCGAAGGCCGCAAACGGCGTCGCGCAGGCGAACACGAAGCTCGCCAGCGCACAGGCGGTCGTCAGCAGCGCGAAACAAAACGCGGCTGCATGCCGCGGCGGGACGGGCGCGAGGCGAGCCTCGGAACCAGAGGGGGCGAGGACGTCGAGAGTCATGGAACCATCTCCTGTTGTTGCAATTGTAGTCCAGTTTTGAGGCGGCTGTCAGCCGCTTCGGGAGGTCTGCGTCACTGCACGCCGAAGCTCGCGAGCCGGATGCCGCCGAACACGCCGAAGCCGGGCGCCAGGAAGCCGGTCGGGTTCTGGGTGTGACGGTTGAACAGGTTATCGATCCGGCCAAACACCTTGACCTGGTCGGACAGCGCGTAGTCGCCGCGCAGGTTCACGAGCGCATAGCCGGGTGCGACGAGGCCGGTGGTCATGCCGTCGCGGCTGACATCGAGCCAGTCGCCGACCCGCAGCAAGGTGGCCGACAGGCTCAGCGCATCGATCGGCAGCCAGGTGGCGGTGGCGCTCCATTTCTCCTTCGGCCGGCGCAGCAACTGCTGGCCGGTGGCCGCGTCGACGGCGCGGGTGAAGGTGTAGTCCGCGCGCAGCGATATCCGATCGGTGAGCCGCGCCGTCACGAAGCTCTCGGTGCCTTCGGTGGTGGCGAGGCCGACATTGGCGTAGGAGGTGAAGGTCGCGTTGAAATTGATCAGGTTGGTGATGCTGTTGTGGAAGTAGGTCGTGCCGAAGCGGACGCGATCGTCGAACAGCGGCTGCTCGAAACCGGCATCGTAGCCGGCGCTCTGCTCCGGCCGGAGGTTGGGATTGGCGAAGAAGTTGAACGCCGGGAAATCCTGGTGCAACTGGCTCAAGGTCGGTGCCTTGAAGCCGGTGCCGTAGCTCGCCTTCAGCTTGGTCTCGGTGACCGGCAGGATCACCGCCGGCGCGATCCGGTAGGTGCCATGGCCGCCGAACTGGTCGTTGACGTCGTTGCGCAGGCTCGCCACGACGAACCAGCGCTTCGCGAACTCGGTCTGCAGCTCGACGAAGCCGGCCTTGTTGCCGTTCTCGGCCGAAAGGTCGGTGGTCTTCAGCCGTTCGGTCTGCTGCTCCAGGCCGACGATCAGGTTGTTGCGCGGGGCGAGCTCGGTCACCGCGTGCCAGTCATATTTGATGCGCTCGCCGGTCGCGACCGCGGCGACGGGATTGCCGGCCGTCAGATCGGACGACCAGTTGTTCACATAGTTGACGCCGAAGTAGTTCCTGATGCGGCCGCCGAGCAGCGACCATACGGCTTCCTCGCGCGTCGCCAGTTGATGGATGGTGTGGTTGCTCTGGGCGGCGTCGGGAAAGCTGGGAAAGCCGCTGTCGCCGGTGAACAGCAGGGTGGCGTCAGTGTAGCGGACCACCGAATTGAGCGTCCAGGCCTCGTTGAGATCGACGCCGAGCTTGGACGAGGCGGTGACGTTGTCGTAGGCGTTGCCGATGGCCTTCTGCCCCGCAGGCAGCAATTGCCACGGGGTCACCGGAACGTCACCGGCGTGCAGACGCGCGACGTTGACTGCGTAGTTGACATTGTCCTGGGAGCCGCTGACGCCGGCTGACTGGTTGAAGGTCTTGAACGAGCCGCTCTCGATCGAGGCGGTCGCCCGCGCAGGTCCGTCGCCCTTGCGCGTGATCACCGAGATGACGCCGCCGATGGCATCGGAGCCGTACAGTCCGCTCTGCGGCCCGCGCAGCACCTCGAGCTGCTGGATGTCGGCGGCGAGCACATGCGCGAAATCGAACGCGCCGTTGCCGTTGGTGACGTCGCCTGCGTCGATGCCGTCGATGATGAGCTTGGTGTGGTTGGCATTGGTGCCGCGCATGAAGACGTTGGTCTGGCCGCCCGGGCCGCCGGCCTGCACGATGTTCAATCCGGGGACCGTGCTCAGGATGTCCGGCACGGTGCGGGCCTGCTGCGCGGCGATATCCTTGTCGGTCACCACGGTGATCGCATTCGCGACGTTGGCGACCGGCGTCACAACGCCGGTCGGGCTGACGGCGACGGGGGCGCTGGCCGGCGCTGCCGGCTTTGCAGCCGGCGTCTGCCGTCGCGCGGCGTTGCGGGTTGGAGAACCGCCGGACACCGCCGGCCCTGCGGCAACCGGCTTGCGCGGCGCGTCAACCTCGACCGGCGGCAAAAGGTTGGGGGAGGCGGATTGCTGCGCGGCTGCCGGGAAAGCACCGAGCAGCGCAAACGACGCGAGGACGCAGAGCGACGACAGAACGGCGCGATGCCGCCTGGCATGGGGAACGGGAGACACGAGTGACCTCGGCATGACGTCAGTGGCACGTCACCGCGAACGAGGTCTCACGCAGACCTTTGCAGACCTGCCTGAAAACGATGCCAATAACGCCCCGACCGGCATCCTCGCGTGTGACCACGGCTGACGGCAGGTCTCCTGGCTCGCGGGTCATCACCTCCACGTCGCCTTCCCGGGACCGAGATTTCCCAGTGGCCTATGACGCGAGATTCGCCGCTTACAGTTGCGGGGGCAGCTGCGGCCTTCGATCACGTCTCTTGCGAGACGCATCCGGCACCGCATTCCCTTTTGAGCCCCGGTCGAGGGGCACCGTCACGATCACCGTAGGAGTGCGGGCGCACCAAAGTCAATCCGGCGCCCGGCGATCTCCTGGCGATAACGCTGGCCGGTCGGCTTGATGATGCCCGGCCGCCTGCGACAACCATAGCTGTCGTCCCCGCGTTCGCAGGGACGACAGCGGAGTATGAGGAGGCTCGCGAGTCGTTGCTGATGAGGATTGCGTCTTGTGAGCACCCGCTCACTTCTCGACCTTGTTATGCACCATCCAGAACCGCAGCGTGCGCTGGGCGGTGTCGAGCGACAGCCGGGCATAGTCGCGCTCGGCGAGCTTCAGGGTGTCGCTGTCGATGGCGTGCTTGATCGGCCGGTGGGTCAGGATCTTCGCCACCACCGACCAGGCCAGCCTGGCGGCACGGCAGGGGATCAGCACGATGTCGGTGCGCGGGCCCTCGAGCACCTTGGCCATCATCTCGGTCGGGACGTTGTTGAGCAGGCCGAGTGCGGCGGAAACCTCGCCGAAGCGGCGGGTCTCGGCGAAGAAGGCGATGGCGGCATCGTTGAGCTCGTTCAGCCCCTTCATGCGCTTGACGGCGTCTTCGGCGAGCGTGAAGTCGCGGCCGACCAGGCCGCCGTCGCTGCGCGCGACGTCCGCGATGGCCTTGAGGATCTTCTTGATCTCCTGCTGCAACGCCGGCGGCGCCGAGGACATCAGCTTGGCGCGCACGGCTTCGGTGGCGCGGCGCAAGAGGTCGCGCAGGTGCTTGGTGGGCAGGTCGACGCGCAGCCCGATGATCTCGGACAGCTCGTCGTCATCCGCGGCATGCGCCATCATCCCGGAATAGCCGGTATCGGAGAAGCGCGCGGTCTGGTTGTTGGCGAGCTTGCGGATGACCCGGCGCTCGCCGCGGTCGACGATGATGTCGGTCACCGCCTCGGTCAGATGCGGACGGCTGGAGATCGCCATCAGGTGATCCTGGCCCTTGGTCGCCGCGACCTCGACCAGCGTATGCTCGGTCAGCCGGCTCGAGTGCATCAGCACGCTCTCGGCCACCGAGATTTCGTCGTCACGGGCGAGCTGCTGGATCAATTCGACGGGCGCGTAGTCGACCGGCGCGAGATGCTTGGAGAGCTCGGCCCGCGCGCGGGTCTCTACTCGCGAGACCAGCATGCACAGCACATTGTCGAACACCTTGATCTGGTCCTCGGTGAGGCGTTCGCCGTCATGCAGGAACAGATTGGTGACCTGGCGCAGCGTGTTGACGCGCTTCGCCGAGGAGCCGCTGCGGACGGCCTCTTCGAGCTCGGTGATGATGGAGTGTTCTGAAGGCGGAAGCTGTTCTGGCTGTGACACGATCGCGCTCGTTTGTCCGGATGGCCGGAGCGACAGCGACGCGCTTGTGATCCCGCTGCAAGGCTCTCGGCCGGAGCAGTTTTCGGCACGGGCGATAACAACGCGTTAGGGTCGGAGGACGTAGTACCCCGGAGAAACACGGATACGGAAAATTAAGGCGATACGCGTAGAGGGGGACGACGAGCTGGAGCGCGGTCTTCCGGAGATTCGCCGGACAGGCGATGGAATGAGGCCCAAACACCTCCCCACAGACCCGGCGACGACAGGCCAGCGAAACGGAAAGGTTAATGATCTCATAAGGTCACAGACCTTCCTTCATCCAGTTTGCTCGCTGCCCTCGATCTCACGTCAGCTGTCATCCTCCCAAGCATTGAAACTTAAATCCCAATCTTGCCGCGGCCATCTTGTTGATGCGCCGCGTGCCGTCTCCCGGTGTTCCGGGGCGGGCTCGGCGGGGATGACCTCGTGCGAAAAATCAGCGCCAGCATCGCGCCGCATCCCGTGCGATAATCGCCGCGCAAATCGTTGAGGTCACCATGAAATCCGTCGTCATCACCGGCGCGTCCACCGGCATCGGCTTGGCCTGTTCGAAGCTCCTGCTCGCGCGTGGCTTCCACGTGTTCGGCAGCGTTCGCAAGCAGGCCGATGCAGACCGTCTGCGCAGCGAGCTCAGCGCCAACTTCACGCCGCTGCTGTTCGATGTGACCGACGAAGCGGCGGTGAAGGCGACCGCCGGCGAGGTGCGAGCGGCGCTCAAGGGCGAGACGCTCGCCGGTCTCGTCAACAATGCCGGCATCGCCGTCGCGGGGCCGGTGACGGAGCTGCCGATCGAGCAGTTTCGCCATCAGATGGAAGTGAACGTCATCGGTCCGGTCATTGCGACCCAGGCGTTCGCGCCGCTGCTCGGCGCCGATCCGGCCATGAAGGGAGAGCGCGGCCGGATCGTGATGATCAGCTCGGTCGCGGGCCGCAACGGCAACCCGCTGATGGCGCCGTATTCGACCTCGAAGCATGCGGTCGAGGGGCTATCCGAGAGCCTGCGCCGCGAGCTGATGCTGTTCGGCATCGATGTCATCGTCATCGCGCCGGGGGCGGTGAAGACGCCGATCTGGGCCAAGGCCGAGGAGGTCGACCTGTCGGCGTACCAGGCCTCGCCGTTCTTCCCGGCGCTGCAGAAGATTCGCGGCTTCATGCTGCATCTCGGCAAGACCGGGCTGCCGGCCGAGACCATCGCCGCGCGGGTGGCCGACGCCTTGACCCTGCCGGCGCCCAGGGTGCGCTACGAGATCGCGCCCGATGCTATCAGGCAATGGATCGTGCGGGTGCTTCCGAAGCGGACCGTCGATCGCATCATTGCCAAGCGGCTCGGTCTGACGCCGGTGACCAGGGCCTGATGCCGGCGATGACGACCATCGGCAAGACCCAGGCGGAGCTGACCCGCCTGGTCGAGGAGGAGATTCGCGCGCAGCCGGGGTGCGAGACGGCACGCGTGCCGGCCGTTCATGCGCTCGACGCGCGCAGCGGCCGCAACTGGGAGATCCCGCACGTCGTTCTCGGCGACAGCCTGATCAGCGACGTCGACCGCGCCGTGATGAGCGTGCAGCGCCGGCTCGGGCGCGAGTTTCACCTGATCGATGATCCCGTCACGGAGCCAGCGTCGGAAGCCGCCGCGACGCCGCAGATCGACACCAACGACTCCTGACATTCCTTGCGCTGACGTGAGCCCTGCGGGCTCAGGTCAGCAGGCCCTGCCGCAGCGCCAGCCGTACCAGCTCGATGTCGCTGGCGACGCCGAGCTTGTCCTTGATCAGCGAGTGCAGGTTGGCAACCGTCTTCGGGCTGAGATGCAGCGCTGACGCGATCTCGTCGGTGGTCCGTTCGGCCAGCAGCATCTGCATCACCTCGAACTCGCGCGCGGACAGGACGTCGGCGGCCGCCCGCTCGCCGGACAGCCGGCTGAGCGCGAGCTCGTGATCGATGTCGGGGCTGATCGCGATGCGGCCGGCGAGCACGTCCATGACGGCGCGCACGAGCGTCTCCGGCGGGCTGCTCTTGGTGACATAGCCGCGGGCGCCGGCGCGGATCGCCTGCACCGCGAAGCCCGCATTCTCATGCATCGTGAAGACGAGGATGCGCGCGCTACGATCCCATTGCCGGATGCGGCGGATGCCCTCAATGCCGCCGACGCCCGGCATGGTCAGGTCCATGATGACGAGATCGGGCCTGACCTCCTTGAACAGCCGGTAGGCTTCGGCGCCATCGGCGGCTTCGGCGACCACGCGCAGCCCCGGCTGCTTCTGCAGCATCGACCTGTAGCCCTCGCGGACCACGGCATGGTCGTCGACCAGCAGGATGGTGCCGGCGGGCGCGGTCATGCCGCGCATGCCGCTTGCGGCTGGGTCGGCGCACGCGAGAGATCGGGCAAGGCCGGGACCGGAATCTCGATGCGGAGTCGCGCGCCACCGCCGGAGGTGGCCGCGAAGCTCATCTGGCCTCCCATGGAGGCGACGCGCTCGCGCATGCCGAGCAGGCCCATGCCCGGCTTGTCGGGAGCTTCACCTGCGGGACCGTCGTCTTCGACGGTGAGCACGGTCGCGCTCGCCGGCCCGTCCTGAAGCGTCAGCTGCAGCCGCACGCGCGTCGCTCCGGCGTGCTTGACGGTATTGGTGAGCGCCTCCTGGGCGATGCGGTAGAGGTTGGTGGCGATGATGCCGGGCAGTCGGTCGATGCCGCCCGACAGGCTGATCTCGAAAACGGTGCGGCCGTGCTGCCGCCTGTTCCATCCGGCGACGAGGCCTTCGAGGCTGGCGGCGAGGCCGAGCTCGTCGACATCAGGTGGGCGCAGCCGCATCAGCGCGCCGCGCAACTGGTCCATCATGTCGCTCGCGGTGCGCGCGATGCCGTCGCAATCGCCCACCAGAGCGGGGCAATCCTGCGCCGCGCTGTGACGGATCGACGCCGCGAGCGCCCGGATCGCCGCCAGCGACTGGCCGAATTCATCATGCAGCTCGCGCGCGAGGTGGCGGCGCTCGTCGTCCTCCAGGGCGATCAGGCGCCGGGTCAATTCGCCGCGCTGGGCCAGCGCTGTCTCCAGCCCCTCGGCGAACTGGTTGAAGGCATCGCGGATCGCCGACAGCTCGGCAAGGTCGAACGGCGGCAGCCGTGCCGACAGATCATGGGCCGCGATCCGCTCCAGCCCGGCGCGGATCAGCCGGGTCGGGCGCAGTGCGCGGGCCAGCGCGGCGTAGGCCAGAATGCACAGCAGCGCCAGCGCCGTCCCGAGCACGGGCAGCAGCCGGCTGAGCTCGCGCCAGGCCTCCGCGGTCATGACGCCGGCATCGGCCCAGACGACGGCATCGCCGGTCGTTTCGCCGCGAAAGCTGACCGGCCGTGCCGCTTCCCGGCCTGGATCGAACAGCCGCCGATACAGCATCGCGAAGGCGCGGGGCGGATCGTCCGTCTGCGCCTCGGCGCCGCCGCAGATGCGCTGCACGATCGCGCCGTCGACGCCGCGATAGGCGATGCACAGGCCCGGTCGCATCGCGGCGGCAGCGACCGCATCGAGGTCGGGAAAGCCGGCCGGCGGGCTGTTGACCCAATGCATCTTGCTTTGCTGCAATTGCAGCGTCCTGGCCGTGATCTCGGCGATCCGCTCATTGCGCGCATGCACCGAGCGGTCGGTGTCGAACAGCACATAGGCGCAGATCGCCCCAAAGCAGAGCGCCGAGACCACCGAGATGCGCAGGGTCAGACGGTATTTGAGGTCGTAGCGGGTCCGCATCTTCGGCACGTCCATGGTAGCCCTGCCCGCCGGCATTTAACGGCAGAACCGCCTGGGCCAAAAGCGCTGCGGCCTGGTCGCCGTCACCGTCGTGAAAATTTCCCGTGCCGCGCCGGGACCGCGGCCGCTGCGGCCATAGCGCCGCTGCGTCTAGCTTTGGACCGCCAGACACCGCTGCAGGGGGATCCCATGTCGAACCGTCGCGTCGTCCGTTGTCTCGTTCTCGCGCTTGCTTTCGCGGCCGGCCCGGTCCGCGCCGCCTCCGGCGATGTCCCGGCTGTGCTGGTCGACGATTTCAGCTATCTCGACACGTCCGGCGAGCCGGTCGATCAGACCGCAGCGCATCAGCGGCGGCTGGATGCATTCATCGCCGCGCTCCGCAGCGACGTCGCCGCCGACGCGCGGCTGCGGCCGGTCAGCCCGTCCTGCGCGCCGTCCTGTCCCACCGATGCGTCCCCGGAGGCCCGGCTGCAGATGGCGGCCGCGGCCGGCGCAACCGTCGTGATCACCGGCGGAGTCCAGAAGCTCTCCACGCTGGTGCAGTGGGCGCGCGCCGCGGCCATCGACGTCGCCTCCCATCGGGTCGTCTTCGACAAGGTCTTCACCTTCCGCGGCGATAGCGACGAGGCCTGGCAGCGCGCTGCGATCTTCGTTTCGCGCCAGGTCCGTGACGCACTGGCGCCGCCGGAGCCGATCCGGCTGGCGCTGCTGCCGTTCGAGCTCGACGACACCAGCGCAGGCGCGGCGCTCGGCGAGACCGAATCCGACCAGAAGGGGCTGCAGGAGGCGACCGACGCGGTGCGGCAGCTGCTGGCGCAGTCCGGGCGCTATCGCCTGGTGGACGCGGCCGGCGAGATCAAGCCGGGGCAGCCCGTGCGTGAGTGCGACGATTGCGAGGCCCGGGCGGCCCGGGCCGTCGGCGCCCAGCAATCGCTGCTCGGCATCATCAGGCGGATCGGCCGCACTGAATACATCATCGGCTTTCGTGTCCGCCAGGCCGACAGTGGCGCGCTCGTCGCCGCCGGTGACAGCGGATTGCGCCTCGGCGCCAATTATTCATGGAGCCGCGGCGCGGTGCGTCTGGTGCGCGAGCGGCTGCTCGAGACCGGCACCCAGAATTGAAAAAAGGGCGAGGATCGGTACGCGAGGACGGCAGTGATGCCACCTCTCGTCGTGGCGCGAGACGACACGCCGCCCTCCGTGTAAATCCGGGCTGTTGTGATTTGTGACGATTTCATTACGGTCGGATGACAGGATAGGCTTCCTTGATCTGTCGGCATGCGCCGGCGAAGGGCGCCTGCATTCGACCGCCTGATGTCACTGACCCCGAACGACCAACCGATCACCACGCTCGCCGCGGCGAGCGCAACACGCTCCGCGGCCGTCCGGCTGTCCGCCGTCGCCGCGCCGCATGTCGCGGCGCTGGCCCTGATGCTGCACACCGAGACCGATTTCGGCTCGCGGCTCGGCTTCGTGCTGGCCTGGGGCATCCTGAACTGCTTCTGGCTGGTGCTGCTGCGGCGGCCCGCGGTGTCCGGCGCGTTGGCGTTGACCATGGTCGTGGTGCTGGTGCTGCTGTCGCAGCTCAAGCACGCCGTGGTCCAGATGACGGCGAACTTCGTCGACGTGATGCTGATCGATCACGACAGCGCGGCGTTCCTGTTCACGATCTTCCCGAACCTGAAGCTGTCGGTGCTGGTGGCGGCCGCCGTCGTGCTGCCGCTGATGGGGCTGCTGTGGTGGGCGGATCCGTTCCGGATCGCGCGGCTGCCGGCGCTGGCCGGCAAGCTCGCCTGCCTTGCCGCGCTCACGCTGTATTCGCTCAACTGGCGCGACGAGACCTGGCGCGGCTATTATGACGACGGCTATCTGTCGAAATTCGCCCGCTCCGGCGTCACGGCGGTGTCGGACTTCCTCGCCAACGGCTTCATGGAATCCGACGCCACGGCTGATCGAAGTCTGGCTGCTTTCGTCCCGGATTCCTGTCATCCGGCCGGACGGCGCCCGAACATCGTGCTGATCCACGACGAATCCAGCTTCGACATCCGCTCGGCGCCAGGCATCAAGGTGCCGGATGGCTATGGCAGCCACTTCAAGTCGTTCGACGGCAAGGCGCGGCAGTTCATGGCCGAGAGCAATGGCGGACCGAGCTGGTTCACCGAGTACAACGTGCTTGCCGGCCTGTCGTCGCGCTCGTTCGGCCGCTTCGCCTATTTCGTGACCCGGATCGCGTCCGGCCGGGTCGAGCGCGGCCTGCCGCTGGCGCTGCGCAATTGCGGCTACGATACGGTGTCGCTCTATCCCGCGCAGGGCGCCTTCATGAGCGCGCGCAGCTTCCAGACCACGGTCGGCGTCGACCGCTTCCTCGACGCGCGCGATCTCGGCGCCAAGGGCGTCGAGCCCGACGGCTTCTTCTACGATGCCGCGCTCGATCTGATGCAGCACCGGCCGCGCGGAAAGCCGCTGTTCATGTTCGTCTATCTCGCCGCCAACCATTTCCCGTGGGAGACGACGTTCCGGCCCGACCTGACGCCATCCTGGCGCGCGCCCGGCAATCTGCCTTCGATCGATGAGTATCTGCGCCGCCAGGCGATGAGCGCGACGGACTATCAGCGCTTCCTCGCCAGCCTGAAGAAGCGCTTCGGCGACCAGCCGTTCCTGATCGTGCGCTACGGCGATCACCAGCCGGAGTTCTCGCCGCACATTCTCGATCCCAAGCTCGACGAGGCCGGCATCGGCGAGAAGCTCGAGAGCTATGATCCGCGCTATTATCAGACCTATTACGCCGTCGATGCCGTCAATTTCGAGCCGCGCCAGAGCGCCGTCGTGATGGATCGGATCGACGCCGCCTATCTGCCGCTGGTCACCTTGGAGGCGGCCGGCATTCCGCTCGATCCGTCCTTTGCCGAGCAGAAGGACATCATGCTCCGCTGCAAGGGCGTGTTCTACGCCTGCGGCGACGGCGCCGAGGCACGCCGCTTCAACCGCATGCTGATCGACGCCGAGCTGATCCGGGGGCTGTGACCGGCCGACGCCAAGGTCGGCCGGGCAACGTGTTTGCAACGCCCGCTGCTACTCCGCCGCCGTGTCGGTGACGATGCCGCCGATGTTCTGCCAGTGGGCGCCGTCGAACTGGATCATCTGCAACTGCTTGTTGACGCGATAGTCCGTCGGCGAGGTCGTGATGCTGATGCCGGGCAGCAGCATGCCGAGCTCGACACGGTTGAGGTTAGTGGCCTGCTTCAGCACGTTCTCTCGCGTCAGCTCGTCGCCGCACTGCTTCAGCACCTGGACCAGGAGCTCAGCGGTGATGTAGCCATAGACGTTGAAGTTCGAGCCCTTGTCGCCGTCGGGATAGTATTTCTCCATGAAGGCGAGATAGCGCTGCACGCCGGGGTCGTTCTTGAAGCCCTCCTCGAGCGGGTCCTTGACGTAGCCGACGCTGATAAGGCCCTTGGCATTCTCGAGCCCGGCGGGCTTCAGGGTGGCGCCCATCGAATTGGCGTTGATGTCGACGATGTGGACCGGCTTCCAGCCGAGCTCGGCGACCTTCTTGATGGCCTGCGCCGCCTGCTTCGGCGTCGAGGCACTGAACAGCAGATCGGCGCCGGCGTCCTTCAGCTTCAGGATGTGAGAATCGATCGTCGGCTCGGTGATCTCGTACGACGATTCGGCCACGATCATCTTGGCGGCCTTGTCGCCGAGCCCGGCCTTCAGGCCGGCGAGATAGTCGCGGCCGAGATCGTCGTTCTGGTAGAGCACGCCGATCTTGGCGTCGGGATGGGTCTTGAGGATGTACTGGCCGTAGATGCGGCCTTCGACGACGTAGCTCGGATTGAAGCCCATCGTCCAAGGAAAGTTCTTGGGGTCGGTGAAGCGCGAGGCGCCGGTGGCCGCGAACAGCTGCGGCACCTTCTTCGTGTTGAGATATTTCTGCACGGCGACGTTCGGCGCGGTGCCGATGATCTGGAACGTCAAGAGCACCTCGTCGCTCTCGACCAGCTTGCGCACCTGCTCGACCGTCTTCGGCGGCGAGTAGGCGTCGTCATACTGGATCAGGTTGATCTTGCGGCCGTTCACGCCGCCCTGGTCGTTGATCATCTTCATATAGGCGGCCTGCGCCTTGCCGATGGTGGCATAGGCCGACGCCGGGCCGCTCAGCGGCACGGTCTGCCCGACCTTGATCTCGCTGTCGCTGGCGCCGGTATCGTACTTCTTCTCGGCGGCCAACGCCGGCGCGGTTGCCGCGAGCGACAGCAGAGCAAGCGCGGCCAGCGCGGTGGTCCCAATCCTCATCACATCCACTCCCTGAATATCTTTTGTGAAACTCACTCGGCCTTGATGGCGGCGTCGCGGATGACTGCGCTCCACTTCTTGGTTTCGTCGGCGATGAACTGGCCGAATGCTGCAGCGTCGCGCGGCTGCGGATCGAGCCCCTGGGCGAGCAGCTTCTGCTTCACCTCGGGGGCTGCGAGATCGGCGAGAATCTCGCTCGACAGCCGGTCGACGATGGGCTGCGGCGTCGCGCCCGGCGCCATGAAGCCGTACCAGCCCGACGCGACCACGTTCGGCAGGCCCTGCTCGCGCAGGGGCGGCGCCTGCGGATAGATCGCGCTGGGCTCGGTGGCGGCGACGCCGAGCACGCGGAACTGGCCGGCCTGGATGTAGGGCAGCGCGGTGCTGATCGCGGTCAGCGTTGCATCGACGCGGCCGGCGAGCAGCTCGGTGTAGGCCATCGAGTCGCCGCGGAAGGGAATGTTGAGGCCGGTCACCTTGGCGTCGCGGAACAGCAGCTCGGCCGCGAGATGCGGCTGCGAGCCGGCACCCGGCGAGGCGAAGGTCAGGCCCTCGGGCTTGGACCTGCCGTAGGCGATGAGCTCGGCCAGCGTCTTGAACGGCGCGTTGGCGCTGATCATCAGGAAGATCGGCGCAACGACCGTGCCGGCCACGGGGCGCAAGTCCTTCACCGGATCGTAGGTCAGCTTGCCGAACAGCGCTTCGGCGGTGACGTAGGGCGCGGCGGCGTAGAGCAGGGTGTAGCCGTCGGGTGCGGCGCGGGCGACGAGGTCGTTGGCGATGCGGCTGCCGGCGCCCGGCTTGTTCTCGATGATGAACTGCTGGCCGAGGTGATGTTCGAACTCCGCCGCCAGAAGGCGCAGCGAGATGTCGCTGGCGCCGCCGGCGCCATAGGGACAGATCAGCCGCACCATGCGGGTCGGCCACTCGGCCTCGGCTCGTGCACGATGGCCGTAGCCCAGCGCCAGCGCGGCCCCTGCACCGAGCAGGCCGCGGCGCGTCATCGTCGGTTGTCTCATCGCGCGTCTCCCTGTCTGCTGCATCCCTTGTCCGGGCTGCTCCGACGCGTTCTTCGCCGCGCCTTGTCGTCTTTGCTCGCGCCGCGTCAGATCACCTTCCTGCGGGCGAGATCGTCCATCTCCTGGTCTGATAGTCCGAGCCAGCCCTGGTAGATCTCGCGGTTGTCCTGGCCGACGTCGCCGGCGGCATGGCGCAGCGTGGCGGGATCGTTGCCAAAGCGCGGCACGACGTTCGACATCGCCACCGAGCCGAAATCGCGGTCGGGCACGCGCGTGATCATCTCGCGCGCGATCGCCTGCGGATCAGTCGCGATCTGGTCGATCGCGTAGATCGGCGCGATCGTTCCCTTGGCCGCGGTGAAGCGGGCGACGACATCATCCAGGTCATGCGCGGCGCACCAGGCGGCGAAGATCGCGTTGAGTTCGGCCGCATGCGTCACCCGCGACGCGTTGTCGGCGAAGCGTGGATCGTCGATCAGGTCGGGACGATCGATCGCGCGACAATTGGCGGCGTAGAGCGCGTTGGTCGAGCCGGCGAGCGTCACCCAGCGATCGTCGCGGGTGCGATAGACCGCGGCCGGCGCCGAGTAGCCGTTGGCATTGCCGATCCGGCTGCGGCTGAAGCCGAGCTGATCGTGCTCGACCGGCAGCACGTCGAGCAGCCGGAACACCGCCTCCGTCAGCGCCAGGTCGATCTCCTCGCCCGGCGCCTCGGGATCAACAGCCCGCTTCCACAACGCTGCCAGCACGCCGAGTGCGCCGAACGTGCCGCCGATGGCATCGCCGATCGGATAGCCCGGATGGGTCGGCTCGCCCTCGGCCTCGCCGGTGATGTAGGTGAGCCCGCCCATCGCCTCGAAGATGCGGGCAAAGCCCGGACGGTCGCGGTAAGGCCCGTCCTGGCCGAACGCGGTGGCGCGCAGGATGACGAGGCGCGGCTGGATCGACCACAGCACCTCTTTCGTCAGCCCCCAGCGGTCGAGCGTGCCCGGGCGGAAGTTCTCGATCAGGACGTCGAAGCGCGGCAGCAGCCGCTTGAACAGCGCGAGCCCCTCCGGCGTGCGCAGGTCGAGCGTCGCGAGGCTCTTGTTGCGGTTGGCGGTCTTCCACCACAGCGGCTTGCCGTCCTTGAACGGCGGAAAGGTGCGGACAGCGTCGCCATGGCCCGGTATCTCGATCTTCAGAACCTCGGCGCCGTAGTCGGCGAGCAGCGTCGCCGCGAACGGTGCGGCGATGATCGTCGCGATGTCCAGAACGCGCAAACCCTGGAGTGGCCCGGCCATGTCGTGATGCACCTGTCTCAGCCGGCTTCGGCCGCAAGCGCCGGCTCCGGCGCGCGCCTGATGATCTCGGGCTCGGCTTCGTTGATGAGCGCCCGGATGCTGGCGGCGAGCGCCGTGATGCGCGGACCGATCTCGGCCTCGAGCTGACCCGGCTGCAGCCGGAAAGCGGGAATGCCGCAATTGATCGCGAAGGCGCGGCCGGAGCTGTTCGCGTAATGCAGCGGCGCAGCGACGGCGTGAATCGCGGGCATGTATTCGCCGACACAGGTGCAGAAGCCGCGCTCGGCACATTGCGTGATGCCGTCGAAATAGAGCGTGCGGAAGCTGGCCCATTGCTTGGCATCGTCGGCGGCGAGCTGCGCGTCGAAGCGCGCGGCTTCGGCTGGAGGCAGGATCGCGGCCGCCGCGCGTCCCATCGCGGTCGCGACCACGGTGATCGGCATGCCGATGTCGGGAACGTGCGGCCCGACATCGCCGGAGCGCGCCGTCTCGACATAAACCACGGCGTTGCCGTCGAGCAGGCCGATCGAGACGGTGCCGCGCACGCTGGCGGCAAAATCCTGCATCAACGGCCGTGCGAGCTGCCGGAACGGCATGTCGGCGAGCAGCGGATGCGCCATCCGCAGCGCGCGGACACCAAGGCGATATTTCGCGAGGTCCTGGTCGAAGGAGAGATAGCCGAGCTCGGTGAGCGTGTGGGTCAGCCGGGCGACCGTAGGCCGCGGAATTCCGGTGCGCACCGATATGTCCATGTTTCCGAGCACGGGAGATTCCGTCCCGAACGCCTCCAGCACGATGAGGCCCTTGGCCAGCGTGGTGGCAAAGGCGGCGTCGCCGGCGCTGTCGGCCAGCATCGTTTCGAGGGCGCGATTGCGGACGGCGAGGGCGGATCGTGGTGGTGCGGGCATGCGGCGGAGAATGATCCAGGAATTTCGGAGAGTCCATATATTTGTAGATGTAATGATTACACGTCCACTATGTGGACAAATGTCGGACGTGCGGTGGCCACGCGCGATGCTCGCCCGATCGTGGCTTGTGACGCGGGTGGAGGCCCGCTACCGGTGCCGCCTCAACGTCCGGGAGGCCAATCGATGTCGACATCAGTCAAGCAGATGCTGGAAGCCGCCAACGCCGCGGTTCCGAAGATCACGCCGGCCGAGGCGCAGGCCATGATCGCCAAGGGCAACACCCTCATCGTCGACGTGCGCGATGCGCCGGAGGTCGAGAAGAGCGGCAAGATTGCCGGCGCCGTGCACGTTTCGCGCGGCATGCTCGAATTCCGCGCCGATCCGGACTCGCCCTATCACGACAAGAATTTCGCCAAGGACAAGAGCGTGATCCTGTATTGCGCCTCGGGCGGCCGCTCGGCGCTGTCGGGCAAGACGCTGAAGGATCTCGGCTACGACAAGGTGTTCAACGTCGGCGCGTTCAAGGACTGGGCCGAGAATGGCGGCGGGGTGGAGAAGCCGATCGAGCCGGGGATGTGAGCGTGCCCAGCTGATTGGTGCGGCGGTCGCAGCGCCAACCACCGCCGTCATTGCGAGCGAAGCGAAGCAATCCAGGGCTACGCAAGGACTCTGGATTGCTTCGGCGCTACGCGCCTCGCAATGACCTGCTGCGAAGGCAGGGCTTACTTCGCGATCTTGCTCCACAGCCAGCGCGCCACCGCCTGCGGCGAGGACTGTGCATCACTACCGGAAGCGCGCAGATTGGCCTGCTGCATGGTCGCGATGTCGATGCGGCCGAGCAGCGGCCGTAACGCATCCTGCAATGCGTGGTCCTCGGCGCGCTTCGGCGACAGCAGCAGGATCGCGTCGTAAGGCGGGATCGCCTGCTTGGGATCGTCGAGCACGACGAGGTCGTGTTTCGCGATCAGCCCGTCGCTGGTGTAGCCGGCGATGACGTCGACCTCGCCGGACGCGACTGCCGCATACATGAAGTCCGGCTGCATCTGGCGCTGGGCGCGGAAGGCGAGACCATAGGCGTCGCGCAGGGCCGCCCATTCCGGGCGCGAGAAGAACTCGTAGTCGCCGGCGATCGACATCTCGGAGGCATGTCGCGCGAGGTCGGCGATCGAGCGGATGCCGAGGGCTTCCGCCTTCTTGCGCGGCATCACCAGCGCATAGGCGTTCTCGAAGCCGAGCTCGCCGAGCAGGGTGACCTTGTCCTTGGCGAGATCCTGCTTCAACGCATCGAGCAGTGCGACGCGCGGCAGCTGCTCCGTGTGGTGGAACTGGTTCGCCCACAGCGTGCCGGAATACTCGACATAGAGATCGATATCGCCGCTCTTGAGCGCACCATAGATGACGCTGGAGCCGAGGCCGGCGCGGGATGTGGCCGTGAGGCCCGCCGCCTGCAGCCGCTCGCCGAGCAGCGCCGACAGCACATATTGTTCGGTGAAGGTCTTGGCGCCGATCACGTAGCGCGCGGACGTGCCGGCGAGCGAGGGCAGCAGGCTGGCGCCGACCATCAGCGCGATCGTCGCGGTGCCGAGGCCCACGCGGGCGCGGTTGCGCGTGCGCAAGCCATGCTCGATCAGCGCTAGCAACTGATCGACCGCAAGCGCCAGCACCGCGGCGGCGACGCAGCCGAACACGACCAGCACCCAGTTCTGGGTCTGCAATCCGGCAAAGATGTAGTTGCCGAGCGAGGTCTGGCCGATCGGCGTCGACAAGGTCGCGGTGCCGATCACCCACACCGCCGCGGTGCGGATGCCGGCCATGATGACCGGCAGCGCCAGCGGCAGCTCCACCATCGTCAGCGCCTGGCGCTCGGTCATGCCGACGCCCTTGGCTGCCTCGATCAGGCTGGCGTCGACGCCGTTCAGCCCGGTGATGGTGTTGCGCAACACGGGCAACATCGAATACAGCGCCAGCGCCAGCATGGCCGGCAGGAAGCCGAAGGCCGAGAACGACAGGCCGAACCAGCGCAAGCTCAGTGCCGCCAGCGCCAGCAGCAGCGGATAGAACAGCGCCAGCAGCGCCAGTCCCGGCACCGTCTGCACCACGCTGGCGACGCCGAGCAGCAGATTGCGCAGGGCAGGGCGATTGCGCGCGACGAGCGCGAGCGGGAAGCTGATGGCGAGACCGAGCGCGAGCGCCGCGATGCTGACGCGCAGATGGCTGCCGAGATAGTCGGCGAGATGCGACAGCGCCTCGGCGAAGCGTGGATCCGACAGGACGCTCATGCCGCCCCGCTGTCGGGCAGCAGCGCCACCAGCCGCGCCGCCTGCCGCCGCGGCGTCGTCATCAGCTCCGTCACGTAGGGTTCGCGGCTGGCCGCGAGCTCGGCCGGCGTGCCGACCTCGACGAGGCGTCCGCCGCGCATCACCGCGATGCGGTCGGCGAGCAGCAGCGCCTCGGTGATGTCATGCGTGATCATGATCGTGGTCAGCGCGAGCTTGTCGTGCAGCGCGCGATAGTCGCCGCCGAGCGCATCGCGCGTCAGCGGATCGAGCGCGCCGAACGGCTCGTCCATCAGCACGATGCGCGGCCGCGCCGCGAGCGCGCGGGCGACGCCGACACGCTGGCGCTGGCCGCCGGATAGCGCGTGCGGCAGCCGGTCGCGATGCGCCTTGCGGTCGAGCTGGACGAGGTCGAGCAGCTCGTCGACGCGCGTGGCGATCTCGGCCGGCGGGGTCCCCAGCAGCCTGGGGGTGATGCCGATATTGGCGGCAACCGTCATGTGCGGAAACAGCGCCCCGTTCTGGAACACATTGCCAACCCGGCGACGCAGGCTGACAGGATCGAGGCCGGCGATATCCTCGCCGGCAATCCGGATTGTGCCGCCGTCCAGCTCGATCAGGCGGTTGGTCAGCCGCAGCAGCGTGGTCTTGCCCGAGCCGGAGCCGCCCACGATTGCCAGGAACTCACCCTCGGCGATCTCCAGCGATACGCCGTCGACCGCGGTCACGGCGCCTGCCGCGCCGGGGAAACTCTTGCGGACATTGGCATAGACGATGAACGGCGTGCGCTGCATGCGGCCTTGTGGAACGGTTGGCCTTGGGCTCAGGCAGAACACCTAGCACGTCCGGCCGCCGCGTTGAACTTCGCCCCGCGAGCGGCTAAGCCGTCCCGGCCATTCTCGGGGGAGGAACTTGGACGTGACGATGCCCACGGCCGCCGCGGTCGCGCTGGAGCGAACGACGGTGGCATTCCGTCTCGCCGGCGGACGCACCTACACCGCCGTCGAGACGGCGGATCTCAGCGTCGCCGACGGCGAGTTCGTCGCCATCGTCGGGCCGACCGGCTGCGGCAAATCCACCCTTCTCAACGTGGCGGCGGGCCTGCTGAAGCCGGCGGCCGGCCACGTGCGGATCTTCGGCCAGCCTCTGGCCGGCCTCAATCGCGACGCCGGCTACCTGTTCCAGGCCGATGCGCTGTTCCCATGGAAGACCGCGCTGGAGAACGTCGCGATCGGGCTCGAGGTCGCGGGCACGCCGTCGAAGGATGCGGCCGCCAAGGCGCAGCAATGGCTGACCTCGGTCGGCCTCGGCGCATTCGGCAACCGCTATCCGCACATGCTGTCGGGCGGCCAGCGCAAGCGCGTCGGCCTTGCCCAGGTGCTGATCCGCAATCCGCGTATCATCCTGATGGACGAGCCGTTCGGGCCGCTGGACGCGCAGACGCGGCAGATCATGGGCAATTTGCTGCTCGATCTCTGGAATGCCGACCGCAAGGCGGTGCTGTTCGTGACCCATGACCTGGAGGAGGCGATCGCGCTCGCCGACCGCGTCGTCATCATGTCGGCCGGCCCCGCCTCGCGCATCATCGGCGACTGGCGCGTCACGCTGCCGCGCCCGCGCGACATCTTCGAGGTGCGCATGAAGCACGAGTTCCACGAGCTGCACCGCGAGATCTGGCAGACGCTGAAGGCCGAGGTCGAGAAGACCTACAAGCAGGCGGAGGCAGTGTGACGGGGCGTTTGCAGGGCTTGAGTTGTCGCGCGCTTCCTTCTCGGCCACGGCGGTGCGCTCCCTCCCCCCTTGCGGGGGAGGGTTGGGGTGGGGGGTACCCAGCAAAGATTGGTGCTCGTGGCACCCCCACCCCCAACCCCTCCCCGCAAGGGGGAGGGGAGCAGAGCGGCGTGAGAGGCTTCACCTTCGTACCCACCACACCGCATGGAGCAGCGTGATGTCGCGTCTCGGTCTGCTCGCGCTGCAATTGCTCGTCGCGATCATCGCGATTGCGCTGTGGCAACTGCTCGCCACCGTGCCGGTGTTTGGACGCATCTGGCTTCCGCCATTCTTCTTCTCCAACCCGGTCGACGTGTTCGCGCAGGTCGTCAAATGGTTCGCCACCGGCGCGATCTGGAAGCACCTCGCGATCACGCTGTGGGAGTCGATCCTGGCGTTCGCGATCGGCTCGCTCGGCGGCGTGCTGGTCGGCTTCTGGTTCGCGCGCAAGCCGCTGGTGGCCGCGGTGTTCGACCCCTACGTCAAGATGGCCAACGCGCTGCCGCGTGTCGTGTTGGCGCCGATCTTCACGCTGTGGCTCGGCCTCGGCATCTGGTCCAAGGTCGCGCTCGGCGTGACCCTGGTGTTCTTCATCGTGTTCTTCAACGTCTACCAAGGCGTCAAGGAGGTCTCGACCGTCGTGCGCGACAATGCCCGCATGCTCGGCATGAGCGAGCGGCAGCTGATGCGCCACGTCTATTGGCCGTCGGCGCTGTCGTGGATGTTTTCGTCGCTGCACACGTCGGTCGGCTTCGCCGTCGTCGGCGCTGTCGTCGGCGAATATCTCGGCTCCGCGGCCGGCCTCGGCTATCTGATCCAGCAGGCCGAGGGCATCTTCGACGTTGCCGGCGTGTTCGCCGGCATGTTCGTGCTGTCGGCGTTCGTCATCCTGATCGACATCTGTGTCACGCTGGTGGAGCGTCGGCTGCTGGTGTGGCGCCCGGATGCGGCGGATGGGCGATGATGGGCGCGGTGCCGCGCCACCCACCATTGTCGTCCCGGCGAATGCGGGGACCCATAACCACAGGACGTCGTTTGTGGCACGCGCGATGACCAGTCTTCTCCAACCGCGACATCACGCGGTATGGGTCCCGGCGTTCGCCGGGACGACAGCGGCAATTCGGGGCGGCCTTCTCATTCACAGCACACACGCCTAATCTGACCGATAACATGAACGGAGGAAATCAATGAAAAAGATGTTGGGCCAGGTCACCGGCGCGCTGCTCGCGCTGACGCTGAGCACGGGGCTGGCCGCGGCGGCCACCAAGGTCACGATCGCAATCGGGGGCGGCGCCTGCCTGTGCTATCTGCCGACCGTGCTGGCCAAGCAGCTCGGCGAATATGAGAAGGCCGGGCTCGAGGTCGAGCTGGTCGACCTCAAGGGCGGCTCGGATGCGCTGAAGGCCGTGCTCGGCGGCAGCGCCGACGTCGTCTCCGGCTATTTCGATCACTGCGTCAATCTCGCGGCCAAGAAGCAGGAGATGCAGTCCTTCGTCGTCTACGACCGCTATCCCGGCCTCGTGCTGGTGGTGGCGCCGTCGCACAACAAGGAGATCAGCTCGGTCAAGGATCTCGCCGGCAAGAAGGTCGGCGTCAGCGCGCCGGGCTCCTCGACCGACTTCTTCCTGAAATACATGCTGAAGAAGAACGGCCTCGATCCGTCGGGCACGGCCGTGATCGGCGTCGGTCTCGGCGCGACCGCCGTGGCCGCGATGGAGCAGGGCCAGATCGATGCGGCCGTGATGCTCGATCCCTCGGTCACCGTGCTGCAGGGCAAGCATCCGTATCTCAAGATCCTCAGCGATACCCGCACCCAGCACGATACGCTGGAGGTGTTCGGCGGCGAATATCCCGGCGGCGCGCTGTACTCGACGGCGGCCTGGATTGCCGGCCATGACAAGGAGACGCAGGCGCTGACCAACGCCATCGTGGCGACGCTGGGCTGGATCCATTCGCATACGCCGGAGGAGATCATGGCGAAGATGCCGGAGGAGCTGGTCGGCAAGGACAAGGCGCTCTATCTCGCGGCGCTGAAGAACACCATCCCGATGTACTCGCAGACCGGCAAGATGGACCCGAAGGGCGCCGACGCCGTGCTCGCGGTGTTCAGCACCGGTTCGCCCGACGTTGCCAAGGCCAATGTCGACGTCAGCAAGACCTTCACCAACAAGTTCGTCGAACAGGCGAAGGGGGCGAAATAGCGGATGACGGACGTCGTCATCCACCGCGTCACCACGCTCGACCTCAAGGTCGAGCCGTGGGAGTGGCCGTTCGCGAAACAGCGCCGCGACGACATCGCGGCGCATTTCGCCGAATGCCGGCGCGCCAAGCCGGGCCTGTGGAACGGCCGCGTGCTGCTAGGGCGCAACCCGCGCTTCGCGGACGGCCTGTTCGAAGCGAGCTATTTCGAGACCGATTTCGCCAGCCTGCTGGCGTGGCGCGACTGGGGCTTTCCGGATCGCACCGCCTTCAACGGCTTCGGCATGGGCGCGCTGCGTGCCGCCGACGGCGCCTTCGTGCTCGGCGAGATGGGCGTGCATACCGCCAATGCCGGCCGGCTGTATTTTCCCGCCGGCACGCCGGATCTCGCCGACGTCAACAACGGCGTGCTCGATCTCGCCGCCAACGTCGCGCGGGAGGTCGAGGAGGAGACCGGGCTCGCGCCATCGGACTATCAGGCCGCGGCGCATTGGGACTGTGTCGTGACCGGCGCGTCGATCGCGCTGATGCGCGTGCTCGACGCCTCCGACATGGGCGAGGCTCTGCAGCGCCGCATCGAGGCCAATCTCGCGGCCCAGGACGAGCCGGAACTCTGCTCGATCCGGCTGGTTCGAAGCAGGAGCGATCTGACTGCGGCGATGCCGCGCTTCGTGACCGCCTTCCTCGAAACGCAATTCAGCCCCGGAGAGCCGTCCTCATGAGCAAGAAACCGCGCACGCTGGCCGATGAGCTCGATGGTTTCATCTCGCCGTTCCGGATCGATGGCGGGCACAGATTTCACCTCAAATCGCACAAGACCAAGGTCAAAGGCGGTCTCGATAAGGAGCAGGGCGAGGCGATCATCGAGCAGAACCGCCAGCGCCTCTCCGATTTCCAGGAGAAACTGTACGCACAGGACCGCTGGTCGGTGCTGGTGCTGCTGCAGGGCATGGATGCATCGGGCAAGGACAGCGCCATCAAGAGCATCTTCGAGGGCGTCAATCCGCAGGGCTGCGAGGTCACCTCGTTCAAGCAGCCGACTTCGAAGGAGCTCGATCACGATTTCATGTGGCGCAGCGCCATCGCGCTCCCCGAGCGCGGCCGCATCGGCATCTTCAACCGTTCCTACTACGAGGAATGCCTGGTCACGCGCGTGCATCCGGAGATCCTCAAGGCCGAGAAGCTGCCCCCGAGGCTCGTCACCAAGAACATCTGGCGCGAGCGCTTCGAGGACATCTCCGCTTTCGAGCGTTACTTGTCGCGCAACGGCACCGTGATCCTGAAGTTCTTCCTCAACATCTCCAAGGAGGAGCAGCGCGCGCGCTTTCTCGACCGGCTGGAGGAGCCGGCGAAGAACTGGAAGTTCTCGATGGGGGACATCACCGAGCGCGCCAAGTGGCCCCGCTACCAGGCGGTCTATCAGGACATCGTGCGCCACACCTCGACGCCCTATGCGCCGTGGCATGTCGTTCCGGCCGACCACAAATGGTTCGCCCGTGTCGTCATCGGCTCGACCATCGTCGCCGCGCTGGAAAGCCTGGATCTGCATTTTCCGCGCGTCGATGCCGCCTCGCGCGAGGAGTTCAAGGCGGTGCGGAAGGCGCTGGAGAGCGAAGGCAAGGGCGGCAAGAAGGGCGGCGGCTGAGACGCGAAGCCAAAGCCGCAATCACCCGGCATTGCCTCACGCCGCGCCGGCCTGCCGCCGGTCGGCGTCGCCCGCCACCAGGAATCGACGCTCGAAATCGGTGGCCGGCATCGGCTTGCCGAAGTGATAGCCCTGTCCCTGCTCGCAGCCGAGCCGCAGCAGGAACTCCGCCGTCGCCTCGTTCTCGATGCCCTCGGCGATCACGGACAGGCCGAGCTGTTTGCTGAGGCTGACCGTCGAGCCGACGATGGCCGCGTCGTCGGCCTGGGTCAGCACGTCACGCACGAAGGAGCGGTCGATCTTCAGGCCATCGAGCGGGAATTTCTTCAGGTAGCTCAGGCTGGCATAGCCGGTGCCGAAATCGTCGAACACCAGGCTGACGCCGAGCGCCTGCAGCCGGTTGAACGTCTGCAGCACGCCGGGTTCGTCGTGCAGCAGGATGTCCTCGGTGACTTCGAGCTCGAGCAGGCGCGGCGACAGGCCGGTCGACGTGAGCAGCTTGCTGACGAAGGCGGCGAGGTCGCCGGACTGGAACTGGGACGGCGACAGGTTGACGCCGACGCGGATGTCGTGGCCGGCGAGCTGCCATTGCCGCGCCTGCCGGCAGGCGGTGGCCATGACCCAGGTCGCAACCGCCTCGGACAGATGCGAGGTGTTGACGACCGGAATGAAATCACCGGGAGGCACGAGGCCGCGCGTCGGATGACGCCAACGGATCAGCGCCTCGGCGCCGATCACGCGGCCGTTCAACAGCTCCACTTGCGGCTGGTAGAACAGCTCGAATTCGTTCCGCTCGACGGCGAGCGCAAGCTCGGCCTCCAGCGTCAATCGCTGCTCGAGCTCGCGGCGGATGGCGCTCTCGAAGAGCACATGGCTGCCCGGCCGGTCCATCTTGGCGCGACAGAGGGCGAGGTGCGCGTTGCTGAGCAACTCGTCTGCCGAGTGCCCGCCCTCGGGATGCACCGCGACGCCGAGGGTGACCTTGACGCGCTGCTGACGCGTGCCCGCGTCCAGCGGCGCCTCGAACAGCTGCGACAGATGGTCGGCGAGCTCGGCCACGGTACCGCCGATGGCGGAGCAGGGAATGGCGACGGCGAACTCGTCGCCGCTGAGCCGGGCGACGCGGCCCATGTTGCCGATCTCGGTGCGGAGCCGCTCGGCCGCCGCGCGCAAGACGCTGTCGCCGAAGGCGTGGCCGAGCATGTCGTTGATGCGCTGGAACGCATCGAGCCCGATCACCAGCAGCGCCACGCGGTCGGACGCGGCATCCGCGGTCTCGATCATGGCGGCGAGCTCGCTCTGCAGCGTGTTGCGGTTGATCAGCGCGGTCAGCGTGTCGTGCTCGGCGAGGTAGCGGATGCGCTCGGCCTCGCGCTTGCGCACCGAAATGTCGCGCAGGATCACGCCGTATTGCAGGCCGTCGGCGCCCTGCCAGGCGGAGAAGCTCGCCTCGACCGGAAACACCTCGCCGTCCTTGCGGCGGCCGTCGAACTCGATCGTGGATCCGCCGGGCATCAACGTCGCCGGCAGCGCCGCCTCCTGCTGCGGAAACAGGTCATGCGTGTCGCTGCCGTCGGCGCGCAGGCGCGCGAAGGGCTGGCCGATGATCTCGTCGGCACCGTAGCCGAAGATCGCGACGGCGCCCGGATTCCACACCGTGATCCGCCGGTCCCGGTCGGTGCAGACAAGCCCGTCGCCGATCGACATCGCGATTCGCTCGAAGCGGCTCTCGGCAACGTGCCGTAGCAGGCCGCGGAAGCCGATCTCGTCGAGGGCCGTTGCCGCGAGATAGGCGACCAGCGCGATCTGCAGCAGCGAGGTGTCGAGCACCAGGGCATAGCGGTCGTGCAGCAGCAGCGCCGCGGCCTCGATCAGGACGCTGATCATGGCGATCAGCAGCGCGCGCCGCGCCGCCGAGAGCTGCCGCCAGCTCGCCAGCATGATGATGACGATCAGCAGCAGGCCGGCCATGGTGGCCGTCGTCGATGTCGAGAGCAGGGTGCGGTGCTGAATGATGGACTCGGCCGCCAGCGCCTGCAGCATGACGCCGGGCAGAACGCGGCCGTTCGGAACGCTGTAGTAGTCACCGAGCTCGATGGCGGTCGCGCCGACGATCACCCGCTTGTCCTTGAGCCTGGCCAGCGCCGCCGCGTCGCCGCGGACGACGTCGACATACGACACGCGCGGCAGGGACGATGGATCGATGCCGTAGTCGACCAGGAACGAGCTGTGCTTGACCGCATCGCTTCCGGCGAGGAACGCTCCCATGGACTGCAGGTAGGTCTTCGCGCCGCCGGTCTCATCATTTTCGCCGAAAGCGTAGCTTCTGACGCGACCGTCGCGTGCCACCTCGATGTTCACGAAGGCCGACCATGCGAGCTGCTCGAACTGGGGCAGCGGTCGGTTGAGGTGAATGGCGGTTTCCTTCCCCGCCGCATCGAGCTGCCTGAAGACCGGCAGCACGACCGAGCTCTTGGCATTCTGCAACGCGTTCAGGAAGGCCTGATCGCCGGCCGCGTCGGACGGCGTGCTGAAATCGACGTCGAAGGCGACGTCGCGGACACCGGCGCGCTGCAACTGCTCCAGCAGGTGCGCATACTGGGTCCGCGGCCACGGCCAAACGCCGATGGCTTCGATCGAGCGCGGGTCGATCGCGACCACCGCGATCTCGCCGCTGGCAGGGCGGTTGTCGAGGCGGAAGCGCAGATCGACGAGAGCTTGGCTCAACAGCTCGTGGCCGCCTGACAGGCCGACCGTCAGCAGCGCAACGACCACCAGAATATGCGGCATGAACCGCCTGAACATGCCCTCTCCCCAATGACTGCGTGCCACGTCGACGCCCGCTTTCGCGATCCCAATCTCATCCCATTCCGAGCGCAGAGCCATCAGGAACCCTGCTGGCCTGCGCTCCCCCACGACCACGCATGCCGGCGTGAAGCTCGATGGCGATCCTCAGTTCTTGTTGTGACCGTAGGCGTGGGCATTGCCGTTGCCGTGGCTGCCATTGCCATGGTCGCCGCTATTGCCGTTGCCGCTACCGCTGTTTCCGTTGCCGCCGTTACCGTTGCCGCCGTTACCGTTGCCGCTGTTACCGTTGCCGCTGTTTCCGTTACCGCCGTTGCCGTTACCGTTGTTGCTGTGGCCGTTGTTGCCGTGGCCGTTGTTGCCGTTGCCACTGCCGCCATTGTTGTTGCCGTTGCCGCCGTTGCCATTGCTGGCGGCATTGGCGCTGGCGGAGCCGCTCGGTGAGCCGATCGCTGCGGTGACGGCGGCTGCGATCGAGGAATCTCCCGACGTGCCGCTCGCGGTGGCCGAGTTGCTCGTCGCATTGCCGCCGTTGCCGCGCGCGTCATTCCAGGCGGTGCTTCGTCCTGCACCGGCGCTCGGCGTGTGGGCGCCATGGGCGAGGCCGCGCGTCGCCTTCTGGATGTTCAGGTTGACCTCGCCGATCGATGACGAGATCCGCACGACACCCGGCTTCGTGCCGCCGAGGCCCGTTGCAGAATGCTGCTGTGCGACGACCGTTGCGCCCGAGCCGTTGGCGTTCAGTGCGTGGATCACGCTCCCCTTCGCTTCGCGCGGCGGATGCAGGCCGTCGCGCGGCACCGGAACGCGATCGATCGTGGAGGCGCGCGGGCGACCGTGCTCGATCGGGCTGAAGGTGCCGGCGCCGGACAGGCTGAGGCCGGAGCGGCCGGTCGCAAAGGCGGTGGCGGCCTGGCCGGGCATCACCTGGGCGATCTGGCCGGTCTTGAAATCCGACACCTGCACCTGGCCGCGGCTGACCTCGACCTTGGTGCTGCGGCCTGAGATCGTGACGCTGAACTGCGTGCCCTTCACGACGGCGGCGAGATAGGGCGTCTCGACCTCGAAATGTTGGACATTGCGCTTCTCGACGTCGAGCAGGATCGAGCCGGCGCGCTGCAGGATGGTCGTCGCCATGCCGTCCTTGGGCGCGGCGGGCAGGCCGACTTCGGAGTTCGGCGCGATGACGATCGTCTCGGCGCCGCGTGTCAGCCGGACGCGGCCGGTCGGCCCGGTGCGGATCGTATCGCCTGGCTTCAGCGGGTCCTCGCGACCGAGCGACACCTGCGCTGCGCCCTGGGTGGTGACCCAGACCTCACCGGACGATTTGCTCACCAGCCACGGCTCACCGTCGGCCGCGAATGCGGCCGGCGTTGCACCGAAAAGGCACGCGGCGACTAACGCCGGTATCAGGAAGCGCTTGAAGGACATGGCACGAACTCGCGTCGTTGGCGGCTTTTGAAACTAATCGAAATGTTTCAAGAGACCCTTAGGAGTTGCAGCCGTGTTTGCTTCCCGCATTTACGCTTCATTGACCTTAACAAACTAAAAACGAGGCATGCGCGCTGGTTGTGTTGAGCGAACTGGAAGGGCTGCGGGTTGGCGCGACAGGGCCATCATACCGCACGCCTCGCGACGGCTGCATGGAGCCGCGCTTGCCGCCGGCATTTCGCTGTCGGCGGCGCTGTTTGCAGCGACGGCCCACGCGCAGCAGGTCAGCCAACCGAGCTTCGATCCGCGGCAGACCGAGCGATATTTCGACGAGCAGCAGTCGCGCTCAACGCAACCGGTACCGCCGCGGCCGCGGGCGCCGCAATTCGCGACCCAGGGCGGCGGCGATCGCAAGCCCTTGTTTACCATGCGCGCCGTCACCCTGACGGGGGCGTCCGCGCTGCCTGCCGAGCAGCTCGCCGCGAGCTATCAGCCCTATCTCGGCAAGCCGGTGTCGCAGGCCGACCTCGCTGCGATCGCGACAGCGATCAGCGATCAGTATCGCGCCGCCGGCTATCATCTCAGCCGTGCGATCATCCCGCCGCAGGACATCCGCGATGGCCGGGTGCGGATCCAGATCGTCGAAGGCAGCATCACCGAAGTGGCCTTGAAGGGCGCCGGCGCGGAAGAGTTCGGCATCAGGCCGATGCTTGGCCCCGTGCTGGCGGAGCAGCCGTCCCGGCTCGAGACCCTGGAGCGGCAGTTGCTGCTGATCAACGGCCGCGGCGGCGTCCGTCTGGTTGATTCCTCCTTGGAAGAGATCGGCGGCACCACCGGCCGGTTCCGCCTGGTGATCGAGCTGCAGACCTGGCACGTCTACGGCTTTACCGGGATCGACAATCTCGGCTCGTCGACGGTGGGCCCGTGGCAGAGCTATGCCACCGCCGCCTTCAACTCCTATCTGCTGCCGGGCGACACGCTCACGGCCAACATGTCGACAACTCCCGGCGATCCGCGCCAACTCGCGTTCGGGCGACTGTCCTACGACGTGCCGGTCGGCACCGACGGGGCGCATATCGGCGCTTCCGCGCTGTATAGCGAGGTGCGACCGGGCGACTGGAGACGGCTGTTCAACGACAACACCGTGACCGAGACGCTCGAGCTGCGCGGCGGCCTCGCGCCGATCCAGTCGCAGCGCGCCTCGCTGAAGCTCAATCTCGCGGCCGCCTTCAGCGACGTGACCGAGCGCGACCTGTTCGGCATCTGGTATCGCGATCGCATCCGGACGCTGACCTTCACCGCCGACTACCGCTGGAAGGATGATGTCGGCGGCGACAGCTACCTGACACTGGCCTACCGGCAGGGCCTGAACGCGTTCGGGGCGACGCGGCTCGACGATCCACTCGCCTCGCGCGCGGGCGCCTCGCCGAGCTTCTCGGTCTTCAACGGCTGGTTCGCGCGCTATCAGACCTTGTCCGAGGCGTGGTCGCTGAAGCTCGCCGCCGCCGGCCAGCTTGCGTCGGGTCCGCTGTACAATTCGCAGCAGTTCTATCTTGGCGGCCTCGCCTATGGCCGCGGCTATGGCAGCGCCGAGATCAGCGGCGACAATGGCGTCGCCGGCACGTTCGAGGTCCGCTTCGAGCAGAAGCCGAACTGGCAGTATCTCACGAGCTATCAGCTCTACGGCTTCTTCGATGCCGGGCTCGCCTGGAACGATGGCTTCCGGCCGTCCGACGGCGTGGCGCTGACCTCGGCGGGCGCCGGGGTGCGCTTTACCTTCCCGAACGACTGGCGCGCCGATCTCGGCGTCGCCGTGCCGCTCAGCTACCGCGCACCCGACAATTCGACGCGCAGCGCGCGTCTGCTGTTGACGCTGTCGAGCGTGCTGAAGCTGTGCCCGCAGCGCGGCCAGGGCCCCTGCATCTGAGGCCCTCGGCGGCGGTCAGACCGGCTTGCCGGAGCCGTGGAACAGCCGGCCCTTCTCGGTAATCAGCACGATGACGAGCGCGCTCGACGTGCAGGCCAGGAAGCCCGCGGCGAAGGGCAGCGCGGTGCCGTCGAAGGCCTGGCCGACGATGGCGCCGGCGGCCATGCCGAGCAGGGTCGTGATCGAGCCGTAGAGCGAGGACGCGGTGCCGGCATTCGCCCGCTGCGGCTCCATCGCCAGGGCGGTGAAGTTCGCGAACATCAGGCCGAACGTAAACATCATGCCGGCCGACAGCAGCATGAACAGCCACAGCGGCAGCATGCCGAGAATCGCCGCGCTGAAGCAAGCCAGCGCGATGACGACACTGCCGACCAGCGCGCCGTGCGAGATCATGCGCATGCCGAGCCGTCCGACGAGGCGGGCATTGAGGAAGCCGGCCACCGCAATGGTCACCGCGATCGCGGCGAAGGCGAGCGGGAAGTAGTGGCCGAGATGATAGACGCCGGTGAATAGCTGCTGCGAGGACAGGACATAGCCGAGGATGGCGCCGAAGATGCCGCTGGCCGCGAGCGCATAGCCCAGCGTCTGGCGGTTGGTGAGGGTGTTGCGGAAGGCGGCGGTGATCGCGGCGATCGAGAACGGCTTGCGCTCGCTCTCGGGCAGCGTCTCGGGCAGCCGCACCGCGGTCCACAGCAGCGCGACGATGCCGTACAAGGTCAGCACCACGAAGATGCCACGCCACTGCGTCAGCAGCATCACCGCCTGCCCGAACGACGGTGCGATCACGGGGATGGCGATGAACACCATCATCGCCAGCGAGACCACGCTCGCCATGCGGCGGCCGGCATAGCAGTCGCGCACGATCGAGGTCGCAATCACGCGCGTCGCCGCGGTGCCGAGGCCTTCCAGCGCGCGCGCCAGCAGCAGCAGCTCGAACGACGGGGCAGCGATCGCGAACAGGCTGGCGACCGCATACAGCACCATGCCGCCGATCAGCACCGGGCGCCGACCGAAGCTGTCGGACAGTGGGCCGATGACGAACTGACCGAGGCCGAAGCCGATCACGAACGCCGACAGCACGGTCTGCAGCCGGTTGGCGACGTCGATGTGGAAGGAGGCGCCGATGTTCGGCAGCGCCGGCAGCATCATGTCCATCGCCAGCGGATTGAGCGCCATGATCGCGGCGACCACGATGACGAATTCGGTGAAGCCCATCGGCCGGTGACGGACGATCTCGATGGTGTCGGCACTGGTATCAGCCAAGGCGCGGGCCTTCCATGGTGTAGGGAAATGCGGAAATGGGCACCCATACGTATCGGCTTTGCTGCGTCGCACAAGGCGTGTTTCGGAATGGCTGGTCACCGGCGCCGGCCGTTGGCGCGATTGTGACCCGCCGTGACCCTCTGAAAATTGCGCCAGCGTCGACGCGATGGTAACGGCCGTGTGATCGACGTCCGGATCCAGGCCAGCATGAAGACCTACAAGATCGTCGTCTATGTCCCGGAAGCGGCGGGTGACGCCGTGCGCCACGCGATGGGCGAGGCCGGCGCCGGCCGCATCGGCAATTACGACCACTGTTCGTTTACCGCGAAGGGCGTGGGCCGGTTTCGTCCGCTGGCAGGCGCCAATCCAACCATCGGCGCGGTCGGCCAGCTCGAGACGGTCGAGGAGGAGCGCATCGAGACCGTCTGCGCCGAGGACCGGCTGAAGGCCGTGCTACAGGCGATCCGCGCTGCGCATCCCTATGAGGAGCCGGCGATCGACGTCTACCCGATCGAGGTGGTTGCGTTGCGATCCGCCGACAGTGCTTGATCTCATTGAAGACCCGTTCGACTTTGTTGCGTCCCCTGTCATTTCAGCGTCGATTTCGCGCTCGCTCCATTTGAGTTCTCGGGCGCCCTTTGTGAGCTAAGGCAGGAGAGCCAGCTATCTTAGTTTGGCTTGTCAATCTGCCGCCTGATCTCGCCGATGAACGCCGCCAGATTCCGGTCCTCCGGCGTCATGATTGCGAGCCTTTCGGCGTAGCCCAGCGCCGCCTTTGCATCGCCTGTCGCGCGGCTGAGCGAAACCAGAGCGGACAGCACATCCCTATCATTGGGATGGCTTTCCAGAGCTTCCTTTAGGACCGTCATTGCTTCGTCGGCTCGCCCGCCGGAATGCAGCGCCACCGCGTAGACATAGATATAGCGTGCGCGACCTGGCTCGAGTTCGGTTGCTCTGCGCAACTCGGCGAGCGCCTCGTCGTGCCGCTTCAGCCGGGTCAAGGTCAGGCCGAGTGCGTGATGCGCGGCCGCGTCGGCAGGTGATGCCGCAATTGCTCCGCGCAGAACAGTTTCTCCGTCGCCGTCGCGGCCAATTTGGCGATAGAGGTCGGCCAGATTGATGGCGGCCGCCGCATAGTGCGGGCTGAGCCTGAGGGCTGCCCTGTACTCGGTCTCCGCGTCCCCGGTCCGTCCGCGCAAGGCCAGGAAGTTTGCCAGTGCGGTGCGGGCCTCGGGCCGTTCGGCATTGGCGCGCTGCGCCGTGATGAACTCGCCTGCCGCCTGATCGAAGCGTGCGCGATCGGGCAGCGGCTGGCTTGCAGTCGGAACGGAAGCGAGCAGGGAGGCGACCCTGATCCGCACGCCACGCACGGGATCGGTGAGCAGCGGCGAGACCAGCGGCCAGATCTGGCCGGCAGGCACGTTTTCCAGCATGTCCAGCGCGCCGATCCGCACCATGGGATCGGGATCGGCCAGGCCTGCCCGTGCGGTCGCAATGTTCGCCGGAGCGATGCGCGAGGCGAGTTCGCCGAGCGCGCTCGCACGCGCCACGGCCGGCGCGTTCCTGTCCGCGGCCAGAAGGCCAAGCAGCGCGGCGGCGTCGGCCTGGTCGCTGCGTGCTGCGTGGAATGCGGGCCCATAGGTCTGGAAGCCCTTTCGGTCCGGCCCGAACCATTGCTCGATCGCGGCGGCGGCCCATTGCGCCGGCTTGTCGCTGTGGCAGTCGTTGCAGGCGTTCGGGGTCCCCAACGTGACCGAAAGATCCGGTCGCGGAACGCGGAAGGCGTGATCGTGACGCGGGTCGATCTGCATATAGGTGCGCGCCGGCATGTGGCACGACATGCAGGTCGGCGCCGGATCGGCGCCCGCGTGATGGCGATGCTTCGCATCGGCGTATTTTTCGGACGCATGGCATTGCAGGCAAACACCTTCGCCGGAGACTCGGAGCTTTGCGCCGTGCGGCTCGTGACAATCGCTGCAGGTAACGCCGGCGGCAAACATCTTGCTTTGCTTGAACGGCGTATAGTTATAGGGCTCCTCCACATCGCGGATCTGGCCATCGGCATGATAAGTGGTCCGCGCGAGCGCCTCGACCATATGGGTCTGGGACAGCGATTGACCGGGTGCCCAGTCCTCGCTGAAGCCGGCACGGCGCGCGTGACATAGCCCGCACGTCTCGATCTCCTTTCGCAGCGCGGCCGGCGCGGCTGAACGCATCGCATTTCCGCTCCGCGGATCGATCGGCCAAGTGACGCCACGCCGTTCGTCGAAACGGACCAGCAATCCCTTGCTCGGGTCCTCGTGCTTGCCGAACGGCCACCAGCGTTGCTTGTCACGCGCCCAGGCGGCGTGGGCGGAGCCCTGACCGTGACAGGTCTCGCAACCGATGCTGATTTCCGCCCATGTCGTCGCGAAGCGATCCGTCGCGGCGTCGTAATGCTTGCGCAGGCCGGTCGAGTGGCATTCCGCGCACATGAAATTCCAGTTCTGGTTCAGCTTGGTCCAGTGCAGGACGTCGTCGTGCTTGATCTCTTCCTCGGGATGGAGATGGAACCAGCGCTGGCCGCCTTTGTCCTTGGGCCGGCCGTCCCATGCGATCGGCAGCGCCTGGATGCGCCCATCTGGAAATTCAACAAGATATTGTTGCAGCGGATCGACACCGAACGTGTACTTCACCTCAAACACGGCAAGCTTGCCGTCGGGCCCGTCGGTTTCGACCATGAATTTTCCGCCATCGCGGAAGAGGCGGGACTGCACACCGAAATAGTCGAAGCTCTTGTTGAAATCGCCGAGCACGGTCTTGTCGGTCGCGTGCGCCATCGCGGCCTTGTGCTGCGAAATATCCCATAATTTGGCTTCTGCCTGATGGCAGCCGGCGCAGCTTTCGCTGCCCACATAGGTGGCGACGAATGAGGCCTGCGCCGCGGAGGCCGGTCCGCCGGCCTTGAGGAGATGAAAAACCATGCCGACCACCAGCACGAGCGCGATCGTGACCGCTACTGCAATCCAGGTCGCGCGCCTGGAGAAGGCCGTTTCGCCGGAAGCAAGCCGATCCTGCGGTGCAGCCGGTGATGGGGCCGCGGCGGATCCCTTCCGCGATCCCTTCGTGCCGGCTTTTGGCCGCCTGCGTGTCAACGCTTTTACCTCACGGCCCAATTGGTCAGCTTGCGATCAAGCTGCTCCGTCGGTCATCTCCGCAAATGCAGGAATGTTTGCCAAGGTCGCTTGACCTGCATCAACGCGTGCCTCCCGGAGGCCCCGATGATGAGCTGTCCGATGGGAGGATGCCAAGATGAAATTATCAATTGCCCTAACAGGGCTGTTGCTGGTGACGGGGTTCGTAGCCGCGAGCACTGAAAGGGCTAGTGCCGTGGTGTATTGTCAGTATGTCGAGTATCCCGTCGGCTGCGTCGTGAGGCCCGGCGTCGTGCTGCGGCCCCGCCCGGTGGCGCGCGCCGTGGTGACCCCAGGCGTGCGCGTGCGGGGAACGCCGATGAATCGAGGCGGGCCGGTCAATCGCGTCGGCAGACGCTAGAATTTTCGCTTCTCCTTGAGCCGGTTGGGCTGGCCGAACGTCATTGCCCGCGCCGATGATCGCGATTTGCGGGCAGGAATTGTTCCGGCAGCGAGAAGCCGTGTCAAATTGTCTCATTTGAAGGCAGTGATCATGAAGCAAATAGTGAAGTTGGCTGTGTCGGCGCTGTCGTTGACGACGCTACTCGTGCTTCCAGCATTGGCCCAACAGTCGGCTCCGCCGAGTGCTGTGTTGCCGACCGAGCGATCGGTTCTGCCGATTCCTGAACCGCACCCTCCACACAGCACCGTATTCGATGCGCGCGATGCGACGCCGCCGCCGCGGTTTGAAGTCAAGGCGCCGGCCGGTGCACCCAATGTACTGATCGTGCTCATCGACGACATGGGCTTCGGCCAGTCGAGCGCGTTTGGCGGCCCAATCAGGATGCCGACGGTCGACCGCCTCGCCAACGAGGGTCTCCGCTACAACGAGTTTCACACCACGGCGCTTTGTTCGCCGACCCGCGCGGCGCTGCTCAGCGGTCGCAACCATCACATGAACAATTTCGGATCGATCGCGGAAACCGCGACGACCTTTCCGGGACAGACGGGCCAGCGTCCCAACAATGTCGCGTCCGTCGCGGAGATGCTGCGGTTGAACGGCTACAGCACGGCGCATTTCGGCAAAAATCACGAGACCGCGGCATGGGAGGTCAGTCCCTCCGGCCCGACCGACCGCTGGCCGACGCGCCAGGGCTTCGACAAGTTCTATGGCTTCATGGGCGGCGAAACCAATCAATGGGCGCCGCTGATTTACGATGGCATGACCCAGGTGGAGCCGTCGAAGGACCCGAACTATCATTTCATGACCGACATGACCGACAAGGCGATCGACTGGATGCGGTCGGAGAAATCGCTGACGCCGGACAAGCCGTTCTTCATGTATTTTGCACCCGGCGCCACCCATGCCCCGCATCAGGTGCCCAAAGAATGGATCGCCAAGTACAAGGGCAAGTTCGATCAGGGCTGGGACAAGCTGCGCGAGGAGACGTTGGCGCGGCAGATCAAGCTCGGCGTGGTGCCACCCGATACCAAGCTCGCCCCGAAGCCGGACGCCATCCAGGACTGGGACAAGCTGAGCGCTGACGAGAAGAAGCTGTTCGTGCGCCAGATGGAAGTATTCGCTGGATTTGGCGAATACACCGACACAGAGATCGGCCGCCTGATCGACGCCATCAAGACAACGGGCCAACTCGACAATACGTTGATCTTCTACATCGTCGGCGACAACGGCGCGAGCGCCGAAGGCGGCGCGAATGGCCTGTACAACGAGATGACCTATTTCAATGGAGTGCAGGAAACCGTCCAGGACGTCTTGAAGCACTATGACGAACTCGGCGGTCCCAACACCTACGGTCATTACGCCGCCGGCTGGGCGGTCGCTGGCGACACTCCGTTTACCTGGACCAAGCAAGTGGCCTCGAGCTATGGCGGCACCCGCAACGGCATGGTCGTCCATTGGCCGAAGGGGATCGCGGCGAAAGGCGAGCTTCGCCCGCAGTGGCATCACGTCATCGACATCGTACCGACCATTCTCGAAGCAGCGAAACTGCCCGAGCCCAAGAGCGTAAATGGAACGGTCCAGACTCCCATCGAGGGCGTGAGCATGGCCTACAGCTTTGCCGACGCCAAGGCGCCGAGCAGGCATGCGACGCAGTATTTCGAAATCTTCGGCAACCGCGCGATCTACAGCGACGGCTGGCTGGCCGGCACGGTGCACCGGGCGGCCTGGGAAACCAAGCCGCGGCGGCCGCTCCAGCAGGATATCTGGGAGCTTTACGATGCGCGATCGGACTTCAGCCTGAGCAACGATCTGGCGGCCAAAAATCCGGACAAGCTGAAGGAGATGCAGGAGCTGTTCCTGAGGGAAGCCGTGAAATACAACGTGCTGCCGCTCGACGACCGCACCCTGGAGCGCGCCAACGCGGCGCTGGTCGGACGTCCCGACCTGATGGCCGGCCGCACCAGCCTGACGGTCTACGAAGGCATGATCGGGATGACGGAGAATGTCTTCATCAACCTGAAGAACCGATCGCACGCCATTACTGCCGATCTGGATATCCCGAAGGGCGGGGCCAATGGCGTCATCATCGCCCAGGCCGGACGGTTCGGTGGCTGGAGCTTCTACCTGAAGGACGGCAAGCCGACCTACACGTATAATTTTCTCGGTCTGCAGCGATACACCGTAACCGCCAAGCAGGCTCTTCCGGCAGGCAAGGCCGCATTGCGCTTTGAGTTCGCCTACGACGGTGGCGGCCTGGGCAAGGGTGGCGTGGGCACGATCCTCGTGAACGGAAAGACCGTCGCGACCGGCCGGATCGAACGAACCCAATGCTGCTTCTACTCCGCGGACGAAGGCGCTGACGTCGGCGCCGATGAAGGCACGCCTGTTACCGAGGCCTACAAAATGCCGTTCAAGTTCACAGGCAAGATCGGCAAGGTGACGATTGATCTAGTGGATATGAAGAAGGCCGACACTGAAGAAGCCGTCCAAGCCCGCAAGGCAGCGGCGTTGAAGAAGGGACTGTCCGATTGATGCGCTCTTCGCTCGCCAGGTCAGTGATCGGTCCCTTGAGAAGGAGCGGCAATGAAGACAGCCATTCTGGCGACGATCCTTCTGGCCTCGAGCCTAGGGGGAGCGGTCGCGCAAAATGCAGGCACCGCGGAGCCCGAGGTTCTCGCTGACGGCAACGGCGCTGTCAGCAGGCGCTTCGATAACACCAGCAAGGTTCGTTTCATCGAGATCTTTCTCGCAGGTCGAGATGCGAAGACGGGGAAGGTGGTTGCCGCCTGCCACAACAGCATATTCACCTCGAAGGGAATCCCCGCGTCGAGAGACACTGCCCCGCAAATGTTGGTCGAAGGCCTTGATTTCGAGGCCATGAAGAAGGACTTCGGCGTGCTCGGCGCATCGTTGAATGGTCCGAAAATCTGGCTGCCGGATTGGGTCGAGGTCACCGTCGGAAAGCAAAGAGAGTTCAACGGAATCGCCACCGCATGGGTCGCCCAGTTGAACCTTGGCAGCAACGTGAGCGTCTCGGAAACCACTCCGTACAAGCCGATCACCATCGCGCGGGAGAGCGGGCTCGGTTGGAAAAAGGGCGCCCTGGCGCTTCTTCTCGACGATGCCGAGGGCAATACCTGGATCATGAAGGGATTCCAGCTAGGCCTCAAGCCGCAGCATACCTTCGAACAATTCGTTGCCGCAGGAGCAAGCAACTTCAAGCAGCTCCCGCCCGGGTGGAAGTTCCGGATCAAGACGCTTGAGAAAGATCTGACCGAGGTACCCAAAAGTGGTATCGCTACGATCATGTCGGACGAGTTTTTCAATGTCTACGACAAGACCGGACCTGGGATGAGCGACTACAAGCCGTAGTCGTCGACGACAACTCAGGCATGCCGCCTGAAATGGGAGCGTGGGGGGTACGATTGCAGCGCGATAGATCGGGACGCAGGTCCGGCTTCCTGCGATTGTGGCTGAGCGGCGTTTTCACGTCCGCCGCGTTCGCTTCGTTTTCGCCTCTGGTCGCCCATGCCGATGAGAGCGGCATTTCGTTCTGGCTGCCGGGATTGTACGGCAGCCTCGCCGCAACGCCTGCCACGCCGGGCTGGTCGGTGGCTGCCATCTACTACCATACGAGCGTGGGTGCCTCAGGCGCGGCCGCGGCGTCGCGCGAGTTCCAGGTCGGACGATTTTCTCCGACCGTCAACATCGATCTCAATCTGGCTTTGCGCGGCCAGGCCGATCTGATGTTCATCGCGCCGACCTACACGTTTGCGACGCCCGTACTCGGCGGCCAGTTGTCGGCGACGCTGGCCAGCGTCTACGGCAGAAATTCCGCGAGCATCGCCGGTACGTTGACGACGGTTGCCGGTCCGATCGTCAGCACGCGCACCGGATTCCTCGAAGACGCACTCGTCTCTTACGGAGATCTCTATCCGACCGTGAAGCTGAAGTGGAATAACGGCGTCCACAACACCATGGTCTACGGCGCCGGCGATATTCCCGTCGGCGACTACAGTCGGAACCGGCTGGCCAACATCGGCATCGGTCACGGCGCCATCGACTTTGGCGGCGGCTACACTTATTTGAATCCGACGACCGGCACGGAATTCTCGGCCGTCGGCGGCTTGACCTACAATTTCAAGAATCCCGATACCCAATACCAGAGCGGCATCGATTTCCATCTGGACTGGGGCGTGTCGCAGTTCCTGTCGAAGCAGGTCTTCGTCGGTTTCGTCGGCTACGCCTATCAGCAGATTACCGATGACTTCGGTCAACCCGCCGTTCTCGGCGGCTTCCGCTCGCGCGTCCTCGGCGTTGGCCCGCAGATCGGATATATTTTCCAGATCGGCAGCAATCAGGCGTTCCTGGGGCTGAAGGGATATGGCGAGTTCGACGCCGCCAACCGGCCGTCGGGCTGGAACACGTGGCTGACGTTCTCGATCTCGGAGGCCGCGCCCGCCAGCACGGTGGCGCCGACTTGGCACAAAGTGTCGAAATAGAATAGAGAAGTATCGACCTCCCGCATTGGACTGAATTCCGGCATTGTCATATCGGGTGGTTCCGCGGCGGTGCAGCACGTCCGTCGCTTCGGACCGAAGCGGCGATCGAGCTGCGCTTACCCACTCCGGATTGATGAGTACGTGTCCTAGCATGCGGGAGCTTCGTTTCACGTTGCGCGGCTTTGGCGCGGTTTTGGTTGCAGCGCTGCTGGCGCTGTCGGCCCATGCGGCATTTGCCGGCGACGCCGCACCGGCCGATCAGATCTCGGCGTTCCGGTTCGCGCATGGCGAAGGCCGCGTGACGCGCGACGCGACGCTCGACCGCATCGCGATGGAGCAGGCGCGCGCGATGGCCGACAAGGACGATCTCAGCCACGAGGTGCTCGGCCCGTTCACGCGCCGCGTGGCGCCGTCGAAGGCCGGCCGCGCGGCCGAGAACATCGCCTACGGCTATGACAATTTCGACAAGACGCTGGGACAGTGGATCAACTCGGCGGGTCATCGCAAGAATCTGCTGCTGCCCAAGGCGACCAAGGTCGGCGTCGCCAGCGCAAAGAATGCCAGCGGCAAGCGCACCTATTGGGCGATGGTGATCGCGGGCGACTACGACGCCGACAAGCCGAAGGGCGCTCCGAAGAGCAAGGCCAAGGCCATCGTCGCGCAGACCGCGACCCGATCCGAGAAAGGCAACGCCACGCCGGCGACGCGCTGGGGCGCCAAGCCGCCGACATCCTCCTCCAAGGACTGCCACCTCAGCATCAAGGTGATCGGTCTCTGCATCTGAGCGCAGTGACCTGCGGCCATGGCTGAACGCGACGCCCGCCGCGCGATCACGGCGTTGTGCGAACAGCGCACGTTGTCGGGGCGAGCTTTATCAGTTATGCAATTAATGGTTGTCTTTTGGGCAGCCACTATCGTGAAGATTTTTCATCTCATTTTGAACGGAGACCATCATGGCAGTCATTGAGCAGACCTCAACCACCAGCACCAACCCGCAGACCGCCTCGGCGTCCTTCCAATGGTCGCTCACGTCCTACGAGGAACAGGGCAATCTGTGGCTCAAGTGGAGCACGAACGCCCCGTTCCGCGCGCAGCAGGGGCAGATCTCCGTCTACAGCGGCAGCAGCTTCCCTTCCGATCCGAAGAAGGACCGCAAGGCCTGGTCGTGGGACAACGAGCATGGCGGCGGCTCGGGATGGGACACGGGCCTGCGCTACGGCTCCGACTGGTACTGCGCCTGGATCGCCGAGAAGAGCCCGAACGGGCCGTACGCCTACGCGGTCACGCTCGTCACCAAGCTCGCCTGAGCTGACGCGCCGTAAGAGGTGGGATCTACGATCCCACGCGATTGGCCGCGCTGAGACCTGTGCCTCAGCGCGGCTGCTTCTTCAGGTGCAGATAGCCGGGATCGAATTCGCCGATCGCGCATAGCCGCGTCCAATCGTGCACCGTCAGCATGCCGCTGCGGAAATCGACGGCGCGGCTGGCGCGCAGATCGACCAGCGTGCGGTTGACCGTCGCGATTGCCATGCCCAGCGCCTCGCCGAGCTGCACCAGGCTCACCGGCAACGGCAACTGATCGTCCCGGACGTGGCCGAGCGCCCTGGCGCGATAGAACAGCTCGCAGAACAGATGCGCCATGCGCGCCGGCTTGCTCCGCGCGCTGTTGTTGGTGACGGCCTCGCGGAAGATCGACGCATCGATCAGCGTCTCGCGCCAGATCGCAAAGCCGAGCGCCGGCCGCCGGCTGATCGCGCGGATCAGCTCCTTGTGCGCAATGCTCGCCACCACCGCCGGCCCGATCGCGCAGACGGCGTGATCCATGCGGTCGAGGAACAGCGCCTGGGCGTCAGGCCAGTCGCCTGGCATGTGGAAGGAGAGATATTGCCGTGCGCCGCTCGGCAGCAGGTGATAGCGCGCCACCCATCCGGACAGCACGACGACGGAGCGGTCCGGCTCGTCGCCCTGGCGGATCAGGTCCTCATGATCGACCAGCTCGCGCGCGGCGAAGCTGAGCGTCTTGATCTCGGCGACGTCGTCGTTCGAGAGCTGCGAATGCTCCTTGAGCTTGGTGATGACGGTCCGGTTCGCTTCCATCGCAATCGTGCCCGTGTCGTCCTCTCGCATATCAAATGAGATGATGCCGCCGGCAGTTCCGAACTAAAGTTGAGCGCAGAAGATGCGGGTAATGTCACCGGGCGCCGCCTCGGGAGAACAGTCATGCCCCACATTGCGTTCCTCGACCTGGTCCGGCGCTTGTTCGGCGGTGCAGCTGCCGATGGCGAGAGCAGCACGGTGGGGAACGACGGCCGCTCCGATCCGTTGGTGCATCCGATGTCGGATCAGGAGCTCTCGCGCGCCATCCGCGATCTGCGCCGCCATCGGCCATCCGAGACCGCGCCGAACAGACCCGCACGGCGTTCGTCGGCTGCGCGGCGCGATCGCTCGTGACTAGACCGATCGCGCCGGCGCCGTGTCCTGCTCCATCAGAAACAGCATCAGCCGCACCAGCTCGTCCTCCAGCTCGCGTGTGCCGACGAGGCGATGCTCGCGCATGACGGCGGCCCGGATCGGTCCCAGCGCAGCGCGCACCAGGATGAAGCGGCGCGCGGCCGGCATCGTCTCGCTCCGCAATCCCGCCGCCTCGATCAGCCGCTCGGTCATGCGGTCCACCATCTCGTGCAGCGCCTTCTGCAGCTCCGCGTCATGGCCCAACAGGCCGAGCAGATAGCGCCGCACGCGGTGACGGCCGGCGAACGGGGCAAAGCCCTGGCGCACCGCCGCGCGCACGATCGCCTCGCGGCCGAACCCGCGATGCGTCTCCAGCGCCTCCGCGAACTGCGCCTCCTGGCGGGCGAACTCGCGCAGCACCAGCGCACGCAACAGCGAGGTCTTGTCCCTGAAGTAGCTGTAGAGCGTGCCGATCGAGAAGCCCGCGCGCTCGGCGATGGCGTTCGTGCTCAGGCCCTTGCCGCCGCCGCTCTGCAGAAGTTGAGCGGTCGCCTCGAAGATCACGTCCAGGGTCTGCCGCGTGCGCTTCTGCACCGGGGTTTTTCGAAGCATTTCAGGAGCTTGCTGCACGGTCTGGACCTTGGCTGGCGGACGGGCGAAATCGAGTAGGCGTTGCCGCCGGCTCGGGTTAGATCAGAGCCCGCATGCGGGCGGCCGGACAATGAGTGGATGGGCTCCGGGCCGAGCCTGCTTGCACCGGGCTGAACCTCATTTGAACGAAGGACTGATTGCCATGCTGCGCGTCGCATTCCCGTTTGTCACAATCATCGCCATCTCCCAATGTCTTCTGTCGCAGGCCGCGCTGGCCGGCAACCGCGCCGCCGCCGACAGCTGCGCCGCCAAGCTGTCGCCGGTGGCGAAGCAGATCTACGACGTGACCGCGCCGGCCATCGGCCCGGACAGCGTCGTCAAGGACGCGATCGTCGAGCGTGTCAGGCCGCTGGTGATGGCCGGCAAGTTCGATCGCGACACCGCCCGCGCCAACGCCACGCCGGCCGGCGAATGCCTGGTGCTGCTGAAGTAGGTCGCGCCGCGCCCCATAAGGTTTGGAGGCTGCGACGGGACATGAGGCCGCAGCCTCCCGGAGCAGGCGGCGTCGCTCCGGGACAACCCGGCTTGGCAAGTCAGCCGACTCGCACATCAATAGGTGATACTGGACCTTCTCACCCGTCACTGGGTTGCCGGTGCCGCGTTCATGGCCGCAGCGCTGCTGGCGGCCTGTCGCTGCTGCCGCACGTGATCATCGCCGCCAACGCCGTCCGGCGCGCGCCGCACGCCCGCGCGGTGGCCTGAGCGCGCGTCCTCATTCACCCGGAGCGAGCTGGATCGTCCGTGCCGGCTCTGGCCGACGGCGCAGCCGTCTGCGCGAGACGTAGAGCAGCACGCCGGTGATCCCGAACAGCGGCATCAGCGCGGCGGCGAGCATGGAGACGAATTGGCCGGGCCAGCCGAGAATGCTGCCGCGGTGGATATCCAGGATCCGCGCCAGGGCGCGCTCGCCCACGGTCTTGTCGGCGTAACGCTCGGCCGCGAGCAGCCGGCCGGTCGCGCCGTCGATGCGGAATTCGTCGCGCCTGCCGTCGTGCGCCTCGCTCGGCCAGGTGCGCACGCGCACCGCCGTGCCGACGCCCGTGGGCAAGGTGATCTGCATCACGGCAAAGCGATCCCCGATCTGTTCGCGCAACGTGGCCCACACCAGATCGAGCGCGACAGGCTTTGCGTCCGCAGGCCCGGAGCGGCCCTCGCGCGGAGCTTTGCCGGGCATCGATGCTCCCGACGATGCCGGCGCGAGCAGCCAGGTCAGGCCGTCCTTGTACCAGGCGTAGGAATAGGAAAGACCGGTCAGCGCCATCACAAGGTAGATTGGCAGTACCCACGTGCCGATCACGCTGTGCAGCGAGCGATGCAGGCCGCGACCGTTCAGGCCGAGCTGCGGCTTGAGCCACAGCGTCGCGCTGCCGGCCCGTCGTGGCCAGCGCAGCACGAGGCCCGTGATCAGCAGCACCACGAGCCCGAGCACCGCGGCGCCGGTGATCTGGCGGCCGGCGCCATTGCCGTCGCCCGGCAGCAGCAGCCAGCGATGCAGGTGGCGCACGGTCGTGAAGAACGCCTCGCCGCGGGGCTCACCGAGCACGCGGCCGAAATAGGGATCGACCAGCAGCGAGGAGGACCGGCCGCCATCCTCATTGCGCGCGAAGCGGACGCGCACGGCCGCCAGGGGATCGCGCGACAGCGTGATCGCCGAGACCTTGCCGAGCGCCGGATCAGCCTGCAGCCGCGCCACCAGTTCGGCGGGCGAAAGCGGCGCTTCCGTACGCGGCGCGACGTGGGACAGTTTGGCGTTGAGACCGGCCTGGATCTCGTCCTCGAAACCCATGATCGCGCCGGTGATGCCCAAGAGGGAGAGGATCAGCGCGGCCGCAAGACCCAGGACAGAGTGGATCTGCAGCAGCGCCGGTTTGATGCGGAAGGACGTCACGCACGCTTCTCCTTCTCAGAACTTCACCGTGGCCGACAGCGACACCCGCCTGGCATCGCCGACCGCGACGTTCAGCGCGCTCACGGCCGAGGGGTAGTAGACGTTGTCGAACAGGTTCTTGACGTTGAGCTGATAGATCACCGGCAGGTTCTGGTGCCTGGTCTCATAGGTCGCGAAGAGGTCGGCGACCACATAGGACGGCAGCACGAAGCTGTTGGCGGCATCGCCGGCGCGGTCGCCGACATAGCGCGCGCCGCCGCCGAGCCGGAGCTGGCCGGGCAGGGCGGTGCCAAAATCGTAGACGAGATAGAGCGAGGCGGTGTTGAGCGCGACGTTCTGCAGCCGCTTGCCGGCATACACCGGATCCTCCGTGACCCTTGCGTCGGTGTAGCCGTAGCTGCCGATCATGCTCCAGTGATCGGAGAGCTTGCCGGTGACGTCGATCTCGGCGCCGCGCGAGCGCGCCTTGCCGGCGGTGGTGTATTCGACCACGTTGCTGGCATTGGTCTGCGAAACCAGCACGTTGCGCTTGTCGATGTCATAGACGGCGACGGTGCCGGACAGCCGCTTGTCGAGGTCGAACTTGAAGCCGGCCTCCCAGGCCGTGCCTTCTTCCGGCGCGATGCTGGAGCCGAGCACGACGCCGCCGCTGAGCGGGGCGATCGTCGAGTTTGGCTTCAGCGATTGCGTGTAGCTGGCATAGAGCGAGAGCTGGTCGCTGAGCTTGAGGATGGCGCCGCCGAGCGGCAGCACCTTGTCGGCGGCGACATCGGTGTTGGCCTTGAACGGGCGTCCGCGTCCGGCGATCTGCTCGTAGTCCATGTAGCGCACGCCGCCGACCAGCGCGAGCTTGTCGGTGAGATGCAGCGTGTCCTGCAGGAACAGCGAGTAGGTGCCGAGCTTGTCGGTCTGGTCGCTGTCGGTGGCCGAGATCGTCGTGCCCGGCTGGATCAGCCCATAGACCGGGTTGTAGATGTTGAACGTCGAGACCTTCTGCCGGATGAGGTCCTGGCGATAGATGGTGCGATACTGCGCGTCGCCGCCGACTAGCACCTCGTTGCGCATCCCGCCGATCCAGAAGCCGCCCTGCAGATAGGAGGTGCCGTAGCTGACCCTGCTGAGCGAGCCCCAGGTGCCGTCGTTGCTGCGCGTCTCCGCGCCGGTGGTCGCGTCGATGGAGGTGATGCGCAACTGGTTGGCGCTGTAGGTCTCGGTGTTGTAGCTGTAGGCCGCTGTCAGCTTCCAGTCCTCGTTGAGCCTCTGCTCGACCGAGGCCTGGACGAGGTCGGACTGGCCCCACATGTTGTTGTAGGGCTCGTCGAGCCGCCGCGTCGCGGGGATCGCGAGCGGCGCGCCGTTGACGAAGGCGGTGCCGCGATCGAACGGGCTGATGAACTCGCGGTGCTCGTAGGTGAGCTGGACGGTCGTCATGTCGCCGTACCAGGCGAGCGACGGAGCCACCAGCATCTCGCGGTGGCGGCCGAAATTGCGCCAATAGTCCTCGCTGACGCCGTAGCCGATGAAGCGATAGGCGAGCCCGCCATCGCCGATCGGGCCCGTCACGTCCACGGTGCCGTCCGCGCCGGTCTTGTCGTTGGCATAGGCCGAGCCGAGCAGCGTGACCGAGCCGTGCTGATACAGCTCCGGCCGCTTGCTGATGGTGTTGACGATGCCGCCGGGATCCATGATGCCGTAGAGCAGCGAGGCCGGCCCCTTCAGCACCTCGACGCTCTCGACCGCGGCGGTGAGGCTGCGCCCCTGTACCAGCGGCATGCCGTTGCGCATGATCGAGCCGTCGCGGTTGTCGCCGAAGCCGCGCCGCATCACGGCATCCTGGGTGCCGGCGAGCGTGTTGGTCTGGGTGACGCCAGAGATGTTGGCGAGTGCGTCGTCGAGATTGCGCGGCAACTGATCCTTGATCACCTGCGCGGGCACGACATTGACCGACTGCGCCGCATCGAGCGGCGAGGCGCCGCTGCGCAGGGTCGTCGCGCTCGGCATGGCCCTGTAGTTGAGCTTGGCGGCATCGAGCACCGCGGCCTCGGCTGCGGCGCGCTCGGCGCGCGTCGGCATCGGCGGTGGTTGCGCGGCGCGCCGTGCCGGCTGCGCCTGGGCGCGGCGCTGTGGCGCGTTAGAGGTGGCTTGAGGTTTACGCTTCGGTGTCGACGAGTCCACCGTCACCGGCGGCAGCTCGGATTGGGCATGCAGTGTGGAGGAGCAGAGCAGGTCGGCGGTCAGGGCACTCAGGATTGCAATCGTGTGACACATGCCGGAGCGCGGATCGCGCCGGCCTTCCATCTTCGTCATCGTTTACTTTCACTTCCAACGTCGCGCCGTTCAAGCGAACGGTTTGCATGACGTGGTGTGTAGCAACGAGGTCGAGCGATGAACACGCCGCGCTGAGTTGAATTGCTCTAAGCAGCGCGGCGCCGAAATGTTCTGAATTGGTTCGGACCTGCGCCGTCACACGGCAGCTTTGCGACCTCGCGCGCGAACTGATCATGGCGTGCGCAGACCGATGCACGAACGCGCAGACGTTGCGCATGCGCGACGCTTCTTCACCCGCTTTGGCGAATGAAGCACCGTCGGTCTCATTTTTCGGGACTCGGCGCCGACCCTTGTCAGCGCATCGGATACGTCGTGCCGGAATGCGCGCTCATCGTGCCCCATCGATGCGCGCGATCGGCCGGGACTATTGTGCCGCGGCGAGCTCCAGCTCCGCCGGCTTGCCGGGCCCGATCAGCGGAATGTCGAGCGTCACGCGCGTGCCCTGCTGCGGCTGGCTGTCGAGCTCGATGCGGCCCCCGAGCGTGGACGCGACGAGGTTGAAGGCGATGTGCAGGCCGAGGCCGGCATTGCCCTTCTCGCGGCGCGTGGTGAAGAACGGATCGAACACCCGGCCGCGCACGTGGTCGCGCATGCCGACGCCCTGGTCGGCACAAACGATGCGCACGGAGTCACCGCTGGTCCGTGCGACCTCCACGGTGAAGACGCCGCTGATGTCGCCAGGATAGGCATGCGTCGCCGCATTGAAGGCGAGGATGCTGATGACCTGTCCGAGCGCGCCGGGATAGCTGGTGAGCACGATGCCCTCCGGGCAGGAGAGCACGACCGTCAGTCCCTGACGCGCCAGCAGCGGGCGGAGCTTCGCGACGTGATCGCTCATCCAGCTTTGCAGCTCGAAGGTCTGCAGCGTTTCGTTGGCCTGGTCGACGGCGACCTGCTTGAAGCTGTGCACCATCTCGGAGGCACGGTGCAGGCTCTGCGTCGTCAGGTGCAGACCCTGCTGCAGCCGCTCGACCCCCCGCGCCAGATCCGAGCGGCGCACCGGGCCGCCGCCGAGCATGCGGGCGATCGCCTCGACGTCGCCTTCCATCGCCGTCGACGTGGTCAGCGCGAGGCCCAGCGGCGTGCTGACCTCGTGGCCGACGCCGGCGACGAGCTGGCCGAGCGAGGCCAGCTTCTCGGCCTGCACCAGATGGGCCTGCGTGGCATGCAGATCGCGCAACGAGGCCTCGGAGCGTTCCTTCTCGCGCTGCAGCGCCTCGGCGGTGCGGAACTGCTTGCGTGCCTGGTACTCCCGCGCCCCGACGGCATAGAGCGAGAGCAGGCAGGCATTGCCGACCAGCGAATGATCGATGAAGCGCAGGCCGGGCGGCAGCGGCTCGGTCGCAAGACTCTCGGCCACCGCCAGCGCGCTCCAGCTCGTTGCACAGAAGATCGCGTAGGAGCCGGTGCGCAACGGCAGCATGGTCGATACGAACAGGATGACGATGATCATGCCGGCCGCGGAGTAGGTGAAGCCCGAGGGCAGCACCCAGTAGATCGTCGGCAGCACGCAGCCGGGGATCACGCAATAGACCAGATGAATCGGCTCGGCCCATCGGCGCGCCGGCGTCGACAGCAAAGCCGTCAGCGGCAGCAGCACCAGCGCGGCGGTCCCGCCGCGGATCGCGAACGTGGTCGGCACGATCTCGGGATAGAGCACCCAGTCCCACAGCGTGTAGCCGGCAAAGGTGAGGGCGCCGAGCAGCATCGCGATCTGCGTCCAGGCGGTGCTGCCGCGGACGTAATGGTCGACGAAACGCCGCTCCTCGACGGTATCCTCGAAACGGAGACCCAGACGCTCCAGCAATCTCAACATTATGCCACCGCAATCGAAAAACGATCCCCCGCCGCGGAGTGAGAGCCTCGGCGGGAGGGCAGACATACACGAGATGCGTTGGTTGAGAAAACGACGGGAGATCGCATCCGCCGCCCGCGGCACGCAGAGCGCTATGAGAACTGTTCCAATTCTCGCCGTGCGGCATGTCTCCGCCCAGCCGAACGGAGCCGATCAGTGCTGCAGCATTTGCGCTCGACTTTCGTTAGGCTGCGCAGAGCCGCCGAGGACTCATGGCGCCGCATGACCCTCGACCACCACGTCCTTGCCGTAGCGGCCCTTCGTTCGGAACGTCACCTTGTCGCCGTCGAAGCTGAGTCGCCAATTGCGCTCCTCGCCCTGGCCAACGAACTGGGCGTCGATCACGAAGGTCGTGGCGTCGATCCAGCTGCCCTTCATGGCCCGGTAGGTGAAGGGCTGCCAGGGATGGGGCGGCGCGGTCTTGCGATAGAGGCCATCGAGGCCGATCGGGCTCTGCAGATGCACCGTGCCTCCGGCGCGGTCCCGCGAGGGGATGTCCCAGGTGACCTGCGGTTCCGGTCCCGTGAGGTCCAGCTTGATCGTGTTGATGCCGAGCGGGCCGGGCGGGAAGCTGTAGGTCTTGCCCGAGACGGAAGCCGCCATCTCCGGCACGGCTCCGACCGGGCCTCGCGTTTCCGTCGCGACCTCGCGGACATCAGCGGCGAGCGCGGCTGCCGCTTCCGGCGCCGCAGGCAGGGCGCTGTCAGATGCCACAGTGGCCGAAATGGTGTTGGCGAGCTTGCGGAATGGACAGAACTCGCGCGCGGTCATCACCGCCACGATGTCGCGGTCGGGCAGCACCATGATGACCTGGCAGTGGTAGCCGACCGCCATGAACACGTGTTTGTCCGGCAGGGCCCAGAACTGATCGGCGTAGGAGAGCCCCGGATCGAACTTCGCATTCATGCTGACGGTGGCGTGGTTGACGGCTTCGATCCAGTCCGGCGGCAGCAATTGCTGCTCGCCCCAGCGGCCGCGCCGCAGATAGAGGTAGCCGATCTTCGCCATGTCGCGCGGCTTCAGCGCGAGCCCGAAACCGCCGGCGGAAATTCCCTGGGCATCCTTGAACCAGGCGTGCTCGGTGATCCCGAGCGGCCCAAACAGCCTCTCCTTGGCGAAGTCCTCTGCGCTCTTGCCGGTGAGCTTCGTGACGATCGCGGAGAGCAGATGGGAGTTGCCGCTGTTGTAGTAGAACATCTCGCCGGGCGCTTGCGCCATCGGCCGGTCAAGGATGTACTGCACCCAATCCGGGCTCCGGCCCATCTCGTAGAGGGATGTCTCGGCGCCGCCGCTATAACCCTCGTCCCAGTCGAACCCGGAAGTCATGTTGAGCAGGTGCTGCACCGTGAGCGCCTGCTTGCGCGCGTCGACATTGTCGATCTTGCGATCCTTGAAGAAGTCGAGCACCGGATGATCGAGACTGTCGAGCACGCCGTCCTTGAGCAGCATCGCAATCAGCGTCGAGACCACGGCTTTGGTCGCGGAATTGATGATGTGCGGCTCGTCGGCCTTGTAGGGCGCGTAGCTGGCATCGAGCACGATGCGGCCATGGCGCGTGATCAGCAGGCTGTCGAACCTGAACGTCTTGCCCGCGGCGACGAGCTTCGCCAAGGCCGCCGAATCCATCCCCTCATCCTCGGGGGTGGCGATTGGCCAGTCGGATTGCGGAAAGCCGGCTCGGCTCGCCTCATCGGCGGCCGCGTGGGGCGTGAGCGGACAGACGAGCAGCAGGGCGACGGCAAACCAGAATCCGGTCCTGACACGCAACATGGCATTCCCCCGGCGAACGGGGCGTAGGACATGCTATCAGAGCGCGACAATCAATCAAAGATTGCGTGATGATCGCCGCGCGCCGTCATACTGCCACCGGCGCTCGCCTCATACCCGGTGTCGTCCCGGACAAGCGCGCAACGCGCGCGCCGATCCGGGATCCATAGCCCCAGGGAGATGTGTGAGGCACGATGGCCGACCGTTCTCGCCCAGCCATGTCGGCCGCGGCGTATGGGTCCCGGGTCGGCGTCCGCCAACGCTCGCGCGTTGTCGGACTTGCCCGGGACGACAGCGAATGTGTGGCCGGCAATCATCCTCATCGGCCCTCTCGGTCGGACCAATGCGCCCGCAGCGCGGCGGCAATGCTCTGCGGCCGCTCGACGATGCTCCAGTGGCCGGCGTCCTGCTCGACATGGAGCTGGGCGCCATGGCGCTGCGCGAAGCGGCTGAGGGTGTCGAGCGACATGTAAGGATCACGCGTGCCCGAGATCACGAGGCCGCGGCGTGGCAGATTCGCCAGCCGTTCGATCCAGTCACCGCTGAAGCGAAGCGCGTTGGCGGAGCGATACAGCGCGAGGATCGACCGGCGCATCGGTGCCTGCCATGCCGCGGCTTCGCGCGCAGCAAGCTCTGCTGGTAGGCCGCTCTGGCGGAACGCACGCGCCATCATGCGTTGTGACGACAGCGCCATGAACAGCTCGCCCAGGATCGGCGTGTTCCAGATCCGCGCGATCAGATGTCCCCGATAGTCCGCATCGAGCGCCGCGCCCGCAATGGCCCAGGAGCGCACCAGTTCGGGCCGCAGCGACGCCGCCCGCAGCACCAGCAGCGCGCCCCAATCATGCCCGACCAGATCGATCGGCCCGAACGCCGCATGCTGCGCCTCGATCAGCGCCAGGAGCCAGTCCGCGTAGGCGTCCTTGGTGCCTGCGAAGCCCGCGGGCGGCTCGCCGCAGAAGCCCGGCAGGCAGGGCACGGCGACGGTTTCGCCGAGCGCTGCGATCAGCGGGCCCCAGATCGCGGGCGTATCGGGGACGCCGTGGAGAAAGAGGCGGTTGGTCATGGCTCGTGCCTATCACAGGCCGTGTCGCTGCATTATGCACAAAAATTCTACTTTCTTTTTTTCAGAAATCATGATTGTATGCGCCATCCCGCCTCGTCGAAGAGGGGCGTACGCGTCGTCACGATACGTGGAGTGCGGGGAGCGATGGCCGTGAGGCGCCGGTGGACGACCGGCGTTTTGCGGACGGCGAAGTCGTGTGGTCCTGGCCTCCCGATGCTGAGGTCAAGTTCGTGCCGTTGCGCGAAGCCGCGGCGCGGGCGATGGGGGCAAGAACGCCGATCCCCAGGGAGAGCGCGAAGTAAGCCGTAAAGCCGTTGCGCAGGGAAGGCCGGGTTGTCCTGGCCGATCCTGTGGTTCCTGCCCCGTGCATTTTCTATCGCACGGGGGCCGCGGGTGTCGGCAGACGCCCGGTCTTCCCTGCACCCTCTGATGGAAGAGGGTTCGATGCCGGTGAACAACTCGGGCACGGATGTGTCGCGGGGGCGTGAAATGCGTGCTGGTGCAGATGCCGACAACCACACCCTCACCGTCATCCCGGACAAGCGCGCGGTCACGCGTGCGCCGATCCGGGATCCATAACCCCAGGGAGATCTGCGAGGCACGATGGCCGCTCCAACTCGCCCAGCCAAATCCGCCGCGGCGTATGGATCCCGGGTCGGCGTCCACCAACGCTGGCGCGTTGGCGGCCTTGCCCGGGATGACACTATTTATAGGGAGAGCGGCGCGTGCCCGCCCCAATACGTCACCCCTCCTGACCATTATTCGGCGTTGCGAGACCCTCCCATTCCCAGTAAAAGCGCTGTCGAGGGCACCTCGGCAACAAACCGTCAACGGTTTTGCCGCACAGTTTTCGTGTTCTCGCAAAGGGTTTGGCAATGCTGATTCGCAGCGCAGAGATCGAGGCCATCGCCGGGGCAGACGCCCGGACGATCGCGCTCGCCGCGCTGCAGCCCGCCGACCTGATCGGCGCGATCGAGCTTCTGCTTCTTAGCTGCCCCTGAGGGCCGGCTGGGCGGGATGCGCCTGGGCACTCAGGGGGCTGCTTCGACACCGAAACACCCTTCAGCGCCTCTGGAAGCCACGCGCACCACCCGAAAAGTTCGAGGAAAGCAGATGTCCAATCCCGTTCAGTCCGACAAGGACCGCGTCGTCATTTTCGATACCACCCTGCGCGACGGCGAGCAGTGCCCCGGCGCCACCATGACCTTCGAGGAGAAGCTCAACATCGCGGCCATGCTGGACGGCATGGGCGTCGACATCATCGAGGCCGGCTTCCCGATCGCGTCCGACGGTGACTTCGAGGCTGTCAACGAGATCGCCAAGCGGTCCCAGAACGCGGTGATCTGCGGCCTGTCGCGCGCCGGCGCCAAGGACATCGACCGCTGTGCGGAGGCGATCCGCCCGGCCAGGCGCGGCCGCATCCACACCTTCCTGTCCACCTCGCCGGTGCACATGAAGTACAAGCTGCAGATGGACCCGCAGCAGGTCTACGAGCTGGTGATCTCCTCGGTGACGCGCGCGCGCAACCACACCGACGACGTCGAGTGGTCGTCCGAGGACGGCACCCGCACCGAGTTCGACTTCCTGTGCCGCTGCGTCGAGGCTGCGATCAAGGCCGGCGCCACCACCATCAACATCCCCGACACCGTCGGCTACGCCGTGCCGGAAGAGTATTACGACCTGTTCAAGCGCGTGCGCGAGAGCGTGCCGAACTCCGACAAGGCGGTGTTCTCGGTCCACTGCCACAACGACCTGGGCATGGCGGTCGCCAACTCGATGGCCGGCGTCCGCGCAGGCGCCCGCCAGATCGAATGCACCATCAATGGCATCGGCGAGCGCGCCGGCAACGCGGCCCTGGAAGAGGTCGTGATGGCGATGCGCGTGCGCAACGACAAGCTGCCGTACTGGAACAAGATCGACACCACGCAGCTCACCCACGCCTCGAAGGTGGTCTCGGCCGCGACCTCGTTCCCGGTGCAGTACAACAAGGCCATCGTCGGCCGTAATGCGTTCGCGCATGAGAGCGGCATCCATCAGGACGGCATGCTGAAGAACGCGCAGACCTACGAGATCATGCTGCCGGAGACGGTCGGCGTGAAGCAGACCTCGCTGGTGATGGGCAAGCATTCCGGCCGTCACGCCTTCGTCCACAAGCTGGAGGAGATGGGCCACAAGCTGGCAGGCAACCAGGTCGAGGACGCCTTCGTCCGCTTCAAGGCGCTGGCCGATCGCAAGAAGCACATCTACGACGAGGACATCGAGGCCTTGATCGACGAGGGCATGGTCAGTGCCCATGACCGGATCAAGCTGCTGTCGCTGTCGGTGATTGCCGGCACCCGTGGCCCGCAGCGCGCCACCATGAAGCTCGACGTCGACGGCGTGACGAAGATCGAGGAGAGCGAGGGCAACGGGCCGGTCGATGCCGTCTTCAACTGCATCAAGTCGCTGGTGCCGCACGAGGCCAAGCTGGAGCTGTACCAGGTCCATGCCGTCACCGAGGGCACCGACGCGCAGGCCGAGGTCTCGGTCCGCCTGTCGCAGGATGGCCGCTCGATGACCGCGCGCGCGGCGGATCCGGATACGCTGGTGGCATCTGCGAAGGCCTATCTGGGTGCGCTCAACAAGCTGGTCATGAAGCGCCAGCGCGACGTGGCGCAGGGCGCGGGTACGGCGGCCGCAGCGGCGAGCTGAGCTCACGATCGTCGGTTGGGGCCGAACCTTGCTTCGTCATTCCGGGGCGACGCGCAGCGTCGAACCCGGAATCCCGAGCTTGGCTTGCGCCAGCGCCAATAACCTCCGGATTCCGGGGTCAGCCGCTTGCGCGGCTGCCCCGGAATGACAGTCACCACCATTTTTGCGCTGCAGCACGGGAATCCCCGCCTCTGCGGCTAACGGTCAATGGCATTCCGGCCGGCGACCCGCTAACAATGTCCTTGGCATACAAAGCGGGGGCGTCATTGCAATGTCCCCCGAAACGTCGGGAGGACACCTTGCACTTGAAGTTTCGCCATGTGATCGCCACCGCCGCCTCGCTCGCGGTGCTCGCTCTGGCCGGCCCGGCCCTCGCTGCCGACAATCCGATCGTGATCAAGTTCAGCCACGTGGTGGCCTCGAACACCCCGAAGGGCCTCGCTGCCGACAAGTTCAAGGAGCTGGCCGAGAAATACACCGACGGCAAGGTCAAGGTCGAAGTCTATCCGAACTCGCAGCTCTACAAGGACAAGGAAGAGCTCGAGGCGCTGCAACTCGGCGCGGTGCAGATGCTGGCGCCGTCGAACTCGAAGTTCGGCCCGATCGGCATCAAGGAATTCGAGGTGTTCGATCTGCCCTACATCCTGCCCGACCTCGCCACCTTGCGGAAGGTGACCGACGGCCCGCTCGGCGCCAGGCTGCTGAAGCTGCTCGAGCCCAAGGGAATGATCGGGCTCGCCTACTGGGACAACGGCTTCAAGCAGATGAGCGCCAACAAGAAGCTCGTCGATCCCGCCGACTACAAGGGTCTGAAGTTCCGCATCCAGTCTTCGAAGGTGCTGGACGCGCAGTTCCGGACGCTCGGCGCGATTCCGCAGGTGATGGCGTTCTCGGAAGTCTACCAGGCGCTGCAGACCGGCGTCGTCGACGGCCAGGAGAACACGCCCTCGAACATCTATACCCAGAAGATGCACGAGGTGCAGAAGTACATCACGCTGACCAATCACGGCTACATCGGCTACGTCGTGGTCGTGAACAAGAAGTTCTGGGACGGCCTGCCGCCGGATATCCGCGCCGCCTGCGAGAAGGCGATGAAGGAAGCGACCGCCTACGGCAACAACCAGTCGGCGAAGGAGAACGACGACGCGCTCGAGGAGATCCGCAAATCCGGCAAGACCGAGCTGGTCAAGCTGACGCCGGCCCAGGACGAGGCGATGCGCAAGGCGATGATGCCGGTGTACAAGGACGTCGCGGGGCGCGTCGGCCAGCCGCTGATCGACGAGTTCCTGAAGGAGACGCGCGGCACGACCAACTGATGGCGTGAGGCGAGCGGTGCGCGGGCCATGGTCCGCGCATCGAGGGGGTGAAGCACTCGGCGCGCAAGAAGGCAGACGGCGCAGCCAAGCGCCGCGGACGTTTGATTGTGGGGGTAGGGGACTTGGGCTTTCTGTTGCGCATCCTCGATCGGCTCGAGGAGATCCTGATCGCATTCCTGATCGCGGCGGCGACCTCGATCATCTTCCTGGCGGTGCTGCATCGCTATCTGGTCGGCGTGCCGCTGTTCTATCCGATCCTGTTTCCGATCGACCTGTCCTGGGCGCAGGAGCTCTGCATCTACATGTTCGTGTGGATGGCGAAGTTCGGCGCCGCCTATGGCGTGCGCACGGGCATCCATGTCGGCGTCGACGTCGTCGTCAACATGATGCGGCCATCGCTGCGCAAGGTGACGGTGCTGTTCGGCCTGCTGTGCGGAGCGCTGTTCACCTCCATCATCGGCACGATGGGCGCCAAGTTCGTCTACGGCCTGTCGCAGACCGACCAGGTGACGCCCGACATGGAGCTGCCGAGCTGGCTCGTCTACCTCTGCATCCCGCTCGGCTCCTATCTGATGTGCTTCCGCTTCCTGCAGGTCGCCTGGCACTATCTGCGCCACGACGAGCTACCGCATCATGATCATGCGGCCGTCGAGGGCATCGAGACGACGGGCGTGGAGGCCGCGCGATGAGCAGCCTCCTCATCTTCAGCCTGCTCATCTTCCTGATGCTGACGGGCATGCCGATCTCGATCGCGCTCGGCCTCACCGTGCTGTCGTTCGTGTTCTTCATGACGAACGTGCCGACCGAATCGGTCGCGCTGAAATTGTTCACGGGCATCGACAATTTCGAGATCATGGCGATCCCGTTCTTCATCCTGGCCGGCAACTTCCTGACCCATGGCGGCGTCGCCCGGCGGATGATCAATTTCGCCACCTCGATGGTCGGGCACTGGTATGGCGGCCTCGGCCTTGCCGGCGTGATGGCCTGCGCGCTGTTCGCCGCCGTGTCCGGCTCGTCGCCGGCGACGGTGATCGCAATCGGCTCGATCATGCTGCCGGCGATGGTTCGCCAGGGCTTTCCGAAGCGCTTCGGCGCCGGCGTCATCACGACCTCGGGCGCGCTGGGCATCCTGATCCCGCCGTCGATCGTGATGGTGGTCTATGCGGTCGCCACCGGCGGCAGCATCGCGCTCGATCCGGCCGGCCATCGCGTCTCCTCGGCCTCGGTCGGTCAGCTGTTCATCGCCGGCGTGATCCCTGGGCTGATGCTGGCGAGCCTGCTCGGCTTCACCACCTTCTACCGCGCCTGGAAGAACGACTATCCGCGGATGCCGCGGGCGAGCTGGGCCGAGCGCCTCGTCGCGTTCCGCAAATGCATCTGGGGCCTGCTGCTGATCGTGATCGTGCTGGGCGGCATCTACACCGGCAAGTTCACGCCGACCGAGGCCGCGGCCGTCAGCGCCGTCTATGCCTTCGTCATCGCGGTGTTCGTCTATCGCGACATGTCGCTGAAGGACGTGCCGAAGGTGCTGCTCGGCTCGGCCAACATGAGCGCGATGATCCTCTACATCATCACCAATGCCGTGCTGTTCTCGTTCCTGATGGCGAACGAGAACATCCCGCAGCAGATCGCCAACTGGATGGCAGGCGCCGGCGTCAACTGGGCGGTGTTCCTGCTGGTGGTGAACATCCTGCTGCTGCTCGCCGGCAACGTGATGGAGGCGACCTCGATCGTCTTGATCATGGCGCCGATCCTGTTCCCGGTCGCGGTCAAGCTCGGCATCCATCCGGTGCATCTGGGTATCCTGATGGTGGTCAACATGGAGGTCGGCATGTGCCACCCGCCCGTCGGGCTCAACCTCTACGTGGCCTCCGGCATCGCCAAGATGGGCATCACCGAACTGACCATCGCCGTCATGCCCTGGCTGCTGACGATGCTGGGCTTCCTCGCGCTCGTCACCTACGTGCCGGAAATCTCGCTGTGGTTGCCGCGCATGCTGGGGATGCTTTGAGGCGCGGCAACAAACTGAAACTGATTTGCAAGAACTGAAAGGTGTTTGAAGCAATTACATCTTCGTAAGGTCGTACACTCTGTCCAAACTGTAAGTTGAAGGCGCGGAACGGCAGGCTCATGCTGATCCGAGTTTCCAAGGAGGTTGGCATGAGAAGGTTCACCATCGCCGCAGTCGCCGTGCTCGCCATCGCCGGCTCGACCGCGGTCTACGCCCAGCGCGGCTGGTTTCATGATCACATGCACCATGCGCGCATGAATCCGGAAGATCGCGCCGCCATGCTCGATGCGCGCATCGCTTCCGTCCATGCCGGACTGAAGCTGACGGCGGACCAGGAGAAATTGTGGCCGCCGGTCGAGAGCGCGGTGCGCGATCTCGTCAAGCTGCGGTTCGATCGTGCCAACGCGCGAATGAAGGCCGCCGATGAGGCACAGGACAAGGATGTCGATCCGGTGGCGCGGCTGCGCGAGCGTGCCGACACCATGGCGGTCACAGCGGATGGGATGAAGAAAGTCGCCGACGCCGCCGACCCGCTCTACAAGACGCTCGACGACGGCCAGAAGCGCCGGCTGTCGATGCTGACCCGGCCGATGGGGCGCATGATGGGACCGGACGGTCCGCGCCATCACCGCTGGATGGAGCGCGGCGAGGGCGGCATGGAGGATGGTTCGGGCTTCGGCGAGCATCGCTTCGGCCCGGGACCGATGGGCCGCATGGGCTGGTCCGAGGAGGAACGCGAGTCCGGGCGGCTCTGACAGCCGTTTAACGATCCGTCTGATTTCATTTGGGGAAAACCGCCGCCCGCCGGCGGTTTTTCTGCATCGAAAGTGCCGAAAAATCCTCAGGGATCGCTGGACATCTCGGAATCGCTTTGCTAAACGACCGGCTCTCGCGGAAGGCTTTCTCCGGATGCAAGATCCGGGCGCATAGCTCAGTTGGTAGAGCAGCTGACTCTTAATCAGCGGGTCCTAGGTTCGAGCCCTAGTGCGCCCACCAAGCCTTTCAAGGACTCTTGGCTGATCCCGAATTGGCTGATCCCGTGAAGCCATTCCGACAAGCGGTCATTTCGGAAGATGCCGACCACCGCGGTGCGGCGCTTGATCGCGCCATTGAGCCGCTCGATCGGATCGGTCGAATGCAGCTTGGCGCGATGCGGACAGGACTTTGCTGACTGAAGCCTTGATGCCTTCATCCGCGTCGGAGATCACAAGTTTGACGCCGCACAGCCCACGGCGGGCGAGCACGTGCAGGAACGCCGTCCAGAATGTCTCGGAGGGACGATGTCCATGCCGAGAACCTCGCGGCGGCCGTCGCTGTTCAGCCGCTCGCCTTCCGGAGTGACCTAGCGGCCGTCGGTCTGCCGGCCTGGCCTCCCGTCGTGGACAGGTGAGGACGCGCCCGGTTTTTCGTATTCTCATCACATGCAATGCGTCGAGCCTACCGCGCCGGGTTTTTTCCCTTTTTACTCGCACTTTCTTCAACTGGGCCCAAGGCTTGGAGGGAAAAGCGGGCCTGGAAACCACTCTGCGCTCCAGGCAACGGAGATGTTAGAATAAGCTCGCCGCCAACGCCGGAGGCGATGGCTCTTGCAATGGCCAGGCCCAGGCCGGATCCTTCTGCATCAGTACGACCGCGCTCGAAGGGGCGGGACAGGCGCGTCAGCAACTCTGGCGGAACCGGCGGTCCTTCGTTGGTCACCGTGAGCACGCCAATGTTTGAAAGTGTCACTGTGACCGGAGCGTCCGACGCTCCGTGCTTGAGGCCATTCTCGATCAGGTTGCGCGCCAGAATGGCAAAAGCATCGGTATCAATATCCAACAGAACCGGCGTGGCAGGAATATTGAGAACAAGCCGGCCGGCCGTGGCCGGATCGCGCATTATCTCGTCTGAGACTAATTTCAGCACGGATGCGATGTCGATCGTCTCCTTGGCTTGAAGGCGCCCGCCCTCGGCCTTTGCCAGTTGCATCAACTTTTCAGACAGTCGCCAAAGCCGCCGCAGCGCCGTCTCGATCTGCTGTGCCCGACTTTGCGCCGCAGCGTCCTGCGTCTCCGCGATCAGCCGCTGTGTCTGCGCCAACGCGGCGGCGATCGGTGTACGCAGTTCGTGCGCAGAGTTGGCAGTAAAGCTTCGCTCAGCTTCCAGTGCACGCCGAAGCCCTTCCAAGAGGTGGTTCACAGCGTCGGCAATCGGTGCGATCTCGGAGGGCAGGTCTGCGACCGGAATCGGAGACAGGTCGCCGCTGCCGCGCGCCTCTATACCCCTCCCCAGGCGCCTGACCGGCGCCGTCGAGACGCGCACGACGCCCCAAACCGCCACAAGACCGAGAGGCACCAAGAGGCCGAGCGGCAGAGCCAGGCCGAGGAGAGCCTTGTTTGCGACCTCGCGACGGTGGGCAAGCGGTTCTGCCACGGCGATCGTCACCGTGTTTCGCAGCGCGGCGTCGAAGTAGAGTCGGTGGGTCGGTGTGTCGACGAACCCCGTCTTGGCGAAAGGCGGAAATATCGCGTCGTCAGCGCGGTGCGAGCGCAGCAGCACGGACCCGCGCGCGTCGCGTACGATATAAGTGAAGTACTCGTCATGCTCCCTCAGGGTCGCAATACGCTGCGAGGTGTCGCCGTCCTCGCGGTCCAGGATGTCGAGCACTGCGAGTGGAAGAAGGCGCTGGGCTGTTTCCTCGAGCGCACTATCGAAAACCCTGTTCATTTCGTGGCGCAGCCTTTGAGCCGTCGCGACGGCTGCGACGATCCAGAGAAGTGCGATGCCGAGTCCTAGCCACAGCGAGATGCGCCACTGCAAGCTGCGCGGCGGAATCATGCGCTGTGTCCCAGTCGGTAACCGAGACCACGCACCGTCTCGATGACGTCGTGTCCGAGCTTCTTGCGAAGCCGACTGACGTGCACCTCGATGGTGTTGCTCTCGATCTCTTCTCCAAATGAATAGAGCCGTTCCTCAAGAATGGTCTTTGACAGGACCCGACGCGGTCGCTGCACGAAGGTCTCGAACAGCACCCATTCCCGCGCTGTCAAGTTGATGTTCTTTCCTGCACGGGTGATTGAGCGGGCGGCCAGATCGATCTGGAGATCGCCGATCCCGACAAGGGGATTCGGATTACCGGAATAGCGACGCGCGACGGCGTTCAACCGCGCCGAAAGCTCCGAAAGATCGAAGGGCTTGATCATATAATCGTCCGCGCCGGCGTTGAGGCCTTCAATGCGATCGGAGAGTTGATCGAGTGCCGTCAGGATGATGACCGGCGTCACCGTGCCCTCGGTGCGGAGATCGCGCAGGAGCTTGATACCGCGACCGTCGGGCAGCATCAGATCCAGCAGAAGCAGGTCATAGGCCGTGCTGCGCAGATGGTCCTGCGCGGCATCAAGGCGGGTAACCCAGTCAACTGAGTGTCCATCGGAGACGATCTGGTCGCGCACCGCAGCGCCCAGAATCGTGTCGTCTTCAATCAGCAATATCCGCATCGCCTCATTCCGCCCACCCCCCATCCATCTCGGATCATAGATAGTCATAGAGGGGAATCTGACGTTGACCTGACGCAAAAGCCACAGCGTCTTCAGGTCGCCGTCAGGAAACCGGCTCACAAGGACGACAGGTTGAGGCTTCGAACGGGAGCAGGAAACGTGAAAGCGATAGCAGTGATCGTGGCCATTCTGATGGGCACTCTGGCGCCGGGTCTGGCGGTGGCTGATAGTGACGACTGCAAGGTTCCCATGGCCCAATGGCAGCCGCGCGAAGCAGTCGAGCAAATGGCAAAGGCGCGCGGCTGGACCGTGCGAAGGATCAAGATCGACGACGGATGCTTCGAGATTAGAGGGCAGGACGAGAACGGTCGTGACATCGAGGCAAAGGTGGATCCCGCATCGCTCGCCGTGATCCGCGTGAAACAGAAGCGTGGAGAGCACGGCAGGAACCGCGATGATGAGGAAGACGGTGCCCGGCGTGGTGGACGCTCCGGGCCGGGGGGAGCCCCTGAGCCAGCGGGAGTACCGCCTTCCAACGGGCTTTTTCAGGGCGGTGCCGCCCCCAAGGCCGAAGTCAAGTGATGCCGTGGTACGGAGTCCATCTCGTTGGAGCCGTGATCAGAGAAGGTGAGAGTCGGCGCAATTGACTTCCATTGCCTGAGGCGAACGAACACATCGCGTTCAAGGACGCCCCGCCTGCTGCGGGGCGTTTGCCGTTTTGGAAAGGTCCAACCTGACGGCTGCCTGAAGCAGATTCCGATCGACCTTCAGGAGCACGTCATCTGCGGTCTTCAGTCTTGGTGCGATCAATACGCCACTGCTGGAGACCAACAATGAAATCGCTGCTCGCCGTCCTTGCCGTCACCACCGCGCTGACCGCTCCCGGGCTCGCCATGGCGCGTCCTGTCACGTTGACCACCACGCTCAGCAATTATGGCGGGAACGGAGCCTATCTCGCGCTTTACGTGACCGATTCCACGGGCGCCTATAAAGGCACGCTGTGGGTGGCGGGCTCAAAGTCCAAATATTACAGCCATCTCAGCGGTTGGAACCGAGGATCCCGCGGAAACCCCGCCGAAATCAACGGCATTACGGGGGCCAGCGTCGGTGCCGGCCGGACGCTGAAAGTCACGCTGGACCTCGCGGATGCGCTCTTTGATGCAGGCTACAAGCTCCACATCGATGCCGCCGCCGAGGACATGCGGGACAGCCCGTCCGAGGTGGTCGTTCCGCTGACATCCGCGGGAGCAAGTCGGCCCGCGGCGGGCCGAAGCTACGTCCGCTCCTTCACCTACGCCATGTAGGCCTATGGACAGGGATGGATGTCATGCTGCGCTGGATTCATCGGATTCTAGGCCTTTTCGTCATCATTCCGCTGATGGCACTCGCGATCAGCGGTTCGGTGCTGTCGGCGATTCCGGCCTGGGATCGGGCTGAAGCAATTTGGCCAAGCAGTGTCACCGTCGCCGCTTTGGCTGGTCGAGTCGTCGGCACCTATCCTGGTGTGGAGGAGCTCAAACGCCTGCCCTCCGGTAAGATCATCGCCTTCTATTCCGGGAACGATGGCCCGGCCGCGAGCGTGGTGAACCCTGTGAGCGGTGAATTTGTTTCGGACTACACGCGCTCGGCATTCGAACGCTGGATGACCAACCTGCATCGCTCGTTCTTTCTCGGCGATAGTGGGCGCATGGCCGCAGGCGCCGGCGCATTGGGATTGCTCGTGCTGACACTGTCCGGCCTGCAGATGACCGCCCGACGCATGGGGGGCTGGGGACGGATTCTCAATCGCGCGCGCGGCAATGGCATTCAGCGACTACATACCGACCTCGGCCGGCTGGCGGCTGGTGGGCTTCTGCTGTCAACTCTGACGGCGCTCTATCTGTCGCTCACCACGTTCGGACTGATTTCGGACGGCATGTCGCAGGCGCCCGCTTTCCCGACGGCGACGACCCGCGGCCCGGCTCTTCCCGTCGAGCAAATCACGGCCTTGCGCGGCATCGATCTTTCCCAGCTCCGAGTGCTGACTTTTCCCAACCCGGCGAACCCGGACGATCTCTTTCACCTGACCACCGCGACCGGCGAAGGATATGTCGATCCCGCGGGCGGAGGCCTGCTGGCCTGGAACGCCCATTCGCTCGCCCGGCAGATCTACGAATTCATCTACATGCTGCACACCGGCCAAGGGCTGTGGTGGCTCGGCTTGTTGCTGGGCGTCAGCGCCCTCAACGTTCCGGTACTTGGCTTGAGCGGAGCTGTGATGTGGTGGAGCCGGCGCCGTGCATATGCTCCAATTGCTGACAACGTTGTCGCCAAGAACGCCGACACCGTGATCTTGGTGGGGAGCGAGGGTGGCAGCACATGGGGCTTCGCCCGCACGCTACACGCTGCCCTGACGGTTAGCGGACACAGGGTTCATACGGCCTCGATGGATAGCTTGTTGCGATCCTATCCATCGGCGCGGCGCATGTTCCTGCTGGCCGCGACCTATGGCGACGGCGCGGCTCCCGCGTCGGCCAGCGCGTTCCTCGAACGCCTCGACGGCATCACAGAGCCACCGGCTTTTCCGATCGCGGTCCTCGGCTTCGGTGACCGGCAATTTCCGCAATTCTGCCGTTTCGCTCGCGACGTCGAAGCGACGTTGGCGCGGAAGGGCTGGGCGTCGCTGATGCCGCTGGAGACGATTGACCGTCAATCCGCGCAGGAATTCGCGCGGTGGGGCGAGGCGCTGTCGCAGGTCACGGGCGAAGAGCTGGCGCTGCTGCACGTGCCTGAGCGGCCGCGCACGCATACCCTGACGCTTGTCGACCGCGTCGACTACGGCGCGGAGGTGCAGGCGCCAACCTGCGTGCTGCGCTTCGCGCTGCCGATGAGCCACATGTTCGCGCGCGTCGCAGGGGGCGGCTGGCCGCGCTTCACGGCAGGCGACCTCATAGGCATCGTGCCGCCGGGCTGCACCTCACCGCGCTATTATTCGTTGGCCAGTTCGACCAGCGATGGATTTGTCGAGATCTGCGTGCGCAAACATCCCGGCGGGCTTTGCTCGGGCCTGCTTCACGGGCTTGAGCCGGGCGACAGCGTCGAGGCCTTCGTGAAGGCCAATCCAGCCTTCCGTCCGGCGCGCGGACGAAAGCCGGTCATCCTGATCGGCGCCGGCACCGGCATTGGTCCCCTGGCGGGATTGGTCCGCGCCAATTTCTCGCGCAGGCCCATGCATCTCTATTTCGGCGGTCGCGATCCAGCCTCGGACTTCCTCTATGAGCGCGAGATCGCCGGCTGGCTGAATGACAGACGGCTGACGAGCCTCGCCACCGCCTTCTCGCGCGTGAAAGGCGGTGGCTATGTGCAGGATCGGCTGCGCAAGGACGCCGATCGATTTCGTGCCCTGATCGCCGGTGGTGCGCAGGTCATGGTGTGTGGTGGGCGCGACATGGCGGCGGGCGTGACGGAGGCGATAGCTGATGTGCTCGCGCCGACCGGCCTGACGCCCATGGTGCTCAAGGCCCAGGGGAGGCTTGCTGAAGATGTCTACTGATCTTGTTCGCCACGCATTGAGCGGCGCCACGATGGGAACGCGCTGGTCGGCGCTGGTCTATGCTTTTCCTGACACCGACATTGCCGCACTGGAGGCCGCCCTGGCTCGTGCCGTCGATCGCGTCGACCGCCAGATGTCCACATGGAAGCCGGACAGCGATCTGATGCGATTGAACTCGGCCGCGCAAGGCGTCTGGGTATCCCTACCTGCCGAGATCATGCAAGTTCTGCAACGGGGCGTGACGATCGGACATGCATCGGGCGGAGCCTTTGACATCGGCCTGGGGCACCTGGTCAATGCCTGGGGCTTCGGACCTGCTGCCTCTGCTCCCGACAAGGACGCGATCCAGATGGCGCTTCGTGAGCGACTGCCGCCAACCCATACGGTTCTAGAGCTGGATGTGCCGGGAAGCAGGGTGCGCAAACACGCGCAGTCTACGTTGGACCTTTCAGGAATCGCCAAGGGTTTCGCCGTGGACGAGATGATGCGAACGGTCGAGGCCTTCGGTATTTCCAATGCGCTCGTCAGTCTGGATGGAGAGCTGAAAGCACGAGGCGCCAAGGCGGACGGAACACCGTGGCGCGTGGCGGTGGAAAAGCCCGACTACGAACGGCGCGGTCCGCTTGGCGTCATTGAATTATGGGACGCGGCGGTCGCTACTTCAGGCGATTACCGGCATTGGATCGATCTCGGGCGAAAACGTCTGTCTCACACCATGGACCGGTCACGCGGCGGTCCCATCGACAACGCAATCGCCTCAGTCTCCGTCGTCGCGGCAAGCTGCATGGATGCTGACGCATGGGCGACGGCATTCATGGTCCTCGGTCCGGTGCAGAGCAAGGCGCTGGCGCAGGAGCAGGGCCTCAGTGCCCTGCTTATCCAGCGAGGGAACGAGAGGTTGGTCGAGATTCCGGTCGGTCCGGCGTTCGAGGTGCCTTGGGCAGCGTCGGCGGAGATGAGGCGGCAAGATCCATCACATGGGTGAGGTCGATGTGCACGCGCTCCGCCTAGCTGCCTAGGTACGGCGGCAAACGGCCATGCGGTGGATTGGCTTTCGATGCTGGATCTTGGTTCCGACAAATCATCGTGATGCAGCCGGATGGAGAGGTTTGACCAACATCAAGCTCGCGCATCGTCGCCCATTTAGCTTCCTCTGCGAATTTTTCGTCCGCGACGCAGAGGAGATGGTCATGAAGGCGCTCGTCTATAATGGTCCGGGAAAGAAGGTCGTTGAGGAAAGGCCGAAACCCGAGATTTCGGCTCCGACCGACGCCATCGTCAAGCTTGTGAAGACGACAATCTGCGGGACTGACCTCCACATATTGAAAGGCGACGTTCCGACCTGCGTACCCGGCCGAATTCTTGGCCATGAGGGCGTCGGCATCGTCGACAAGATCGGCGGCGCCGTTACCGCCTTCAGGCCGGGCGATCACGTCATCATCTCCTGCATTTCCTCCTGCGGGACCTGCGACTATTGCCGGCGCGGAATGTATTCCCATTGTGTGAACGGCGGCTGGATCCTTGGCAACCGAATCGACGGAACGCAGGCGGAATACGTGCGTACTCCGTTTGCTGACACCAGCCTTTATCATGTGCCGGCCGGAACCGAAGAAGACGCGTTGGTGATGCTGAGCGACATTCTTCCGACCGGCTTCGAGTGCGGCGTGCTCAACGGTAAGGTCCAGCCCGGCTCGACGGTGGCGATCGTCGGCGCCGGTCCGATCGGCTTGGCAGCCCTGCTGACGGCCCAATTCTACTCCCCGGCCGAAATCATCATGATCGACCTCGACGACAATCGCCTGGAGATGTCGTCCCGCTTCGGCGCCACAACTGTCATCAACAACAAGGATGGCAAGGCTGTTGAAAAGATCATGGAGATGACGGGCGGTCGCGGCGTCGACACCGCCATGGAAGCGGTCGGTGTGCCGGCGAGCTTCATCGTCTGCGAGGATATCGTTGCGCCCGGCGGCGTCATTGCCAATATCGGTGTTCACGGCGTCAAGGTTGATTTGCACCTGGAGCGACTGTGGGACCGCAATATTGCGATCACGACAAGGCTCGTCGACACTGTCACCACGCCGATGCTGCTTAAAACGGTACAATCTCGCAGGATCGACGCGAAGAAGCTCATCACCCATCGGTTCAAGTTCGAAAAGGTCCTGGACGCCTATGAGACCTTCGGAGCAGCTGCCAGTACGCACGCCCTGAAGGTACTGATCGAGTTCTAGTACCCGGACTCATGGCCGGGGGATACGTCGGCCTTTGAAGGGGCGCTGGCTAACCTTTTTCTCGATCCAGACAAAGGTTCAGCTCTGTCGTCGCAGGCTTGGACGAAGGCATCGATCGCACGACTGCGACATTTTGGGAAAGACGCGCGTAACCTGCGGACTGCCGAGCTTCAGCGCTGATCGCCGAATGTGACACTTCGATGAATGATCCAGCGCAACACTGCACCGTTCGCCGGCTGCTACGAGGCCGTTATCAAACTGCGACGTGCGCCGATGAAAACTGAAATTGTCAGAGAGCTCGGACAACCCGACATCCTGCTGCCGCAGCTCGTGGCAGAGGGATTGGCCGCCAACGATCGCATCAAGCTCCGCCTCAGCGCGCTGCAGGCCGCGGTCCAACATGCAAGACAGCCGCGCGCGAACGTGCCTGATCTCGCGATGGAGAGCCGCGCTGCCGGGCTGGCGCCTGCGGCGCTCGTCACACTGATCGGCGGCGCACATCTTGCTGGCGATGACAAGGTGGTGGCACCGGGACTCGCTCCTCTGCTGAGGGGCATCGAGGGCGATATTCTCGCGATGATCGGTGCCGCCGCCGCAGGCAATCCGTCGGAAGGCCAGCAGTTCGAAAGACGCCTGGCCTCGATCCGCAGCGCGGGTCACCTCGAAGCGACGCCGGAGATCGAGATCGCCCGCGTCGGTCGGCTGACCGGGGTCGAGCATGACGGACCGGACAGCCTGCATCGGCTGGTGATGGACCTGCACAAGGCATTGAACCGTCTGGCCGCGACCCACTCGGAGGAGATCATCGCCGGCGCGCATGTCTTCGGCGTGCAGGACGCCGATCGCGCACCGATCGCGAGCTTCATGCGCGGGCTCAACGAGACGAGACTGCTCAAGTTCAATCATCCCGGGCTCGATACGACCGCAATCCGGGTGGGCGACCGGCTGGTCATCCAGAACGACATCGGCACCACCGATGCGCATGTGATCGTCATCGTGGTCACGGCGAGAGCCGTGACCATCACCTATACCGACGTTCATCTGGCGCGCGCGAAGTTCTTCGTATCGCTGTTCGACGAGTGTTCGCTGAAATGGAGCGGCCTGGACAAGCATGCCGCCGCGGGGCTCGAGGACGACGGGACGTTCTATCTCGTCACCGGATCTTGTGAGTATGGAGCGCCCGACGATCGCGACGAATTGCTCGCCGCCATCGGATCTTCGCTGGTGTTCCTGATCGACTGGAACAAGGCGCGCAAACTGCTGCGCAGCTGGGTCGCCAAGACCGATGCGGTTCGTATCCTGGAATGGGCGGCGCGGCAGCGTGTCGGTCACCGCGGCTTTCTGGAGCTTGGCGGCAGCGAGCTGCTCGGCGCAGCCGTGCGCAGCGCGGCACCGACGCGCATCGGCTTCGGCGAGCGGCTCGACCAGGTGCTGGGGCGAGAGGCCGCGATCGGTTTCCTCAAGACGTGCCTGCAGGTCTCGACCGAGGCTTTGCGCGAGGGGCAGTCGTCACGGCTGGCGCGGGACCGGATCAGCGCCGAGTTGGTCAGGCATCTCGATCGCGTCGATAGCGGATTGCTCGCGATGGTGCTCCGACAGATCGGCCTGGCGCGCGATGTGGCGGCGCTGGTCCAACAGGCCGTGTCGATGATCGAGCCGGAGCCGATGTTGGTCAGGCAGCTCGCGGAGCGGGCGGGCCGGATCGAGCGGAAGGCCGACAGGATCGCCATCGAGGCGCGTGCGGAAATCGCGCGGCTCGCTGCGCGGCCGGTGATCGGCGACCTGGTCGACCGGATCGAGCAGGCGATCGATGAGTTGGAGCAGGCTGCGTTCATTGCGTCGCTGGCGCCGGGCGCGCTGAAGCCCGAGATCAGATCCGCACTGGGGGCGCTCGCGTTGGTGGCGGTGTCGGCAACCGAGCACGCCGCGTCGGGCCTCGCCGCCGCTGCCGAGGTCCAGGAAGGCCGCCGGGCAGATTCGGAAGATGCGTTGGCGGCGGTTGCCCGGCTGATGGATGCCGAGCACCAGGCGGATGCCAAAGAACGGGAAATCACTGCGAGCGTGTTCTCCGGCGGGCTCGATCTGGCAGCCTCTCTTGGCGCTCTGGAGCTCGCGCGGGCGATCGAGCGCGCGACCGACTGCCTGGCGAGCTTCGGCCATTTGCTGCGGCGCTACACGATGAGTGACCTCTCGGCCTAGGGAACGAAGCGATGATGATGGTGCGGATCGGGGATGGCCGGCGCGAGCTGCCTGGCGCCGAAGAGGTCGGGGCGAAGGCGGCAAATCTCGCACGGATGGCGGCGCTGGGTCTGCCGGTGCCGCCTGCATTCGTGCTGCCGGTGCAGCTCTGCGCCGACGTGGTGGCCGGCAAGGGGCAGGCAACGCGCCAGCTCGTTGACGGACTGAAAGGAGGGATCGCCTTTCTCGAGCAGGCGACCGGAAAGTCGTTCGGCTGCTCGCGCAATCCGCTGCTCGTGTCCGTCAGGTCCGGTGCGGCGCGGTCGATGCCGGGCATGCTGGATACCGTTCTCAATGTCGGCTGCACGTCGCGCGCCGTGCGCGGTCTGGTGCGCGCAACGGGGCGGCCGCGGCTGGCCTGGGACTGCCGGCGGCGCCTGCTCGAGAGCTACGCCGAAACGGTCATCGGGATCGATCCCGGCCCGCTCGCCGAGCGATTGAGCCAGATGATTGCCGCTGAAGGCGTCAGCAGCGAGCGTGAGCTGGACAGCGAGGCGCTCGAGCGGCTGGTTTGCGACGAACACAAGCTCCTGGAAGAGGCCGATGATGACGGATGGCTCGAAGATGCCGCGGTGCAGCTGGAACGCTCGGCGCGGGCCGTCTATCGATCCTGGACCAGTGAGCGGGCGCGGACCTATCGCCGGCTCGAGGGCCTCGAGCATCTCGAGGGCACGGCGGTCACGGTGCAGGCCATGGTGTTCGGCAATGGCGGCATGTCGTCCGGTGCGGGCGTCGCATTCTCGCGCGATCCCTCGACGGGAGCGGACGAGCCGGTCATCGACGTCATGTTCGATTCGCAGGGCGAGGACGTCGTCTCCGGCCGAAGGACGCCGGAAACCGAGAGGGCCCTGTCACGGGCGCTGCCGGATGTGGCGCTGGGGCTGCGTGCAACTCTGAAGCGGCTGGAAAGTGAATTTCGCGATGTGCAGGACATCGAATTCACCATTGAGGAAGGCCGATTGTGGATCCTGCAGACAAGGGCAGCCAAGCGCACCCCGCGCGCCGCGCTCCGCATCGCGGTCGACCTCGTGCACGAAGGATCGATCACGCAGGAGGAGGCCCTGGGAAGACTTGAAGGCATCGATGTCGAGGCACTCACGGAGACGTCGCTCGTTTCGGCCGGCCAGCCCGCAGCCGTCGGAGTTGCGGCTTCCGGCGGTGTCGCAACGGGGCGGGCGGCCTTCGACAGCGCGTCCGCGGAACGCCTCGCGGCGGCAGGTGATCCGGTCATCCTGATCCGTCACGACACCAGCACCGCAGACATCGCCGGCTTCGCCGCGGCCTCCGGGATCGTCACGGCCGTTGGCGCCCGCACCGCGCATGCCTCGCTTGTCGCCCGTCAGATGGGCAAGCCCTGCGTGGTCGGTTGCGCCGCGATCCGGGTCGATGGTGAAGCGCAGCAGGCACGTATCGGCGCAGCGGTCGTGTCCCCCGGCGACTGGATCACCGTCGACGGCAATACGGGCCGTCTCTACCTGGGACGCGGCGAAATCGTCGCACAACGGCCCGAGGCTGAGCTTGCGGAGCTGTCGACATGGCGCTTTCCGCGCGATACCGGCCCTGGGGGCGCAATCGCTGAAGCGCCCGCGGCCTGACCAGTTGAACCCTGGTCTAGGCGAAGGACCGGATCATACGCCGCTCAATCAGCAGGTCGTAGGTGCGCCCACCAGGGCCCCCACCAAGCCTTCCCCGGTTTCTCCAGCGCTTGATGCCCGGCTGAGCTCTTCCAGGGCCTGTCGCACCGACTCGACGAGGTCCAGCGCCACCGGCGAGGGGCTGCGCTGCGGCGGAAACACCGCGGCGAATTCGAAATCGATGCGCGGCGTGAATGGCCGCATCACCACGCCGCGGCCGTCGAATTCGCGCGCGGTGAACGGATCGCAAATCGAGACGCCCAATCCCGACGACACCATCCCGCACATGATTTCCGACAGCGTCGTCTCGACCCGCAGCACACGCCTGACATCCTCGCGATGGAAGATCTGATCGATCAGATGCCGGCTGGTGGAGCCTGACGAGAGCGAGATGAAGGTCTCCCCCTCGAAGTCGCGCGGCACCAAGATTGTCTTCGCACACAGCCGATGGCCTGCCGGGAGGACGGCGACGCGCGCCAGCGCCGGCAGCTTGATGCTCGGCAGGCCGGCATGGGCGATCGGCACCTCGGCAAATCCGACGTCGCATTGCGCGTTCAGCACCCAGTCGATCACGATCGGCGAGATCACGCCGAAAAATGCGAGATTGAGATTGGGCCGCTCCTGCAGGAAGCCGCCCGCCAGCCGTGGCAGATAGCCATTGGCAAGAGCTGGCAGGGCGGCGATGCGCAACGTGCCGGTGCGCCGGCCGCGAATTTCCTCGGCTGCTGCAGTGATGCGATCGAGCCCGACGAAGGAGCGTTCCACCTCCATGTAGAGCGCCGTTGCCGCGGCGGTCGGCACCAGCCCGGTGCCGCGCCGTTCGAACAGCTCCATCTTGAGCAGCGCCTGAAGGTCGCGCAGCAGCCGGCTGACCGCCGGCTGCGTCACCGCCATCAGCTTGGCGGCTTCGGTCACACTGCCGCTCAGCATCATCGCCCGGAAGGCTTCGACCTGCCGCGAGTTGATCCGCGCCATCAGTCCTCCAGTCCATAACATTTGCGTATGAACAGGGTGCCATTATTCATTGGACGATCAAAGCCTCTGCTGCGATCTTTTTTGGCAGGGTGAGGGGTGGCTCGTTTTTTAGGCTCGTCAGCTCCGGGTTTTCTGGACTGCGGATGCATCGGCCAAGCCCGATCTCCCTGGGGCGGTTATTTAATACCGTCTCATATCCAAGATGATGGAGATCGGTCCGATGAAGCACCCTAAACTCCTGATGGCGGTCAGCGTCGCCGTCCTGGCTTCAGCCTCCCAGGTCTGGGCTCAGCAGAAGACGCTCTATGTCGCCGGCTATGGTGGCTCGTTCGAGAAGACCATCCGCGAGGAAGTGATCCCGCCGTTCGAGCAGGCCAACGGCGTCAAGGTCGAATACGTCGCCGGCAACTCCACCGACACACTCGCCAAGCTGCAGGCGCAGAAGGGCAATCAGCAGATCGACGTCGCCATCGTCGACGACGGTCCGATGTACCAGGCGATCCAGCTCGGCTTCTGCGACAAGGTCACCGGGCTGCCTGGCGATCTCCTCGATGTCGCGCGCTTCAAGGACGACAAGGCGGTCGCGATCGGTCTCGTCGCCACCGGCCTGATGTACAACAAAAAGGTGTTCGCCGAGAAAGGCTGGGCCGCGCCGACGTCGTGGAATGATCTCAAGGATCCGAAATACAAGCAGCTGCTCGTCATCCCGCCGATCAACAACACCTACGGCCTCAACGTCCTGCTGATGCTGGCCAAGATGAACGGCGGCAGCGAAGCCAACGTCGATGCCGGCTTCAAGATCTTCAAGACCGACATCAATCCGAACGTGCTGGCCTACGAGCCGTCGCCGGGCAAGATGACCGAGCTCTTCCAATCGGGCCAGGCCGTCATCGCCGTGTGGGGCAGCGGCCGTGTGCAGAGCTTCGCCAATACCGGCTTCCCGGTCGATTTCGTCTATCCGAAGGAAGGGGCCGTTAGCCTGCTGACGACGGCGTGTCCAATCGCCAAGCCGTCGGTCTCGCCGCTGGCCTCGAGCTTCATCAAGCTGCTGCTCGATCCGAAGATCCAGCTCACGATGCTGAAGGAATATGGCTATGGCCCGGTGGTGAAGTCCGTCGTGGTCCCCGAGGGCGTCGGCGCGATGGCGCCGATCGGCGAGCGCGCCGCCAAGGTCTATGCGCCGGACTGGAGCGTGGTCAACGAGAAGCGCGAGGAATGGACCAAGCGCTGGAATCGCGAGGTCGAGCGCTAATCAGTCGTTTGTTGCGAGCCTCTCTCGTCGACGGCGGTCTTCTCCCTCCCCCCCTCGTGGGGGAGGGTCGGGGGAGGGAGGCACCACACCAATGGTCTTCGGGCCGCCTCCCACCCCCGGCCCCTCCCCGCAAGGGGGAGGGGAGTGCACCGTGCGCGCGGCGCCAGCATTCCTCGCCCATCTGGATCCAAAGCATGTCCTTCCTCGAGCTTGATCGCGTCGGCAAGTCCTTCGGCCCCAACACGGCGGTCGAGGAGTTTAGTCTCGGCGTCGCCAAGGGCGAGTTCATCTCGTTCCTGGGGCCGTCCGGCTGCGGCAAGACGACAACCTTGCAGATGATCGCGGGCTTCCTCGACCCGTCGCACGGCGCGATCCGGCTCGAGGGCAGGGATCTGGTCGCGATGCCGCCGGCGAAGCGCGGGCTCGGCATCGTGTTCCAGAGCTACGCGCTGTTTCCGCACATGACGGCGGCCGAGAACGTCGCCTTCGGCCTGGAGATGCGCAAGGTCGCGCGCAAGGATCGTGAGGAGCGCGTGCGCGCGGCGCTCGCGCTGGTCGGCCTCGCCGGCTATGAGGACCGTCATCCGCGCCGCATGTCCGGCGGCCAGCAGCAGCGCGTCGCGCTGGCGCGCGCGCTGGTGATCCGCCCGAGCGTGCTGCTGCTCGATGAGCCCCTGTCCAATCTCGATGCGCGCCTGCGCGAGGACATGCAGATCGAGCTGCGCCAGATCCAGCGCAATCTCGGCACCACGACCATCCTCGTCACCCATGATCAGATCGAGGCGATGTCGCTATCCGACCGCATCGTCGTGATGAGCAAGGGGAGGATCGAGCAGATCGGCACGCCGCAGCAGGTGTACGAGCAGCCGGCCTCCGCCTTCGTCGCGCAATTTCTCGGCAAGACCAACGAGTTTGCTGCGACCGTGGACCGCACCGGGGGGCAGGCCAGACTGGTCGCGGGATCTTGGAGCGCGCCGGCGCCGGCCGGCGTGGCCGGCTCCGTTGCCGTCAGCGTCCGGCCCGAGCGCATCAACTTCGGTGACGCCGGTCTTGCAGGGCGCATCACGAGCCGCATCTTCCAGGGCAATCACTGGCTGTTCCAATGCGACACCGAATGCGGGCCCGCCATCGTGATCCGGCAGAATGACGGCCAGCCGCAGCCTGAGCAGGGCGCAGCGGTGCATCTCGTCTGGCAGGTCTCGGACATGAGCCTGCGCGCCGCGAAGGCTGCAGCATGAGCGCGACCATCGCGTCCAACTCGTCCGAGACGCGCGCCGGCCTTTCACTGGCGCTGCCGGCCTTGATGCTGTTCCTGGGAGTCGTCGTGATCCCGTTGGCGATGACGGTGATGCTGTCGTTCCATGATTGGGGCCAGTACAAGGGCATCGAGCCGGTCTTCATCCTGAAGAACTGGATCGAGATCTTCGACGACCCCTACTACGCCGAGATGTTCTGGCGCACCTTCCGCGTCGCGGTGCTGGCGACCTTGATAACGGCGGTGTTCGGCGTGCCCGAGGCCTACATCCTCAACCGCATGCAGGGGCCGTGGAAGGGCCTCTTCCTGCTGGTGATCATCGGGCCGCTGCTGATCTCGGTCGTCGCGCGTACGCTCGGCTGGGCGCTGCTGTTCGGCGGCAACAACGGCCTCGCCAACAAGCTCCTGATGACATCAGGCCTGATCGATTCGCCGGTTCGGTTCATGTTCACCGAGACCGGCATGGTGATCGCGCTGGCGCACGCGATGATGCCGTTCATGGTGCTCGCGGTATGGACCGCACTGCAGCGGCTCGATCCGCAGGTCGAGAATGCGGCGCTGTCGCTGGGGGCAAGCTCGCTGACGGTGGTCCGCCGCATCGTGCTGCCGCAGATCATGCCGGGCGTGCTGTCGGGCGCCATCATCGTATTCTCGCTGTCCGCCAGCGCGTTCGCGACGCCGGCGATCATCGGCGGCCGCAGGCTCAAGGTCGCCGCGACGCTCGCCTATGACGAATTCCTCAATACGTTGAACTGGCCGCTCGGCGCCGCGGTTGCCGTGCTGCTGCTGATCGCGCTCGTCCTGATCGTGGTCGGCTCCAACGCGCTGATCGAGCGCCGCTACCAGGAGATGTTCCGATGAGCAGGAACGGTCCTCTGGCGCTGATCTTCCATGCCGTCTTCGTCGTCTTCATGGTGGCGCCGATACTCGTCGTGTGCTGGGTCGCGTTCACGCCGGAAGGCTTTCTGTCGATTCCGATCACGAGCTTCTCGCTGCGCTGGTTCAGGGCGCTCGCCGACTATCCGGAATTCGTCCACGCCTTCGGCGTAAGCCTGTGGCTCGGCGCGCTGTCGTCGTGCGTGGCGCTATTGTTCGCGGTGCCGGCGGCGCTCGCGATCAGCCGCTATCGCTTCCACGGCCGTGACGCGCTGTCGGCGCTGTTCCTGTCGCCCTTGATGATCCCGCATGTGGTGCTCGGCATCGCCTTCCTGCGCTTCTTCACGTCGGTCGGCATTGGCGGCACGTTCGTGGCGCTGGTGATCGCCCATGTCGTCGTGGTGTTTCCGTTCGCGCTGCGGCTGACGCTTGCGGCCGCGACCGGCATGGACCGCTCGATCGAGATGGCCGCGATCTCGCTCGGCGCCGACGGCTGGACGATGTTTCGCCGCGTCACCTTACCCGCGATCCTGCCCGGCATCGTGAGCGGTTGGATGCTCGCCTTCATCCAGTCGTTCGACGATTTGACCATGACCGTGTTCCTGGCGACACCCGGCACCGAGACCCTGCCGGTGCGCATGTTCCTCTACATCCAGGACAACATCGATCCGCTGGTGACATCGGTATCGGCCAGCGTCATCGCCATCACCATGACCGTCCTGATCCTGCTCGACCGCTTCTACGGGCTCGACCGCGTGCTCACCGCCAAAGGCGGCGACGCAGGACGATAGGAGACACTACGATGAGAGACTATGACGTCGCCGTCGTCGGCGGCGGCCTGCTCGGCTCTGCGATTGCCTGGGGGCTCGGCCGGCTCGGCCAGCGCGTCGCCGTGCTCGACGAGGGCGATATTGCCAAACGCGCCTCGCGCGCCAACTTCGCGCTGGTGTGGGTGCAGAGCAAGGGCCTGGGCATGCCGGCCTATACCGGCTGGACGGTGCGCGGCTCCAAGGCGTGGCCGAAGCTTGCCGAGGAGCTGAAGGCTCAGACCGGGCTCGACGTCGTGCTGCAGCAGAACGGCGGCTTTCATCTCACCCTCGGCGAGGCCGAGTACGAGCAGCGCACGCAACTCGTCGCGCGCATGCACAATCAGGTCGGCGCCGCCGACTACCAGATGGAGATGCTGCCGGCGGCAGAGGTGAAGAAGATGCTGCCGCTGATCGGCCCGGAGGTCTCCGGCGGAAGCTTCTGTCCCTATGATGGCCACGTGAATTCGCTGCGCACCTTCCGCGCCCTGCATGCCGGCATGAAGCAGTTCGGCGTCGACTATCTGCCGGAACGCGCGGTCGGCGCGATTGCCCGTGAGGGCGATGAGTTCAGGCTGACGACGGCGCAGGGCGAGGTACGCGCAGCGAAGGTGGTGCTCGCGGCAGGGAATGCCAACCAGGCCTTGGCCCCCATGGTTGGACTGTCGGCGCCGATGGGCCCGACGCGCGGCCAGATCGTCGTGACCGAGCGCACGATGCCGTTCCTGCCGCATCCGCTGACCACGATCCGCCAGACCGACGAAGGCACGGTGATGATCGGCGACAGCAAGGAGGACGAGCTCGACGATCGCGTGCAGAACCATCCGATCAACGCGGTCATGGCCGATCGCGCCCAGCGCACCTTCCCGCATCTGGCGCGGCTCAACGTCGTCAGGAGCTGGACCGGCATCCGCGTGATGCCGAAGGACGGCTTCCCGATCTACGAGCAGTCGGAGAGCCACCCAGGCGCCTTCGTCGCCTGCTGCCATTCCGGCGTGACGCTCGCGGCGAACCACGCGTTCGACATCGCGCGCATGGTCAAGGACGGCGCGCTGGAGCCGGAGCTGGTCGGCGCATTCACGGCCAAGCGCTTCGCGGCCGATGCTGGAGCAGGTGGCAGTGGCTACTACTGAGATTGATCGGCCCGAGACGGCCACGGAGACGATGATGTTCAAACGAGCTGACGGTGATGCGAGGCGATCGGTGACGATCCATGTCGAGGGGCAGGCGGTCACCGCGCGCGAAGGCGACACGGTCTCGGCGGCGCTGCTTGCGTCGGGTCTCGACGTCAGGCGCTCGACCGCGGTCAGCGGCGCCAAGCGGCTGCCTTACTGCATGATGGGCGTGTGCTTCGATTGCCTGGTCACCATCGATGGCGTCGGCAATCGGCAGGGCTGCCTGGTCCCGGTCGCCGAGGGCATGCAAATCGAAATCCAGAAGGGCAAGCGGGAGATCGGCAAATGACCGCGGCGCCGAAGCATGATCAATACGACGTCGTGGTGATCGGCGCTGGCCCGGCCGGGCTGGCCGCAGCGACCGCGACGGCCGGCGCCGGCCTGTCGACTTTGCTGCTGGACGAGAATGCTGGTCCCGGCGGGCAGGTCTGGCGCGCGATCAATTCGACGCCGGTGAAGAGTGAAGCGCTGCTCGGCACCGACTATTGGTCCGGGGCCGAGATCGCAAAGTCTGCCGAGACCAGCGGGGCCGAGATCGTCCATCGCGCCACGGTGTGGAGCCTCGATCGCAAGCTCGAGCTCGGCGTCTCCGTCGGCGGCGGCTCGGCCTTCATCAAGGCCGGGCGGGTCATCATCGCGACCGGGGCGCAGGAGCGCCCGTTCCCGATTCCCGGCTGGACCCTGCCCGGCGTGATGACGGCGGGCGCGGCGCAGACGATGCTGAAATCGTCGGGGCTGGTGCCGGATTGTCCGACGGTGATCGCAGGGCAGGGACCGCTGCTGTGGCTGCTCGCCGCCCAGATCCTGCGGCTTGGCGGCCGCATCGACCGCGTGCTCGACACCACGCCGCGCGCGAACTACATCACAGCACTGCCGCACGCCTTCGCCTTCGTGACCTCGTCCTATTTTCTCAAGGGTCTGGCGATGATGCGCGAGGTGCGCGCGAAGGTGCCGGTCACCACGGGCGTGACGGAGCTCGCTGCCACCGGCAACGGCAAGCTCGACGCCGTCAGCTATGTCGCCGCGGGCGGCAAGCGCGAGACGCTGCCGGCCGAGCTGTTGTTCTTGCATCAGGGCGTGGTGCCGAACGTCAATCTGGCGATGGCCGCCGGCGTCGAGCATCGCTGGAATGAGCTGCAGCTGTGCTGGACGCCCGTGCTGGACGCCGGCGGCAACAGCTCGATTCCGGGCATCGCGATTGCCGGCGACGGTGCCGGCATCGGCGGTGCGCAGGCCGCGCTGTGGCGCGGACGCATCGCGGCAGCCAGCGCCATCAAGGCCCTTCGGCCCCAGGCAAAGGTTTTGGACTATTCAGCGCAGTTGAAACGCGCCGAGCGTGGCCGTGTCTTCCTCGACGTTCTATTCCAGCCGGCAGAACAGTTCCGTATCCCGCAAGGCGACACCATCGTGTGCCGCTGTGAGGAGATCACCGCCAAGGACGTGCTCGACGCCGCCGCGATCGGGGCCACCGGACCGAACCAGCTCAAGGCCTATCGCCGCACCGGCATGGGGCCGTGCCAGGGCAGGCTGTGTGGCCTCACCGTCACCGAGCTGATGGCGCAGGCGCGCGGCAAGAGCCCGCAGGAGATCGGCTACTACCGGCTGCGCGCGCCGGTGAAGCCGATCATGCTGTCCGAGCTCGCAGGCCTGCCGAAGACCGAAGAGGCCACCAAGGCCGTGGTGCGCGGATGACGGTGAAGAAGGATGCCATCATCGTGGGTGGCGGCATCCACGGCTGCTCGACCGCGCTGCATCTATGCCTGGCCGGGTTGAAGCCGGTGCTGATCGAGAAGGACTATGCCGGCCGCCACGCCTCCGGTGTCAACGCCGGCGGCGTGCGCCAGCTCGCGCGCGACGTCGCGGAGATTCCGCTGTCGATCCGCTCGATGGGCATCTGGGAGAACATCAGCGACCTGGTCGACGATGATTGCGGCTTCGAAAGCTTCGGCCAGGTGCTGGTCGCCGAGAACGACGCTGAGCTCGACGCCTGCCGTGCCCGCGTCGCCGATCTCAATGCGCGCGGCTTCACCCATGAGGAGCTGATCGACGGCACGGAATTGCGCCGCCTCGTGCCGGCGGTGGCGGAGAGCTGTCCGGGCGGTGTGGTGTCGCGGCGCGACGGCGCCGCGCAGCCCGCGCGAACCACCACCGCGTTCCGCCGCAAGGCTGAGCAGCTCGGTGCCCTCATTCGCGAGGGCGTGGCCGCGACGAACATCCGCAAGGACGGCAAGCTCTGGCATGTCGACGTCGGCCCTGAGAGCTTTGCCGCGCCGGTGCTGGTCAATGCCGCCGGCGCCTGGGCAGGCCGCGTTGCAGAACAGTTCGGCGAGCCGGTCCCGGTCGAGACCATCGCGCCGATGCTGATGATCACGTCTCCCGTCGCGCACTTCATCGATCCCGTCGTCATCCTGCGCGGCCGCAAACTGTCATTCAAGCAGTTCCCGAACGGCACGGTGCTGATCGGCGGCGGGCACCTCGCCATCCCCTATCAGGATCGCAACGAGACCGTGCTCGACTGGCGCAAGCTATCGGAGAGCGCGCGCACCGTCGCGGAGCTGTTCGAGGTGATGCGCAGCGCGACCATCGTGCGTGCCTGGGCCGGCATCGAGGCGCGCATGCGCGACGACATTCCGGTGTTTGGACCGAGTGCGCGGCACGAGGGGCTGTATCACCAGTTCGGCTTCTCCGCGCACGGCTTCCAGCTCGGCCCCGGCGCCGGCGCGGTGATGGCCGAGCTCATCGTGCACGGCGGCACCCAGACGCGCATCGGCGATCTCGGCATTGCGCGCTTTCAGACTTCCACCCCTTCGTCAACGACATGAGGACATGATGACGATCACCCGCAAGATCCGCTCCGCCATTCATCACCGCATCGTCGAGGCCAACGGCTTCGTCTTCATCGGCGGCACCATCGCCGACGACACCTCGGTGTCGATGGGCGAGCAGACCCGTAATATTCTCGGCAAGATCGACGGCTTCCTGAAAGAGGCCGGCACCGACAAGTCGCGCGTCGTCTCCGGCCAGATCTTCGTCACCGACCTGTCGAAGAAGAAGGAGATGGATGCGGCCTGGACCGAGTTTTTCGGCGACGATCTGCCGGTTCGCGCCACGGTCGGCGTCTCCGATCTCGGCGGCGGCGCGCTGATCGAGATCGTCATCACCGCCTTGAAGGGCTGAGCACAACGCCTCGGCTCGGACAAATGTGATCGAGGGTGACGCGCGGACTCGCTCCGCGCGTCATTTGCTTTTGAGGGGATTTCGATCGAACATGGTGTGACTGCAACGTCACGCGACGAAAGACGACCTCATGAGCGATGCCCGCACCGTTCCATCTCCTTCCGCCGGTCTCGCTGCCGTGTTCCGGCACATCGACGCCGAGAGGGAGCATTTTCTCACCCGCGTGATGGACTATGTGCGCCATCCCTCGATCAGCGCGCACAATGTCGGCATTGCCGAGGTGGCTGCGCTGCTGGTGAGGATGCTGCGGGAGATCGGCCTCGAGGCCGAGGCGGTGCCGACCGCGGGTCATCCGATGGTGCTGGGACGCTGGAATAAGAAGCCTGGCGTGCCGACCGTGCTGCTCTATGGTCACTACGACGTGCAGCCGCCAGATCCGCTCGAGTTGTGGCTGAGTCCGCCATTCGAGCCGACCATCCGCGACGGCCGCATCTATGCGCGCGGCATCGGCGACAACAAAGGGCAGCATTTCGCGCAGCTCATGGCGATCGAATCGCATCTCAAGGTTCACGGCGAGCTGCCGTGCAACGTCGTCTTCCTGCTCGAAGGCGAGGAGGAAATCGGCAGCCCACGCATTGCCGAGTTTGTCGCCACGCATCGCGAGAAGTTGAAGGCCGATTTCGTGGTCACCGCCGACGGCCCGATGCATGCGTCGGGACGGCCGACCATGACCTATGGCGTCCGTGGCATGTGCTCGTTCGAGCTGCGCGCCAAGCACGCCATCCGCGACGTTCATTCCGGCAATCTCGGCGGCATCGTGCCGAATCCGATCTGGACCCTGGTGCATCTGCTTGCGACGATGAAGAATGCCGCCGGCGAGATCACCATCGACGGTCTCCACGACGCGATCGTGCCGCCAAGTGCGCTTGACGTCGCTGCGGTGAAGCGTTTGCCGCTCGATCTCGATGCCGCCAAGGCAAGCCTCGGTCTCAGCCGCCTCGATGCGCCGGCAGAACACGGCTACTACGAGCGGCTGATGTTCCACCCGACGCTCACCATCAATGGCTTTCACGGCGGCTATGGCGGCCCCGGCAGCAAGACCGTCCTGCCGTGCGAGGCGGTCGTGAAATGCGACATCCGCCTGGTCGAAGCGATGACGCCGGGCGACGTGCTGGCCAAGGTCGAGGCCCATGTCAGGAAGCACGCGCCCGAGGTCGAGTTCATCCCCCGCGGCGGCATGCTGCCCTCGCGCGTGCCGCTCGATTCGCCCTATGGCGCAATCATCCGCGACGCGATTCGATTGGCACAGGGCGTCACGCCCCTCGAATTTCCGTGCACTGGCGGCAGTCTGCCGGACTACGTCTTCACCAAGATCCTCGGCGTCCCGGCCTTCGTCGTTCCCTATGCGAATGCCGACGAGGCCAATCACGCGCCGAACGAGAACATGACGATCGACTGCTTCTACAATGGCATTCGCACCGGTGCGGCACTGCTCGACCGCGTCGGCGCGCGCGAGCGCTGATGCCGGTGCAACGCCCATCACGATCTCGCGTGCAGTGCGGGAGGCGTCATCGAGCAGCCATGAACGGATGGCAAGCACACGCTGGTTCGTCGCGTTGCGGGCGAATCGGCCGCACGCGGCGAGATCGCGCATGGATTAACGCAGTTGATATCGCCTAGTCTCGGAAGAGATTAGTAAACGCCGCTTCAGGGCTCGGAGCTGCCACATGCACGACCCCGTTGACCAGCCGAGTGATTCGGTAAGTTCCGCTTCTCCTTGCGCGCGCGATCAGCGCAGCGCTCCGGAACATTCCGCCGCGGTTCCCGTGATCCAACTCGACCACGCGCCCGCAATCGATCCCGCGCCCAATGTCGATCAGGCTGCACAAAGCCTTGGCGCTCTCGGTCGGAAACGGTCCGATGGCGCGCATCTTGTCACACCGACCATGTGGCGCTGAGAAGGATTCGTTCTCGGCGGCCATCGGACATGCGATGTCCGGCGACGAGTTCCTGAAGAACACCTTCGCCAACAACGCATTCGAGAAATTTGAGATCGCCGCCTACACGTCGCTGCTCTCGCTGTGCCGCCGGCGTCGAGGACGCCCGCGCGCCGCTCGAACAGTCGCTGCAGGAGGAGGAACGGAGAGCAGAGTGGGTCGACTCCGATGTCGAGAAGGTCACGCTGGAATTCGTTCGCCACGAGGAGCGTCAGACGGCGTGACCTGGCGGTATCTCGGTCAGGATAGGGAACCGTCAGCGCGATGACAACCTCCGGTATCATCCGGATACCCACGAATCTCCTGATCTAGTAAGTAAAACCTAGCCCTTCTTGGGGCGTTTCCTCCCTGGACTTGGGCCGCCTGCACCTTGTGTGTCGGCGGCCTCTTTCTTTCAGGGGGCGGGTCAGGTGCTGGCTCCGCAATCGGAGCCATGGGCGGTCGGTCCAGTCGCGCTCCTGGAAGCCGGCTTGAGCGGCCTCCGGCAATATTTCACCGCGATCGCGCGCGACCTGAGCCTCACCGCCGCGCGTGCTGCCAGCGCAGCAGCCGGCTCTCGGCCGCGGCCATCGCGAGCGCGGTCGTGTAGCCGATGATTCCGAGCAGCATCACGCCGGCAAACAGATCCGCCGAGCGGAACGAGCGCGCCGACAGCAGCACCCATTGGCCGAGGCCGTCGAGGCCGGCGAGCATCTCGCAGACGACGGCGAGGATCAGCGCGACCGTGAGGCTCAGCCGCATGCCGGCGAGGATGTCGGGTGCCGCCGATGGCAGCGCGATCTTGAAGATCACGGCGAGCCGCGACATGTGCAGCACCCGCGCCACTTCATAGAGTCGCGGCTCGACCGCGGCGAAGCCGTGGATCGTCCCGAGCAGCAGCGGCCACAGCGAGCCGAACGCGATCACGAACAGCGCCATGCCCTGGCTCAGTCCAAGAACGGCGATGGCGACAGGAATGATCGCTGAGACCGGCAGCGGCCGCAGCAGCTCCAGGGTCGGTGCGACGTAGATGCGCATCGCCTTCGAGGAGCCGATCATGGCGCCGAGCGCGATGCCGGCGGCGGAGGCGAGCAGCCAGCCATAGGCCATATGCGTGAGGGTGCCCGTGAGCTTGGTCAGGAGATCGCCGCTGGTGAAGCCGCGCAGCAGCGCCGCCCAGGCGCGGTCGGGGCTGGGAAGAAACACCGGTGATATCAGCCGCTGATCGGCGGCGAACTGCCACAGCACGATGATGCCGGCGGCGACGGCGAAGCTGGCGAGGCGCCAGGCGGCGACCGACCACTTCATGCGGGGTCTCCCATCGCGGCCGCGCGCCCGAACAAGCTCTGTTGTGCAGCGATCAGCGCGGTATTGAGCGCAAACCCGGTCACGCCGATCCATACCAGATAGGCCAGCATCAGATCGGGCCGCAACGCCTGCTGCGCGGTCATGATGCCGGCGCCGAGGCCGAGCGGGTTGATCGCGATCTCCACCGTGACCGCGACGATCAGCGCGATGCCGGCGGCGAGCCGGAACGCCAGGAAGATGCGGGGCAGGGTGGCGGGGATGACGATCTTCCTGATGCGATCGCGCTGCGTCAGCCGCAGCACGCGCGCCACCTCGATCAGCCGCGGCTCGATGCCGCCCACCGCGGCACGCGTCACGATCAGCACCGGCCAGACGCAGGCAAAGGCGACGATCGCGATCTCCATGCGGTAGCCGAAGCCGAGCGCGATCAGGGCGATCGGCAGCAGCGCCACTGAAGGAATGGGCCTGATCGCCTCGATCGTGACCTCCATCAGCCGGTTGAAGATAGGCGACAGGCCGAGCGCGATGCCCAGCACGAGGCCGATGGTGCCGCCGAGCGCGAGGCCGGCGAACACCGAGGCGAGCGTGTCGCGCGTCGCCGCCAGCAGCGAGCCGTCGGTCAGCGCGCCCAGCAAGGCGAGCGCGATCGCGCTCGGCGGCGCCAGCGAGTCGCTCTGCACGCCGGCGAGCCGCATCCAGGCTTCGAACACGAGCAGCGCCGCGAACGGCAGCAGGACGGGCTTGATGCGATCCGGCATCGTCATTCGCTCGCCTTGATGAAGTCGAACAACTCGCGCCGCAGCCGCAGGAACTCCGGATGCTCGCGCGTCGCCAACTGGTCGCGCGGCCGCGGCAGGTCGATCTTCAATTCCAAGCCGACGCGGCCGGGATGCGGCAGCAGGCCGACCACGCGGTCGCCGAGATAGATGGCCTCCTCGAGATCATGCGTGACGAACACGACGGTGGCGCCGGTCGCCGCCACCAGCGCCAGCATCTCGTCCTGCAGTCCCTGGCGCGTCATCGCGTCCAGCGCGCCGAACGGCTCATCCATCAGCAGCGCCTTCGGATCCTGCGCGAGACAGCGCGCGATCTGCAGCCGCTGCTGCATGCCGCCCGACATCTCCGTCGGATATTTGGCCGCATGGCCGGCGAGCTCGACCTTGGCGAGCAACTCGGCGATGCGCGCCTCGCGCTGTGCGGAGGGCATTCCGATCGTCTCCAAGGCCAGCGAGATGTTGCCGGCGGCGGTGCGCCACGGCAGCAGCGCCTTGCCATAGTCCTGGAACACGACCGCGATCTCACGCCGCGGCGCGCGCATCGCCTCGCCCTCGAAACGCACCGTGCCGCCGCTCGGCTGATAGAGGCCGGCGGCGAGCCGCAGCGCCGTGGTCTTGCCGCAGCCGGAGGCGCCGACCACGCACAGGATCTCGCCAGCTGCGACCTCCAGGCTGATCGTGTCGATGATCGTCTTGCCGCCGAGCACCAGCGCGACATCGTCGAAGGCGATCTGCGCGCGCGCAGGCGAGGGAGATGATTGCACCAATGCGAGGGCAGGCTCTGCCATCTCAGGCTCCCTTCGGATGCGGATAGACGATATCGACGGTCGAGCGCAGATGTGCCTCAAGCCGCGCTTGGGCCGCGGCGGCATTGCGCGCGAGCACGAGGTCGGCGAGCGTCTCGTGCTCCTTGATGAAGCCGCTGCCATCCTCGAAGCTGCGCATCATGACGCGGCGGTAGCGATAGGCCTGGTCGTAGAGATCCGAATGAGCGGCGAGCAGGCGCCGTGATCCGCAGGCCGCCAGCAGCGCGGTGTGAAACGCCTTGTGCAAGCGATCGAACTCCGGCGCGCCTTCGCGGAACTCGCTCTGCATGCGCTGGATGTAGCGGCGCATCTGATGGAGCGCGGCGATGATGCCGGCCTCCCATTGGTCGTCGCCGCTCTGCATCGCCAGCCGCAGCGCCTCTTTCTCCACGACAGCGCGCATGCGCGTGATGTCAACGAGATCGTCGCGGCTGACCTCGGCGACGCGAAAACCGCGCTGGCCGATGCCGACGATCAGGCCGCGCGACACCAGCCGCGACAGCCCCTCGCGCAGCGGCGTCGGCCCGATCTCGTAGCGCTTGGCGAGCTCGACGATCCCCAGACGCGAGCCGGGGGCCAGGACGCCGGCGACGATGTCGCGCTCGATCAGCGCGGCGGCGCGCTCGCTGAGCGTGTCGCCGCTCGTCGGCTCGGTCTGCAGGATCGGGTTCGTTGCCGTCATCAGTTGAGGATCAACTTCTTGAGATCGAGCTTGCTCTGCAACATCGTCTGCGCCGACATCACGTCGATCCACCACGCCAGCTGCTCGGGCTTCAGCACCGGCTCGGCGTAGTTCGGCGCCGTCAGCTTGACCAGCTCCAGCGGTTGCTTGGTGAATTTGGCGATCGCGGCCGAGGCCTTCTCACGATCATTGTTCACGATTGGGGCGGCCTCCGCGATGGCGGCGCGGAATTTCTTCACCGTCTCCGGGTTCTTCTCGGCCCATTCGCGCGAGGCCGCATAGAAGATGATCGGCTCGGTGCGGGCGAGTTCGGCGGCGTAGCGCGCGCCGACCGTGCCGAGGCTGGCATTGGTCATGCGCGTCACGAACGGTTCGGCCGTCAGCACCGCATCGACGCCGCCCGACTTGATGGTGTCGGCCATGGTCGGAAACGTCACCTCGACGAAGTTGACGCTTCGTGGATCGACGCCCTTCTCGACCAGCCATTTCACGAACAGCACGTGCAGGAAGGCGCCGATGCCGGGGGCGCCGACCTTCTTGCCCTTGAAGTCCTGCGGCCCAGTGATGGTGATGCCGTTGCGCACGAAGGCGGCGACCGCATCGTTCGAGGTCTTGTTCATGATCGAGGCGCCGGAGACCGCGACGAGGTCGAGCCCGCCATCAGCCGCCTGGAGGAATACTGTCGAGGTCGGCCCGCCGATCTGGATGGAGTTGGAGAGGATGGCGGCGGGGATGTTCGAGTTGATCCCGATCAGCACCATCTCGGCGTCGAGCCCGTGCTTCTTGAAGAGACCCTCATCGACCGCGAGCATCGCCGAGGCGCAGTCCGAGGTGGCGGTGCAGCCGATCTGGATCTTCTCGGCGCGTGTCGCAGATGTGAGCGCAAGCGTGGCCAGCACCGATCCGAGCGCAGCGCTGATGATCCGATGACGCATCCTTGCCTCCTCCCCCGGGCGCCCGTCTCTCGGACGCCTCTTGTTTATCGATATTTTCTATGTTTGTATATTTTTAGATAGAACACAAGGGGAGGCCAGCGTGAAACTTGCGACATTCCGAGCGGAAGGCGGGGAGCGCATCGGCGTCGTCCATGGCGGCGATTCCAAGCTTTTCGATCTCACCGCGGCCGCCGATCGCGCTGGCAAGAGCAATCCGGCGTTCGGCTCGATGCTGTCGTTGATCGATGCCGGCGAAGCTGCGCTCGACGCAGCACGCGCGCTGGTCGAGCGCTATGGCAGCGACGAAAGCCTCTCGCGCGACGTCGGCGGCACCGAGCTGCTGGCCCCGGTGCCGGAGCCGCGGCAGATGCGCGACGGCATGTCATTTCCGCTGCACATCCTGCAGGCGCCGCGCGGCCAGCGAAAGCTCGCGGCGCGGCAGCGCGGCGACGCGGAGGAGCTCGCGCGCATCGATGCCGAGCCGCTCGGCGAATTGCCCGAGGTCTATCGCAAGGTCCCGATCTTCTACATCACCAACCGCTTCAGCGTGCGTGGCCCCAACACGACGGTGAAATGGCCGCGCTACAGCAAGGTGATGGACTATGAGCTGGAGTTCGGCATCATCACCAGGGGCAAGGGTAAGGATATTCCGGCCGCGAAGGCGCGCGATCACATCTTCGGCTTCACGATCTTCAACGACTTCTCCGCGCGCGACACGCAGCGCATCGAGATGGACGGCCGGCTCGGCCCCTCCAAAGGCAAGAGCTTTGACGGCGGCAACGTGATGGGGCCGTGGATCGTGACCCCGGACGAGATCGGCGATCCCTATCGCCTGAAGATGGAGGCGCGGGTCAACGGCGAGGTCCGCTCGCGTGGCGTCAGCGAGGGCATGCTGTTTTCGTTCGAGGAGCTGATTGCCTATATCAGCAAGGACGAAACCCTGATGCCGGGCGAGTTCATCGGCTCGGGCACCGTCGGCAATGGCTGTGGCCTGGAGCTCGGCTGGTATCTCGAACATGGCGACGTGATCGAGCTCGAGGTCGAGAAGATCGGCATCCTGAAGAACAAGGTCGAGCGGCAGGACGTCTGATCCTGCTGCCGACGACAACAACCAATAACGACAAAGAGAGAGGACCGCCCATGGCCCGCAGACTGATCGACATCTCCGTGCCCTTGCAGAACGACGTGCCCGCCGATCCGCCCGGCAATCATCCGACCATCACCTATATCGACCATCAGCAGGGCCTGCCGCGGATGCTGCAGTTTTTCGACGGGCTGAAGGCCGAGGATCTGCCGGACGGGCAGGGCTGGGCGGTCGAGCAGGTCAATCTGTCGACCCACAACGGCACGCATCTCGATGCGCCCTGGCACTTTCATCCGACGATGAACCGCGGCGAGCGCGCCTGGACCATCGACGAGGTGCCGCTGGAGTGGTGTCTGCAGCCGGGCGTGAAGCTCGACTTCCGTCGTTTCCCGGACGGCTATGTGGTGACCGCGAGGGATGTCGAGGATGAGCTCAAGCGCATCGGCCACACGCTGTCACCGCTCGAGATCGTCGTCGTCAATACCTCGGCCGGCGCGCGCTTCGGCCAGGCCAACTACGTCAATTCCGGCTGCGGCATGGGCTATGAGGCGACGATGTATCTGCTCGAGCGCGGCGTGCGCCTGACCGGCACCGACGGCTGGAGCTGGGACGCGCCGTTCGTGTTCACCGCGCAGAAATACGCCGAGACCCACGATGCCGCGCTGATCTGGGAAGGCCACAAGGCCGGCCGCCACATCGGCTATTGCCATCTGGAGAAGCTGCACAATCTGGAGCAACTGCCGTCGACCGGCTTCATCGTGTCGTGCTTCCCGGTGAAGATCGAGCGCGCCTCGGCCGGCTGGACGCGGGCGGTGGCGATCATCGAGGGGTGAGGCGCCTAATCTCCGATTGAAGTCACGACATGGGTTCTGGCGCGTTTGATCTTCGCGTCATTCCGGGGCGGCGCGCGCCAGCGCGACGAGCCCGGAATCCATCGAGCCGCGCGACGTGCTGAAGGATGGATTCCGGGTTCGCGCTGCGCGCGCCCCGGAATGACCGAGGAGAGGACTCGGCAAAGTCAAAGAGGGAGCTGGTCGCGCGTCGTGGTGACAGTTGCGAGCCGACCTTGACTGCAAAATCAGGCCGCTCTCTCTCATCTCGCTTTAGCGACTACACGCCAGCATGACCTCGTTCCGCCGCAGCATCGGCAGGGTCCAGGGCGGATTGTAGAACGCGAGCAGCGGCGATCCGGTGACGGTCAGCCCCTTGCGCTGCGCGTAGTCACGCAGTTGGCGAGTTTTGTCAGCGATGATGCCGTCGGAGGTGGAGCCCGAAAAGGTGAGCGCGACCATGCGCTGCGCAGACTGGGCCGTCAGCTTGATCCGGGCATCGGCCGGCGGCGGCAGAGTGTCGAGCGACCAGTTCGAGGGCATCACGAAGCTGATGCTCCGGCGATCGCTGGCGACGCCATCGTCGGGCGCGGTGGCGGCACTGGCCTGCTGCTGCACCGGCGCGGTCATGGCGATCTTCGTCTTCGCACGGTTGGCGCCGAAAATGTAGTCGGCGATGATGCGAAAGCCTTCCTCGATCGCCGGCTTGCGCGCGCCCTGCACCTCGGCCTGCGCGATGATCATCGGTGCATAGGCGCGGATTTCGAAGTCGCCATCGCGTGAAACGACGTCGTATCTGGGATGTTCGACCCGGCTCATGATCGGCCCCGCGGCGATGGCGGCGCCGGCCAGCGCGAGCACGACGATGCCGGTGAGCCAGAGCAGCATGCGGCGTCTCCCGGGTGGTGTCGGCTCGGTCATGGCGGTTGCCGTTTGGGTGGTGGAAACACAGAAACGAAGCGCACGCGCCCCCGGATCAGCAGACCGGCCTCTACGATGCTAACAGGTCTTAATCGCCCTGCTGCAACCAATGCGCGCGGGCTCTATTGAGCAGATCCGCGAGAGCTGCAGGTTGCATCTCCCATCCGCCGCCAAGCGTGCCGTCGGCGCCCGCAAGCGATCGGGCGACTTTAACGAACCGCCCTTCCTTGTTGGAATTGCCCACAACGTCGTAGCCGATGAGCTGTTCTCTCGATCCCGGCGTGGGGGAGTACGGACGAAAGGCGTGCACGTCCTTCCATTTCAAGAGGCCGCTTCGGAACAGCGCATGCTGGGTGACGCCATCGGGAGTGAGGACCAAGCGGTCCGGACGAAAGATGCTCCACCCGACGAAGGGGATGCCGAGGCTGAAGAAGCCGATTCCGGCGTATCCGATGAGGTGATTGGCCTCAGGATCTTGGACCATGAAGAGGGCCGCCGCGAGCAGGGCGATACAGGCAAGTAACCCGAGCAGGGATTTCGACCGTGATGAATGGATCACGACCGGTGGCCGGTCAAGGCTCCCTTGCATTGTGAATCCCTCCGCATCCGGTGGGCTGCACCGTGCTTAGATGTCGTATGCCTGGCGCATGTTGAAAAAATCTTAAGTAGGACCGGAACTTTCGGTGGACGGTCCTTGGCAGCCTAAGCCGAAATTTCTCTTTCGTTTTATCGGAAAATGTGCTTATATCGCTTATCCCGCCTCATGCAGAGGGGCGTACGCGTCGTCACGATACGTAGAGGCGGGGAGCGGTGGCCGCGGGCCTGTCAGGTGCTGATGCGCTGGACGATTGGCAAGCCTGCGGACGTTCAAGCCGTGTGGTCCTGGCGCCCCGAAGCTGGCGCCAAGCCCGCTGCGTCATGACGTGACGCGCGGGTGACGGGGGCAAACAAGCCGGTCCCCGGGGAGAGCTCGGAGCAGACGTTCACCCATCGCGCAGGGAAGGCCGGGTCTGTCCGGCTGAACCTGTGGTTCCTGCCGCCTGCATTTTTTCCGCAGGCGGGCCACGGGCCTCAGTCGAGGTCCGGCCTTCCCTGCGCCCTCGCGTTTCCGGCGAGGGTCTCGAGCATCGCTTCGGGCGTGTGTTGCGTCGCGAGAGCAACGGCGCGTGCGCGCATAGTGGCGCTGGCATACTGGATATGCTTATCAGTTGAGCGGGGCGCCGATGCTGGTGCGCCACCACCAACAAATCAGCCGGCCGCAACGGCTGATCCCAGGAGGAAACCCATGGCAGACACCTCACGCCGCGATCTTCTCGTCGCCGGCAGCGCCGCCGCAGCGGCTGCGATCATGACGGACACCCACCCTGCCGCGGCACAGGCCGGGCCGAAGCCGATCTTCGCCGTGCCGGCGACCACGATTCCGATCGCCGGCGAGCAGGGCGTCTTCCCCGTCCGCCGCATCTACTGCATCGGCCGCAACTACGCGGCGCATGCCATCGAGCGCGGCTCCGATCCGAACCGCGAGCCGCCGTTCTTCTTCCAGAAGCCGACCGACGCGATCCAGAACGTCGCGATCGGCGAGGTCGCCGATCATCCCTATCCGTCCCTGACCAAGAACTATCATCACGAGGTCGAACTGGTCGCGGCGCTGAAATCCGGCGGCACCAACATTCCCGCCGAGTCCGCGCTCGATCATGTCTATGGCTACGCGCTCGGCCTCGACATGACCCGCCGTGACCTGCAGAACGGCATGGCCGCCGAGAAGAAGCCATGGGAGATCGGCAAGAGTTTTGATCATGCCGCCGTGCTCGGCCCGATCCATCCGGTGGCGAAGGTCGGCCACTTCACCAAGGGCGCGATCTCGCTCGCGGTCAACGGCACGGTCCGGCAGAACTCCGACCTGACCAAGATGATCTGGAACGTCGCCGAGCAGATCGCGAAACTGTCCGAGGCGTTCGAGCTGAAGGCCGGCGACATCATCTATTCCGGCACGCCGGAGAATGTCGGCCCGGTCGTCAAGGGCGACGTGCTCTTGTGCAAGCTCGAGGGCCTGCCGGACATGTCGATCAAGATCGTTTGAGAGACGGGCTGGATCACACGTCGTGCGCAGCATGTTAACGCTGCCGATCGGAACGGAAGTCGCCGCCGCAATGCCGGTACGCTCCTTCTCCCCGCACGCGGGGAGAGGCGAGCAGCGAGCGTCGCTACGCGCGCTATCCAACAAGCGCGGCAGCCGCAGCCATCCCTCCGGATGCTGCGACTGCCGCCGTGGCGCTCGCGGCGCCGCGCCTCTCATCGCCTGCCGGACGGGAACTATCGTTGTTCCCGCGCAAACAGGCGCTGCCACCCGTTCGCAAGTTTGTGGCCCGACAAAGAGCCGCCGGGCACCGCCGCCTATCGTTGCCCTGCATCAGCCGAGCGAACGAGGGCAGCCGTGGCCATCACCATCGAGATCGATCACGCCAAGACGCGGCGCATGGCGCAGGGCCAAGGCCAAAGCGAGGGCCAGGGTCAGGCCCGCGGCCCGGCACGGTCGTTGCGCAGCGCTGGCGGCCCGGTGGTTCCGCAGGGCGTCAAGGGGCCAATCCGGCGGCTGAAATGGCTGATTCTCGTTCTGACGCTCGCCGTCTACTACATCACGCCGTTCGTGCGCTGGAACCGCGGGCCGAATGCGCCGGGCCAAGCCGTGCTGCTCGATTTCGCCCACGGAAAGCTCTATCTTGGCCCCGCCGAGATCTGGCCGCAGGATCTCTATCTCATCACCGCGGCGATGCTGCTGGCGACGTTCATCCTCGTCCTGGTCAACGCGCTGGCCGGCCGCCTGTGGTGCGGCTTCGCCTGTCCGCAGACGGTGTGGACCGACCTGTTCCTGCTGGTCGAGCGCCTGGTCGAGGGCGACCGCCGGCAGCGGCTGAAGAACGTCGGCGCGCCGCTGACGGCGCGGCGCATCGCACAGATCGCCACCAAGCACGCGCTGTGGATGGCGATCGCGCTCGGCACCGGCGGCACCCTGATCTTCTACTTCACCGACGCGCCGGAGTTGCTGCGCGATCTCATCCATGGCGAGATGTCGGCGACCGCGCTGACCTGGACCTTGGTCTTCGCCGGCACGACCTATGGCCTCGCCGGTTTCGCGCGCGAGCAGGTCTGCACCTTCATGTGCCCGTGGCCGCGTCTGCAGGGCGCGATCTGGGATCCGGAAGCCTTCACGGTGAACTATCGCGATTATCGCGGCGAGACCCGGATGTCGGCGAAAAAGGCCGCCGAGGCGCGATCGCAGGGGTTGCCGGCCGGCGATTGCGTCGATTGTGGCGCCTGCGTCGCGGTCTGCCCGATCGGCATCGACATCCGCCAGGGGCCGAGCTTCGCCTGCATCAATTGCGGCCTCTGCGTCGATGCCTGCGACGGCGTGATGGCCAAGCTCGATCGTCCGCGCGGCCTGATCGACTACGAGAGCTGGCGCAACATCGAGCGTGGCCGTGTCGGCGAGCCGCGTGTCTCACGGCTGGTGCGGCCGAAGACGATCGGGCTTGCGCTGGCCTGCGTCGCTGTCGCCGGCGTGATTGCTGTTTCGTTCGTCACGAAGACCACCGCCGTGCTGTCGGTGCAGCACGATCGCGATCCGATGTCGGTGCGGCTGTCGGATGGCTCGGTGCGCAACGGCTATACGGTGAAGCTGCTCAACAAGTCGTCCGCCGTGCGGAGCTTCAAGCTCGGCATCAGCGGCATCGATGCGGCGCTCGCCATCGTCGGCCATGCGGCGGCGGATGCGATCGAGGTCGAGCCGGACGGCTCGGAGGCGCTGCGGGTGACGCTGACCATGCCCGAGTCTGTGGATGCCGATGTGACCTTCCAGGCGGTCGATGCGAGCGGGCAGGTCGTGCTGACCGCGCACGACCGCTTCGTGAACCGGTAGCGGAGGGCCTACAGATAGGATTTCGGCAGCAGCATGTGGATGCCCTTGTTGCCGTCGACCAGCTGGGTGACGCGCAGATTGCCGGCCAGCGAGCACAGCATGTAGGCCTGGTTGCGCGACAGGTTGGTGCGGGCGCAGACGTGCTTAACCACGCACCGCCTGCTTGGCGGCGTCATCGAGATCCTCGTCGAGGCTGATCGACATCAGGTGGGTGGCGTTCTCGGCGAACGGCCAGGTGATGTCCATGTCCTTGCGCACGGTGAGGCGGAAGCTGCCGGTGACGCCGGTCTCCAGCGCGGTGATGCAGACCTCGCCGTCCGCCGTCATCGGCCGCTATGCCTCGGTGCGCTACGGGCGCTGACCGATCCTGCTTCTTCCGCTGGGATCACCGGCCGGATCGCTCCGGCCGATGATCTGCTGATTGCTGCAAGCTCAGGTCGCGAGCTGATTGCCGATCGGCAGCGCCCGCAGGCGCTTGCCGGTGGCGGCAAAGATCGCGTTGGCGAGCGCCGGCGCGAATGGCGGCACGCCCGGCTCGCCGACGCCGCTTGGCGGAGTGTCGGCATCAACGGGCACGATGTGCACGTTGGTCACCAGCGGTGCCTCGTCGATTCGGACCACCGGATGGTCGTCGAAGTTGCGCTGCTGCACCCGGCCGTTCTTGAAGCTGATCTCGCCATATTTGGCGAGACTCAGCCCCATGATCGCGGCGCCTTCGAGCTGCGAGGCGATGCGTTCGGGGTTGACGAAGGTGCCGCAGTCGATCGCGGTGTCGACCTGATGCACCACAAGCTTGCCCTTGTCGTCGACCGACACCTCCACGATGGTGGCGATGTAGCTGACGAAGCTGCGATGCGCGGCGATGCCGAGGCCGTGGCCCTTGGGCACCGAGCGGCCCCAATTGCCCTTCTCGGCCACGTACTCGACGACACGGCGCAGCCGGCCGGTGTCGATCGGGTAGCTCTCGTAGGGCTCGCCGTAGTTCCAGAGATCCTTCACCGAGGCGAGCTTCAGGACGCGCGGAGTGCCGATCAGATCGAGCAGCGTGTCCTTCTGGTCGCGGCCGGTGGCATGGGCGATCTCGCCGACCATCGATTGCACGGCGAAGGCGCGCGGGATGTTCGAGACCGAGCGGAACCAGCCGATGCGGGTCATCGCCTTGGCGGCGGGATTCTCACATTGGATGTTGGCGATCTCGAACGGCATGTCGACGAGGCCCATGCCGAGCTCGAACGGCGCGGCATGATCGGCGCCCGCCGCGAAGGTCGACAGGATGGTCGGCGCGACGCTGCGGTGGCGCCAGGCCACCACCTTGCCGCTCTTGTCGAGCCCGGCTTCGATGCGCTCCACCGACACGGTGTGCAGGAAATCGTGATGGAGGTCGTCATCGCGCGTCCACTGCACCTTGACCGGCGCACCCAGCGTCTTCGACAGCAGGGCAGCCTCGAGCGCGAAGTCGCATTTGGACTTCCGCCCGAACCCGCCGCCGAGCAGGGTGACGTTGACGGTCACGTTCTCCGGCGGGATCTGCAGCGTCTTGGCAACATCCTCGTGCGTGCCGCCGGGGCTCTGCACAGGCGCCCAGATCTCGGCCTTGTCGCCCTTGACGTCGGCGACCGCGACCGGCGGCTCCATGCTGGCATGGGCGAAATGCGGCAGGTAGTACTCGCCGGTGATCACCTTGTCGGCCGACTTCAGCGCGGCCTCGACGTCGCCCTCCTGGCGCACGACGAGACCCGGCTGGCGTGCGGCGGCTTCGAGCTCGGCGCGATAGGCGACGGAGTCGTAAGCAGCATTGGCGCCGTCGTCCCATTCGACCTTGAGCACGTCGCGACCCTTGATTGCAGCGCCGGTGTTGCGCGCGATCACGGCGACGCCGCCAAGCGGCTGGAACTTCGACGGCCAGGGCCAGCCCTTGACCTCGATCACCTGCTCGACGCCGGGCACCTTCAGCGCCTCGGCCGGATCGAACGACTTGACCTTGCCGCCGGTGACCGGCGGCCGGGCGATAACCGCGTATTTCATGCCGGGCAGGCGGACGTCGGCTCCATAGCGCGCCTTGCCGACGGTGATGTCGTGCAGATCGACGATACTGACCTGGCCCTTGCCGAGATAACGGAAGTCCTTCGGCGACTTCAGCTGCACGGTGTCGACCGCAGGGACCGGCAGATTGGCTGCATCGGCCGCGAGCTCGCCGAAGCCGAGGCGACGGCCGCTGGCGCTGTGCACGACCTCATGATTGACGGCTTTCACTTCGCTCGGCGGCACGCCGAGGCGCTTGGCCGCCGCGGCTTCGAGCATCGCCCGCGCCATGGCGCCGATCTGTCGCATCGGCAGCAGATAGTGCCGCGTGCTGCGCGAACCGTCGGTATCCTGGTTGCCGAACTTCACCTCGTCGCCGGGAGCCTGCACGACGCGCACGCGCGACCAGTCGGCTTCCATTTCCTCCGCCACGATCAGTGGCAGGCTGGTGCGAACGCCCGTGCCCATCTCGGAGCGGTGGGCGAGGATCGACACGATGCCGTCGGGCGCGATCGAAACGAAAACCTTGGGATCGACCACGGTGCCGTGCGGCATCTTGCCGGCGCCGGTTTCATAGGCGGCAAACGCCGGGCGCGACAGCAAGGGAGCCGCGAGCACGAACCCGCCGGCGAGGCCCAGCGTCTGCAGGATGGTACGGCGCGAGACGTTCTCGACCTTGAGATGCCGCTCGAAGCCGCGGCGAGACGCGGACTTTGCGATGTCGGGATTTGCGATGATGCTCATGATCACACCCCCGTCGAGGCCAGATGGACCGCATTCTCGATGCGCTGATAGCAGCCGCAGCGGCAGATGTTGCCGGCCATCGCATCCCTGATCTGGTCATGCGACGGCTTGGGATTCTCGTTCAAGAGTGCGGCCGCCTGCATGATCTGCCCGGCCTGGCAGAAGCCGCATTGCGGCACGTTGACCTGCCGCCACGCCTTCTGCACCGGATGATCTCCAGTCGGATGCAGACCTTCGATGGTGGTGACCTCCCGTCCCGCGACATCCGACACTGCGGTGATGCAGGCGCGCGCCGCTTCCTTGTCGACTATCACGGTGCAGGCGCCGCACAGCGCTGCGCCGCACCCATATTTCGTTCCGGTCAAACCCAGCTCGTCGCGCAGATACCACAGCAGCGGCAGGCTTGGATCGCCGTCCCAGCTCTGCTCCTGTCCGTTGATTTTCACCTTGATCATGTTCGCCCTCGCTCTGTCGGACCAATGGTCGCTGTTCTGATCGTTGGTGGACGCGCGCGGGACCACATGTCCTTACGTGCACGCGCCGGATCAATCGAGAGTTGTCGGAAAACGACTAATGATAGCAGGCCGGGACAGGCATCGGTCTACACAGGCGCGTGTGTTGTCAGAGCAGACGAGCGCTGCGCGTGCAGCCCGCTGCAATGCAAATGCGGAACAATGGGCGATGCGCCGACAACAATGGCGGCCGCCAGACCAAAACGACGACAAAAAAAGAATGCCTCGCCAGCGTGGGGCAGGCGAGGCACCAAGTCTTCAGGAAGGAACGCTTCAGTTGGTACGCTTGGTACGTGGCGGCCGTCAGGCCGCCTTTGCTTTCGCCACGTGGGTGGCAATCGCATCCATCAGGGCCGGCGACAGGCAGTCATAGGGCTCGAGCCCCAGCTCCTTCAATCGCGCCCGAATCTCGCCCATCTGTTCCGGCTTCACGCCCGACTCGATCACCGAGGAGACGAAGGCCGCAAAGCCCGGCGCGGCCGAACCCTGCTCCTGGAACAGCTCGGGGTGAATGAAGTCGAGGCCGTAGAACGGGTGGCCTGTGTTCTCGATGCGGCCATACATATGCGTGCCGCAGCCGGTGCAGGCGTAACGCTGGATGACGGCGGAGGGATCGACGATCTTGAGCTTGTCGCCGTTCTCCAGCACCGTGACGTTCTGCCGCGGCACCACTGCAACGACCGAGAAGGTCGCGCCGGAGGGCTTCCAGCATTTGGTGCAGCCGCACGCGTGGTTATGCGCGACATCGCCCTTGATGCCGACCTTGACCGGCCGGTCGTGGCATTTGCAGACCAGCGTGCCGCCGGCGAAATGGCCGCTTCCTTGTTTGACGCCGTTATCGACGGACGGATGGATGTGGACAGTCATGGCGCAATCCTCCTCAGTTTTGCGTGCTTGGGGTCAGAACACGACGACGGAACGGATCGATTTGCCCTCATGCATCAGGTCGAAGCCCTTGTTGATGTCTTCGAGCTTGAGCGTGTGGGTGATCATCGGGTCGATTTCGATCTTCCCGTTCATGTACCAGTCGACGATCTTGGGAACGTCGGTGCGCCCGCGCGCGCCGCCGAACGCCGTGCCCTTCCAGACGCGTCCGGTGACGAGCTGGAACGGGCGGGTCGCGATCTCCTTGCCGGCCTCGGCGACACCGATGATGATCGATTCGCCCCAGCCGCGATGGCAGGCTTCCAGCGCCTGGCGCATCACCGTGGTATTGCCGGTGCAGTCAAAGGTGTAGTCGGCACCGCCATCCGTCAGCGCAACCAGATGCTGGACGATGTCGCCGGTCACCTTCTTCGGGTTGACGAAGTGGGTCATGCCGAAGCGGCGCCCCCATTCCTCCTTGCTGTCATTGACGTCGACGCCGACGATCTTGTCGGCGCCCGCCATCCGCGCGCCCTGGAGCACGTTGAGGCCGATGCCGCCGAGGCCGAAGACGATGACGTTCGAGCCGGGCGTGACCTTGGCCGTATTGACGACTGCGCCGACGCCCGTGGTGACGCCGCAGCCGATATAGCAGCTCTTGTCGAAGGGCGCGTCCTCGCGAATCTTCGCGACCGCGATCTCCGGCAGCACGGTGAAGTTGGAGAAGGTCGAGCAGCCCATGTAGTGGTAGATGGCCTGGCCCTTGTAGCTGAAGCGCGACGTGCCGTCTGGCATCAGGCCCTTGCCCTGCGTGGCGCGGATCGCGGTGCAGAGATTGGTCTTGCGGCTGAGGCAGCTCTTGCACTGGCGGCATTCCGGTGTGTAGAGTGGAATGACGTGGTCGCCGGGCTTGACCGAGGTCACGCCAGGGCCGACCTCGCGCACGATGCCGGCGCCCTCATGGCCGAGGATCGAGGGGAAGATGCCCTCGCTGTCGAAACCGTCGAGCGTGTAGGCATCGGTGTGGCAGATGCCGGTGGCCTTGATCTCGACCAGTACCTCGCCGGCCTTCGGCCCTTCGAGGTCGACCTCGACGATCTCCAGCGGCTTCTTGGCTTCGAAAGCGACCGCGGCGCGCGTCTTCATGTCTCAAACTCCTCTTTCATTCTCTTGAGCCCGCGACGCTGCCCAGGGAAACTGTTCAGGCGCGGTCCCGTCGTCAGTCATTTCTTGCCCATGCAGGAGTTCTCCGCTTCCGTATAGGCTGGCGGTTTGTCCTCGTGCTTGGCCGGGCGAACGCGTCCCACCGCGTCATTGCCGCGGGCGCGCAGGTAGATGTAGAGGTCGTCCATGTAGCAGGCCACGTTCGGATTGTCGCCGAAAGCCGGCATGACGTTCTCCTGGGACGTGCTGACATTCTTGCGGCCGCTGGCGATGACACCGATGAAATCGCCGTAGCTCATGGTCTTGACCGAGTCCTTCAGCGCAGGCGCATAAGTCGATCCCATGCCGTCGGGCCCGTGGCAGACGTGGCATTCGGAATGATAGCGGCGGTATCCGGAGTAGGTGTACCAGTCGACCGATCCGTCGGCGCCCACCTTGTAGGTCGGATTGCCATCCTTATCGAAGTACTTCCCGTCTTCGGACTTGACGGCCGCAGGATCTCCCGGACTTTCCGCCCAGGCATTTTCGGCGACAGTCATCCCGCCGGTTGCCAGGATCAGAGCCGTGGCGACCGCAAAACAGATTCTACGCAAGGGCGTCTTCCCTTAATTTTCTGGGGCAGGCGAACCGGCGCATGGACGAAATCCATGCGCCGGAAGCAGGTGCCTAGCTCACTGCTGCGGGAGCGAGAACACGGTGAGCGCGCCGCCCAGGGCGGTGTAGTTGCTCAGCGCTGCGTAGCCGCCGACCGCACCGAGACCGGCGGTCGGATCCGTCAGGCCCGCCGCGAGACCGATGCCGGCCCAGCCACCGACACCCGAGAGCACGGCGACATACTGCTTGCCGCCTGCCTCGTAGGTCGTGACGTTGCCGATGATGCCGGACGGAGTCTTGAACTTGTAGAGCTCCTTGCCCGTCTTGGCATCGACCGCCTTGAGGTAGCCTTCGAGCGTTCCGTAGAACACCACGCCGCCGGCCGTTGCGAGCGCACCCGACCACACCGAGAACGGCTCCTTGTTCGACCAGGCGATCTTGCCGGTCTTGCCGTCCCAAGCGATGAAGTTGCCCATATGGGTCTCACCCGCCGGCGGATACATCGACAGCGTCGCGCCGACATAGGGCTGACCTGCGGTGTAGCTCACCTTGAAGGGCTCGTAGTCCATGCAGACATGGTTGGTCGGAACGTAGAACAGCTGCGTGTCCGGCGAGTAGGCGGCCGGTTGTTCGTCCTTGGTGCCGAGCGCCGCCGGGCAGATGCCCTTGGTGTTGACGTCTTCACCCTGCTTGTCGGTCGAGTATTGATCGACAACCTTCGGACGGCCGTAGGTCGGCGAGTTCTTGTCCATGTCGACGCCGGTGGTCCAGTTCACCTTCGGGTCGAACTTTTCGGCGACGAGGAGCTCGCCGCTGGCACGGTCGAGCGTATAGCCGAGGCCGTTACGATCGAAGTGCGTGAGCAGCTTGCGCGGCTGACCGTTGATCGCCTGGTCCGACAGGATCATCTCGTTGACGCCGTCATAGTCCCACTCGTCGTGGGGCGTCATCTGATAGACCCATTTCGCGACGCCGGTGTCTGCGTGGCGGGCGAAGATCGTCATCGACCACTTGTTGTCGCCGGGACGCTGCTTCGGGTTCCAGGTCGAGGGATTGCCCGACCCGTAATAGACCATGTCGAGCTGCGGATCGTAGGAGATCCAGCCCCAGGTGCAGCCGCCACCGGTCTTCCACTGATCGCCTTGCCAGGTCTTCAGGCTCGAGTCCTTGCCGACCGGCTTGCCGAGCGCGGTGGTGTTGGCATCGAACAGGATCTGGTCATCCGGACCTTCGGAATAGGCCTTCCAGACCTGCTTGCCGCTCTTGATGTCGTAAGCGGTCATGCTGCACTGGACGCCGAACTCGCCGCCGGACGTGCCGACCAGGACCTTGTCCTTCACCACCAGCGGCGCCGAGGTGCCGGTCTGGCCCTTGGTCGGATCGCCGTTGACGGCGGTCCAGACATGCTGGCCGGTCTTGGCGTCGATCGCCACCAGCTTGTCGTCGGCCTGATGCAGGAAGATCTTGCCGTCACCATAGGCGACGCCGCGGTTGACCGTGTCGCAGCACATCACCGGAATGACGTTCGGGTCCTGCTTGGGCTCGTACTTCCAGACGATCTTGTTGTCCTGCGCGAGATCGAGCGCATACACCTTGTTCGGGAACGGCGTATGCACATACATCAGGTTGCCGATGATGAGCGGTCCGCCTTCATGGCCGCGCAGCACGCCGGTGGAGAAGGTCCACGCGACCTGCAGCTTGCCGACGTTCTGGGCGGTGATCTGGTTGAGCTTGGAGTAACGCGTATTGGCGTAGTCTCCCGCCGGCATCACCCAGTCCTTCGGGTTGGCCGACATCTTGACCAGCTCTTCACTGGCCCACGCGCCACCCGCGGCAAGCGCCGCGACTGACGTCAGACATGTTGCGAGTAGCACTCTTCGCATCGTCTTTCCTCCCGGGTTCAACTGAGGTTCCGCATCACGCGGCCCAGTATTCGTTTTCGGCATCATTGATTATCCACTTCCCAACCGGGAAACTTGCCCAAAAGAGAAAAGAGCTTGCTCAAGAGTGAAGCGAATAGAAGTTTTTGAAGGAGATTTTGCTTTGCTGGTCCGCAACATGAGGGCCACTCTTGCTGCGCAGCATCAATTTGCAGCATCGCGGTTCCACCGAGGGTTGACGTTTCCCTTGACCTTACAGAGATGAAGGCGGAGGATCACGCAGGGCGCGTTATGGAACGAGTGCGCCGCGAAAGAGCCGCAGCCTTAAAATGGGAGCAATCTTGCTGCAGTCTCGTTCGCCGTCCTGCGGCGGACCCGTTGCGTTTCGATCATGAATCGGTGGATGAAACATGTCCGATACGATCCGCTCGCTTAATACTTCGGGCTTCTCGCCGAAGAGCCAGATCCAGCGTTGGTCAGATGCACTGACCGACCTGTGCGGACGTTTCGATGTCGATCCGCTGGAGGGGGCCTCATTCGAGGGGCGCATCAATTTCACGACGGTGTCGCGCCTGAAGCTCTGCCAGATCGAGGCCAGCCAGCACCGCATTGCGCATTCCTATGCGCGTGCGCAAAAGGCGGCACATCCCTACATCAAGATCTTGTTCCAGACTTATGGAACGTCCTATTTCGAGCAGGATGGCCGCCAGATCGAGATCGGCCCCGGCGATTGCCTCGCCTACGATGTGTCGTCGCCGCACACGATCATCAGCCCCGCGTTGACGCGCCATGACGTTGTCATCGTGCCCAAGGAGCTGTTGCAGGAGCGGGGCTTCCGGTCGGAGAAGATGCCGGCATACAAGCTGTCGGCGCGGAGCGGGACCGGTCGGATTGCTCATGACGTCACCCATGCCGCGTTCGACGAGGCGACCCGGCTGTCGCCCAACTCGGCGGCCAGCGTCGCCGAGTCGCTGATCGATCTGCTGCTGCTGCCGCTGCGCGAAGCCGATCGAATGCTGGACCGTGCGGGACCCGAGGCGGTCTATATCCGCGCTCAAGCCTTCATCCGCGAGCATCTGCGCGATCCCGATCTGTGCATCGATCAGATTTCGGCGGCCCTGGGTTGCACCAAGCGCTACCTTCACATGGTCTTCAGCGATCGTGGGATGACGGTCAGCGACTACATCTGGCGGGCCCGGCTTCAGCATTGCCGGCAGGAGCTGGAGACGCAGAGCGGCAAGACCATCACCGATGTCGCGTTCTCATGGGGTTTTTCGAGCTCGTCGCACTTCAGTCGCGTCTTCCGCAAATATTTCGGCGTCGTTCCATCGTCGGTTCACAAGACTGCGGCGCGCTGAGCGGTCGTGGAGCGACCGCGCTAGCGTGCGTCGCTCCGGATGATCCTCTGGAATGCATCGCCGAGAATCACCGGCTCGCGCGGCGGAAGATAGGTCAGTCCGGCGGACCGACCGAGATTCGCCAGGGCCCCGGAGCCGTCGAGCTCCGTCAATGCCTTGTCGACCGATGTGATGAGCTCGGCCGAACTGGCCAGCCCGACATAACCTCGGTTCACGCCGATCGGATAGCTGTAGCCCGACCCGCCGAGCTTGGTGTCGGGATGAGCCGCCCGATACGCATCGAAACGTCTGCTATCGAGCAGGGTCGCGTCGAACTTACCCTGTTCGAGCGCGCCGAGCAGATCGTCCCGCGCCGGAATCAAATGAGTGATGTCGTCGATCAGCCGTCCCTTGTCGAACGTCATCAGGATGGCATCCGCCAACGTGCCGCTCTCGATTGCCAGCCGCAGCCCGGCCAGATCGCCGATGTCGGTGATCGGGCGCGGTTTCGCGGAAGGTCCGAGAACGACGGTCAGTGTTGAGAACATATACGGCTTGCTCGGCATCAGCGTGCCGAGCGGAACACGGCGACGGCGATCGTCGCGCGTGGCGCCATCGAAGTCCGGCAGCTTGGCCGTCTTGACGCCCGGCGCAACCAAACCGTCCTGCGTGAACGCATAGCTGCCGAGCAACGAACAGCGTCCGTCCGATAGCAGTGCATTCGCCTCCAGCGCTGGACTGGAATCTTCGTCCAATTTGCTCTCGTACCACTGGATCTCGAGCTTCCTGCCGAGGCGATCGGCGATCGCCTGACCGAGCAGGACATCGAAGCCGCCGCCGGGCTTGCCACGATGATGGACCGAGAGCGGCGGAAGATTTTCGTCGAGGCAGATGCGCAGCACGTCGTCAGCGGCTGAAGCCGCTGACGACACCGTCGAAATCATCAAGGCGGCCAACCAACAGCAGAGATGGCGTATCACTGCGCTCTCCGGCTCGAAACGTAGGCCCACAGCGCGGTGATCTCGTCATCGCTGAGAATGTCGCCCCAGGGCGGCATGCGGCCGTTCTTGCCCTGCTTCACCGTGGTGACGAAACGAGGCTGGTCATCGGGAAACCGGCGCAGGTCGGGCGTCACAGTGCCGGAGTTCACCATGTTGGGCCCGTGGCAGTGCGAGCACTTCTGAGCGAACGTCGTCTTGCCGAGGTCGACCTGGCTGTGTGCAGCGCTGCCATCTTGTTGTTGGGCGAGGGCGGTCGTCGATGGCACGGCCAAAGTCGCCATGACGGCGGCGAAGGCCGCCGCCGTTCTCATGAACATGGTCTGTCTCACGGGCGATCCGCACTCAATTCTTGACCGCGAAGACCCACAACGAGCCGCCTGCCGGAACGTTGGCGAGGCGCTCGTCACCGGAGAACAGCGAGTAGACGCCGCCGTAGCCGGAGGTGACAGCGACATACTGCACGCCGTCCTGCTGCCAGGTGACGGGCTGGCCCTCGATGCCGGAGCCGGTCTGGAACTGCCACAGCTTCTTGCCGCTGTCGGCGTCGAAAGCTTCGAACTCGCCGGTCAGCTTGCCCGAGAACACCACGCCGCCTGCCGTGGACAGCACGCCGGAGAAGCGCGGGATGTCGCTCGGCTGCTCCCACTTGGTCTTGCCGGTCATCGGATCGATGGCCTTGAGCTGACCGCGCGGCCCTTCCGGCCAATCCCACAGATCCGTCAGGTCCATGCCGAGGTACCACTCGCCGGCCTTGTAGGTCGCAGGCTCGGTCTTGTAGTGACCGCCGAACACGAGCGTATTGGCATAGGCCAATCCCGTTTGCGGATTGAACGACATCGGCTCCCAGTTCTTGCCGCCGAGAATCGACGGATAGACCGTGACCTTCTTGCCCTCGCGCGCATCACGCGTCACGTCGGTCTCGACCGGCTTCCCGGTCTTCAGGTCGATGCTGGAGGCCCAGTTCACCTTCACATAGGGGTTGGCCGCGAGCAGCTTCCCATTGGTGCGATCGAGCACGTAGAAGAAGCCATTGCGGTTGGCGTTCATCAGCACCTTGGTCGGCTTGCCCTCGACGTTCATGTCGGCGAGCACCATCTCCGCGACCGCGTCGTAGTCGAACGGATTGTTCGGCGAGAACTGGAAGTGCCACTTCATCTTGCCGGTCTTCGGATCGAGCGCGAGCACCGAGCAGGTGTAGAGGTTGTCGCCCGGGCGCACCGCCGCGTTGAACGGTCCGGGATTACCGACGCCCCAGAACACGGTGTTCTGCTCGGGATCGTAGGAGCCGGTGATCCAGGTCGAGCCGCCGCCCAGCTTCCAGGTGTCGCCCTTCCAGGTGTCGCCGCCGGGTTCATCCGGGCTCGGGATCGTATGCGTGCGCCACAGGTGCTTGCCTGTCGCAGGATCCCAGCCATCGATGAAGCCGCGGGTGCCGAACTCCGCGCCCGAGATGCCGGTCAATACGACGCCGTCGGCCACCAGCGGCGCGACGGTCATCGAGTAGCCTTCCTTGATATCGGCGGCTTTCTGGCGCCACAGCTCCTTGCCGGTTTTGGCATCGAGCGCAATCACGTTGGCATCGAGCGTCGTCCGGAACACCTTGCCGTCGTACAGTGCGGCGCCGCGATTGATGATGCCGCAGCAGACCACGCGCGGCGTCTCGGCGGGATAGTCGATCTTGCTCTTCCAGATCTGCTTGCCGGTCTTGGCGTCGACGGCCATCGTCGCATTGTGGGTCGTGACGTAGAGCACGCCCTGATAGACCAGCGGCTGCGATTCTTCACTGCGATCATCGGCGAAACTGTAGTTCCAGACCGGGACCAGGTTCTTGGCGTTGTCCTTGTTGATCTGGGTGAGCGGGCTGAACCGCTGCAGATTGTAGCCCATGCCGTAGTTGAGGACGTTTGCCGTATCAGTTGCACCCTTGACCAACTGATCGGCGCTCTGCGCGCTTGCACCATGTGATGCAAAAATGGCGAGGCCTGCGGCCAGCGCGATCCGCTTCATTCATTTCCTCCGAGATTTTTATGCGCGCCTATCCTGACGCTGCGGGAACAACACTCCCCTCGAAATCAGGAACCGTCAATACGAAAAGGTGGCAACGATCCTCGTCTCATCGGGAAGCCTTCCTCGTCCGATTCGGACGGGACAGCCAAGCCGTTGTCGCTGCTCGCTGATCGAGTTCGGCATGATGGCACCGCTCCTATGCTGCGTTGCGGCATGAAGATTGCTTCACTGCATCATGCCGGGACAACAGAGGAGTAGGCGGATGAGACGAACCATCCTTTGGCTCGGCATGCTTTGTTGCCTTTGGGTGAGTGCGAGTGCGCGTGATCTCGGTCAGTGGGGAGCGGTCGATCCTGCATTGCGTCAATGGTACGAGGCGTTGATGCAGCCCGATGTCCCGACGGCATCATGCTGCGGTGAGGCTGACGCCTACTTTGCCGATGAGATCCATGTCCGCAACGGCAAGACCTATGTCATCATCACCGATGACCGTCCCGATGAGCCGCGTGGCCGTCCGCACATCGATGTCGGTACCGAAATCGAGGTCCCCGATCACAAGCTGAAGTGGGACAAGGGAAATCCGACGGGGCACGGCATCATCTTCCTGAGCCGCAATCGATATGTGTTCTGCTATGTGCAGCCGGGCGGTGCGTGAGCGAAGCTGCCGTCCCGCTCAGGGGGCACGTCCTACGAGGATTGAGGCGGAACGGCGTCCAGCCAGGCGGCTGGATTTTTGTTTCGTTCAATCGATCGCCAACCGCTGGGAAATGCTCCACGGTTGCGGAGCCTTGCGTTCCACCTGATGCGGTCCTAGCTTCGACGTCGGCGCGAGCAATGCGTCAGTCAATGATAGTCGAACTTGGGAGCTTGAAATGGCCTGGAAGACACCGAAGATCGTCGAAGTGCCGGTTGGCATGGAAATCAACATGTACGCCTGTGCGGCGCGCAAGTAGCGCGTAGCGGTCTGCCAAGCCACGAAGAGCAAAATTTGCTTCGGACTGGCTTGGCGGATCCATTCTGCAGACGACCCGCGAGATCGTCCCGGCGACCGGCCTCTCGGCCGATCGGGTATGACGGGCACACCGCCGAACGTTGGTGACGGCCTGAGGACCGTCCAAGGATCAAACGTCCTGCGTGTCGAAGATATACAGATCGACGCCGCCATCGGCGAAGTTGGGCAGATCGCCCGCCGCCGCCTTGCCTTCGGCAGAGCCCATTCCCGCCTGCAGCGCCTGCATCGAATCGAATACCAGGGTGGCAACGAGGTGGATGTTGGTGGCGCCCGCCGGCCCATTCACCGGGCCGCGGCTGATATCGTAGCTCTTCAGGCCGGGAATCTTCTTCGCCAGCGGCACGTGGACGTTCATGTAGTGTTTGTCGAACGCCTCGGCGCTCTTGGGGGTCTTGTAGAGTACGAGAACCTTGGGCATCTGCTTCCTCCGCATTCGCTCTTTTTGAGGTCGATCGACCGAGTCCATTGCAGCCGATCTGCCGGTTCGGATCAAGCGTCAGGGCCGGCTTGGCCCGGGGATGGTCGTTCCAGCCTTGGTTCCGCTGGATAATTTGTTGTGCAAAGAGAAACTGATGCAGCCGGATGTCGTAGTTTCAGGTACGTTGCTTCAGGCTTATTGAAGGACAACGAGCCATGAGCCCCATCGATCTCGTCATCACCGTCTGCGCAGTCCTGTCTCCGGCCACCTGCGAGGAGCAGCATCTCGTTTTCGCAGATGGCGGCGCCTCCCTGCAGCAATGCGCGATGAAGGCGCCGCCCTACATCGCCCAGTGGATCGGCGAGCACCCGAAATGGACGGCAGTGCGGTGGCGCTGCGAATATCCGCACACTAACGACAAGGCCTGAGGCCGGTTTGGCCGTCGGCGCGCTGGCTGCCTACTTCGTGCACTCCTTGAGGTCCTTGTCCGCGACCGAGATCACGGCGTCGGCCTTGATGTCGAGGCCGCGTACGACGCACTGCCGCTCGCCGGCATAGCTCACCTTGGCGTCGTAGCGCCCAGGCTCGATGCCGGTGAGCTTCAGCCGTTCGTCGTGATCGAGCTCTTTGTCCTTGTCGCTCAGCGTCTGGTTCGGACCCCAGTTGTTCTGGCCGGCCGGAGAGAGCTGAAAACCGGTCATCGTTGCGGTGGTCAGATTCCAGAGCCGGATGCCCTTGCTTTGTGCGACGGCTGCGAGCGGCATGGCGAACAGAATGGTTGCCGTCACGGCGAGTTCGCGTTTCATGGCATTTCCCTGGGTTTCCGACGTCCTTTGATTGCCATGACTATGACACGGAAAAATCCAGTCGCGCCAGATCGGCCTTGGTCGCCGCAACGGTGTCGTTGTTGCGCTGCGCGCGCGGCAGGTCGATCGGGACTGAATGAAGCAGACGGGCGGGGCGCGAGGATAGCAGGAAGATCCGGTCGCCGAGCCGCGCCGCGTCGTCCATGCTGTGCGTGACCAGGAGCGTGATCATCGGCCTGTTGGCCACCAGCGTCGCAATCTCCTCGCGCAGCCGCGCGGCGAGCGCGTCGTCGAGCGAAGCCAGCGGCTCATCCAGGATGAGGAAATCCGGCTCGACCGCAAAGGCGCGCGCCAGCGCGACGCGGCGGGCGAGGCCGAGCGACAACTCGCCTGGAAAATGGCTGCGATGTCCCTCGAGCTCGAGCACGCCGAAGATCGCGGCCAGCCTGTCCTCGGCGACACCGGGCGCTGCCAGCCGGACGTTGTCCTCCACCGATCGCCACGGCAGCAGCCGCGGCTCCTGGAACACCATCGCCAGCCGGGCTCCCTCAGGCCGCGATACCTGGCCCTGATAGTCGTTGTCCAGACCGGCGAGAATCCGCAGCATCGTGCTCTTGCCGCACCCGGAGGGGCCGACGACGACGCCGACCTCGCCCCGCTGCAGCGCAAAAGCAATGCCCGCAATCACCTCCTGGCGCTTGCCATTGGCGCTGGTGTAGCTCTTGGACCTGATATCGACCTCAAGCCGCACGGAGCCGCCACCTCGATGCGCGCTGCTCGAACGGCTGGACGATGACGGCCTCGATCACCAGCACCACGGCAGCAAAGCTGAGCGAGTAGGCGAGCAGCAGCGGAATGTCGAACAGCTGGAAGGCGACGCCGATCTCGAAGCCGATGCCGTTGGGCCGTCCGAGCAGTTCGGCCACCAGCACGATCTTCCAGACCAATGAAAGGCCGGAGCGCGCGGCAGCCGCAATATAAGGTGCGAGCTGCGGCAGCAGGACGTGGCGGAGGATGCGTCCGCGCGAAAAGGCAAACACCTTGGCCATCTCGTCGAGCGATGGATCGAGCGCGCGGGCGCCTTCGCGCAAGGTGACGACGGCGGTCGGCAGCTTGTTGATCGCGATCGCCGCGATCGCAGCGACCTCGGTGAGACCGGCCCAGATATAGGCGAGCACGATCACCACCAGCGCCGGCAGATTGAGCAGCAGGATCAGCCAGGGATCGCCGAGGCGGTTGGCGAGCTGGCTGCGCCCCATCAAAAAGCCGATTGCCGAGCCGAGTGCCATCGACAGAGTGAAGGCGAGGGCGACGCGGGCGAGCGTTGCGCCGAGATGCAGAAACAGCGCGCCGGACCGCGCCTCCGCCACCGCAACCGCAAGCACGGCCGATGGCAATGGCAGCTTGGCGCTGCCGGCGACAGCCGCGGCAATCCACCAGGTGGCGAGCAGAAGCGCAAAGGACAACAGCCGCAGCACTAATCCCTCGCATCCGCCCTGTAGTAGGTGCCGGGACTGAGCTCAGTCGCGGGGCCGACCAGATCGCGACCGCCGATCGAGGCGAGAACGCCGTAGAGAACGCGGGCGTCGGCCTCTTCCTCTGCCACCGGCCGGCGCGGAATACCTTCGCGATAGCGGTCGCGATAGGCGCGCAAGGTGGCGTCGTCCTGTGCGCCGGTCAGCGGGGCGATCGTTTGCCAGTCGGCGTCGGAAGTCGCCAGGATCTCCTTGGCCTTGGCCGTGACGGTTAGGAAGCGTGCGACGAGATCGCGATGCTTGGCGGCCCAGTCCTCGTCGAAGACATAGCCGATCATCGCGGTGCGGCCCTTGGCGCCGAATGGCGGCAGCAGGTCCTCGACGCCGGCAAGCCGGCGGAAGCCCTTGGTCTCCAGGGCCGCGCAGAAATTCCAGAAGTTCAAGCCCGCATCCATCTCGCCGTCGGCCAGCTTGGCGGCCAGCAGCGGCGGCGCGCCGTAGGTGATGGTTGCCTGCGATTTCAGATCGACGCCGTCGCGCTTGAGCGTGGCCTGCAGCAGCAGCCAGCTCTTGTCGAGCGGGCCGCCGGCCACCGCGAGCTTGCGTCCCTTCAGATCGGCAAGCGTCTTGATCGGTGAGGTCGCCGGCACCATCACGGCGCCGAGCGCGCTCGAATAGGGATAGAAGGTCAGCTTGGCGCCGAGCGCACGCTCGCGCGACACCCACAGCCAGTCCGATACCATGATATCGGCATTGCCGGCACGCAGCGCGATCTTGCCGGCCTCCGGGCTCGCAAGCTCGACCGCATCGATCGCGATATCCGCCTGCTTGTCCAGCTGGCGGGCGCGGATCACGGCCAGCTCCCAGGCGAAGGTGCCGGTCTTCTGCACTGCAACCTTGACGGTCTCGGCGGCGCAGCATGCCGTGACCGGCAGCAGGGCGCAGGCGACAATCGCCATCAACAAACGACCGATCTGCGTCATGAGCCCGTCTGCATTTCCTCGAGATGTGTTCTTTTCAGCCTCATTCCCTTAGCATAGCTTCGGCTGCGATGCCGCGGAGGACTGTGATGCGTAGTGCTGTTCCGGTAGGACCGATTGTCGCCACCCTCATTGCCATGATCGCGCTGCGCGGGTCGGCTCACGCCGAGGATCTCAACGACTATCCGACCTCTGCGCGGGCCGAATATGTGTTCGGCTGCATGAAGTCCAATGGCGAGACCCGGGAGGCGATCGCGCAGTGCTCCTGCTCGATCGACGTGATCGCCTCGATCCTTCCCTATGAGCGCTACGTCACGGCCGAGACCGTCCTCAGCATGTCCCAGGTGCACAGCACTCTCGGCACCCAGTTCCGCACGTCCGAGCAGGCCGCCAACGCGCTGAACGATCTCCGTCGGGCGCAGGCCGAAGCCGAAGTGAGATGCTTCTGAAGCGCTGCCGCTCTGCCGCATCAAGTTCCTGAGCCGTCGGCCGGCCAGTCGTGCTCGAACACGTGGCCCTGCGTATCCTTCGCTTCCGCACGGAATTGCTTGGCGCCGTTCGACACGTAGGTGAAGCGGATATTGGGATCCTCCGAGATCGAGATGCCGCCTTCGACCGACAGCACCAGGCTGCCGTCCTGCGACAGCGTCAGCCGGTCGATGAAGAAGGCCGGAATGTAGAGCTGCGTCACCTGGTCCATCTGGAGCCCGGAATTGTTGGGATGCCCGACCATGACCTGCGCTTCGCGGATGCCGCTCGTGGCGCCGTCGCTGCTCTGCGTGAACTGCCGGTAGCGCATCTGGCCGATGCGCGCCTTGGCCTCGTCCGGATTCTTCGCCGCCGGGGCCGAGCAGCCTCCGGAAGCCTTGACGAAGGTCTTGACCACATAGAGCTGGCCGTCGGTGAGCTCGGCCACCGCATGCACATCCGTGTAGTTGTTGACGCGGACCCGCGTCGAGATCGCGGTCACGTTGGCGTCCGCGCCGAGCGTGAACTTGGCCGCCATGGGCGCGGGATTCTGGTCGATCACCAGCGTGATGGTCTTGATGCGGCGCTCGTCGGCGGGCGACAGTTTGCTGCGCAGGGTGACCGGAACCACCGAGGCATCCTCGGCGCGCGTCGGCATCTCGATCGACAGCACATTGCTGCCGTCCTGCATCGCCTTGTTGTTGAAGATGTCCTGGACTAGTCCCGGCCAGGGATCGTAACCATCAGCGGCCTTCGCAGGTGCGAAGGTAAACGCGAGGCATGCCCCGAGAAGCAGGGTGGACGGCAGGTGGAGCCGGATCATGGCGCAATCCTCCTCGGGCAGTCGGGTGAATTAACGATCATAGCGCGTCGCCGCCCTCATTCCCATTCCATTTCCGAGAATGCCGCAGTCGCGTTGCGGGCATTGTAGTCGTCGAACAGCTCCCATTTGCCGCGCTCCGATCCGGCGGCCCCAGCGGCGTCCGCGATCGGCTTGCCCGCCTTGATCAGCCCGCGAACGTCGTGGGCCAATATGTCGAGGTAGCGACGCTCGTCGCTGAGCGCCAGTGGCCACGGGCTGACAGGGCCATGGCCCGGGACGACGCGCTCGGCCGGGATGGTCGCGAGCGCGGCCATGTCGGAAATCCAGCCACGCAGGCTGCCATCCATCACCGGGATGTGACGCAGGAATACGAGATCGCCGGCGAACAAGATCCTGCTCCGGTCATCATAGACGGACAGGTCGCAGTCGCTATGCGCGGTGCTCCAGGCCTTGAGCGTGAGGGTACGGCCGCCGAGGTCGAGCATCATCTCGTCGTCCACGAGGATCGACGGGGCGACGAGACGGACCTCGTCGATCAGCTCGGCGCCCATCAGGCGCCGGAACGCCTCGATGTAGTGCGGTCCGCGCAATGCAAGCGCGCGCGGCAGGTTCTTGGCGCCGACGAAGCGCGTGCCGTCGCCCTCGAATGCCGCGTTGCCGAATGCGTGATCCGGATGGGCGTGGGTGTTGATGACGTAGCGCACGGGCTTGGCGGTACGGGCGCGGATCGCAGCCAGCAGCGCGCGGCCTTCGCGGACGCTGCCGCCGGTGTCGATCACGGCGACCGCGTCGTTGCCGACGATGAAACCGACATTGGCGATGGCGCCCTCGTTCGCCGCGTTCATCAGCGCGGTCTGGCCGATGTGAACGAACACGCCGGGCGCGATCTCGCTGACCTCGAGTTCCGGCGGCATGGCAAGAGCGGCGCTGCCGAGCGCCAGCGCCCCCCAGGCGGTGATCGCGATGATCAATTGTCTCACCATCGGCTTGCCTTGCTCGCGTGAGAGGTGTGCGTCAGACGATGGACGTTGCGGTGCAGCAATTGGTCAACTCTTCGCGATGACGGCGGCTGTTGCACCGGAGCGGCCGGCGGCCTAGCATTTTCAAAAATACCGCGATGCGTTCGATAGGGATGGAAATACGGATGACGAAGCGTCACAAACTTGCCTGCTCGCTGGCCGTTGCCGCGGGGCTCACTCTGCTCGGGCCGGCCGCCTCCTACGCCCAGAGCAATGACGGCCTGGACCTGTCGATCGAGCTGGTCGATCCCAAGGTGCTCAGGGTCTGCGCCGATCCGCGCAACCTGCCGTTCTCGAACGAGAAGGGCGACGGCTTCGAGAACAAGCTGGCCGAGTTCTTTGCCGCCAAGCTGCAGAAGAAGGTGGACTACACGTTCTTCCCGCAGGCCACCGGATTCGTGCGCATGACGCTCGGCTCGCACCGTTGCGACGTGATCATGGGCTTTCCCCAAGGGGACGACCTGGTGCAGAGCACCAGTCCCTATTACCGGACGGCCTACGCGATCGTGACCAAGCCGGGCTCCGATCTCGCCGATGTGACGACGCTGGAGGATGCCAAGCTCAAGGGCAAGCACATCGGCATCGTGGCGGGCACGCCGCCGGCGACCAACATGGCGCTGGCCGGGCTGATGCCGACCGCAAAGCCCTATCCGCTGATGATCGACACCCGCGTCGATTCCTCGGCAGAGGCGATGATCAACGATCTGAAGTCCGGCGATATCGATGCCGGCGTGCTGTGGGGCCCGATGGCCGGGTACTACGCCAAGCAGGCGAGCCCGCAGCTGCACGTGACGCCGCTGGTGAAAGAGACCAGCGGGCCGAAGCTGATCTATCGCATCGCCATGGGCGTCCGCGGCGCGGACCAGAACTGGCGCCGTCAGCTCAACAGGCTGATCCAGGAGAACCAGGGTGAGATCAACAAGATCCTGCTGGACTTCGGGGTGCCGCTGCTGGACGAGAGCAATCATCTGATCACCGCCGAGGCTGCGGCGAAGACATCGCCATGATCGTTCGGCTCGCCGCGGCGGCGTTGGCAGGCGTGCTGCTGATCGCCGCTGCGGTGCGAGCCGATGATCTCGTGCCGGAGCCGGACAGCTACCGGACCGAGAACTACCGCGCGCCGGTGCCGACGACCCTGGCCGGTGCGCGCGTGCTGTCGACGCGGGAGACCGAGGCGATCTGGCGCGCAAAATCGGCCGCCTTCGTCGACGTGCTGCCGCGCCCGCCCAAGCCGAAGAATCTGCCGGCAGGGACGGTGTGGCGCGAGCAGCCGCGCCTGGACATTCCCGGCAGCATGTGGCTGCCCGACACCGGTTATGGTGTGCTGGCGCCCCAGACCGAGGACTATCTGAAGCGCGGGCTGGCGCACGCGTCGGGCGGCGACCTCGGTCGTCTGCTCGTGTTCTACTGCCTCGAAGACTGCTGGATGTCGTGGAATGCCGCCAGGCGCGCGCTGACCTATGGCTATCGCAACGTCGCCTGGTATCCCGACGGGACCGACGGCTGGAGCCGCGCCGACCTGCCGCTGCAGCAGACGCAGCCTGAGCCGCGGCCTGAGGAGTGAGCGGGGAGGGTGGCGAGAGCGCATCAAAACAGCTACTCCATGTCCTGCTGGATCTCCCGGGCCAGCGCGAACAGGCGCTGGTCGATTGCGGTCGGCACCTCGCAGACGAACTTCATCACGCGACGCCGATCCTCGAAGATGCGCGTCTCCCAGTTCAACTGGTTGGTCATTTCCTCGACCTTGGCCTGATCCGGCGCGGCGCTGCTCTGCATCTCCTGCAGCTTGATCGTGTCGCCGCGCACTTTGTCGACGGCCTCGCGCTGCTTGCGCATGACGCGCTCGAGGCCGTTCATGACCGATGTCCGCTGCGCGTTCAGCGTGTCGAACAGCCCGACGAACAGCAGCTTGCCCTTGCGTGTCTTCTCCTCGGCCGTACCGGTGAGGAAATCGGCGGCGTCCTTCTGGGCCTGCTCCAGCGGGATACGGCGCGCGGCAAGCTTGGCGACGAGCTCGGCCACCTTCGCATCGTCCTTCCAGCTCGCGCCGACATCGTCGATCGGCGGGCCGGACCACACCGCCGCGATGGAGATTTCCGGCACCTTGGCCTGCGGGCAGGGCCAGTCCGGATAGCGCGGATCGGCGCCTTGCGCAGCACTGGCTGACGCAGCGATGGCGACGGCCGCCAGTATCGTTCTCAACCTCATGCCTCGCCTCCGGGACCACGCCTGACAAAACCCCGCGACGGATCATAGGCCAGGATCGCGCCGATCATGAATACGGCGGTGCAGCCGCCGACCACCGCGAGCGAAACCCAGTTCAGCTTGCCGTACAGCGCAAAGCGGATGAGCTCGACCGCGTGGGTGAAGGGGTTGGCTTCGCAGAGATAAGCCAGCCAGGGACTGCCTTCCTCGACCCGCCAGAGCGGGTAGAGCGCCGACGAGGCGAAGAACATCGGGAAGATCACGAAGTTCATGACGCCGGCGAAATTCTCGAGCTGCTTGATGCCGGAGGAAATCAGCATGCCCAGCGCGCCGAGCATCAGGCCGGACAGGATCAGCGCCGGCAGCACCGTCAGATAGCCCATCGGCGGCGGGGTGATGTCCCAGAACCAGGCGATGGCGAGAAACGCATAGACCTGCAGCACCGAGACGGCGGTGCCGGCGAGCAGCTTGCAGAACAGGAGATAGCCGCGCGGCAGCGGGCTCACCAGCAAGGTGCGCATGTTGCCCATCTCGCGATCATAGACCATCGACAGCGACGACTGCATGCCGTTGAACAACTGGATCATCGCCATCAGGCCGGGTGCGATATAGACCTCATAAAGGATGTAGGTCTCGTACGGCGGAATGATTGAGATACCCAGCACCTGGCGGAAGCCGGCGGCGAAGATGAACAGCCAGACCAGCGGCCGCACCAGCGCCGAGACAAAGCGCTCGCGCTGATGCAGGAAGCGCAGGCCCTCGCGCCAGACGATGCCGGTGAGGCAAGTGATGTATTCGCCGGCCGAGAAGCCGCTGCGTGTGGGTGGGGGGGCGTGCACGGTGGTGACGGTCATGGCTCGGAGCTCCGCGCCGGACTGGCCTGGGTCGTCAGCCGCGCGAACGCCGCGTTGACGTCGGTCGCACCGGCCTCGGCGATGACCTGCGGGACGGGCCCGCGCGCCAGCACGCGGCCTTGATGCAGCACCACGAGATCGTCGGTCGCCGCGATCTCGTCGAACAGATGCGTCGCCCAGAGCACGCCGATGCCCTGCTCGGCGACGAGTTGGCGGACATGGCCGACGATGTCGGCGCGCGCCTTGACGTCGAGGCCGACGGTGGCCTCGTCGAGCAGCAAGAGGCGCGGCCGGTGCAGCAGGGCGCGAGCAATCTCCAGCCGGCGCATCTGGCCGCCGGAGAGGTCGCGCACCTTGTTGCCGGCGCGGTCGGCGAGGCCGATCCGCGCCAGCAGCTCCTCGCTGCGCGCGCGGGCCTCGCGGCGGGCGATGCCGTGCAGCGCTGCGTGGTAGAGCAGGTTCTGGGTCAGCGACAGATCGAGATCGAGCGTGCGCGGCTGGAACACGACGCCGAGCAGTCGCAGCGCCTCGCCCGGCGTCCGTCCGATGTCATGGCCGAAAATGCCGATCTGGCCGGTCTGCACCGCGAACAGCCGCGTGATGAGCGAGAACAGCGTGCTCTTGCCGGCGCCGTTGAGGCCGAGCAGGGCGGTGAAGCTCGCAGGCTGGACGGCGAAGCTGACGTCGTTCAGCGCCTTGCGTGCACCGTAGGAATGGCTGACGCCGGCGACCGACAGCGCGGGGACCTGCTCGGGCGCCGTCTGCGATGCAGAGCCTGTCGAGTCGAGAGCGGGTGCGTTCTGCGTCGTCATGGCTGTGCAATCGTGATGCCCCAGGGCAGCTCGCCGACCTGGATGGTCTTGATCACCTTCTGCGCGGCGACGTCGATCACCGAGACGTCGTTGGAGACGCCGTTGGTGACCAGAAGATATTTCTCATCCGGCGTGAACTCCAGGTGCCAGACGCGCTGGCCGACCAGGAGATATTTCTTCACCTCGTGGGTGGCGCCGTCGACCACGGCGACACGGTTGGCCGGGCCGAGCGCAACGAAGCCGGTCTTGCCGTCCTTGGTGAGCCCGATGCCGACCGGCTGGATCGCCTCGCTGCGTAGGCCGGGCACGGCGAACTTGATCTTGCCGGTGACCTCACGCTTGGCCGGATCGATGATCGAGACGGTGCCGCCGATTTCGGCGGACACCCACAGCTCCGAGCCGTCGCTCTTGAACTCGGCATAGCGCGGCCGCGCATCGACCAGCACGTTGGCGACGATCTTGCGGGTCGCCGTGTCGATGAAATGCGCCATGTTGGTGGTTTCGGAGGTGCAGATCAGGATCTTGCCGTCCGGGCTGAGCATCATGCCCTCGGGCTCGACGCCGACCTGGACGTCGCCGATGCGGACGCGCTTCTCGAGGTCGAGCACCGTGACCGTGTTGTCGTTCTCGTTGGCGACATAGAGCGTCTTGCCGGCGGCGTCCTGCGCGAACAGCTCGGGATCGGGGCCGGAGGGCAGGGTGTCCACCACCTCCATCTTCTTGGCATCGATCACCTGGATCGTGTCGTCGTCACCGACCGCGACCATCACGAACTTGCCGTCACGCGTGAACGCGATGCCGCGCGGCCGCTGGCCGACCTTGATGGTCTTGGTCACGGTCCAGGTGTCGGTGTCGATGACGGAGACGGTGTTGCCCTTCTCGTTGGACACGAAGGCGACGTAGGCGGAGGCGGGGGCGATGAAGGCCAGGCACAGCGCGGCGGTGAGCAGGCAGGCTGCAAACACAGTGCGCTTCCCAGGTTGATCGCGCAATTTCCTAATTCGACTAGTCGTCCGCTGAACTCGAGATATCGCGGCGCAGACGGTGCGCTCCCTCTCCCCGTTCTTCACGGGGAGAGGGTTGGGGTGAGGGGCTCTCTCCACGAGCACGGTGCTTGGAGAGTCCCCCTCACCCGGCGCCGTCTGTGTCGGACCAAACAGTTTCATCAACATCATCCAATCCGACATCATTGCAGCTTGCACTTGGTTTCGGGGCGGTCGACGCCGAGCGTGTCGAGTTCGGAGACCTGGTGCAGAAAGCCCTCCTGCGGCGAGACCGAGACGATCATGCGGCCGTCGGCAAGCAGGATCGGCTGGCGCAATTGCAGGTTCCAGTCGCGCAGCGAGAGGCGGGTACCCTTGAAGGCGGCGATGGTGAAGTTCGGGCCCTTGAGGTAGTCGGTCATCGTCTTGGCGTCGCCGGAGTTGGTGCGCGAGGCGGCCTCGCCGACCATGCGCACGGCCATCCAGGCCTGCATGTCCAAGGCGTCCATGCGGCGCGACGCGAGCTTCATGAAGCGGTTCTGCAGCTGGGTGGCGCCCCATTGGTCCTGTGAAGGATCCCAACTGGTCGGACGCAGGCCAGCGGAGCCGGCGACGGGCCTCGCATCCCAGGTGCGATAGGGCAAATAGGAGGCGAACACCTCGCTCTCGTCGGCGGTGACCAGCACGTCATAGGCCGGCGCCTTCTGCGTGAACACCGGCATCTGGCGCTGGATCAAGGTCACACCGCTGTCGGTGCGGCGCGCGCCGCCGGTGTCCGCGAAGGTGCGCTCCTCGACGATCTTGGCGCCGAAGCGCGTGGCGGCGCGGCGCAGCGCATCGGCAAACAGTCTGTCATTGTCGTGCGAGCCGGTGACGAGCAGCCAGCGCTTCCACTGCTTCCAGACCAGATATTGCGCGAGGCCATCGGCCAACATCGAGCGCGTCGGCGCGACATGGATGACGTTGGCGCGGCAGTCCTGCTCGCGCAGCCGGTCGTCGGTGGCGCCGACATTGAGCAGGGTGACGCCGCGGCCCCGCAACGCATCTGCGACCTTCAGCAGCGCATCTGCCGGCAGGTCCACGAGGACGAATCCCGTCTTGCCGGCGAGCTCATTGGCGGCCTGCGCGGCGTCCTCGTCATCCTTGACGCGGCGGTCGATCAAAGTGAAGCGCTGGTTGAGGAACTTGCCGGTGGTGTTGTTGTCCTCGATCGCGAGCTTCGCGCCGGCCACGCCATCATCGGCCGCAGGCTGGTCGAGCGGCGACAAGGTCTGCGGCACGCTGGCGCGGCCGAGATAGCCGATCGCGATGTCGACCGGATCCGCCGCGCTGGCGGCAGTTGCGGCGGCGATGAGGCCGATCGCGCCCATCAGAGATCGGGCCAGAACTCCCAGGACCACATGTCCTCCCATTGTTCCCTCGTCCTTGTCCGGCGAGGTTTCGTTTTGCAAGATGAACGAATTGGCCTAGCTTTCAACCCCACTTTTGGCCGCTGTCGCGTCATTTCGGATCACGACCTTGAAACCTGCCGTTCTCCCCGCGTTCCTGATCCTGATGTCTGCGACATCAGTGCATGCCGAGCCGACCAAGGTGGCGGTGTTCGACTTCGAGCTGATCGACACCAGCCTGCAGGGCGAGGTGCAGGGCCCGCGCCAGGACGAGCAGAACAGGCTGGCGCATGCGGCCGAGCAACTGCGCGCGGCGCTACATGACTCCGGACGTTTTCGCGTGCTCGACATCGCTCCCGTTAACGATGCGGCGCACCACAGCAATCTGCAGGCTTGCGGCGGCTGCGACGTCAAGCTCGCGGGCGACATCGGCGCCGATCTCGCCATCACCGGGACGGTGCAGAAGGTCTCCAATCTCATCCTCAACATGAACATCTATCTGCGCGACGTTCACACCGGCAAGCCGGTCGCGGCGATGACTGCGGATATGCGCGGCAACACCGACGAATCCTGGACGCGCACCATGGCTTGGCTCGTCCGCAACCGCCTGCTGGCGCCGAACTACGGCGCGCCGCAGGCGCAGTAGCCGACGAGATATGACGGTGCATTCTCGCGGCGGATGACGCCCGAGCTTTGCGTGTCGGTCGCCCCTTGGAAAACAAGAGGCGCAGGGAAGGCCGGGAGCCTGCCGCCCCCATGGCCCGCCTGCAGAAAGAAATGCAGGCGGCAGGTACCACAGGTTCGGCTGGGACATCCCGGTCCTCCCTGCGCGGATGGTCTTAACGGTTGCTTCGCGTTCTCCCCGGTGCGCCGGGCTTTCTGGTCACCGTGCGCGACGACGCGCTGTGAGCACGCCGCCGCGGAGGCATCGGCATCGGGATGCCAGGACCACGCGACTTGGCCGTACGCCGTGACGCGTTCGTCCGCACGCTCTCACGGGGCATGTGATGCCCTGAGCATGCTGCGCGCCGCCGGCGTCCACCGCATCCCACCTCCACGTTCGTGACGACCGCGATACGCCCTCTCGACGAGGCGGGATGGGGCTAAACAATCACGATTTCCGTAAAAACGAAAGTGAAATTTTTGTCGCCGCCGGGCTGGACACTGGGATCGCCTTGTGGCGCCGAGCGAAATCCGCCTCGTCGCGCACGTGGAATCCAGGCGCCGGGGAGACAAAATCGCCTCGACGGGCGCGTCATCGCACCCGTCGGGCAAATCACGTCCGCGGCTGATATCAGCGGCCGAGCCGCGCCGCGTGCCAGCGCAGGTGATCGGCCATGTAGGTCGAGATGAAGTAGTAGCTGTGGTCGTAGCCTTCCTGCTTGCGCAGCAAGAGCGGGATGTTCGCTTTCTCGCACGCCGCCTTCAGCAGCTCGGGGCGCAGCTGCTGCGTCAGGAACTGATCGGCGGTGCCGACATCGACCAGCAGGTCGGAGACGCGCGCGCCGTCCTCGATCAGCGTCACCGCATCGTGCTTGCGCCACGCCGCCTTGTCGGCGCCGAGATAGCCGCCCAGGGCCTTCTCGCCCCACGGCACCTGCGAGGGCGCGACGATCGGCGAGAACGCGCTGGCCGCGCGGTAGCGGTCCGGGTTGCGCAGCGCCACGGTGAGCGCGCCATGGCCGCCCATCGAGTGGCCCATCACCGACTGCCGGCGCGGGTCGACCGGGAAGTTCGCCGCGACCACGCTCGGCAGCTCCTCGGTGACGTAGCTCCACATGCGGTAGTTCTTCGCGAACGGTGCCTCGGTCGCGTCGACATAGAAGCCGGCGCCGAGGCCGAAATCATAGGCATTGTTGGGATCGCCCGGCACGCCGTCGCCGCGCGGCGAAGTGTCGGGCGCCACGAAGATCAGGCCGAGCTCGGCGCAGGCGGCGCGAAACTCGCCCTTTTCGGTGACGTTGGCGTGGGTGCAGGTCAGGCCGGAGAGATACCAGACGACCGGCAGCTTCGCGCCGTCGGCATGCGGCGGCACGAACACCGAGAACGTCATCTCGGTCTTGGTCTCCTGGCTGGCGTGGCGGTAGACGCCCTGGACGCCGCCATGGGACTTGTTCTGGGAGACGGTCGTGAGGGTCATGGGATCACCTGTTCGGCAATGATGTCGGGCCGCTGGCGCGCGTGCCGCCAACGCGTGTCAAGCTGCGTCGTTCAATCGGGGCGAGTCAAGCGACGCCGTTCTCGATCGCCAAACGCACCAACTCGCCGGATGTTCGCACGCCGAGCTTCTGGCGGATGATCGAGGAGGTGTTGGCGACGGTCTTGTAGGACGAGTGGATCAGCCAGGCAATCTCGGACAGGCTCTTGCCGGCGCTGAGCAGGCGGAGGATCTCGAGCTCGCGCGAGGTCAGCTTCGCCAGCGGGCTCTGCGCGACCGCGGCGCCCGCGAAGGCGATGCTGCGGGCGATCGCCGGCGGCAGATAGCTGCCGCCGCGCGCGACCTCGCGGATCGCCTCGGCGAGATCGTTCGGGTCGCCGCTCTTGGAGACGTAGCCCTTGGCGCCGATGTCGATGGCGCGCGCCGCGAACACCGGATCGTCGTTCATGCTGAACATGATCAGCCGGGCGTTGGCATCGTGGGCGAGGATGCGCCGCGCCAGCTCGAAGCCGGAGACGGTCGGCAGGTTGATGTCGACGACGCAGACGTCCGGCCGGCGCGCGATGAAGCTGGCTTCGCCGCTCTCGGCATCAGCGGCCTCGAGCAGCTCGAGGTCCGGATCGGTCGAGAGCAGGGCCCGGCAGCCCGATGCCACAATGGGATGGTCATCGACGATCAGTACGCGCATGGCCTTGGGGTCCCGGACTTCCAACTCGCGTCATTGTTGCGATGCATCATGGATGCATGCTGCGCGGTCTGGCATCATGTTGCAATTAGATCGCCGGCGGATTTGTCTGTCAATGTGAGGACGCGTGAAACCCGGTGGCTTTGAGGCGGAGAGAATGTGGCAGAATTGGTCGTTGCGGACCCGCATCAACGTGCTGCTGGCGCTGCTGCTGACGCTGGGCCTCGCCATCAACATCGGCCGTCTCGTGCTGGAGGCGGCGCCGCGCGTGCTGGCCGAGGACCAGAGCGTCATCCGCCTGACGCGGGCCTTCGTCGAGACCATCATGGACGAGGTCAACGACGCGCCGGATCCGAGCGCGCGCCTCGATCGGATCGTCGGTGATCTCCGACAGCTTCGTCACGTCAGCGTGAGACGGCAGGGCATGCCGGCGCAGACCCCGCCCTCTCCGGGCGTCGGCCGCGCGGCGCCGGCATGGTTCATCGCACTGGTGCATCCCGACAAGACCTCGGTCAGCATGCCGGTCATCGTCGCCGGCCGGAGCGACACGCTGGTGATCACGTCGCATCCCGACGACGAGATCGCGGAGATCTGGGACGGCATCGTCACCCAGCTCGTCGTCGGCTCGCTGGTCGGGCTGGCGTTGTTCGCGATCACCATGCTCGTGGTCGGCCGCGCGCTGGCGCCGCTGGCGGATCTATCGGAGGCGATGAGCCGGATCGAGGCCGGCGCCTATGATACCCGCGTCAAGCCGGGCGGCGCGCCCGAGCTCGCGGCGCTCTGCGCCAAGCTCAACCATCTCGCCGGCGCGCTCGGCGAGGCGGTGGAGGAGAAGCGCCGTCTGGCCGAGCGCACGGTGTCGTTGCAGGACCACGAGCGCAAGGAGATCGCGCGCGAGCTGCATGACGAGTTCGGGCCGCATCTATTCGCGCTGCGCGCCCATGCCAGTGCGCTGATGCGGCTGCCGGAGGCTGCGACGCTCGACGTCGCGGCGATGCGCCGGCACGGCCAGGCGATCCTCGACCAGGTCAACGCCGTGCAGCAGTTCAACCGCCGCATCCTCGAGCGGCTGCGGCCCGTGGGTCTCGCCGAGCTGGGCTTGCGCGAGGCGCTCGGCGCATTGGTGCGGCTGTGGCAGGAGTCAAGGCCGGAGGTCGTGATCGAGACCAGGTTCACCGACATGGTCGTGCGCAGCAATGAGACGGCGGAGCTGACGATCTACCGGGTGGTGCAGGAAGCGCTGACCAACGTGTTCCGCCACGCCGAGGCCACCGCGGTCAACGTCACCATCGAGCCGCTGCAGCAGACGACGGCCGGCCACCGCCGCAGCTACACGCGGGTGCGCGTCCGCGACGACGGCCGCGGATTCAGCCCGGAGCACAAGCTCGGATTCGGCCTCACCGGCATGCGCGAGCGGCTGCTGGCGCTCGGCGGCACGCTGACGGTGGCCTCCACCGGCACGGGCGTCACGATCGAGGCCATGGTGCCGGCCGACGCGGCTTAGGCCGGAACGAGACGACGGCCCGTCCTCACCGTTGACAGTGCCACACCGGAACTGTCGTCGCCTGCGGCGCATCATCGTCAACACGGCCTTGCCGTGGAACATCGCCCCACGTTCTCCATTGCCCAAGCAGGACGTGCGCCGGATGCACGTCTTCGCCTTCCTCGTGTCCGAGGAGAACAGAGCTTGCTGCAATCAGGGACGAGCCATGGGACAAATCGACGAATTGGGCCTCGAGGACCGCATCCGCAAGCGCGCTCACGCGCTGTGGGAGCAGGCCGGGCAGCCGCAGGGCCGGGAGGATGAGTTCTGGCACCAGGCCGAGCACGAAATCCGCGAGATCGAGCAGTTGCACGACGAAGCGACGACGCCGCCGCCGACGATGCTGCCGGGTTGAACGCCGTGCGTAGCGCGGGGGTCCGGCTAGCGATCCTCAAACGATCAAAGGACGAACCGATGAGCAAGGAAACACCGAAGGACGATCCGCGTCAGCGGACCGATGAAGGATCGATCAAGCAGACCGACAAGCCATGGACAGGAAACCCGGAGAAGGAGCAGCGCTCCGATTCCAAGAAGGATCTGGAGAAGTGGGCTGAGACCAAGACCCACTAACGACTAAAGCAAGACCCGTTGGCACGCGCTGCGTCGCGCGTGCCGATGGTTCTCCCGTCGATAGTTCGCCAGACGAATCCGATTTTCCAGGTCAGGCAGTGTGACCTGGGTCGGGTCGTGAGGGATCTGCTTCCGTTGCTGCGGCGTCATCCTCGCCGAATCCGGTTTGCCCGGCACGCGCGGACCGAGCTGAGGCCTCCGAGCTCGGCAGCAGGAACGCTGATGCCGTGCTGCGATTGACGTTGCAGCATTCGTCAGGAGAGCCGCGATGTCCGATCACTATCCGAAGCCGCCGTTTCCGCCGCAGTCGCAACCGATGCCGGGCACCACAGCCCGGATGGAGCCGCGGCCCGACCATGGCGAGACCAGCTACAAGGGATCAGGCAAGGTCGCGGGCATGAAGGCCGTCATTACCGGCGGCGACAGCGGCATCGGCCGCGCGGTGGCGATCGCGTATGCGCGCGAAGGCGCCGATCTGGTCATCGCCTATCTCAGCGAGCATGATGACGCCGGCGAGGTGAAGACGCTGATCGAAAAGGAGGGACGGAAGGTCATTCTGATGCCCGGCGACATCCAGGACGCCAGGCATTGCCGCGCCATCATCCAGCGCGCCGTCGACGAACTGGGCGGCCTCGACATTCTCGTCAACAACGCCGCGCATCAGGCATCCTTCAGCGACATCGGCGACATTTCCGACGAGGAGTGGGAGCTGACCTTCCGCACCAACATCCATGCGATGTTCTACCTGACCAAGGCGGCGGTGCCGCACATGAAGCCGGGCAGCGCGATCGTCAACACCGCGTCGATCAATGCCGACATGCCCAACCCCGGTCTGCTGGCCTATGCTGTCACCAAGGGCGCCATTCAGAACTTCACCGGCGGACTTGCGCAGTTGCTGGCCGAGAAGGGCATCCGGATCAACGCCGGGGCCCCCGGTCCGATCTGGACGCCGCTGATCCCTTCGACCATGCCGGAGGAGAAGGTGAAGAGCTTTGGCCAGCAGGTGCCGATGAAGCGTGCCGGTCAGCCGGCCGAGTTGGCGACCGCCTATGTGATGCTCGCTGATCCCCTGTCGAGCTACACGTCGGGGACGACGGTTGCCGTCACCGGCGGCAAGCCGTTCATCTGAGACCGGTGCACATCGTCTGCTGTCGCATTTGTCCGACATCCGACAAGTGCGTGACGTCGGCACGTCATAAGCCGTGCCGGTGCTACGCGGCGGACATCATCGCGCACGGCGCGGGCTCGGCCTGCACCGGCCACACCGCCGCAGCGGCCGTATCACCCTGCCGCTCGTCGAGGATCCGCTTCACCGAGCGTGAGCAGAGGCCGCATTGGACCGTGCAGCCGAGACAATCATACACTTGCGCCGGCGAGCCGAAGGTGATGTCGGCCGCCGTGACGATGTTGCGAATGGCCGTGTCGCTGATGACGTTGCAGGAACAGATGATCATGGCTGTTGCTCGCTCCTGCAAACGATAAGCAACCGGGATGCCAAGGCCGGCGCGTCGGATACGGGCTAATCAGAATCGTTCGAAACGATCTGATCGGCGGGCACGCTCGCGCTCGTCCTGATGCAGTTTGCGGCGTGCAGCCGTATTGCGGCCAGCGTCGCCTGGGCGAGCGCCTGTCCCTGCGCATCGATCCCGGTCCACTGCGCATGGCGGCCACGTGGATCGATCTCGGCGAGCGCGATGCCGGCCGGCACGTCGCTGCCGTCGCGGACGATGCCGCGCAGGATGCCGTCATAAGGGGCCGTGACCGGTGCGCCGGAGAGATGGCCGATCACGAAGCCCTTGTAGATGCGCGTGCCGATCTCGATCGGGGTATGCCATCGGCCCTCATGCGGCGAACGCACCAGGCGCTCGACGCCGACGAGCGCGCCCACATCATCCGTTGCCAGCGTCCAGCCCTCGCGCACGATCTGGCCGAGCCGGTCCGGCCGGGTCTCGATCGCGATATCGCAATTGGCTGATGGCGAGAAGCCCGGACCGATGCCGATCGAGAGCCGCGTCATGCCGCGCAAATTCGGGGTCACCTCGCGCCGCTGCATCCGCGCGTCGATCAGGACGTCGATGGTACGGACCGGCAGGAGATCGAGCAACCCGAGCGGGGTGACCAGGACGTGCCGGGGATCGCCGAGCGCCTTGAACACCTCCATCGTGCTCTCGATGCGCTCGCCGGTCACGTTCTCGATGCGGACGGTGTCGCCGAACAGGGCGTCGTGAAACGCCATCTTGCGGCGCATGACCGGCGGATTGGGATCATGCGACAGCACCACGCAGAAGCCCGCACGATGCAGATGCACGCCGATCGCGGACGCGACGTCGTTGGTCCCGAGGACCACGGCGAAGCGCACTGCATTCGTCCCGATGTCCCGGTTCATACGGCGTTGGCGTCTCGTGGCTGTCGTCGTGCGGCTGGCAAGCCGTCCCGTTCAAATGCGTCGAGCAAGAGTTGGACCATCAGCCATCGTTTTGAAAACGATCGCTCTTTGAAGGTCTTGCAAAGGACGCAGCACAAAGCCGACGCTGGATGTGTCCAGAACGCGCCAATCTGTCGCGAACCCGACAGAAAAGGGCTGCTTTGCCCGCCGTTTTCGCTGGCCCGGAATCTGCACAACCGGCGCATGGCAATACCGCTGATATTTCCGATCGTCGCGGAGCCTGCGCCCAGACCACGTCTGAGGCAAAGGCAGCAGCCGAAGCTTGGCAGCCGGCGTCCTGGTGGCGTTGCGGCGCAGGATCAGGACGGATGACGTGAGTCTCGTTCTCGACCAGGACGTCCGCGAGCCCGCCATGGCGGCGGCCGAGACCATCGCGGCGTGCCCGTTCCATCGAGACATGGCGGCCGCCGAGCGGCCCGCGCGCGCTGAGCAGAAAACGCTCGTGCTGACCGGCGGCTCGCGCGGCATCGGTCATGCGACCGCAAAGCTGTTCTCCGACGCCGGCTGGCGCATCATCACCTGCTCGCGCCAGCCGTTCGACGGTGCTCGCTGTCCGTGGGACGCCGGTCCCGACAACCACGTCCAGGTCGATCTCAGCGATCGCAAGGCGATCCCGCGCGCGATTGCCGACATCAAGCAGCGGCTCGACGGCGCGCCGCTGCATGCCTTGATCAACAATGCCGCGATCTCTCCGAAGGCCGGCGACGGCGGCCGGCTGGATTCTCTGTCGACTTCGGTCGAGACCTGGATGACCGTCTTTCACGTTAACTTTCTCGGACCGATCTTGCTCGCGCGCGGGCTGTTCGAGGAGCTGAAGCGCGGGCAGGGCGCGGTCGTCAACGTGACGTCGATCGTCGGCACCCGCGTCCATCCGTTTGCGGGCACCGCCTATGCGACCTCGAAGGCGGCGCTCGCCTGCCTGACCCGCGAGATGGCGCACGACTTCGCGCCGCATGGCATCCGCGTCAACGCCATCGCGCCGGGCGAGATCAAGACCGAGATGGTGTCCCCGGAGACCGAGGCGCGGTTCTCGCCGCTGATCCCGATGCGCCGGATCGGCGCTCCGGAGGAGGTCGCCAAGGTGCTGTTCTTCCTGTGCTCGGATGCGGCGAGCTACGTGACCGGCGAGGAGATCCAGATCAACGGGGGGCAGCACCTCTAGGTTGATCACAGCCGCGCGCTGCCGACACGCGGATGTGAACACGTCATACCCATGGCTTGCAGCCGAAGGCGACGAGCGGCGGGCCGACGGTGGAAAGTTGGTGTTCAGTGTTGTCCGTTGCGATCCGGTCGCAAACAGGCCGACGAATGCGCGGATATTAGGTGTCGAGAAGACAACGCGAAATCGTTAGGCGCACCGTCTTTGCCGCCCGCGGTGACGTGCAATGCACGCATCGTGACGGGTGCAAACTCATTTGTTAACATCATGAAAGCCTGCAGCTTTTCTGTTCTGTCCGTTGCACACTACTTCTGCGGCAATGCAGCAAAGTTAGGCACGACAATCATCTGCAGTTGGGGGAGGATGTTAGAACATCTACAATCACGGGCGGCTTCACCGAGGCGTTCGTGACGATCAGAGAAGCGGCCATGGTCCAAACGGAAACACGTCAGGTCGAAGCTCAGGACGTCAGGTCCAACGCCGCTCCGATCCCGCTCAGCGAGATCGCCCTGACGGGCATTTTCGAAATCTCGAAGATCCTGGCGGCGCCGACGCGGTTGGAGATCACCCTCGCCAATGTCGTCAACCTGCTGCAGTCCTTCATGCAGATGCGCCACGGCGTGGTGTCGCTGCTCGCCGATGACGGCATTCCCGATCTCGCAGTCGGGGCCGGGTGGAGCGAAGGCAGCGATCAGCGCTATCGCGAACGTCTGCCGCAGAAGGCGATCGACCAGATCGTCGCCACCGCCGTGCCGCTGATCGCGGAGAACGTCGCCGATCATCCCGCCTTCAGCGCCGCCGACGCGGTGACGCTCGGCGTCGGTGCCGACACCCGCGTGTCCTTCCTTGGCGTTCCCATCCGCATCGACCAGCGCGTCGTCGGCACGCTGACGATCGACCGTGTCTGGGACGGCCGCGCCGTGTTCCGGCTCGATTCCGACGTTCGCTTCCTGACCATGGTCGCCAACCTGATCGGCCAGACCATCAAGCTTCATCGGGTCGTCGCGCGTGACCGCGAGCGGCTGATGGCGGAAAGCCACCGGCTGCAGAAGGAGCTGTCGGAGCTGAAGCCGGCGCCGAAGGATCGCAAGAAGGTGCTGGTCGACGGCATCGTCGGCGACAGCCCGGCGCTGCGCGCATTGTTGGAGAAGATCAACGTCGTCGCCAAGTCGAATGCGCCGGTGCTGCTGCGCGGAGAATCGGGCACTGGCAAGGAGCTGGTGGCGAAGGCGATCCATGAACTGTCCAATCGCGCGAAGCGGCCGTTCATCAAGATCAACTGCGCCGCATTGCCAGAGACGGTGCTGGAGTCGGAGCTGTTCGGCCATGAGAAGGGCGCCTTCACCGGCGCGATCAACGCGCGCAAGGGCCGCTTCGAACTGGCCGACAAGGGCACCTTGTTCCTCGACGAGATCGGCGAGATCTCGCCGGCGTTCCAGGCCAAGCTCCTGCGCGTGTTGCAGGAGCAGGAGTTCGAGCGCGTCGGCGGCAATCAGACCATCAAGGTCGATGTCCGCATCGTCACCGCCACCAACCGCAACCTCGAGGAGGCGGTGTCGCGCAACGAGTTCCGCGCCGACCTCTACTACCGGATCAGCGTGGTGCCGATCAAATTGCCGCCGTTGCGCGAGCGTCGCAGCGACATTCCGCAGCTGGCGCGCGAGTTCCTGCGCCGCTTCAATTGCGAGAACGAGCGCGACCTGACGTTCGACGTCAGCGCGATCGAGGTGCTGATGCATTGCGGCTTCCCCGGCAATGTGCGCGAGCTGGAGAACTGCGTGCAACGGACCGCGACCATGGCAACGGGCTCGGCGATCAGCATGGACGACTTCGCCTGCAGCCGCAACGAGTGCATGTCGGCGATCCTGTGGAAGGGCAACACGGTAACCCCGCCGCCGCCGCGCGGCCAGCCCATGGTGCCGCTGCCGATCCTGCCGCGGACGTCGGCGCCGATCGAGGCTCCCGTCGAGTTGCCGGTCATCGATGCCGATGACGGCGAGTATTCCGAGAGCACGGAGGGCGGCGCGGTGCCGGAGCGCGACCGCATCGTGCAGGCGATGGAGCGGTCCGGCTGGGTCCAGGCCAAGGCCGCGCGCCTGCTCGGCCTCACGCCGCGTCAGATCGGCTACGCGCTGAAGAAGCACAATATCGAGGTCAAGCGGTTCTGAGCGGGTTGGGTCTCATGAGGGGCGCGCAGATGGCGCGCCCCTTTTTTTTTCACGTGCATGCTGTCGCCCGCGTAACGATAGTCGTGAAACTCGAGATCGCGCCCCGGCGACGGTCGGCTCCCCTCCCCGCAGGGGGGAGGGGAGCTCACTGCCTTCGTGGCGGGGGCTCGACCCAAACGCGCACGCGACTTCATGCGGCCTGTCGCACTTGCGACATGCTGTCGGGAGAGCGACAGCTGACCGGCGTAGCGATCTTTAGAATCCTCCTTAGAAATCAACCAAATGCTCTCTGGCACGCGGCTTGAAAGATACCCCGTGAATGACGTCGTCCGATGTCGCAGGGATCGCGGGGAGCTGCACATGACCTACAAGATCATCGCCTCACAATGCACGGTCTGCGGGGCTTGCGAGTTCGAATGTCCGAATGCGGCCATCCGGCTGAAGAACGACATGTACATCATCGATCCGAAGAAGTGCACGGAGTGCGAGGGCCACTTCGACGCGCCGCAATGCGCTGCCGTCTGTCCGGTGCCGGACACCTGCGTGCCCGCCTGACGCGGGCCGCGACGGAAACATTGCAAGCGGAGTGAGAGATGGCAGCGGTTCAGGAGACTATTGATCGGGTCAAGGGCATCGACGTCGATCAATATCGCTACGGATTCGAGACCGTCATCGAGTCCGAGAAGGCTCCGAAGGGGCTGTCGGAAGACACGATCCGCTTCATCTCGGCCAAGAAGAACGAGCCGGCCTGGATGCTCGAATGGCGGCTGGAGGCGTACCGCCGCTGGCTGACGATGACCGAGCCGACCTGGGCGCGCGTCGGATACCCGAAGATCGACTATCAAGATCTCTATTACTACGCGGCACCGAAGCCGAAGAAGAAGGTCGCCTCGCTCGACGAGATCGATCCGGAGATCCTGAAGACTTACGAGAAGCTCGGCATTCCCCTGCGCGAGGTCGAGATCCTCGAAGGCGTCGAGCGGCCTGCGGCGGCGGAAGCGGATGTCGACGGCGAGGCCGCGGCGCCGCGCAGCAAGATCGCCGTCGATGCCGTGTTCGACTCGGTGTCGGTGGCGACGACGTTCAAGGAGGAACTGAAGAAGGCCGGCGTGATCTTCATGCCGATCTCCGAAGCGCTACGCGAGCATCCCGACCTCGTCCAAAAATATCTTGGCACGGTGGTGCCCACCACCGACAACTATTTCGCGACGCTGAATTCGGCGGTGTTTTCCGACGGCTCGTTCGTCTACATCCCGCCGGGCGTGCGCTGCCCGATGGAGCTGTCGACCTACTTCCGCATCAACGAGCGCAACACCGGCCAGTTCGAGCGCACCCTGATCATCGCCGACAAGGGCGCCTACGTCTCCTATCTCGAAGGCTGCACGGCCCCGCAGCGCGACGAGAACCAGCTGCATGCCGCCGTGGTCGAGCTGGTCGCGCTGGATGATGCCGAGATCAAATATTCGACGGTGCAGAACTGGTATCCCGGCAATTCCGAAGGCGTCGGCGGCATCTATAATTTCGTCACCAAGCGTGGTGACTGCCGCGGCACAAATTCGAAGATCTCCTGGACCCAGGTCGAGACGGGATCGGCGATCACCTGGAAATATCCGAGCTGCATCCTGCGCGGCGACAATTCCAGCGGCGAGTTCTATTCGATCGCGATCTCCAACGGCTTCCAGCAGGTCGACTCGGGTACCAAGATGATCCATCTCGGCAAGAACACGTCGAGCCGGATCATCTCCAAGGGCATCGCCGCCGGCAAGTCGCAGAACACCTATCGCGGCCTGGTCAGCGCCCATCGCAAGGCCTCCGGCGCGCGCAACTTCACCGCCTGCGACTCGCTCTTGATCGGCGACAAATGCGGCGCGCACACCGTGCCCTACATCGAGGCCAAGAACTCCTCCGCGGTGTTCGAGCACGAGGCCACGACGTCGAAGATCTCCGAGGACGTGCTGTTCTACTGCATCCAGCGCGGCCTTTCCCAAGAGGAGGCGGTGGGGCTCGTCGTCAACGGCTTCGTCAAGGACGTGCTGCAGCAATTGCCGATGGAGTTCGCGGTCGAGGCGCAGAAGCTGATCTCGATCAGCCTCGAAGGATCGGTTGGATGACGGCGTCGCGTCGCGACAGCATCAGAAGGAGTGTTCGATGACGGCCTTGCTCGAAATCAAGGGGCTCCATGCCGAGATCGCAGGCGGACGGAAGATCATCCAGGGCCTGGACCTGACCGTGAACAAGGGCGAGATCCACGCCATCATGGGCCCGAACGGCGCCGGCAAGTCGACGCTGTCCTATGTGCTCGCCGGCAAGCCCGGCTACGAGGTCACGGCCGGCGAGGTCTATCTCAATGGCGAGGACCTCTTGGCGATGTCCGCCGACGAGCGCGCCGCCAAGGGCGTGTTCCTCGCGTTCCAATATCCGTTGGAGATCCCCGGCGTCGCGACGCTCACCTTCCTGCGGGCCGCCTTCAACGCCCAGCGCAAGGCGCGCGGCGAGGAGGAGCTGTCCTCGCCGGACCTGATCAAGCGGGTGCGCGAGATCGCCAAGACGCTGAACATCGATGCCGACATGCTGAAGCGGCCGCTCAATGTCGGCTTCTCCGGCGGCGAGAAGAAGCGCAACGAGACCCTGCAGATGGCGCTGCTGCAGCCGTCGCTCTGCGTGCTCGACGAGACCGATTCCGGCCTCGACATCGACGCGCTGAAGGTCGTCGCCAACGGCGTCAACGCGCTGCGCTCCGCCGAGCGAGGCATGATCGTGATCACCCACTATCAGCGGCTCCTCGACTACATCGTGCCCGACATCGTCCATGTGTTCGCGGCGGGCCGCATCGTCCGCACCGGCGGCAAAGACCTCGCGCGCGAGCTCGAGGCGACCGGCTACGCCCAGTACCAGAGCGAAGCGGCGTAAGGCGCCGGGGAGGACGAACATGGGCGTCGTGATCCGCAAGACCAAGGCCGAACTCGGACTGGCCGATCTGTATCAGGGCGCCCGCCGCTATCTGCCGGGCGGCGAGGAGATCACCGCGGTGCGCGCTGCTGCGTTCGACCGTTTCAATGCGGTCGGCCTGCCGCACCGGCGCGTCGAGGCGTGGCGCTACACCGATTTGCGCACGCAGATGAAGGAGGCCAAGCGGCTCGCCTCGCTGCCCGACGACGCGGCAAAAACCAAGGCGCGCGAGGCGAGCGACTTGTTCGCGGGCGCTGGCTTCCGCAAGCTGATGATCGTTGACGGTGCCTTCGTGCCCGAGCTGTCCGACCTCGCCGATCTTGAGCCGGGCCTCACCATCCAGCCGATGGCCGACGCGCTCGCCGCCGACAAGCCGCTGCTGTCGCAGCGTCTCGGCCCCGTCGTGCCTGACGACGATCCGGCGTTGGCGCTCAACACCGCGCTGGCTGCCAATGGCGTCGTGATCCTGGTGGCGCCGGGCACGGCGCTGAGCCGGCCAGTCCACGTCGCATTCGTCACGACCAATTGGGTCGCAACCTCGATGTACACGCGGTCGCTGGTCAATATCGGAACTGGGGCCAGCGCCACCATCGTCGAGTCGCATCAGGGGCCCGACGGAAGCGAATATCAAGTCAACACCGCGATGCAGCTCGTCGTCGGCGACGAGGCGCGGATCGACCATGTCAAGGTGACCCGGGAGGGCAACAGCGCGCTGCACATCTCCTCGCTGCTCGCCAATATCGGCGCGCGTGCGACCTTCAATCAGCTTGGCTTCGTCGCCGGCGGCAGCCTGGTGCGCAACCAGCTGTTCGTGCATATCGCGGGTGAGGGCACTGTTGCCGACATCCGCGGCGGATCGCTGCTGTCGGGCACCCAGCATGCGGACACGACCTTGGCGATCGAGCACGCAGCCGAGAACTGCCAGAGCCGCGAGACCTTCAAGGCGGTCGTCGGCGACACCGCGCGCGCGGTTTTCCAGGGCAAGATCACGGTTAGTCCCGGCGCGCAGAAGACCGACGCCAAGATGATGTCGCGGGCGCTGCTATTGTCCGACGAGGCCGAGGCCGACAGCAAGCCGGAGCTCGAGATCTTCGCCGACGACGTGCAGTGCGGCCACGGCACCACGACCGGCGCGATCGACGACGAGCTGCTGTTCTATCTGATGGCGCGCGGCATTCCGCCCAAGGAAGCCAAGGCGCTGCTGATCCAGGCCTTCGTTGGCGAGATCATCGAAGGCGCCGCCGATGAGAGCGTGCGGGCGGCGTTGACCGAAGCGATGCTGGGCTGGCTCGGACAACGGGAGTAGGTGATGCATGCAGCGGTGAACGGAAGCGGCTACGACGTTGGCCGCATCCGTGCGGACTTTCCGATCCTCGGCATGCAGGTGCACGGCAAGCCGCTGGTCTATCTCGACAACGCGGCGTCGGCGCAGAAGCCGCAGGCCGTACTGGACCGGATGAACCAGGTCTATACGTCCGAATACGCCAACGTGCATCGCGGGCTGCATTATCTCGCCAACGCCGCCACCGAGGCCTATGAGGGCGCCCGCGGCAAGGTGGCGTCGTTCCTGAATGCCGAAAGCCCTGAGCAGATCATCTTCACGCGCGGCGCCACGGAAGCCGTGAACCTGGTCGCGCAGACCTTCGGCCGCGAGCGGATCGGGCCGGGCGATGAGATCGTGCTCTCGATCATGGAGCACCACGCCAACATCATCCCCTGGCATTTCCTCCGGGAGCGCCAGGGCGCCGTGCTCAAATGGGCTCCTGTCGACGACGACGGCAATTTCCTGCTCGACGAATTCGAAAAGCTGCTGACGCCGCGCACCAAGATGGTGGCGATGACGCAGATGTCGAACGTGCTCGGCACGGTCGTGCCGGTCAAGGAGGTCATCCGCATCGCGCATGCGCGCGGCATCCCGGTGCTGATCGACGGCTCGCAGGCCGCCGTGCACATGGAGGTCGACGTCCGCGATCTCGATGCGGATTTCTATTGCATCACCGGGCACAAGATCTACGGCCCGACCGGCATCGGCGCGCTCTATGGCAAGCGCGAGCTCCTGGCGTCGATGCCGCCGTTCAACGGCGGCGGCGAGATGATCCGCGAGGTTTCGCGCGACTGGGTGACCTATGGCGATCCGCCGCACCGCTTCGAGGCCGGCACGCCACCGATCGTGGAAGCCGCCGGGCTGGGGGCTGCGATCGACTACGTCGCCTCCATCGGCAAGCAGCGCATCGCCGCGCATGAGCATGACCTCGTCGCCTATGCCACCGAGCAGTTGCGCGAGATCAACTCGCTGCGCATCATCGGCAACGCCGCCGACAAGGGCGCCATCGTCTCGTTCGAGATGCAGGGCGCGCATGCGCACGACTTCGCCACCGTCATCGACCGCTCCGGCGTCGCCGTCCGCGCCGGCACCCATTGCGCCATGCCGCTGCTGGAGCGCTTCGGCGTCACCGCGACGTGCCGGGCGTCGTTCGCGATGTACAACACGCGGGAAGAGGTCGACGTGCTGGTGCGGGCGCTGAAGAAGGCGCAGGAATTCTTTTCGTAGAGGCGCCTTTTACTACACGCAGTGATCGCGAAGAAGCGCTGCTCGTTGATGCGCCCTCTCCCCTTGTGGGAGAGGGCAGCACCGCTACCAGCCCTGGAATCGCTCGGGTGAGGGGTCGTCTCCGCGAGCCATGATCTTCTGAGTGCGCCGAGAGACCCCTCACCCGGCTGCCTTCGGCCTCCCCCCTCTCCCACAAGGGGAGAGGGTGCACCGAGTTCGCCGCGATACGCGCGATCAGTCAAAGCAGCAATCAAACAACCAAACCTACGCCGCCGCCGCGAGCGCCGCCTGGGCGTCGGCTCTGATGCGGCTCACCATCGAGCGGAAACCGTTGGAGCGCTGCGGGGTTAAATGCTCGCGCAGGCCGAGTTTCTCGAACAGCGCGATCGGATCGGCGGCGAGGATCTCGGATGCGGTGCGGCCGGACACCATCGCGAGCAGGATCGCGACCAGGCCGCGGACGATGTGGGCGTCACTGTCGCCGATGAAGTCGAGCGCCGGCACTGCGGCGTCGTGCCGCACTGTGGTGGCAAGCCAGACCTGGCTGGTGCAGCCCTGCACCTTGTTGCCATCATTGCGGTCGGCATCGGGCAGCGGCGGCAGGCCGCGGCCCAACTCGATCACGTAACGGTAGCGGTCGTCCCAGTCGTCGAGCAGCGCGAAATTCTCGACGATGTCCTCGATGTCCGGTGCCCCCGGCGTCGCGGTCTGGGTCATCTTCAACATCATCCCCTCCTCGTCATCGGCTGATCTCCGTGGATACCAGGGCCAGCTATGCCGTCAGGCCCGGCTCGCTACCGCGCCGCGCCAGCACGGAATCGACCGCGTGCGTGACGCCGTCGAAGGTGATCGGCTTGGCGATGATGGCTTCCGCGCCCTGCCGCAGGCCGGCCAGCGCGAGCGGCGACTTGGTCGATCCTGCGACCACGATGATGCCGGCCTGATGCATCGTCCTGGCGAGCATGCCGACCGTCTCGGCGCCGTCGTCCTCCAGGATGCTCATCCCGATGAGGACGGCGTCGGGCGTGGTCCGTGCGGCCTTGGTCAATGCGTCGGCGGTCTCCGCGAAGGTGAAGGTCTCGTGACGCTCACTGAGAATGTAGCCGAGCGCCGAGCGGATCACCTGATCGGCTTCAATGACAAAGACGCGCGTCTTGCTCGCCATCAATAGTACTCCTGCTGGCCCGTTCGAAAGCGGGTTTGATCTACATCAAGCAAACTCCGTACCGCCGCTCCTGGCCGGCCTCACGCGAGCGCTCCCCCGGTGTTCGCTACGGAAGCGCCGCTCGGAGCCGCGGCGGCATGTGTCGTTTCGGACAGCACGGCGCGGGAGCGTCGGGTGAAAACCCCCGATGTCGGATTTGCAACAAGTACATCCTAGCGCCGAGCTTGGCCGCATCTCTTTCAAAACATGGCCTTTTTAACGATTCCAAAGCTCTGGCACAGCCGTTGCAAAACTGGGCTCAGGCAAAGGTTGAGGGCTGAGTGCACGCCGACGCTTCGGACGAGCGATGCTCTCCTTCCCAATAACCCGTCTGCCGGTTCTGGAGAGAGGACGCGGTCTCGCGATGCAAGGTGCATGCGAGACATTGGCAATCGGTTGATGGAGAGCATCATGGCAGCGCTGCGACAAATCGCATTCTACGGCAAAGGCGGCATCGGCAAGTCGACGACGTCACAAAACACCCTCGCGGCACTCGCCGAGATGGGCCACCGGATCCTGATCGTCGGCTGCGATCCGAAGGCGGATTCGACCCGCCTGATCCTGCACGCCAAGGCGCAGGACACCATCCTCAGCCTGGCCGCTGCTGCGGGCAGCGTCGAGGACCTCGAGATCGAGGAGGTCATGAAGGTCGGCTATCGCGACATCCGTTGCGTCGAGTCCGGTGGTCCGGAGCCGGGCGTCGGTTGCGCCGGCCGCGGCGTCATCACCTCGATCAACTTCCTGGAAGAGAACGGCGCCTATGAGGACATCGACTACGTGTCCTACGACGTGCTCGGCGACGTGGTCTGCGGCGGCTTCGCGATGCCGATCCGCGAGAACAAGGCGCAGGAGATCTACATCGTGATGTCCGGCGAGATGATGGCGATGTATGCCGCCAACAACATCTCCAAGGGCATTCTGAAGTATGCCAACTCCGGCGGCGTGCGCCTGGGCGGCCTGGTCTGCAACGAGCGCCAGACCGACAAGGAGCTGGAGCTGGCGGAGGCTCTGGCGAAGAAGCTCGGCACCCAGCTGATCTACTTCGTGCCGCGCGACAACATCGTGCAGCACGCCGAGCTGCGCCGCATGACCGTTCTGGAATATGCGCCGGACTCGGTTCAGGCCGGCCACTATCGCTCGCTGGCGCAGAAGATCCACGCCAACGGCGGCAAGGGCATCATCCCGACCCCGATCACGATGGACGAGCTCGAGGACATGCTGATGGAGCACGGCATCATGAAGGCGGTCGACGAGAGCCAGATCGGCAAGACCGCCTCCGAGCTCGCCGCCACGGCGTAACCGCCACCGGTCATCCGGCCCATGATCTCTAAGGGCCGGATGACCCCCGCAACCGATCATCGAGGAAAAGCCAGATGAGCGTCATCGAGAAACAAAGCGTGGCCGAGATCAAGGCACGCAACAAGGAACTGATCGCCGAGGTCTTGAAGGTCTATCCGGAGAAGACTGCCAAGCGTCGCGCCAAGCACCTCAACGTGCACGAGAACGGCAAGTCCGACTGCGGCGTCAAGTCGAACATCAAGTCGATCCCCGGCGTCATGACCATTCGCGGCTGCGCCTACGCCGGCTCCAAGGGCGTGGTGTGGGGCCCGATCAAGGACATGATTCACATCAGCCACGGCCCGGTCGGCTGCGGCCAGTACTCCTGGGCGGCGCGCCGCAACTACTACATCGGCACGACCGGCATCGACACCTTCGTGACGATGCAGTTCACCTCCGACTTCCAGGAGAAGGACATCGTGTTCGGCGGCGACAAGAAGCTCGCCAAGATCATGGACGAGATCCAGGAGCTGTTTCCGCTGAACAACGGCATCACCGTGCAGTCGGAATGCCCGATCGGCCTGATCGGCGACGACATCGAGGCGGTCTCCAAGGTCAAGTCGAAGGAGTATGACGGCAAGACCATCGTTCCCGTCCGCTGCGAAGGCTTCCGCGGCGTGTCGCAGTCGCTCGGCCACCACATCGCCAACGACGCGATCCGGGACTGGGTGTTCGACAAGATCCCGGCCGACGCCGCGCCGCGCTTCGAGCCATCGGACTATGACGTCGCGATCATCGGCGACTACAACATCGGCGGCGACGCCTGGTCGTCGCGCATCCTGCTCGAGGAGATGGGTCTGCGCGTGATTGCCCAGTGGTCGGGCGACGGCTCGCTGGCCGAGCTCGAGGCGACGCCGAAGGCGAAGCTGAACGTGCTGCACTGCTACCGCTCGATGAACTACATCTCGCGTCACATGGAAGAGAAGTACAATATTCCGTGGTGCGAATACAATTTCTTCGGGCCGAGCAAGATCGCCGAATCGCTGCGCAAGATCGCCAGCTATTTCGACGACAAGATCAAGGAGGGTGCCGAGCGCGTCATCGCCAAGTACCAGCCCCTGATGGATGCCGTGATCGCCAAGTACCGGCCGCGCCTCGAAGGCAAGACCGTGATGCTGTTCGTCGGCGGCCTGCGCCCGCGCCACGTGATCGGCGCCTATGAAGACCTCGGCATGGAGGTCGTCGGCACCGGCTACGAGTTCGGCCACAACGACGACTATCAGCGCACCGCCCAGCACTACGTCAAGGACGGCACGCTGATCTATGACGACGTGACCGGCTACGAGTTCGAGAAGTTCGTCGAGAAGGTCCAGCCGGACCTGGTCGGCTCGGGCATCAAGGAAAAGTACGTGTTCCAGAAGATGGGCGTGCCGTTCCGCCAGATGCACTCCTGGGACTACTCGGGTCCCTACCATGGCTACGACGGGTTTGCGATCTTCGCCCGCGACATGGACATGGCCATCAACTCGCCGGTCTGGAAGATGGCAAAGGCGCCCTGGAAGCAGGTGCCCAAGCCGTTGCTCCAGGCGGCCGAGTAAGCACCACCACCCACGGCCTGGCTCTCCTTCGGCGGAGAGCCAGCGCTCCCTGATCGACACAGGAAAATAGAGAGGGTTATCCCATGACGCAGAGTGCCGAACATGTGCTCGATCACTTCGAGCTTTTCCGTGGTCCCGAATACCAGCAGATGCTGGCGAACAAGAAGAAGATGTTCGAGAATCCGCGCGATCCCGCCGAGGTCGAGCGCATCCGCGAATGGGCCAAGACGCCCGAATATCGCGAGAAGAATTTTGCCCGTGAGGCGCTGACGGTCAATCCGGCCAAGGCCTGCCAGCCGCTCGGCGCCGTGTTCGTCGCCGTCGGCTTCGAGAAGACGCTGCCGTTCGTGCACGGCTCGCAGGGTTGCGTGGCCTACTACCGCAGCCATCTGTCGCGCCACTTCAAGGAGCCAAGCTCCTGCGTGTCGTCGTCGATGACCGAGGACGCAGCGGTGTTCGGCGGCCTCAACAACATGATCGACGGCCTCGCCAACGCCTACAACATGTACAAGCCGTCGATGATCGCGGTCTCCACCACCTGCATGGCGGAAGTCATTGGTGACGACCTCAACGCCTTCATCAAGACCTCGAAGGAAAAGGGCTCGGTTCCGGCCGAGTTCGACGTGCCCTTCGCCCACACCCCCGCCTTCGTCGGCAGCCACGTCACCGGCTACGACAACGCGATGAAAGGAATCCTGGAGCACTTTTGGGACGGCAAGGCCGGCACCGCGCCGAAGCTTGAGCGCGTTCCGAACGAGAAGATCAACTTCATCGGCGGCTTCGACGGCTACACTGTCGGCAATATCCGCGAGGTCAAGCACATCTTCGAGGAAATGGGGATCGAATACACGATCCTCGGCGACAACTCGAACGTGTTCGACACCCCGACCGACGGCGAGTTCCGCATGTATGATGGCGGCACGACCTTGGAGGACGCGGCCAACGCCGTCCACGCCAAGGCGACCATCTCGATGCAGCACTATTGCACCGAGAAGACCCTGCCGCTGATCAAGAGCCACGGCCAGGAAGTGGTCTCGTTCCACCATCCGGTCGGCGTCACCGGCACCGACGCCTTCGTGATGGCGCTGTCGCGCATCACCGGCAAGGAGATCCCGGAATCGATCGCCCTCGAGCGCGGCCGCCTGGTCGACGCGATCGCCGACTCCAGCGCGCACATCCATGGCAAGAAGTTCGCGATCTACGGCGACCCGGATCTCTGCCTCGGCCTCGCCGCGTTCCTGCTCGAGCTCGGCGCCGAGCCGACCCATGTGCTCGCCACCAACGGCAACAAGGAGTGGGCCGAGAAGGTGCAGGCCGTGTTCGATAGCTCGCCGTTCGGCAAGAACTGCCACGTGTATCCCGGCAAGGATCTGTGGCACATGCGCTCGCTGCTGTTCACCGAGCCGGTCGACTTCCTGATCGGCAACACCTACGGCAAGTATCTGGAGCGCGACACTGGCACCCCGCTGATCCGCATCGGCTTCCCGATCTTCGATCGCCACCACAAGCACCGCTATCCGGTGTGGGGCTATCAGGGCGGCCTGAACGTGCTGGTCACGATCCTCGACAAGATCTTCGACGAGATCGACCGCAACACCAACGTGCCGGCCAAGTCGGACTACAGCTTCGATATCATCCGCTGAGTGACGGCGCGGCGGCCTTCCGGGGCCGCCGCGTTTCGATGTTGGGAGCAGGGCTCAAGGGGAGGCATGTCGTGCCTGAGCCTTGTCTTTCGAAAGACGCGCAATCGGTCGTCAACAGGAGAAGCCAATGAGCTCGCTTTCGGCCACGATCCAGAACGTCTTCAACGAGCCGGGTTGCGGCAAGAACGCCAACAAGTCCGAGGCCGAGCGCAAGAAGGGTTGCACCAAGCAGCTGCAGCCGGGCGGCGCGGCCGGTGGCTGCGCCTTCGACGGCGCCAAGGTCGCATTGCAGCCGCTGACCGACGTCGCGCATCTCGTGCACGGACCGATCGCCTGCGAAGGAAATTCCTGGGACAACCGCGGTGCGGCCTCCTCTGGATCCCAGATCTGGCGCACCGGCTTCACCACCGACATCAACGAGACCGACGTCGTGTTCGGCGGCGAGAAGCGCCTGTACAAGGCGATCAAGGAAATCATCGAGAAGTACGATCCGCCGGCGGTCTTCGTCTACCAGACCTGCGTGCCCGCCATGACCGGCGATGACATCAACGCGGTCTGCAAGGCGGCCTCCGCGAAGTTCGGCAAGCCCTGCATTCCCGTCAATTCGCCCGGCTTCGTCGGCCCGAAAAATCTCGGCAACAAGCTCGCCGGCGAGGCGCTGCTCGATCACGTCATCGGCACTGTCGAGCCTGAGGTCACGACGCCCTACGACCTCAACATCATCGGCGAATACAATCTGTCCGGCGAGCTCTGGCAGGTGAAGCCGCTGTTCGACGAGCTCGGCATTCGCATCTCCGCCTGCATCTCCGGCGACGGTCGCTACAAGGATGTGGCGTCGTCGCACCGCGCCCGTGCGGCGATGATGGTGTGCTCCAAGGCGATGATCAACGTCGCCCGCAAGATGGAGGAGCGTTACGGCATTCCGTTCTTCGAGGGCTCGTTCTACGGCATCCAGGACTCCTCGGACTCGCTGCGCGAGATCGCGCGCCTGCTGGTCGAGCGCGGCGCGCCGGCCGATCTGCTGGATCGCACCGAGGCCGTCATCGCCCGTGAGGAGGCCAAGGCGTGGGCCGCGATCGAGCCGTTCAAGCAGCGGCTGACCGGCAAGAAGGTGCTCTTGATCACCGGCGGCGTGAAGTCGTGGTCGGTCGTCGCGGCGCTGCAGGAGGCCGGCATGGAGCTGGTCGGCACCTCGGTGAAGAAGTCCACCAAGGAGGACAAGGAGCGCATCAAGGAGCTGATGGGCCAGGACGCGCACATGATCGACGATATGGCGCCGCGCGAAATGTACAAGATGCTCAAGGACGCCAAGGCCGACATCATGCTGTCCGGCGGCAAGTCGCAGTTCGTGGCACTCAAGGCCGCGATGCCCTGGCTCGACATCAACCAGGAGCGCTCGCACGCCTTTATGGGCTATATCGGCATGGTGAAGCTGGTCGCGGAGATCGACAAGGCGATCTACAACCCGATGTGGGAGCAGCTGCGCAAGCGCGCGCCGTGGGAGACCGCCAACAATAATTGGCAGGCGAGGGCGATCGCGCAGGCCAATGCGGAAGCCGCGGCGCTCGCCGCCGATCCGGTTGCCGCGGAAGCCGCGCGCCGCGCCAAGAAGATCTGCCACTGCAAGTCGGTCGATCTCGGCACCATCGAGGACGCCATCAAGACTCATGGTCTGAGCGACGTCGCCGGCGTCCGCACTCACACCAACGCCTCCGGCGGTTGCGGGGCATGCGCCGGCCGGGTCGAGGACATCCTGGCGGCACAGAAGGCGCCGGCCGAGCTGCTGCAGGCGGCGGAGTAGGCGACGCTCATGGCCAAGGTCACCATTGGGAAGAAGGCGTGCGCGGTCAACCCGCTCAAGATGAGCCAGCCGATCGGTGGCGCGTTCGCCTTCCTCGGCCTGCGCGGGGCGATGCCGCTGCTGCACGGCTCGCAGGGCTGCACCTCGTTCGGGCTGACGCTGTTCGTGCGCCACTTCAAGGAAGCGGTGCCGATGCAGACGACGGCGATGAGCGAGGTCGCCACCGTGCTCGGCGGCTATGAGAACGTGGAGCAGGCGATCCTCAACATCCATAAGAGGCAGAAGCCGGAGATCATCGGCATCTGCTCGACCGGGGTGACCGAGACCAAGGGGGACGACGTCGACGGCTACATCAGGCTGATCCGCGAGAAGCATCCGGAGCTCGCGACCTACCCGCTGGTCTATGTCTCGACGCCCGATTTCAAGGATGCGTTCCAGGATGGCTGGGACAAGACAGTCGCCAAGATGGTCGAGGTGCTGGTCGACAAGCCGACCTCGACGCGGCGCGATCCGGCCCGCGTCAACGTGCTGCCGGGCTGCCATTTGACGCCGGGCGACATCGAGGAGCTCAGGACGATCTTCGAGGATTTCGGCCTGGAGCCGTCGTTCCTGCCGGATATCGGTGGCTCGCTCGACGGTCACATTCCCGACGAGTTCACGCCGACCACGATCGGCGGCATCGGGCTGGAAGAGATCGCGACCATGGGCAGCGCGGCCTGGACGATTGCGATCGGCGCGCAGATGAAGCGCGCGGCGGAGGCGATGCAGGCCAGGACCGGCGTGCCGTACCGGCTGTTCGAGCGGCTCTGCGGGCTGTTGCCGAACGACGAGTTCATGACGTTCCTGAGCGATATCTCGGGGCGTCCGGTGCCGGCAAAATATCGCCGGCAGCGCGGCCAGCTCGCGGATGCCATGCTGGATGCCCATTTCCACATCGGCGGCCGCAAGCTTGCGATCGGCGCCGAGCCGGATCTGCTGTTCGATGTCGCCAGCATGCTGCATGACATGGGTGCGCAAATTGCCGTGGCCGTCACCACGACCCAGTCGCCGGTGCTCGAACGCATGCCGTGCGAGGAGGTGCTGATCGGCGATCTCGAGGACCTGGAGACGCTCGCCAAGGCGCGCGACTGCGGTCTCATGATGACGCATTCGCATGGCCGTCAGGCTGCGGCGCGTCTCAAAATCCCGTTCTATCGGATCGGCTTCCCGATGTTCGACCGGCTCGGGGCAGGGCATTTGCTGACGGTCGGCTATCGCGGTACCCGCGACCTCGTCTTCGCGCTGGCCAATCTCATCATCGCCGATCGCGAGGACAACCATCAGCCGACGCCGGACACCTGGCTCGATCCCTGGGCCGATTCCCAACAGGCGCCGCTGGACTCCGCCGTCGTGGCGCCACTGCATTGACGTGTCAGGAGAAAGGACCGACGACATGAAAGTCGCATTCGCTACCCAGGATCTGAAACGCGTCGACGCCCATTTCGGCTGGGCCAAGAACATCGCGATTTACGACCTCGATCCCGAGGGCTACCGCTTCGTCGAGAGCATCGAGTTCGACGGCGATCTCAAGGAGGACGGCAACGAGGACAAGCTGGCGCCGAAGATCGAGGCGATCAAGGATTGCGCGATCCTCTATGTCGCCGCGATCGGCGGCTCCGGCGCCGCGCGTGTCGTCGCCAACAACATCCATCCGATGAAGGTCAATCAGCCCGAGGAGATCAGCGATCTCCTGGGCAAGCTGCAGGCCGTTCTGGCTGGCACGCCGCCGCCCTGGCTGCGCAAGGCGCTCGCCAAGGGCCAGGAACGCGTTCTCGATTTCGAGGAATGAGGAAACCAACATGTCCGATACCGCGGTAGCAGTCGAAACGGTACCCGCCGAGCAGCGACCCTTCGTCAAGGAACTCATCAAGGTCTGGCGCGCCCAGGACACCCACGGCGCCTGGGAGGGCAAGAAGGACATCGACCTGCTCGAGCCCTACATCCTGGACAAGGAGAAGCGGCGGGCGCTGCCGATCATCGGCGATCCCGATCCGGAGACGATCTGGCGGCTCGAACTGTTCTTCAACGCGGTCGCGCTGTCGATCGAGAAGGCCACCGGCGTGATGATCTCGCCGATGCTGAAGATGAGCCACGAGGGCTTTGGCCGCATGGTGCTGATCGGCGGCCGGCTGATCGTGGTCAACAAGCAGCTGCGCGACGTGCACCGCTTCGGCTTCGACAATCTCGGCAAGCTGGCCGACGAGGGCGACAAGTTCGTCAACGCCGGCGTCGAGATGATCGAGAAGTTCAAGGACGTCGCGAATTACTAAACGGCGAGGATGAGACAATGAGCGACCTGGATACCCTGAAGGCCGAGATCAAGAAGCTGTCGGCACGTGCCATGGATGCCAAGATGAACCTGCACGACTTGTCGGAGGAGCTGCCCATCAACTGGGACCAGATCCTGCCGACGGCGCAGAAGGCGCATGAAGCCTTTGCCGAGTTGGAGAAGAAGCGAGCCGAGCTGAAGAAGCTCGAGACCGCCTAAGCCCGATTTGAGGACCCGTCATCATGTCCAATTCAACCCGTGACGGCCGCGATTGGCGGCCGGACTATCTGGTCGCCATCGACGCCGGAAAGTGTATCGGCTGCGGCCGCTGCTACAAGGTCTGCGGTCGCGAGGTGATGACCTTGAAGGGCATCAACGACGAGGGCGAGTTCGTCGAGCTCGACGACGACGAGGATGACGAGGTCGAGAAGAAGATCATGGTCATGCACGACACCGGCGCCTGCATCGGCTGCGGCGCCTGCGCCCGCGTCTGCCCGACCAACTGCCAGACCCATTCGCCGGCGGCGTGAGATCATCGAGCGTGCTGTCATGGTGCGGATGGAGGCAAAGTTCACGATCGGCCAGGTGACCCGGCACCGCGTCTACGACCTGCGCGGTGTCGTGTTCGACGTCGACCTGTCATTCTCGGAAGAAGAGGGCTGGCGCGCCATCACCATGGACACCAGGCTCGACAAGGAGCAGCCGTTCTACTACCTGCTCGCCGAATCCGGCGACAGCAGCTACATCGCCTATGTGCCGGAGCAGAACTTGGTGGCGGACGTCACGGGTGAGCCGGTCAAGCATCCCGATATCGGCGAGCTGTTCGATGTCGACGACGCCGGCAGCTACCGCTACCGCGGGCGGGTTTTTCAATAACATCTTGGAAAGCCGAGAGCGGCCGTCATTGCGAGGAGCCGCAGGCGACGAAGCAATCCAGAGTCCTCGCGTGGACCTGGATCGCGTCGCTGCGCTCGCGATGACGGCGATGGATTGGTAGGGTGGGCAAAGGCGCCTGGGCGATTTTTCCACGCCGATTCAGCCAATGCGCCGTGCCCACCATTTTTCGGCGTGCGGGACGAAGATGGTGGGCACGCCAGCGGACGCCGCTGCGCGTCGCCCGCTGGCTTTGCCCACCCTACGAATCGATGCCTACTCGATCCCCTGTTCCCGCGCCTTCCACATCGCGGCGATCCGGAAGCGCTCATTGATCGCGGCGGGGTTGGCGAGGATTTCGGCCTGGGCCGCAGCGAACGCACCCTCGACGGTCGCGGCCTCGTCCTTGGTCAAAGTGATGCGGCCGGCCATGTGGGTCGCGTCGGGCGCGGCCTCCCAGATCTTGCGTCGGTTCGGATGCAGCTTGACTTCGACCAGCTCGAACGCCTCGAGCTCGCCTTCGAGACAGATTGCCAGCCCAATCACCTCGACCTTGCGGCCGTCCTGCGTGGTCTTGACCAGGGTTCTTGCCATGCTCGTGCTCCCGTCATTCGTCTGTGCACATCACGCCGCCACCGCCGTGTCGTCGAGCTGGCTCCATTCCGCCCAGGACCCGTCGTAGACGGCAACATCCGGACGTCCCAGCCGATAGAGCGCCAGCGCCAGCATGCATGACGTGATGCCCGAGGCGCAGGTGGTGACGATCGGCTTCTCCAGATCGACGCCGGCACTCGCGAATCGGGCTGCGAGCGCGTCGGGCGCCATGAGCACGCCCGTGTCCGGGTCGACCAGATCGGCCCAGGGCAGATTGATCGCGCCGGGGATGTGGCCCTGGCGCTTGAACGTGAACACGTCCGCTTGGGTGCCATCGAACTTGCCGGGCCCACGGGCGTCGACCAGCTGCGCGCCGCCACTCTGCACGGCGGCCGAGGTGGTCACAAGCTCCGGCCTGAAGCTTGCGCTGAAACTCGCCGGCACCGGGCGCACCGGCGTCATCTCGGCCGGCTGCTTCTCCTTGGTCCATTTGCCGAAGCCGCCGTCGAGCAGGGCGACGTTGTCGTGCCCGAACACGCGGAACATCCACCACACGCGGCCCGCGGCGGAGCCGCCATAGTGGCGGTCATAGACGATGACGCGGTCAGAATTGCTGATGCCGAGCAGCCCGACCTTGTGGGCGAAATCCTCCGCTGACGGCAGCATGTGCGGCAGCAGGCTCGACTTATCGGCGACCTGGTCGATGTCGAAATGCACCGAGCCCGGCAGATGCCGGCCGCGATATTGCGTACGGCCATCGAGATTGGTGCTCGGATGATGCCAGGTGCAGTCGAGGATCTTGGTGGCGGGATCGGTGAGATGTTGCGCCAGCCATTCGGAGCTGACCAGGGCGTCAGAGAAGTCTGTGCTCATGCATTCGCTCGCGATGTCGTTAAACCAACAGGAGGGACCAGGTCCAAGGCGTGACGGCGTCCGCCGTCACAGCGTCTTCGGCATCGGATAGCCCGGGCGTGGATGCGTGTCGTAGTATTCCGGACGCTCCGGCCAGCCGCCTTCGGCGATGATCTTGAAGGTCGCGACCGTAACCGGCGCGCCGGGCGAGCACGACACTTCGGTGAACTTGATCTCGCGCTCGCCTGGGCCGGCGGAGAAATCGGCGACGGTGGTGCCGTCCGCCTTGCGGGCGCGCGCAAAGCCGGGCGTGCCGACGGTGGCCGCCGGCACGGACGTCGCGACGAAGTTCGGCTGCTCGAGGCCATCCACCGCGGGGCCGAAGGCGGGCGAGCCGAACGTGAAGGTCGCGAGCACGCCGCTGCGGTCGACCGGCTTGTCCGCGGTGATCGGACGCGCCACCGAGTAGACCGTCAGCGTGCCGCCCTCCAATGCCGCCTTGATGTCGTCGAGCGAGCTCTCGACGAATTCCAGTGCCACGTTCATGTCGATCTCCTTACAAAGCCGTACTCGCAGGAGAAATTTTCAAGTTCTGTGCCAGTCTCTCGCAGCAGCGAAGAAAGCCAGGCGGACGGGCGGAGTTGCGCGAATCTTGCAACGCGTTCCGCAGGCGAGCCGACCGCCGCTCCCGCTGCGCTGAAGCGGCCGTGTCGGAGATGCGCCAGACATCGATGAGGCCCGACATGACGACCGACGTCGCCTACGCCATCTGCAGCTTCAACGACATCCCGAGCCGCCGCGCCATGGGCTTTCAGCTTATGATCGTAGCCGAGGACGGAACGCAACGTCCGTGGCCGATCTTCGTGATCCGCTGGGGCAAGCAGGTGTTCGGATATCTGAACATGTGCCCGCACGATAAGGTCAATCTCGACTGGGAGCGAAATCAGTTTCTGGACGGCAACGGCCTGCGCATCCTGTGCGGCAAGCACGGCTCGCTGTTCGAGATCGGCACCGGGCTCTGCGTCGACGGCCCGTGCAAGGGCGAGAGCCTGACGCCGGTGGCGTTGAGCGTCCTCGATGGCGACATCTGCGTGACCGGCGTAACCTTGGTCGAGGATGAAGAGAATGAGGACGAGACCGGCCTGCAATGCGAGGAAGGCTGAGGCTGCGATCCCGGCGAAGTCCCGACGGCAACTGCCGGGACTTCATCTTGCATATGAAGAAAAGGACGATGTCAGACAGGCCGGTTCTCGTTGCGGTTCTTGACCGGCTCCATCCTGGCCAGTGCATCCGCGTAAGGCACGAGATCGTAATTCTCACTGAAGTCCTTGGCGGTGTCGAGCACGTAGTCGAGCTTGCCTGCGGTATCGAGCTTCTTGATGTCGTTCTTGTCGATCGACAGCAGGTCCAGCATCTCCTTCCACACCGTGGATTCGTCGCAAGGCAGGACATAGAACGTCACGTCGCCCATCTTGATGCGATACTTCGCCAGGAGGTCGATGTTGTTGCAGAACATGAAGTACTTGCCGTTCGGCTGCAGCAGGTTCTTGAGCACCTCGACCGCCGTCTCGAGATAGGCCAGCGAGTGGATGTAGCCGACCAGCACCGGAATGGTCGCCTCGCCGTCGTTGACGATCGTCAGCACCTGCTCGATCGAGAAGTCCGGCGGCCGCTTCTCGTCGGCGACCTGGGTCTGGAATTTCAGCGCGATGTCGCCGCGGAAGCCGAACCGTCCCGGCTTGGTGGTCGGCGCCTTGAGGACGGCGTTGAGCAGCCGTCCTTCCTTGTCGAGCTGCGCGAGCGCGGTGGTCTCGATCGCAACCGTCTTCTCCAATGTCGTCATCAGCAATCCCCTCGCATGTCCTGGTGAGCCGTCTCGCCGCACGGCGCGGTCGAAAAGGGCTGGAATGCAAATTGTCTGCCGATGTGTGCTGCGTCTTGATTTACTTGGTCTTTCGCCCGCGACCTCAGAGCATTGTCGGGTTTCCGCCGCGACATCCTTTCGGCACGTCCGAGGCCGGCGCAAATCATCCGTGTCGGAAACCCGACATGCGTCGGAAACGCCACAGCGACTTTGCGAAAAGCCGTGTCGTTTCAGTTAATTGCTGCATGGCATGAGACTTGCCATTCCTGTTCGCAACAGCCGAATGGGAAAGGCAAGATGATGATGATCAACCTGACCGACAGCGCCATCAACGCGGTTCGCAACGCGATCACGACCTCCGACAAGCCGGTCGACGGCCTCAGGATCATGGTCGAAGCCGGTGGCTGCGCCGGGCTTAAATACAATATGGGCCTCGTCAGCGGCAGCGAGCCGGAGGACACCGTGATCGAGCGCGAGGGCGTGCGCGTGCTCGTCGATCACAAGAGCCTCGAATATCTCGAAGGCACGACGATCGATTTCGTCATCGCGCTGGAAGGCTCCGGCTTCACCTTCGAGAATCCGAATGCCAAGTCAAGCTGTGGCTGCGGCAAGTCGTTCGCTTGATTCTTCGCTCGATCATTCAACACGCGAGAAGTGAAACCATGCTGGTCGAATCCCAGGGCATCGTCGAAGCGCCGTCGCAGATGAGCGAGCGCGAGCGGATCATCCGGGCCGTGATCGAGGAGGTCCGTCCGAACCTCAAGCGCGACGGCGGCGATTGCGAGCTCGTCGAGATTGATGGCAACAAGATCATGGTCAAGCTCGCCGGCGCCTGCATCTTCTGCAAGCTCGCCAGCGCGACGCTCGAGGGCATCCAGGCGCGCATGATCGAAAAGCTCGGCGAGTTCGTTCGCCTCGTTCCGGTGGCCGGCGCAGCCAAGGCGCGGCATTAAGGAGCGGCCTTGCGTCCGGTCTATCTCGACAACAACGCGACGACCCGTGCGGATCCTGAGGTCGTCGCCGCGATGTTGCCGTTCTTCTCGGAGCAGTTCGGCAATGCGTCGTCCTCGCACGCGTTCGGCAGCGAGGTGGCCAGCGCCGTGAGACAGGCGCGCAAGAGCCTGCAGGCGCTGTTAGGGGCCGCCTTCGAGCACGAGATCGTCTTCACGTCGGGTGGCACGGAGTCCGACAACAGCGCGATCCTATCGGCGCTGGAGACGCAAGACGCGCGCGACGAGATCGTCACGACGGCGGTGGAGCATCCCGCAATCCTGTCGCTGGTCGAGTATCTCAGGGACAAGCGCGGCCTCACGGTGCACCTGATCGGCGTCGATGCGGCCGGTTGCCTCGATCTCGAGGCCTACAAGCGCGCGCTCGGGCCCCGCACTGCGATCGCCTCGGTGATGTGGGCCAACAACGAGACCGGCACGCTGTTCCCGATTCCGGAGCTGGCGAAGCTCGCACATGACGCCGGTGCGCTGTTTCATACCGATGCCGTTCAGGCTGTCGGCAAGGTCGCGATCGATTTGAAAGCTGCCGGCGTCGACATGCTGTCGTTGTCGGGCCACAAGCTGCACGGCCCCAAGGGTATCGGTGCGCTGTATGTCAGAAAGGGCACGCCGTTCGCGCCGCTGCTGCGCGGCGGCCCGCAGGAGCGCCGCCGCCGCGGCGGCACCGAAAACGTTCCCGCCATCATCGGTCTCGGCAAGGCGGCCGACCTCGCCGGACAACATCTCGCTGACGAGCAGGGCCGGGTGCGCGCGCTGCGCGACCGGCTGGAGCAGGGCATCATCGAGGGCGTCGGCCATTGCGCCGTGCTGGGCGATATCGAGCACCGGCTGCCCAACACGTTGAACATCGCCTTCCAGCATCTCGAAGGTGAGCCGATCGTGATGCGCCTGAATCAGGCGGGCATCGCGGCTTCGCTCGGCTCGGCCTGCGCGTCCGGCTCGATGGAGCCGTCGCATGTGCTGCGCGCGATGAACGTGCCGTCGGATCTGCTCCGCGGCGCCGTCCGCTTCTCGCTATCGCGCGACACCACCGACGACGACATCACGCGCGTGCTGCAGGTCCTGCCCGACATCGTCGCCAGGCTGCGTGAGACCTCGCCGGCCTGGCTGCAGCATCATCCTTCACAATCGGCGGACCCCCTTCGATCCACGGAGCTCACGTAATGAAAGTCATGATCCGCCGCTCGCCGGAAACGGGCCTGTCGATCTACGTCCCCAAGAAGGACCTCGAGGAGCCCATCGTCGAGTCCGAGCACGAGTCCTTGTGGGGTGGCTGGATTCGCATCGCCAATGGCTGGGTGCTCGAACTGCCGCAGATGGCCGCCGACACGCGGCTGCCGATCACGATCAATGCGCGCAAGCGCGGTGGCGAAGGGGACGAGTGATGAATGCGCCGCTTCCTCATATCGACATCGTCAGACAGGCTGATGCCGAAGCCCTGCTCAAGGACGTCGTGGCCCGGCTGAAGGCCGGCAAGGTCGTTCCGTATCTCGGTCCCGGCGTCTCGGAGCAATCCGGCGCGGCGGTGCCGATGAATCCCGAAGCGCTGGCCGCGTTCTTCGGCACCAAGGTGGCGCTGCCGCGCCGCGCCAAGGGCAATGCGTGGGCTTCCGCGCAGCACATCGAGAGCACGCGCCACCGCTCGACGGTGACGGCGCTGATGGCTGAAGCCTTTGCCGCGCCCGTCGCGCCGACACCGCTGCAGCAGTATCTGGCGTCGCTGCCGCTGCCGATGGTCGTCGACAGCTGGTATGACGGCGCGATGCGGACGGCGCTCGCCGGGCGCGGCGATTGGGGCGAGGTGCAGGGCATCACGCGGGCCGGAATCGGCGAGGACCGCTGGTATCGCTTCTACGACGCTGCGGGCGCCGAGAGCGATCGCGAGAAGGCCGGAAGCTGGACCACGCTGCTCTACAAGCCGCATGGCGGGACCACGCCAGCCAAGAACTTCCTGATCACCGACGCCGACTATGTCGAGGTCCTGACCGACATCGACATCCAGACGCCGATACCCGACACGGTCAAGGACCGGCGCACCGACCGAAGCTTCCTGTTCATCGGCTGCCGCTTCAACGACCAGTTGCTGCGCACCTATGGCCGTCAGGTGATCAAGCGCTCCGGCGCCGAGCATTACGTCCTGGTCGAGCCTGACTCATTGTCGAAGAACGAGTTGAAGTTCTTCATCGCCGAGCGGCTGACGCCGATCGCGATTCCGCTGGCCCGCGCGACCGAGATCATCATCGGCGGCTGAGCGAAACCACGACACCGGAAATCGAACAGCGCGGCCGCAAGCTGCGCTGTTTTGCCGTTCGTTCCTGTGTCCCAATTCGAGTCTGTAACGTTTCTAACAACGCCCGAAACGAGAGCCTTTCGCATGTTGGCAAGGCGACAGGCGCGAGGATCTGGCTAAGGCGTTGATAGTCTGACGAAATGATCTTGTCCCCGGCGTGGCACGCGAGTTGCTGAACCCTAGCCCAAGGCGGTTTGCGGCTCGCCAGCAACGTAAGGAGCGGACATGGACGCGTCAGTGCAGCACGAACAGGCGACGATACCGGACGGCGACAAGCTGAGCTCGGTGATGCAGACCATCGCGGAACACAAGGGCTGCGGTACCTCGGGCGGCAGCGGCAAGGCGAGCTGCGGCTCGGGCGCCGGCGAGAACGACCTGCCGCCGGAGATCTGGGAGAAGGTGAAGAACCATCCCTGCTACAGCGAGGAGGCGCATCATCACTACGCGCGCATGCATGTCGCCGTCGCGCCCGCCTGCAACATCCAGTGCAACTACTGCAACCGAAAATATGACTGCGCCAACGAGTCGCGTCCGGGCGTGGTCAGCGAGAAGCTGTCGCCGGAACAGGCCGCCAAGAAAGTGCTCGCCGTCGCCTCGACCATTCCGCAGATGACCGTGCTGGGCATTGCCGGTCCGGGCGATCCGCTCGCCAATCCGGAGAAGACGTTCAAGACCTTCGAACTGATCGCTCGCACCGCCCCCGACATCAAGCTCTGCCTGTCGACCAACGGCCTCGCGCTGCCCGATCACGTCGACACCATCGCCGGCTTCAACGTCGATCACGTCACGATCACCATCAACATGGTTGATCCCGAGATCGGCGCCAAGATCTATCCCTGGGTGTTCTGGAAGCACAAGCGCTATACCGGCGTCGAGGCTGCCAAACTGCTGACCGATCGCCAGTTGCAGGGCCTGGAAATGCTGACGGAGCGCGGCATCCTCTGCAAGGTCAACTCGGTGATGATCCCGGGCGTCAACGACAAGCACCTCGTCGAGGTCAACAAGGCGGTGAAGTCGCGCGGCGCGTTCCTGCACAACATCATGCCGCTGATCTCCTCGCCGGAGCACGGCACCGTGTTCGGCCTGACCGGCCAGCGCGGACCGACCGCGCAGGAGCTGAAGGCGCTGCAGGACGAGTGCGAAGGCGAGATGAACATGATGCGGCATTGCCGCCAGTGCCGCGCCGATGCCGTGGGCCTGCTCGGCGAGGATCGCTCCGCCGAATTCACCACCGACAAGATCATGGCGATGGAGGTGAACTACGACATCGACAGCCGCAAGGCGTATCAGGAGGCGGTCGAGCAGGAGCGTGTCGCCAAGGTCGTGGCGAAGCAGGAGGAGCTCGCCTCGCTCGCCGGCCAGTCCAGCGACATCAAGCTGCTGATCGCGGTTGCGACCAAGGGCTCGGGCCTGATCAACGAGCATTTCGGACACGCCAAGGAGTTCCAAGTCTACGAGCTTTCCACGGCCGGAGCCAAGTTCGTCGGTCACCGCCGCGTCGACCTGTACTGCCAGGGCGGCTATGGCGACGAGGACAGCCTGGAGACCGTCATCCGCGCCATCAACGACTGCCATGCGGTGTTCGTGGCCAAGATCGGCGGCTGCCCGAAGAGCGACCTGCAGGCCGCGGGCATCGAGCCGGTGGATCAGTTCGCCCATGAGTTCATCGAGAAGTCCGCGATCGCCTGGTTCAAGAGCTACCTCGACAAGGTGAACAGCGGCGAGATCCAGCACGTCGTGCGCGGTGACGCCGAAATTCGCCAGGGCGCCCTGATCTCGGCAGCGTGACATCAGACCCCGGCGGCGCCGTCGCGTCGCCGGGCCCCTTCGACAGGAGCCTTTGATGACCTTGAAGATCATTGCCTCGCAGTGCACGAGCTGCTCGGCCTGTGAACCCGAATGTCCGAACGTGGCGATCTCGGAGAAGAACGGCACCTTCGTGATCGATCCGAAGAAGTGCACAGAATGCATCGGCCATTTCGACGAGCCGCAATGCGCGGCGGTCTGCCCGGTCGACAACACCTGCGTGATCGACAATTCGTTCCCGCGCTATCAGCCGCCGGCTTGAGGGAGACCGAGATGAACTTCACGCTCACGCCAGCCGCGCAGAAGTTCATGCGCATGATGCTGCGGGCTGACGGCACTGCGGGCTCTGGTTTCCGTCTCGCGGTGTCGCCCGGCGGTTGCTCGGGACTTGCCGCCGATATCACCGTCCTCGCGACGCCGCAGCCCGGCGATGCGGTGGTTGAACGCGATGGCGTCAGGCTGTTCCTGCCGGCGGAGAGCCGTTTGCTGCTCGACGGCGTCACCATCGACTTCGCGGATACCGCGACGCAGACCGGCCTCGTGTTTCACGATCCGAAGCAGGTCTCGTGCTCGACCCATGCCTTGAAGGCGCTGGAGCACTAGGACAGCTCGCCATGCCCACCGACGCCCGGCCCAGCTCTCAGACCGCCATCGAGGACGCGCTGCTCGCCGACGCGCTGCTCGGCGGCGGCCTGCCGGAGGAGGCCGAGTATCATCTGTGGCAGGCGGGCCAGAGCTATCATCTCGACGATGTCGCGGAGACGCATCTGAAAAAGGCGGAAGCGCTGGCGCCTGGGCATGCTGCGGTCCTGATCGGCTTCTACCGGTTCTATTTCTACAAGGGACGGCTCGCTGACGCGTTGCGCATCGCCAAGCGGTGCCTCGCCAAGGCGGCCGTCGAGAACCGCTTGCCGCCGCATTGGCGCGACGTTCGCGCCGGTCATGCCGAGTTCGGCAGTTATGACAACATGCTGCCGCGTTTCTTCATGTTCACCTTGAAGGGATACGCCTATTTGCAGATGCGCCTCGGCAATCTCGTCGAGGGACGGCTCGCGGTGCAAAAGCTGCTCGAGCTCGATCCCAGCGACAAGATCGGCGCACGCGTCCTGCTCGAGGTGGTCGACCGGGTGGAGCTCGACGATGAATGACGACATCGACGAGGCCATCGACTGGCAGGGCAACGAGATCAGTTGTGCGGGCTGCGAACACGCGCAGCTCAACGCATCGGGCGGCTGTCGCCTTCGGCACGCCTGCGTACACGACCGCTACGCCCGCCGCATCGACCGCTTCTTCAACTGGAATCCGGCGCTCGCCAACGGCTACGTCAAGCATCCACATTTCGAAGTGCGCGCGATCGCGGCCAAGCATGCCAGCCCGTTCTTTCTGCCGCCGCTGCTCGATGATCCCGAGGAGACGGTGCGCTGGAATGCCGCGCGGCGGCTGCCGAAGCGGCTGGTGCTGCGGCTGCGCCATGATCCGCATCGCGAGGTCCGCATTCGAATCGCGACGGTGCTCGATCCGGAAGATCTGATGCCGATGATGATGGACGACGATTACTACGTCCGCCTGGTCGTGGCGCGCCGCATCGTACCGTCCGTGCTCGGCCGCATGATGGGGGACCCGGAGGCCGAGGTCCGCCGCGTCGTCGCGCGGCGCATCCCGAGCGACTGGCTGCTTGGCATGATCAGCGACCCAGATCCGCGGGTGCGGCTCGAGATCGCCGAGCGCCTCGCGCCGGATCTCCTCACCGCGATGCGCAAGGACGCCGATTGGCGGGTGCGTCACCAGGTGGCGAGCCGGATCGCGCTCAGTGAGCTCGCGGAGCTGGTGCGCGACGAGGACCCGCTGGTGCAGGAGATGGCGCGCGGCCGGCTCGCGAGCCGCTTCGGAGCTGCGATGGAGAAACCGGCATGAGCAACATCGTTCGTGACAGCGAGGTCGTGGAGTTGTCAGCGCCGCCGTATTTCACGTTTGGCGAGAAGGTCAAGGCGAAGCGCACGATCCGCAACGACGGCACCTATGCAGGCAAGGAGATCGGCGAGGTCCTCGCGAAGAAGGGCGAGATCGGTTACGTCGTGTCGATCGGGACCTTCCTGCAGCAGTTCTACATCTACGGCGTCGAGTTTCTCGAAAGCGGGAACCGCGTCGGCATGAAACGCAAGGAGCTCGAGTCCACCGTTCCCCGCGGGGAGGCCGAGGACGAGCTGCCGCTGCCGGGAGCATACAAGTCATGATCGAGCCGCGCCTGCCGAAATATCAATGGGGTCAGCGCGTGAAGGCGCTGATCGATCTCGTCAACGACGGTTCGTTCCCGAATGCGCCGGCCGAGGCCAAGCTCGTCGGCGTTGGCGACTTGGGCGAGATCGTCCAGGTCGGCACCCATACGGAAGCGAATATGCCGATCTATCTCGTCGAGTTCGGCGAGCAGCTGGTGGTGGGCTGTCTCGAAGAGGAGATCGTCCCGGTCTAAGGGAGATGATCAGCCATGGCCGCAACCGCGCTCAAGCCCAGGGTCATTCTGCCCGCACATCCCAACGAGCTGGATCGCAGGCGGATCGAGCGCGCGCTGAAGTCGCGCAAGCGCTATCGCTATGTCGAGCCGACGGTCTTGCCGGTCAACGAGGGGTATCACGTCAGGAGCCCGTGCTGCTCACGCAACATCGACAAGGACGGCGGGGTGATCGACGTCGCTTTGCTGCGTCACGATCCGGCGAATGCGATGTGGAAGCTGTTCTGGAGAGATCACGGCCAGGGAACATGGGAGCTGCACAGCGTGCACAAGCGGTTGACCGCGGCGGTCGACGAGCTGAACGCCGACCCTGAGCGGATATTCTGGCAGTAGGACGAAGAGGACGGGTGACATGGCACTTGCCGAGCAGGAACTGAATGAGATCGAGCAGGTCCTCACTGGACCCGATGCCGGCAGCGCGGCGTTCGGCGAATTGCGCCGTCGCTTCCCCAAGCTGGTCCTGACGCGTTGCGATGCCTCCGACGTAACCGAACAGCCGTTCCGCAGCTACGCGGCGTTCGACCTGCATCTGCTCGATGCCAGCGACCATTGCGCCGGCGTGACCGACGATCCCGCGAAGGCCACCGGCCTGATCCTGGCCAGGCGGAGCTGATCATGACCAAGCCCTATCTGGTGCATGACGCCGATCGACAGGAGCAGGACGAGGCTGAGTTGACGCCGGTCGGTTTCGACTTCATCCCGTTGTCCGATCCTGACATCACGACGGCGGAGATCGCCGCCGTGGAGGCGACTTTGCGGTCGCCGCGGCTGTCCTGCGGTCCGCTCGTCGAGGAATTCGAAGCGGCATTCGCGGCCTATCTCGGCCGCAAATATGCCATCGCGGTGCCGAGCGGGACGCTGGGCCTGGTGCTCGTCCTCAAGGCTATGGGGATCGGCCCCGGCGACGAGGTGATCGCGTCGTCCTATTCGTTCCGCGAGGTCGCGCACGCGATCAGTATCGTCGGCGCTAAGCCGGTCTTCGTCGATATCGACTACTATTCGGGCACGCTGGCGCCAAGCAAGATCGGGGCGCGCCTCACTGAGAAGACCAAGGCAATCCTGGCCGGCAACACCAACGGGCATCCGGCCAAATGGTCGGAGCTGCAGGCGATCGCCAAGGCGCACAATCTGCCCCTGATCGAGGATTCGACCGAGGCGATCGGCTCGAAATATCAGGGCGCGCTGGTCGGCACCTTCGGCGTCGCGTCGGTGTTCGACTTCTCGCAGCCTTTTGCATTGACCTGCGGTGAGGGCGGCATGGTCGTCACGGATGACGTCGACATTGCGGTCGCCGTACGTCGCCACCGCTTGCACCGGCTGGACGAGCGCGGTTCGGTCGTGGTCAGCAGCAGCCCGTCCCACCAGGCTGTCATGAGCGACGTGACGGCGGCGCTGGGCCTCGCACAGCTGAGGCGAGTCGACGAGATCCTCGAACGCCGCAAGCTGATCGAGCAGATCTATTATAGCCAAGTGCAATCGTTCGAGGGAATCAAGGATCCCTATGTCGGGCCTGATGTCACCGACGTGAACTGGTTCCTGTATCAGGTGCATCTGGGCACGCGGTTCTCGAAGTCGAGCCGCGATTCGATCGTCGAGGATCTCAGGGTCGAACAGGTCGAGGCGATCGCTTATTCCAATCCGCTGCATCTGCAACGACACTATTTCAACATGGGCTATCGGCGGGGCGACTATCTCGTGACCGAGAAGGTCGCCGATCGCGTCGTAGCCCTGCCGTTCCACGTCCACCTGACCACGGACCAGATCGCCTTCATCGTGGCGACCATGAAGGACGCATCGGTCAATGTCGGAGCGGGCGCGGCGATCTACTGACGAGTTCTGATCTCAAACTGGAAGAGGAGAATCCAAGTGGCGACATTGACGGTAATGCCATCAGGCAAGACGATCGAGGTGGGCGAGGGCACCACCATTCTCGCGGCGCTGCTCGGCGCCGAGGTCGACATCCAGCACAAATGCGAGGGCCAGGCGAAGTGCGGCTCCTGTCACATCTTTCTGCAGGAGGGACGCAAGGGCGTGTCGAAGGTCTCCAAGCTGGAGAACGAGAAGCTCGACACCATCGTCGGCGTCGGCTCGAAATCCCGGCTCGCGTGCCAGGCGACCATCCTGGGCACCGAGAACGTCAAGATCGAGTTGCTCGGCTTTGGCTCGGGTCTGTAACAGGAGGATCAGATGGACAATGTGACGCTCCATGTCCGCTTTGCCAATGACGGCACGGTGGCTGAAATCAGCGAGCGGCCGGTCGGCCTGACGCCGCAGCAATGGTTCGACAAGTTGAGTGAGGCGATCGGAATGAAGGCCTATCAGACCTTCGCCGGCGGTCGCGGCGTGTTTAAGGTGGCGCGCGACCAGATCGAGGCCTTGAAGACCGCAGCCGTGTCGTGACGGCTGCACTGCGGACTCATGCTTGAAGCGGCTGCGTAATGACGGATACAGGGCGGGATTGCCGGTTCTTCGTCTCGTATACGGGCATCAAGCTGCCGCTGCGGCTGGTCACGGCGATCGCGCCGGAGCAGCTGTCGAACCGCAACACCTTCATCCGCGGCTATTTCGATGCCGCGGGTGCGCTCACCGGATTCGAAAAGATCGTCTATGGTGAGATCGAGCTCACGCATCGCTACAGCTACCATGCCAATGGGGCGCTGAGCCGGGCCGAGATCGTGATGCTCGACGAGGATCCGGTGACGCTCAATTTCGACGAGAACGGCGTCCCTGTCGCTGGACAGGCCGCTGCGTGAGGAGGAGGGATCGTGACCGTCGCCAAGCTGATCGAGGCTCTTGCCAGCATGCCGAAGGACGCTATCGTGTTGATGGACAACGGCGGCGGATTGTCGCGTGTCGATACGTTGGAGCTTGTGGACGAGCAGGGACCCGGCGCCCCGGCTGAGGTCATCCTGCAGCCGAGCTTGGACGAGTAGAGACAGGAACGGCCGGATGGCGGACGCTGGGACTTCAGAGACTGGAACTCCGGGCGCAGGGCCGGTCGCGACCCCCTATGAGCGGATCGGCGGTGCCGTCGTGGTCGACCGTCTCGTCGAATCCTTCTACCATCGAATGGATACTTTGCCCGATGCCAAGGGCATCCGCGCCATGCACGGCAGCAATCTCGGGCCTATCAAGCACATCCTGAAGCGCTATCTCTCCGAATGGCTTGGCGGCCCCAAGCTGTACTCGCCCGAGAAAGGCCATCCGCGGCTGCGCCAGCGTCACATGGGCTTCGCCATCGGCAATGCCGAGCGCGACGCCTGGCTGCTGTGCATGCGCGGCGCGCTCGAGGAGACGGTGACCGACGTCCAGGCGCGGCACGACGTCGACGCCGCCATGACGAAGCTCGCCGACTGGATGCGCAACCAGGCCGGCAACCCGCACGATGCTCGCGCCGCGCGGCCATAGGCCTGCGGTTGCGTCATTGCGAGGAGCAAGGCGACGAAGCAATCCAGAATCGTCGTGTTGCGCTAGATTGCTTCGCTGCGCTCGCAATGACGGAGACTGCGCGGCGCGTAGGGTAGGCAAAGCGAAGCGTGCCCACCGCGACTCCATCAGCCGATGATAGCCGATGGAATGGTGGGCACGGCGAGCTTCGGGCAAGCCTAGCAATTGCCGCCGGTGGCGCCTTTGCCCACCCTACGGCTCTGGAAGGGCCGAGCTAATACAATGGCACGCCGAAGAAGGTCTCGTCGTCGCCGCCCCAGGCGCGGTGCAGCGCCAGGGCGTTCTGCCATTGCATCATCTCGACCTCGCTGGCATTGCGATGCGTGATTCTGCCGTCCGGCACCTCGGCAAGCAGAAAAGGCTTGCCGTTGCGGATGAAGCGGTTGAGATCCTTGGTGTCGTTGGGGCGCACGACGCAACGTGGCCGCTCGTCGATCAGGATGGTGGTCGGCAGCATCGCGGTGCTCTCACTCCATCGGATTGTCAATCGGCCAGCGGTCCCATGTCGTCGTCGGCTTTCTTCTTCTTTTTCTTGTCGGTCTTGGCGAGCGCATAGGCGCCGGCGTTCTTCAGCGTGATCGGCGGCTGCCCGACGACATATTGCGAGATCCACGCCAGGGTCCGGTCATGTGCCAGCGCAGCTGCAGATTCATCATAGGTCTCGCCGTCACCGTCGAACGCATGCGCGGCATTCGGATAGGAGAACGCGCTGACCTCGGGATGATAGGCGCGGAACATGGTCACCTCCGCGAACGGCACGACGATGTCGGCCTCGCCGAAATGGAGCAGCGTCGGAATCTTGCGCTTGGCGCCGGCCGCGTTGACGACACCGGTCGCGTAGTAGCTCACTGCGCAGGCCACGCCGGAGACGCGGTTGGCCGCGTCATAGGCGAGACCGCCCCCGGCGCCGAAGCCGACCACCGCCACCTTGCCGCATTCCTTGACGCTGTCGACCGTTGACTGGATCTCGGCGAGCAGCGGCGCTGCCGGGTCCGGCACGGTCTTGGCCGGCTCGCCCTCCGTTGCCGCGTCGATCGCCGCAGGAGGCGACAGCTCCGGCGCAATCACGACATATCCGCTGGCTGCAAAGGCATCGGCGACCTTGCGCAGCTTGCCGGCAGCGCCGGTGCCATCCGGCAGGACGACGATCGCCCCCTTCGGCGCATCGGCTGGATCGGCACGAAACGCCTGGAAGGTATGGCCGTCGCTGGCGGTCAGCTTGATCGTGCTCTCCGTAGGCATGTGATGCTCCTGCTCCTGTTGGCGCGGCTCGCGCGCGTTACAACAAACCCAACTCCAGCGCGGTCTCTTCGGACATGCGCGACTTGTCCCATGGCGGCTCGAACACGAGCGCGACTTTCACCGACGCGACGCCGTCGACGGCCTGTACGGCGTCCTCCACCATGCGGACGATCTCGCTCGCGACCGGGCAGCCAGGCGCCGTCAGGGTCATGTCGATCTCGACGACGCCGCCGCCCTCGTGCGCGATTCGATAGACCAGACCGAGATCGTAGACGTTCACCGGAATTTCCGGGTCGTAGACCGTCCGCAACGCGGCAATCACGCTCTCGGCGGCATTCCGGGAGCCGCTCGCTACGGCGTTCTGTGCCGGGGAAGGAGAGAGCGGGGCGTGCATCGTCATCATGCGTTGGTTCCTCTCATGATCCTGGTTCGCACCGGGGGATGGTCGTTGGAATTCGTGTCATGTTCGCTTTGCTCATGCTTGGCGTTGCCTCAATCCGAACCGAGCCCCTCGGCCAGCGCGGCGACGACCGGCCATCCGACGGCTCCGGCGGGATCCAGTCGCCGCAGCGCCGTGAGCATTTCGGCAGCACCCTCGGAATCAGTCTTGCGCAGATGAATGAAGGCGAGTGCCTTCAGTGTGTAGAGCGCGAAGCGGCCGGCGCCATCCGGCAGCGGATCATGCGGCGTCCAGTGCCGCCAATCACGTGGCCAGCCGGCTTGGCGCGCCGCTTCCGCAAGGCCCAGCTCGGCGACCGCCTCTGCCTCGTCGAGATGGCCTTGATAGGTGTGAATCTTGTACAGACAGAAGTAGGTCGGCAGCTGCTGCGGAGCGGTCGCCAGCGCCTGGCGAAACAGCCGGTCCGCCTGCGCGTGGTCGCGGCGGTACGCCGCCACGCCCTGTTGCAGCAGCGCATCGATCTCCTGCGGCAGATCGCCGAAGTTGATCGTGTCGGGTTCGCTGACGAGTTCGAGCATCTGCATTGACCTCGATCAAATCACTGCAAGACGCGGACCGTTTTCGAGCGGGTGCAGCGGCGCCAGAGTCGGTACAAGGCGGGTGGAAGAACGGGCCGATGTTGGATTTTGAACGCGGCCTCTTCGCTGCCCCGTGGCTGATGTAGCAAAGACGACGCAACGCGGGCGGTTTGGCCTGGGCAAGTCGTCAGATGCCGACGAGCCGGCGATTGCCGCCCGCAAATGACTGGTTCGGAGCTTGCATGAGGCCTTCATCAATCCAGCGGGAGTGGCAGCGATGGCGATGGCAGCAACGGATATCGAGCGTCTGATCAAGGAGGCGTTCCCGGATGCCGTCGTCCTGATCGAGGATCTGGCAGGCGATGGCGACCATTATTCGGCGCGCGTCACCTCACAGGCTTTCGTTGGAAAGAGCCGGGTGCAACAGCATCAGATGGTCTATTCGGCTCTCAAGGGCCAGATGGGCGGCGTACTGCATGCGCTGGCGCTCGAGACGTCATTGCCGAAGTGATCGTTGCGATCCGGCTGATCGGTCGCATTCAGGGAAAGGATCCAGTCTATGTCGACATCCGAACGCATTCAGAAGCTGATCGACAGCAATGATGTCGTGCTGTTCATGAAGGGCGTGCCGGCCGCGCCGCAATGCGGCTTCTCCGCCGCGGTGGCGCAGATCCTGGCCAAGCTGGACGTGGCTTACGAGAGCGTCAACGTGCTCGCCGATCCCTTCATTCGCGAGGGCATCAAGGAGTTCTCCAACTGGCCGACCATTCCGCAGCTTTATGTGAAGGGCGAATTCGTCGGCGGCTGCGACATCGTGCGCGAGATGTTCCAGGCCGGTGAGCTCGCGACGCTGCTCGCCGACAAGGGTATCAAGGCGCCTGCGTCATGAGCGATTCTGATGTTGCCGAGGCGGATGATTCATTCGAGATTCCGCAGCTCTACAAATACCACGCCTTCGTCTGCCTGACGCAGCGTCCGCCCGGACATCCGCGCGGCAGCTGCGGCGCGCTCGGCGTACAGCCGCTGTGGGATCGGCTGACCAAGACCATCGAGGCGCAGCGGCTGACGGACATCGGCGTCACCGCGGCCGGCTGCTTCGGCTTCTGCAGCGCGGGACCGATGATGGTGGTCTATCCAGACGGCGTCTGGTATCGGCCGACCAGGCCCGAGGATATCGACGAGATCGTCGAATCCCACTTCAAGCAGGGCAAGCGCGTCGATCGCCTGGTCATGGTGTTGAAGCGCTGAGCTTGCAGAACGGAGCCGCTCAACGCGGCTCCGGACAAGGTGTCGACCCCTCCGGACGCGTGCAGCCCTGGACATCGTCCAGATCGTCGCCCTGCCGGAGCAGCGAGATCACGGGTTCACGATCGAAGCCGGCGCAGCACCGGCCGCCGGCTTCGATCAATGGCCGACGGATTAGCAGCGGATCCTCGAGCATCAGGTCGATCGCTGCGACGGCTTCGATTGTCTCTGGCTCGATCTCTCCCGATTTCACGCGCGGCGAGGCTGGATTGAACCAGCTCCAGACGGGCGTCCCGGCGAAATACGCCCGCAGCCGCTCGCCGGTCCAGGGCTCGGTCAAGAGATTCCTGGCGACGACATCGTGGCCGGCGCGCGCCAGCATCAGCTTCTGCCGGGCGTTGGTGCCGCAGCCCGGCTTCTCATAGAAGACGACGGTCGTCACGTCAGGCGCCGCCGAGCTGGACCAGCTGCGCGCCGCCGGCGCGGCCGAGAATGGTGTCGACCTTCTTGCGCACCGACTCGATCGTGAGCGGCTTGACCACGGCGCCATGCGCGCCGGCCTTGAGACCTTCGATCGCGATCGCCTCGTCGGCCTTGGCGGTCACGATCAGAATCCGCACGCCTTTGAACTTCGCCAGGATCTCGCGGACGAGCTCGGGGCCGCGTTGCTTCAAGAAGGAAACCCCGAGCAGCACCACGTTCGGTGCCAGCCAATCGACGCCCTTCTCATACGCCTCCTCTGGCGTCGCCAATTCATGTGTCTCGATTTCATCGTGCAACATGAACTGCAGGGCCGCGCGCGTGATCTCGTCGTCATCGATCACGAACACGCGCCGCTGGTCCACCGCCTTGGCCGTTTCCACTCCGATCTGCATTGCATCCTCCTCAACGTTGTCAGCGTCTGTGCCGCAGGGCTGCGGAGGGGGATCTAGCAAATCTCGTTCCGGGTCCTGCACGGCTGAAACGGCGCAGCCGTTGTGTCGTTTCAGACAGGGCTGCGTGTCGTCGCATCTTGCGAAGCATTCCGATGTCGGGTTTGCAACAACCCGCAATCGCGTCCGGATTGCTCGGCATCTCCTTTGAAACATGATCGTTTTGGCGCTGTGCGCGTGCTGGCACAGCGGTTGCAAAACTGCGCTCAGGCAATGGTTGAGGGCTGAGTGCACGCCGACGCTTCGGACGAGCGATGCTCTCCTTCCCAACAACCCGTCTGCCGGTTCGGACACAAAGAGGACGCGGTCACGCTCTGCTGCAAGCGGGCGCGACATAGGCAATCGGTTGATGGAGAGCAGAATGTCATCACTGCGACAAATCGCATTCTACGGCAAAGGCGGCATCGGCAAGTCGACGACGTCGCAAAATACCCTGGCCGCGCTGGCCGAGATGGGTCACCGGATCCTGATCGTCGGCTGCGATCCGAAAGCGGATTCGACCCGCCTGATCCTGCACGCCAAGGCGCAGGACACCATCCTGAGCCTGGCCGCTGCCGCCGGCAGCGTCGAGGACCTCGAGATCGAAGAGGTCATGAAGGTCGGCTATCGCGACATCCGTTGCGTCGAGTCCGGTGGTCCGGAGCCGGGCGTCGGCTGCGCCGGCCGCGGCGTCATCACCTCGATCAACTTCCTGGAAGAGAACGGCGCCTATGAGGACATCGACTACGTGTCCTACGACGTGCTCGGCGACGTGGTCTGCGGCGGCTTCGCGATGCCGATCCGCGAGAACAAGGCGCAGGAGATCTACATCGTGATGTCCGGCGAGATGATGGCGATGTATGCCGCCAACAACATCTCCAAGGGCATTCTGAAGTATGCCAACTCCGGCGGCGTGCGCCTGGGCGGCCTGGTCTGCAACGAGCGCCAGACCGACAAGGAGCTGGAGCTGGCGGAGGCTCTGGCGAAGAAGCTCGGCACCCAGCTGATCTACTTCGTGCCGCGCGACAACATCGTGCAGCACGCCGAGCTGCGCCGCATGACCGTGCTGGAATATGCGCCGGACTCGGTTCAGGCCGGCCACTACCGCTCGCTGGCCCAGAAGATCCACGTCAACGCCGGCAAGGGCATCATCCCGACCCCGATCACGATGGACGAGCTCGAAGACATGCTGATGGAGCACGGCATCATGAAGGCCGTCGACGAGAGCCAAATCGGAAAGACTGCCGCCGATCTCGCCGCAACGGCTTAAGCAGTCTTGGTACCGGCCTTCCTCCCGTCGGAAGGCCGGTACCTCATCGCATGTCCCGCCGGCAGGCGGCAGGGGATCACGCTATGACGATCGCAATCGTGGGCGTCTCGGAGTCCGTTGCCGCTGGCCTGCAACCGTCGCCGCGCAACGGCTCCTTCGAAGAGGACAGGCGGCACCACGGCCGCCAGATTTACCGCCTGCTGACCGGCGTCGATCCCGACGATGCGCTGATCGACAGCGACATCGGTTTCGATCGTCACGTCATCGCATCGATCCTCGCCGTTTCAGCGATGGAGCATGGCGCGCTGGCGGAGCGAGCGGGGCTTTCGACCGTCGAGCTGATCGCACTGCTGGCGCAGCTGTTTCCTGCAGCCTCGATCGACTCCTCATGGCTGCCGATCGCCGGGGCCGTGGCCGCGCCGGACGACGACGAGATCGGGATGGTGCGCGATCTGCTCGCTGCGCAGCGCTCCACGGACGGCGAGGTCGGCCGTTGGCTCGCAGCCATGGTGGCGCGTCGCGCGATGGAGCCCAACCATCTCTGGGAAGACCTGGGCCTGCGCGAGCGCTCCGAGCTGTCGCGGCTCCTGACGCGCCATTTCGCGCCGCTCGCAAGCCGCAACACCAAGAACATGCGCTGGAAGCGCTTCTTCTACCGCATGCTGTGCGAGGACGATGGCTTCGTGATGTGCACGACGCCAGTCTGCACCCAGTGCAACGATTTCGCGCTCTGTTTCGGCGAGGAGAGCGGCGAGAGCCGGATGGCCGAGCGGCGACGCGAGGTGGCGCTGCAGGAGGCGGCGGGCGCCGCGATGTGAGTTCGAGGACCGTGACGATGTTGATGGACAGCCAGCTTCGATCCCCGTGCAACTCCGACGGCGGACCTTGTCCCCAGGCAGAGACCTGCGAAGCTGGCGAGATCCTGATGCGTCGATGCGAGGACGCGCTGCGTCGGGCCGGGTTGCGTCCCACCCAGCAGCGTCAGCAACTGAGCCGGATTCTGTTCGGCAGCGGTGACCGCCACATCACCGCCGATGCGCTCTATGGCGCCGCCGTCGCCACCGGCATGAAGATCTCGCAGGCCACCATCTACAACACGCTCAATCAGTTCGTGGAGCTCGGGCTACTGCGGCAGATCGGCGTGGACGGCTCGAAATCGTTCTTCGACACCAATACGACCGTCCATCCGCACTTCTTCTATGAGGACGAAGGCGAACTCGTCGATGTGCCCGAGCATGTCGCGTTTGAGCAGCTGCCGGAGCCGCTGCCGGGCTATCGCATGGAGCGGATTGACATCGTCATCCATCTGCGCCGCAGGCGCCACGCCTGACGGCAGCGCAGGTCGCCGCGGCTTGGCGCTGGGCGACCGAGTCACTTCACCTCGACGTCTGATTCCCGACCCTGTTACGAATCCGACAATCCGTTTTCGCGCAAAAAGTGAAGTAAATTCAATTGATTAGATTCTGGTCCGACGGTGGCATGGCCGTTGCTGAGTGAATTGCTGGCCGTGATGGAGCGTCGTGCTTCTGGCGGCCGCACACAGGTTGCGACGGAGCGAGTGAATGCCAGACGTCTCCGGACAGCGCGGGCCCAGGAATGCCCGAGAGGCCGGCTCTGCCCACGGGGGCACGGTCTCGGGGAGCCCGATGCCCCGGGTCATCCTGAACGATACCACGCTCCGCGACGGCGAGCAGGCGCCGGGCGTCGCCTTCGCCCTCGGAGAGAAGGTCGCGATCGCCCGTGCGCTTGCCCGTGCCGGCGTTCCCGAGATCGAGGCCGGCACCCCGGCGATGGGGGCCGACGAGATTGCTGCGATCAGGGCGATCGTCGAGGCCGGTCTGCCCGCGACCATCATCGGCTGGTGCCGGATGCGCGAGGCGGATGTCGATGCGGCGATCGCGGCCGGCGTCTCGATGGTGAATGTCTCCATCCCGACATCCGATGTGCAGATCGCCGCCAAGCTCGGTGGCAGCCGCAGCGCCGCGTTGGAGCTGCTCAAGCGCGTGGTCGGCCATGCGCGGAGCCGCGGACTGGCCGTTGCCGTCGGCGGTGAGGATTCGTCGCGCGCCGATGTCGGCTTTCTCGCCGAGGTGATCGCGACCGCGAAGTCGCTCGGCGCCCGGCGCTTCCGCGTTGCCGATACCCTGAGCGTGCTCGATCCCGAGGCGACGTCGGCGCTGGTCGGCGCCTTGCGAGCGACCACGGACCTGGAGATCGAGTTTCACGGCCATGATGATCTCGGTCTTGCCACCGCCAACACGCTGGCGGCGGTCAAGGCGGGCGCGACCCATGCGTCGGTCACCGTGATCGGCCTCGGCGAGCGCGCCGGAAATGCTCCGCTGGAGGAGGTCGCGGTCGCGCTGCGGCAGCTCTACCGGCGCGAGACCGGCATCGTGCTGGCCGAACTCGATCACGTCGCCAATGTCGTGGCGGCCGCCGCGGCGCGCGCCATTCCACTCAACAAGGCCATTGTCGGCGAGCACGTCTTCACCCATGAATCCGGCATTCACGTCGACGGGCTGCTGAAGGATCAGCGCACCTATCAGGCCCTCGATCCGGGACTGTTCGGCCGCTCCAACCGGATCGTGATCGGGAAGCATTCCGGGCTGTCGGCGATCACCTCGCTGCTGTCGGATCTACGCCTGCCGGCGAGCGTCGACCAGGCCCAGCGCATCCTGGCGCGCGTGCGCAGGCATGCCGTCACTCACAAGGGGCCAGTGCCGAAAGAGGCCGTTGCGGCCATCTGGCGCGAAGTCTGCGATCACCCGCTGGCGAGCTTTGCCTGATCATGAGCGACATCGTCGACACACCCATTGCAAAGCCGATCGTCGCCGAGCTGAGCCGGCCCTCGCTGCTCCGCCTGATCCGCGAGGACATTGCGTGTGTCCGCTCGCGCGATCCGGCGGCGCGCAGCGAAATCGAGACGCTGCTGACCTATCCCGGCATTCACGCGCTGATCTGGCACCGCCTGGCGCATCGGCTGTGGATTCGCGGCTGGCGTTTTCCGGCACGCTTGTTGTCGTGGCTCGGACGTTTCCTGTCGAATGTCGATATCCACCCGGGCGCGGAGATCGGGCGCCGCTTCTTCATCGACCACGGCGCCTGCGTCGTGATCGGCGAGACGGCAGAGGTCGGCGACGACGTCACGCTCTATCACGGCGTCACCCTGGGCGGCACGTCGTGGTCGCCGGGCAAGCGGCATCCGACGCTGGAAAGCGGCGTCGTCGTCGGCGCCGGCGCCAAGATCCTCGGACCGATCACGATCGGACCGCGCACCCGCGTCGGTGCCAACTCCGTCGTCATTCAGAGCACGCCGCCCGATGTCACCGTGGTCGGCATCCCCGCCAAGGTGGTGCGGCCGGAGTTTACCCATCGTCGAACCGTCGGACGCATCGACCTGGATCATCATTTGATGCCTGATCCGGTCGGTGAGGCACTTTCCGTGATGCTGGACCGGATCGAATTCCTCGAAGCGCAGCTCGCTCACATCAGGCAAAAGATGCGCCAGGGACCGCCGCCTCCGGCGCCGACCTCTTTCTGCGAGGTTGATCCGATTTTGAGCCAAGGAGCAAAGCAATGACTGCGGCATCGCCGAACGTTCTGGACGAACTGAAGAAGACCTCCGCCGCCGAGGAGTTCTTCAAGCTGCTCGGTGTCGACTACGATCCCAAGGTGCTCAACGTCTGCCGGCTGCATGTCCTCCGGCGAATGGGGCAGTATCTCGTCAGCGAGGACTTCTCCGACGTTTCCAACGAGGATGTCGCAGCCCGCTGCAAGTCGTTCCTGGAGCAGGCCTATCAGGACTTCCTCGTCTCCACGCCGCTCGATCAGCGGGTGTTCAAGGTGCTCAAGGAGGCGGTGGCGCCGCCGAAACCGGCTCCAAAGCCGTTCGTGTCACTGACGACGCTCAAGTAACGGACGAACTGACGATCACTCCTACGAGCGCCGCCAGCACGACTGGCGGCGCTTCTGCTTTCAGGCGAGCCGTGCGCTTTCAAGCTCCTGTCGCATTCCCGACGCGTGTTGCTTGCGACGTGTCGGGCCTTGGCGGCGAGTTCTCAGCAACAGAGATCAGGTTCATGCGCCAAGGTGTTGAATCCGTGCCGATAATCATTGCGGCCGAAACTGGTACGACAATTGCTGTCCTGATCGCAGACCTACACACCGGAGTGATCGCATGCATATCGTCGTCTGCATCAAGCAGGTTCCGGACTCAGCGCAGATCCGCGTTCATCCGGTGACCAACACCATCATGCGCCAGGGTGTGCCGACCATCATCAACCCCTACGACCTGTTCGCGCTCGAGGCGGCGCTGCAACTGCGCGACAAGTTCGGCGGTGAAGTGACCGTGCTGACCATGGGACCGCCGTCTGCCGAGGACTCCCTGCGCAGGGCGCTGACCTACGGGGCCGACCGCGCCGTGCTGCTGACCGATCGCTTCTTCGCCGGCGCCGATACGCTGGCGACCACCTATGCGCTGGCGACAGCCATTCGCAAGGTCAGCGAGACCTTTGGCGCGCCCGACATCGTGTTCACCGGCAAGCAGACGATCGACGGCGACACCGCGCAGGTCGGCCCGGGCATCGCCAAGCGGCTGGGCCTGCTGCAACTCACCTATGTGGCGAAGATCAGCGAGGTCGATCCGGTGGCGCGCACGATCGAAGCCGAGCGTCGCTCCGAGGGTGGTGTTCAGGTGCTGAAGACCAAGCTGCCGTGCCTGGTGACGATGCTGGAGGCGACCAACGAGATCCGCCGCGGCGCCATGGCCGATGCGCTCCGTGCAGCGCGCGCGCAGATCGTCACCTGGAGCGCCAAGGACGCCGGCGTCGAGGACATCTCGAAGTGCGGCCTGAAGGGCTCGCCGACCATCGTGAAGCGGGTCTTCGCGCCGTCGGCCCGGGCGGAGAAGGCAACCATGGTTGACTTCTCGAGTCGCGCGCCGGCCGACGCCCTGATCGAGGAATTGTTCAAGCGGCAGCCGAAGCTCGAAGCCGAACTGACGACGTCAGCGCACGGCTTCTGATCCATACGGCTTTTGACGGACCAAGGGACGACGATCATGAGCGAACCCACCAAAGCACCGCCCGCCGCAGCCGGTCGCGCCGCGACCAAGAAGGAGCTGCCGGAGCATTTCAAGGCCTACAAGCACGTCTGGGTATTCATCGAGCAGGAGCGCGGGCAGGTTCACCCGGTGTCCTGGGAGCTGATGGGCGCCGGACGCAAGCTTGCCGACAAGCTGAAGGTCGATCTCGCGGCCGTCGTGATCGGGCCACCCGGAGAAGCCGTGCAGCACGCTGCCGCGGAGTCGTTCTGCTATGGCGCCGATCTCGCCTACATCGTCGCGGACAGCGTTCTCACCGACTATCGCAACGAAGCCTACACCAAGGCGCTGACCGACGTCGTCAACACCTTCAAGCCTGAGATCCTGCTGCTCGGCGCCACCACGCTCGGCCGCGACCTCGCAGGCTCCGTTGCGACGACGCTGCTCACCGGTCTGACCGCCGACTGCACCGAGCTCGACGTCGATGCCGACGGCTCCCTGGCCGCAACGCGGCCGACCTTCGGCGGCTCGCTGCTCTGCACGATCTACACGCTGAACTATCGGCCACAGATGGCGACCGTCCGCCCGCGCGTGATGCCGATGCCGGACCGCGTCGAGAAGCCCGCGAGCCGTATCATCGAGCACAAGCTCGGTCTCGTGGAAGAGGATATCGTCACCAAGGTGCTGTCCTTCATTCCGGATCGCGATTCGGCCAAGTCCAATCTTGCCTATGCCGACATCGTCGTGGCCGGCGGGCTCGGGCTTGGCTCGCCGGAGAACTTCCAGCTCGTCAAGGGGCTCGCTTCGGTGCTCGGCGCCGAATTCGGCTGCTCGCGGCCGCTGGTGCAGAAGGGTTGGGTGACCTCCGATCGGCAGATAGGCCAGACCGGCAAGACCATCCGGCCCAAGCTCTACATCGCCGCAGGCATCTCCGGCGCGATCCAGCATCGGGTCGGTGTCGAGGGCGCCGACCTGATCGTTGCCATCAACACCGACAAGAACGCGCCGATCTTCGACTTCGCGCATGTCGGCATCGTCACCGATGCGATCCGGCTGCTGCCGGCGCTCACCGAGGCATTCCGCGCACGTCTGTCGCCGCATTCGCGCGACCGCATCGCGAGCTAGGCACCAGAGAGGGAGCAGGGCAATGATCGAGGAACGGTTCGACGCGATCGTCGTGGGGGCCGGCATGGCCGGCAATGCTGCTGCGCTGACCATGGCCAAGCGCGGCATGAAGGTGCTGCAACTCGAGCGCGGCGAGTATTCCGGCTCGAAGAACGTGCAGGGCGCGATCCTCTACGCCGACATGCTGGAGAAGCTGATTCCGGACTTCCGCGAGGAAGCACCGCTGGAGCGGCATCTGGTCGAGCAGCGCTTCTGGATGCTCGACGACAAGTCGCATGTCGGCCTGCACTACAAGTCGGACGACTTCAATGAGGAGAAGCCGAACCGTTACACGATCATCCGTGCCCAGTTCGACAAATGGTTCTCGTCCAAGGTCAAGGAAGCCGGTGCCACCGTGCTGTGCGAGACGACCGTAACCGAGCTGGCGCAGGATGCCTATGGCAAGGTGATCGGCGTCAAGACCGACCGGCGCGATGGCGAGATCCATGCCGACGTGGTCGTGCTCGCGGAAGGGGTCAACGGCCTGCTCGGGACTCGCGCCGGCCTGCGTGAGCGGCCGAAGCCGGAGAACGTCGCGCTGGCTGTGAAGGAGATGCACTTCCTGCCGCGCGAGACGATCGAGGCGCGCTTCAACCTGAAGGGCGACGAAGGCGCCGTCATCGAGGCCGTCGGCACGATTTCCCGCGGCATGACCGGCATGGGCTTCATCTATTCCAACAAGGAGTGCATTTCGCTCGGCATCGGCTGCCTCGTCTCCGACTTCCAGAAGACCGGCGAGACGCCATACGGCCTGCTCGAGCGGTTCAAGCAGCATCCGTCGGTGGCGCCGCTGATCGAGGGGTCGGAAGTCAAGGAGTACTCGGCGCACCTGATTCCCGAGGGCGGCTATAATGCGATCCCGCAGCTCTGCGGCGATGGCTGGGTCGTGGTCGGCGATGCCGCCCAGCTCAACAATGCTGTTCACCGCGAGGGCTCTAATCTCGCGATGACTTCCGGACGCATCGCGGCTGAGGCGATCTTCCAGGTCAAGTCGCGCCGCGATCCGATGACCAAGGAGAACCTCTCACTTTACAAGAAGATGCTGGAGGACTCCTTCGTCATCAAGGATCTGAAGAAATACAAGGACATGCCGGCGCTGCTGCACAACCAGTCGCAGAACTTCTTCCTGACCTATCCGCAGCTCGTCTCCAAGGCGATGCAGAACTTCGTGCGCGTCGACGGGACACCGAAGAAGGAGAAGGAGAGCAGCACCGTGCGCTCCTTCGTGAATGCAAGGTCATGGACTGGCCTGTTCGGCGACGCCTTCAGATTTGCTCGGGCGTGGCGATGATTGGTGAATGAACGAAACAGCTTAGGCGAGGGAGATCAGACATGAGCACGGACGTCGCAGTCAGGGTCGAAGACAAGCTGTTCTACAATCGCTATCAGGTCGATCCCGGCCGGGCCCATATCAAGGTCCGTCCGCATACGACGCCGACGCCGCAGCTAAAGGCGCTTCTCAAGGCCTGCCCGGCACGCTGCTATGAGCTCAACGACAAGGGCCAGGTCGAGATCACGGTGGACGGCTGCATCGAATGCGGCACCTGCCGGGTCATCGGCGAGGCCAGCGGCGATATCGAGTGGAGCTATCCGCGCGGTGGCTACGGGGTGCTGTTCAAGTTCGGCTGACGTCCGGCCGCCTGAGATCGCCCCCCGGGGCGGCGTGCTGTCGCAAATGCGACAAACGTGCCGCCGGTCGTCAATGCTATATCGAGACTGATATAGGTCATTGAGTTCGGTCGAGCTTTCTGTTTACATCTCGTTGCAGCAACGACGCTGCAATGGATGAGGAACAGCACGTGAAGCTGAGTGCACGAAACGTCTTGCCGGGAAAAATCATCTCTGTTGAGAAGGGCGCGACCACGGCCCACGTCAAGGTGGAGCTCGCCCCGGGACTCACGGTCTTCTCGGCGATCACCAACGAGGCGGTGGAGGAGCTCGCGCTTGCCGTCGGCGACAGCGTCTCCGCCGTCATCAAGTCGTCGGATGTGATGATCGGTAAATAGGAACGTGGTGCCGAATCGCTGTGCCGATCAGCCGGTCGACGCGTGGCGCGCGCGCAGGTCGAGCCACCAGGTTTCCATCGCGGAACGTGACGGCTGCAGCAGCGTGCCGAAGTCGCCCGCAAAGGTCCGCCAGTCGTCGATGCATTTCTGCGGCACGGCCGTTAGCACCGGAATCCCCGACGTGATTGCGTCGGCCAGCTCGCCACGCAACCCGCTTCCCGAGGCCTCCTGCTTGGAGAACTTGTTGATCACGATGAGGTCGGCGTGGGCCGCGATGGCGCGGTGAACGGCCATGCCGGCTTCGGCAAGGCCCGCAGTGTCGAGCTTGCAGGCGGTCGATCCGGTGCCGAGGTCCTGACAGATCGAGATCGTGTCGCCATTGGCGAGATCGATCACGTCCATTCCGCTTTTCTTGCCGACTTCGTCTCTCGTATTGCGCTGAACGATGCCGCCGACGCGGACGCCCCGTTGCAGCAGCTCCTGGGCAAAGGCGTCCAGCAAGGCATCGGCATCGTCGCCCGGTCCGTAGAGAATGGCGGCGAGACGGGGCTGATTGGGCTCAGCGGAAGCAGGAAGATCGTGCGGGATCATACGGGGCCTGGCGATCGGGGGCGGGCGGCGACCAGGGTTTATATAGAGAATGCAGCCTGTGGAGAAAGAGCAGATGTCGCGCGCGCCGACCACCGCTACGCACCATGATCTGGAAGCGCTGCTCCGCGACGATGTCCCCTATGGCGACCTGACGACGGAGACGCTCGGGATCGGCGTCGAGCCGGGCCTGATGCACTTCGCTGCGCGCGACCGCATGGTATTGGCCCTGGCCGAGGATGCGGCGGCCTTGATCGAGCTCACGGGCTGCCATGTCGAACTGTTCGCCGGCAGCGGAACGGTGCTGGAGGAGGGGGCCCCGATCCTCCGTGCAGAGGGCGCGGCGGCAGGCCTGTTGCGGAGCTGGAAGGTGGCGCAGACGCTCATCGAGATCTGGTCCGGCGTCGCCACCGGGGCGGCTGCGATCGTCGGCGCGGCGCGCGCGATCAAGCCTGGCATTGCGGTCGCCTGCACGCGCAAGAGCGTCCCCGGAACCAAGCCGTTCGCCGTTGCCGCGGTGAAGGCGGGTGGCGCGGTGATGCATCGGCTCGGCCTGTCGGAGACGGTGCTGGTGTTTCCGGAACACCGGGCGTTTCTCGGCGATGCGCCGCTTGCCGATGTCGCTGAGCGGTTGCGGAGGAGTGCGCCGGAGAAGCGGCTCGTGATCGAGATCACCACGGTCGAGCAGGCCGTCGCCGCCGCCGTGGCCGGCTTCGACGTCATCCAGGCCGAGAAATTTTCGCCTGCCGACATCGCTGCGCTGACGGAGCGTATCGCCATCAGCGCGGCGCTGCCGCGGCGGCCGATCATTGCGGCCGCGGGTGGCGTGAATGCGCAGAACGCCGCTGCCTATGCTGCGGCGGGGGCAGACGTGCTGGTCACCTCGGCGCCCTACCTCGCGCGTCCCTGCGACGTGCAGGTGCGGATCAGCCCTGCCTCGGCCACGGCTTGACCGCGCGACCCGGCTACTGTGGGTGCCGCGGAGCGGCGCGCTTCTGGCGGTTGGCTCGCCATTCCATGAATTCACGGAACAGCCGGGGATCGGCCGAAACGCCGCTCGCCTGCAGATCGTTGGCCTGTGCATTCGCCCCCAGCATCTGGGCGGGCGGTGTATTGCGATCGAGCCAGTCCTGTGCCGTCTTGAATCTTGTCCAGCCCGCGATCGGCGCCAGCGGCGCCACCTCCTGCCATTTCGGGTGGTATGGCGGTCGTTGCAGCGCCTGCATGTTGCTGAAGAAGGCCTCGACGAGCAGAGACAGCCGGCGGTGACGGTCGCTGCCTGCCGGCCAGTTGAACGACGCCAGCACGGCCTCGGCCGCGATCGTGTTCACCGGCGCCGAGGCGCCGACGAGGTTCGGATAGTCCTCGGCGGACAATTGCGCCGGCAGATAGTCGTCGTGCAGAGCCTTGTCGTAGTCGACAGGCACGAGATGCAGATTGGGATCGCTGACCTGGCTCAGCCATTGCACCGGCTTGCCCTCGACCGTGATGATCGCGTCGATGTCGCCCTTGCGCAGCATGTCCAGCGCCAGCCGCGGCTCGATATAGAGCAGATGCGGCCTGATCCCGAGGCGCTCGAACACGTTGATCGAGGTGACGAAGGTGCCGCCGTCGGGCAGGTCGACGGCGATGGTCTTGCCGTCGAGCTCGTTCAGGCTGGTGATCGATCTCGGCGCCAGCACGTGCATCTCCTCGTTGAACAGCTTGGCGACATAGACCAACTGTTCGCGGATGTTGTTGGCGAAGTCCTTGCGCTCGAGAAAGGCCAGGGTGTCCTTGCGGATGATGCCGGCGTCGACGCCGCGCAGCAGCAGGATATCGGCGACCGATTGCACCGAGCCGCGGCCGATCACGGGAAGGATGCGCAGCTCCGTCCCCTTGTCGAGCGCGGATGCGAGGTCCGCGCCCATGTTGGCGTAGGTGCTGCCGAACGAGCCGGTCATCAGCGTGACGGTATTGGCATTCAGCTGGTTGGCCAGATCGCGCTTCGCCGTGCCGTAACGGAAGATGGTCTTGAAGGAATCGCTGACGCTGCCGGGATCGATACCGCTCCGGACCGGACCGAAGCGCTGCCACTTGCCGCCGGTGAACTGCATCATCTGCATCTGCTCTAGCGGCGCGTGATCATGGGTGCTGGTGTTGACGGTGATGCCGGGCGTCAGCATCGGCAATTTGAGGCTCTTCAGGGATGCCGCCTGCTTCATGATATTGTCGCGCGACAGGTCGTCGCCGCAACTCCGCAACACTGCGACCATCGCGTTTGCCGCGAGGTAGCCGAAGGTCGCAAGACCATTGCTTCTCGGTACGTCGGGCAAATAGCGGTCCATGAAGGCGGACCATTCGCGGTAGGATGGATCGCCTGCAGCCGCGGCCTCCTCGCCCTCGTAGTAATAGCCAGCGGATAAGATGCCTTCGGCATTCTGCAGGCCGGCCGGCTGCATCACGGCGGAGACCGATTCCGAGACCGTCGAGATGATGTGGTCCGGACGCCAGCCGAGCTCGGCCGCGCGGCGGATCGCCATCACGGCGAACTTGGGCGTGGTCACGTCGAAGAAGATGTCGGCGCCGGATGCCTTCAACGTGGCGATCTGCTGATTGACGTTGGCGTCCGTCACCTTGTAGGTGGCTTCCGCGACGATCGGAAGCTTGCCACCCAGGCCGTCCTTCAATCCCTTGACGTAATCCTTGCCGAAATCATCGTCCTGATAGAGAAGCGCGATCTTGCCGCGGCTGTGGGTCTCCAGCAGGTACTGGGCATAGACGTGCGCCTCGGCCTGGTAGCTCGGCTGAAAGCCCATGGTCCACGGAAAGTCGTGGGGCTGGTCCCATTGCGAGGAGCCGGATGCCACGAACAATTGCGGAACTTTGTTGGCGTTGAGATAAGGGCGGACCGCCAGGTTGGGAGCCGTGCCCAGGCTGGCGAACATCAGGAGGACATTGTCCTCCTCGACGAGCTTGCGGGTCATCTCGACCGTCTTCTGCGGCGCATAGCCGTCGTCGTAGGAAATGAAGTTGACGCGCCGGCCGTTGATGCCGCCTTCGGCATTGATCTTGTTGAAGTAGGCCGCGATCGTCTTGCCGATGACGCCATAGGCGAGAGCCGGGCCGCTGTAGGGCATGGTGTTGCCGATGCGGATCTCGTTGTCCGCGGCGACCGCTTGATGTCCGGTCAGCGCCAGCGGAGCGGACAGAGCCAGCGCGAGGCATGCGGCTGCTCGAGGGGGGCTGTTCTTTGCATCCCGTGGTCTGCGACGTCGGCTCCATCTGGCGGCCAAGCAGGCGCGAACTGCAGCATGGATGCCGTGCATCATCAGTCCTCCCATCGATATTTGGTTCTCGGGCGCAGCAGATCGCGGCCGACCGTCTCGCAGGGAGCGGTCCGGGTCGCGTCTCGAGCGCTTCGAGATTTATGCGTTAGCGCGCAGCCGAGATGCGTCGGCTGGCTTCCGGCGATCCTTGCTCCGCAGCCCTGAGATACCAGGCGCGCGCCTTGGCTGCGTCGGGAACGGCACCGAGCAACCGCGATTTCGTCAGTTCGGCCGGGTCATAGGTGCGTGCGAGCAGGAGGGAGGCGTCCGCAATCCCGGCGTCGGAAAGCCGCGTCAGGATCAGGCGCGCGCTGGCGACGTCGCCCGCGGCGAGCAGGTCGCGTCCGCGCTTCATCAGGGCATCGACCTCGTCTCGCGGCAACGGAACGGTCGGGCGAGGCGAGGCCATCGGGAGCGCAGGGGAGGGGGGCGAGACCGTCGGTGCTGCCGCGGCCGGCGCAGGCGACGTGGGCGCCGAGGGCCATGGCCGCATCGTCAGTTCTGTACTGCTGGGAGCCGCGAGCGCGGCGACCGTCTGCGGCGGGTCTTCCTGGGCGACCTTGGCTTCCGCGGGATCGATCTGGGCCAGGCTTTCCAGCACGGCGGTCGGCATGATCGGGCTCTTGCCGCCCGGCGTCGGCCCGCCGTTCTCGAAGGAGACCATGTTGACCACCATCAGGGCGATGGAGGCCGCGATGCCGACGGCGGCGCCGATCTTGATGATGCTGCCCAGCCGCAACGATTTGTCCGGATCCTCCGGCGGCAGGGGCATCACCACGGGATCGAGCTTCGCGCTCCAGGCGCGGTGCACCTCCTCATCGTCGAGGTCAAGGGCCGCTGGCCGCGCCGGCAGGAAGCTTGGCCGGGACACCAGATGATGCGGCAGGGGGACGCCGTCGGCGGGCGGATCGAATGCCGTCGGGCCGGCCTCCGTCTGGCGGCGGCGCGGCGCATATCTGCGGAGCTCTTCGTTCGCCCAGGGCGGCGCTGGTTTCGCCGGATCGTTCTGATCTGGAGCACTCATCACTAGCCTCCTGTCTCCGACGAACGTGTCGTGGGAGATAGCTTCAGGACGTCGGGCGCGCGCGGTCCAACCGAAGCGCGCATGATGCGACATCGGGGACATTGCATCAACGCTTCCGTCGAGACCGACAGGTCCGGTTTCCTTCCGACATGCACGCCATCGTTTTCGCGCGCCCTGGTCACAATCGATGTTGCTTGGTCCCTAAGCTGATCAATGTTCTTGTCGGGAAGGGTGAGTAGGTAAGGCTATTTGATGGAAATTTCCCGGCGCGCCGCATCGGTGATTGCTCGCGATGCGCGAGACCGAGGCCGAGTTCTGCGCTTTGCGGAAAGATCGGCTGGAGTATCAGGATGCCGCAGTCATCTCGACTTTGCCGCGAGGTCAGGGGCTTAGCTGACCGAGGAGTTGCAGGCGCGCCGCGAAACTCTGCAACTCAGGCGAGAAAGGGCGAAAAACAAATGCGGCCGGACGATGCCGGCCGCATTCACATATCCGATCGATTTTTATTCCGCCGCCAACGCGACGGACACACAAGCGGCTTCGATCGCAACGGCAACCGACTGGATGATGGCGGCAAAGCGTACGGCGGTCTGGATCGTGGCCGCGGGCACGCCCGCGTCCTGCAGGACCTTCTCGTGCGAATCGATGCAGGTGCCGCAGCCGTTGATGGCGGACACCGCGAGCGACCACAGCTCGAAATCGGCCTTGTCGATGCCGGGGTTGGCGATGACGTTCATCCGCAGTCGGGCCGGCATCGTCGCGTACTCCTTGTTCGAGGCAAGGTGCACGAAGCGGTAGTAGACGTTGTTCATGGCCATGATCGCGGCGGCCGATTTCGCCGCCGCCAAAGCGGCGGGCGACAGCTGCGCGGCCGCAACCGATTCCAACGCCGCCACGACGCTCGGATTGCGAGTCGCAATCGCGCACGCGACGAACAGGCCATATTTGGCCTGCGGCGACAGCGTCTCGTCGGAGGCCATGGACGACAGGTTGAGCCTGACGTCCTTGGCGAAGTCCGGGATCTGGTCCTTCAGCTGCTCGATCGACATGATCAGGCGACCTTCAGGGTCTCGCCGCCGACTTCGCGGTTGCACGGGCAGAGCTCGTCGGTCTGCAGCGCGTCGAGCACGCGCAGCGTGTCCTTCGGAGCGCGGCCGACATTCAGGTTGGTCGCATAGACGTGCTGGATCGTGTTGTCGGGATCGACGATGAAGGTGTAGCGGTAGGCGACGCCGTCGGGCGAGCGGACGCCGAGGCCGTCGACCAATGCGCCCTTGGTGTCGGCGAATTGCCAGATCGGCAGCTTGTGCAGATCCTTGTGGTCGCGCCGCCAAGCCAGCTTGCAGAACTCGTTGTCGGTCGAGCCGCCGAGCACGACGGCGTCACGATCCGCGAAATCCTTCGCAAGGCGCGCGAACTCGGCGATCTCGGTCGGGCAGACGAAGGTGAAGTCCTTCGGATAGAAGAAGATGATCTTCCATTTTCCGGGGAAGCTGGTCTCGGTCAGGGTCTCGAAGGCGCTCTCGCCCTTCTCTTCCTGAAGATGAAAGCCGGGTTTCACGCCGACGATTTCAAACGATGGCAGCTTGCTTCCGATTCCGAGCATTGGGGCACTCCAAGAAAATTATTGCGCTGCAATAGCGAGGCTCATTGTGCATTGCAAGCGATATGCCATTCGTTTTTAATATCAGTGGATTGTCGAAAACCCGACACTTGGCGGCAACATGCAGCAAGTGCGAGGTCGTGGCGATGGGGAGCTTGTGGATGGAGCTGGCTTAGAGCGTCGGCTTCGTGACATTGCGATCGGACATCGAGCGACGACAGCCGGAGCGCGCGCGTCGTCGCCACGACAAAAGGAGGTTGATGTCCCGCTGGGTCGGAGTGCCATGCGATCTCGTGTTGACGGTCTCGACGGCGACCGACGTGCAATTTCTTTGTGCGGCCGAAGTGGCAAAATTGACATTATCGCCTTAGTAGCGATGCACGTTTGACCACGGCGACTCCTGAAGCGGCAGCAAGGCGACAAGCCGTCGGCAGATCGCGGCGCGGCACGGCGCAAGGTGTCGCACAGCGCACAGTGTTGTCAGCTTTTCAGCAGATCGCGTCTGTTATTTCGCCTTGCTGCGCGATGATCTGACCATAGTCTCCTCGCAGATTTTCATCACCATGAGCGAAACTGTCTCGGCATCAAAATCAAGCGCGAGCCTGTCGATCGATCGACAATGATTTCTCGCGACCTCAGCCGCGCTCGCTAGCTGCCTTGGACGGTCGTGAGCGGCCAGTCTCCGATGATGCGGAAACGCTGGTGGGCATTGGGCTGGCGGAACAACACAATCCTGTCGATCCGGAGCTCTGTCAGTGACAGTGCAGCGAATCTCTCCTGCAGCATCGTCAGGATCGGCCGGCGCCGTTCGTCGGACAGCCGGCAGGTCAGCGTCATGTGGAAGCGGAAATCCTCCATGACATAGGGATAACCCCAACGATCGAGATGATCGCGCTGCCGTGGTGTCAGCAGATCCGGCTTGCGCCGAGCACGGTCGTCGGCGGTCATCGGTGCGCGAAACGGCTCGAAGGCCTGGACACAATCGGCCGCGAACTGCTGCAGGATGGGGGACAGCTCGCCAGGGATCATCGCAATGAATCCGCTGATCGCGTCCACGATCGGACGGATGGCCGGGACGGCTCGCGGCGTGGCCGCGAACTCAGCACAAGCGGCGCAGAGCGCGGCTTCGCTCTCCGCATCCGCCAGCTCGAACGGAGCCTTCAAGGTCGCGTGAAAGCCGTATTTGCGCGGGTCTGCGGTCAGCTCAGTCCAGTCTGGAACCGCGCGGACGATCTCGCTCGGAAAGCTGCGGTCATCGCCGCTCCACGCGTCGTAACCGAGCAGGCGCGCGCCGAATTCCGCCAGGTCGGCTGTTGCTGGTGGAGCATAGTAGATCGCATAGCGCGGAAATTTGGCCATGGTTCGCTACTCCGCCGCCATGGCACGCGCCGGCCGGGCGTTCAGCCGGTCCGTCTCGGTGAGATAGACCAGCCGGCCGGACGCGATCACAGCGACGACGCGGGGGCGCAAAGGCATGCGGTCGTCGACCAGAATGATATCGGCGCGGCGGCCCTCGGCGAGCATGCCGCGGTCCGCCAGCCCGGCTGCGCGTGCAGGGCCGCCCGAGATCAGATCCCAGGCGCGCACCAGCGGAAGAACGCCGTCGGCAGCAAGCCGGTACGCTGCCAGCAGCGGCGCGGGATAGTAGTAGTCGGAGGCCAGCACCGAGCAGAGGCCCTTGGCGATCATGTCGCTGGCCTTCGTCCACCCGGTATGGCTGCCGCCACGGACGACGTTGGGCGCGCCGAATACGATCGCGTCGCCCCCTTGAGCGGCCTCGCGTGCAGTCTCCTCGTTGACCGGAAATTCTGCAATGGTCACTCCCTGGCTGCGAAACGCCTTGCGCATGGCCGGGCTGTCGTCGTCATGCGACAGCATGCGGACACCAGCCTTGCGTGCGATCTCGGCCAGCCGCGCGATCGAGGCCGGAACGGCATCGGCGCGAGAGGCGATGCGCGCAACCAACCGGTCGAACTCCGCGTCGGGCAGGCCGGTGCGGTCGACCATGCGCTGGCGCTTGTGCGGCTTGTCCAGACTCGCCACCGTCGAGTCCATGTGATCGTTGAACGCGAACAGGTCGACGCGCCGGTCGGCGAGCCATTGCCAGATCTCCTGCTCATCGTCGAGATTGAAGGTCTCGTGGCGCAGATGAAAGCGCGTGTCGGCCGCGAGCTGCGGGCGCAGCGCTTCGATCGATTCGAGCAGGCGCCGCGCATTGTCGGCGCTGCGCAGGCCCGGCTCCCATGACCAGGTCGTCGCGTGAAAGACCGTGGTGATGCCATTGCTGATGGCCTGGCGGTCGCTGTCGATCAGCGCGACGTCTGTCGGGAAATCGACCCCGGCGCGCGGCATCATCTGGCGCTCGAACGCATCGCCGTGGATGTCGACGATGCCGGGGAGCACGGTGAGCCCCTCCGCATCGAGTTCGAGACCCGACCGGTGTCCCGGTGTCCCGATGCCGGCGATCACGCCGCCGGATATGATCAAGGAAGTGTCTACGAGGTCGGTATCGACGAGGCAGCGGCCCCGCGAGATGGAGATATCGGTCATGGGGCGGCACTCTGCCGCACCGCGACGCGCGCGTCGAGGGCAGCCTCGTATTTGTCGAGAAACGCAGTGATCGCGAGCTTGCGGAAATCCGGCAGCGCCGCGCGCAGCGCCTCGTGATTCCAATCCCACCACGCCAGATCCAGCAGCCGCTGCTCGACCTCGCGCGGAAACCGGCGCTTGATCGGCCGCGCCGGATTGCCGGCGACGATGGTATAGGCCGGAACGTCCTTGGTCACGATGGCTCCGGCCGCCACGACCGCGCCGGTGCCGATGTTGCGGCCCGGCAGCACGATCGCGCCATGGCCGATCCAGACATCGTGTCCGATCTGGACATGATGCTCTCTCCGCCAGGCGAAGAACTCCACATCGTCGGGCTCTCCTGGAAAATAGGCGCTGGCGCGATAGGTGAAATGGGCCTGCGTCGCCCGCTGCATCGGGTGGTTGCCCGGATTGATCCGGGTCATCGCCGCGATCGAACAGAACTTCCCGATCGTCGTGTAGGTGATCTGGGAATCGTTGACCACATAGGAGTAGTCGCCCATCGTCACCTCCTGCAGGATGGTGCGGGCGCCGACCTCACAATAGGCGCCAAGCGTCACGTCCTGGAGCTTGGCCGAAGGGTCAACGGTTGGTTCAATTGAAAGCGACTTGCCGGCCATCTCACGTCCTGACTCTACTCTCTACATCTGTGAAGGTGTCGGATCTCCCCTATGACAGGCGCGTGACATCTGCATGACTGCGACCGGCGTGTGGACGAGCGCGGCGCTGCGGTGTCGCTGTCACATAACTGTAGAATCCAGACGCTAGCGATAGGCCAGAGCGAGGCGTCTGGAGAATTCAATGCTGGTGGTGGATGGCCTGACGTGCCGTTTTGGCATGAAAGCCGCAGTCGACAATGCATCCTTCTCAGTTGCACCCGGCAGCTTCGTCGGCGTGATCGGGCGTTCCGGAGCCGGCAAGTCGACCCTGCTGCGGTCCATCAATCGTCTGAGCCCGGTGAGCGGCGGCCGCATCCTCTTCAAGGATCTCGATGTGACGGCGCTGCGCGGCCGCGATCTGCGGCAGTGGCGTGCGCGCTCGGCGATGATCTTCCAGCAGTTCAATCTGGTCGGCCGATTGGACGTGCTGACGAACGTGCTGATGGGGCGACTCGCCGAAATCCCGTCGTGGCGCTCGCTGGCGCAGCTCTGGCCGGCGGAGGATGTCGCCATGGCGCTGTCCGCGCTCGAGCAGTTCGACATGGCCTCCCTCGCAGCGCAGCGCGCCGATCAGCTCTCGGGCGGGCAGCAGCAGCGCGTCGCGATTGCGCGCGCGATGGTGCAGAACCCCGAGATCATTCTCGCAGACGAGCCGATCGCCTCGCTCGATCCCCGTAACACCAAGATCGTGATGGACGCGCTGCTGCGCATCAACAAGCATTTCGGCATCACCGTCGTCTGCAATCTGCATTCGCTCGATCTGGCGCGCAGCTATTGCGATCGCCTGATCGGCATGGCGACCGGACGGATCGTGTTCGACGACGTGCCGTCGGCGCTGACGGCGCAGATCGCACGTGAACTCTATGATCTCGAGGCGGACGAGGTGATGGGTTCGATCCATCCGGCACCGGCGGCAACGGTGCCGGCACTCGGCGAAGCCGCCGTAGCCTGAGACGCGGATTTCTGCAAGCTCGAGCTTCCGCATGGCGCGGGGGCGAGACCTGTTACTTACTGCAACAAGAGGGCATGTTATGATCAATCGTCGCATCGTTCTGGCGGGCGTCGCTGCGCTGGCTTTCACGGCCTCGGCGTCAGCCGAGGACTGGAAGGCGAAGTATCCTGAGCTGACCTTCGCCGTGGTCCCGGCAGAGAACGCCTCGGGTGTCACCGAGCGCTGGACGCCTTTCGTGAACTATCTCTCGAAAGAGCTGGGCGTGAAGGTGACGCTGCGTATCGCCAACGATTACGCGGCCGTGATCGAAGGCCAGCGCGCCGGCAACATCCACATCGCGAGCTATGGCTCGGCGTCGTTTGCCCGCGCCCGGCTCACCGGCGTCAAGACCGATGCCTTCGCCAACGACATCAACTCCGACGGCAGCACCGGCTACTATTCGGTGTTCTTCGTCAAGGCGAGCAGCCCGTACCGGAAGGTCGAAGACCTCAAGGGCAAGAATCTCGGCCTCGTCGATCCGAACTCAACGTCGGGCAACAACGTGCCCCGCTTCGAGCTCAACAAGATGGGCGTGACCGACGCCGAGACGTATTTTGGCAAGGTTGTCTTCACCGGCAGCCACGAGAACGCGGTGCTGGCCCTGTCTCAGGGGACTGTCGACATCGCGGCCAACCAATGGACGAGCGACAACGATTCGACGTTGGCCCAGATGCTGACCAAGGGCATGCTGAAGAACGCTGACGGTTCGCCGATGAAGAAGGACGACTTCCGCATCATTCACAAGTCGGCGCCGATCATCAACGGCCCCTACGCCTACAACACGGACCTGCCGGACGATCTGAAATCGGCGATCGCCAAGGCCTTCTTCGATGCGCCGATCAAGGACAAGGCCGCCTTCGACCGTCTCTCCGACGGCCAGAAGAAGGGCTTCCACCCTGCCACGACGAAGGACTGGGACGGCACGATCGACCTGATCAAATTCGTCGACAGCCTGCGCAAGAAGGCGTCCTGATCGACGATCCATCGATGGTGAGCCGGGTCCCGTGGGGCCCGGCTCGTCCGTTGAAGAATCCCTCACACGTCCGAACCAAGAGCAGCACGAAGCCGATGGCTGTTGCCGTTTCGATCCTTCCGAGCCAGCAGCTTGCGGCTCTGAACGAGACCTATCGGCGGGCCGTTTCGCGCCGTCGATTGCGTCTTGCCCTGTCCGCCATGGTATTCCTGGCGGTGCTCTTCGCCGCGGCCATCGGTGCCGAGGTCAATCTGCGGACGTTCTATACCTACTTCGGCAACTTCATCAGCTACTTCGATCGCATCTTCACGCTCGACGACGGGCAGCGGGTCTGGACCAATCTGCCCGAATGGTTCTGGGGCTTCAAGAAGTGGATCAAGCTGCTGGCAGAGACGCTGCTGATCAGCTACGTCGGCACGATGGCCGGAATGCTCGTCGCATTCGGTCTCAACTTCCTCGCCGCCGAGAACACCTCGCCCGCGCCGTGGATCCGCTTCACGGTGCGCCGGCTCCTGGAATTCGCCCGCACCGTTCCGAGCGTCGTGTTCGCCCTGATCTTCGTCATTGCTTTCGGGCTTGGGCCGATCCCGGGCGTGCTCGCCATCGCCCTTCATTCGAGCGGTGCGCTCGGCAAGCTGTTCTCCGAGGTCGTTGAGAATGCCGACATGAAGCCGGTCGAGGGCGTGCGCGCCACCGGCGCGAGCTGGCTGTCTTGCATGCGATTTGCCGTGCTCCCTCAGGTTATTGCGGGTTTCTCCAGCTACACCTTGCTGCGCTTCGAGATCAACGTGCGCGAGGCTTCCGTGATGGGCTTCGTCGGCGCCGGCGGCATCGGCCAGGAGCTCGTGGTCGCGATCCGCAAGTTCTACTATTCCGACGTCAGCGCCATCCTCGTCATGATCGTGGTCACGGTGTTCCTGATCGATATCGGCACCGGCTGGCTACGCGGCCGCCTGTTCGGCTCGGAGGCCCGCACATGAGCATCTCCGGCTCACCGGACGCGAAGCAGCTTGCCGAGCGCTACCCGCATATTTTCAATCGGTCCCTGTCCGCACGTTTCGCAACGCCGGTCGTGCTGCTGCTGGCTCTGGCCATCTTCGTCTTTGGTCTCGTCGATCTCGACTTCTCGCCGTCGCGGATGCTGTCCGGCCTCGGCCAGCTCGGCTGGATCGCGCGAATGATGCTGCCGCCAGATCCTGGCTCGTCGCTTCCGATCTATCTCAAGGCGCTCGGCGAGACGCTCTCGATCGCGGTGCTCGGCACCACCTTGGCGGCCGTCTTCGCGCTTCCGGTCAGCCTGCTTGCGGCCAGGAATATCGTCCCGTCGGCCGTCTTCCGCTTTCCGGTGCGTCGCCTGTTCGACACCATTCGCGGCGTCGACACGCTGATCTGGGCGCTGGTCTGGATCAACGTCGTCGGCCTCGGGCCCTTCGCCGGCGTGCTGGCGATTGCGGTTTCGGATTTCGGTGCGCTCGGCAAGCTGTTCTCGGAGGCGATGGAGAGCGCCGACCGGAAGCAGGTTGAGGGCGTGCGTGCGGCCGGCGGCAGCGCGTTGCACGAGATCCGCTTCGGCCTGCTGCCGCAGGTTCTTCCGGTGATTGCCGGCCAGGTGCTCTACTTCATCGAATCCAACACGCGCTCGGCGACGATCATCGGCATCGTCGGCGCGGGCGGCATCGGGCTACAACTGGCCGAGCAGATCCGCGTGCTGGAATGGCAGAAGGTGTCGTTCCTGATCCTGATGATCCTGGTGGCGGTGGCCGCGATCGACTGGATCTCGGGCAAGCTGCGCTTTGCGATCATCGGTCGCCGCGCCGTCGCTTGAACGTCGCGGCATCTGAAGGTTGCGATCGTTCGTTGACGAACGATCAAGGTGCGGCTTTGGCTGTGTGCACTGCACTTTCTGTCGCAAATCCTTCATGTGCGGCCGTTAGGGGAAGCTCCGGAACTGGCCGCCGTGCCAGGGAATACGGAGTCTGTCTTCATGAAGGTCACCCGCCTCGTTCTCGCTCTTCTCGCGCTGTGTGTTGCCGCGTTGTGGCAGCCGGCCAAGGCCGCGGACGTCATCTGCTACAACTGCCCGCCGGAATGGGCCGACTGGGCCTCGATGCTCAAGGCGATCAAGACCGATCTCGGCTACGACATTCCACACGACAATAAGAACTCCGGCCAGGCGCTGGCGCAGATCCTCGCCGAAAAGAGCAACCCCGTCGGCGACATCGGCTATTTCGGCGTCACCTTCGGCATGAAGGCGAAGGCGCAGGACGCGCTTGAGGCTTACAAGCCCGCGAACTGGGATCAGGTCCCCGCCGGCTTGAAGGATGCGGATGGCTACTGGACTACGATCCACTCCGGCACGCTCGGCCTGTTCGTGAACAAGGACGCGCTCGGTGGCAAGCCTGTTCCGGCCTGCTGGAAGGATCTGCTCAAGCCCGACTACAAGGGCATGGTGGGCTATCTCGATCCGAGCTCGGCGGCCGTCGGCTATGTCGGCGCCGTTGCCGTCAACCTCGCGCTCGGCGGTTCGCAGGCCGATTTCGAGCCGGCCCTTACGTTCTTCAAGGATCTGCGCAAGAATGATCCGATCGTGCCGAAGCAGACGTCCTATGCGCGCGTCGTCTCGGGCGAGATCCCGATCCTGTTCGACTACGACTTCAACGCCTACCGCGCGAAGTATACCGAGAAGGGCAATTTCGAGTTCGTCATTCCCTGCGAGGGCTCGGTGGTCTTCCCCTATGTGGTCGGCCTGGTGAAGAACGCGCCCGACAAGGACAAAGCGAAGAAGGTCATCGACTATCTGCTCTCCGACAAGGGCCAGGCGATCTGGACCAATGCCTATCTGCGTCCAGCGCGTCCGATCGAGCTGCCGGGCTCGGTGAAGAACAAGTTCCTGCCGGACAGCGACTACGCTCGCGCCAAGAGCGTGAACTGGGGCGATATGGAAGCCGCGCAAAAGGGCTTCGTCGATCGCTATCTGTCCGAAGTCCGTTGAAGGAGCACCGCGCCTCCGCCGGAGACGATCCGGTGGAGGTGCACTTGATCATATGTCGCACAAATCCTTCGTCCGGCTCTGTTTGCTGCCCCTGGGAGCCGTCACCTCGGCATTCTTTCTGTTGCCGATGGCGAGGCTGCTCGTCACCGGCGCCGAGGGACCGCACGGTCTGGCCGAATATCTCGCGATCATCCTCGAGCCGCGCTACCGCACGACACTTCTCAACACGCTGACGCTGGCGGCGGCCACCACGATTGCAACCCTGGTCATTGCGACGATCGCCGGCCTGTTCCTGCAGCGTCACCGGTTTCCGGGCCGCGCGGTCCTGGTCGCGATCCTGACGTTTCCGCTCGCGTTCCCGGGCGTCGTGGTCGGCTTCATGATCATCCTTCTGGCTGGCCGCCAGGGGATGATCGGGGAGGTCTCGTCTCGGCTCACCGGCGACAAGCTCGTATTCGCTTATTCGATCTACGGGCTGTTCCTCGGTTATCTCTATTTCTCGATTCCGCGGGTGATCCTCACGATTATGGCTGCCGCGCAGAAGCTGGACCCCGGTTTGGAGGAGGCGGCCCGATCGCTCGGCGCGAGCCCCTGGGCCGTGCTGCGCGACGTGATCCTGCCGGCGCTGACCCCGGCGCTGATCGCGTCCGGCGCGATCGCGTTCGCGACGGCGATGGGCGCGTTCGGAACGGCATTCACCTTGGCCACGAACATCGACGTGTTGCCGATGCTGATCTACACGGAGTTCACGCTGGCCGGAAACCTGGCCACCTCGGCGGCGCTCTCGGTCGGCCTTGGCCTGATGACCTGGCTGATGCTCGCATTGGCGCGCTCCTTCGCCGGCAGCTCGGTGGCAGCGGCAGGGTAGGCACGTGCGCGACAGAGTCATCTTCATCCTTCAACTACTGTTCACACTTCTGGTCGCCGCCTTCCTGGCCGTGCCGGCCGGCCTTTCGATCGCCGCGGGCGTGACCGTCAACTACTTCCGCGGCATTCAGTCCGGCGTGACGCTGCAGTGGGTAGCCCAGGTCTGGGAGCTCTACGCGGGCACGATCATGGCATCGATCCTGATCGCGCTGGGCACGCTGGCGGTCACGCTCGTGGTCGGTGTTCCCGCTGCCTACGCGCTCTACGTTCGCGGCGGACGGCTGGCGCGGCTGGTCGAGGAGATCATCACCTTGCCGCTCGCGATTCCCGGGCTCGCCATCGCGCTGGCGCTGCTGCTCACCTATGGTGGCTTCGGCAGCTTCCGTCGCTCATGGCTGTTCATCCTCGCCGGCCATGTGATCTTCACGATGCCTTTCATGGTGCGCTCCGTGATGGCTGTGTTCGCGACCATCGACGTCAAGTCGCTCGATGAGGGCGCCGCGTCGGTCGGGGCGGCGCCATGGCGCCGCTTCATCGATGTCATCGTTCCCAATGCCGCGCCGGGGATCCTGGCCGGCAGCCTCATGGTGGTGACGCTATCCCTCGGAGAATTCAACTTGACCTGGATGTTGCATACGCCGCTGACCAAGACGCTGCCGGTCGGCCTCGCCGACAGCTACGCATCGATGCGGCTGGAGGTCGCATCCGCCTACACGCTGATCTTCTTCGTCATGATCATCCCGCTGCTGGTGGCCATGCAATGGATCGGCGAGAGAGGGAGCCTGCGGTGAGCACGATGACCCGGCATGGAGCCGCGCTGAAGGTCGAGAATTGCGGCAAGACCTTTGCCGACGGGACCTGCGCGCTCGCGCGCGCCACGCTCGACATCGCGCAGAGTGAGACGCTGGTGCTGCTTGGGCCGTCCGGCTGCGGCAAGACCACGTTGCTGCGGATCGTGGCCGGGCTCGAAACACCCGATGCGGGCGGGCGCGTGCTTTTCGACGGCAAGGATCTGACGAGGCAGCCGATCGAGAAGCGCAACGTCGGCATGGTGTTTCAATCCTACGCGCTGTTCCCCAACATGACCGTCGCGGACAATATCGGCTACGGGCTCAAGATCCGCGGCGTGCCTAAGCCGGAGCGCGCCGCGCGGGTCGCGGAGCTGGTCACGCTGACCAACCTCGCCGGCCTCGAAGATCGGCGAATCGATCAGCTCTCGGGCGGCCAGCGCCAGCGCGTCGCGCTGGCGCGCGCGGTCGCGATACGGCCGAGCGTGCTGCTGCTCGACGAGCCGCTCACCACGCTCGATGCGGCCTTGCGAGAGCGCCTGCGCGGCGAGCTCAACGGCCTGTTGCGTACGCTCGGAATCACGGCAATCTACGTCACGCATGACCAGGCCGAAGCCATGGAGCTCGGGGACCGCATCGTGGTCATGCGCAAGGGCGCCATCGCCCAGGTCGGGACGCCGCGCGAGATCTATTTCACGCCAGCCGACCGCTTCGTCGCGGAGTTCGTCGGCGCGGCCAACATCATCGAGGCTCCGATCGACGGCGACCACCTCGTTCTGCCCGGAGGGAGACAGCGGATCGCCGAGGCTGGCTCGCGCAGCAAGGCGATGGCGATGGTTCGACCGGAAACGATCGGGATCGTCGGCGCGGCGGCATCGTGCCTGACCGGCCTCGTCGACAGCGTCCGCTTCGCCGGTGATCGCCAGCGGATCGTCGTCCGCGACGCCGCCGCCGTTCCACTGACGGTGGACGCACCGAATACGATCAGGGTCAGCGCGGGTGAGCGGATCGGCCTGTCGATTGAGCCGAGCGCCATTCGTCTGCTGCCGGAGCAAGGTGGATCAGCATGAGCACGCGTCCTGTCACCATCGCCCAGATATCCGACCTGCACATCAAGACGCCCGGCCGGCTCGCCTACCGCCGCGTCGATACGGCGCGTGCGCTGGCCCGTTGCATCACGGAGCTCAACCGGTTCGAGCCGAAGCTCGATCTGGTGGTGATCTCGGGCGATCTCGTCGATACGCCGTCGTCTGCCGAATACGATCATCTCAAGGATCTTCTCGGCGAACTCGAGATTCCATTCGCCGCCGTGCCCGGCAATCACGATTCACGCGAGCTGATGCGCGCGGCGTTTCCGGGCACTCTCCATGGTGGACCTACCGGTCCGCTGAACCGGCATGTGGCGTTGGCCGATCTCGATCTGCTTCTGCTCGATTCCAGCGTGCCCGGCCATCCGCATGGCGAGCTCGATGAGGCGAGTCTCCAATGGCTCGACGCCACGCTGTCCGCCTCCAGCGAAAAGCCGGCCTTGCTGTTTCTGCATCATCCGCCGTTCGCCACTGGCATCTGGCACATGGACCGGCAGAACCTGCGCAACGCCGACGATCTCGCGGCCATCCTCACGCGCCATCCGCGGGTGCAACTGATCGGATGCGGTCACGTCCACCGCGCGGCACTGACCCGGTTTGCCGGCATTCCCTGTGCGATTTGTCCGGCGCCGAACCATGCCGTCGCGCTCGACCTGGCCGAGCTTCGACCGCCATCCTTCCGGATCGAGCCGCCGGCCTTTCACCTTCATGCCTGGTTTCAAGGACCGGGATTCGGAACGATCGTCACTCATCAGGTGCCGATCGGGGATTTCGACGGGCCGCATCCGTTCTTCAATCAAGACGGCACGCTCATCGACTGAGCGCGCAAGGACGCGACAAAGCGATGGGACGTCTGGTCTAGCTCTCGACCTCGAAGGTCACGCGCTCCGCGGCGAAGCGCGAGCGTTTGCTGACGAGCGGCTTCGCATCGGCATCGATGTCGGTGCTGTCGACGACCAGCACCGGGCGCCCAATCGCGAGGTCGAGCCGAGCGGCGTCGCTTGCGTCGGCGATGGCTGCCGTGATCCTGGTCGTGCCGCGGCGATAGTCGCGAATGCCGTAATGCGCGAGCAGCGCCGTCATCGAGCGGACTGACGCGAAGATGTGACCGGCCCCGGGAAATCGCTCGGACGACAGCCAGGACGTGCTGACGCAGATCGGGGTCTTGTCGGCAAGACGCAGTGCCTCGATTCGGACCAGCGGTGCACCTGTCTTCAATCGCAGCTCGCGCGCGAGTTCGCGCGTCGCGGGCTCTTCGGACGCTGCGATCAACTGCCCACGAGGCTCACGCCCGCCGGCGCCCACGATCTCGGAGAACCTGGTTCGCGATCTCAGGGGATATGACAGACGAGGCGCTTCGACATAGGTGCCGCTGCCGCGCTCGGCGCGCACGAGGCCGCGTTCCGCCAAGGTCGCGAGCGCGCGACGCACCGTATGACGGTTGACGCGGTAGGTTTCGGCGATCTCGGTCTCGCCGGGCAGGCGCGTGCCGGCGGCGAAGCGGCCGTCGGCGATGTCGCGCTCGATGCCGTCGGCCACCCGCCGCCACAGCGCCACGCCCGAATCGGCGCCCTGCATGCTCATCGCGGCTCTCCGCTCTCCGGCCTCGAAATCACGTCCATGTCATCAAACAGTCATGGCGCTTCGTTACGAAGTTGTCTATTAACATAGACAACTTCGCGACGGCAAGATCGGGATGAAGATGGACGGCGAGACGGCGATGCAGGACCGGCGCAGGGCGGCGATGCGGGTATTGGCGCATGCCTCGCGTGTGGACATCCGCGCCAGGCTCGATAGCCTCGCGCTGCCTGAGCATCGCGACCTGCGCCCGGCGGAGAATGGCCTCGTGATGCTGCGGGGCCGGATCGGCGGTGATGGAGCGCCGTTCAATGTCGGCGAGGCGACGGTGTCGCGCGCCGCGGTGCGGCTGGAGAGCGGCGAGGTCGGGTTCGGCTATGTGCTGGGACGCGACGCCGCCAAGGCGCGTCTGATGGCGCTGTGTGACGCGATGATCCAGTCATCAAGCCACACGCGATCGATCGAGACGCAGGTGGTTGCGCCGCTGCAGGCGCAGATGCGCACTTCGCGCGAGCACCGCGCAGAGGAGGCTGCGGCCACGCGTGTCGATTTCTATACGATGGTGCGAGGAGAAGGCTGATGGCTGCCGCCGCTTCCGATCTGCAGCCTGGTTTCGCCGACAATGTCCTGTCCGCGCAATCGACCTTCCGTACCGTCATGGAGGCCATGGCGCGTCCGGGAAATGTGCGGCAGGTCGAGGTCAATGTCGGCCGGCCCTCGTCCTTGATGCCTGGTGCCGCCGCGATCGCGTTGACTCTGTTCGATCACGATACGCCGATCTGGCTCGATGCGCCGCTCGCCGGCACGCCCGAGGTCGGCGCCTGGCTCAAGTTTCACACCGGGGCGCCGATCGTCGCCAATGCCGCGCTCGCCTGCTTTGCAGTGGCGGCAGACCCCGAAGCGCTGCCTGATCTGAATTCATTCGCGCTCGGCAGTGCTGAGTACCCCGATCGCTCGACGACGCTGATCCTGCAGGTGCCGAGCTTGTCCGGAGGGCCGGCGTTCAAGCTGCGCGGTCCGGGCATCGACGGGACGACATTGTTCCGTGCAACGGTCGCGCCCGCCGACCTGTTCGAGCGGCTGTCGATCAATGAGAAGCTGTTTCCGCGTGGTGTCGATGTGGTGCTGGTCGATGGCTCGTCCATCGTCGCCATCCCGCGGACGACGCGACTCGTTTCCGCAGGAGAGTAAGGCATGTATGTCGCCGTGAAAGGTGGCGAGCGCGCCATCGAGAACGCGCACCGGCTGCTGGCGCATGAGCGCCGGGGTGATCGCGACGTGCCGGAGCTGTCGCTGGTGCAGATCTCCGAGCAGTTGGGGCTTGCCGTCGATCGCGTGATGAGCGAAGGCTCGCTGTACGACCGCGAGCTCGCGGCGCTCGCAATCAAGCAGGCACGGGGTGATCTGATCGAGGCGATCTTCCTGGTGCGCGCCTTCCGCGCGACCCTGCCGCGCTTCGGTGCGACCGAGCCGGTCGACACCGGTGCGATGCGGGTGCAGCGGCGCGTCTCGTCGACCTTCAAGGACATTCCCGGCGGCCAGGTGCTCGGGCCGACCTTCGACTATACGCATCGGCTGCTCGATCCGCAGTTGGCGGCAGGCGCCGAGCCGGAGCCGCCGGCCCGTGCCGAGGCGCCGAATGCGCCGACGCCACGTGTCACCGACATTCTCGGCCAGGACGGCTTGATCGAGCCGTCGCCGCAAGCCGAGGTTGGCGCGCCGGTCGGCGATCTCACCCGCGATCCTCTGAGCTTTCCCGCCGATCGTGATCTGCGGTTGCAGAATCTCGCACGCGGTGATGAGGGATTTCTGCTCGCGCTCGGCTACTCGACCCAGCGCGGCTATGGCCGCAACCATCCCTTTGCCGGCGAAATCCGCTTCGGCGAAGTCGAGGTCGAGTTCTTGGCCGAGGAGATCGGCTTTGCGGTGCCGCTCGGATCGGTCGAGCTGACCGAATGCCAGATGGTGAACCAGTTCAAGGGGTCGGCGACCGAACCGCCGTGCTTCACGCGCGGTTATGGCCTCGCCTTCGGGCAGAGCGAGCGCAAGACGATGTCGATGGCCCTCGTCGACCGAGCCTTGCGCGCGCGCGAGCTCGGCGAGGATATGGTTGCACCGGCGCAGGATGAGGAGTTCGTGATGTCGCACTCCGACAATGTGCAGGCGACCGGGTTCGTCGAGCATCTGAAGCTGCCGCATTATGTCGACTTCCAGTCCGAGCTCGGCCTGCTGCGCAAGCTGCGCCAGGAATTCGCCGAGGCCAATGCCGCTCCTGAATTGAAGGAAGCTGCGGAATGAACGCGCCGACGTACAACTTCGCTTATCTCGACGAGCAGACCAAGCGGATGATCCGCCGCGCGATCCTGAAGGCGATCGCGATTCCCGGCTATCAGGTGCCGTTCGCGAGCCGCGAGATGCCGATGCCCTATGGCTGGGGCACCGGCGGCGTGCAGGTCACCGCCGCCATTCTCGGTCCCGACGATGTGCTCAAGGTCATTGACCAGGGCTCGGACGATACGACAAATGCGATCTCGATTCGCAAGTTCTTCGCCAAGACCGCGGGCGTCGCGACCACGACGTCGACGGAAGAGGCGAGCGTGATTCAGACCCGTCACCGAATTCCCGAGGCGCCGCTTCACGAGGGGCAGGTGCTGGTCTATCAGGTGCCGATCCCGGAGCCGCTGCGCTTTCTCGAGCCGCGCGAGACCGAGACCCGCCGCATGCATGCGCTGGCCGAGTATGGCCTGATGCACGTCAAGCTCTATGAGGACATCGCACGTTTCGGTCATATCGCGACCTCCTACGCCTATCCGGTCAAGGTCAATGCGCGCTACGTGATGGATCCGTCACCGACGCCCAAGTTCGACAATCCCAAGATGGACAATTGCCCGGCGCTGCAATTGTTCGGTGCGGGACGCGAGAAGCGAATCTATGCCATTCCGCCCTATACGCCGGTCGTCTCGCTGGATTTCGAGGACCATCCGTTCACGCGTTACAAGTTCGACGCGCCCTGCGCGCTGTGCGGCGCGGAGGATTCCTATCTGGACGAGATCGTGACCGACGACAAGGGCAGCCGCATGTTCGTGTGCTCCGATACCGATTACTGCGAGGGCCGCCAGGCGTCCGGACATCGTGGCGCGCAGAGCGCCGCCCCGCACAGGGAGAGCGCCCATGGCTGAGATGATCAGCGCCTCCGATCAGCCGCTGCTCGTCGCCGAGGGGCTTGCAAAGAGCTACGGCCGGTTGGCGGCATGCCGCGACGTCTCCTTCGTGCTCTATCCAGGCGAGGTGCTCGCCATTGTCGGCGAGTCCGGCTCGGGCAAATCGACACTCTTGCAGATGTTGTCGGCGCAACTGGCGCCGACGGCTGGCCGCGTGTCCTATCGGATGCGTGACGGGGTGCTGCGCGATCTTGCCGGGCTCGGGGAGGCCGAACGCCGTTTTCTGTTCCGCACCGATTGGGGCTATGTCCATCAGGACCCGGCGCAAGGCCTGCGCATGGCGGTTTCGGCGGGCGCCAATGTCGGCGAGCGGCTGATGGCGGTCGGCTGGAATAACTATGGCCGGATCAGGCAGACCGCCTCGTCATGGCTCGCGCGCGTGGAGATCGACGTCGCCCGCATCGACGATGCGCCGCGGACCTATTCCGGCGGCATGCGGCAGCGGCTGCAGATCGCGCGCAATCTCGTGACCGAGCCCAGGCTCGTGTTCATGGATGAGCCGACTGGGGGGCTCGACGTATCCGTGCAGGCGCGCCTGCTCGATCTGATGCGCAGCCTCGTCAACGAGCTCGGCCTCGCCGCCATCGTCGTGACCCACGATCTGGCCGTGGCGCGGTTGCTGTCTCATCGTGTGATGGTCATGAAGGAGGGGCGGGTGATCGAGACCGGTCTCACCGACCAGGTGCTCGATGATCCGCGCGAGCCTTACACGCAGCTCCTCGTGTCCTCGATCCTGCCGCCATGATGCAATTGGGCCCAATGCGATGACCGTGATGATCGATGTCGAGAATGCAGAGAAGACCTTCACCATGCATCTGCAGGGCGGCATACCGCTGCCCGTGGTGCGCGGCGTGTCGTTCCAGGTCAAGGCGGGCGAATGCGTCGTGTTGTCGGGACCGTCGGGCGCGGGCAAGTCGTCGATCCTGAAGATGATCTTCGGCAACTACCGTTGCGATGGCGGCCGCATCGGCGTCCGGCACCAGGGCGAGATGACCAATCTCGCCGGCGCCGAGCCGCGCCTGGTCCTGAATGCGAGGCGGCAGACCATCGGCTATGTCAGCCAGTTCCTGCGCGCGGTGCCGCGCGTCCCTGCACTCGATGTCGTTGCCGAACCGCTGCTCGCGGCCGGCTTGCCGCGCGACGATGCGCGGGTGCGGGCGGGTGGGCTGCTGCGACGGCTGAACATTCCCGAACGGCTGTGGTCGCTGCCGCCATCGACCTTCTCGGGCGGCGAGCAGCAGCGGGTCAACATCGCACGCGGCTTCATCTCCGAAGTTCCGGTGCTGTTGCTCGACGAGCCGACCGCGTCGCTCGATGCGGCGAACCGCGCGGTCGTGGTCGACCTGATCGCAGCGAAGAAGAAGGACGGAGTGGCGATGCTCGCGATCGTGCATGATGACGAGATCCGCGCCCAGATTGCGGATCGCATGGTCGACGTCATGACATTCGCCGCGGCGGCGTAAAGGGACAAATTGCAGATGAGCGCGAACATGTCCGATCTCGTGATAGGAAATGCCAGGCTGGTCCTCGCCGACCGCGTCGTCGAGCAGGGCTGGGTGGCGATCGCGGGAGGCCGGATCGCCGAACTGGGCGAGGGGGCAGCGCCGGTTGGCAGCCTGGATGCCGGCGGCGACCTGTTGATGCCCGGCCTGGTCGAACTGCACACTGATCACCTCGAAGCGCATTTCGTGCCGCGCCCGAAAGTCTACTGGGATCCCGTTGCTGCCGTCATTTCCTATGACGGGCAGCTCGCGACCGCGGGCATCACGACGGTGCTGGATTCGCTGCGGGTGTGGAGCGAAGAGGGCGCCGAGGGCGTCGACGGCCAGGCCAATGTGCTCGCGGATGCGATCGCGACGGCGCGCGACGGCGGGTTGCTGCGGTCCGATCACTTCCTGCATCTGCGCTGCGAGGTGCCAATGCCGACCGTAGTCGAGGAGGCGCGGCAGCTGGCCGGGCGCCCGGATGTGCGGCTGATGTCGCTGATGGATCATACGCCCGGGCAGCGCCAGTTTCGCGACGAAGGCAAGCTGCGCGACTACTATCGCGGCAAGAGCGGCGGCAAGACCGATGCAGAGCTCGACGTGATGTTCGCGCGGCGATTCGCCTATCAGCAGGCCTATGCGGCGCCGAACATGCGCGACATCGTTGCGCTGGCGAAGACCCATGACGTGCCCCTGGCCAGTCATGACGACACCACCGAGGAGAACGTCGCGGACGCGATCAAGGACGGCATCGCAGTCGCGGAGTTTCCAACCACGATGGAAGCCGCGCGGGGCCTTCACCAGGCGGGCATCAGCATCCTGATGGGCGCTCCCAACGTCGTGCGCGGCGGGTCTCACTCCGGCAACATCGCCGCCGTGGACCTCGCGCGCGAGGGCCTGCTCGACATTCTGTCGTCGGACTACGTACCGTCGAGCCTGCTGATGGGCGCGCTGCAATTGCCGCAGCGGGTGCCTTCCATCGATCTTGCCGCAGCCGTCCGCACCGTCACCAAGGCGCCCGCCGATGCCGTCGGCCTGCATGATCGCGGCGAGATCGCCGCAGGCAAGCGTGCGGACTTGATCCGCGTTCATGTCGCGGGCCAGTTGTCGGTCGTGCGCAGCGTCTGGCGGGAAGGGCAGCGGGTGGCATGAGCGGAACCGAGGTTGCATCGGCGAAGACATCCGAGAAGCTCGGTCCCGGCCGCCTGATCCTGGTGGTCGGGCCGAGCGGCGCGGGCAAGGACACCTTGCTCAACGTGGCGCGCCGCGAATGCGCCAGCGATGACCGGATCGTTTTTCCGCGGCGGATCGTCACGCGCGAGGCCTCGGCTTTCGAGGACAATCTCGAGATGAGCGCGTCCGCTTTTCGTGAGGCGCTCGGCGCCGGTGAGTTCGCGCTGCATTGGGAGGCCCACGGACATGACTACGGCGTGCCGCGCGCGATCAAGGATGACATCCTGGCCGGCCGCACCGTGGTCGTGAACGTCTCGCGAACGATTATTCCCGCCGCGCGCCGGGACTATGCCGACGTCATCGTCGTCGCCATCACTGCGCCGGCGGATGTTCTCGCCGAACGGCTCGGCAAGCGGCACCGTCCGAGCGACGGCGACATCGGCGAGCGCCTTCACCGCGCGGTGAGCGAAGACGCCGTGGCGGACATAACGATCGTCAATGTCGGCGATCCCGAGCCGCACGGTCACAGGCTTGCGGAAATCATCAAGCGGCCGATTGACGCAGAACCGATCGGCTCCAAGGGAGGACGCGGCCATGTCGGTCATCACCACGATTGAGCAGCTCGAGGCGATCTATGGCGAGACGGGGCTCGCATCGACGGCGAAGGTGGCAGATCGCGTGACGCCGCACTACCGGATCATGATCGAGAAGTCGCCGTTCGTGGCGCTCGCGACCTGCGGTCCTGAAGGTCTCGACTGTTCGCCCCGCGGCGATCTTCCCGGCTTCATCCGTATCCACGATGACAAGACCCTGATGATGCCGGATCGCCGCGGCAACAATCGCGTGGATTCCCTGCGCAATATTGTGCGTGATCCGCGGATCGGTCTGCTGTTCCTGATTCCGGGATCGGGCAATACGCTGCGTGTGAACGGACACGGTCATCTGTCGACGGCTCCCGATCTGTTGGAGTCGTTCCGGATGGAAGGCAAGCTGCCGCGCTCCGTCCTGGTCATGACGGTGGAAGAGATCTACTTCCAATGTGCCCGCGCGATCGTTCGTGCCGATCTCTGGAACCCGGGCAAGCGGGTCGACCCGCAGCAACTGCCGACGCCGGGACAGATTCTTGCGGCGATGACGGCCAACGATATCGACGGCGCGGCGTACGATCGCGAGTGGCCCGAGCGCGCGCGGAAATCCTTGTGGTGAATTCGGCGCGCGGCTCTTCGAAAAGGGAAGGCCGGGCTCCGAAAGATCAGGCTGCGACGTCGAGCAGGCGTGAGGATCCTCTGATGAGAACCTTGCGCCCGGCGACGGTGAGCGTCGCGGCGCCATTGTCGATTGCGACGAGTCCAAATGCAGTGAGCTCGTCGACAATCACGCCGTTCAGCCTGCGGCGTTCACGCGCGGGAATGCGAAGCGCCTTCAGCGTCTCCCATTGGTCCGGCGTGAGCTCGTGTTCGATTTCCGCGTTCATGCTGCCTCGAATGTTGACGTCCCGCACCCGTCTTAGAAAGTCCGCGTGACGAAGATGCGACCTTCATGCATCCGTACTGATACGGTTCACGTCATTACGCTCGAACCCGCCGGCGATTAATTCAAATTTGAATGATCGCGAATGTGGTGCTGCATTGCAGCTCGCCGTGTTGGTAGCGGTGAACGATCGTCCGGCGTTAACAGATAATTAAGGTGTGTGGGCGGCGCACAACGGTAACGCCTCTGTCACATCGGTGTGTCAAACGGCGCCATCGTCCTGCTCGAATCGGCCGGCGCATGTTTGAAACGAAACACGTTGAATGGCTGACCTGACCGACGTTTCGCCGCTGCAGTCGAACCGCAGAATCTGGTTGCGCAGCCTGGGCGGACTGGCCCTGAGCCTCTCGATTGCGGCTGTGGCCGTGTATGTCCTGGCACGCGCCGTCAAGAAGCTCGACTTCGCTCATGTTCTGTCGATCGTCGAGGCCACGGACCTTCATCTGATCGCGATGGCGCTGGCGTTCATCGTCCTCTCCTACGCCAGCCTCACGCTCTACGACGTGTTCGCGTTGCGGACGATTGGCCGGCGGGACATTCCCTATCGCGCGGCCGCGCTCGGCAGCTTCACGAGCTACCCGATTGCGCACGGCATCGGCGCGGTCGCGTTGATCTCACCGCTGGTTCGATATCGGATCTACGCGCCGTACCGGCTCGGTGCGATCGACATCGCCAATATCAGCTTCCTCACCGGACTGACCTTCTGGCTCGGAAATCTCACCGCGCTCGGCCTGAGCTTGATGATTGATCCGGACGCCTTCGGATGGGTGGAGTATTGGCCGCCGGCGCTCAACCGTCTCGTTGCCGCGGCACTGCTTTGCGCCGTTGCCGCCTTCGTCGTGTGGAGCTGGCCGGGGCGGCGAAGCGCCCGCTGGCCCGTTCGATTGCCGTCCGGGCCCGCTGTGCTGCTGCAGATCCTGGTCGGACTGGTCGAGCTCAGCACCGCGGCGCTGGCAATGTACGTCCTCATGCCGGCGGAACTCGGCATCGATCTCGCGCGGTTGATGGCGGTCTTCATTGCCGCGACCTTGCTTGGATTTGCCAGCCATGCCCCGGCCGGCATCGGCCTGTTCGATGCAACGATCCTGCTGGGCCTGGGCGGCGATCAGGAGCGGCTGCTCGCGGCGCTGCTGATCTTCCGCGCGCTCTATCACCTGCTGCCGTTCGTGCTCGCCCTCGCCGTGTTCGGCAGCGTCGAACTCTCGCGATCCTGCCGGAGATCGTCGCCCGTGTCAGACCGGCGAGTTCAGCTTCAGCCCGATCATGCCGGTGATGATCAGCGTGAGGCAGAACAGCCGCGTCGGATCCGCCGGCTCGCTGTAGAGGATCATGCCGGCGAGGATGCTCCCGGCCGCGCCGATCCCGGTCCATACCGCATAGGCGGTGCCAAACGGCAGTGAGCGCAGCGCGAGCGACATCATCGCGAAGCTGAGCAGAATGGCGATCATGGTGGCGACGCTGGGCCAGAAGCGCGTCAATCCGTCGGAATGCTTCAGGCCGAGCGCCCAGATGATCTCGAGAGCTCCAGCCGCGAACAGAGCAAGCCAGCCGTTCATGAGGGCCGTGCACCCAACGGCGTGACATCGCCCACGGATCCGAGGCCGGCCTCGCGAAGCCGCGGATCGCCTGCACCCAGCAGTCCGGCCATTTCGTCATCTCCGCGCCGGTCGAACCTGCCGTCCATCTGCATGGTTTGCGCGACGCGCATATGACAGCTGCGAGCGCCACGCAGTCATCGGCGTGCGTCGGGTCTATCTCTCCTCCATCATCGTGAATACGAATCCCGTCAGCGTCGCGCCGACAGCAAAGGACAGCGTCAACACACCGACGAAGATCACGAACGTCACGTGCGGATCGAGACTATGGGCGATCAGGGTCGAGATGCCGAACGCATCCAGTTGGGTCAGCGCGAAGGCGAAGCCGAGCCCCATGGCGATGCCCATGAAGGTGTGGCAGGCCAACTCGATCAGGATGGCCAGATAGATCGCTGCGCTGCGTCGTTTGGGCGGCATGGGGCTCGGACTCCACGCTATGGCCCATGAACGCTGGAACGGCGAACGTTGTTCCTGTGCCGGCTGGCAAAGCCGATTGCCAAACCGAGCCGACAGCGGCTACGGATGACCGAGGTTCGGCCGCGGAAGAACAAGGGCTCGAACGGCCCGCAAGGGCGCCGGCGCGGCGTCGCGCAATCCGACAGGGAGGATGACAACCCATGACGAACGCCATTCGTTTCCACAAGACCGGCGGTCCCGAGGTCCTCACTTGGGAGCAGATCGAGGTCGGCAAGCCCGGCCCCGGCGAGGCGCGCATCCGCCATACGGCGGTCGGGCTCAACTTCATCGACATCTACAATCGCTCCGGGCTCTATCCGGTCCAGCTTCCGAGCGGACTGGGCAGCGAGGGCGCCGGTGTGATCGAGGAACTGGGCGAAGGGGTGACGGACCTGAAGGTGGGCGACCGCGTCGCCTACGGCTCGTCGCCGCTCGGCGCCTATTCAGAGGCGCGGCTGATGCCGGCCGCGCTGCTGCTGAAGCTGCCCGATGACATCGATGACAAGACCGCCGCGGCGATGATGCTCAAGGGCCTGACCGCCCAGTACCTGATCCGGCAGACCTACCGCGTCAAGGCGGGCGAGACCATCCTGCTGCATGCCGCCGCCGGCGGCGTCGGCCTCATCCTCAGCCAGTGGGCCAAGCACCTCGGTGCCACCGTCATCGGCACGGTATCCAGCGACGACAAGGCGCAACTGGCCAGGGCGCATGGCTGCGAGCATACCATCGTCTATACGCGCGAGGACTTCGTCGCGCGCGTCGGCGAGATCACCGGCGGCAAGAAGGTGCCTGTCGTCTATGACTCCGTCGGCAAGGACACGTTCCTGAAGTCGCTCGATTGCCTCGCGCCGCTCGGCTACGCCGTGCTGTTTGGCCAGTCCTCGGGCGCCGTCGATCCGCTCAATCTCGGGCTGCTCGCCCAAAAGGGCTCGCTGTTCGTGACCCGGCCGACGCTGTTCACCTACGCGGCCAAGCGTGAAAGCCTGGTCGCGATGGCCAACGAATTGTTCGACGTGGTCAAGTCGGGCGCGGTGAAGATCGAGGTCAATCAGACCTATCCGCTCAAGGACGCGGCCCGGGCACACGCCGATCTCGCGGCGCGCAAGACGACCGGCTCGACCGTCTTTCTGGTTTGACTTGGTTTGAGGCATCCGTCCGAGGTGAGCCTGTTGCAGACGCAGGCTCACCCGTTTCGTTGGCGCGGCGTGCGACACGGGCCGGCGCAGTCCGGTCAAACCTGCTCGTGCTTGCGCAGATCGCGAAGGTGATCGAACTGGACCGCCTGCAGGTCGGCGTCCCGCCCATCGATCTCGGGCAGGGCGGCTTCGGACATGATATCGGCCGTGATGTCGGCAACCGACCGGTCGACGATCTCGTGGATGAAGCTGACGTTCGAGTATTCCCCCGACGCGATACGCGCAACGACGTCGCGCCGGGTCATTTCAGGATCGACCACGGCCTCGCGTCCGCGCCGGCCGTAGTCGATCATCACGACGAAATACTGCATGGAGCGCCAGTTCGCCTTCGGCTGACTGTGATGCTCCATTATTTCTTTAAATCAGAATTTTGTCAAGGCTGATTCGGTCCACCCTCGCCTCACCGACTCCATCCCCAGCCTGCGCGGCCGTGACCACACCGGCATCAGCACAGAAATAGTCCAGGCGATGTGACGTGGCGTGCGGAAGCATGTTCCTGTACGCCATGAGGACCGCGTCGTCGCCCATCACTGCACGTTGAACGTCGCGCCGGGACATTCGGTGGTCACGCTGATCGGGATCCCCTGCGCCGCCGCCGCTGTCGGCTTCGGCTTCGCAACCACCTTCCAGCGGCCGGGCTTGTTCAGCCAATATCTGTGCCTCGATGTCGCAATGCGGCGCTCGGTATAGGTCGTGCCCTTCCAGATCAAGGGGCCCTTCGGCTTCGGTGCCGCGACCTCATGCCACGGTCCGAACTCGCCGAAGTCCATGAACCACAGATGCCATTCGAGCTTCTGATATTCATGATGGGACGCGACCACCTCGACGATGGGGCGGCCGTTCAGCCACGACACCTCGTCCTCGAGTGGCTTGATCTGCTGGCAACGGGTATGCAACGGCTCCTGAACGCGAAGCAGATCGTCTCGCTGGCTTTGCGTGAGCATCGCCGAGGTGACGGGCAGTCCCACGTTCGGATCATCGGCCGGATATGAGCAGATCGGCACCGTCGGCGGCCCCTGGCCCGTCCAGGGATTGTTGCTGCAATAGACTCGCCTGGTCACCGACGAAATGCCGGTGGTCGCCGTTTCCTCCGCCTTTCCGGTTTCCCGGTCCCAGACACCGCTGAACGTCGTCTTTTGATTCGGCGGACAGGCCACGGTCTTGTGGGCCGTCCACCAGTGCGAAACCTCGAATTCATAGTACGAGTAGCGCGGCTCTGGATACAGCACGGCTCTGACGCTGGTCAGCGCGTGGTGCGCTTCGCACGCCGTCCCATAGGTATCCAGCCAGCACACGAGGTGGAAGTTTTCGTTCGGCCAGCATCCCGCACGCGCCGACGACGTGAAGCCGAGTGCGGCGATCACCAAGGTAAAGGCAAGAAGATATCTCCGCATGGCGTTTCCCCCATATCCTGCCTGTGCAGCCACAGGTTGAAGATAAGTTTGCTCCGGCGCGGCGCCTGGTCGTTGATCGGGATCAATCCGCTTGCGCGACGTCGGCAACGTCGGCCGGATATCGGCGATGAGGCGACGGCGCAGCAGGTCCGGCTCGCTGGCAGCCCCTGGATCGTCGGGGCGGGTCCCCCGCTTGGAGCCGAGATAGCGGAAGACCAGCCTGTCCCACCGCCGCCTCCGAATGCCGACTGCTACGTCCATGGCGATGAGCTGCGGGTCGAGGACTGATCCGGGCGCCGGGCGCGGCTGGTGGCAAGGCGTCATGCCCGTCGGGCAAATCAGGGTCGATGCGCCCGCACGATGGTCCGTTCATGGCATTCGATCGCCTGCAGACGACGTGTGCGGAAACGCTTGTTTTGGGCGAGGCTTCAACGCATTGCCCCGGTCTGGCCCGCCGGGCCGAAAAATTCTTCTTTCTCTTTTTCAGAATTCATGATTGTCTACGCGCATCCCGCCTCATGAAGAGGGGCGTATCGCGGTCGTCACGACACGTGGAGGCGGGGAGTGATGGGCGAGCCGGTTTGCAGCGTGGTCATTCGCGCAGACGAACAACACCGGCTCGTACGGTCAAGTCGCGTGGTCCTGATACTCCGATGCCGGTATCAAGCCTGCGCCGGCGCTGACAGCGCCGCGTGGGTGACGGTGACCAACAAGCCCGGCGCACCGGGGAGAACGCGAAGCAGCCGTGAAAACCATCGCGCAGGGAGGGCCGGATCGTTCCGGCTGGACCTGTGGTACCTGCCGCCTGCATTTTTTGAGCAGGCGGGCCACGGGCCTCAGTCGAGGTCCGGCCTTCCCTGCCCCCTCTCGTTTGAAGAGGGTGAGACCACTGTATCACTCGGACGCCTGGGGCGCCGCGAGGCTATGGACGCACATCCCCATATGTCGCTCAGAATTGTTGATCACGACGGCGCAACAGGCGCGGTGCCCACCCTTCCCTGGAGGGGGCCTGGAGGGGGGATGGAGGGGGAGCGCCTCGGCGTCCCCCGCATCCGGTCTCGAGTCTTACTTGTTCGCCGCGCGGGCGCGCGACTTGGCGGCCGCCTTGGCGCGGATCCGCGAGATCTGGCCGCGCGGCAGGGTGACGAAGATCTCGCCGATCCAATCCAGCTTGACGCCGACGATCGGCTTGGCGTTGAAGCTCTTCAAATTGACCACGGACGGCGATTTGCCGCGCTCGATCGTCTTCAGGTAGCGCTCGCCGGACTTGAGGCGCACCACCGCCTCCTCGCCGTAGAAGCTCGACAGCGGGTGGCGCTGCTCGCGGTAGACGACGATCACGTCGCCATTCTCATATTTCGGCAGCATCGAATCACCGGAGACCTCGAAGGCGATGGTCTCCTCGGAGATCGGGAAGGGCAGGGCGACCTCGCCGAGGCCCTCGACCGGCACCTGCTCGTAATCCGGCTCGATCACCGAGCCGGCGCCGACCCGTCCCATGACGGGGACCGAATTGAGCTCGAGATACTCCGTAATGAGCGGAATCTCGGCCGCCTTGATCAGGCGCTGGCCGCCGAGGATCTCGGAGACCGCCCCCGGCCGCACGCCCATGGCGCGGGCCAACCCTCCTTTCGTCTTTCCTGGCTTCTCGAGTGCACGCTCGATCATGGCGACGTCCAACATGGCTTTGACCTCTTTTGCGAATCTCGGAAGGGATTATATGTTTCGAATAATCAGAACTCAAGCTTGACTTTTTGTTCGGAATATCGGAAGATTTGGCCGTCGGGTGGAGCCGGCGGGTCCGGCGGCCCCGACCCAGAAGGAAGAGCGAGAATGCAATCCACCGATTGGCCAGACCAACATTCCAAAATGCTGTGCGAGCTTCATGCCCAGGGGCGGTCCTATGCCGAGATCGCGCGCGCCCTCAATGCGCAGTTCGGAACCGCCTATACGCGGAACGCGACGCTTGGCCGCGGCAAGCGGATCGGGCTGGTGGCGCCGGGCGGGCCGAAAGCCGCTCGATCCGAGCCCCGGCCGATGTCCGCGGCGACCCGAACCCGGCGGCGTAGCCCGGACGCGGCGGCGTGGCCGATGCCGTCCCCGCCGAAGCCTGCCGCGCCGGTCAGGCTGCGCTGCGTCGGCCTCAGCCCGCGCCTGCTGTCCCTCGACCAGCTCGAACGCAACGATTGCCGCTACCCCTATGGAGGCGACCGGGACGACGATCCCATCACCTTCTGCGGTCATCCGCGCCAGCCCGGCTCCTGCTACTGCACGCCGCATTACCATCTCACGCGGCTTCCGCCCGAGGAGACTGCCGTGCGCTCCGCCGGCCCTTTGATCCTGCGGCTGGTCGCCGCCGCGTAGAGCGCGGCAAACCCGACCCGAACTGACCCCATCCATTTTCCGGAGACGAGACATGGCGCGCCCCAGACGCAGCAAGCCCCATCGCATGTCCAAGACCCACGACCGGAGAGGTCACGACCTGCCGCGAAATGCAGACGTGATTCCCGTAGAGATCGACGATCCGCTGGCGCTTGAGCCCGGCGATAAGATCGTCGCATTGCGATCGGTCCGCAGCGACCCGCTCGGCCGGCTGCACGCGCACAAGCAGCTGGATGACGCCCAATACCGGGCCGGACGGGCGTTCCAGAATGATTGGGAGCGGGCCGAGCGGGGCCCGCAGGCGATCGATCCCTCGCGCGAGCACGTCGACGGCGCCCGTGGGCGCGAGCCGGTCACCGAAAGCCAGAGGCAGGCGGTGCTGCGGCTCAACCGCGCCGAGCGCGAGCTCGGCGCCGACGGGGCGGCGATCACCCATGACGTCCTGGTGCACGGCCTGACCATGGAGCAGATCGGACACAAGCGGGGGCTCGCCAGCCAGCGCTGGAATGATTATTTCGCCCGGCGCTTCAAGGAGTGCCTGGACCGGCTGGCCGTGGTCTACGGGTTTTCCACCGACAGGATCGCCAGGAAATGCGATGGGGCCGTGCGATCGGGCCGTCGGGGCGAGAGCTAACGGCCGGCACGACCGGCGCTCGTACCGTCGTCGACGGGTACGAGCGCCGGTCGGACAATCGTTTTCCCTCAGGGATGCGGCGTCACGACATAAGTGGTGCTGTAGGGCTCGACGCGCAGCGAGGCATGCGACAGCAAACCGATCTTGGCCGAAGGCGTCATCTGCAGCTCGCCGTTCGGGCCGCGATGAACGTTGTACTGCCAGGCCGCGAGGTCGCCTTTCTGCGCCAGTGCGCGCGCAACGGCGCTGGCATCGCTGCCGCCGATCGTCGCCAACTCGTCGCTATTGAGACCGATGACGATCTCGTCCTTGACGGTCACCACCTTGAACAGCGAGGTCGCGCTGTCGCCGGCCTTCGCCATCGAGGCAGCGAGCGACAGTGTGGCGAGGGTGATGAAGATCGGGCGTGTCAGTCTGGAAGGCATGAGGACTCCTGTTGCCGATGGCATGATGGACGGCGTCGGTGTGCAGCCATTGGTTCCCGACGGGCGGCCATCGGTTCGCAGAAATCGATGCGGCGGTGGGTTGAACCAGGGGGCGTGACGTCGCGTCTAAGCGCGATTGCGGGATGCGTACGTGCCGCCGGATGGCCGGGTTGGTCCTGAGTTGACACAGGTCAAGCTGCACGCCCGGACATGTTGTATCTGGGAACGAGTGAAGTGAAGGGTGATGCCATGTTCAGCGGGAAATATCGATCTCCTTCGGCCGGTGGAAAAATCGCGATTGCGGCCGTCGCGGCCATCGCCGTGGTGGCGAGCGCGCCGGCGCCAGCCCATGCGCGGCCGGCGGGTCCGGCCAACAAGTCGGCGGTCGCGACGGCGACAGCCGGCGATTTGACCGATCTCAGCGCTCGCCGGCGCTATCGCCGCGTCTACAGGGGCAATCCAGCCGCCGGCTTGGCCATCATGGGGGCAATGATCGGCACCATCGGCGCAATCGCCGCGCATCAGCACGACGACTACTATTACTATGGGCCCGGCTATTATCCCGGACCCGGCTATTACGGGCCGCCGCGGGTGTACTACGCACCGCGGCCATATTATGTTCGCCCGTATTACGGCCCGCCCGGTTACTACTACAGTCCGTACTGACGTGACGCGGCGCTCCGTCGATGTTGCGGTGTCGGCTCAGAAGCCGCCGGCGCTGAAACGGAGCGGCTGCACGACGTCGTACGCCGCCTTGCTGATCGGGACCGCATAGTCGACCGTGAGCGGTCCGAATGGCGATGCCCAGGTCATGCCGACGCCGACCGAGGAGCGCAGCACGTTCCTGTTTGCCACCTGGACATTCTGGGTCGGGCCGCGATAGCCGAACACGGTTCCTGCGTCGACGAAGGCCGATGCACGCAGGCCGTATTCCTGCGGCAATCCAGGAATGTTGCCCTGCAGCTCCGCCGTGGTCGCCCAAAACAGGCTGCCGCCGACATTGTCCATCGTCGATCCTGGCGTCAGATCGCGCGGCCCAAAGCCGCCCGGCGCGAAGCCGCGCACCATGGTGGGACCGCCGAAGAAGCTGTTGAGCAGCGGCGCCTGCTGGCCACCCCATCCGGTGATATAGCCGCCTTGCGCGCGCACCATGCCGGTCAGGTCGCTGTTGATGGACCGATAGTAGCGGACGTCGCCCGTGGTCCGCAAAAAGCGAACGTCGCCGCCGAGGCCGGCGAGATCCTGCGTCAACTGTGAGCGAATGCCGCTGGTCGGCGTCTTGTTGTTGTCGAGGGTGCTGTAGGTGACGGTATTGCCGAGCGAGGACACCGTCTGCCGTCCGGCCGCGACCGCTTGGCGGACCGGCAGGGACACCGCCGCCGGCGAAATCCCCGGCGCGAGCACCACCCTTTGGTCGTAGAGCGAATAGCGCCACAGCATGGCAGTCTGCTCGCTGACCGGCATGCCCAGGGTGAGGGCTCCGCCATAGGTATTGCTGCCGAAGGATTGGAACGTGCTGACCATGCTCTGTCGCGCGAACAGCTCCATGCCAGGTGTCGTTCGACCGAGGGCGTAGGGCGAGGTGAAGGACAGGCTGGCGCCGCGCGCGAACTGGCCGTAGGTGAAGGTGGCCTGCGCAGTGTTGCCGGTGCCGAGCACGTTGCGGTCACCGATCTTCACCTCGGCGAGCAATCCGTCCGTGGACGAATAGCCGCCCGAGACGTTGAAGTCGCCGGTCGCCTGATCGACTGCCTCGACATCCACCACCACGCGATCCCTGGCCGAGCCCGGCCGCGTCGAGATCTTGACGGTCTTGAAGTAGTTGAGGTTGCGCAGGCGACGTTCGGCGCGGTCGATCAGCGTCCTGTTGTAGGCATCGCCTTCGCTGACGTCGAACTCGCGCCGGATCACGTCGTCGTGCGTGCGCGTGTTGCCGTGGATATCGATGCGCTCGACATAGCTCCGTCGTCCCTGCTCGATCTGGAAGATGACGTCGGCCAGCCGATCCTGCGCATGCCGATTGATCCTGGGCTCGACCTGCGCAAACGGAAAGCCGAGCTTGCCAAGTTCAGCCGCCAGGACTTCGGAGGTCTTGTCGATCTTGCTCTGGTCGAACGTGTCGCCCTGCTGCACCAGCAAGGATGTGCGCAGGCGGTCGCACGCCAGCCCCTGCACGTTGCAGGAGACGTCGACTGCGGCGAATTTATAGAGTCCGCCTTCCTCGATCGCAAAGGTGAGGTTGTAGCCGCTATTTGCCGCGTCATAGTCGACGCTCACATTGGAAACCTCGGCATCGGCGTAGCCGTGGTTACGATAATATTGTCGCAGCAGCTCGCGGTCCTCGTTGACGCGATCTGCGTCGTAGACGTTGCCGCCGGTCACGAAGCTCAGCACGTTGGTGGCCGAGGTCTTGATCACCGCGTGCAATTGTCGGGCGCCATAGGCGCGATTGCCTGTGAAGTTGATCGCCCTGACCGGCGTCTTCTTGCCTTCGGTGATGGTGAAGACGAGATCGACGCGGTCGTTGCCGCGATCGATGATCTCCGGGACGACGCGGATGTCGTCGCGTCCAGCGCGATGGTACGTCTGGATGATGCGGGCGACGTCGCCCTGGACGGCTGCGCGCTGCAGGCCGGCTCGCGGCTTTGATAGCACCGCGCCCGTGAGCTCCGCATCCTTCACCTTCTTGTTACCTTCGAAGGCGACGCGATCGAGCACTTTTGCTTCCGAGACGCGGACCACGGTCCGTCCGTCGGCGCGGCTGATCTTCACGTCGTCGAACAGCCCGGTCGCAACCAGCGCCTTCAGGCCGGCGTCGAGCGCGGCGGCGTCGTAGCGCCCGTTGGCGTCAGTGTGGAAATAGGATCGCACGGTGTCGGCATCGACGCGCCGATTGCCGTGTACTACAAGGGCTTCGGCCGCCACGGCCGGCGGCGCGGACGTCACCACCAACAGCGTCGCAACGATCAATGCGACATGTCGCGATCTGCTGTCTCCACGGTGACGGCTGTCTTTGGCGGTCAACATGCGCGCATCTGCCTGCTCGTCATGCCGGGATGCAAGAGCCGGTGGGCGGCCAAATCATGTCGAAGCCGTGGAGACTTGGCGGCCTGCGATCACGCCTGCGAAGGGTGACCGGCAGGGAATCGAGCGCGGCCGCAGAATTGACGCAGAGTCGATTCAAACGGCGTGCAGCATCGTCCTCATCCGTACGCGCCAGCAGATGCTGATGCGGCGAACGTTTGTCGGGAGCTGACCATGCGCGCGATCGCCTTGGCCCTCATCGCTTGCACCTTCGTTCAATCAGCCCTTGCTGCTGCGGTCGTCCCAGAGATCGACCCGCGCGCGTCGCTCGGTGTCGTCCAGAACTGGATATACAACTATCGCACCAAACCTGACTACGCCCATGTGCCGGCGGCGGTGCGGGTGCTGTTCCACTCGCAGACGTTCAAGGAGCCGGAGAACGCGGGCATCTATCTCGGCTTCATCGCGGGGGCGATCGGCTCCAATCCCGCCAAGGCCGAACAACTCGTCAACAGCTTCTTTCCCGTGCCTCCCGAGGAGGAGTGGGTGGTCGTGCGTGCCATCGCTTATTCAGGTCTGCCGGATTGGCGCAATCTCATGCGCAGGGTCGCGCCGAAGATGCCGGGCCGCCGCGTGATGATCGACGGCTATCTCAGCGGCGCACAGCCGACCTTGATGGACGTCCCATTGGAGGAAACGAAGCCTGGCGTGATGGACAAGCTGCGTGCCGCATTGACGCAGAATCCGTTCAAGAAGGAGGAGCGCAAGCTCGACACGCGGCTCAGCTACGCGACCCACCAGGATCTGCTCGACATCCTCTGGGGTTATTACTTCGCGACCGGCTCGCGCGTGCCGATCCAGCGCATCGTGCAGATGCTGCCATGGTCGAAGAGCCGCGACACGGTCGACAAGCTGACCATCGGTAGCATGGCGCGCTATACGCTTGCCAGCTACTCGGTGCGCGATGCCAGCCTGCGCGACTATCTCCGGGAGGAGCTGGCGCGGCAGTCGGGACCGGTCAAGGAGCCGCTCAGGGAGGTGGTTGAGGCCGCCGATACGGTGCAGCTCGGCGCCGTCCGCAAGGATGCCGTCGCCGCGGTCGAGGAGCTGAAGACCAAGGGCTCTGACGCCCGGCGCAACATGGATTTCTGGGGACAGCTCGGCGTCGGTGCCCTTGCGCTCGGCTGCGTCTCGGCTGCGGCGCTGGGGCAGGTCGCCGTCGGCATCCCCTGCGTGATCGGCGGCTCGGCCTCGCAGGGCCTGCTCTCGTTCTGGGAGAAGCAGCAATAGGCCGTCGGTGACGCAGCGGTGGCGTTCGTTGGCGGCCGGGGGAAGGGGAGAGCCGGTCGAGCGGAGCGGCGGGGGCTGACACTCAGGGCGCTCTTGATGCCGAAGCGGCCTGATCGCGCGCCCAACATACACACTCAAGGGTTGTTCGGCTTTTCGTTTCCTCTACGAAAAGTAGAAAAAGTAGTCAACGCGCAGTCTCTGCTGGCACGCCTATGAAAAAATCAGGACAGGCTGGCCTTCACTGCAGCCGGATAAACCGGCTCACGGTGAACCTCCGCGCCAGATTCGTCGACGACGACGATGGACAGCCTGCGGTCGGTGATGCGCGGGTCGTGCCGGAGTCGCCGGGCTAAATCCCGGCTGTGCTCGATCGCCCCCGCACTCGTCGCAAATTCCAAGCCGGTCCGGTCTCTGGTCGGAATGCCATCCTTCATATCGAAATAATAAGTGCGCATGGTCTTCCTGCAGCCGCTGTGTGGCGGGAGTGGGCACGGAGCCCGAGCGGGATCCGCAACCCATTCTTCCCCCAAAGCAAACTATAGAAGACCTCTAATGTGGAGGACAAGCTTACCGCTGCCGTAATCCCCGCGCATTGTTCGGTAAACGACCGTTTCCACTGGTATCGTCAGCCAGAAACTGCCAGAAGACCCAAATTGTGACGCCGAAATCAACCCACCGGTCAGTTCGGCTTGCTGCGAGAGTTGTTCCCTGGCATACTTTCAACCTCATCGGGTTCCGCACGGTCGATTTCCAGGCGGGCCATCCTGAGGATCAGGGTCGCAGTCGTCAGACCGAGACTTTCAGCCTCGATTGCTGCAGTATCTACCTTGCGTGCAAGGCCTTCACGTTTGCTAAGGACTGGCATTACCGTTTCCTGCCAAAGGTGCGAGATGAAGAATTCAACATTCATCGCGGAGCTGCACACGAAGCTCGGAGCCCCATCGAGCGAAGCCGTGGAAAGCCTTCGTCTGCTGAAGGCGTTCCTGAAGCTGGCTCCGGGCCAGCGCATCGAGGTGATCGAGATAGTCGAGCGGTTGACCGCAGACGCCCTTTCGGAGACCGACCGCCCTCTGTCCTGACCTCATCCCTCCCGATTGCATGCAATGGTTGCGGGTGGCCGCGTAGCGATCGCGTAGATTGCATCATCCAGCGCTTCCGATTCGTGCAGCGTCCCGGCCGGCAACAGGATCTTGTCGCCGGCGGTACAGATGCGCTCGCCGCCTTCCCAACGAAACGTGAGCCGTCCCTTGATCACGACGAGGATTTCGTCGACGGGGTGGGTATGGAAGGCGTGAACCTTGCCGGCTGCATCGTGCTGCAGCTCGATGCAGCCCTGCGTCGGCAACAGCGCCAGGATGTCGGGATCGATCGCGAAGCTGGTCTTGGTTCCAGCGATGATCTGGGTCATGCAGCCTGCTCCTTGTCTGTAATGGACGATGGCTTGGTCTGCGCCAGCTTGTGGAAGGGACAGGCCGGCGGCGGCTGGTTGTCGTCGTAGAGGAAGTACTGTTTGAACTCCCGACCCTCCGGATTGCCGTAGCGTCCGAGCTGGGGCGAAGGCGCCGTCGTGTCGAACGGGACCAGCCGTTTGCGCACCTCGCCGAAGGCCTTGGCCGCCGCCTCGTCCGTGCCGAGCATCCGTTCGAACACCCAGCGCGGTTGGAAGGTCAGCATGAATGCGCTCGATCGGCGGCTTTGCCGCATCACATGTGCGGGCGTGCTGCAGACGACGAAGATCGGCTCCCCGGCGAACGAGAACTCCCACATCGGATGATCGACGGTCTCGGGAATTTCGGCGGGCCACGGCTGGCTGTCGACGCGCGCCAGCTGATCGAGGATGTGCCAGAATTTCTTGTAGTAGGAGTCGATGGTCTGGACCGGGCGCGGGCGCGTGAACAGCACCAGCGAGGTGTTGGGCCCGTGCGAGCGGCTCTCCGAGACGAACAAGGCGAGCTGCTGGCCGAGCACGTCGATGTCGATGGGGTCGAGAAACAGATAACGAAGCTGATCGTGACGATAGCCCGCGACGCCGAATACGCACGGAAAGGGTCTTGCTTCGCTGCTCATCTGAGCCTCGAATTCCGAAAACAGGACGCTCTGCCAGGTGCCGGCCTGATGGCCGGATCGGACTTCGTCCCTTCTCAAATACAAACGCGACATACTGACCCTCTCTGTTCTTATGCTTAAGTACGAAGTATCAATTCGCGCCTCATCATCAGCGGCCCAAGGAGTCCAGGAAGCGACATCAGGAGAAGAATCTCGATCAGGGCTGCGTAGCCGGAATCGCTGGCGGCACTGCGCAGGCTTGATCCGATGTCGGGGTCGAGGCCGCTTGCAGTCACCATGGCAAAGGCGATCGCCGGCTGAGCCAGCCCGGCAAAAATGCCGGCGGCTGTCGTATTGATCGATGCGCCGACGCCGATGCGCTCCGCCGTGTAGAGATGCTTCGTGCTTTTCAGGATCAGCGGCACGGTGCCCCCGGCCACCAGACCGAGCACGGCGAACACCGCGCCGACATAGAAGAAGCCGAAGCTGTGCGCCAGTGCCGGCAACAGCATCACGACGAGCAGCATGCGCAGCAGGGTGATGGAAATCAGGGCTGCATTGAGCGACTGCATCCGGTCGGCGGCATGGCCGAGAAAGATCGATCCGATGGCGTTGCCGACCATGAAGGCGAGCAGAGGGCCTCCGGCCGCTGACGGCGAGATGCCGAAATAATGCGCGACCATCGGGATGCCCCACACCCCGGCAAGCGTGGTCACGACCGCGAAATGCGCAGCGAAGCTCATGGCGCAGCCCCACGTCGCGGCCGATCCGAGCGCATGCCAGCTTGTGACCAGGACGCTCTTCAGCGTCCGGCTGGTGTAGTTCGCAGGTGCGGATTTCAAGGTCGCGGACGCGCAGGCAAAGTTCGCGACGCCGACGCAGGCGATGAAGAGAAAACAGGCGCGCCAGCCGAAGCCGCTGACCGCAGCGGCGAGCGGGGTCGTGGCGAGGACGCCGCCGACATAGCCCGACACCTGGGAGATGCCGGACATCAGGCCGAAACGCTGGTCGGAAAAGTTCTGCGCGACGAGCTTCAGCAGCGCCGTGAACACCAGCGCGTCGCCGCACGCCACGACCACGCGTGCGACGAAGACGTCGAACAGGGTAGGCGACAGCGCGAAGGCGGCGCTGCCGAGCACCGACGCCGTCATGCTGCACAGGACGACACGCTTCACACCGTAGCGGTCGACCAGAACGCCCGCGGGGATCTGCATCAAGGTGTAGCCCCAGAAGTAGCTGGAGGCGAGCATCGCGACGCCGGAGGCGTCGGTGCCGAAGTCGGGCATGAAGTCGAGGCCCACGGTCTGCGGCGACATCCGCTGCAGGAAGGCGACGGCGTAGGCAAACGCGACCGTTCCCCACGCAACATAGGCGCGATCGAAGAACCGGAGCGAAGAGGACGCGACCGCTTGTTGTCCGAGCGCCGCCATCACACCCTCGCATAGCCGACGGAGAACAGGGCGTCGGCGGAATCCGGGATGATCCGCGACATCGCGGTCTCGACCAGCGAGGCCCTGCCGTGATAGTCTTGCCTGATATGCTGGATGTGTCCGTAGGCGCCGCGCATGATCATGCGGGGCACCTCGAGCGGCTTGCCCGGATAGATCGTCGCGCACATCTCGACGCAGGCGGCCTGCAACTCCGCATCCGCCGCCTCATCGAGCAGCGACGGCGCGACCCTCTCGCAGATCTTGGCGTTGGCAGCCCACACGATCGGGTTGCGCGTACGCCATCCGTAAAGAATTTCTTCGCCGGGCGTGGCCGACCCAGGATGCTTGAGGATCTGCGACGTAAAGAACCCATACAGGCCACGACCCTGATGTGCGGGTAGTACTTCGGTTCCACTGCGATAGATGGCCAGCCGCTGCGCGATGGTCATCACGCGATAGACCGAAAACGCGACCAGTCCGATGTGATCGTAGACTAGAACGAGGCCGTATTTGCTGTTGAACGGCGATGAGGCCGCGGTCCAATGGGGTTCGATTGCTTTCCAGTTAATGGCAATGATCGAATTCATCGCATCCATGATCGGCTGCCGATCAGGCAGCTCGATCTCCGACGCGTCGGAAAAGCTGTAGACGGTGTAGTCGTCCCATGGCGAGGCGATCGTCTTGTATCGGCCGTCCAGGTTGCGCGACATCACGTGAACTCCAGCACTGCAAGGTCGAGCTATACAGGCGGTCCTCCGATGGCTTAAAGGACAATATGCCCTCGAATCCTGCCAACTCTCCCCGGCGTGCTGCGGTGCGTCGAGATGGTGCCGAAAGGCGGCTCGCCATCTTTGCCTTTCCCGGAGTGACGCTGCTCGACGTTTCCGGCCCGGCGCAGGTGTTCGCCGAGCTCAGCGAGATCGAGCTGCCGGGGCCGGGCTATGCGCTCAGCTACGTGTCAAAAGAGGGCGGACTGGTGCCGACCGATGTAGGCCTGATGATCGACACCGCGCCGCTCTCGTCCGTGAAGCCGGAGGAGGTCGACACGCTGCTGATCCCTGGGGGGCCGGGCATCTGGAAGCTGCGGCAGGACGAGAGGGTGATGCAGTGGATCGGGGAGGTGCTCCCGGGCGCCCGGCGGATCGCATCCGTCTGCCTCGGCGCCTTTGCGCTGGCCTGGGTCGGCGCGCTGGAGGGTAGGCGGGCCGCGACGCATTGGCGCTACTGCCCCCGCCTGCAGGACAGTTTTCCGAACGTGAAGGTCGAGCCCGACGCGATCTTCGTGCAGGACGGCCGGGTCTGGTCATCCGCAGGCGTGAGCGCCGGCATCGATCTGGCGCTGGCGATGATCGAGGAGGATTTCGGTCATACGATCGCGCTCGACGTGGCGCGCCGGCTCGTCGTCTTCCTGAAGCGTCCTGGCGGCCAGAGTCAGTTTTCGACCGTCCTGGCGGCGCAGGCGTCCGACGTCGAGGGTCGGTTCAGTGCGCTGCATGCCTGGATCATCGAGAACATCGCGAGCGACCTGCGCGTCGAGGCGCTGGCCGCGAGAGCCGGCATGACGCCGCGCACCTTTGCCCGCACCTATGTCAGCCGCACCGGGATGACCCCGGCACAGGGAGTCGAGGCGCTCAGGGTCGAGACGGCGCGCCTCCTACTCGAAAGCCGCCAGGTCGAAAACGTGGTCGAAGTCGCCAAACGGGCGGGCTTTGGCGACGACGAGCGCATGCGGCGGGCGTTCCTGCGGCATCTCGGCGTGTCGCCATCGGAGTATCGGCGCCGCTTCTCGGGCTGAGCGGCGCTTGCCGCAACCGGGGCTGACAAGATTCGCCGGAGTCGACGTCTTTTCCTTTGCTTTCGGGTTAGTCTCGCCGTTCGCGTTGAGGCCAGAGCGGCCATGCCTTATGCGATCGCTCGAAGGCTTCCGTAAGAGGCCATGTGTATAACGCTGAAAATTTGATGCAGATCCGCCTCTGCGGACGGGAAAGGCCAATGACCAACATCGTTCCCTTTCGCACGAGGACACTCTCTCCTCAGGCCGCCTTTGCGACGGCTGAAGAGAAGGCCGCGGTTGTGGTGGCCGGTGCCGGCCACATGGACACCGTGCGAGCCGGTGCATTCGGTGTCAGGGAGGATGCGAGAAAAACTGTCCTCCTCCTCGATCTTGCCCTGCAGCATGCGCGAGAGCTCTCAGGCCTCGTTACGGACCGAGCGCGCGCGGCGGACCTATGATCGTCACCTCGCTTCGATCGAATACGCGCTGCAGATTACGCGCCAACGTATGGCCGCACTCTGACAGGCGCTGGCAGCCCCGTCTATTTGTACGGCGACGCAGGGAGTCGGATGTGGTAGTTGGATCTGTCGTGGAGGACGCAACGATGACTCAAACCAAACTGGAAGTGCCCGCTGAACTGCGGGACCTGGCCGAAAAGACCATCTCGCAGGCGGAAAAGGCGTTCGAGATGTTCTTCGACGCAGCCGGCAAATCGATCGGCACGGTTCCGGGGCCTGCCGCCGACATGTCCAAGCAGGCGCTCACTCTCACCGAGCAGAACATCAAGACGGCTTTCGAACACGCTCGAAAGCTCGTTCACGCCACCGAGCTCGAGGAGGCGATGCGGATCCAGTCCGAGTTCCTGCGCAGCCAGTTCACCAACGCCGGTGAGCACATGAAGACGATCACGTCGAGCATCATGTCCGCCGCGAGCAAGGCGACCGAACCCAAGAGCTGAAGCGCGAGCCTCGCCGTCGCAGGAGCGACGGTCTGCATGGACAGAGCTCGGCGGCAGCGCTGCCGCCGAATGGACACGGGCGGACGAGACGGGCGAAAGAGCCCAGCCCTATTTTCGCAGGCTGCCGATATAGGCGGCGATGTCGGCCGCCTCCAGCCGGTTGAGCGGAAAGCTTGGCATCTTCGGATGCGGGTCGAGCAGGAAAAACGCGACCTTCTCTGGCGTGAAATCCGTTTTCTGAGCAATCTGAGCGAAGGTGGGAACGTCCGCGCTGGCCTGCTTCTGCGTCCCTTCGATGAGGTGGCATGAGGCGCACCAGCGACGGGCCAGATCCCCGCCGTGATCCGGATCGGCGGCCCATGCCGGTGTCGACGCCGCAGCCGCGATCGCGATCGCCATAACTCTCATCACCGAGGCGTGCATCAAGGAGCTCCTGATCATTGTCTGTTGAGTGGTGGCATACCTCGCCGGAGTGACGGCGGGTGGCTCACGAAGGAATGTTTCGCCCCTGGAGAGGAGCGATCTTGGCGGCTCCGCCTCGCAGGCACGCGCGGCGCGTCGATGAATCTCGACGTCAATTACAGCATGATTTGGGAAAATGGGACAGGTCGATCCGGCTGACGATTGCCTTCAGGAGCGCGCCGGCGCGGCGCAGCCAGGACATTTCGGCCGAGCGAGACACATCGGTCGAGGCGGTGATCGTCAGCTCTTCCGCAACGTAGGACATGTCGAGCCCTCCCTGTCGCTCAGCATCTTTCCGCTCAGCCTGTTGACGAGGTGCGTACCGCCGCATGCTGGGCATGCGGCGGCCTCATAGGCATCGAACTGGTCGGCAAGAGCCGGTGCGGCCAAGCCGATCTGAACGTTCGATCCCGTCTGGGAGCAGCGAAAAATGAGAGTTTCCATCGCCTGAACATGACAAATGCCGGCATCGATGCCTTGATCTGTCTCAACAGGCGATGAGCGGTCCGGCGCGCGCCGGACCGCCGGAGAGAGAGAAAGTCAGGTCAGGCCATGCGATGCGGCCTTCGCCATCTCGATCCGTTCGGCGACATTCACCGTGGACACGGAACCCGTTTGGGCCGCACGGAGCGCCGCATCGATCTTCGACTTCACGCGCCGGGCCGCGAGCGCGGCGAGTCTGGTCTGGGTGCGTCCGGTCTTGATCTGATCGCCGAACTCGTACCGCCATTCCCACATGTCCGGTTCAGCAGTCGCCACGACCGTATATTGGACACCTCGGTGGATCACGGAACCCCCCCCTGTCAACATTTCCACTACAAGTCAACGTCTAAGCAATCTACAATCAATCCGGGCAAATACGGGACTGGAACAATTGCCAGTCCGGCGGTGGTGAGATGCTTAACACCACCATGCCGACAATGTTCCACAGGCACCCGGCTTCCGTGCACACTTTTCGAGTACGGATATTGGCCGTGCACAATCGGCTGAAATGACGGGGGGCAGCCTGAAGACGCAAACGGGGGGCTGCGCTCAATGGCCAACCTCGAAATCTGCCGGAAGGGTGGACGACGCGTGCGGCGGATTCGAGTTCCGATCGATGACCGGCAGGAGATATTAAGGCACAACATGCATGCCGGAGTCGATGTTGGTCGGCCATCCCGAGACGAGGTCCATCTTGTTTGCCGATGATCAAGAGCTGGCGAGGACGGATAGCGTGGCAGCCGGCAACGGCAACGGAGGTCGTGACCTCCGGGTCGACGCGTTCCGGGGGCTCGCCCTCTGGTTCATCTTCATCGATCATGTTCCGGACAATTCGCTGGCGTGGCTGACGCTGCGCAACTACGGCTTCAGCGACACCTCCGAGGTGTTCGTCTTCGTCTCCGGCTACACCTGCATGCTCGCCTATGGCGGAGCGCTGCCGAAGCAGGGCTGGGCGACCACGGTGGTGCGGGCGCTGCGGCGCGCCTGGGAGATCTATGCGGCGTTCCTGGTGCTGCTGCTCGCCTATGCGGCGCTGGTCTGGGTGATCGGCGGCGGCACGCGCTTCGTCGACGAGACCAACACCGGCTTCTTCTTTCGCGAGCCCGGGCCCACGCTGGTGCATGTGGCGCTGCTGCAATTCGCGCCCGTCAACACCGACATCCTGCTGACGTTTGCAATCCTGCACATCTGCTTTCCCGTCATCCTGTGGCTGATGATCACCAGCGCGACGTTGACGCTGGTGCTTTCATTCCTGCTCTACATGATGGTTCAGCTGTTCAGCTGGCAGGCGCCGGCGTGGCCGAGCGGCGAGCTGTATTTCAATCCGTTCGCCTGGCAATTCCTGTTCGTGATCGGTGCCTGGTATGGCTGTGCCGGCGCCACACGCCTGCGTCCGCTCCTCGACTCGCGAGCGCTGTTGATCGTGGCGATCGGCTATCTCGCGTTCAGCCTGTTGATGGCGCTCAGCTGGGAGTTCAAGAGTCTCGAGAATCTGATCCCGTCGGTCATCAGCGGCCTGATCTATCCGATCTACAAGAGCCACCTGGCGCCGGTGCGGTTGTTGCACTTCCTGGCGCTTGCCTTCGTGGTGTCGCGGCTGGCTCCGCGGGACTGGAAGGGGCCAATCCGTCCGCTGATGACGGCCATGATCAGGTGCGGCGAGAACTCGCTCCCGATCTATTGCCAGGGTGTGCTGCTGGCCTTCCTCGGCCAGGTCGTGCTGACCGACGTGGCGAGCGGGTTGGCGATGCAGCTGCTGATCAGTGTCGCCGGGATTGCGATCATGACCATCGCGGCCACGCTGCTGACATGGGAATCGCAGCTCGACCGGCGCGGGCCGCGGCTGTTCTGACCGCCGTTCCTCAACGCCGGCGTGCGACGGTGACCCCGAGCAGGAAGGCGACGAACAGGCTCGCGAGCGGGGCCTCGCGGGTGATCGCGCTGATGGTCGACAGGGCGGTCCCGGGCCGCCGCGCGTCCCTTGCCGCTTCGCTCAGCCGGTCCACGGCCGCACTCAGGGTACCCACCACTTCGCCGAGTGCATGCGACATGTCCGTCGCGGTGTCGAGCGCGCGTTCGGCGACGCCCGGCTGCGGAGGTGTTTCGAACGTTTCGCTGCTCACTGTCGTTGCCTTCTTGCCGCGGCTCGTCGGATTGGCACCCTCGTGCCGACGCGATTCGGCCGAGGGGCGCATGTAACGCTCGTGGGAAATGCCGGCTGATGCGATTGGTTCCCTGGGACCGAGACGCATCGCCGGCGAAGCGCGCGGTGCAAAATCGCGCTACGCTGGGCGCCCGGCCGTCGATGAAAGGATTCCGTCTTGGCTTCTCCAGACCTTAAAGCGCCACATCGTATCGCCGTCCTTGGTGCTCCGATCGATCTCGGCGCGTCGGTCCGCGGCACGCTGATGGGGCCTGCTGCGCTGCGCACCGCAGGTCTTATCACCGTGCTGGAAAGCCTCGGGCTCGATGTCACCGACTACGGCGATGTCGGCATCGCCGACATGACGGAGCCCGGTGACGAGCCGCCGGTGAAGGCCAAGCACTATCGCCAGATCCAGCGCTGGTCGCGGGTGCTGGCGCGTCGCAGTCACGAGCTGGCGCAGACCGGCGCCATCCCGATGTTTCTCGGCGGCGACCATTCGCTGTCGATGGGGTCGGTGAACGGGATCGCGCGCCATTGCCGCGAGATCGGGCGGGAGCTGTTCGTGCTCTGGCTCGACGCACATGCCGACTACAACACGCCCGAAACCACCATCACAGCGAACATGCACGGCATGTCCGCCGCGTTCCTGTGTGGCGAGCCGGGTCTCGACGGCCTGCTCGGCGACGAGGCGCGCACGCCCATCACCCCAGATCAGTTGGAGCTGTTCGGCATCCGCTCGATCGACAGGGCGGAAAAGGAGCTGCTGCGTCTCCGTCGTATCAGCATCGCCGACATGCGCGCCATCGACGAGTTCGGCGTCGGCGTACTGACGCGCCGGATCCTCGACAAGGTTCGTGCGCGGAACGGCGTCCTGCATGTGAGCTTCGATGTCGACTTCCTCGATCCCGAGGTGGCCCCCGGCGTCGGCACGACCGTACCTGGCGGCGCGACCTATCGCGAGGCTCATCTCATCATGGAGATGCTGCACGATTCCGGGCTGGTGCGTTCGGTCGATATCGTCGAGCTCAACCCATTCCTGGACGAGCGCGGCAAGACCGCGCGGGTCGCAGTCGAACTGATCGCCAGCCTGTTCGGCCAGCAGATTACCGATCGGCCAACGCCCACGAACGCGATCGTGCCGGACCAATAGGCGGATGCCTCTTCGCTCGCCGCTGGTGAGCTCGAGGCATCCGAGGGCGTCGAGCTCAGTAGCGGGCGTCGTACATCTTCGACTCGACCAAGCCGAGCAGATCGTTCGGCGCCGGCCCCGTGGCGAGCCCGTTCTGATAGGCAACGCCGGCCACCGCGGCGCCGATCTGGGCAGACACCTCGCGGATGCGCGGCAGCGCCGGGTACAGGCTGCCCTGCTCGAGATCGGCGCCGGTGACGCAGTTCGCCAGGGTGTGCGCGGCAGCCATGAACATCTCGTTCGTCACCAGCCGCGCGCCGCTGGCGATGACGCCAAGGCCGACACCGGGGAAGATGTAGGAGTTGTTGCCCTGGCGCGGCACGAAGGTCTTGCCGTCGAGCTTGACCGGATCGTAGGGGCTGCCGCAGGCGAACAGCGCGCGGCCCTGGGTGTAGCGATAGGCCGACTCTGCCGAGCATTCCGCCTTCGAGGTCGGATTTGAGAGCGCAAAGATGATGGGGCGCTCGTTCAGCTCGGCCATGGCCTGCAGCACTTCCGGCGTGAAGGCGCCGCCGACCGCTGCCACGCCGATGATCGCCGTCGGCTTGAGCGTCCTGATCGCGGTGAGGAAGTCTGCGATCGGGGCCTGGTCGTGCGCATAGCGTAGCTTATGGCCGTGCAGGTTCTCTCGCCCCTTGATGACGAGGCCGCGCGAGTCCATCAGCCAGTTGCGCCGCAGCGCCTCGGCTTCGGACAGGCCCTCGGCCATCATGGCGGAGACGACGAGATCGGCGATGCCGGTGGCCGCCTCGCCGGCGCCGAGGAACAGCACGGTCTGATCGCGCAGTTTGCCGCCAGTGATACGCTGCGCCGAGAACAGGCCGGCGAGCGCCACGGCTGCGGTGCCCTGGATGTCGTCGTTGAAGACGCAGGTGTCGTCGCGATATTTGTGCAGCAGCTTGAACGCGGCGTGGTTGGCGAAATCCTCGAACTGGATCAGCACGCCCGGGAAGGCGGCGCGCGCGGCCGTCATGAACTCGTCGACGAACGTGTCATAAGCTTCGCCCGTAAGGCGCTTCTGGCGCAGCCCAATGTAGTAGGGGTCGGCCAGAAGCTCTTCGTTGTTGGTGCCGACATCGAGCATGACCGGCAGGCACTCCTCCGGATGAATGCCGGCGCACGCCGAGTACAGCGACAGCTTGCCGACCGGAATGCCCATGCCGTTGGCGCCGAGATCGCCGAGCCCGAGAATGCGCTCACCGTCGGTGACGACGATCAGCTTGGCGCGATATGGCCAGTTGGCGAGGATCTCCGCGATCCGGCCGCGGTCATTGGCCGAGATGAACAGGCCGCGCGGACGCTGGAAGATCAGGCCGAATTTCTGGCAGGCGAGGCCGACGGTCGGCGTGTAGATCAGCGGCTGGATCTCGTCGATGTTGTCGCAGACCACCCGGAAGAACAGCGCTTCGTTGCGGTCGTGCAGTGCATTCAGTGCCACGTACTTCTCGAGGTCGCTGGACAGGCTGCGAAGATTGACCAGGATCCGCTCGGCCTGGGCCTGCATCGGCATCACGCCGGCGGGCAGGAAGCCGCGCAGGCCGAGCGCATCGCGCTCCTGCTCGGTGAAGCCGGTGCCCTTGTTGAGCAGCGGATCGCGCAGCAGCGCGAGTCCGCGCGGAGAATAGGGGGATAGCGTCGGTGCGCTCATGCGTTGCGGTTGGGTCAAGGCAGTCTCCGAGGTCCTTTGTTCGAGCACCGCCATACCGGAGCGCGCCCAGCGTTGATCGGCATCAATCGCGGCGGGATGGCGGGAACGGACTGTTAACACAGTTTACGTCCCGCGTTGCACCAATGACATTGTGCAACTGCGTTGCAGCCGACGCAGAGGGAAACGCGATGGTCGCTAGGCGCGGCCCGTGACGAATGACCACAGCAGGGCCAGCACGGCGATGGCCATGATACCTGTCCCGATCCATCCCAGGGCGATCAGCCAGGACCGTCCGCGGAAGCGGCCCATCAGCCCGGCATTGGACACGATCATCATCATCATCGCCATGATCGGCACGGCGGCGATGCCGTTGAGCACGGCGCTCCACACCAGCATGTGGATCGGGTCGATGCCGGTGAAGCCGAGCCCGAAGCCGATGATCGTGGCGGCAGCAATGATGCTGTAGAAGCCGACCGCCTCGTCCGGCTTGGCCTCCAGGGTCGCGTGCCAGCCGAAGGTCTCGGCGACGGCGTATGCCGCCGAGCCCGCCAGCACCGGGATCGCCAGCATGCCGGTCCCGATGATGCCGAGCGCGAACAACAGGAAGGTGAGGTCGCCCGCGAGCGGGCGCAGGGCTTCGGCCGCCTGCGTCGCCGAGTCGATCCTGGTGATGCCATGCGCGTGCAGCACCGTGGCGGTCGTCACGATGATGAAGAACGCGATTGCGTTCGAGAAGATCATGCCGATCGTGGTGTCGATCCTGATCCGTCGGAGGTCGGGGTGGTCCTTCTTCGACAGCTCGCGCAAGGGACGGTCGACCTTGCCCTGGTTCATCTCCTCGACCTCCTGCGAGGCCTGCCAGAAAAACAGGTAAGGGCTGATGGTGGTGCCGAGGACGGCCACAACCGTCAGCAGATAGTCGGCCTCCGTCGAGGGGCTGGGCCATACCGCCGCGAGCAGCGCCGTGCTCCAGGGCACTTCGACCATCAAGGCGGTCGCGACGTAGGCGAACAGGCTGAGGGTCAGCACCTTGATGAAAGGTGCGTAGCGGCGATAGGGCAGGAATACCTGGAGCAGCGTCGACCCGGCGGCGAAGATCAGCGCGTGCTCATGGTTGAGACCGCCGATCACCAGCGACAGCGCCTCCGCCATCGCCGCGATGTCGGCTGCGATGTTGAAGGTGTTGGCGCCGACCAGGAGGGCGACGAGGCCGAAGACGATCCCGCGTGGCGCAAGCGCAGTGATGTTGGCCGCCAGCCCTTTGCCGGTGACACGGCCGATGCGCGCGCTCACCAGCTGGATCGCGATCATGAAAGGCGCGGTCAGAAAGACCGTCCACAACAGCCCGTAACCGAACTGCGCGCCGGCCTGGGAGTACGTCGCTATTCCCGACGGATCGTCGTCGGCGGCACCGGTCACGAGACCTGGACCCAAAACCCGGAATACGCTCCAGGGCGACCGTTTCGGTTTGTTCGGTTCGGATGCAACGGTCATGGCCATGGCAGTGCTCCCCCGGCGGTGTATGTCTCTCGAAGTCGCACGCCCTCTTTTCGTTCCCGGCTCCGGAACCGGAGGGGAGTACCAGCGTTCCAGATCACGTCGGATTTCGACCAAGGGGGACGCGTGCCGGACCAGCGGCAAACAGGGCATGATCAGGAGCTCGGCATGGCCGAGCGCGAGAGGCTTTTCGCCGGAGGCAGTGAGCTGGCCGGACTGATGTTGCGGTTCGATTGGGAGAGCACCTCGATCGGAACGCCGGAGCATTGGCCGCAGAGCCTGAAGACGGCCGTCAGGCTCATGCTGACATCCCAACAGCCGATCTGGATCGGTTGGGGAAGGGAGCTGATCTATCTCTACAATGATGCTTACAAGACCATCATCGGCGGTAAGCATCCCTGGGCTCTCGGTCGCCCGACGTCCGCGGTCTGGCACGAGATCTGGGAGGACATCGGTCCGCTGCTGGCAAAGGCCGGCGGCGGTGACCAGGGCACCTATGTCGAGGCGCAGCTCCTGATCATGGAGCGCAACGGCTTTCCCGAGGAGACCTACTACACGTTCTCCTACAGTCCCATACCGGACGACGATGGATCGCCCGGAGGAATCTTCTGCGCCAACACCGATGACACCCAGCGCGTGATCAGCGAGCGCCAGCTCTCGCTGCTGCGCGAGCTCGCAAATGCCGGGGCCGGGGCCCGCAGCATCGACCAGGCCTGCGCAAGCTGCGCGGACGCCTTGGCGCGGGAGTCGCGCGACCTTCCTTTCGCGATGATCTACATGACCGACCCGGACGGCGAGGCGGCGCGGCTGGAGGCCTTGACCGGCATCGACCGCGATCATCCCGCCGTTCAGCCGAGGCTGAGAATTCAGCCGGAAGGAACGTGGCCTCTGGCTGAAGCGCTGAGGCTGCAGGATGCGGTGCTGGTTCGCGATCTTCCGCGGCGGTTCGGCCTCAGCTTTCCGACCGGCGGATGGCGTCAGCCGCCACAGCACGCCGTTGTGCTTCCGCTGCCCGCGTCGGGGGAGGCCGGATGGGGCGGCTTCGTCATCGCAGGTCTCAATCCGTTCCGCCTCTACGACGAGAGCTATGCCCGCTTCCTGAACCTCGTCGCGGGGCAGATTGCAGCGGCCGTCAGCAATGGCGGGGCCTATCAGGCAGAGCGGCGCCGCGCGGAAGCGCTGGCCGAAATCGACCGCGCCAAGACGACGTTCTTTTCCAACATCAGCCACGAGTTTCGTACGCCGCTGACGCTGATGTTGAGCCCGCTGGAAGACCTGCTCGGCCGCGACGAGGCCCAACTCACCTCCGAAGCGCGATCCGTCCTCAGCCTGATCCACCGCAACGGCATTCGCCTGCTGAAGCTCGTGAACACGCTGCTCGACTTTTCGCGTATCGAGGCCGGCCGCATGACCGCGCACTTCGAGCCGATCGATCTTGCGGTCTTCACTGCCGAGCTCGTGTCCAACTTCCGCTCGGCGACGGATCCTGCCGGCCTGCGTCTCATCATCGACCCCAAGCCCCTGTCCGAGCCGGTGTATGTCGACCGCGACATGTGGGAGAAGATCGTTCTCAATCTGGTGTCGAACGCGTTCAAGTTCACCTTCGAAGGTGAAATCGCGGTGTCGATCGGCTTGTCCACCGACCGCAATCATGCCGAGCTCAAGGTTCGCGACACCGGCACCGGCATCCCGCCCAGTGAGCTGCCGCACCTGTTCGAACGGTTTCGTCGCATCGAAGGCGCGCGCGGCCGATCCTTCGAGGGCAGCGGCATCGGTCTCGCTCTCGTTCAGGAACTGGTGAGGCTTCACGGCGGGGAGATCGCTGTAGACAGCGCGCTCGGCCGCGGCTCGGTCTTCACCGTGCGAATTCCGCTTGGCTCGGCGCATCTGCCAGCGGGCCAGATCGGACCTTCCCATGTCCTGACCGTTACCAACGTGCGGGCCGAGGCCTACATCGAGGAGGCGCTCGGGTGGCTGAACGGCGGTGTGCCGTTCGAGCTTCCTCACCCGTCATCATCCGACGACCTCGGAGTCCGCTCCGCGACGGCATCGGCCCGTGATCGTGTGGTGCTCGCGGACGACAATCCCGACATGCGCGACTACGTCCGCCGTCTGCTCGGCGAGGATTATGACGTGGAGGCGGTCAGCGACGGCATGGCGGCCCTCGAGGCGGTCCGACGGCGCCGCCCCGATCTGGTGCTGACCGACGTCATGATGCCGGGGCTCGACGGCTTCGGCCTGCTGAAAGCGCTGCGTAGCGATGCGCAGCTTCGCGACATTCCTGTGGTCATGCTGTCGGCGCGCGCCGGCGAGGAGGCCAAGGTCGAGGGGCTTGATGCCGGGGCGAGCGACTATCTCACCAAGCCGTTCAGCGCGCGCGAGCTGCTGGCGCGGGTGCGCGCCAATATCGATCTGTCGCGGGTGCGGCACGAGGCCGAGACCACGCTGCGTGAGCTGAACGAGCGCCTGGAGACGCAGGTCTCCGAGCGTACCGCGGAGCTGCAGACCAAGGAGGCGCGGTTGCGGACGATCTTCGAGGCGAGCTACACGTTCCAAGCGCTGCTCTCGTCCGATGGGACGCTTCTGGATGCCAATGCGACCTCGCTCGAAGCGATCGCTGCGCCCCTGCACGAGGTCGCAGGGCTGCCATTCTGGGAGACGCCGTGGTTTGCGGGGACGCCCGGCACGCCCGAGCTGATCAGATCCCTGGTCGACGCCGTCGCTCGCGGCGACGGGGCCCGCCAGGAGTTGCAGCTCGAGCTGCCGGTCGGCGGCTCACGGTGGTTCGACTTCCAGATGCGGCCGGTGCGGGACGAGACCGGACAGGTGGTCGCCATCGTGCCCGAGGCGGTCGAGTTGACCGAACGGCGCAAGGCGGAGGAGGCGTTCCGCCAGGCCCAGAAGATGGAGGCGATCGGCCAGCTCACCGGCGGCGTCGCGCACGACTTCAACAATCTCCTGACCGTGATCCGGTCCTCGGCCGACCTGTTGCGCCGGCGCCAGCTGTCCCCGGAGCGCATGCGGCGCTACGTGGATGCGATCTCGGACACGGCGGATCGCGCCGCCAAGCTCACCGGACAGTTGCTCGCCTTCGCGCGGCGGACGCCGATGGAGCGCCGCGTCTTCGATGCCGCGGGGCATATCGAGCAGATCGAAGAGATGCTGCAGACCGTGCTCGGTGCGCCGGCCGCGATCGAGCTCGACCTGCAAGCGCGGCCGCTTCCGGTCGATGTCGACATCAACCAGTTCGACACGGCCCTCGTCAATCTCGTTGCCAATGCGCGGGACGCGATGGAAGGCCGGGGCGTCCTGACCATTCGCGGTCAGCTGCTGCCGCAGGACGGCCAGCCCGGGCGGCCGCAATTCGTCTCGATCGCCGTCAGCGACACTGGATGCGGCATTGCGCCCGATCAGATCGACCGCATCTTCGAGCCGTTCTTCACGACCAAGGGAGTCGGGCGCGGCACGGGTCTCGGCCTGTCCCAGGTCTACGGCTTCGTGCACCAGTCCGGCGGACGGGTGTTGGCGGAGAGCGAGGTCGGCAAGGGGACGACGCTGACCCTGCTGCTGCCGCGCACGCACAAGCCGTTGGAGCTGCGCGAGCGGACCGAGCACACTCCGGACATGGTCGTCGCGCGCTGGAACGTGCTGGTCGTCGAGGACAACCCGGAGATCGGCGAATTCTCGACCCAGCTGCTCGAGGATCTCGGCTATCGAACCGTGCTGGCGCGCAGCGCAAACGATGCGCTGCGCTTGATCGACGCGAATCCCGGTGGCTTCGATCTCGTGCTCAGCGACGTCGTGATGCCCGGAATGGACGGAGTCACGCTCGGCCGGGAAATCCGTCGCCGGCTCCCGATGATTCCGATCGTGCTCAACAGCGGCTACAGCCACGCCCTCGCCGACGGCGACCGCCACGGTTTCAGTCTCATCCAGAAGCCCTACTCGGTCGATGAGCTCTCGCGCGTGCTGCGTCAGGTCATGGCCGCACGCGAGGAAGGCGCCAAGTCGGCGTCGTCCTGACGACGCGCGCCGCGGCTTTCCCCTGACGTCGGCATCGCGCTCGTGATCCGCACTTGAAGGATGGTGCCCGGGCGGCGTATTTTTGGGCGCTGGGGGAGGTCTCATGGCAGACGTGGAATCGTTGCCGCGCGGGCGTTGCGTGCCGCGGCGCTCATTTGCTCTGGCCGCGTGTGCGGCGCTGGTCGTCTGCAGCAGCGCGTTTGCCAAGGACGATGATGCGGACGAGCCCGCATCGGGTCTCGCCAATGTCTACATCGACTTCCGGACGAACTATGCCTACGTGCCAGGGGGCACGTTGTCGACCGGCCTGGGCGACACGTCCCTGTTCGGAACCCTCTCGCAGCTCGCGACCTTGCGCAAGCTGCTTGACCGGCCGGCTTTGCCCGGACGGCCGCAACTTTCGGCTCCGACCAACCAGGGCCTTGGCGTCGACGTTCCGCTCACCGTCGATCTCGGCGACGCCTTGTCGCTTTGGGCCGGGTTCACCGGAAGCACCTCCTACAACGGCCTGTCCGGCTGGGCCGACGTGGCCATCACCAGCTGGTTCCTCGGCTTCCAGGCCGACGTCTATCAGCAGAACGGCGGCACGCTTCCGACGCTGACCTTGCAGTCGACGCTGACACGGTCGGTGCCGGACTCGCCATTGGCGACCACCTCGTTCAACACCGTCATCGAAGCCAAATACGCGCTCGATCCGGATGAGACGCGCGGCTGGCTCGCGGGCGTTCAATACACCCATGTCGAGGTCGATTCCGCGCTCGCGCATGTCGGGAGCACGACCGCCGGCTATATCGGCGGCTTCTACCAGTGGGAGAACAACTGGAAGGTCTCCGCGCGCGTCGGCATCCAGTCGTTCGGTGGCGCGCAGCTGCTCGCCATCACGCCGATCGCGTCCTACACGCAGCCGCTGGTCAGGCTCGATCTCGATCGCATGGATGACGATGACAACCGGCTGTTCGGCATCACCGCGCAAATCGCCTGGGCGCCGAAGCCGGTCTATCAGCTGACGGTGAGAACGCCACTCTACGCGATCAAGAACTGACGGGGTGATCGAAGCTGCGCGCCGGCTCGTCTCAGCGCATGCTCACGAACTTGGCCCAGAGGCCGGCGAGCAACGCGCCGGTCATCATGTAGTGCGGCTTGTCGCAGAACAGGCTGCCATATTGACAGACATCGGCGCCGACCGATCCCAGCTGGTGCTGACTCGCCGCGTAGAACAGGGCGGACAAGCCGGCCAGTACGACCGCAACGACATACATCGGAAGACCTCCTCCACCGGCCGCGCCCGACGGGCTGAAGTAGCATTGCCGATCGGCGCAACTATCTGAGCTTGACACGTCGGGCAAATCAGGCGCATTTTGACATCGTCGAAGAAACCATAAAGCCCGCGCCGCGAACTCGGCAGCGGGCTTTTTATTGGCTCGGCCCGGATTTGGAGCGGCGGTTATCGAAATCGCAAAGCCTGACCGCCGCATTTCGATCAAATTTGACATGTCGGGCAAATCACCGGCATAGTATCATTATCGAATTTTCCGAACAAGATGATGCCGCGTTGTCCGCGGGCATTTGACTTGAGCAGCGCAGGCCGGCATCGGCTGTCGACCACGATCGTCGGCTATTCATCGCGCGTCGCGCAGCGCGCAGACAACTTCGAACATCCGGATACTCGCCGGCCCGCGCGAACGGGCCGGTGCGTGGGCGTGGCGACCGTCGCTTCGCCCGCAGCGGTCCCTTGCTTGAGCCGAGGGATAGGGTTCGCGCCTGAAACGATCGCGCTTTCGGCTGCGATCTGCCGCGCTTTTCCTTCGCCCAGGAGAGAGGAAGATGACCGCCTACCTCATTGCGCTCGCCCTGATCGGCCTGGTGATGGTCGCAGCCGCCGATGCGATCTCGTGACGATCACCACCCTCGCATTCATCACCCATGATACCAGGGACGTGACCATGTCGAAGACGATCACCGAAATTCGCTCGATGGCCCGCAGCCACACCAAGACGGCGATCAACACGCTGGTTGGCGTGATGCGCTCACCGAAGGCGACACATGCCGCGCGCGTGTCCGCCGCCAACGCCATCCTCGACCGCGGTTGGGGGAAGGCGCCTCAGGCGCTGCAGAACAGCGAGGACGGCGCCCTCGAGCTGATCCACCGCATCGAACGTGTCATCGTGCATCCGGATGAGCACGATGGGGAGCAGGTGGATGAGTGATCCCGGTGGTGGGTGAGGCGTGAGCGCCTCGCAGGATCGGGAGATCGGCCTTCAATTGGCGTGGCAGCTTGGTGTTCTCTCCCCGGCTCCTGGGACGGTGGCGAAATCAGATCGAGACATGCCGGCCGGAGACAATGAGCCGAGACGGACTCAGCGCCCAAACAGCCGCAAAAATCAGAGCCGGCGGACTTGACGTCGACGCTCGTTTGTTCGATCTTTGTTCTCGGTCTGAACGTCGTTCCTTGGGCAATCGCAATCTGGATATCTTCGGGTCATCAACATGATTGCATCAGCACGGTCACGGCCGGCGCGAGTCGTGAGTGTCTTGAAGCGGCTGCTTGCTCTCTGGCTGTTGCTCTTCGGATTATCGTGCCGCGCGGCTGTCGCAAGCGATGTCCTCATCAGCTATGCGGTTGAAGCCAAGGGAGAGACGGATAGCGGCAATCTCAACGATTGCGACGAGGTCGGCGTATGCCGCTTCCACGCTGCCGGTCTAGACGTTGAAGTCGTCCTCTATACAGAAGCAGGCGTTGCCATGCTGGAGATGATTGTCAAAGGACCGCCTGGCTGCTGTTATACCTTCGAGGCCAAAGAGCAATTTCGAGCGACCATTAAACCCGGCCTGACGCGGTTGGAGATCTACCAGCGCATGTGGTCACCGCACGATGATTTCGTCAGGACCCCGTTCTCCTGGAATCGACGGATTGGAACCATCTATCTCGCGTTCTCACAAAAGCGCTCCGCGAAGTAATCGGGCGCGTCATGATTAGGAAGGATTGGACATGGCCAGCGGACGAGATTTCGTAGAGCGGGCGCCACTGCCTCCGCCAGGGGCTCCGAAAATCGAGGAGGGTGACCGATCTCGTGTGTTCGGAGCAATTGGAAAACAGATCGACGACATCGTGAACGGACCCGGGTCCTATTATCCTGAGGGGCACAAGAAGATCCGTCAATTGTCAATCCTGCCGGCGCAGGTTTTTTGTGGACCTCCGGGGTCGGTCAGGTCTTGGAAGCTCACGTTGCCTCGGAGTCCCAAATCAGCGGACCTCTGTTGACTGTGCCCCTGAGTTTCGCCGTGGTGTATTTGTTTGGCTGGGGAATGAGCGCATTTGGGAAAGTCTGGTCGCAGGCCACGCGCGACGCTGAGCGGGCCGACCGGGAGTAGGTCCGTCGCTTCTGTGTGTGCCTAATTGGATAATCGTGCGCTTACGCTGCTGAAGCGGCTCCAACCGAATGCAAGGCTCCGGCTGCATTCGCGGCGTGTTGGGGCCGTCCTCCTTCGCCGCCGATCAAGTCGACGGAACACCTTTGGTCCGATCACTCACCTTGCCCCGGTTTGCTGGAGAAATCCGATGGCATCACGCTATTCTCAGCTGGCCGAGCCGTCGACTGGTACACAAGATGGGTCAAGTCTCTGGGAACGCCTTAGATGGCCGGAGCATGGCCAAGGATTGCGCCTGCAGTAATAGTTCGAAAGCTCATCCGGAGGTAGACATGCGGCTGAATAGAGGTGGTCTTATCGCGTGCGCCGTCTACACGCTGTGCGCTGCCGGCCTCGTCGGCTCGGCATCCGTCACCGATGTTAAGACGAGCGTGATGCTGTCCTCTCTTGCGGTGTTTCCTGCCGGGATTTTCTGGTCCGTCTGGGCCGCGGTGTCCGGTTCGGGGCGTTTTCCTTTTTCCGTCGATTCCTGGTTGAATAGTTTACTCGCCTATTACCTCGAGTCGCTCTTGCTCATCTACCTGATCGGTTGGGCTGCGAGTGCGCGGACAGCGGCAGGAGCGCGCCTCCGCAACAAGGAAGTCCGGTTGCCCGATCGTCCTGACGTCGATTGATCGATTTCGTCTGGACGGCCGCAGCCATTGATCTGCCTCCAAGCGGAAAGCTGTAGTTCATTCGCACCATCTGGGCACGGGCGACACTCGTTGCGCGGGGGTAAGCCCGCGCGAAGGAGAAGCTCATACAAGGTCGACGCATATGGCATCTCGATACTCGCTGACCGTTCAAATCAATCCTGGTTTTCCGGGACATGCTGCAGTCGTCGTCAACGAGCCTGGGCGACAGACGTTTGCCGGGTTCGGACCCAGCACCCATGGGGTTCCGTTGAGCCACGGGAAATTTGACGTTCATACGCTCCGTCCGGGCGAAACTCCTCCGCCTGATTTCTCCAGCGTCGTCGACGATGGTCAGTACCGCTCGTTTACCGTTCCCATCACGCCAGAACAGGCGGCAAGCGCGCTGAACGAAATCGGTCGGATCCGAAACGCGGGCGAAACTTACAACGGTCTCAAAAGTTACAGCCCGAACGTTTGCACAACGATCGTGAATCGGATTATGGGGGCTGCCGGTCTGGGCGGGAACAGTCTCCCACGCGTGCTGCCGTCGCAAAGCGGCGAGTACCTCGCGAATATCGAGAGAGAGCTGTCCTCCAACAGGAAAGCGAATGTGACCTTCGATGGCGGCGGTTTCGCCAATCGGATTCCCGACGCTCTTCGTGACATCCAGAGCGATTATGCATTTGTCGGTGGTGGCTACGATACACCGTCGGAGCGAACCGGCCGCCTCCCTAGGCAAGCGTCGAACCTGTACGAGACAGCGCCGCCACCCGACGATGCGGTGGGAATGGACCGCGGGTCCGGCCGATATCTGCGGAGTCGTCGGGCGGACTCGGCGACTGCAACGATGTTCGACAGCGGCACGAATCCCATACCGTACATCCCGCGAGTCCTGCTGGGACCACAGGCGACGCGGTCAGGACGTATCTCTGGATCGCCGGACGAATCCGGGCCGGCCGAGCTGGGCTCTTCATATCGGCAGCTGTGGCCGCAGCCCGACGACGGGGACACCACGCCGAGTGATTTCAACGATTGGTACACGCGCTGGGTCAAGCCGCTCTGGGAGCCATAGCAGGCAACCGAGACGGGGCCGCGGACGCGAGGTGAACGGCCGGTAAGAGCAGGTGATCATTGTCCACCCTCAAGATCCCCACCGCGAAAGTGTTTGAGCCGCTGCTCGCGCCGGCCCGCTACAAGGGCGCGTTCGGCGGGCGCGGCTCGGGCAAGTCGCACTTCTTTGGCGAGCTTCTGGTCGAGACCTGCCAAGCCGAGCGCGGCACGCTCGCCGTCTGCATTCGCGAGGCACAGCGCACGCTGGCGCAATCATCCAAGCGGCTGATCGAGGACAAGATCGCGGCGCTCGGCCTCGGCCAGGGCTTCCGGTCGTTCAGCGACCGCATCGCGGCTCCCGGCGACGGGCTCATCATCTTTCGGGGCATGCAGGATCACACCGCAGAGTCGATCAAGTCACTGGAGGGATTTCGCATCGCCTGGATCGACGAGGCACAGACCTTGAGCGCGCGTTCGCTGTCGCTGCTGCGGCCCACCATCCGAGCGCCTCGCTCGGAGCTGTGGGCGAGTTGGAATCCGCGCCGCAAGTCGGATGCCGTGGACGATTTTCTGCGCAGTCGCAAACCGGAAGGCGCCGCCGTGGTCAAGGCGAGCTGGCGCGACAATCCGTGGTTTCCGGCGGTGCTGGAGGAAGAGCGGCAGCTCGACCTCGCGCTCTATCCGGACCGCTACGAGCATATCTGGGAGGGGGACTACGTGCGCGCGTTCGAAGGTGCTTATTTTGCCGATCTGCTGGCGCAGGCGAAACGCGAGGGACGGATCGGCAAGGTGTCCGCGGACCCGCTGTTGCCGTTGCGGGCGTTCGTCGACATCGGCGGCGCCGGCGCCACGGCGGACGCCTTCACGATCTGGATCGTGCAATGGGTCGGCAACGAGATTCGCGTGCTCGACTATTACGAGTCGGTCGGCCAGGTGCTGGCGTTTCACGTCAACTGGCTGCGCGCGCGGGGCTATCAGAACGCGATCCTGTACCTTCCGCACGATGGGCTCGCGACCAATGCAGTGACCGGCAAGCGCTACGCCGATCATCTGCGCGAGGCCGGCTTTGCGGTCGAGCCGCCGATCACGAACCAGGGCCGGGGCGCGGCGATGATGCGGATCGAGGCGCTGCGCCGGCTCGGTCCGGAGCTCTGGTTCAACGAGACGACAACCGAAGCCGGGCGCGAGGCGCTCGGCTTCTATCACGAGCGCAAGGACGAGACCCGCAACGTCGGGCTCGGCCCCGAGCATGACTGGTCGTCGCACGCGGCTGACGCGCTGGGCCTGATGGCGATCTGCCACGAGGCGCCGGGGCGGGTGGCGAGCTTCCATCGTCCGATCCGATATCAAGATGCCGGGTGGAGCTAGCGCTCTTGACAACGACAGGGCATTCTGATGTTCTTTTTTTGTTCCGACGTGTTTACAATGGAAGCTGCAGCGCAAGTGGCTCTGTCCGTTACAGGTGTTGTCGCCCGCGACATCAGAAAGTTGGCGATCGCGAGATCGGCCTTGGGTGTCGGCGATCGGCCGGCTCGCCGTCGTGCGACAGGTCTGAACGGACGGCGCAAGGGAGCGTGTCAGTGAGACTGAACAAGGGAGGGCTGATCGTCTCGGCCATCTACGTCGTCCACTTCCTGGTGTTCAGCTGCTTTTCCTACTTCGCCGGCTTGAAAGCCAGCGTCTTGCTCGCCGAATTCGCGGTGCTTCCGGCGGGATTAATCCTGGGCTCGATTTGGCCGCTGCTCGGTCTTCATGATCCGCCATTCGACGCGGACTCATGGATGAACAGCTATGTGTTCTATTTTCCCGTGAGCCTGTTCATCTCCTACATGGTGGGCTGGGCGCTGCATGCCTTCTGGCGGCTTCTTGCCAGATACGTCGCTCCTCGGCTGGACCGGCTGGACGAGCGCCTGGTCAGGCGCTTCCATCGCGACTAGCGCTGCGCGTTGATGTTCGGACAGCGTTCGTCAGAGCGAACATCAGAAGCCCGTACGAGCAACATCTGACGCAGAGTCCGCGTCGCATCCAACATCGTCAAACGAGACGCGAGGTGCCGAGACCAAATGAGCTGTCCGTGGAGGACAGCGGTGACGTCGCCACGCTGTCTGAAACAAATGATCGAGGCCGAGAGCATCACACGTTTGGCGCGATCGACATTGGCAACCACGAGGTGTTGTAGTTCGTTGTTTGTTCCCGGCGCTGCCGCTGGATTGGAGCCGCCGCTCGACGTCCGGGGTAGACTCCGGGCGCCGTCATTCGCGGAAGGGAGCGACTGATGCCGACGAGCTGGGACCAGCCCCGCGTCGCCTCCTTCTCGCTCATCGTTGGCTGTGTATCCCAGATCATCTGGGTGACGCTGACCGATATTCTTGTCTACATTGCCAGCCCTCACGGACTCCCCTTGGATTATCCGGAGTTCGTGGTGCACGTCATCTGGCTCGCCCCGATCCCGGCCTTGTGGATTCTCCGTCGCTCGCCCTCCGCGACCATCCTGTACGCGCTGTCATTGTCCGCGATACTGGCGTCCCGACTTTACGAATACCTGCAGGTGGCGATGTATGGCCCTTCAGTTTTGCGAAAGATGACCGAGGCCGATCTCGCAGCCACCGTGATCGGTGGCCTTTCTCTTGCTGTCATTTTCTTCTGGTCAGCACATTTGCTGACGAACCTCGTTTTCACCGCCGTACAGCGGATTGTCGGCGTACTCAGAAACGGCTAAGGGCTATTCTATCACGTTGGTCGTCGGTCCCGGGTTTCCCGGCCATGCGGCGATTGCCGTCAGATCTCCGATCCAGATTCTACGCTCTCGCCCCGCAGATCAGATGCCGTCTTCGGCGCCAGCCGTGGAATTCGGCGCGCTGACCGCTGCGACTTTGAACGGCGTAGCAGCCCAATGGACGGTCAGGCCGACTTGTCTCCGTCTGTCTCACGGAGCGACGGCACCTGAGGCGGGTTGCCGAACACTGCCGAAAAAAATCTGGCGAAGTGGATGGCCAGGAATGATGCGATGCCGGCCAGGATTCCCTTGTCTCCAAACAGGAAATACCAGGCGCCGCACATGAATGCGAGAATGAGGACATTGACCATCATGGATGTCAAACAGCCTCGCACGGCGCTCTTTTGAGTGTCTGCCAGCTGATTGTCTGTCGGCGTCATGGGACTCGTCAGGTGCTCGCGTGAACGACGAATTCAAGGGAGTATATGATGGCTGCCGAAAAACTCATTGCCAAGCTCATCAACATGATTGCGCAGAGTCAAGCGAAGAAGGAGACGCTATCGCGATATGCCGCGCCGCGTCGAGATGATGTTCTCCACGATGGGATGGTCGGATCGGGAGAAACCTGGGGCGGAATCCTGGGCGCAACATTGGGAGGAATAGGGGGAGAGATGGTCGGTGGTCTGCCCGGAGCCGTCGCGGGATCAGTGGCGCTCGGAACGGGTGGATCGCTGGCCGGCGGGTGGGCGGCGCATGGCGCTTACCGCGAGGGGCAACTCATCCGAGAGATCCTGTCGAACCCCCAAGACTGGACCGTCGATGCGGCAGGCGCAATCGTGCCGGTGATGCCGCCCGCGGATCGCGATGCCGCACCTCGGCAAGGCGCGGCCCGGCCATCACGGATGGTCGACAATTCAAGTTCACTGCGCTGGTGGGCGCAGCCGGATTTGGAGACTCGGTCCGCCAGCGGTGCGGCCGCCGGTCGTCCCGGCAGCTTTCCCGGTCTGATCGCAGACACCAGCAACACCAGCGCGATGGATCCGGCAAGCCTGCAATCGCCGGCAGGCGGCCTGCTTGGGATGATCCAGGACTACATGCGCACGCATCCGGTCGACGATGGTGCTGCGGTTTCCGCGTGGCCTCCCCGATGAGCCTCGGTCTCGCACAAGGGTCCCGAAACCTGACAATTGCGTTCTCAACGACGTGGATCTGACCATGCCAAAAATGTCGAACTCCGATCTCAAGACGATGCTCGCTGCCGAAAAGGCCGATGCGCTGGCCGCCATCTCCGCGGCACGGCTGGCGGAGGAGCGGGCCGATGCGATGGACTACTATCTCGGCAACATGAAGAAGGACATGCCGGCGCAGGAGGGACGCTCGCGGGCCGTCTCGACTGATGTCGCCGATACGGTCGAAGGCCTGCTGCCGCACCTGATGGACATCTTCGCCGGCTCCGACGAGGTCGTGCGGTTCGAGCCCGTCGGGCCGGAGGACGAGGCCGCCGCAGCGCAGGAGACGGATTACGTCAATCACGTCTTCATGCAGCAGAACCCCGGCTTCATGATCCTGTATTCCTTCATCAAGGATGCTCTTCTCTCGAAGGTCGGCATCGTCAAGGTGTGGTGGGAAGAGCGCGAGGAGGAGAGCCGCGAAACCTATTACGACCTCACCGAGGATCAATTCGCGCTGCTGGCGCAGTCGGTGATGGACTCGGACGGCGCGATGCGGATCGTCGCGCATTCGAGGCGATCAGGACTCAGTCCGAAGCCTCTTCCGTGACTCCGACCTGGAGCGGCTTCTGACTTCGTCCGGAAGAGAGGGGCAAGGCGTCGCGCGCGCGACAAAAATACGAACGCTCAAGGTTAGCAGCGCGTTCGGTCCGACGACACGCAAATCGGTCGAAGTGGTGTCCGCGATACGGAACACCGAGAAGCCAATCACACCTTCCGTGTTCGTTCAAAGGAGCGTCGACTTCTTCGTTTGGATGCTCAGCTCAGCGCGCCCAAGATCATCACGATGAGAAAGCCCACGGTCAGCCATATCCATATTACTCGCTCGTGCCGGATCGCGAGCTTCAGGCGTTCTCGACCTGGCTCTGTTAGTTTCGCAGGATCCATTGCCGAGAAGCGAAACCCGAAAAACAGCCATGTTTTATAATAGCCCGGCTTCATGTAGCGCATGTCTGAGGCGCTTGGCGCGATGTGATTGTGAATGACGCGAAGATCATTCAGCCATAGTGCCCACAGCGGCAGGCCCGCGACCGTCCAAACGAGAAGAATGCCGATTGTCGGGTAGGACATGTTTGCAGCGCCGGCAAGGGTATCGATCACGGCCGATCGATTCATTCCAGTTGATGAAGGTAATCTAATGTCGGTGAATGAGAAAGGCAATCTGCGCCCGGACGGGATCTCTCTCGAGCTGCCGTGGTTCGGGCTCGGAGGGACGTACTATTGGAATCCGGGGGCGCCGACCGCGCCGAGTTTCACTTTGACAGGAGGTTTGGGTAAGGGAGGGGGCGGGTTGCACCTCATCCACCTCAGAAAAGGTATGTCATCCGAAGATACTCTTAGGTTCGGTGCGTCAGTTAACGTGCCGTCGTTCAGTGTCAACGCGAGCATTCCGGACGAAGCCGGCATTCCTCTGCCTTGGAAAGCAAAAGTGTCTTCGATCGGAGTAGGAGCCGCCATTCCCGGCGTTGGCATGAACTATACGGCCACGCCGGCGCAGATCGCCGCTTTCGTCAGGAAATACGTTCTGAACCCCGTCATGGGTTTGGAAGATCAGTCCTCGGCGGCTGGACACGTTGCCCAGAGCGCGCCGGTCCGATTGGAGCCCGGTGCGGAACGACCGATACCTTATGCTGGACCGTGGTCCGGCAGGGAGCCATTTGGTTCAGGGATCTCTCCGTGGTGGTCCGACTACATCGGCGGGCGTCACGAGCCGTCAGCTCGCATCTTTTCGGGCAGCCACGCCGATCGTGCACTTTCCGACGGTGCCACGCCCGTTCCTTACATCGGAGACGGGTGGGCAACTCCCGGAGGTCCTTCGGACATGACTGCTTCCGTTATGGGTGGTGGCTCGGGAGCCGGCGGACAGGTGGGGTCTTCCGGCGGCCTTCTCGGCATGATCCAGGATTATCTCCTGACCGACGCGGCTCGAAGCGGCAGCCGTTAGACGCTCCGATTTGTCTCTCCATAACCGAACGAGCCCATCGCCATGAACATACCTCTTCAGTGCGCGCCGCTGCAACCGGTGCCGCAACCGATCACGCACGACGTCACCATCGTCACCACGCGAAAACTCGCCCATGCGCGGGTGATGGGCGTGCCGCCGGAGGAGTTCGGGATCGAGCGCGGCGCGCGCTCGATCCGTGACTGCAACTACTGTTTCCACGAGATCGTCACCAAGACCGAGGCTCAGCTGATTGCCGAAGGGTTCGACCCTGCGCAGATCAAGTCGCTCGGCGACTACACCGGGACGACGCAGGTCGAAACGCTTGCGCGCGATACGGTCGACGAGCATTCGCGGGCATCGTCGAGCACGGCCAATTCAGGCACCAGGCTCGTGCGCATCACCGAGCACTACGTTCGGATCGACTATGAAGGCGACGGCCGACCGTGCCTGTACCAGATCATCACCGGCGGGGACCAGAGTGAGATCCTGCGCAAGGACGGCCAGGACTGCATCTCGCCGTTCGATGCGATCCCGTTCGCCGCGACCACGCCGGTGCCGATGACGCACCGCTTCTTTGGCCGTTCGATCGCAGACCTGGTGATGCCGCTGCAGCGCGAGAAGACCGCGCTGAAGCGCGGTGCGCTGGACAATCTCTATCTGCACAACAATCCGCGCGTCGAGGTGGCCGAGCAGAACGCGGGGCCGAACACGCTGGACGATCTTCTGGTCTCGCGTCCCGGCGGCGTCGTTCGAACAAAGACCGCAGGCGGCCTGAACTGGCAGGTGGTGCCCGACATTACCAGTTCGATCTACCCGATGCTGCAATACATCGATGCCGAGCTCGAGAGCCGTTCGGGGCTATCGAAGCAGGCGCAGGGCATCGATGCCAATGCGCTGCAAAATCAATCGGCGACGGCGGTGGCGCAGGTTTTCTCCGCCTCGCAGATGCGCATCAAGCTGATCGCGCGGATCATGGCTGAAGGGGTCCGCGACATGTTCGGCCTGCTGCATGCCACCATCCGTAAGCACGGTCAGCAGCGCCAGACCGTGCGGCTGCGTAATGCCTGGGTCCAAATCGATCCGCGCAGCTGGAAGACGCGCGACGACATGACGATCGAGGTTGGGCTCGGCTCCGGCGGCAAGGCGCAGCAGTTCGCACAGACCATGGCGATCGCCAACGTGCAGAAGGAGCTGGCGATGGCCGGCAAGATCAACCTGGTCGGCGATCGCGAACTCTACAACACGGCGGCCGAGCTGACACGGATCATGGGGCACAAGAATCCCGGACGCTTCTTCAACGATCCGGCCGCGGTGGATCCGCAGACCGGACGGCTGCTGCACCCGCCGCCGGCGCCGCAGCAGCCGCCGCCGGACCCGAAGCTGCTTGCGGCGCAGGCGCGGGTGCAGACCGAGCAGGCGATCGCCGCGCACAAGGCGCAATTGGCGCAGCAGCAGGCTCACAACGACCTCATCCATCAGCAGGTCAAGGTGCAGGCCGAAATCGAGCTGGCCAAGATCAGGGCCGGGCTGGACGCGAAGATTGCGTTGCTCGACGCGCACCTCAAGACGGTGGAAGAGGTGCAGAAGCGCGAGCAGGCGCAGGTTGCTCACGAGATGAAGATCGCCGAAATGGCGATCGGCATGGCCGCAGCGTCGGGCCGGGCCGAAAGGGAGACGCATGGCAAGATGGAGCGGCGCGATGATTGATGAGAGCCTCCTGCAACAGACCGCCGCGCGCGGCACCCGCGCCAAAGCGCTGCTCGACGACCAACTGCTTGCCGGCGCGTTCGATGCGCTCGAGGCGAGCTACAGCTCGGCCTGGCGGCAGACGCTGATCGACGACGTTGCCGGCCGCGAGAAGCTGTTTCTCGCCATCAACATCGTCGGCAAGGTGCGCGACCATCTCGGCGCGATGGTCGCCCATGGCAAGCTGGCGCAAGCGGAGCTGAAGGAGCTGGCGCAAACGGCGGAGCGCAGGAAGCGGTTCGGCGTGCTTTGAGCCGTCTCGACATCCTGCGAGAACAATCAAAAGGCGTATTGACTTGTTCATTGTTTGTTCTAAGATCGACAGAGGAGATTTTCGGCCCAGTTTCGCAGGAATCGTCGGCTTGCGCTCGTTGAAGCGGAGGGCAGATTTCGCACGTCTCGAAGCTGATTGGCTTGAGGACGACGCTCTTGTCGACACCAGCGACTAACAGCGGGGAAAAAGAGGGAATGTGGATCCGAGCTGCGAGATGCATTATGTCGCGTGACTTATTACATCCATTTTCGATAGGTGCGCTCGTTGTTGGGTTGTCCATGGCGACGGGAGCGGTGGTTGGCATCCTTTCTGTCTTGGACTCCCTATCGAGTGACGCTGTTGCACAGCAGGTTGCTTCCACCAAGTTGAGCCTCGTATGGAGTTCGTCTCTCCCCGGCATCCCCCAGTTCTGTTCCGGGGCGGAGCCGGCCGTTGTTTATATGGAGTATGATCCTGCGCGAAAGACGACCTCGATCTTCAAGAGCACCTTGAGAGGCGAGGAGAAGCTTCTCGCCGAGGTTCCCGGCAATGCCGACGTGAGATCGTTGTCCTGCTCGCAGGATGGCCGGACGATTGTCGCCTACGACTCCGACCCACCGATGCTCTTCCTATTGCGAGACTCGCAACTGGCGACGTACCGGCTGTCGGGCTATCGACCATTCGCGAGGGCGGGCCTGTACTCTTTCTTGTCGCCGGACGGACAAAGCATCAAGCTTCCGGAAAAGCCGGTCCTGGTCAGTGGTCCGGATCTCATGGCCGACATTTCCGTGTTTCCCGACGAGCAACATAGCGTGTTCTTCATGGAAGGGCACGTCTATGTCGACGATGCGATCGGCATCCAGAAATACGTTCCGGCGGATGGCGGTTGGACCAAAGCGGGTCATGAGATCAAGCTGCCCAAGGACTTCAGCTCGACGGAGATCGTCCGGTGCGGCGATCATGAAGTTGCGTCCCTAGTCGGGGTCGAGACATCCCGCTACATGGTGCTCGGTGACCGCTCCAGCCCACAGGACTGGCTGGCCGATATCGGTGTTCGAAGGCTGTTTCGAAGATACAACGAGCCGTTCCTGATCAGTGGTGACTACGGAACCTGCGCGTTTCCTCTCCTCGATCGTAAGCACTGGCACACGACACTCGGAATTGCGCGCATCGAGCGTGCCGGCGTGCGAACATTCTCGCTACCGTATCCAGAATTCCGGATTGCCAACGACAACCTCTCCTTCAGCAAGGACGGCTGTTACCTGCTGCTTCAGGGAACATGGTCGGGAGGGGTGGTTTCGGGAAACACACATCTTCTGGCCGTCCAGAGTCCAGAATGCAAACGATGAGAAGCAACAATGCCAAGATATGAGTACCCAGGTTATGGCCCATCTGGCGACGGCTGGTTGACCAAGCGCCCCGGCACCAAGGGGGGATATCACGGGGGTACGGACAATCCGGCCAAACCAAATACTCCCGTGTATGCCGAATACAGCGGCAAGATCTTCAGAAGTGGCGTGATCGCCGGCTATGGCCGAGCGGTTGTGGTCGAGTCGGTCGCGCCGGACGGAACGAAGTTTCGCGCTCTCTATGGCCATTTGGGGCCGGGAGACTTGCCGGAGCCTGGCACCCCGATTGCAGCAGGACAGCCAATCCCGGGCGCTGTGATCGGAACCAAGGACTATGTGCAGTCGATGGGCGGTTTGTCCACTGGCCCTCATCTGCATCGGGAGATCATCTCTGGAAACGTACGTCTCAATGCCGACGGTCCGTTTGGGATATACTCGAGCGACGTAGAACATAGAGCTGATCCTGATGCATTCGACATCAACCACCCATTTTTTCTCTATGAGCAGCAAGGTCAACGATCGTCGCCTCAGCCAAAGTCGGGGAACGATGTATCGAAGCGAGCGCCTGGAAGTGACAGAATTGTTATCTCGCCTCCTATCGCCCCGTCGGACTCTCTGCTCATGCCAGGCATGCCGATCCCCGGCGCAGAGGGGCCAACTTCCATCGGTGGTCCGGGTGGACCGCAGCCGGTTGTCCCGCCACGTTCGTCGTTGCCATCGACGCATTCGCGGGGATCGCGGAGAAATGGTGGCGTCCTAGGGCCACTCGATCTCGGTCTAGAGCCGCTGGCGGCAGCCAGCCTTCCTCTGCCTTGGGGGACGCCGCCGGCGGACCTTTCGCCTGTGCAACAGCAAGCCGCACGTTACTTCACCGCTCCGTTTTCGCCCGCCGGAGCAGAAGACGGCGGGCAGCCCATAGACGGGCGCGCGACCCTCTCGCCGGTAGGTAGTTCCGGAGAGATGTTGTCTGGAGCCCAACCGGAGCAAACCTACCCGGTAAGGCGGCTGATAAGCCGTATTGCCCGACAGTGAGTGAATTTCATTTCTTGGATGTATCGGCCACTTCCGAACAAGCTCAACATGAAAGTCGGCAACGCTGGTGGCCAACGCATGTACCAGAGGCCGGTTGATCGGTTCAATCCAGGAGAACCGGTCGGAAGGACGGCATAGTCGGGGGCGCCGGTTGAAACGTCGATCCGTGTCGGCAGCCGGGATGGATCACTGATGATGCAGGACTTGTTGACAACAATGCTACGTTCAATAGGAGGCTCGTCGCCGGTCATTTTGGCATGCGGAATGCTGAATCTGTCTCGATTGGTCGTCCCCGTCCTTCTCCTTTTGTACCCTCACGATCTCGCGGCCCAGAACGTAATGCCGGATCCAGAAGCTTATCATCGCGCCGTCGACTATTGTCGTGGCGACGTGCCGCAGCCGACGGCGATAAGCCCTGACCGGACGATCGTCTGCTTCAGCGAGCAGACCGACCTCGATGTCGACGTGTCCACGGTCAATCCAAGATACCACGTCTTCTTCAAGACGAAGATCATCTATGAATCCTATCCCGAAAGCCAAGACGAGGTCGACGCGCTCGTCGCGCGGGTCGTCTCGGGCGGGTGATCCATGATCCGTGATCGGATCAGGCGGCCATCAACTGATCAACAAGAATACGGAAGCGCGGCGTCAAGCCTATCGTTGCTTACTTGTGGAGTCACGAAATGAAGGACCTGTTTGAGATTCCAAAGATGATGCCGTCGGTTCGTGGTTTGACTTCCATCGAAAATGGCCCGGCCATCAATGGGCTCGGAGAGATTCCAGCGATCAATCAATTTACGGACGGTGACAAGTCAGGGCTTCCATCGTGGTTTCCGTTCGCTCCCCTTGGCCCGCTGCCAGCCGGGCGCGATCCGTTTGGACCGATATCGCATGCGCCAAACAACCAGGGGCAGCCGACTAACATTGAGCCGCTGATGGTTCCCGATCAGCCGGGGCTTCCGCAATGGATGCCGTCCGGCCCGATGGCCGCTTCCAGCCGGACCCAAACCCTTCGGGCCGGTCCCCGACAGACCACGCATCGAGCGGCGGCCGATCGATGTAGATCCTCCGTCTCGTCCTCCCGAATGGATGTTCGGTCCACCTGAGCTTGCCGAAGCGCTGACACAGTCAGCTTTGCGTCATGCGGCAAGACATGGTGATGTGTTCAATTATCCTGATCCACGCTCGAAGGCCGTCGAGGCGCTCTCATCAGAACTCGCGGCACGTCGACAAGCCGTCCCTACGAGGCGACTTGTCAGTCGTCTGGCAAAGTAGCGCTGCTTGCGGGCAAGAAACGTGACGCCCAGGGACATCGTGAACGTATCGACGCGGGCAGCGCCGGAGTCCGATTTCGATTGAGCTCGCAACAATCGTCATTGACACGTCGGGCAAATCAACTCCATAAAGGCAACATCGCAAGACTTGCACGAGCCCGCGACGGACACACCGTCGCGGGCTTTTTCGTGAGCCGTGACTTGGTCCGGCTCACGGCCAATGTGCCGTGCTGTTGGACGTCACCGCGCCAAACAAGGTGCGGTTATGACAGGCGGTTCTGCCGACCCCGTTCATCACGGGCGCCACGGCATCGACGTCTCGCAGAAGCCGAACCGGGAGTGATCTCTCGCGCCATCGCGCCAGCGGGACCTGAAAGTGTCAGACCATCTCCAGATCTGCGCAGCGGCGATCGGCGCAATGCGCGGTCGTGACCTCCAAGCGGCGGCACGATCGCGGCGAACGCCGCGTGCCGTGCAAGCCAACATCAAGGATCATCGATGACCACACCCACGTCCACTTTCGTCACCTACCAGGCGGTCGGCAACCGCGAAGATCTCAGCGACATGATCTATCGCATCGATCCGGTCGACACGCCGTTCATGAGCGGCGTCGACAAGGAGAAGGCGACCGCCGTCAATCACGAATGGCAGACCCAGGCGCTGGCGCCCGCCGACGGCACCAACGCCCAGCTCGAAGGCGACGACCCCAACACCAATGTGACCACGCCGACCGTTCGTCTCGGCAACCAGTGCCAGATCTCCTACAAGGTCGCCCGCGTCTCCGGCACCCAGCAGGCGGTCGACCATGCCGGCCGCGACAATGAGCTCGCCTATCAGGAAATGCTGAAGGGCCTCGAGCTGAAGCGCGATCTCGAAACCATCCTGTGCGGCACCAACCAGGCCAAGATCGTCGGCAACGCCACGACGCCGCGCAAGACCGCCTCCATCCTGTCCTGGATCGTTTCCAACACGTCGAAGGGCAGCGCCGGCGGCGCCGCAGATCCCGCCGCGGCCGATGGCTCTGGCACGCGGACGGACGGCACCCAGATCGCCTTCACCGAGGCGCGGCTGAAGACGGTGCTGTCGTCAATCTGGATCAACGGCGGCAAGCCGGGCACGATCCTGACCGGCGCGTTCAACAAGCAGGTGTTCTCGACCTTCACCGGCCGCTCGACGGCGATCGAGGAGGCGAAGTCGAAGAAGATCGTGGCCTCCGTCGATGCCTATGAGTCCGATTTCGGCAAGCTCAAGGTGGTCGCCAGCCGCTTCCAGCGTGCGCGTGACGTGCTCGTGCTCGAGATGGACAAGTGGGCCGTGGCCTATCTCAACGGTCGCAACATGATCTCGATCCCGCTCGCCAAGACCGGCGATTCCGATCGACGCCAGATCCTCGCCGAATACGCGTTGGTCGCGCGCAACGAGAAGGCCAGCGGCGGCATCTTCGACAACACCACCGCATAGCCCGATCTTTCATCACCCTGATCTGCAGGCGGCTCTCGGGCCGCCTGTTTCTTTTGGAGGTTCATTCATGCCGCTTCCCGACAATCGCCCACTGAACACGGCCGATCTGACGGCCTACACGCCTTCCTGCGGCGCGAATCCTGTCGCCGCCTATGTCCGCGCGCCGTTCCGCGGTCGGCTGCTCAAGGTGGCCGGTATCCTCGGCGGCGCCATCACCACGGCCGACGGCACCGTCACCGTCACGGTAAACGCCGCGCCGGTCGCAAGCTTCACTGTGCCGCAATCCGGCTCCGCGGCGGGGCAGCTGTTCTCAGTCGTTCCGGCCTCGCCGGTCTACCTCAACGAAGACGACGTCGTTGCACTGACACCCTCCGGTGCGTCGGGAACATCAGTGCCGATGTATTTTTCGCTTGCAGTCAGGGGAGCCTGAGATGTCGTTCTTTCCCAAACAGCCATCATCCCGGATCGGCGGCACGCAGACCATCGCCTTTGACGGCAGCGTCGGGGCCACCAACAAGTTCGGTCCGGGCACGTTCCAGCTTCGGCTCGCCGCGAGTTCGGCCTGCTGCTACCGGATCGGCGACGGCGCTCAGGCCGCGACCACGGCCGACGTCTTTCTCCCCGCCAACACGGTCGAATACGTCACCGTGACACCCGGACAGAACATCGCGGCCATCAAGGCCGCCAGCAACGGCCTGGTCACGGCGACGGCCGGCACGCTGTGGATCACGGAGCTGTCGTGATGGATGGGCTGACCATTCGCCCGCATCTCGACCGCGATGGATCCGGTCTCGTGATCGAGCATCTCCAGGATGTCGCGCCCATCCTGGACTGGAACAGCGAAGCGCGCCGCGACGAGCAGCACAGCGACTGGGGCCGCCACGTCGCGCGCATTCCGAACGTCATCTACGTCAAATGGCTGAACGAGGAATATGCCAGGGGCAACACCCGGCTTCGCCTGTTCACGCCCGAGTTCGACGCGATCGTGCAAGAGAAGCTCAATGATCCGGATTGGGCCTATCTGCGCACCGACAAGCCGGCTCTGCAGAGCGGATGGAAGGCGGGACCATCATGACCCTGATCTCGAACTATTCATCGCTGCAAGCTGCCGTGTCCGAGTATCTAGCGCGCGACCAGGACACCACGCTGGTGGCTCGGATACCGAGCTTCATCCAGCTCGCGGAAGCCAAGTTCAACCGGCAGCTGTTCGTGCGGCAGATGGAGCAGCGGGCGATCGCCGTCGTCGACCTCGGCGCCAGCGAGCCGGAGTTCATCGCGCTGCCGTCCGACTTTCAGTCGATGCGGCGGATCCGACTGACGAGCGTGCGCGGCCAGCCTGCGCTGGAGTTCAGGTCCGGCGTACAACTTGATGAGTATCGCTTCCGTGTTTCCGACATCGCGGGCCAGCCGCGCTACTTCTCGGTCTTCGGCGACCAGATCGAGCTCGCGCCGCGGCCGGACGCCGCCTACACGATCGAGATGGTCTACCGACGGACCGTTCCGCCGCTGGCATCGAACGATTCAAACTGGCTGCTCACGCTGGCACCCGATCTCTATCTCTACGGCGCTCTGCTCGAGTCGGCTCCGTATCTCAAAGAGGACGGGCGGATTCAGACCTGGGGTCTCGGCTTCACCAGCGCTCTCGCCGATCTCAATGCTCTTGGCCTGACGTCGACCTTCAACGCCGGTCCGATGACGATGCGGCTCTCCGGCCAGGTCGTCTGAGACGCTGTCCAACACAGAGGATCACATGGCTGCATTCAACAAATTCAATTGTTTCGTTCAGGATGTCGCACATGCCCTGCACGACATGCTCACCGGGACATCGCATGTCTACAAGATCTATCTCACCAGCACGGCGCCGGTCGCAACCAATACGGTCTACAACACGCCGGCCGACCTGACGACGGGGAATGGCTACACGGCTGGCGGCGTCTCGATCGGCGCGATCACCGGCGGGCAGACCTCCGGCACCTTCCGATTCATCGGCGGCAGCGACCCGTCGTGGACCGCGGCCGGCGGCTCGATCGGGCCTTTTCAGTACGCCGTGCTCTACAACGCGACATCGGCGACCAAGCCACTGATCGGCTGGTGGGATTACGGCACCTCTGTCACGCTTACCAACGGCAACACGTTCACGGTCGACCTCGACCAGGTGAACGGCATCCTGACGATCGCCTGACATGGCAGCTTTTCTCGACATCTGCAGGTTCCTGCCCACCGCCGGCGGTACGACGGACTGGACCTATGCCGCGGCCGTCCAGGGATATCAGGGCCCGGCCGCGGCCGGCGCGGTCAATGGCCGGCTCTACAAATACAGGGCCGAGAGTGCCGACCTGACGCAATGGGAGGTCGGCGAGGGCGCCTACGCCTCGTCGACCGGCACATTGGCTCGGACGACGATCCTGTTCACCTCGGTCGGAACGACAGCGAAGGTCAACTTTTCCGCTGCGCCACAAGTCGCGATCGTCGCGTTGAAGGAGGATCTCATTTCGATCGAGGAGGCCAACGCCTTCACCAGCACGCAGCAGGCGCAGGCGCGGAGCAACATCGCCGCGGCTGCAGGCCCCGGCAATTGGACGCGCTCCGTCCTGACTTCAGGATCTGGCACCTACACCCTCAAAGCCGGATGCAAGGCGCTGCTGGTCCGCATGGTCGGCGGCGGAGGCGGTGGGGGTGGCGGCGGCACGACGGGAGCGACATTTGGTGGTGTCGGCGGTGACACGACGTTCGGCTCGTCGTTCCTGACCGCCTCGGGAGGAGCAAACGGCGGCCCGTACGGCAACGCTTACGCGAGTGGTGGAGGTGCGACGGGCGGTGACCTCAATATTAGAGGTGGTCACAGCACGCCAACCGATGGTGCGGGCGGTTCGACAGGCGCGGTGCTTCAAGGAAGGAATGGCGCTAACTCTGCATTCGGCGGCTGTGGAGCAGGCGGATGGATTGGCTCTGCAGGAAGTGCCGCGGCGCCAAATAGCGGCAGCGGCGGCGGAGGAGGCGGAGGCACTGACGGCGGTTCGGGCGGGCGCGGTGCTGCCGGCGGCGGCGCCGGAGGATACGTGGAGAAGTACATTTCTGCTCCGGCCGCGACATACGCGTATTCGGTCGGCGCAGCGGGCAGCGGCGGTTCCGCGGGTTCGAACGGCACTGCTGGCGGCTCTGGTGGCTCCGGGATCATCATCATCGACGAGTACTACTGATGTCACTGCTCGGATTCGACGCCGTCGGTAGGCTGGCGATCGCGCAGCTCCCGCAAAGCTCCGCAACGAATACGATATTCCTTGCGAGTCCGGCCGCCGTCACGCTTGCAGGTCGAGCAACCAGCTTCCAGTCTGCGCTCACTCAGATCACCGCGTCGCTCGTCTATGCCGGTGGCTCGGCGGCTGCGCGCATCGGTCTTCTCAGTGCGCAGAACGGCTGGCTGACGGCGGGCACCACGGTCCTGTATTCGCTCGGTGCTTTCGCCGCCCCCGGCGATTTCGTCGCGGCGGGGAACTCCATCACGACGGTCGGCAAGATGCAGGCCGCGGGGCGGACTCATATCGTCAGCGGCCAATCATCGGCCTTCGTTGGCGCAATGACCGGCAAGAAGACCTCATATCAGCTCGTCGGATACGACGTCGGCTACGGGCGCGGCTTCGAGGCCTGGTATCCTCTCGGCACGGGGACAATCGGTTGGAGCGGCAGCAACGCTCCTGAGCAGTCCTGGTCGCCGAAGCCAAGTATGGCCGACCATTGGCTGGGTGTCCCGGCATTGTCATTTTCGTGGAATGCGTTGTCTCCTCCGACGCCGCGCTGGACGAGCGATTGATGTCCTCGTCGTGGCCATCATCTGTTCGAGCCTGATGCGCGCGGCCGTTTGAAGGCTCGGGCCCCATCGACGTTGTCGATCTTTTCTGTTTCCTCTTGACCGCGGCGGAGGTCCGCCGGCGGCAATCGATGATTGGAGGTGACATGCCTCTTCTTGCCTTTGGCGAATATCGGCCCGACGTGAGCGACTACGAAGGCCAGGCCACCAGGAACATCCAGAACGTCGTTCCGCGTGGCGACGGCTATGGCCCCTTTCCAGCCTTCTCGGCCTACACATCGGCTCTGCCGGAGCCGTGTCGCGGTGCGTTCTACGCCCTGAAATCGGACGGCACCGTCGTGACCTTCGCCGCGACCGCGACCAAGCTCTACCGCCTCAACAACACGGACTTCACTTGGCTGGATGTCTCGAAGGGCGGCGCCAGCTATTCGCAGCTCTCCGCGGCGGCGCAGTGGCAGTTCGCGCAGACCGGCAATCTCGTGTTCGCCACGCAGGCGAATGCGCTGCTGCAGGTGTTCGATCTGACGTCGTCGACCGCGTTCGACAATGCCTTGGGCTCGCCGCCGCAGGCAGCCTATATCAGCGTGGTCGGACGCTTCCTGGTGCTCTCGGGCCTGTTGTCGACGCCCTATCGCATCCAATGGTCGGGTCTCAACAACTTCAATTCGGCGACGTCCTGGGACGGCCTGACGGCGGGGTCCGATCATCAGGACTTTCCGGACGGCGGCATCGTCCGCGGCGTTGCCGGCGGGGAAGCCGGGATCATCTTCCAGGACCAGGCGATCCGGCGCATGTCCTACGTCCCGGGATCGCCGATCATCTTCCAGATCGATCGCATCACCCAGGACAAGGGTCTCTACGCGCCATACTCGATCATCCGTGCCGGCGAACGGATCTTCTTCTATGCCGGCCAGGGCTTTCACAAGATCGAGCCGGGCGGCCTGCCGCAGCCGATCGGCCGCGAGAAGGTCGACCGCACTTTCCTTGCCGATCTCGACAAGGGCAATCTGCAATTGCTGATCGGGGCGGCCGATCCCCGCTCGACGCGGGTGTACTGGTCCTACAGGTCGATCTCCGGCGCGATCGGCACCTACGACAAGTTGCTGGGCTATGATTTCCTGCTCGACCGCTTCTTTTCGATCGCGGCAACCGGCGAATACCTGCTCGGCATGTCGCAGACGGGCCTCACGCTCGAGAATCTCGACAGCATCTCGTCGTCGATCGACGCGATGACCTTGAGCCTCGACGCCTACGCGACGGCCGTCCAGCCGGAGATCGCGCAGTTCTCCGCAAATCATGTGCTGGGCTTCTTCCGTGGCAACAATCTCGAGGCGACGATGGAGAGCGCCGAGCAGGGTACTGACGAGAACCGCATCATGATCCGCGGCTTTCGGCCGGTGACCGATGCGACGACGCTGTTCGGATCGGTCTCCTCGCGTGACAAGCCATCGGCTGCCGCTGTCGCGGGGACAGAGGTGTCGGTCAACACGCGCACGGGCCGCTGCGACCTGCGCAAGGACACGCGCTATGCCCGCTTCAAGGTCCGGATTCCGGCCGACGCGTCATGGAGCTTCTGTGCAGGCGTCGTGCCTGACCTCACCGTGAGCGGCACGCTATGACGGCCTATGTCCCCGGCATCACCGAAACCGATCTCAAGAAGGTCATCCTGGCGCTGCAGCAGCTCGCCGCCGGGCGATCCAACGCTGTCGGCAGCGTCACCCTATTGCCGGGGGTCGCGACCACCGTGGTTGCCGACATGAACTGCTCTGCCGCGTCGACCCCGATTCTGACGGCGGCGAGCCCCGGCGCCGCGGTGGAGCTCGGCAACGGCACCATCCATGTCAGCGCCGTGACCAACGGATCGTTCACGCTCACGCACGCCAACAGCGCGGCGGCGCGGACGTTTCTCTATGCATTGCTCGGCTGAACTCGCCTGCGTCGATCCCGGTCAGGTTGGACTTATCTGGCCCAAGGTCGCGCCGCGGCTGCGGCGGGCGATCCTGCGGACCGGTCTGTCTGCCTTCGCCGATGTGGAGCGCGACGTTCTCGACGGCCGCGCGCTGTTGTGGCTGGCGCTGAGCCAGGAGGGCGACATAATCGCGATCGATGCGGTGGCCACGACACGGCTCGAACTGACGGACGCCGGCAAAGTGTGCGTCATCGTCGCCTGTGAGGGCAGGGGGCGATACCGTTGGCTCCCGCTGATCGGCGGCATCGAAACTTACGCGAAGACAGAAAGCTGTCGCGGCATGCGCATCTACGGCCGTAAAGGCTGGCTGCGCGCGCTCGCCGACTATCGGCACACGCATATGATTATCCAGAAGGAGTTGAGGTGACAATCAGCGTTGATGGTCTCGATAGCGCTTTTCATACGCTGATCAGACAAGATGATCCTATCACGGATAAAATCAGCTCTGCCCCCGGCACGCGCAAAGGCGACCTTTGCACTTGACAGGATGTTCTTGATATGTTCCTTTTTAATTCAGAGGGCATGTTGCGTCCCCAAATTGCGCAGTTGCCGGACAAAACGCATGTTTTATCAGACAAGTGCAGATCGCACCAAAACAGCAAGAGTCTTAGCAGGCTTTGTGCAGTCGGGAGCAAAAGCCGCTCTCGTGGCGCTGGCACTCACGATGAGAATGGACTCGACTCGTGCCGAGCAGATTGACTTCAGCCCTTATCGCGCTGCTGCAGAATACTGCGCTCGCGAAGTCGCGGGTCCGCTGGCACTTTCGCCGGATCAGCGGATTCTTTGCTTTGACGGCCATCTCTATGCCCATCAGGATCTGTCGCTCGTCGACGAATTGCAAGTCGGCGGACTAGTCGTTATCCGCAGTTTTGGTGGTGACGACGTTGCAATGATGGAGCTTGCGGAGCGCCTACGTGGTCGGAATGCGACCGTCGTAGTTCGTAGCTACTGCTTGCTTGGGTGCGCCAGTTATATCGTGGTTGCCTCCGGGATGACGATTATACTGAAAGATGCGTTGGTTGCATGGGGACCTTTAGTGGTGGACGGATTCTGCTTAGGTCTTCGGAATGCACTCGACGAAGGTTTGCCACGCCTTGACATCGGCCCCTGTGGGAAACCGCTTCTGCGGACGCCAGGTCCAATCTATGAACTGAGGCTGGGATTCATGAGCGTACGGCGCGTCAATGATAATTTCGAGGAACCGCCGGAGAGTACATTTATCAGGAGAGCTCTAAGGAATATCGATTGGAAAAGGGCGACCGAGACAACTGGTCTGATGTGGACATGGCATCCTCGCTATCAACAAAGTTCAGTCAAGACCAAGATCGTTTACGAACGCTATCCCGATAGCCAGGAGGAAGTTGCGGCTCTTGCCGAGCGATTGCGGCTCCGTGCTCGAGTTGTTTACGATCCATGAGGGCTCTTTCCGAAATGTCAGCCGAGCTGTTCTGACACCCGAAAAAGCCTTGATAGTTGACGGCGCGCTGACGTGGCGCGCTTTTTTTTCCTCGGGGAATGAAGATATGGTGGGAAATCCAAGAGAGAAATCAAGTGATTGGCCAAATATAGTGCGTGAGGGGATCGAGCCAGAAGTATTGCGTGTGCCTGATTGGAGACGTTATCTTGATGGCAGAGATTATACCCGTCCTTTCCAGGGTATTCCGCTGCCAGGGTCGAGGACGCCAAGCTCGCCACCAAGATTGCCCTCCTGGTTCGAAGATCCATCACAGCCGGGCCTGCCGCCATCGTTGAAATATCCGGCACCCGGCAATCCTAGCCCGGGTTTTCCTCCTATTCCGGCACCAGTTCCCGCACCGTCACCCATCCCTGGAAGGCCGATCCGCGACTGGCTGTTTGATTATCTGCTCGGAAACAATCTTCTGGACCAACGGCCATTTCAGCAGACCTCACAGTCGGCATTGAGAAAAGATGCCAGTCGCACCGGACTTGATCCGGACATGAGACTTGCTGCCGCACAGCAGGCCGATCAGGGTCATCCGACCCGGGCATCGCAAACGGGTTCAAGCGAAGAACCATCGAAGCCGCAGAAGCGCTTCTTGAGATCGCGCGTTGAGTAACGTTGATCTGCACGAGGACGACTGAACTCTCCGTGTGCCGCTGCCTCCTCCGGACGGATCGCAGACTTGCTCACGGCGACGCCTTGTTCGAGGACTGCGATCTTGCAGTTGCGCCAACTCTTAACATTGTCAGATCAAGGAACGTGCCCAATGGGCGGACAATCATCCAGCACCCAGACTCAACAATCCCAGACGCAGCCGTGGCAGCCGGCACAGCCGATGCTGCAGGGTATTCTGTCTCAGGTCGGCAATGGGCTGAACAATACCGGGCTGACCAGCGCCGAGGGCGGCGCGCTCGATACGCTCAGGCAGAATGCGGCGCAGGGCAATCCCTACGCCGGCGGCATCGGCTCCTACGCGCAGTCGCTGCTCAACGGCGGCAATGCGCTGGCGCAGGCGCCCAACGTGCAGTCCAACCTGCAGACGCTGCAGGGGCAGCTGTCGCCCTATGCCAACGGCAGCATGATCGGCAACAATCCTGCGCTGGCGGCGCAACTGGCGCAGATCCAGAACGACGTCGGGACGTCCATCAACGGTCAGTTCGCAGCCGCGGGTCGCGACTTCAGCGGCGCCAACCAGATGGCGTATGGCCGCGGCGTCGCTGCGGCGGAAGCGCCTGTGATCGCGGCCCAGTACAACCAGGACGTCCAGAACCAGCTGAGCGCGGCCAATGCGCTGTACGGCGCCGGCAACACGACAGCCAACATGCTGGGCGGCATGCAGCAGCAGTACCTCACCAACCAGGGGCAGGGGCTGACGGCGTCACAGGCCGCGCTCGATGCGCAGAATTATGGAGCCAACGCCACATTGGCGGAAGAGGCGCAGCGCCGCGGCATTCCGGTGCAGGCGCTTGGACTGCTGGCGCAGATCGGGACGCCGATCGCACAGCTCGGTCAGCAGACCAACGGCACCATGACGGGAACACAGGAGATGTCCGGTGCCGACCAGTTTGCGAAGATCGCCGGCGGCATCGGCAGTCTTCTCCAGCCGTTCAGCGGCGCGTTCGGCAAGAAGTAGTTCGGTGCAGCGTCTCGAGGGAGCGGTCGTGAATGTCAGATGAATCAGAGCATCTCGTAACGGGTGCAGCATTCGAGCTGGAGAATGCCGGCTATCGGCCGATGCCGGATCCGGAGGAGCGGCCGGAGCGCGAGGCGCTCGGCGGCGACGTTGCGTCGCTGCGCGACGCTGCCGAGCAGCGCACCGATCCCCGTCCGCCGGTGATAGTCCGGGAGTATGTCGACGAAGCCGGCAACCTGGTCGATCGCGGCGAGTCGGTCACGCTCGAACGCGCGGCGCGTGATCACGCGCGCGTCCGGGCCGCTGAGGTGGGTGAGGCATCTCGCGGGACGCCGGATTCCGATTCGAGCGACCACTTGGGTTCGCCGGCAAATGGTGAGCCCGACGGTTTCGGGCCGGCTTCGGGCGAAGCCGAGTCCACTGCCGAGACCGGCTCGACGCAGCACGATGCTTCGTCGCGGCTTGCGCCGGAGTTGGCGAAAGCCCTGCAGCATCCGCAGGTGCTGCAGGCGATCGAGGAGAAGATCGGCGAAGCAGAGCAGGCCCGCCAATCCTACCGAGAAGGCCTGGCATCGGCCGTCCAGATTGCCCAGGCGAGCTTCCTCAGCCAGTTTCCTGAATTTGCCGGCATGCCCGCGGAGCAGGTCCCCGCCGCGCTCGAACGGATGTCGCGCGAGGATTCCGGAAGGTTCGGGCGCATTCAGGCGGCCGTCGCGATGTCGGATCAGTTGCTGGCACAGCAGGCGGAGGCGCAGCGCCAGCACGCCGAAGTGGCTCAGCGGAGCTTCCAGTCCTTCGCGCAGGAGCAGGACGACCGGCTCGAGGGCATGCTGAAGAGCGAGCCGCGCGCCGTGCGCCAGGCCGTTGCCGCAGAGATCGTGGCGTCGGCAAAGGAGAGCGGGATCCCGGCGTCCGAGCTCAACCGGCTGTTCCAGACCGAGCCGCTGATGCGCCATGCCACGTTCCAGCGGATGATGTACGACGCCGCGCGATATCGCCTGATGATGCGGGCAAAGGACGCTGCGGTGACGAAGGCTGTCCCGCCCGTGGTGCGGCCGGGGGTCTCAGTCTCGTCGGGGGAGCGGGGACGGACGGATCTGCGGGCGCTCAACGCCCGCCTGACATCGTCGGGTGATCTGAAGGACGCGGTCGCCCTCTATCAGGCCCGCATGTCCAGGCGGCCGTGAGGCCGGTCGATGACAAACCCCGTTCTGGCTGCGCTTGCCGAGGCGCGCAGGCAGCGCGCTCCGCTGTTCGCACGCTGGTGTGAGCGGGAGCACGAGACGTTCTGCCCGGCCTCGCCGGCGGCGGTCGCCCGCTTCGCCCGCGAGCACGCCGGCATAGGTGCCGAGCAGGTTTGGGAGGCGATTCTCGACATCTCCAGAACTCACGCCTCGTTGGGGCTGGCTGATCCCACAGCGGCAGAGCCGGTCGCGATCGTCCTCGACGACATCGCGAACCTATCGCCCCCGCAATCCTGGCCGGGTCCCTGGAAGGAGCGCTTCAGGCTTTTGCCGCACGATCTGAAGCGCTTCATCGCGGACCACGAGACGAGGCGCGAGAAGAGCTTGAGACGCACGCAGCACGCCCTCGCGCATGCAAACAAGATACTCGCACGGCTCCGATCCGCGGAGCGTACGATGAAGGAGGATCAGACCGATGAAGCAGAATCGCAGCAATCCGACCATCGAAGACAGGATTCAGGAGCTTCGGGGTGAGATCGAGCGCGTCGTGCAGACTCGTGTCGACGCGATCGCAAGAGAGAGCCCCGGAGTGCCCAAGGGGGTGATCCGCAATCTGCTGATCGCCAGGACGCCGTCCTGTGCCTGCGAGCAATATTTGACGCTTCGGCGAGAAACTTAGCCATGCACGCGTGATCGATCATCGGCAGGAGCCGCGATGTGCCCGCATCGAGGAGCGAGAAACAAGTCCCCGGCAGCCCGCGTGGCTGCCTTTTTCATGTGAGGAGCAGAATGACACTTTATCGATGGTCGCAGACCGCATCGGCTGATGCCACGGCCGATCCGACGATCAACTGGTCCGAAGGACAGGTCCCGTCGAGCATCAACGATTCCGCTCGGGCCATGATGGCTGCGACCGCAAAATATCGCGACGACATTGCGGGGGCGATCGCGACGAGCGGTACGAGCACAGCCTATGCCGTAACGAGCAATCAGCAATTCGATTCGTTGCCGCATCTCAACGGCCAGATCATCGCGTTCACGCCGCACGTCACCAATGGCGCACCGGTGACGCTCAACGTCGATTCGCTTGGTGCCAAGCCGCTGCGCAGCGCGCCCAATGCCGATCTTCTGGCCGGAACGATCATCCAGGGGACGCCCTACGTCGCCGTGTACAATCACACGGATAGCAGCTTCTACCTGCATGGATTTTACGGTAATCCGCATAACATTCCGCTCGGGGCAACACTCGAATACTGGGCGGGGAGCAGCCCGAACAGCTCGTTTGCGTTCCCCTACGGCCAGGCGATCAGCCGCACGACCTACGCCACCCTGTTTACACTGATTGGCATCAACTATGGTTCGGGTGATGGGTCAACCACCTTCAACCTGCCAGACCTCCGCGGCCGTGCGACGGCCTGCCCAGACAACATGGGCGGATCTTCGGCTAACCGGTTGGCATCAGGAGCACTAGCCGGTGTTCGCCATAGCCTAGGTGGAGCTGGAGGAGAAGATGCGCATACTCTGACGCTTTCGGAGTTGCCGACGGGCATTGCGTCCGGCGCATCGAATAACATCACGGTTCAATCACAAAACGGGCTTACCGGAATTCCCGTTACGACAGCCGCGGTAAATGTCCAGGGCGGCGTCGCGGCGTTCGGCTCTGGCGGGCCCTATTCTGCAAATTCTAGCAGCGCAAGCTGGGCAGGCGTCAACTCGCTCTCAGGCGCCAACCAAATCAACGTAACCTCGAACAATACAGGCGGATTGTCTCACAATCTCGTTCAACCTACTATTCTCTGCAATCGCATCATGCGGGTCATCTGATATATGGTGGGCGCGGCCACGCGCGGTGACTATGCTAGTCTATGATGGCGGTGTAGCGCTGTCTAAATCTAGCTCGTGTCGACTTGACAATGGCGTCGATAGTGGTTCCCGCAGCTCGGGAAATCATGGTTGGCCATTGATCAACCAGTCGGCTCAGCAGGAGGGATGCGCCGAAAACGCAGACGATGGTAAGGGCAACGGAAGCCGGGGTAGCAACGGAGGGCGGGAGCGTGATGACGAGCCAGCTCGTCATGCTGCAGATGATCGGAAGATGGATTAGGTAGAGCGTGAATGAGATGCGGCCCAACGTCCGACCTAGCGCGCCGCCGATCAAGCGCTGCACAAGCGGCCAAGTCAGGACCACGGCTACGATCAAGACTGCTGAAAGCATCTGCCACTTCATCATATCTACGTGAGGAAAATTCAGACGATTCAGTATTCGTTCGGTTGCAATGAAGAAGAACAGCCCAGCTACAAGTGATACCACGCGTAGTACAGTCGATCTCATCAGTCGGCAAAGCTCGGGGTTGAAATCGAAAAACAGCGCGCCCACCGAGAACAGCATCAAGTAATCAGACCAGAACCAGATGGCCAGGGCGATGTAAAAGATGGCCCTCCATATTCTCGTCATCGAGAAGGAGCCGATAACGAATACGAAGACGCTGCCAATCAACTCCGGACGCATCGTCCAAAGGTTCGAGTTGTAAGCGGACGTGCCGGTAATGAAGGCACCGTAAACAGCCTCCCATACCATCGTCGTGAACGACGGCTCGAATTGGTACCAGAGTGCGAGCCATTGCGATCCCGTGACCGCAGCGGCTTCAGCATTTCGATAGGCGCCAACTGCGAGAAGTCCCCAGGCGAACGCTGATGTGAGGAGCATGGGGCCAGCCAAGCGAAGATAGCGTCGCAAAACCTGCGCTGGCAGGCTCATTCTTGAGCGAGCAATCATATCGGCCAACACGTATCCACTCAGGACGAAAAAAACGCATACGGCCGCGCGACCGTTGAAGATCCAGAAGGCGCCGAAAAGAGAGAGAAGCAGGTGGCCAATGAAGACGACCACGGCCGCGACCCCGCGTAGACCGTCCAGGTACGGTTTGCGATCTGGAATGACCAAGGTGGCTCTCACGCGTTTCTAAGGTGGCGACTGGCCCGCCGCCGAGGCATGCGAGCGACGACACAATCACGCAACCCGGTGTGTAGCAAGACGGAAGCCGCTAGCCTTAGCGGCTTTTTTATGAAGGAACGCCCCCCGATGGACCTGAATTCTATAGTCGATGCCAACGCCCGCCGGTGGGAGAGAGCCAACCTAACCCGCTCATTGGACGCCACAGCCCGCCGCCTTGTTGCCGCCCGGAGACGCTACCAAGTGGTCGAGGCCGCGACCGGCGTCCCCTGGCCGATCATCGCCGTCATCCACGAGCGCGAATCGTCGCAGAGCTGGGCCCGGTCGCTGGCGCAGGGGGATCCCTGGGACCGAGTGTCGGTCCACGTGCCTGCGGGACGAGGACCGTTCGCCTCGTGGGAGGACACCGCAGTCGACGCGCTCGTCAATTGCGCGCCGCATGCGGCGCGGTGGCGGGACTGGTCGATTGGCGGCGCGTTGACGCTTCTCGAGCAGTATAATGGGCTGGGCTACGCGCGCCGGGGCGTGCCGTCTCCCTATGTCTGGGCCGGGACCGATCAATATCGTGCCGGCAAGTATGTCCGTGACGGAGTCTACGATCCCCAGGCGGTCGACCGGCAGCCGGGTTGCGCCGGGCTGCTCAAGACCATGATGCAGATCGATGCGACCATCAGCTTCCCGACCGGCCTTGTGGAGACGGAGCGGCCGCCCGACACCTGGCCTCCGGCGCCGACTCCCGCATCGATCAGGCATCCGGCAAAGGGCTCCATTGGGGCCCTTTTTGCTGCCCTGGTGAAACGCCTTCTGGGCAATCGCTGACCGGCGCAGCCTCGTGCTCCTGGCCGGCGTACCGACGGACGGTCGATCTCGGCCAAGACACAACGATCTGCGGGGCACCGAGCGCGGCTCGCGAGAGCCGGCGGCGCGTCTGCGCAATTTTTTGGAAAGGATTCATCATGTGGACGAAAGTCAAGGCTGCGTGTCGTCATTCGCTGACGATCGCCTGGAGTTACGTGCTGGCGGTCGTCGGGCTTCTGCTGTCGATCGTCGACAACGTCAGCGACGCTCTCGGGGACCCGAGCCTGAAGGATCAGATCAGCGCCGCCGTCGGCGATACCCGTGCCGTCGGCCGGATCTTTCTCGCGATCTCGCTGATCACGATTCTCGCACGGCTGCGCTCGCTCAAGAGGGCATCGTGACATGTGGATGAGCATTCTGGGCTTTCTGGGCGGGCCCGTGATCAAGGGGCTGATCGACGCCTACCAGGCGAAGCTGAGGGCGGGCAACGCGGATGCAAAGATCGCGGCAGACCTCGCGGCGACGGAGATCGCCGCGCAGGTCTCGGAAAGCGACGCGCAGCTTCGGCTGCGTGCGGCGGAAATCGGCTGCTGGTACGAGCCGGACAAGCTCATCGGCTACTGCGTCTCGATCTACTTTGCCAAGCTGCTGGTGTGGGACAAAGTGCTCGGGCTCGGCTCGACGGATCCGCTCGCGGGCTTCGCGTCGACGACCGCGAATCTCGTCATCTCCTTCTATTTTGCCAAACGCGGCTTCGAAAATGTAGCGAGGATCATCAGGCGATGAACATCAGCCATGACGAAATCACGGCCGTCGTCGCCGAGACCCTGGCCAAGCAGAGCCAGCTTCAGCGCGACGAGATCGATGCCGTCGTGATGAGAGCGATCGCGACCATTCTCACCTCGTTCGGCATCGAGGAGGAGGATCGGAAGGAGCTGAGAGCCGATTTCCAGCACCTGCGGCGCTGGCGCAAGAGCGTGGAGCAGGCCCAGAGCTATACGTTCAAGGCCGTCATCACGGTCATCGCGACCGGTCTGATCGGTGCGATCTGGCTCGGCATCAAAGTCGTGCTCGGAAGGTGATGCCGTGCCAGCCTGGATCTCGCGGCGAGGCCGCCGCTTCCGCATCAGAGAGGTCGACGCTTGCGAGCCTGACGTCCTCGACACCTTGAAGGAGCTCCATGCGCGCACATTCCTCGATTGCGCACCTCTGCCCGATTTCGAGAGCGGACAATGGTGGATATCGACCGAGCTCGGACGGCCCGTCGCCTTTGCCGGAATGATGCCGTCATCCCTCGGCAAGGGCATAGCCTATCTTTCGAGGGTTGGCGTTCTCCAAGAGCGGTGTGGTTACGGCCTGCAGCGACGGCTGATGCGTGTGATCGAGCAGCGCGCGCGTCGCTCGGGCCTGGATTGCATCGTTTCGGATACGACTTGCAACATCGTATCCGCGAACAATTTCATTCGGTGTGGATATGTGTTGTTCCAACCGGTCCGGCCCTGGGCCTGGGTGAACTCGCTCTATTGGCGCAAGATGATCGGGCGGTGAGCTGTCGATCGATGCCTCATGCAGATTGCATTGCGCTGCAGCAGAATTGGGCCGGCTCGACAGCTCCGACCCGGGCTTTTTTTGCGGCTGCCGTTGAGTTAACCATGCATTGTCGGACGTTGGAGACAATGCCACGCCGGGCAGTCAATGGAAGATCGCTTCAGACGATCAGAGCAGCGGGAAGGACTCTGGGATGCCGGCCGAGGTCACCCTGCCAGAGCGTGCGCCACGGCCGCCTGACGCGCCAACCGCGCTGGCTGGTCTGCTGGTGATCGATTTCACGCGGGTCGTCGCAGGGCCGGCGTGCACACAGACGCTGGCCGATTTCGGCGCCGAGGTGATCAAGATCGAGCAGCCGCTCACGGGAGACGATACCCGCGCATACGAGCACGCCGAGCTCGGCGGAGAGAGCGCAGCGTTCCTCAGTCTCAATCGGAACAAGCGCGGCATGGTGTTGGATCTCACGATACCGCAGGCCAGAGACGTCGCGCGTGCGCTGATCGCCAAGGCCGACATCGTCGTGGAGAATTTCTCGTCGTCCGTCATGGAGAGGTTCGGGCTGGACTATCAGACACTGTCCAGCACCAATCCCGGGCTGATCTATTGCTCGATCTCGGCCTACGGACGCTCCGGTCCATTCGCGTGGCGATCAGGGTTCGATCCAATCACCCAGGCGGAAAGCGGGTTCATGTCCCTCAACGGTTTCGCTGATGGTCCGCCGGTGCGGACCGGTCCTCCGATCGTTGATCTGGCCACCGGCATGTCCGCCTGCAATGCCATCCTATTGGCACTCGCCGCCCGGCAGCGGCTCGGTCGCGGGCAGCACGTCGAGGTGGCGCTGTTTGACATCGCCTTGGCGATGACCGGCTTCTCCGGAATGGCGTATTTGATGAACGGCGTGAACCCCACGCGGACGGGCAATTCGCCGAACGACTCTCCGACGGTCGGCGTCTTTGAAGCGTCAGATGGTCCGCTCTACATCGCATGTGCCAACGATCGGCTCTACCGCCGGCTGGCTACGGAGGTGCTTGGTCGTCCGGATCTCCTGAGCGATCCCCGCTTCGCCACGCGAAGGGCGAGATGGGTCAACCGTACGCAACTGCGCGGCCTCATCGCCGACATCCTCGCCACGGAACGGATGGATGTCTGGACCTCTCGGATGAACCAGGCTGGAGTTCCGGTTGGACACGTTCGTACGGTCGAGCAGGCGTTCAACGCGGCCGAGGTCCGGATGCGCGGCCGCACCTGTCGTATTCCGCACCCCACCGCAGGCTCGATACCCAACATCGAGCCGGCAATCGCCATGAAGCTCACGCCGACCGTCGAGCCGACGGCGGCGCCGCGGCTCGGTGAGCACACGGCCGCGATCCTGCGCCACAGGCTTGGGCACACTGAGCAGGAGATCGAAGCCCTGCGTCGGGCGGGGGCGTTCGGACGCAACAATCCGGGAGCTTAAGGCATCGTCACTGGCGCCGGACACGAGGCAGGAAGAGCGGCAGCGTCCTCAGCAGCCATCAGCCGGCTTTGGCCATCTCGTCGTCTTCCGGTGAGTTCAGGTACATGCCCGACATGGTGTCAACCCAGCACAGATGATCATGCACCTTCTTGACACCAGAGATGTTCTCGGTGGCAACGATTGCCGCCTGCCGCGAGCGCTCTTCGGTAATGACGCCGCTCAGATGAACGATGCCGTCCTTGACGATGACGGACAATCCGAACGGGCACCAGTCGTTCTTCTCGAGAGCGTCGATCACACGGTTGCGGATGTGATCGTCATCCGCCGTCGGATCCGGGACCTGCCGCCCGAGCGCGGCGACCGCTTGCAGCAGGTTCGCCCGTGACACGATGCCGATGACCCGGTCTCCCTTGACCACGGGCAACCGCTTCACGTGGTTCTTTTCCATCAGTTCCACGATCTCCGCCAGCGCGGCGTCTTCGGTGATCGTCAGGGGAGACTTGGTCATTACCTCTGACACTTTGCGACCATGCTCGTGGACGAAGTCGGCGGCCGACTTCCCGGGCCCGAGAATGAAGCGCAGCCAACGGCCGCGCTTACGCCCTGTGCCGATCTCGGATCGGCGGATGAAATCGCCTTCCGAGACGACGCCCACGAGTTTTCCGCCGGAATCGACCACGGGAAGGCCGCTGACGTGCCGTTGAAGCATGATATTTGCCGCATCCACGATGGAAGTGTCAGGGGTGACGGTGATGACGGGACGGGTCATGATCTGGTGGGCGCGCATGGCGAACTCCAATGTCAAAGGCTAAGAAAACGTAATCCGCCGCCACGGTCTTGAATTGACGCAGGTCAAAGGAGGTGCGGCCGCGTCATTGACGCAGCTCAAGGTCCTGGCATTGAATTGCAGCTATAAGGCATTTTGATCTGGCGAGAGGAGAAGGTGCCCATGTCCGAGTTCTCCGGGACCAAGGTCCTGGCCGACGAAACGGCCGAACTGTCCGAACGTGTCGCTCTCTCCAACAAGCACGCACTCGAGCTGCTCGTTGGTTCCCAGCAGATCGTCATGGAGGAGGTTCTGTTTGCCAGCAACGAAGTGCTGGATCGCGCGCGTACGGAGACGCATCTGCTGGCCGAGTTTGTGTCGAAGCTGGCTGGCGTGCATTCCGTGAAGGGAATCCAGGCGATGGTCCAGGAATGTGGACGGCATCAGATTGATTTCGTCAGGCGGGATTGCGATCGACTCTTCAAGCACGGGCAGCGCCTGATTGATGCTAGCGTGAATCTCATGGGGCAACGGTGGCGAAACTGAAGAGTGCGGGGGCGTCGCGTCCCGATCGACTGGAACGCGAGGGAACGACCGTTAACGACCGGAGCAGTGCCGTTGTCTTTGCAGAGACCTCTTTGAAGCCGGAGGGTGCGCTCGCCGCACCCGACGCAAAGTTGCTCTCCCGAGAAGCCGACGCGGCCTCCGGGGAGCTTCGACGCGAGGATCACGAGCTGGACAGGGCCTTCAGCGCGATGCTGGCTCGGCTCACCGGTGGAATTTCCCCGGCCGCTCTATCAATGGCGTATCTGGATTGGGCTTGTCATCTGGCCGCTGCACCTCAGCGTCAGATCGAAATCGTCCGAGATGCCTGGCACGGCGCTAAGCAGGTCGCTGAACGGTCATTGCGGTTTGCAGACCCGAATCGCAGTCCTTGGGACCTGATCAAGCCGCAGGCCAACGATCATCGCTTTTCCAAGCCGCAATGGGCGACGCACCCGTTCAACTTGTTCGCCCAGGCGTTCCTGCTCGGGGAAGATTGGTGGCACAAGGCGACGACCGGCATTCGTGGTGTCGACCCTGCCAACGAAGCCGTCGTCGACTTTTCAATTCGTCAACTGCTCGACATCTTCGCGCCATCGAACTTTGCAGCGACCAACCCGGAAGTGTTGGAGAAGACGTTTCAAAGCGGTGGCGAGAACCTGATCTTCGGCTGGCAGAACTGGCTCGCCGATCTCATGCAGGTGATGCAGCCGGGGAAGATATCGAGCAATGGTGAGTTCGTCGTCGGCAAGACTGTCGCGACCGCACCGGGCAAGGTTGTGCTTCGCAATCAGTTGATTGAGCTGATTCAATACGCGCCGACGACCGAGAAGGTGCGACCAGAGCCGGTCCTGATCGTACCGGCTTGGATCATGAAATATTACATCCTGGATCTGTCGCCGCACAATTCGCTGGTCCGATACCTGACCGACCAGGGCTTTACGGTTTTCATGATCTCCTGGCGAAACCCCGGAGCGGAAGACCGGGATCTTGCGTTTGACGACTACCGCTCGCTGGGCGTCATGGCTGCCCTGGATATGATCGGAAGGATCATTCCGAATACGCTGGTCCATGCCGCAGGCTATTGTCTCGGGGGAACGCTTCTTTCGATCACGGCGGCAGCCATGGCACGCGATGGCGACCAGCGCCTGAAGACAATCACGCTGTTTGCGGCCCAGACCGATTTCACGGAAGCGGGAGAGCTGACGCTCTTCATCAACGAAAGCCAGGTCGCCTTTCTCGAAGACATGATGTGGGAGCGTGGATATCTCGACACCACCCAGATGGCGGGCGCATTTCAATTGCTGCGCTCCAACGATCTGATCTGGTCTCGTGTCTCGCGCGACTATCTTCTCGGCGAGCGCGCAAACCCGAGCGACTTGATGGCATGGAACGCAGATGCGACGCGGCTACCGTATCGGATGCACTCCGAATATCTGCGCAAGCTGTTCCTGAACAACGATCTCGCCGAGGGGCGGTATCGGGTCGAAGGGAAGCCTGTTTCGCTCTCGGATATCCACACGCCGATGTTCGTCGTCGGGACGCTGCGTGATCACGTTGCGCCTTGGAAGTCGACGTACAAGGTCCACTACGAGGTTGATGCTGACGTCACTTTCGTGCTCGCCAGCGGCGGCCATAATGCCGGCATCGTGGCGCCGCCGGGCGAGCAGGGGCACTCCCATCAGTTGCGAACCAAGGCTGCCGACGCTCCATATCTCGGACCCGACGAGTGGCAGGGCACATCGCCAAAGCTGGAGGGATCGTGGTGGCCGGCCTGGACAGCGTGGCTCGGACAGCAATCGGGAGCGCCGGGCGCACCGCCGCAACTCGGGACAGATCGTTCGAATGATCTCGGAGACGCGCCGGGCGACTACGTGCACACGTGATCGCCGCGCGTTGCGGCCAGGGGGCCATCCCACCGGACTCAGGCGCTGATCCGGAGCAATGAAAGGCTTCGCTCCAATGTCGTCTCAGCCGTGCCTGACGCATCGACCTGGAGCCAATCGAGAGCGCCGATGTCGTAATGTTCCTGATCCTCGGTAACTCCGATCGTTGCATCGGACGCATCGGCGACTCGATGGTGAATCCGCTCCTGCCGGCTGCGTAAATCTGCGACGAGGAAGAGGCCGGCAAAGGGCGCCTTCAGCCGCTTCGCGAGATCATGGATCTCCTGTCGTTCATCCGGACGTGCAAACACGGCGTCGACGATCACCGTGAAGCCTTGTGAGAGCACGCGGCCGGCCAGCGTCGTCAACTCTCGATAGACCCGAGCACTCGATTCCGGCGTATAGGCCGCAGCCGGGAGGCGTTCGGTTTCCTTCACGCCAGACAGTTGCTTGCGTAGCACGTCGCTGCGCAACACGATTGCTCCCGGTGGAGGCACCAAGAGAGGAGCGAGAGCCCGGGCGAGCGCAGATTTTCCCGTTCCCGACAGGCCTCCGACCGCGATCATCCTCGGCTCTGCCGGCCGGATCAGGCTGCGTGCAAGTTGAAAGTAGCTCTCTGCGGTCTCGATCGTTGCGGAGCGATCAGCGTCCGAGTGTTCGGCATCACCGCGGTCGCGCCTTGCGACAAAGACTTGCGCACGGATGGCGGCCCGGATCGTCGTGAACAGAGGCAGTGCAGCCAATCCTCCGGTCTGGTCAGGCGCTGCGGTCGAGAGGTAGCGGTTCAAGAGACGGTTGGCGGCGACCGGCTGCTCGAAGTGCAAGAGGTCCATCAGTGGAAAGGCGAGATCGTAGAGGACGTCGATCGTGGCGATCCGGTCGTCGAACTCGATGGCGTCGAACAGCACCGGCTTGTCGTCAATGAGGACGATGTTGGCCAGATGGAGGTCGCCATGGCAGCGTTTCACGTGCCCCTCATTTGCACGTTGCTCGAGCAGGGGTCGGAGACGTGCGAAGGCCGAGTGGCAAAGGACGCGGAGTTCTTCGACCTCCGTTTCGCCAAATCGCGAGACTGTCCGAAAGCTGGCGACGAATGCGTCGATCCAAATCGGAATGGACTCCGTCCACCCATTGGAGGAGCTCCGAACGGCGACTGCATGCGACGCTGCGATCGTCTCTGCCAGACGCTCGCCCAATCCGGCGTCCAGCTGCTGGCGGCGAGAAAGATGATCAAGCGTCTGGCTGTCATCGAAGCGACGCATCTCGACGGCATATTCGACCGGAGTGCCCGATCCATCGACATCGAATGATCCGTCAGGCGCCTTGGTGATGGCGACCACACGCAGATAGATGTCCGGAGCAAACGGGTGATTGATCTCGATTTCCTTTGCGCACGCGGCCTTGCGCTGATCGAGCGTCGAATAGTCCAAAAATGGCAGCCGAACGGCGCGCTTAATCTTCAGGGCGCGGTCACCGATCAGAAACACGGAAGCCGCGTGCGTGTCGATCCGGCGGACACCTGGATGTCGGGTGGTATTGCCCAAGAAGGAGAAGACCAGTTCCTGATCGGATGGTGATGCCATGGGCGGTGTTGCCACGTTCACTTCAAAAGTCCGGGATAAGCACCGCCGCGCCGACGACGTCACCCCGCCTCAGGCGGGCCAGAACGTCATTTGCGTCGGACAGCGGATAGGGCGTCGTATGGGTCCGTATTTGAGCCTGCTGCGCGACCCGCAGGAAATCGAGACCGTCTTGTCGCGTCAGGTTGGCGACAGACACGACCTGGCGTTCTCCCCAGAGGAGGGAATACGGGAACGTCGGAATGTCGCTCATATGAATACCTGCGCAGACCACCCGGCCACCCTTCCGAACAGCCCGCAGAGCGGCCGGAACAAGCTCGCCAGCCGGCGCGTAGATGATGGCCGCGTCCAGAGCAACATCGGGACGCTGGCCCGCCGCTCCGGCCCATGTGGCGCCAAGTTGGCGCGCGAAATCCTGCGCAGCTTGGTCGTGCTCGCGGGTGAACGCATAGATATGGCGCCCCTGCCAGCGGGCCACCTGGGCAACGATGTGACCGGCCGCGCCGAATCCGTAGATGCCAAGCCTCTCGGCTTTCCCTGCCATGACCAGAGACCGCCAGCCGATCAGGCCGGCGCACAGCAACGGCGCGATGGCAATGTCATCCTCCAAACCGTCGAGCGGGAATGCGAAATTTGCGTCCACGACGGCGTGGGTTGCATAGCCGCCGTTGCGTGTGTAGCCGGTAAACGTGGGCTGGTCGCAGAGATTTTCCATACCTCGTGCGCAGAACATGCAATGGCCGCACGTATGCCCCAGCCATGGAATTCCGACGCGCGCGCCGAGCTTGTGCGTCGTCACGCCAGGACCAATCTGGTCGACATGACCGACGATCTCGTGTCCGGGGACGATCGGATACCGAATGTCGGGAAGCTCACCGTCGTACACATGCAGGTCAGTGCGACACACGCCGCATGCCCTGACCTTGACGCGGATCTCACCGGGACCAGGATCGGGGTCCGCGAGCGTCTCGGGCTGCAGAGGCGCTCCAGGCTTTCGCAGAACCATCGCTCGCATCGGAGAGCCTCCCGGACGAAGTTGCAGGGTAATAAGATAATCAGCCCGGCAATCGTTTGATGCTCATCAAGGACTTGGTACGAATACTGCGGCCTACCGAGCAGAGCCGGCAGGTGCAGTCAGGGAACGGAGCGGTATCGCCTCCGTGACTATGCTGGGATGATAAGTCGCGCTAGACCCGCTGCGGATTGAAACTAAGATCAATCCTCGGGATTCACCCGCCTTTCACCAACGGATGTTGGACGTGCAAATGTCGACCTACCGATTGCGGAACCTGCTTTTGCCACGCTCCATCGCTCTGATCGGAGGGAGTCCGCGACCGAACTCGGTAGGGAAGGCCATTCTCGACAATATCGTCAAGGCGCGGTTCGAGGGCAAGCTTGGCCTGGTCAATTCTCGCTATCGGGAGATATCCAATATCGCAGCCGTTGGCAGTCTCGCCGAACTGGCGTTCGTGCCGGAACTGGTGGTGATCACGACGCCACCCCCTTCGATCCCGGATCTCATCGATCGCGCAGGCGCGTTGGGGACGGCAGGAGCTCTGATCATTACCTCGGGTCTGGGACACGGAGAGGGGTCGCTTGCCGACCAGACCGAGAAGGCAGCGCAGAAATACGGCATGCGCCTCATTGGACCGAACTGTCTCGGCATCATGATGCCGACCATCAAGCTCAATGCGAGCTTTTCGGCGCACATGCCGGTTGTAGGCAGCCTGGCGCTCATTTCACAGTCCGGCGCTATCGCGGCGGGGATGGTAGATTGGGCTGCTCAGCGCGGTGTTGGGTTTTCCGGAATCGTCTCGATCGGCGACCAGTTGGACGTCGATCTCGCAGATCTTCTGGACCATTTCGCGTTGGACGGTGGGACCCGCGCGATCCTGCTCTACATCGAAGCTGTCAAGGACGCTCGAAAGTTCATGTCCGCGGCGCGAGCGGCGGCAAGGGTCAAGCCGGTTGTGGTCGTGAAATCGGGCCGCGGTGCCGTCGGTGCGCGAGCTGCGGCGACACATACGGGCGCGCTGGCGGGAGCGGATGCCGTCTACGATGCGGCTTTTCGCCGGGCCGGCGTTCTGCGGGTCTCCGATCTGCGCGAGCTGTTCGACTGCGCCGAAACGCTGGGGCGGGTGGAGTCGCCCATGGGCAAGAGGCTCGCCATTCTCACGAATGGCGGCGGGATCGGCGTGCTCGCCGTGGATCGACTGGTCGAGCTCGGAGGCGTACCTGCCGCACTTTCGCCGGTCGTCCACGACAAACTCGATGCCATCCTGCCGCCGACCTGGTCCGGATCCAACCCGGTCGACATCGTCGGCGATGCCGATGCCGCACGCTACACGCTCGCGCTCGAGGCGCTGCTCGCCGATCAAGCCAACGATGCAATTCTCGTCATGAACGTTCAGACCGCGATTGCATCCGCGAGCGCCATTGCCACGGCTGTCACCGAGTTCGTCAGTACCTATCGAAAGCAGCACCAGCGCTGGGCAAAGCCGGTTCTGGCGGCATGGGTCGGTGCGGAGCAGCCGGTCATCGAAACCTTGAGCGGGGCAGGAATTCCGAACTACCCAACCGAGGATGATGCCGTTCGTGGCTTCATGCATCTCGTTCGTCATCGGGAGGTGGTCGAATCGCTTGCCGCTGTCCCGCCGGCGATGCCGAGCTCTTTTGCGCCCGACGTCGAGGCAGCCCGCAAAATTGTAGCGACGGCCCTCGCCGACGGGAGGACTTGGCTCGATCCGGTCGAGATCAGTCGCCTGCTGGAGGCCTACGATATTGCGATGGTGCCGACGTTCGCGGCGTCTTCGGTCGACGAGGCGGTCGGGTATGCGGTGCAGTTGTTCGCTCAGGGCACAACTGTCGTGCTCAAGATTTTGTCGAGAGACATCATTCACAAGTCCGACGTCGGCGGTGTCGTGCTCAATCTGACCACGGCCGAGGCCGTGCGTAACGCGGCGAACGAGATCATGGCCCGCGCGAGGGCCGTTCGGCCCGACGCACGGATTTCCGGCGTGATCGTGCAAGCCATGATCGTCCGCGCCAAGGCGCGGGAGCTGATCATGGGCATTGCCGACGATCCAACCTTCGGAACCGTGATTGTGTTCGGCAGGGGCGGTACCGCCGTCGAGATCATCAACGACAAAGCGCTCGGTCTGCCTCCGCTCGATCTCCATCTGGCGCGCAACCTCATCGAGCGGACGCGCGTCTCACGATTGCTGCACGCCTATCGTGATGTCCCGGCGGTCAAGCCCGATGCAGTCGCACTGGTGCTGGTCAAGCTTGCGCAGCTTGCAGCAGATGTTCCCGACATTCGCGAGCTCGATATCAATCCGCTGCTCGCGGACGAGAGCGGCGTCATGGCCGTCGATGCGCGCGTCGCCGTCGGCAGGGTTCCGCCGAAATTCAAAGGCTCTGGTCCGTCGAATTTCGCCGTTCGGCCGTATCCGAGCCAATGGGAACGGCATCTCCAGGTCAAGGACGGCTGGCGAATCCTTGCGCGACCGATCCGACCCGAGGATGAGCCAACCATTCATGAGTTCCTCAAGCATGTCACCGCGGAAGACCTGCGTCTTCGATTCTTTGCCCCCATGAAGGAGTTCACGCACGAGTTCATCGCGCGCCTGACGCAGCTCGACTATGCGCGCGCGATGGCTTTTGTGGCTCTCGATGAAGCGACCAACGAACTGGTCGGCGTCGTGAGGATTCACTCCGACTCGGTTTACGAGAGCGGAGAGTACGCGATCCTGTTGCGGTCGGATCTCAAGGGACGCGGACTCGGCTGGGCGTTGATGCAGCTGATCATCGAATACGCCAAGGCCGAAGGCCTGAAGATGATTTCCGGCGACGTGCTGCAGGAGAATGTCGTCATGCTGGAGATGTGCAGGAACCTCGGTTTCGAGGTCAAAACCGATCCGACCGAACGCGACCTCTGCAACGTCAAGCTCAGGCTTTGAGCTCAGGCTTCGATTGCCTCTCACCTGCTTCAGCAGGATGGGTTCAAGTCGCACGGCGGTCGTTGGGCGGCGGGCTCGCCGCCTCGCCTTCGGAGCCGCCATGCGAGCGGAGAGTTCTGATGATCATCGTCGCAATGGGAACGATGAGCAGCGGAATGAGGCTGTTGAGCGGATGGTTGACCACGCTCGAGATATGGGCCTGCAGAGCTCGTGCTTCCAATTGCAGCGAGTCCATGGACGAGGAGTGAATCTCGTTGGCTAGTTCGAGTTCCCTGCCGGACGGTGCACGGGATGCGATGATCAGCAGGATCGCCGCAATCGCGACATTGCAGGCTCCGAGTGCTGCGGCTGCCACGACCGCGGAGGTGATCTGGACCAATGCAAGATAGGCCGCCAGCTCGAACATCAGGAGGCCAAAGACGGCAATCAGCGCCGCAAAGGCCCGGAGGCCGAGCCCGACGAGCAGGTGCCGGAGCCTGATGTCGGCAATGACCCGGTCCGTCCGCCAGAGAAGGCGCAAATGTTTAACGACATTCTCAGTATCCACTTAAGTTCTCCGCAGTAGGAGGCCAACGGCAAGACCGAGGGCGAAGGCCGAAGCTGTCGCCACGATCGGACGGTCCCTGATCATCCGCTCCACCTGAACGTCTGTCTCACTTAGACGCATGTCCAGCGCCTCGATCGCTGCAGCGAGCATTCCGGCGGCTGGTTGCGCGTCCGGGTTGTCACGCGTCGCCCCCGCGCCCCGCAGCAGCTGGCTTAGCTCACGCGTCAGGCTGTCCAACTCGGTCCTGAGCGTCGTCGGGTCGATAGCCATGTTTTGTCCTCGCGCCAAAATCACTGTAGAACGCAGTCCGGCGCGATGCTTGATTTCGCTCAACCCGTTGCGCTGACGGCATTGACGCAGATCAAGCGAGGCAGATCGGCCGGATCTAGGAACGGGTGTGCCTCGGCACGCCGACTGAGGGAGACATCCAATTGCGTGCTCATCCGGGACTGACGGCCGCTGCGACGGAGGATGTGCTTGAGCTTCGTCCGAGCGGATCATGGGTGTCCCTCAACGTGGCGGAGCTCGAGAGTTTGACCAGCTCTGCCGGCACCAGGGTCAACAGCGCGAAAGCCGTGAAGCTTGATCTCGGTGCCGTGAGCGAGATCGATACCGTCGGTGCCTGGTTGCTCGAGAAGCTCAGCCGCCGTGCCGCCGCTGGCGGTCGTCGGGTCGAGATGACCGGGGTGGCAGAAAACTACATCGGCCTGGTCGAGGAGGTCCGGCAGGTCAATCGACGAGCGGTCGAGCCGGCACCGAGACTGAATCCGGTCCTCGCCAAACTCACGGACCTCGGTCGTTCGAGTCTGGGGGCAGCCCAGGACGTCAAAGTGTTCCTGGACATGTTGGCCGCGCTGTCCTTTGCTCTGCTGCGGACGCTACGTCGGCCGCGATCTTTGCGCGTGACCTCTCTCGTCTATCAGATGTACCGCATCGGATGGCAGGCTATTCCAATCGTGGCGTTGATCACTTTCCTGATCGGCGCCATCATCGCCCAGCAGGGGATCTTCCATTTTCGACGTTTTGGTGCCGAATCCTACGTGGTCGATATGGTGGGAATTCTGGTCCTGCGCGAGCTTGGCGTTCTGATCGTCGCGATCATGGTGGCAGGGCGATCGGGAAGCGCCTACACGGCGGAACTTGGATCGATGAAGATGCGCGAGGAGATCGATGCGCTGGTGACGATGGGGCTGGATCCCGTCGAGGTGCTGATCCTGCCCCGCATCGTTGCGTTGATCTTGACCTTGCCAATTCTCGCCTTCATCGGCTCGATGGCTGGCCTGTATGGGGGAGGGCTGGTGGCCCAGCTCTATGGTGGCATGGGACCGGCAATCTTCATCGCCCGGCTACACGATGCCATCTCGGTCACCCATTTCGAAGTGGGAATATTGAAGGCCCCGTTCATGGCCTTGGTGATCGGCATTGTCGCCTGCAGTGAAGGACTTCGTGTGAAAGGTAGTGCCGAATCGCTGGGGCAACAAACCACGACATCCGTGGTGAAATCCATTTTCCTGGTTATCGTGCTCGATGGTCTATTCGCCGTGTTTTTTGCGTCCATTGGAATGTAGCAATGGATGATCTTGGAGTGTCCAGCGCGATCCGCGTGACCGATCTCGTCGTCGGGTTCGGCCGGCAGCTCGTTCTGAACGATCTTTCGCTCGACGTTCGTCGCGGTGAGATTCTCGGTTTGGTTGGCGCGTCAGGCGGCGGGAAATCCGTCCTGATGCGGACGATCATCGGCCTCATTCCTCGGCGCAGCGGGACCATCGAGGTCATGGGGACACCCCTTGGTGGCGCCGAAGAGCGGACGACACAGGCTGCGGCGAGGCGTTGGGGAATTCTGTTCCAGCAGGGAGCTCTGTTCTCGTCTCTGACGGTCAAACAGAACGTTCAATTTCCGCTGCGCGAGAGCCTGCAGATGTCGCAGGGCTTGATGGATGAGATCGCGATAGCCAAGCTCGAAATGGTCGGCCTTCGCGCAGAGGACGGTGATAAATTCCCAGCCGAACTATCCGGCGGCATGACGAAGCGCGCCGCGCTGGCGCGCGCCCTCGCTCTCGATCCGGCGATCGTATTTCTTGACGAGCCGACCTCCGGCCTCGATCCGATTTCCGCCGGCGATTTCGACGCCCTGATCAAGACGCTCCAACTGACGTTGGGATTGACGGTGTTCATGGTGACGCACGATCTCGCCAGTCTGAACACGGTCTGCGACCGGGTCGCTGCTTTGGCCGACGGCAAGATCGTGGCAATTGGCCCTATGAGCGATCTCCTTCGATCAGAACACCCTTGGGTCAGAGCCTATTTTCACGGCAAGCGATCCCAGATGCTGCAACCAAAAGCGAGTTGAAAGATGGAAACCCGTGCGCCTTTCGCTGTCATCGGCGGCTTCGTGCTGGCGGCCATCGTCGCGATCTTTGGCTTCGTTTACTGGCTCAACAACACTGGAGGACTCGGGCCTCGCACGACCTATCACGTGCAGTTCGAGGGCTCAGTGCCCGGCCTGCTGGTCGGGGCTGCCGTTCTGTTCAACGGAATTCGGGTCGGCGAGGTGACTGAGCTGGGCCTGGCGCCGAACGATCCGCGTCGGGTCAACGCAACGATTTCCGTGGCGTCGACGACTCCCGTGCGCGCCGACACCAAGGTGGGTCTGGAATTCCAGGGGCTGACAGGAGTGCCGGTGATCGCGCTGGAGGGCGGCTCGTCGGCAGGAGCGGCGAGTGCCATATCGACACTGATTGCAGAACCGGGCGCCGGACAAAGCATGACGCAGGCCGCCCGGGACGCCCTGCGGCGCGTCGACGCAGTGCTTGCGGAGAATGCCGGGCCGCTCAAAGACACGATCGCCAACCTCAAGACATTCTCGGACGGCCTTGCGCGGAATACCGGCAAGCTCGATGGAATCGTCTCGGGTCTGGAAAAAATGACGGGAGGCGGCGCTCCAGCACAGAAGGTCACCTATGATCTGAGCGCGCCGCGAGAACTGGGGCCGGTCAACAAGACCATCAAGGGTCAGCTCGCGATTCCTGAGCCCACGGCCGTGGCGATGCTGCAGACTCAGCGCATGTTGTTCACGCCGACAAAGGACTACCCGGGGTTCGGTGATTTCCTCTGGGCTGACAGCATCCCCAAGTTATTGCAGTCACGTCTGATCGATGCCTTCGAGAATTACGATGTGGCCCACGCTCCGCTGCGGACATCCGATCTCGGCCAGCCGGATTTTCAGCTGCTGATCGATGTCCGCCGTTTCCGTATCAATGGCGACACCGCCGCGGCGGAGATTGGTCTGTCGGCTCGCCTCGTCGACAAGAACGGCAAGGTCATCGCGTCACGGCTGTTTGACGAAAACCAGCCCGTTGCGCGGCTTGATCCTGCTGGTGCCGTGTCCGCCTTCAACGAGGCCTTCGGCCGGGTTGCCAAGTCGATTCTGACCTGGACGATACAGGCGCTTTGAATCGACGGGGCTATTCCAAGCTCTTCAAATACGAGAGCAGATCGTGGATCTGCGGCGGCGCAAGCTGGAATTGGGGCATGGCCGGGTGACCAGTCACGATCCCCTCCGCGAGCGCTTCGCCCAATGATTCGATCGGGTAGCGGAGATGCAGGTTTCGGAACGGGGGTGCCGGTTCGAAGGGACTCTCTCCCGTTCGACCGATGGCATGACATCGTGCGCAGTGGGCCTTCGCGAAGGCCTGCCCACGTTGCTGCGACGTCGACGCCGCGTAGGAGGGTGTCACCAACGCTATCGCGGCGAGAAGGTGGCACAGAACAAGCCGCTGCATTCACAATGTCCGTTGGCGCTGGCAATGGCGGCCACGATAGGGCCCGGATTGTTGGTTCGTTTGATTTGAATCAATCGGAACTTCGAGCGTCCGTTAGAATGCAATCATTATATCCTTGCGCTTGGCCCAGCGGAGCCCCGTATGAAGACGTCTCTTGTTGCAGTCGATTTCCATGGGCAGGCCTGTGCCGATTGTGCCGTGCGGGGATTCAGTGTCTGTGCGTCGCTCGACCAGTTCGAAATGCGTGAATTCGAGCAGCTCAGCCGCCGGGCCCATTTTACGACCTGCGAGACGGTTTTCGCGCAAGAAGATACGTCGTCCTGCTTCTACAATTTATTGGATGGGGTCATGAGGCTCTACAAGCTTCTCCCCGACGGACGCAGGCAGATCGTCGGATTTGCGCTGCCTGGCGACTTCGTCGGCATGACGACGGAGGAACGGCATGGATTTTCGGCCGACGCAATCGGTCCCGTCACCGTCTGCCAGTTCGCAAAGGGACCGTTCGGACGCTTTGCCGAGGACAAGCCGAACCTGCTGCGGCGGATGAACGAACTGGCCGTGCAGGAGCTGAATCAGGCGCGTGATCACATGGTACTTCTCGGACGCCGATCAGCCGAGGAGAAGGTCGCGACATTCCTCGTTGGCTGGAGGGACCGGCTGGTGGAGCTTCGGGGACCCTCTAACATGGTACCGTTGCCGATGAGTCGGCAGGATATCGCCGACTATCTCGGGCTCACCATCGAGACCGTCAGTCGAACGTTCACGAAGCTCGAACGGGAGGGCATCATCGCGATCCTGCCCGGGGGCGTCTCGCTTCGAGATTCGGCGCGAGCTGAAGCTATGGCTGCTGCCTGACGTCGCTGGCGAAACCCGCATTGCATTGATCTGGATCAAGGACTGCCGCGCAGCCGATAGGGAACTGTGTCTCAAACTCGAACAGGGGAGAGAGACATGCCGCTCGACGCTATGATGGTCAGCTTTGCAGTTGTGGGGGTTTTTGTCGGGTTCGCTGCGGTCCTGCTTTGGGCTGATTCACAGACAAGACATCGGGTGTGAGGTACAGGCTGCCCTTGGGCTGCGGCATCTTGCGCTCAGAAGAGTAGCGCTGCTGGTCCGACGGGCGGCTGGACGACTCTCACGCGCTGCACAATGTATGCCGGGCCGCCTCTCGGGGGCGGAAACGCCTCCGGCGTCGATTGGCAGATGGCTTCGCCTTGAGCGTTCGCCGCATTTTCCTGGACAATCCGCCGATCTGCCGTATTCCGAAGTGCAATGAAATCGAGGATCGGTGGTCGCAAGTCCGAGGGATCGTCTTTGCTGGTGGCTGTAGGCGTGTCCATAGTCCCCTGACATCCGCGGGGGCCTTGGCCACCGGCTTTGGACAGCTCCCTTGGGCGGCGGTATTCGGACGCCTGGGAGATGCGGTGTGACTGAGGAAAAGCGGGCGAGCGTCCGACCTACCAACAACGGCAAACTGTCGGTGCTGCGTCAGCATCCGATTTTTCGTGAACTCGAGGCCGATGCGGTCGATCAGCTCTGCCGCTACGCCAAGCCGACATCGCTCAAGCGCGGTTCAACCATCTTCTCAAAAGGCGATCCTGGCTCAAGCTTGTATGCCGTGATCAGTGGCACCGTCAAAATCAGTGTCTCGTCGCCCGACGGCCGCAATGCCATCCTGAACCTGATCAGCGCGGGTGAGATATTCGGCGAAGTCGCCGTGCTCGACGGCCGAGAACGCACAGCCGACGCAACGGCCAATACGAACTGCGAGATTCTGGTCATCGATCGGCGCGAATTCCTGCCGTTCGTGAAGAGCCAGCCGGTGCTGGCAATGAAATTCATCGAGCTGCTTTGCGATCGGCTGCGCTGGACCAGCGACCAGGTCGAGCAGGTCATCCTTCAGGATCTCCCCCGCCGCCTTGCCAGTGCGCTGCTCGGCCTGACCGACAAGCGCAAGCTGGATACCGCAAGCCGCACCATCGCCATCACTCAGCAGGAGATCAGCGAAATGGTCGGCATGACGCGGGAGAGCATCAACAAGCAGTTGCGTGCATGGGCCGCGCGGGACTGGGTCCGCCTCGAGCACGGGGCGATCGTGCTTCTGAATCCCGAGCCGTTACGCGGATTGGCGGAGGCCGGTCAAGACGAAGACGAGTAGAGGCGGCGAGGCATTTTCCGACGTCCTACCTAGCCGGTGATGGCCGTATCCCGCCGACGGCGAGCTGGATTTCCCCTGGGGGCGGACATGAACAGCGCGCTGATCGAGATCGTCTCGCCGGCCGCGAGCGCGTGAAGGACGGCGTTTATGGTTTGGTGGCACCAGCACAACAGGACGGCCATCGCTTCGGGTCAGGAAGCCGCGCTGTTCAGGACGTAGCGGGTGAAGACCGCCCAAGTGATGACGGCTGAGATCAGCACGAGCGCCGTTACGCCCACGATGACGCAAGCGGGATACAGCGCATCCATCGCCCGGCGATAGAGTCCGGCCATCGTAAGCCTCTTGATCGTCCGAACCGAGCGTGCGGTCTATGCGATGTCCTGAATGCGCTTGATCATTTCTTGGTACTTCGGACCGTATTTGTCCCAGACCGGCTTCACGGCCTTCTGGAACGGCGCCTTGTTGGCGATTTCGACGATCTCGGAGCCACCGGCCTTGGCCTTCTCAATCGCTTCCCGCTCGTAGGCCTTCCAGAGTTCGCGCTCCTCCATCTGCGCTTCGCGCGCGAACTTCTTGATCAAGGTCTGGTCGTCGGTCGACAGGTTTGCCCAGGACCGCTTCGAGAACACGAGGATTTCCGGAATGACGAGATGCTGGGTGAGCGAATAGTACTTCGCTGCCGTGTAATGATTGCTGAAGACGTAGCTCGGCGGATTGTTTTCGGCCCCGTCGATCACGCCGGTCTGCAGCGCGCTGAAGACCTGATCGTAGCCCATCGCGACGCCGTTGCCGCCAAGCGCGTTCATCATGTCGATGAAGATGGGATTGCCGATCACACGGATCTTCAGCCCCTTGACGTCCTCGACCGTCCTGATGGGCTTCCTGGTGTTGTAGATGCTGCGCGCGCCCGAATTCATCCAGCAGAGTGCGACGAGATTTGCGCTGGCATTGGCGCTGACGCGGTCCAGAAGGTCCTGACCGATCGGACCGTCCATCATCTTTTCAGAATGTTCGATGCTCTTGAACAGGAAGGGCATGTTGACGACGTTGACGTCGTCGACGATCGGGCCGAGCGCGCCGGCGCTGACCCGCAGCATCTGGATCGCCCCGATCTGGGTCTGCTCGATGGTCTCTTTCTCGCCGCCGAGCTGAGCGGAGGGATACATCTGGATCGACAGCCTGCCGTTGGTTGCCGCTGTAAGCTTTTTGCCGAGGTTTTCTGTTGCTGCAACCGTCGGATAACCCGGCGGCTGAACGTCGGATGCCTTGAACACCGCCTTCGATTGCCCAAGGGCGGCCGAGATCGGCGGCAGCGTTGCAACGCCCGCAAAGCCCACGCTCAATCTGATGAAATCGCGTCTTTTCATGGCGTCTCTCCGACGGAATGATCGTGTCGCCGCAAGGTTCGATGCGATCATCTCGTTAGCTTGGTTGATCGAAATACTCTGGATTCTTGGTCTGAATTTCAGAGATGTCGTCGAGCAGGCGTTCCAGATGACTCGCCATGGCAGCCCGGGCACGATCCGGATCGCGCCGCTCGATGGCCTGAAGGATTGGTTCGTGCTCTGCGATCACTTCGGCCATCCGTCCGATCTGCGGCAGGGTCAGTCGACGATAGCGGTCGACGTGAACCTTGACCTGAACGATCAGTTTCCAGATCCCGGGATAGCCCGCGACCTCGGCGATGCCAGCGTGAAACATCTCGTCCGCCTGGTGGAAGGCTTCGCGATCCTTTGCGGCACAGGCCTCGCGCTGACGTTCGAGGGTCGCATGAAGGTTGAGCAACTGGCTCGATGTCGCATGCTCGGCGGCCATCCGAGCGGTGGTCTCTTCGAGAGACTTTCGGATGATGATGGTCTCGGGGAGTGCTGCGACCGGAATGCGCGAGACGAAGATGCCGGACTGCGGAAAGATCTCGACCAACCCTTCATCCGAGAGTTTCAGAATGGCCTCGCGGACCGGTGTCCTGCTGACACCATAGGTCGTCGCAATCTGCGCTTCCGAGATCGGCTCCCCCGGCAGGCGCACGAGCGACACGAGTTCGGACCTGAGATCGGTGTAGATGCGTGACGCTGCTGTCGCGCCGCGGGGCCGACCATTGCGGCGCATGCGGGCAACCACAGGCCGTGGCGCTGGGGCCATTTTCCTCGGGGCTCGACTGGACATGTGCGTTTCCTCAACTGATATATTAATATATGAAGCTGGCTTTGCAATCGAAATTGCCGGTCAGCTGAGGGCTGGGCATGGTGCGCTGCGACGTAGATCGTTCGCAGGAGAGCGCCCCCGAGCGCGCAACAGAAGCCTATCGTCTTTTGATGCAGTCTTCACCTTGCCCCTGGCGGCGGATCGGTTGTTGTCGATGGTGACTTGCCGCGTCCAGAAACAGGCCCAACGTTTGCGGTGGAGCAGACACGCACGAATCTTGTTCATGCGAATGCCTCGCGAATGCTCTCGGCGGACGCATTCTTTGGTGCTACGAATCGGGCATGAACCAGCAGACTCGGGTCGACATCCGCCATTCCACCTGCCCGCACGATTGTCCGTCGGCCTGCGCGCTCGACGTCGAGGTGCTCGATCGAAAGACGATCGGCCGCGTTCGCGGCTCGAAACGGCAGACCTATACGGCTGGCGTGGTTTGCGCCAAGGTCGCGAGATATGCCGAGCGGATTCATCATCCTGAGAGGCTGATGCATCCGATGCGTCGCGTCGGCCCGAAAGGCTCAGGGCAATTTGCACGCATCTCCTGGGACGAGGCGTTGGACGTGATCGCCGAGCGGTTTCTCCAGGTGGAGCGCGACTTTGGCGCTCAGTCGGTCTGGCCATATTATTACGCGGGCACGATGGGTCTCGTGATGCGCGATGGCCTCAACCGTCTCACCCATGTGAAGAAGTACTCGCGGTTCTACTCGACGATCTGCGCCAATGTCGCGCGCATCGGCTTTGCCATCGGCACCGGGAAGATTGCCGGCGTCGATCCGCGGGAGATGGCGCTCTCGGATCTGGTCGTGATCTGGGGCACGAACCCGGTGAACACGCAGGTCAATGTCATGACTCATGCGGCGCGCGCCCGGAAGGAACGAGGCGCCAAGATCGCGGCGATCGATGTCTACGACAATGAGACCATGAAGCAGGCCGACATCAAGGTCATCCTGCGACCTGGGACCGACGGCGCATTTGCCTGCGGCGTGATGCACGTGCTGTTTCGCGATGGCTATGCCGACCGCGCCTATATGGAGAAGTACACGGATTGTCCTGCCGAACTCGAAGCGCATCTGGAGACCCGGACGCCGCAATGGGCATCGCAAATCTCTGGCGTTCCCGTGGCCGAAATCGAGGCGTTCGCCCGTCTGGTCGGAGAGACGAAGCGGACTTTCTTCCGACTGGGTTATGGTTTCACTCGCAGCAGGAACGGCGCGACGCAGATGCATGCGGCATCGTGCATTCCCGCGGTGACCGGCGCCTGGCAGTATGAGGGAGGCGGAGCCTTCTTCAACAACGCGGCGCTGTGGCATTTCGATGAATCGATCATCGAGGGCCATGATGCCGTCGATCATTCCACCCGCTTTCTCGATCAGTCGCAGATTGGGCGTATCCTCACCGGGGATCGAGCAGCGTTGTGCGGCGGTCCGCCGGTCAAGGCGATGCTGATCCAGAACACCAATCCGATGACGGTGGCGCCCGAGCAGGAGCTGGTTCGCAACGGATTTGCGCGCGAGGATCTTTTCGTCGCGGTCCACGAGCAGTTCATGACCGAGACGGCGCAGATGGCGGATATCGTGCTGCCCGCCACGATGTTCATGGAGCATGACGATCTCTATTACGGCGGCGGCCATCAGCACATTTCGATCGGACCGAAGCTGATCGACCCGCCCGGCGAGTGCCGGTCCAATCATGAGGTGCTGCAGGGCCTGGCGCGCCGGCTGCGGGCGGTGCATCCGGGCTTCGAGATGTCGCCGCGCGAGCTGATCGATGCGACGTTGAAGAAGAGCGGCCATGGCGATATCGCCGGGCTCGAGGCCGATGTCTGGCGCGACCTTCAGCCGGACTTCCGCACCTCGCACTATCTCGACGGCTTCGCGCACAGCGACGGGAAATTTCACTTCAAGGCCGACTGGGCGCATCCACTATTCGGCCGCGTCATGGGCAATCCTGAACGCATGCCGTCGTTGCCCGACCATTGGGCGGTGACCGAAGAGGTCGATCAGCAGCATCCGTTTCGGCTTGCGACCAGCCCCGCGCGCTCGTTCCTCAACACCTCCTTCAACGAGACGCCATCGTCGCAGGCGCGGGAAGGGGGACCCTCCGTCATGATCCATCCGCTCGATGCAGCCCCGCTTGGCATTGTCGACGGCGATATCGTCACGCTCGGCAATGAGCGTGGCCAGACCTCGCTTGCGGCCCGGCTGTTCGACGGAGTCCGGCGCGGGGTGCTGATCGCCGAATCCATCCATCCCAATCGCGCCCATGTCGGGGGGCGGGGCATCAACGTGCTCACCGCTGCCGACACCGTCGCGCCGATCGGGGGCGCGGCCTTTCACGACAACAAGGTCTGGCTGCGCAAATCGGCCGGGTGACGCCGACCTGGACGGGTCATCGAAAATATTTTTTAGAATCAATGGCTTGATGTCATGTCTTAGTGTACTGGCCGCGGCCGGGAAGACTTCGTTTACCCAATCGCTCCGCATTATCGAATCTTCTTGAGCGGCGCTCATTTTTGCGATATCTATTTTGAGCGTTGCTCAAAATTGAAGGAGTGATCCCATGCCGGCTCTCAGCTTTCGCGGTCCGCAGCTTTTTCCCGTCGTCGATCTCCAGCCGTTGCTGAACGGTTTGGCTCGGGCTGCGTCTCACCTTGTGGCGGCACGCGTTGAGCGCATCGCCAACGCCTGTGACGTTGCCGGCCTGCTGGCCGCGCGGCGCGCAAGGCGGGTGCCCGGAGACCGGCTTTTTCGCGCAGCTGCTCGCGGGGGACGCCGGCCTCGCCGCTGTGGCCTGTTCGGCTGCTTCCACTACCTGAGTGAGCTGAGTTGATCACGGCTCAAATCCCCGGCTCATACGCAAGGAAGCGGTCACCATGTCCTCGCGTCCCATAACCTCCGTCCAGCTGCCCTCGGTCTGGATAAGCCTTTTGCACACGACCTTCGGGCTACTCTTCGTGCTGGTCGGCGGCCAACAACAGAACGGCAGACCGCATGACCGCGTCTAACAGGGTGCATCACCGGCACCACCTCATTTCATCACCAACCTTCAAGACTCTTGCCATCCTTGCGGCCGAGCCGCCGCAGCACACCAGGAAACGACCATGATCAAGCAGTTGATGTCGTCGCGCCGTTTTGCCCCGCTGTTCTGGGCGCAATTCTCCTCGGCGCTGAACGACAACGTCCTGAAGAATGCGCTCGTCATCATGCTGCTCTATGGCGCCATGGCCGTGCATGGCGATGCGCTGGTGACCGTGGCCGGTGCGGTGTTCATCTTCCCATTCTTCATTCTTTCGGGACTCGGCGGCGAGTTGGCCGACAGGTACGTCAAGGGCATCGTCGCGCGCAGGCTGAAGTTCGCCGAGATATTCGCTGCCGGCTTCGCGGCGCTGGGTTTCTTCATGCATTCGATCCCGCTGCTGTTCGTCGCCCTCGGCATGTTCGGTGTCATCGCCGCGCTGTTCGGCCCGGTGAAATACGCCATGCTGCCGGACCAGCTGACGGTCGGTGAGCTCGCCACCGGCAATGCGCTAGTGGAAGGTGCGACCTTCATGGCCATCCTGATTGGCACCATCGCCGGCGGCCAGCTTGTCTCCGGCTCCTCGCACATGGGCTGGGTCGCTCTCGCGGTGATCGGCCTTGCCGTCATCTCCTGGGCCTCCGCCTCGCGCATCCCGCACACGGTGCCGTCCGCGCCGGATCTGCGGATCACAGCCAACCCCTGGACCTCGACCTTGCACCTTCTGAAGTCGTTACATGCCGCGCCCCGGCTGTGGGACGGCATGGTGATCGTGTCCTGGTTCTGGCTGGTGGGTGCCGTCGTGCTGTCGCTGCTGCCGGCCCTGGTCAAGGACGTCGTCGGCGGTACCGAGGGCGTCGTCACCCTGTGTCTCGCCATCTTTGCGGTCGGCATCGCGATCGGCTCGCTGTTCGCCGCGCATCTTAGCCACGTCAGGCCGAATCTTGCGCTGGTGCCGATTGGCGCCATCATCATGGGCGTGCTCGGCCTCGACTTGTCCTGGGCGATCGGCACGACGGAGATCGCAACGGGAATCACGCCGCTGGGATTCATCGGCTCCTGGTCAGGCTCGCGCATGCTGTTCGATTTCGCCTTGTTCGCCTTCGGCGGCGGCCTCTTCGTGGTTCCTGCGTTCGCCGCTGTGCAGGCGTGGTCGGAGCCCACCGAGCGCGCCCGGGTCATCGCCGCCGGCAACGTGCTGCAGGCCGCTTTCATGGTGGTCGGCTCGCTGGGCGTGGCTGGCCTGCAGGCTGCAGGCGTCTCGATCGCCTGGATCTTCTTCGGTCTGGCCTTGGCGAGCTTCGGCGCCGTCTGGTTCGTGCTCACCAAATGGGGCAGAGAGGGCGTGCGCGACTTCGGCGCGATGCTGTTTCGGGCCTTGTTCCGCACCGAGGTGCGCGGGCTGGAGAACCTGCCGCCGGCCGGCACCCGCATGCTGATCGCGCCGAACCATGTCAGCCTGATCGACGGCCCGCTGCTCCACGCGGTGCTGCCGATCGATGCGACCTTCGCCGTCGACACCGGGATCTCCAAGGCCTGGTGGGCGAAGGTCTTCCTGAAACTTGTGAGCCACATCACGATCGACCCGACCAAGCCGCTCGGTGCTCGCGATCTGATCAAGCTGGTCGCCAGCCAGGAGCCGGTGGTGATCTTCCCGGAGGGCCGCATCACGGTGTCGGGCTCGCTGATGAAGGTCTATGACGGCACCGCGATGATCGCCGACAAGGCCGACGCCGTCGTGGTGCCGGTCCGCATCGAGGGCGCGCAGCGCTCGCATCTCAGCTATCTCAAGGATGGCCAGATCAAGCGCTCGTGGTTTCCCAAGGTGACGGTGACGATCCTGCCGCCGGTGAAGCTCACCATCGATGCGGCTCTCAAGGGCAAGACCCGCCGCAATGCAGCTGGCGCTGCGCTGCAGGACGTGATGATCGAAGCCATGGTCAAGAACGCCATGCTGGATCGGACGCTGTTCGAGGCGCTCGCCCATGCCCATCGCGACCACGATACCGGCAAGGTGATGATCGAGGATCCGCTCGGCACCAAGCTGACCTATCGCAAGCTGCTGCTTGGCTCGCAGGTGCTCAGCCGCAAGCTCGAGCAGGGCACGATGGTGGGCGAGAACATCGGCCTGTTGCTGCCGAACTCCGCCGGCGTCGCCGTCGTCTTCATGGCGCTGCAGTCGATCGGCCGCGTGCCGGCAATGCTGAACTTCTCCGCCGGCCCGGTGAACGTGCTGGCGGCGATGAAGGCGGCGCAGGTCACGACCGTTCTGACGTCGCGGGCCTTCATCGAGAAGGGCAAGCTCGACAAGCTGATCGCAGCGATCGAGGGGCAGGCCCGTCTGGTCTATCTCGAGGACGTCAAGGCCTCGGTCAGCCTGGCCGACAAGATCAAGGGGATGATCGACGGCACCAAGCCGCGCGTCGCCCGCAATGCCGACCACCCGGCCGTGATTCTGTTCACGTCCGGCTCGGAAGGCACGCCGAAGGGCGTTGTCCTGTCCCATCGCAACATTCTGGCGAATGCTGCGCAGGCATTGGCGAGGGTTGACGCCAACGCTAACGATCTTGTGTTCAATGTTTTGCCGGTGTTCCACTCCTTCGGCCTCACCGGCGGCATGATGATGCCCATGTTGGCGGGCATCCCCATCTATATGTACCCGTCGCCGCTGCACTACCGGATCGTGCCCGAACTGATCTACCAGACCGGTGCCACCATCCTGTTCGGCACCGACACCTTCCTGACTGGTTACGCGCGCTCCGCCCATGCCTATGATTTCCGCACCCTGCGGCTGGTCATCGCCGGCGCCGAGCCGGTCAAGGACCGGACACGGCAGATCTACATGGAGCGTTATGGCATCCGCGTTCTCGAAGGCTATGGCGTCACGGAGACCGCGCCGGTGCTGGCGATGAACACGCCGATGGCCAACCGTGTCGGCACCGTTGGCCGCCTGTCGCCGCTGATGGAGTACCGGCTCGACAAGGTGCCGGGCCTCGAGGAGGGCGGACGCCTCTCGGTCCGCGGCCCCAACGTCATGCTCGGCTATGTCAGAGCCGAAAATCCGGGTGTGCTGGAGGCACTGCCGGAGGGTTGGCACGACACCGGCGACATCGTCACCATCGACGCGCAGGGCTTCATCACGATCAAGGGCCGCGCCAAGCGCTTTGCCAAGATCGCCGGCGAGATGGTGTCGCTGACGGTGGTTGAGCAGATTGCCGCGACGCTATGGCCGCAAGCGGCATCGGTCGCGGTCTCGATTCCCGACCAGCGCAAGGGCGAGCGCATCGTGCTGATCACGACGCAGAAGGATGCCGAGCGCTCCGCGATGCAGCGCCAGGCCAAGGCGCAAGGCGCGCCGGAGCTGGCGGTGCCGGCCGTCGTGATGGTGGTCGACAAGATCCCGCTGCTCGGTTCCGGCAAGACCGACTATGTCGGCGCCAAGGCGCTCGCCGAGGCGATTGCGGCAACAGCCACGGTCGAGCGTGAGCCGGAAGAGCGGGAAGTCGCGTGATTGCATCGCTGCGCCGGCGTTCTCAGCACATTGGCCCCCGCGACGCGGGGGTCGTTCTGCTGCATGGTATCGCCGGCCGATCATTGATGCTGCGTCCGCTGGAAAAGCGGCTGCAGCGAGCTGGTTTTGCGACGTTGAACCTCGACTATGAAAGCCGCAAGAAGCCGCTCGAGTTTCTTGCCGAAGACATCCGCCCGGCCATCGCCGATTTTGCCGCGGGGATCGGCGGGCCGATCCACTTCGTCACCCATTCGATGGGCGGGCTGCTGGCACGGGTCGCGATCGCGAAGCATCGTCCGGCACGGCTCGGCCGTGTCGTCATGCTGGGAACGCCCAATGGCGGCAGCGAGCTCGCCGACCGGCTGCAGAATGTCGGGCTCTATCGCACCTATTTCGGTCCGGCCGGCCTGCAGCTGGTGACGGCGAAAGACGTCACGCTCGCCTCTCTGCCGCCCGCCGATTACGAGATTGGCGTGATCGCCGGCAACCGTTTCCTCGATCCGATCGCCGGCCTGTTCCTGCTGCCATGGCCGAACGACGGCCGTGTCTCGGTCGAGAGCTGCAAGCTCGCCGAGATGACGGACTACACCGTGATCAAGGCCTCGCATATGGGCCTGCTGGTGCATCCGACGTCGTTCCGGCAGACCATCGCTTTCCTGCACACCGGACAGTTCGATCCAGCGCGTCCGCGGCTGCACGGTGTCATCGCCGAGATCGGCCGCCGCGCGGCCAGCTGACGCAAGTTTTCCTTGCCCGCGGCGGCTATCCCGCGCCAATCTCGCATCCAACATCAAGCAACGGGCAAGGCGATGACCGACGACAGCGTGATTCTCGACAAGCGCGGGCAGGCCCTCTGGATCACCATCAATCGTCCAGAGAAGCGCAACGCGCTGAATGGTGACGTCATCGCCCGGATCTCGCGCGGCTATCGCCAGGCGCATGACGATCCGCAGGTTCGCGTGATCGTGCTGACCGGCGCGGGAGACAAGGCATTCTGTGCGGGCGCCGACCTGCAGAACTCGGGCGCGGCCTTTGCGATGGATTTCTCCCGCCCCAATGTCGACTACGCCGATTTGCTCAGGCTGTCGCAGAATGCCACCAAGCCCGCGATCGCGCGCGTCGGCGGCGTCTGCATGGCCGGTGGCATGGGGCTGTTGTGCATGACCGACATGGCGGTCGCGGCCGATCACGTCATCTTCGGCCTGCCGGAGGTCAAGGTCGGCGTGTTCCCGATGCAGGTGCTGAGCCTGTTGCAGAGCATCGCGCCACCGCGACTCGTCAACGAATGGGCGCTGACGGGCGAGCCGTTCGATGCCAAGGCTGCACAGGCTGCGGGGTTGCTCAACCATGTTGTTCCCGCCGCCGAGCTCGATGCCAAGATCGAGTGGCTGATCGGCCGCATCGTCGACAAGTCGCCGACCGCCATCCGCCGCGGCAAATACGCCATGCGCGCCATCGCGTCGATGTCGTTCGACGAGGCGATCGCCTATCTCGAAAGCCAGATCGCGCTCTTGGCGATGACCGAGGACGCCAAGGAAGGCCTGAAGGCGTTCGCCGAGAAGCGCAAGCCGGTGTGGCCGGGGAAGTAGCGCGCGGCAGGTGGATCGCTTGACGGCGGCTCTGTTGTTCCAGCTGTCATGCTCCGCGAAGGCGGAGCATCGCTCGTTCCTCGGCTAGCGCGCAGCTTTACGCGCGCCTCGGGGACCCAATTCCCGGCGCTCGTTCATGCACAGGCCAAGCGCTCTGAGCGGGATCCATCGGATCGTGGGTGACGAGATCAAGGATCTCGTTGTTGGCGAAGCCGATCGCCATTGGTCGTATCACGTCTGGCACAACGCCCAGATCGTAGAATTCGGCTACCGCCCCATCAATCCGAAACCAGTTTTCGCAGGCACCGGTGTCGAGATTGATCAATTGGATTCCGCACCACGGTTCAGAATCGGTTTCGGCCAACCTGCGATCCAGTGCGAGACCCTCGAAACGCTCATAGCGAGGTTTCGACAAGCCAACGAAGGCATAGTTGCCGAAAAACGCGAGCCCGCGCACGAAGCCGGGACAGAATGCCAGAACGTGGAACGTCGCGCCGGCTGCTGAACGCTCGATCCATCCGATCTCCCCCGTGCCCGAGTTGAGCACCCACAATCTCCCGCGATAGAGCCGAGGGGAATGAGGCATCGAGAGACCATCGATCACTATCTCATTGGAGTGCACGTCGATGACGATGCCGCCATCGGAACGACGGTCGCGCCAGCCGTCGACGGTGTCCGATCTGCTGATCGCCGTAACGTAGCGCGGGGCGCCGTCTTCGATGGCAAGTCCGTTCAGATGACATCGGTCCTCCTTGACGATCTTCGAAATGAAGGAAGGCTTCCACAGCGGCGTGAAGCTGTGCCGTTCCGATGTAGAGGCAAGACAATTGTAAAGCGTGTTGACGAAGACGATGCGGCCGTCGCTCAGCATCCCCACGTCATGAACATCGAGCTCGCCAGTGGTGAAGATCTGGCGCGGGACATAACAGGCATCGTGCAGATCGTTGATCTGCTGCCCGGGCGCAAGTACGTTCCTGAATCTCAAGATCTGGAACATCGTGGCGAGCAGGATCGTATCGCTGTCCACGACGCAGATTCCCATGGCCTTGTGAAAGAGGCGCTCGTGGACCAAGAGCCCGCCGTCGGCATTCTGACCCAGGAAATAGAATTTGCCGGATTGATAGGACGAACCCGCGATGGCGATGCGCTGAGAACCAAGAAAGCCGGGCAGTCCGGGTGACATGGAATACCGAACCGCTTCACTGCCGGCCTGGCCAACCTGTTCCGCGGGAAGGCGTACGCAAGTTCGATCGGCTGGCAGAATCTCGTTTGATTCGAATGTCGGTACGTCGTCACGACGGCCCATGGATGCTTCTCCAAACGGCGGTGAACCCGACAAGAGGCAGGCCTCTTCAGCGCGGCCTAGGAGAGTGCCTCGAAAGACGGGAACGGCTTAAGACTTTTTGGTCGATGTGCCATCATCTTCTGGTTGTCCAGTAATTCTTGACATATAAAGGTTGAGTTTCCCAGCCCAAAGGAGGAGGGCGGCGCTTGTCCGACAGGTTTCCATGCCGGCAGTTGGTGCTGTCGTCTTCGATGCTGGTGGGCGCAGTTTTCGGCTATAGCCGCCGGGTCTACGCTGCTTGCGCCAATGTGGGCGGTTCCAATTGGGAATGCTCGGCGGCCAGCACCGCCCAGACGATTTCGGGCGCCAACGCTCACGTGACTGCGCTATCGGGATTCCGCATTACGACCGTCTCCTCGAATGCTCTGACGATCACCGGCGCCGGCAACCTTTCATACACCGATACGAACTTCTCTCCGTTTACTGCGACCGCCGGCAACGGACTCAATATGACGACGACAGCCGGCGTTCCGGGCAGCATCACAGTGAATACCAACGGTGATATCACCGCCCTCAACTACGGCATTCGGGGCCGCAACCAGGGCACCGGCGCGCTCAGCATCACGACCAACGGCGATGTCGTAAGCACGGGCACAACCTCGGTATCGCGGGGAATCGTGGCGATCAATTTCGGCACTGATCTGACCGTGACAACCGGCGCAGGCTCCAACGTCCGCGGCGCGCGCTACGGAATTCTGAGCCGCAACTACGGCACTGGATCGACGACCGTGACGGTCAACGGTGACGTCACGGCCGCCGGCACGACCGGCAGCGATTTCGCTCTTCTCGCGAGAGGGAACGCAGATGTCACGGTGACCACAGCCGCCGGAACTACCGTGAGCGGCCAGGAGAGCGGCATCTTCGCGCGGAGCGATGGCAATGGCGCGGTAAAGATCGCCGTCGCTGGCGACGTCACAGGAACCAATACGACGGGCATATATGCGAGAAGCGGAACGAGCGGATCAATTGCGATTACGATCGGCGCCGGAAGCCACGTGACCTCGAATGGTACGGGAGCGGATGGTTTCGCCATTGATACATCGAGCTTCGTCGTCAGCCCTACCACTCTCACTGTGGCCGGTACGCTAGATGGCGGTGCGGGCGGCGCCGTTCGGTTTCATGGTTCGGCGAACCGGCTTGAGCTCTATCCAACCGCTGCGATCAACGGCAACGTTTTCGGCGGCGGCAGCGACACCCTTGCACTGGGCGGCACTGGTACAGCGAGCTTCAACGTCGCAACGATCGGTGCCGGCCTGCAATACCAGGGCTTCGGGACGTTTCTCAAGGAGGGCAGCAGCCACTGGACGCTTACCGGCACCACTCCGCTCATCTCCAGCTTTACCGTGAATGGCGGCCTGCTCGAGGTCGACGGAAACATGCCAAACACCTCAGTCACAGTGAATAGCGGCGCACTGCAACTCGGGAATGGCGGCAGCGCCGGCTCGATCGGCGGCAACGTCACTGACAACGGCATCTTCGCGATCAATCGTTCCGACAGCTACACGTTCGGTGGCATCATTTCGGGCACCGGAACATTCCAACAGCTTGGCTCCGGCACCACCATCTTCTCCGGTGCGAACACTTATACCGGCGGCACCATCGTCAGCGCGGGCACACTGCAACTCGGCAATGGCGGTACCAGCGGCTCGATCGTCGGCGACGTGATCGACAACGGAATCTTGGCCTTCAATCATTCCGACGGTTACACCTTCGGTGGAACGATCTCAGGCTCTGGTGCCCTCGAGCAAAGCGGCAGTGGCACGCTCGTCCTGAGCGGGCATAGTAGCTACACAGGCCCGACGTTCATCAACAGCGGGATACTGGACGTCACAGGGGAGCTCGCATCGACCGTGTTCGTCAACTCCGGGGCCCGGCTCATGGGCAATGGCACGATCGGCGGCCTCGCTGTCGCGAGCAGGGGAGTCGTTTCTCCAGGCAATGCGATCGGGACGCTTAATGTCTCTGGCGACGTATCCTTTGCCTCTGGCTCCACCTACGAAGTCGAGACCAACGCGTCCGGGGCGGCAGACCGGATCGTGGCGACCGGCACGGCAAGACTCAATGGCAATGTCGTCGTCCTGCCGCAGAACGGTGCCTATGCCTTCCGTACCACCTACAGTATCCTCAATGCCGCCGATGGCATCAGTGGTGCCTTCTCTGGGGTGAGCAGCAACTCTGCGTTCCTGTTTCCCAGCCTGAGTTATGATGCCAACAACGTGTTCCTCTCGTTGACTCAGTCGACGTTCTTTCCGAGCGTCGCGCGGACGGCAAACCAGCTGGCCGTAGCCACCGCTCTCCAGGAGAGCTCGCCGGATAGCCGGCTCTTCGGCAGCGTGATCTTCCAGACAGCGCCCGGCGCGCAACAGGCGTTCGACGCGCTGTCGGGCGAACTTCATGCCAGCGCACGGACGTCCCTCGTCGAAGACGGTTATTTCGCCCGGGACGCCGTCCTCGGACGCTTGCGTCAAACTTCCTTTGAGGACCGTTTTGGGCCGTTTGCGAGTTTCGGCTCCGGTGGTCCAGCCGTGATCTACGGCGATGTCGATCTATCCTCGCCGAAGCATCTGGCCTACGCCGCCGATACGGACAGGCGCATTCTCCACACCGGCAGCATTCCGTCGTCGGCCAACGCGTCCACATCGCGGGATATTGGCTGGTGGGCTCAGGGAGTGGGGGCTTGGGGCATGGCTCATGGTGACGGCAATGCTGCTGGTATGAGCCGACGCCTGAGCGGTTTCTTCAGCGGAGTAGATGGGCGGCTGGGCGACAACTGGCGGGCAGGCGTCGCGGTCGGCTACACCAATTCGAGGACGAGCATCGATGCCCGTGCGAGCTCGGCCGATATCGATAGCGCATATCTAGCCGTCTATACTGGCTTTGACGTGGGTGCCTGGAACGTCCGCTCGGGGGCACTTCTGAGCTTCAGCACGATTGGGAGCGCTCGCTCGATCAGCTATCCGGGTTTTTTCGAACGGGCGACCGGGCGTTATGGCGCGTTCAGCTCACAACTATTTGGTGAGATTGGTTATGATCTGAACCTCGCGGATGCTCTTGTGGAGCCATTTGCAGGTTGGTCCTGGATCCATCTCCATACCAATGGCTTCGATGAGGCCGGTGACGTCGCCGCACTTTCCGGCTCATCGCGCGAGGAGGACGTAGGTTATACGACGATCGGAGCGCGCGCGTCGGCGCTGATTGCATTATCGGACGGAATGGCGCTCAAGCCGTCAGCATCGCTCGCTTGGCAACACGGTTTCGGCCAGCTCAAGCCGGAAGACCACCTGCTTTTCAGAAGCACCGGCGTTGCATTTGACATTGCAGGGCTGCCGCTCGCTCGGGATGCCGCCCTGGTGCAGACCGCCCTGGATCTGCGCACAAGCGCCAATACTGTCATGGGAGTGTCCTATCGCGGCAATCTTTCGAGGAGCAGCCAGGATCACTCGATCGAGGGGCACATCAAAGTTCAATTCTAGCTCTATCTGGGGAAAGATATCCGGACAGCGGATGCGCGAGGCGATCAGCGTCTCATCGAGACCTGCCTATCATTTGGCTGCGAATGCGCAGCGCACATTTGAGTGCCGCCTGGCTTGTCCTTGCAGCAGATGAACAGCGCGCTTGGACGATCATCATTCGAGACTGAAACCTCACAGCAGCATTGGCCGCGTAGGTTGCCCTGAGGTTCGCGCGGCGTCATGATTGACGGATGGTGCGGCATTCGGATCGAGGGGAACATGACACGACCCGCCGGACATCCCGACGCTGATGGCCTGCACATCCGGCCGATGCGGCCGGACGAGATCGGGCTCGCGATCGACTGGGCGGCAGCCGAGGGGTGGAATCCCGGGTTGTCCGATGCGACGTGCTTCGCAGAGGTCGACCCCGACGGCTTCCTCGTCGCCGAGCGCGACGGCGTGCCGGTCGCGACCGTGTCCTGCGTGAACTATGACGACCGGTTCGCCTTTCTCGGATTCTACATGGTGCGTCCCGAGCTGCGCGGGCGCGGCTACGGCTTGCGGCTCTGGCAGGCGGCGATGGCGCATGCGGGATCGCGCATTGTCGGACTCGATGGCGTGGTCGCGCAGCAGGACAACTATCGGAAATCCGGCTTCAGCTACGCGTATGCCAATATCCGCTACGGGGGACGATCCGCCGCCTTGCTGCAATCGGCGGATCGATCAGGTATCGTCGCTCTTGCCGATGTGCCGCTTTCCGACATCGAAGCGTCAGATGCGACCGTATTTCCCGCCCCGCGCCGGGCATTCCTGCGGGCCTGGATCGACACGCCCGGTCATGTCGGCCGGGCGCTGATCCGCGACGGTACGCTAGCCGCCTGGGGTGTGATCCGTCCGTGCCGTGCGGGCTACAAAATCGGTCCGCTGATTGCGGAAAAGCGTGCCGATGCCGAGGCCGTGGTGTCGGCGCTGCTGAGCGCAGCCGGCGACTCCGAGGTGTTCCTCGACGTGCCCGCGATCAATCCGGAGGCGGTGGCGCTCGCCGAGAGCCTCGGCCTGAAGCCGGTGTTCGAGACCGCGCGCATGTACACCGGGCCGATCCCGCCGCTCCGGATCGACCGGGTGTTCGGTGTCACCACCTTCGAACTCGGCTAACTCACCGTCCGAGCGGCCGCGCGAAGCTCAGTTCGTGGCCGTCGGGATCGGTGAGGTGGAAATAGCGCTCGCCCCATTCGGCATTGCAGGGCGTGGTCGAGGGGGCAAAGCCAGCGGCCAGCGCCTTGGCGTAGACGGCGTCGACATCGGCGACGTGGAAGATGATGCGGCCCCACCAGCTCCACTGCTTCTCCCTGGACATGGCGATCAGGTTGAGGAAGCCGGAGCCCACACGGAAGCTCGTGAACGACGTGTGGGCGCCGCCATGGGCGATGTCGTCGAAGCCGAGCGCGCGATAGAACGCGACCGCGCGCGTCATGTCGTGGGTGGCAATCGTAATCGCGCTGATGCTCTCGATGGTCATGGAGGCGCTCCTCGCCGTGTGGAAGCCGCGCCATAGAGAAGCTCAGATCACAGTTGGCACGCAAGGGCGGCCGGGTCGTGACGAATTCAGCGCCAGCGCCGCCGGCTCATCACAGCGCCCAGCGCGAAGAACACCGCCGCGCCGAGCGCAATGGTCGCCGCGCGCGCGACATCCCCCGGCACGAGCATCGCCCGCTGCGCCGCGCCCTGGCTGAAGGAGCCGCGGGTGCGGTGTAGGCGCGTCACGGGACGGTCGAGATTGTCGGTGCGATCGGGCACCAGCGGTACGTCGGTCTGTTGCCCGGCGATCGCCTTGGCAGCGAGGTAGCGGTCGAGCAAAGCGGGCGCGACGGCGTTACCGAGGATCGTGAGCAGTGTCGGCCAGCCGATCCAATATTCGCGGAAGCCGCCGTCGGCGACGCGATAGACGGCGTCCGCGATCACCTCGGGCTCCACCGGCCGGCCCATTGGTCGTGGCGTATGCGCAAGGTGCGCGCGAGCCCAGTCGAATTGCGGTGTGTTCACCGCGGGCAGGTCGACGATGCTGAGCGTGATGCCTGAGCGCTCGTGCATCAGCTCGGCCCGCAGCGAGTCGGTGAAGCCCCGGATCGCATGTTTGGCGCCGCAATAGGCCGCCTGCAGCGGAATGCCACGATAGGCGAGCGCCGAGCCGATCTGAATGATGCGGCCTTCGCCGTGCCGGCGCATCGAGCGCAGCGCCGCCATCGTGCCGTGCACGAAGCCGAGATAGGTGACCTCGGTGACGCGGCGGAACTCCTCCGGCGTGATGTCGGCCACGGTCGAGAACACCGTCTCCATGGCGTCATTGATCCAGATGTCGACCGGACCCAGGCGCTGCTCGAGCCGTTCGGCGGCCTCGAACAGCGCCTGCGCGTCGGCGACATCGACCGCCTCGTATTCGGCATGGGCAAACCGCGCCTGCAGCTCGCGCTGGACGTCGCGCAGCGCATCCTCGTCACGCGCGATCAGGCCGACGCGGTCGCCGGCCTCGCCGAAGCGTTTTGCGATGGCGCGGCCGACGCCGGCGGAGGCGCCCGTGATGATGATGGTGCGAGCTGGTCTGCGAGGCATGTCCGGTTCTCCACGCGCCCCGTCGTACAAACGTGCTGCGGCCGGCAATGTTTCGGGCCGGTCAAGCCGGCCGAATGAATTCTCCGTCAGCCGTTATCGGAGCCGTGGACTTCGACGCGCGATCCATCAGGCTCCGAGAGGGCAGGCCAGCCCCCCGGAGATTGTGGGACAGAAAAGCTCGCTGAGCCTTGCCGGTGCGACCGGAGCTCAGCCCGGATTGGCCTTGAGGCCGGCGGCTTCGATGCCGGCGACGGCGCAGATCTCGTCATTGTCCGAAGTGTCGCCGGAGACGCCGACGGCGCCGACGAGCGTCGTGCCGTCCATGATCAGCACGCCGCCGGGCACCGGGACCATGCGGCCCTGGGCCAGCGTGTTCACGGCGTCGATGAAATAGGCCTGCTCCTGGGCGCGCTGGAACAGGGCGCGGGAGCCGAGGCCGAGCGCGAGTGCGCCGTAGGCCTTGCCGTGCGCGACCTCGGCCCGCATCAGGCTGGTGCCGTCCTGCGCGGCGGCGGCCTTCAGGCAGCCGCGCGCGTCGAGCACCATCACAGCGAGCGGCTTGAACTTCTTCTCGATGCCCTTCGCGAGCGTGGCGTCGAGGATCTTGCGGGCGGTGTCGAGCGAGAGATCGGCCATGTCGGTGTCCTTGTGCTTTGTGATGCCAAGTTGGCTAGGTCATCCGTCATTGCGAGCGAAGCGAAGCAATCCAGGGTGAAAGAAAAGGTCTGGATTGCTTCGTCGCTTCGCTCCTCGCAATGACGAACATTGAGATCATGCTCCGCGGCGTTCCGACCTCGTGAATCAAGAACGCATCTGCGTCCGCTCCAGGCTCATCGCCAGGAGCTGCGCAGCGTGCACGGCGCCGCGACCGGCGCCGTCTTGGATCTGGTGGCGGCAGGAGGTGCCGTTGGCGACGATGAAGGTCGAAGCTTCTGCCTTGCGTACCGCAGGCAGCAGCGACGCCTCCGCCATCTGCAGCGAGACCTCGTAGGTCTCCGCGCCATAGCCGAACGCGCCGGCCATACCGCAGCAGGAGGATTCGATGGTCTCGACCGTGAGCTCCGGAATGAGTCGCAGCACCTGCTCGACAGGCTTGAAGGCGGCGAAGGATTTCTGATGGCAATGGCCGTGCAGCAGCGCCTTGCCGGGCAGGGGGGCGAGCGGCAGCGCGAGCCGTCCGGCCTCTGCCTCGCGCGCCAGAAACTCTTCCAGCAGCAGCGCGTGCGCGCTGATCGTCTTCGCGGCGGTATCGTCGCGTAGCGACAGCAGCTCGTCGCGCAGCGTCAGCAGGCAGCTTGGCTCCAGGCCAATGATCGGCACGCCGCGCGCTGCGAACGGCGCGTAGGTCTCGACCAGGCGCTGCAGCTCGGACTTGGCTTCGTCGACCAGACCGGCGGACAGGAACGTCCGGCCGCAGCACAGCGCCCGGCCGCCATCGGCGGGCTTGGGAACGTAGACGCGGTAGCCGCCCGCGATCAGCACGCGCAGCGCGGCGTCGAGATTTTCGCGCTCATAGACGCGGTTGAAGGTGTCGCCGAACAGCACGACCTCACGGCCATCAGCCGGACCGAACGCGTCGGCCTCGACGCGGAAGGTGTCGGTGCGGAAGGCCGGCAGCTTGCGCTTGGCGCTGATGCCGGCGACGCGCTCCATCAGCACGCGCAGGGGCGCAACATGATTGCGCAGGTTCACGAGCGGCGCGACGCGGGCGACGAGATCGGCGTAGCGCGGCAGGTAGGCGACGAGCCGGTCACGCAGCGTAAGACCATGCGTCGTTGCCCGCGCTGCCAGCACCTCGATCTTCATCTTGGCCATGTCGACGCCGGTCGGACACTCGCGGCGACAGGCCTTGCAGGACACGCACAGCTTCAGCGTTTCCATCATCTCGTCAGACGACAGCGCGCCGGGACCGAGCTGGCCGGAGATCGCGAGCCGCAGCGTATTGGCGCGGCCGCGCGTGACATCCTTCTCGTCGCGGGTGGCGCGATAGGACGGGCACATCACGCCGCCGTCGAGCTTGCGGCAGGCGCCGTTGTTGTTGCACATCTCGACCGCGCCCTGGAAACCGCCGGCGGCGCCGGGATAGGCCGACCAGTCGAGCACGGTCTTGAGATCATCGATGCGATAGTCCGGCGGATAGCGGAACAGCGAGCGGTCGTCCATCTTGGGCGGATCGACGATGCGGCCGGGATTGAGCACATTGCCGGGGTCGAAGCGCTGCTTGACCTCCTTGAAGTCGGCGACGATGCGGCTGCCGAACATCTGTTCGTGGAATTCCGAGCGCACGATGCCGTCGCCGTGCTCGCCGGAATGCGATCCCTTGTACTCGCGCACCATGGCGAAGGCTTCCTCGGCGATGGCCCGCATCGCCTTGACGTCCTTCTCCAGCTTCAGGTTCAGCACCGGGCGAACGTGCAGACAGCCTTCGGAGGCGTGCGCATACATGGTGCCGCGCGTGCCGTGCTTCGCGAACACATCGTTGAGCCGTGCGGTGTAGTCGGCGAGATGCGGCAGCGGCACGGCGCAGTCCTCGACGAACGACACCGGCTTGCCGGCCTCCTTCATCGACATCATCACGTTGAGGCCGGCGGCGCGGAAGTCGGCGACCGCGGTCTGCAGGGCAGGGTCTGATATCTCGACCACGCCGCCCCATTTGCGCGGCTCGTTGCTCCAGGCGAAGCCGAGGTCGCCCATCAACTCGGAGAGCTGCTTCAGCTTGGCGAGGTTCTCGTCCGTTGTCTCTTCGGCGAACTCTACCACCAGGATGGCGTCGGGGTCGCCGCGCACGGCGGCGGCGATCACTGGCTGGAACATCGCGATGTCGCGTCCAAGCCCGATCATGGTGCGGTCCACCAGTTCGACCGCGATCGGCTTCAGCTTCACAAGGTGCTGAGCCGCGTCCATGGCCGCGTAGAAGCTGCCGAAATGGCAGACGCCGAGCACCTTGGTGCGGATCAGGGGCCACAGCTTGAGCTCGATGCGGGTGGAGAAGGCGAGGGTGCCTTCGGAGCCGACGAGCAGATGGGCCAGGTTGTTGGCGGCGTTGCGCGGCGTCAGCGCATCCAGATTGTAGCCGCCGACGCGGCGCTGCACCTTGGGAAACTTGTCGGCGATCTCCGCGGCCTCGCGCTCGCCCAGCGCAAGCATGTCGCGAAACAGCACGTGAGCGCTGTCCGGCGCGCTGACGTCACGAAGGTCTCGCGGCACCTCGCCAAAATGCGCCAGCGTGCCGTCGGCGAGCGCCGCGTCGATCGCGATGGTGTTGTCGCGCATCGTGCCGTAGCGCAGCGAGCGGCCGCCGCAGGAATTGTTGCCGGCCATGCCGCCGATCGTGGCACGCGACGCCGTCGAGACGTCGACGGGAAACCACAGGCCGTGCTGCTTGAGTTGGCGATTGAGGTCGTCGAGCACGATGCCCGGCTCGACCACGCAGGTCCGAGCCTCGACGTCGAGAGAGACGATGCGGTTCAGGTGCTTGGAGAAGTCGACGACGATCCCCTCGTTGACGGTCTGGCCGCATTGCGAGGTGCCGCCGCCGCGCGGGGTGACGATGCGGCCGTCGTCGCGGGCGAGGGCGAGCGTACGCAGTGCCTCGTCCATCGTGCGCGGCACGACCACGCCGGCCGGGATGATCTGGTAGAACGAGGCGTCGGTGGCGTAGCGGCCACGGCTGAAGCGGTCGAAGAAGACGCCGCCTGCAATCTCGGCGCGGAGCTTCTGTTCGAGCCTGGACGGACCGGCTTTGGCGTTCGGCATGGTGATCCCTGGTCGGGCCCGGCTGTCGTCTGGCGGGCCCTCTTGAGCCCCGTGTCATTCATTTCTGCAAATGCGTCAATCTGATTGCATGCAAATTTGCGCAATCCTGGGCGTCATTCGACCTTGTCCGGCTTACTTCCCGCCGTTGGCGGCTGACTCTCGCCGAAGTAGGCGATCGCGGCCGCGCCCTTGTTGCGCAGATGTTGAAACAGAATGTCGGACAGCTCGCTTCCGGCGCGCCGGCGCAGGGCGTCGAGGATCAGCTCATGCTCGCGCATGGCCTCGCTCCAGCGTTCGCGCTTGCGGGCGAAATTGGCCGAGAAGCGCACCCGCCGGATGCGGCCCGCCAGGCTCTCATAGGTCGCATGAAGGGTGGCGTTGGCGGCGGCATCCACGATCGCGCGGTGGATGAGCTGGTTCATGCGGAAATAGCCCTGCATGTCCTGCCGCATGTAAAACCCGTACATATCATGATGAAACTGCTCGATTTTTTCGATCGCTTCATCCGAAATCTTCTCGCAGGCGAGGCGGCCGGCGAGCCCTTCCAGGCCTCCCATCAGGTCGAATAATTCGTGGATGTCGGCGGCGCTGAGCGGGCGCACCCGAGCGCCGCGATTGGGCAGCAGCTCGACCAGGCCTTCGGCCGCGAGCACCTTGAGCGCTTCGCGCAAGGGAGTGCGGGACACCCCCAGCATTTCGCAAAGCTGGCGCTCGGACAGGCGGCCGCCGTCGGCGACGTGGCCCTCGACGATGTAGTCGCGCAGCCGTGCCAGGATCTCGTCATGCAGCGAGGTCTCGTCCCGCGCAGGCGCAGGTCGACCACTTGGATCTGCCAATGGTGGCGTCTCGATATCGGGAATCGTGGAATTCATTTCACCCCATTGTAGCGATAGTTACAGATGTGGTCGACCTTGTGTGTGAATACGTTTAATCTCTTGCATGCTGAATAATTGAATGCAATCATTGGTGCCAGAATGCCGTCGTCGCCCGGAGCTCTGTCGTGACCCGTCCCCAAGGCCGTCATTTCTTGCATATTCCGGGCCCAAGTCCGGTGCCCGAGCGGGTGCTGCGGGCGATGGACATGCCGGTGATCGATCACCGCAGCGCCGAGTTCGCCGAACTCGGCAAGGCCGTGCTCGGTGGCTCGCAGGCGATCTTCAAGGCCACGAGCCCGGTAGTCATCTATCCGTCCTCGGGCACCGGCGCCTGGGAGGCCGCCATCGTCAACACGCTGTCGCCGGGCGACAAGGTGCTGATGGTCGAGACCGGCCACTTCGCCACGCTGTGGCGGCAGATGGCGGCGCGGTGGGGAATCGAGGTCGATTTCATTCCCGGCGACTGGCGCCGTGGCGTCGATCCTGCCGTCATCGAGGAGAAGCTGGTTGCCGACGCCGGTCATCGGCTCAAGGCGGTGATGGTCGTGCACAACGAAACCTCGACCGGCGCGACCAGCCGGATCGGCGAGGTGCGCGCCGCGATCGACCGCGCCAAGCATCCGGCGCTGCTGATGGTCGACACGATTTCTGGTCTCGCCTCGGCCGACTTCCGATTCGACGAGTGGAAGGTCGACGTCGCCGTGTCGTGCTCCCAGAAGGGCTTCATGCTGCCGCCGGGGCTCGGCTTCAACGCCATCTCGGACAAGGCGCGCCTTGTTGCCAAGGCCAACAAGATGCCGCGCTCGTTCTGGGACTGGGAAGACATGCTGAAGCTGAACGCGAACGGCTTCTTCCCCTACACGCCGGCGACGAACCTGCTCTACGGTCTGCGTGAAGCGATTGCGATGCTGCTCGAGGAGGGTCTCGATCAGGTGTTCGCGCGCCACCTCAGGCTTGCGGCCGCGACCCGCGCCGCCGTCGAGCATTGGGGCCTGGAGGTGCTGTGCCAGGAGCCGAAGGATTTCTCTCCGGTGCTGACCGCCGTGCTGATGCCGCCGGGCCATGACGCGGATCAGTTCCGTCAGGTCGTGCTCGACAACTACAACATGTCGCTCGGTTCGGGCCTGTCCAAGGTCGCGGGCAAGGTGTTCCGCATCGGCCATCTCGGCGAGTGCAACGCGCTGACCCTGGTGGCTGCGCTGAGCGGTGTCGAGATGGGGCTGCGTGCGGCCGGCGTGCCGCATCGTGCCGGCGGCGTCGATGCCGCGATGGCGCTGCTTGGAGAGCCATTGGAGGGCAATGCGCCGCGCCATCTGGCTGCGGTGAAATGAGGCCAAATCGCGTGCAGCAAGCTGGGACGTCCCGCTATGCCGCACTGCACAGGAGAAGGGGATTCGTGTGCATCTGAGGGATGTCAGCCCGAAGCGATCGGTGCTTGCGTCTTCTTTGTTGACGCCAGCGGTCTGGCGGGAGAAAAGCGCGGCCAGCGCGTGGGATGCCACGCCCGCGCACCAACCAAATGACCGGGGACGGACGCCAATGACTGTGCACACAGGACGGCATTTTCTTCAGATTCCGGGGCCGACCAACGTGCCCGACCGCGTGCTGCGCGCGATGGATATGCCGACGCTGGACCATCGCGGTCCCGAGTTCGCCGAGCTCGGCTTCGCCGTGCTGACTGCATCGCAGCGAATCTTCCGCACCAAGCAGCCGGTGATCATCTATCCGTCGTCGGGCACCGGCGCGTGGGAAGCCGCGATCGTCAACACGCTCGCGCCTGGCGACAAGGTGCTGATGGCCGAGACCGGCCAGTTCGCGGTGCTGTGGCGTGGCATCGCCGACAAGTTCAAGCTCGACGTCGACTTCATCCCCGGCGACTGGCGCCATGGCGCCGACATTGCGGCGATCGAGCAGCGTCTGGTCGATGACAAGGCGCACAAGATCAAGGCCGTCTGCGTCGTGCACAACGAGACCTCGACCGGCTGCCTGACGCCGCCGCTCGAGGTGCGCAAGGCGCTCGACCGGGCCGGCCACCCGGCGCTCCTGATGGTCGACACCATCTCTGGCCTCGGCTCGATGGAGTATGAGCACGACGCGTGGGGCGTCGACGTCTCCGTCGCTGGCTCGCAGAAGGGCCTGATGCTGCCGCCGGGCCTCGGCTTCAACGCCGTCTCGGAGAAGGCGCTCGCCGCCGCCAAGGCCAATCCCGGCATGCGCTCCTATTGGGACTGGCAGGAGATCATCACCTTCAACAAGCTTGGTACCTTCCCCTATACGCCGGCGTGCAATCTGCTGATGGGCCTCAACGAGGCGCTGAAGATGCTGGAGGAGGAAGGCCACGACAACGTGTTTGCGCGTCATCGCCGCCACAGCCTTGCGACGCGGGCTGCTGTCAAGGCCTGGGGCCTGGATACGCAGTGTCAGGATCCGCAGGCGCATTCGCCGGCGCTGACCGGCGTGGTCATGCCCGAGGGCCATGACGCCGATCAGTTCCGCAAGACGGTGCTGGAAAACTTCGACATGTCGCTCGGCACCGGCCTCAACAAGATCAAGGGCAAGGTCTTCCGCATCGGTCATATCGGTCACTTCAACGACTTGATGCTGATGGGCACGCTTGCAGGCGTCGAGATGGGCCTTGCGCTCGCTGGCGTGCCGCATCGTGCAGGTGGCGTGCTCGCGGCGATGGATGTCCTGAAGGCGCGCGAGGCAGCGCCGATTCCGAAGGTGGCCTGATGAACGCACCTGTGACCGGCTCCGACGATCTGATCTATGCCGTCGACGACGGCATCGCCAAGATCACCTTCAACCGGCCGCAGGCGCGCAACGCGATGACGTTCGCAATGTACGACCGGATGGCCTCGATCTGCGAGGCCATCAACGCCGATCGGTCGATCAAGGCGCTGATCCTGACTGGCGCGGGCGACAAGGCCTTCGCCTCCGGCACCGACATCTCCCAGTTTCGTGCCTTCAAGACCGCGCAGGATGCGCTCGACTACGAGGCGCGGATCGACCGCGTGCTCGGCACGCTCGAACTGTGCCGTGTGCCGGTGATTGCGGCGATCGCGGGCGCCTGCACCGGCGGCGGTGCCGGCATTGCCGCCTGCTGCGACATTCGCATCGGCACCGAGACGACACGTATCGGTTTTCCGATCGCGCGCACGCTCGGCAACTGCCTGTCGATGTCGAACATCTCGCGCGTGGTCTCCCTGATCGGACCGGCGCGCACCAAGGACCTGATCTTCAAGGCCCGGCTGGTCGAGGCGCCGGAGGCGCTCGCGCTCGGTCTGCTCAACGAGATCGTGCCTGACGTCGAGACGCTGCAGACACGCGCGCTGGAGACCGCGAGGCTCGTCGCCTCGCACGCGCCGATCACCCTCGAGGTCACCAAGGAGGCCGTGCGCCGCATCCGCCGGACCCTGTCGCGGGACGAGGGCGAGGATTTGATCCTGCGCGCCTATATGAGCGAGGATTTCCGCGAAGGCATGGAGGCGTTCCTCAACAAGCGTACGCCGAACTGGAAAGGCAAGTAGTCCGATGCCGTGCTTGCGACCTTATGCCGAGGAACATGAGGTCGCATCATGCTTGTGTTCTTGAACTGACCACAATAAGCCAGCAGTATCCTGGTAGGATGCAAGCTGGGGCTTCGAACGGGGAAGAAAGCACGTGCGCAAACTCATCAAGATCGCGGCCGCGACGGCGGCCTTTTTCGCAACTGCGCCGGCCTTTGCCGGCTGGGAGCCGACCAAGCCGGTCGAGATTGTCGTCGCCGCGGGCGCCGGCGGTGCATCCGACCAGATGGCGCGGATGATGCAGGCTGCCATTCAGAAGAACAATCTGCTGAAGCAGCCGGTGGTCGTGTCGCTGAAGGGCGGCGCGTCCGGGGCCGAGGCGCTGATGTACATGAAGTCCAGCGACGGCGATCCGAACAAGGTCCTGATCGCCTATTCGCTGATCTACATGCTGCCGCTGTCGGCCAAGCTGCCGTTCGACTGGCGCGAACTGTCGCCGGTCGCGGTAATCGCACTCGATCAGTTCGTGCTGTGGGACAACGTCAACGGCCCGAAGACGGTGAAGGAGTTCGTCGAAGCCGCCAAGGCATCGAGTTCTCCGTTCAAGTTGGGCGGCACCGGTTCCAAGCGGGAGGATCACGTGCTCACGGTCTTCATGGAGAAGAAGACCGGCGCCAAGTTCTCCTATCTGCCCTACAAGTCGGGGGGCGAGGCCGCGACCCAACTGGTTGGCGGGCACACCGAAGCGAACGTCAACAATCCTTCCGAGAATCTCGAAGTCTGGCGCGCCGGCCAGGTGCGTCCGCTCTGCGTGTTCGACAAGGAGCGCATCTCCTACACGACCAAGGTCACGGAGACGCAGTCCTGGAACGACATTCCGACCTGCAAGGAGCAGGGGCTGGACGTGCAATACCTGATGCTGCGCGGCATGTTCCTGCCGGGCAAGGTGACCCAGGAGCAGCAGGAGTTCTACATCGACCTGTTCAGCAAGCTGGTGCAGACGCCGGAATACAAGGACTACATGGAGAAGCAGGCGCTGAAGCCGATCTTCCTCACCGGCAAGGACATGCTGCAGTTTCTCGAAGAGGACGGCTCGCTCAACAAGCAGCTGATGACGGAAGCCGGCTTCGTCGCCAAGTGAGGCTGGGGCGGGGCGAGGGGATGAGGAGGATCGATGTCCAACGCTGAGCTCGAGATCGCCGTCGACGATCCGACCGCGCCAGAGGAGGATTCTCCGGCCGTCACCTCCACCCGGACCGTCGACGTCGCGGTGTCGCTGCTGCTGCTCGCGCTCGCGGTCGTGCTCGCCTGGGACAATTGGCGGACCGGCGCGTCCTGGGACTCGACCGGTCCGGAGCCCGGCTACTTCCCGTTCTATCTGTCGGTGATCCTCGGCGGCGCCAGCCTTTACGGGATCGGCGCCGCCTTCGTGTCGAGAAAGGAAGCGGTCGAGACCTTCGTGACGCGCGCGCAACTGCGGCGCGTGATGGCGGTATTCGTGCCGACGCTGCTGTTCTGCATCGCAATGCAGTTTCTCGGCATCTACGTCGCGAGCTTCCTGCTGATCGCCGGGTTCATGCGCCTCGTCGGCAAGATCGCGATCTGGAAATCGCTGCTCACGGCGTTGCTGTTCAGCGCCGTGATGTTCGTGACTTTCGACGTCGTGTTCGACGTGATCATGCCGAAGGGCCCACTCGAAGCGGCGTTCGGGTACTGACACCGGTCTCTCCCCCGTCATTGCGAGGAGCAACGCGACGACGCAATCCAGGGCTGCGCACTCGACTCTGGATTGCTTTGCTGCGCTCGCAATGACGAGGAAACAGTTGGAATGAAATCATGGAAGCCTTGGGTCTGCTGCTGCACGGGTTCGCGGTCCTCCTGACCTGGAAGACGCTGCTGCTGATGATGGTTGGGCTCGTGCTCGGCGTCTTCGTCGGCGTGCTGCCCGGGCTGGGGGGGCCCAACGGCGTCGCCATCCTGCTGCCGCTGACCTTCTCAATGGACCCGACCTCGGCCATCGTGATGCTGTCCTGCATCTACTGGGGCGCGCTGTTCGGCGGCGCCATCACCTCGATCCTGTTCAACATTCCCGGCGAGGCGTGGTCGGTGGCGACCACTTTCGACGGCTATCCGATGGCGCAGCAGGGCAAGGCGGCGGAGGCGCTGACAGCCGCCTTCACCTCGTCGTTCATCGGCTCGCTGGTCGCGGTGATGCTGATCACCTTCCTGGCGCCCTGGATCTCGTCCTTCGCGCTGAGGTTCGGTCCGCCCGAGTTCTTCGCGGTCTATCTGCTGACCTTCTGCTCGTTCGTCGGGCTGGGGCGTGAGGACAAGCACAAGACTGTCATCGCGATGGCGCTCGGCCTGCTGCTCGCCGGCGTCGGCATGGACACCGTGTCCGGTCAGTTGCGGATGACCTTCGGCTCGACCGATTTGTTGCGCGGCATCAACTTCCTCGTCGCGGTCATCGGCCTGTTCGGCATCAGCGAGATCCTGCTGACGATGGAGGAGCGCCTGGCGCTGCGCGGCCACGCCGCGTCGATCTCGCTGCGCACCGTACTCGCGGTGTGGAAGGACCTGCCGAAGTATTGGATGACCCTGCTGCGCTCCTCGGTGATCGGCTGCTGGCTCGGCATCACGCCGGGCGGCGCGATTGCCGCCTCCTTCATGGGCTACAACCTCGCCAAGCGCTTCTCGAAGGATCCGGACAGTTTTGGCAAGGGCCGCATCGAGGGCGTGTTCGCGCCTGAGACGGCGGCGCATGCCTCGGGCACCGCGGCGCTGCTGCCGATGCTGGCGCTCGGCATCCCCGGCTCCGGCACCGCGGCGATCCTGCTCGGCGGCCTGATGGTCTGGGGTCTCAATCCCGGACCGCTGTTGTTCGTGGAGCACAAGGATTTCGTCTGGGGCCTGATCGCCTCGATGTATCTCGGCAATGTCGTCGGTCTCGTGCTGGTGCTCTCCACCGTGCCGATCTTCGCCTCGATCCTGCGCGTGCCGTTCGCGGCCGTCGCTCCGATGATCGTGGTGTCCTGCGCCATCGGCGCCTACGCGATCCAGAATGCGATGTTCGACGTCTGGCTGATGCTCGGCTTCGGCGTCGTCGGCTATGTCTTCAAGAAGATCAAGATCCCGCTGGCGCCGTTCACCTTGGCGCTGGTGCTCGGCAGCCGTGCCGAGGACGCGTTCCGGCAGTCGATGATCATCTCCGGCGGCAACATGAAGGTGTTCTGGGCGAACGGGCTGGTGGGCACCATAACGACGCTGGCGATCGTGCTGCTGTTCTGGCCGCTGATCGATCGTGTGATCGCGAGCTTCAGCAAGTCGGGAGCGCCGGCCGCGAAGGCCGAGGCTTAGTACGGTTGTCGCTGATCACCCGTGCCCTGCCAGCTGGACGCCTGCGGCTCGATCGGCTACGCCGCTCCTACCACGTGTAGCGCACGCTGCCCTTGCCGGCATAGGAACGGGTGACGCTCGAGAACTCGCCTTCGAACGTCGCCAAGGCGCTCCAGCCGTTCTGCCAGCTCATCTCGACCGAGGTCGTCGTCAGCGCGGAGTCGCGCGCCTGCGCGGCGCCGTTGACGACGAAGCTTGCGCCCGGCAGCGTCTGGAACGTCGCTGCGACCGAACGATCGGGATTGAAGTCGTGCGCCCAGGCGAGGCGGCCGCGCAAGGTGAGGGCGCCGTCTGCCAGCGCATAGGACTTGTCGGTGCGCAGGCCGAATTCGGTACGTGTGTCGGTGACGGTCTTGCCGGTGTAGCTCAGCGCGAAGGTCGACGTGCCGGAGATGGCCTGCTCCACATAGGCCGGTAGGCGCAGGCTCGTCACCTGCGCAGCCGCGTAAGGCGTGAGGCCGATGCCGCCTATGGGAGCGACGAAGCGCGTGCCGCCCTCGATGCGGCCGATCCAGGCATTGGCTTGATAGGTCGCGCGCAGCCGGTCGGCACCGGAGATGGTGACGGTGCGATCCGCGGTGACGTCCTGCCAGCCATAGGCCAGGGCCGCTCTCAGATAGCTCGGGCCGATATGATGATGCAGATAGGCGCCGGCCTGGAACAGATCGGAGCGGCCGGAGCCGAGGCCGTTGACGCTGAAGCTGGTGCCGCCGCCGCCGAGCGCGAAGCCCGCAATCGTGCGCGGTGCGATCCGGTAGTCGACGCCGACGGCGGTGCCGGCGATGCGGCTGGTGGTATCGTTGGAACCGACGACTGCATTGCCGCTGGTCGTTTGCGAGCCGCCGAAGCCCGCCGCCCAGACATTCCAGCGCTGCGCAAAGTCGGCCGGCCTGTCGTCAGTCAGCATCGCGAAAGCATCGGTGCGCTTGCGGGATGTGTCAGCATAGCTGATCGCGCCCCCGCCGCTGGCTTGACGTTGTGCGAAGGGATCGGTCAGCAGGCTGGCGAACTGGCTCATGGCGTTGAACGTGGTCTGTTGCACGCCGGTGGCGCTCTCGCCGGACGCCTGCGTGAGGCCCGCCTGGTTCAACTTGCCGAACACGACGGGAATATCGCCGGTGCGATCGAAGAACGCCGACAGCGTATCGCCGACCGTCTTCTGATTGCCGTTGAGTCCGCCGGGCACGGCGAAGGCGAGGATCAGATCGAGATAGACGTTGTTGGCGTCGTAGCTCAGGCTGGTCTTGAAGCCGGAGGGCAGGTTGGTCTTCACCACCGATCCGAAGCCGCCCGAGATGCCGCCGCTCGTCGTCAGGATGGTGTAGCGCTTGTCGATATAGCCGCCGCCGGTGCCGAACACGGCGTTGACGGTGGCTCCGCCGAGGGTGGCCGATCCGGTGACGCTCGCGAATGAGGCCGTGGTCGGATCGAGCTGCACCAGATAGTACGCACCGGACTGGAAGGCGAGATTGCCGACGATGGTCATCGACGAGCCGGCGGTGCCATTGCCGGGCGCCAGCGTGCCGCTGGCATTGATGCCGACCGTCATCGGGGGATCGACGAGACCCGCACCCGTCAGGGTGCCGCCGGCATTCACGGTCACCCCAGAGGTGTTCATGATCGCACCTTCGACGTCGAGCACGCCGCCGTTGATGGTCGTCGCCCCGGTGTAGCTGCTGGTGCCTGACAAGGTCAGGATGCCCACGCCGACCTTGGTGAGCCCGCCCGTGCCCGAAATCGTCCCGCCGAGTGTCGCGTTGTTGCCGTTGGTATCGAACGTGCCGCCGCCGGCATTGAGGGTCACGGTCCGGTTGGAGCTGAAGCCGGCGAGATATTGCAGCGTGCCGCCACCGAACGACACGCTGCCGGAAGCATCGCCGAGATTGGCATCTGATGACACCGCGAGCGCGCCCTGGTTGATGCTCCACGGCGTAACCTCGGTCGTCGTGCCGGTCAGCGTCCAGGTCGCGGTGCCCGTCTTCACGAAACTCGAGAAGCCCTGGAATTGCGCGGTCGCACCGATCGTGGAAACGTCGAAGCTGCCGTTCGCGGCGCCACCGAGCCGGAACGTATCGGTGCCGGTGCCGACGACATTGCCATTGATGATCGAGCTCGCCCAGATCTCCAGCACGTTGCTGCCGCCGGTGAAGCTGATGGCGGCGGGGGCCACGAAGAATCCGAAGCCGTTACCGCGCGAGATCGTGCCGCTGTTGATGATCGCGAGATTGGCGCCGATGACGCCCGCACCGGCCCTTCCAGCCGTGCCGGAGCGACTAGTATCCGTCGCGCCGGCCACGCCTGCGTCGCCGCCGGTGATGGTGCCGGAGTTGATCAGCGTGCCGTCCGCGGCGAAGGCGACGCCGGCGGCACCACTACCACCGTCGCCACTCGCATTCGGTTGGGTGCTGGATGGCGCCTCACCACCATTTCCGCCGCCACCGCCTTTGATGGTGCCGGCGTTGTTCAGCACGACGCCGCTTCCCGTCAGAAAGATACCGTAACCGCCCTGGCCGCCATTGCCACCCCAGCCATTCACGACGACATTTAGCGAGGCAGCCGCGCCGCCATTGCCGCCCTTGCCTCCCGTGATGCTGCTGCCATTGCTGTAGGTGAGCCCGTTGCCATCGACGACCACCCCGTATCCGCCGGCGCCGCCGCCGCCACCGCCGAAATCCCCGGTGGTGGCGCCGCCACGTCCACCATTGCCGCCCGACACCGCTGCAGAGTTGCTCGTGTCCGTGGTTACGACGGCGCCATGTGCGCCACCACCACCTCCGCCTCCGCTGTGAATCGAGAAGCCGCTTTGACCGCTTATTCCGTTGGCGCCCGGACCGATCCCGCCGCTGCCACCCGGTGCGGCACCGGTCGAATCGCTGCCGCCGGCCCCGCCGAGTGTGCCGGCGCCGCCACCGCCGCCGCCTCGGGTAGGAATAGGTGCATTGGCGCCGACATTTCCAACGGCCGTGGCCGAGCTGGCACCGCCATTGGCGAAGGTGTCCTGGCCGCTGCCGCCGGCGCCGCCTCTGGTGGCCTGCGCAATGGCTGGCGCCGCCGCAAGCACCGGGGTGACCAGCGCGGCCGCTGACAACCAGCACAACCGCCTCGACCGCGAGACCGTATGGGGACCGGATCGGTTTGCGATCAGCACGTCGGCCTTTGCATCTTCGCGATTGAATCCATGTCATGCAGACGCCGTCAGGCGCCTCCCATCGTGCCAGACGGCATTTCGTCAAGAGCAGCCAAGATCGCCTTGGCGGGTACTGTGATTTTTTGGGTGGATTTCGAGATGGCCTAAGTTCGTCGCTGCCTGTGACCGTCGTGCAACACTCGATACGAACCAGCCTTCGCTCCCGGTTGTGCGTGGTCGTTCCGCAATCGAATGGCGCGCATGCGGCGGGCCATGTGCAGCATGGGCTGTGGCATCAGCGATCCTGCCTCAAACGCTGCGGATAGACCGCGACGAGCACCTGAATTGCCCAGATTCTCCCTGCGCGTCAGCCTCGCGGACCGAGCAGACCAAACGCGGCGGGTGAACAGGCCACGCTGAGGCTCCAACGACCATCGGCATCAGTTGCGAGTTTCTGATTGGGACCATGCCGTAATTGGTTTGCGGATTGTGGTGGATAGAGCTTGGCTGGGAACACCAAAACAATCGTACCGATGTTCGAAGCCGTCCGGCGCTTCTCCAGAGGTTGTGTCTTTGCGATGACAGCTTTTTAGGCAGGAGAGTGGTAGGCTTCATTCATGGGCAGTTCTGAACTGCTCACGCGCGGTGCCTGATCTCTGGTCATCGCGCCCTGATGTTTCCTCCCGAGACGATCCCTTGCCCGGCGCTTGCGTCGGGCTTTTTTTGCGTTCGGTGGATCAGAGTTCGCAGCTCATCCCGGTTGCGCCTCGAAATGAAAAAGCCTCCGTCCGGCTTCTCGGAAGGAGGCTTTGGGCAAAGGCGATGTAGGAAAGAGAGCGCGCGAACCCGAGGAAGGTCAGCTTCAGTTGGCCTTCTCGGCCACCGGCATGTGGTACCAGTCGGACTCGTTGTCGAGCATCGTCTCGTCGAACGGCAGAGCGCCGGGGTGATTCAAAGCGGCTCCGTTGACGTCGCGCACGATGTTCATCGCCGTCAGAAACTCGTTCAACTCGGATGCGCTCATGATCCGCTACTCCTCACACGCACGGGCCCCGAGGGGGTCCGCGATCAACTGATGCGAAGAGATTAACCCGATCTTGCCTTGGCCTCAATCCGGCCAAGTCTGAAGTTCCAACGTGGTGACATCTGGGCCACAGCGGCGGGATGCCGCAGCTTGGACATATTGCACCTGCTCACACGACGCGATGCAGTCGGAGATCGGCGATCTCGCCGTCGGTGAAGCCGAATTCGGACAGGATCTCCTCGGTCTGCTCGCCGAATTCCGGCGGCCGCGCCGCCATCCGGCTGGGCGTGCGTGACAGGGTGAAGGGCTGCGCCACCAGCGTGATGTGGCGGCCGTCGTCGTTCGGCACCGGCTGCGCCATGCCGAGATGCTTGACCTGCGGGTCCTCGAACATCTGATCGATGGCGTAGATCGGCCCGCACGGCACGCCCGCGGCATTCAGCTCGGCGACCCATTGCTCGCTCGTCTTGGCGAGCGTGCGTGCGTTGATCTCGGCATTGAGCGCGTCGCGGTTCTTCGAACGCGCCGGTGCCGTCGCGTAGTCCGGATTGTCGATCCATTGGGAGGCACCGAGCGTCTGGCACAGCCGCTCCCAGATTCGGCCGCCGGTCGCGGCGATATTGATGTAGCCGTCGGAGGTCTTGAACACGCCGGTCGGGATGCTGGTCGGATGATTGTTGCCGGCCTGCGGCGCGACCTCCTTCTCCATCAGCCAGCGGGCGGCCTGGAAGTCGAGCATGAAGATCTGCGCCTGCAGCAGCGAGGTCTGGACCCACTGGCCCTCGCCGGAGACCTCGCGCTCGAGCAGCGCCGTGAGGATACCCATCGCGCAAGAGAGCCCTGCCGAGAGATCTGCGATCGGGATGCCCGCGCGCATCGGACCCTCGCCAGGTGCCCCGGTGATCGACATCAGCCCGCCCATGCCCTGCGCGATCTGGTCGAAACCGGGCCGCTTGGCATAGGGACCATCCTGGCCGAAGCCGGAGATGCTGCCATAGACGATGCGCGGATTGACCTTGCGCACCGCCTCATAGTCGATGCCGAGCTTGGTCTTGACGTCGGGCCGGTAGTTCTCGATCACGACGTCGGCTTTTTCGGCGAGCCGCATGAACACGTCGACGCCCTTCGGATCCTTCAGATTGAGCGTCATCGCGCGCTTGTTGCGATGCAGGTTCTGGAAGTCGGCGCCGCGGCGCGGGCCGCCAAGCGCTTCGCCGCCATCCTCCATCATGGCGTCGATCTTGATGACGTTGGCGCCCCAATCGGCGAACTGCCGCGCGCAGGTCGGGCCGGCGCGCACCCGCGTCAAATCGAGGACAGTGAAGCGGGACAGGGCTTTGGATGCGCGCGGGAAGGCCATGCGGACGAACTCCGAGAGAGGCGACATGGCTGTATAGGAGAGCGCGCGCAGCGCGACAATTGCGCGGACAGCGGTGCGTGCCGCGCTGCTCATGCCGCTGGTGCAGGGCTTCTACTTGAGCGGAACTTGCGCGCGCTCACCGCTCGTCGGCGATCACCTTGCCATCGTTGGGCAGCGTGCCCGGCGCGACCAGCTCGACTTGGCCGCTGAGCTTGGTGACGCTGCGCAGGCTGGCGGCCAGCGCCTCTTGCAGGTCGGCTGCGGGCGCCGCGCACTCGGCCTTCAAGGTCATCGCGTCGGTCTCGCCGGCACGGGTTACGACCAGGCGGAGGCGGCCGAGCTCCGGGTGGCGCTTGCCGATCTCGGCGACCTGCTCGGGGCGCACGAACATGCCCTTGATCTTGGTGGTCTGGTCGGCGCGCCCCATCCAGCCCTTGATCCGCATGTTGGTGCGGCCACACGGACTGAGACCCGGGAGAGCGGCGGTGAGATCGCCGAGTGCCAGGCGAATCCAAGGATGGTGGGGATCGAGCGAGGTGACGACGATCTCGCCGACATCGCCCTCTTGGACCGGATCGCCGGTGCCGGGCCGGACGATCTCGAAGATCAGGTCCTCGTTGACCACCATGCCCTCGCGCGCGGCGGTCTCGTAGGCGACGATGCCAAGATCGGCGGTGCCGAACGCCTGATAGGCGTCGATGCCGCGGCCCTTGATCTCGGCCTGCAGCGATGGCGGGAACGCCGCGCCCGACACCAGCGCGCGCTTGATCGAGGAGACGTCGCGACCGGCGCTGGCGGCGCCGTCGAGCAGGATCTTCAAGAAGTCCGGCGTGCCGCTGTAGCCGATCGGCCGGTAGGCCTCGATCAGCTCGAACTGCGCCTCGGTGTTCCCAGGCCCCGCCGGGATCACCGCGCAGCCGAGCGCGCGCGCCGAGGCGTCGAAGATGAAGCCTCCGGGCGTGAGGTGATAGCTGAAGGTGTTCAGCACGACGTCGCCGGGACGGAAGCCGGAGGCAAACAGCGCGCGGGCGCCGCGCCAGGGATCGTTGTGCGCCGCCTCCGGTTCGAAGATCGGCCCGGGCGACGTGAACAGGCGCGAGAACGCGCCGGGCGCCTGCGCGACGAAGCCGCCGAATGGCGGGGCCGCCTTGTGCAGGGCAGGCAGCTCGGATTTGCGCAGCACCGGCAGTTGCGCGAGCGCAGCGCGCGTCGTGATGTCCTGGGGATCGATGCCCTGCAGCAGCGCGGCATAGGCCGGCGCCTTCATCGCCGCGTGCAGCACGTCGGGCAGGCGGCCGAACAGATCCTGCTCGCGGGCTGCGGGATCACGGGTTTCGAGGGCGTCGTAGTGGGTCATCGTACCCAGTCCTTGAATCTTGCGGTCGTCATGGCCGGGCTTGTCCCGGGCATCCACGTCGTTCGTCGTTGCGGCTCGCGCGTGGATGGCCGGGTCAAGCCCGGCCATGACGAGGAGAGAGTTCGGCTACAGCCACCGCTTCCGCCGCTTGAAGCTCTTCAGGTTCTTGAAGCTCTTGCGCTGGTCGCCGGCGCCGCCGAGGTAGAACTCCTTGACGTCCTCATTGTCGCGCAAGGCATCCGCGGTGCCGTCGAGCACCACCTTGCCCTGTTCCATGATGTAGCCGTGGCTGGCGACCGACAGCGCCGCGCGCGCGTTCTGTTCGACCAGCAGGATGGTGACGCCGAGATCGCGGTTGATCTCCTTGATGATCGCGAACACCTCCTTGACCAGCAGCGGCGACAGGCCCATCGACGGCTCGTCCATCAGGATCATCTTCGGCCGCGCCATCAGCGCGCGCCCGATCGCCAGCATCTGCTGCTCGCCGCCGGAGAGATAGCCCGCGAGGCCGGTGCGCTCCTTCAGCCGCGGGAAATAGTTGAACACCATCTCGATGTCGCTGTTGACCTCGCGATCGCTGCGCGTGAAGGCGCCGAGCTTGAGGTTCTCCAGCGAGGTCATGTCGGAGACGATGCGGCGTCCTTCCATCACCTGGAAGATGCCGCGACGGACGATCTTCTCCGGATCGATGCCGTCGATGCGCGCGCCGTCGAACATGATCTCGCCGCGCGTCACCTCGCCGTCCTCGGTCTTCAAGAGGCCGGAGATCGCCTTCAACGTCGTCGACTTGCCGGCGCCGTTGGCGCCGAGCAGCGCGACGATCGCGCCCTTGGGCACATCGAGGCTGAGCCCGCGCAGCACCAGGATGACGTCGTCATAGACGACCTCGATGTTGCGGACGGAGAGCAGGGGGGCGGGTGCCCCAGCAGTTGCGGCCGTCCGCAGATTTTCCAGTGTATCGGTCATGGCGACACTCTATCCGTCGTCATGCCCGGGCTTGACCCGGGCATCCACGCCTATCAGCGTGTGAAGCAAGACGTGGATGGCCGGGGGATTGTGCAAAGACGCGCTTCGCGCTTCTGCCCGGCCATGACGCTGGTGTAAGGAACTACCACCCAGCCCATTCGGCTTTGCGCGGCAGCTCGATGGTCTTCACCTTCTCGAGCTTGATCACGCCCTTGGCCATGAGCTCGTTGAGGTCGCCATCCGTCGGACCCGTCACGCGCGCGCGATAGAGGTCGACTTTCATGGTGCCGCGATGATCCTTGTCGGTCCAGGTCGAGGGGCTGCAGACGCCTTCCATGCCGGCCGGCACCCAGTCCTTCTTCTGGTAGAAGCCCTTGGCGACGTTCTCGCCGGTGGCGCCGCCGTTCTTCGCAGCCCACTCGATCGCCTCCTTCATGTAGAGCGACGAGCAGACTGCGGCGACGTAGTGCACCGGGCGGTAGACCTTGCCGGTCGGGTCGGACATCTTCGAGATTTCCTGCACCGTCTTCATGCCCGGCGCATCGCCGCCCCAGGCCACCGAGGTGCGCAGCGGAAAGACGACGCCGTTGGCGGCATCGCCCGCGGTCTTGGCGGCGTTCTCGTCCATGCCCCAGACGTTGGACAGGAACTGCACCTCGACGCCGGCATTCTTGCAGGCCTTCATCACCGAGATGTTGGACGCCGCGGTGTTGCCCAGATAGGCGTAGTTCGCGCCCGAGCTCTTCAGGCTCAGGCACTGCGCGCTGTAGTCGCCGGGCGCGAGCGCGAACACCAGCGGCGGCAGCACCTCGAAGCCGAGCTCGGTGGCGAGCGCTTCGCCCGCAGCCTTCGGCGCGTTGGGATAGGGGTGGTTGGCGCCCATGTGGACGAATTTCGGCTTGCCCGGCTTGCCCTTGGCCTTCCAGTCCTCGGCCGCCCAGGTCAGCTCGGCGCGCAGCGCGTCCGAGTAGCTCGGGCCGTAGAAAAAGTTATACGGGGCGGGCTTGGCCTTGCCGCTGGTGCCTTCGGGGTCGGTCAGCGCGGCGGCGTAGGAGCCCGACATGTCAGGGATCTTGTCGTTGGCGAGGAAGCCGGTCAGCGCCTCGGTGTCCGCGGTGCCCCAGCCCATGATCGCCGCGACCTTGTTGTCCGGCGCCGACCACTTCTTGTACAGTGCGATCGCGCGCGGCACCTGGTAGCCATAGTCGTTGCTATCGACCGCGAGCTGCTTGCCGCCGATGCCGCCGTTCTTGTTGACCCAGGCGAAGCTGTCGACGACGGCCTGGCCATAGGGTGTACCGACGTCGGACGTGCCGCCCGACAGATCCTGCAGATGGCCGATCGCGATCTGCTGCGCCTGCGCCGTTGAAGCGAAGGCGCCTGCGAGCAGCGCGAGAGCCGCCGAGCCCAGCAATGATTTCATCGTCATAGTGCTTCCTCCTGTGGTGCGTTCGGGCCGGATTGTCGCCGGTCCCTGTTGGTTGAGTTCAATGTGAGAACGGATAAAGCTTCCAGTATGTCTTGATCTGTCGCCAGCGATGCGCCAGCCCGTCCGGCTCGAACATCAGGAAGGCGATGATGATCAGGCCGATTGCGATCTCGCGCAAAAAAGTGATGTTGTTGTTGAGCGCGAGCGCCTTGTCGATGGCACTGCCCTTCAGATTGTGGCTGAGCCACTCCATCGATTCCGGCAGCAGCACGACGAACGTGGTCCCCATCAATGTGCCCATGATCGATCCGGTGCCGCCGATGATGATCATGGCCAGGAAGAGGATCGAGCGCTCGATGCCGAAACCCTCCTGCGAGATCACGAGCTGGTAATGCGCGTAGAGCGCGCCCGCGATGCCGGCGAAGAAGGCGGCGAGGCCGAACGAGAGCGTGCGATATTTGGTCAGGTTGATGCCCATGATCTCGGCGGAGAGATAATGGTCGCGGATCGCGATCAGTGCGCGGCCGTCGCGGGTGCGCATCAGGTTGGTGACCAGGAGGTAGCAGACCACGACATAGGCCAGCACGACATAGAAATATTGCCGGTCGCCGCGCAGCGTGTAGCCTAGAATCGAGAACGGATTGGCCGAGGCCGGCACCGAGCCGCCGGAGAACCATTCGGCGCGGGAGAAGAAGTCGAGCAGGATATATTGCGCAGCGAGGGTGGCGATGACGAGATAGAGCCCCTTCAGCCGCGCTGCCGGAAGGCCGAAGATCAGACCAACGAGGGCCGTGATCACGCCCGCGAGCGGGATCGCGAAGAACACCGGGATGGCATAGGTGTTGTTGATGTAGGCCGAGGTGAAGGCGCCGAGCAGGAAGAAGCCGGCCTGGCCGATCGAGATCTGGCCGGTGAAGCCGACCAGGATGTTGAGGCCAAGCGCCGCGATCGCGAAGATGCCGATCTGGATCGAGACCGACAGCCAGTATTCGGAGAACGCCTGCGGCGCGAAGCACAAGAGGATCACGCCCGCAATCGCGAAATTGCGGCTGGTTCTGGTCGGGAAGATCGTGGTGTCGGCCGCGTAGGAGGTGCGGAAGTCACCGGCGGGGATCGTGGAACGTGCGACCATGGCGGGCTCTATCTCGCCTGAGGCTTGAATTGAGTCATGGGCGCGCCCTTCTGTTTTGTTTGAGCATGATCGTTACCGAAAACCGGCCTCCACTTTTCGGCGATCATGCTCATATCCGCTCGATGTCTTTGGTGCCGAACAGGCCGTAGGGCTTGATCATCAGGATGATGATCAGGACGTAGAACGGCGCGATCTCGTAGAGATTGCCCCAGTGCAGATACTGGCTGTCGACATATTGCGCGATGTTCTCCAAGAGGCCGATGATGATGCCGCCGAGCACGGCGCCGCCGACGGAGTCGAGGCCACCGAGGATCGCCGCCGGAAACACCTTGATGCCGTAGGCCGACAGGCCGGAGGAGACGCCGTTGACCACGGCGACGACGACGCCGGCCACGGCGGAGACAGTCGCCGAGATCGCCCAGGCCATCGCGAACACGTTCTTGACGGAGATGCCGAGCGACTGCGCGACCTGCTGGTTGAAGGCGGTGGCCCGCATCGCAAGGCCGTATTTGGAAGCCTTGAAGAACCACGCCATGCCAAGCATCATCAGGACCGACACCGCGAGGCTCATGACGTAGACCGTTTGGATTTGCAGTCCGAACAGGTCGACGGACGTGCTGGCGAACACCGGCGGGAACGGCTGCGGGTTAACGCCGAACATCCATTTCAGCGCCGCCTGGAACACGGTCGACAGACCGATCGTGACCATGATGACGGAGATGATGGGCTCGCCGATCATAGGCCGGAGGATCACGACCTGGATCGCGATGCCGAACGCGAACATGAAGAACAGCGTGAGCGGCATGCCCACCCAGAACGGCACTTGATATTTCGTCAGCAATGCCCAGCACACCCAGGCGCCGATCAGGAGCAGCTCGCCTTGCGCGAAATTGACGACCTGCGTCGCCTTGTAGATCAGCACAAACGACATCGCGACCACGCCGTAGAGCGTGCCGACCACGAGGCCGTTGACGAGGAGTTGGAGGAGGAAGGCGGTGTTCATGATCGGTCTCACTCGTCATCGCCGGGCTTGACCCGGCGATCCATCGCATCAGAGATCTTCCCAATAGGATGGATGCGCGGGTCGAGCCCGCGCATGACGATCTCATGTGACGGAAGACTCATCACTCCGCGGCCTCCGCCATGGGTCCATGGCCGCCGAGGTCGACGACCTTCAGCGTGGTGCGGATGCGCTGGGTGGTGCCGTCCTGGAAACGGATGATGGTGTCCACCGGGATGTCCGGCTTGCCGCCATAGATTCCGTCGATGATGCCGGCGTATTTCTCGTTGATGACGCTGCGGCGGACTTTGCGGGTGCGGGTCAGCTCGCCGTCGTCGGCGTCGAGCTCCTTGTAGAGCAGGAGGAAGCGGGCGATGCGCTGCGCCGGGGGCAAGGTCGCGTTGACCGTTTCCACTTCCCGCTGCAGCAGCGCATAGACCTCGTTGCGCGAGGCGAGATCGGAGTAGGTGGTGAACGCGATGCGGTTCTTCTCCGCCCATTTCGAGATGATCGAGTAGCGGATGCAGATCATCGCCGCCAGATGCTCGCGGCCGGCACCGAGCACGACGGCTTCCGCAATGTAGGGCGAGAATTTCAGCTTGTTCTCGATATATTGCGGCGAGAAGCGTTCGCCGCGTGCGGTCTCGGCGAGATCCTTGATGCGGTCGATGACGACGAGCTGCTTCTCTCGGTTGAAATAGCCGGCATCGCCCGAGTGCATCCAACCGTCCTTGACGTCGGCGGTCGAGGCCTCCGGGTTCTTGTAGTAGCCCAAGAACATGTTCGGGTGGCGCACCAGGATCTCGCCGATGCCCTGGCTGTCGGGCTGGTCGATCTTGATCTCGATGTCCTGGGACATCGGCACGCCGGTCGTGTCGGGATCGACCTTGTCGTCGGGGTGCAGCGTGTAGGCCCCGAGCAGCTCGGTCTGGCCGTAGAGCGTGCGCAGGGGCACGCCCATGGCGCGGAAGAACTTGAACGTGTCGGGCCCGAGCGCGGCGCCGCCGGTGGCGGCCGAGCGCAGCCGGGTGAAGCCGAGCCGGTCGCGCAGCGCACGGAACAGCAGCAGATCGGCAAAGCTCGAATGCTGACCCTTCTCCAGCGCGGCGAGGCCGGTCGACATGCCCAGATGATAGAGCCGCTGCTTCAGCGGCGAGGCGTCCATGACGGCGGCACGAACGTCGGCCGCGATCTGCTCCCACACCCTTGGTGCGAACAGCACGAAGGTCGGCGCGATCTCGCGGAAGTCGTTCATCATCGTATCCGGCTCTTCGACGAAGTTGACCTTCATCCGGCAGAGCAGACCTTTGCCGAGCACATAGACCTGTTCCATGATCCAGGGCAGCGGCAGCACCGAGACGTATTCATCGTTGGGGCCCTTGGGATCGAAGCTGAGATAGGTGGCGCAGTGTTTCAGCACGCGCGCCGCCGAGAGCATCGCGAGCTTGGGATGCGATGTCGTGCCCGAGGTGGTGCAGAGGATCGCGACGTCATCGCCATTTGTCGCATCGACCATGTGGTCGTAGAGGCCGGGCTCGCGCGCCGCTCTGTTGCGGCCGAGCTCGGCGAGCTTGTCGGCCGGCAGCAGCCGGGGATCGTCATATTTGCGCATGCCGCGCGGATCGGAATAGACGATGTGCTTGAGCACCGGCACGCGGTCGGCGAGGTTCAAGAGCTTGTCGACCTGCTCCTCGTCCTCGGCGAAGACCAGCCGCGCCTCGCCATAGTTCAAGAGATAGGCCGCCTCGTCATCGAGCACGTCGCGATAGAGGCCCAGGCTCAAGGCCCGGATCGCGTGGGTCGCGATTTCGGCCGCGACCCAGTCCGGCCGGTTGTCGCCGATGATTCCGATCACATCGTCCTTGCCGAGCCCGAGCTCGACCATGCCGAGCGCGAAGTCGCGCACCCGCGCCTGGTAGTCGACCCAGGTGAAGGTCCTCCACAGCCCGAGATTCTTCTCGCGCAGCGCAATCTCCTTGCCGTGCTCGCTTGCATTGAGGCGCAGCAGCTTCGGATAGGTGTCGGCCTGCCGGACGCGCCCTGCATAGTCCATCATGCCGCGTCCTCCGCGATGGACGGCGCCTCGTCGGGATCGACCAGCAGCTCGTCCTCCTCGCCGAGATAGGCGCGCTTGACGTGGGGATCGGCGAGCACGGCGGCCGGGTCGCCTTCGGCGATCTTGCGGCCGAAATCGAGCACCATGACGCGATGGGAGATGTCCATGACCACGCCCATGTCGTGCTCGATCATCACGACCGTCATGCCGAATTCCTCGTTGAGGTCGACGATGTAGCGCGCCATGTCCTCCTTCTCCTCGAAGTTCATGCCGGCCATCGGCTCGTCGAGAAGGATGAGATGTGGCTCGAGCGCCATCGCGCGCGCCAGCTCGACGCGCTTGCGCAAACCGTAGGAGAGGGTGCCGGCCGGCGCCTTGCGCACCGACTGCAGGTCGAGGAAGTCGATGATCTGCTCGACCTTCTCCCGATGCTTCAACTCCTCCCGCCGTGCGCCGGTGAGCCAGTAGAGCGAGCCGGTGAGGAAGTTGTTCTTCAAGAGGTGATGCCGCCCGACCATGATGTTGTCGAGCACGCTCATGTGGTGGAACAGCGCGAGGTTCTGGAAGGTGCGGCCGATGCCGATGTTGGCGCGCGCGCTCGGCGGCAGGCCGGTGATGTCGCGGCCGCGATGGAACAGGCGGCCTTCGGTCGGCTTGTAGCGGCCGGAGATGCAGTTGACGATCGAGGTCTTGCCGGCGCCGTTGGGGCCGATGATCGAGAACAGCTCGCCTTCGCGCACGCCGAAGCTAACGTCGGTCAGGGCTCTCACCCCACCGAAACGCAGCGAGACTCCGCGCGCTTCCAACGTATAGTCCAAGTCGTCCTCCCGAACTGTCTTCGGCGCTTGGCGCGCTCTTCAGGCATCGTGTCGTGCGACGTTAGGCTCGTCGCATCGGTTGCAATCCTATCCCGGGCATGAGTTCCGCGCCATCCGACGAATGACGGGCCACCCGAGCGGGTGCATTTTGCCGCATCTCAGGCGCGCGTCATCCCATCCCGGGATGCGCGAGTCGAAGGCGGTGGTCCTCGATAGGGGAAAGCGCTATCAGGAACTGTCTTGCGCCTGACATTTCCCAGGCAAATTTCACCGCAGGATTGTTGCGATGCAATATGGTCGCCGCGAGCTTCCACGAGACGAGATGACGGCTTGATCTCTTCCGATACCCTTCTGCGCATCGCGCCATGGTCCCGCCATTTGAAGCCCGAGGAAATCGACACCGCCTCGTCCGGCATCGTCGAGCGTTCCTATGCGGCCAACGAGCACATCTTCGTTCGCGGCGACCCGTTCGAATACTGGACCGGTATCGTCACCGGTCTGGCACGCATGAGCACGGTGTCACGCGGCGGCAAGGCCACCACCTTCGCCGGCATGTCGGCGGGCGCCTGGTTCGGCGAGGGCAGCGTGCTGAAGAACGAGCCGCGCCGCTATGATGTCGTGGCGCTGCGCGATACGCGCGTCGCGCTGATGGAGCGGCCGACCTTCATGTGGCTGTTCGAGAACAGCGTCGGCTTCAACCGCTTCCTCGTCACCCAGCTCAACGAGCGGCTCGGCCAGTTCATCGGCCTGGTCGAGGTCGGCCGCACGCTGGATGCGACGGCGCGGCTCGCCCGCAGCATCGCTTCGCTGTTCAATCCGATCCTCTACCCGAATACGACCCGTCACCTGGAGATCACCCAGGAGGAGATCGGCGCGCTCTCGGGCCTGTCGCGGCAGAATGCCAATCAATGCCTGAAGACGCTGGAGCGCGAAGGCCTGCTGCGCGTGGAATATGGCGGAGTGACGGTCATCGATCTCGACAGCCTGCGCTGTTACGGGGATTAGATTCCGCTTTTCGCAGGCCCCTTCAGGGTCTATCCGGCGCTGGTTCGTCGTTGAGCTTGACCCGCGGCCTCGGCTGTGGACTGCTCACCGGGAACTCCGGCCTTGAAGGGCCGAGACGGTGTTGGAGTGAGTATGGCGGGGCAGGATTGCAGCGGTCGCGTGGCGCTGATTACGGGCGTCACCGGCCAGGATGGCGCTTATTTGGCCGAATATCTGCTCGGCCTCGGCTACACCGTGCACGGCATCAAGCGGCGGTCGTCATCCTTCAATACCGCGCGGGTCGATCATCTTTACCAGGATCCGCACGAAGGCAACGTGCCGTTCCTGCTGCATTACGGCGACATGACCGATTCCACCAACCTGATCCGGCTGGTGCAGCAGATCCGCCCCGACGAGATCTACAATCTCGCCGCCCAGAGCCATGTCGGCGTCAGCTTCGAGAGCCCGGAATACACGGCCAATGCCGATGCGCTCGGGGTTCTGCGCTTGTTGGAAGCCATTCGCATTCTCGGCATGGAGAAGCAGACGCGCTTCTACCAGGCCTCGACCTCGGAGCTGTACGGTCTGGTGCAGGAGATCCCGCAGCGGGAGACCACGCCGTTCTATCCGCGCTCGCCCTACGGCTGCGCCAAGCTCTATGGCTACTGGATCACCGTGAACTATCGCGAGGCCTATGGGATGTTCGCCTGCAACGGCATCCTGTTCAACCATGAGAGCCCGATCCGTGGCGAGACCTTCGTGACCCGCAAGATCACCCGCGGCGTCGCCCGCATCGAGATCGGCCTGGAGGAGACGATCTATCTCGGCAATCTCGAGGCCAAGCGCGACTGGGGCCATGCGCGCGACTATGTCGAGGGCATGCATCGCATCCTGCAGGCCGATACGCCCGACGATTTCGTGCTGGCGACCGGTGAGGCCCATTCGGTGCGCGAGCTGGTCGAGCTCGCCTTCGCCGAGGTCGATCGCCGCATCGAATGGCGCGGCGAGGGGGTCGAGGAGACCGGGATCGACGCCAAGTCCGGCAAGGTGGTGGTGCGGATCGACCCGACCTATTTCCGCCCGACCGAGGTCGACCTCTTGATCGGCGATTGCAGCAAGGCGCGCGACAAGCTCGGCTGGAAACCGAGGACGAGCTTCGCCGAGCTGGTCAAGGAAATGGTCGCCAGCGATCTGTGCGCCGCGCGGCGGGAGGCGAGCATTGGCAACGCCGTTTGATCTCGGCGGCAAGCGTGTCTTCGTCGCGGGCCATCGCGGCATGGTCGGCAGCGCGCTGGTGCGGCGGCTGGCGAGCGAAGGCGTCGAGCTGCTGACGGTGCCGCGCAGCGAGGTCGATCTGCGCGATCAGGCGGCCGTGTTCGCATGGTTCGCGCGCGCCAGGCCGCAGGTCGTGTTCCTCGCTGCGGCGAAGGTCGGCGGCATCGTCGCAAACAACACGCTGCGCGCCGAGTTCATCTACGACAACATCGCGATTGCTGCCAATGTCATCCACGCCGCGCATGTGAACGGCGCCGAGAAGCTGATGTTTCTCGGCTCGTCCTGCATCTATCCCAAGCTCGCCCCCCAGCCGTTGCGCGAGGACGCGATGCTGACCGGGCCGTTGGAGCCGACCAACGAGCCCTATGCGATTGCCAAGATCGCCGGCATCAAGATGGTCGAGGCCTATCGCAGCCAGTACGGCGCCGACTTCATCAACGTGATGCCGACCAATCTCTATGGTCCCGGCGACAACTACCATCCTGAATACAGCCACGTCGTCGCGGCGCTGATCCGCCGCTTCCACGAGGCCAGGCTTGCCGATGCACCCGAGGTGGTCGTCTGGGGCACGGGAACGCCGCGGCGCGAATTCCTCTATGTCGACGACATGGCGGATGCCTGCGTGCATCTGATGAAGACCTATTCGGATTCGGAGCTGGTCAACATCGGCACCGGCGAGGACATCACGATCGCCGATTTCGCGCGCGTCGTTGCAGCGGCCGTCGGCTACACAGGAGCCATCGGCTTCGATACCTCAAGGCCCGACGGCACGCCGCGCAAGCTGCTCGACGTGTCACGGCTCTCGAAGCTGGGCTGGCGCGCCACGACCTCGCTTCAGGACGGCCTCGCGCGTGCGTATCAGTCGTTCCTCAAGGAGACGGGGCATGGCGCAGAGTAACATCCGTCCTTGCGAGCCGCGGCAGCGTCGAAGCCGTCCAGGACCGAACGTGAGACGCTGACTTGCTCCGCGAACCCCTGTCATTCGGCCGCGCGTCCCTCGGCGGCTCCTTGCACAGCCCCTATCTTGCTGCGCACCGCCTTGATCTCGCGCACCGGCGACGAGCCGAACATCCGGCCGTATTCGCGCGTGAACTGCGGCACACTCTCATAGCCGACGGCAAAGGCCGCGCTGCCTGCGGTCATGCCCTCCGCCAGCATAAGCCGTCGCGCCTCGATCAGCCGAAGCTGCTTCTGGAACTGGAGCGGCGACAGTGAGGTGAGGCTGCGGAAGTGCTGGTGGAATGACGACGGGCTCATGCCCGCGACGGCCGCCAATTGCTCGACCCGCAAGGGCCGTGCAAACTCGGTGCGCAGCACGGCCACTGCGCGTGCGATACGCTGCGCGTGGCCATCCGGCCAGCCGAGACGACGGATCGCCGTTCCATGCCGGCCGGTCAACAGCCAGTAGTGCATCTCGCGCAACAACTGTCCCCGCAGCACCGGTATCGATTCCGGACGATCGAGCAAGCGCATCAGACGTAGTGCAGCGTCGGCCACCTCGCGATCGGTCGGGTCGACTCGGACCGGCGCCTGGTCGTCTCCGCCGGCGTCATCCATCTGTGCCGAGAGATCGGTGAGAATCGCCGGATCGAGCTCGAGCACGAGCGAGAGATAGGGCGCCGCGATGCTTGCGCGCGTGATCTGGCTGACGGTCGGCACGTCGGCCGTGATCAACAGCGAATCCCCAACGGAAAAGCCGAAGCCCTGGCCGCCCATCGTGACATGCTTGCTCCCCTGCACGACGAGGCAGACCAGCGGCCGCGAGATCGCGTAGAGGAGGCCGCTGGGCGCGGTCGCCCGTACGGTCATCAGGCCCGGGATTGGTGTTTGGCCAATGCCGGCACCGTCGGCATGGGCTTCGGCGTGGCGGCCCACGGCGTGAAGGAGCGTGCTCATCATGGTCCGAGCCTAACCGGTCGACGCCGGCGATGCACCGCATTTTGGAGGATTAGGCAAGAAGCGGCGAGCTTCCGGCAACAAAGGCGCGCGCGCCTGGTCGATATCGGGGTGGTCAAGACCGCAGGAGTTCAGACCATGACCAAGATTGCTCTCGTGACCGGTTCGAGCCGAGGCCTCGGCCGCAACGCCGCGCTCAACATCGCCCGCCGCGGTGGCGACGTCGTCCTCACCTACCAGTCCAGAGTGGACGACGCTCACGCGGTCATGGCGGAGATCGCTGCGCTGGGCCGCAAGGCTGTCGCCTTGCAACTGGACACCGGTGACGTCGCAGGTTTCATGTCGTTTGCCGAGCGGCTGCGGACCGCGTTGCGCGAGACCTGGGGCCGAGAGACGTTTGACCATCTCGTCAACAATGCCGGCCATGGCGACTATGCCTTGATCGGCCAGACCACTGAGGCGCAATTCGATCGCCTGGTCGACGTCCATTTCAAGGGCGTCTATTTCCTGACGCAGACATTGCTGCCATTGCTCGCCGATGGCGGCCGCATCGTCAACCTGTCCTCCGGCCTGACCCGTACGTCGTTTCCCGGTTACGCCGCCTATGCGGCGGTCAAAGGCGCGGTCGAGGTGCTGACCCGTTACATGGCGAAGGAATTGGGGGGCCGCAGGATCGCGGTCAACACGGTGGCGCCCGGTGCGATCGAGACCGATTTCGGCGGCGGGGTGGTTCGCGACAATCCCGAGATCAACAGGGTGTTTGCGGACATCACCGCGCTCGGCCGCGCCGGCCTGCCCGACGACATCGGGCCGATGATCGCGAGCCTGCTGTCGGAGGACAATCGCTGGGTCAACGCGCAGCGGATCGAAGTCTCGGGTGGACAAGGCATCTGAGACGAGCAAATCCGGGAGATCTCCCATGTCAGTTTCAGCAGGACCCGCCGGCACCATCGATCGGCTCTACGTGCTGGATGCCGGGCTCGCGGTCGCGCCTGATCGATCGGTTTATACGCCGGGACAGTGGGAGGGCGAACAGGTCACGTTGAGCTGCAATGCCTACCTGATCCATCGTGGCGGCGCCTGGATCATGTGGGATACCGGCATCGAGGATACGATCGCAGAGGAGGCCGGCGGCCGGATCATCGCCCACGGCATCAGGGGCGTCGTTGCGCGCCCGATCGTCAGCCAACTCGCCGATATCGGACTTGTGCCCGAGGATGTGGCGACGGTCATTCTGTCTCATGCGCATTTCGACCATGTCGGCAATGCGCGGCTGTTCGCGCATGCCACGTGGCACATCCAGCGGGACGAGCATCGGGCGATGTTCGGTCCCGACTATCGACAGCATGGCTATGTGCCTTTGCTTTATGAATGCCTGAGGCAGGCAAAGGTCGAACTGATGGACGGAGACCATGACATGTTCGGTGATGGTTCGATCCGTGTGATCGCGACCTCAGGACATACGCCAGGGCACAGTTCGCTGCTGGTCCGGCTCGCGAACACCGGGCCGATCCTGCTGTCAGGCGACGTTGCGCATGACCGCTACAACATGGAGCATCGCTGCGTGCCGACCATGAACGCCGATGCGGAGCAGTCGCAACGATCGATGGCGCGCGTCGATGCCGTCGTTCGGGCCGAGGGGGCGCAGCTCTGGATCAACCACGATATCGTGCAGAATGCGACGATCGCACACGCGCCGTTCTACTTCGATTGAGTTCCGGGCCGTTCAGCTCGTCGCCGTCCGCGGCGGCTTTCCACTGAGCGCCACCGCCATGGCCGAGATCAGCGGTTTCATGAAATAGGCCTCGCCCGCGGGCGTGATCGTCGGCGCAACGCCATGGGCATGCAGCTCCTCGGTGACCACAGGCCCCACGGAGGCGATCGGCGTGCGCGCCAGTCCCTGGCGCAGGCGGTCTTCGACGCCATGTGCCTTGGCGACGTCGAACAGCCGCCGCGGCTGGCCCGAGCTCGTCAGCGCGATCGCGTCGACCTTGCCGGCGATCATCTCGTCGATCGCGGTGAGGATGTTCGCATCCGCGGCCTTGGCGTCGTAGACGTAGGGCAGCACCGGATCGACCTCGGCGCCCGCGGCCGCGATGGCGCCGATCAGCGCCGCATGATCCTTGTCGGGATAGAGCTGGAGGCCGAGCCGGTGGCCTTTGAGGTCGAAGCGCGCCAACAATTCGGCGACGCCTTCCGACGTCGGCTTCTCGGTCGTGACCTGCGGCTCGAGCCCGAGCTCGCGCAAGGCGCGGCCCGGCTTGGGGCCGCGGGTGAACTTGCGGGCCTTGCGAAGCGCCGCGATGAATTCGGTCTCGAGCCCGATTCTCCGCACCACCGTCATCAACCGCCGCAGACCTTCGCCGGTCATCAGCACGAGATCATCCAACGGCCGCTCGATGCAGCGGCGGATCCAGGCTTCGATCGGCGCGGGGTCCGGCGCATCCTGGATCGTGAACATCGGACATTGCAGCACGTCGGCGCCTTGCTCGGCGAGCAGCCGCGAGAACTGCGCCTCCTCGCGGGTTTCCAGGATCAGGATGCGGTTGCCGGTCAGCCTGTCAGCCATGGCGATGCTCGAAGTTTGAGAGTTGATGTTTTGTTCATCCTGCCCCCGCGCCGAGCGTTGGCGCAAGGGCGTGGAGGGTGATAGAGCAGGGCCCGAACGGGCGCCAAGCCTGCCGCATCATTCATCCTCACATCATCCGCCCGGTACGTCATCGCCATGTCCGACCACCAGTATGTCCTGACCCTGTCCTGCCCGGATCGTCCCGGGATCGTCTCGGCCGTCTCCACCTTCCTCGCCCATAACGGCCAGAACATCCTCGATGCCCAGCAGTTCGGCGACTTCGAGACGGGGCACTTCTTCATGCGGGTGGTGTTCACGGCCGCCGATCTCGCCGTCAACCTGCCGGCGCTGCAGACCGGCTTCGCCGCGATCGCCGAGCGCTTTGCGATGGACTGGCAGATGCGTGACCGCGCCGGGCAGCGCCGGGTGATGCTGCTGGTGTCGAAGTTCGACCATTGTCTGGTCGACATCCTCTATCGCTGGCGCACCCGCGACCTCGCGATGATTCCGACCGCCATCGTCTCCAACCATCCGCGCGAAACCTATGCCGGGCTCGATTTCGGCGACATCCCGTTCCACCACATGCCGGTGACCAAGGACACCAAGCGCGACCAGGAGCAGGCGATCCTGAAGCTGGTCGATGAGACGAAGACCGATCTCGTCGTGCTGGCGCGCTACATGCAGATCCTGTCGGACGAGATGTCGGCGAGCCTATCGGGCCGCTGCATCAACATCCATCATTCGTTCCTGCCGGGCTTCAAGGGCGCAAAACCCTATCACCAGGCCTATGAGCGCGGCGTCAAGCTGATCGGCGCCACAGCTCATTACGTGACCCGGGATCTCGACGAGGGTCCGATCATCGACCAGGATGTCGAGCGCATCAGCCATCGCGACACGCCGGAGGACCTCGTGCGCAAGGGCCGCGACATCGAGCGGCGCGTGCTGGCGCGGGCGATCCGCTATCACCTCGAGGATCGCGTCATCCTCAACGGGCGCAAGACCGTCGTCTTCATGGATTGATGTCGCGACCGCCCGTCAGCGGCCGGGGACGGTCGCCTGCGCGTTGGCGTTCGACTGCGTCTCCTTGTCGCGTTCGGCGGCCGGCATCTGCCGCTGCCGCTCGCGCTCCTGCATGAAACGGTCGTATTCCGGGGTTCCTGGACGGGGCGGCGCACCGGCCGGCAGGCCGCCGGCCCATTGCGGCATCAGATCGCCCATCCCCGCGCCGACCTTCTCATTGATCGACGAGCAGCCGGCGAGGATCGGCCCGGCCACGGCCAGAAGCATCGTTGCGGCCGGAAAGAGCCTGGTCCGGGGGTGGCGTCTGGCCGGCATTGACGGGGGACCTTTCGTGCTGCGGGCGACCCGCGGCCCGGACCCTAACGATTTGCCATCAATTGGTAAAATTTGGCCGTTCGATGATGTCGGTACTAATATACCAATCACGGATTGGTGGTCCGTTGCGGAAACCTACCGTTCACGAAGCCTCCCATGATCGCCATTGACAACGGGGTCCCGAGTCCGCAGCGATGCGCCCGCGATATCGTGAACGAGATCGCACGGTTAAGACAACAATGGCCGGGGGCTGCGGTCCTGATCCGACCAGGGAGGTAGTTTCAATGTTCGTGCGAAGCAAGACACTGACGCTCGCCAGTGCGGCTCTTGCCGCGGCTGCGCTCGCGTCCGGTGCGGCGCGGGCCGAAGACGCATTCAAGATCGGCTTGATCGTGCCGATGACCGGTGGCCAGGCGTCGACCGGCAAGCAGATCGACAATGCCATCAAGCTCTACATGCAGCAGAACGGCGACACCGTCGCCGGCAAGAAGATCCAGGTCATCCTCAAGGACGACGCCGCGCTGCCCGACAACACCAAGCGTCTGGCGCAGGAGCTGATCGTCAACGACAAGGTCAACGTGATCGCCGGCTTCGGCGTGACGCCGGCGGCTTTCGCCGCCGCGCCGCTTGCCACCCAGGGCAAGATTCCGGAAGTCGTCATGGCCGCCGGCACCTCCATCATCACCGAGAAGTCGCCGTACATCGTCCGCACCAGCTTCACCCTGCCGCAGTCCTCCACCATCATCGGCGACTGGGCGGTCAAGAACGGCATCAAGAAGGTCGCCACCCTGACCTCGGACTACGCGCCGGGCAACGACGCGCTGGCCTCGTTCAAGGAGCATTTCACCGCCGGCGGCGGCGAGATCGTCGAGGAAATCAAGGTTCCGCTGGCGAACCCCGACTTCGCTCCCTTCCTGCAGCGCATGAAGGACGCCAAGCCGGACGCCATGTTCGTGTTCGTGCCGGCCGGCCAGGGCGGCAACTTCATGAAGCAATATGCCGAGCGCGGCCTCGACAAGAGCGGCATCAAGGTGATCGGACCGGGTGACGTCACCGACGACGACCTGCTCAATGACATGGGCGACGCCGTGCTCGGCGCCGTCACCGCGCACATCTATTCGGCGGCGCATCCGTCGGCGAAGAACAAGGAGTTCGTCGCGGCCTACAAGAAGGCGTTCAACAGCCGTCCAGGCTTCATGGCAGTCGGTGGCTACGACGGCATCCATCTGATCTACGAGGCGCTGAAGAAGACCGGTGGCAAGACCGACGGCGATTCCCTGATTGCTGCGATGAAGGGCATGGCCTGGGAGAGCCCGCGCGGTCCCATCTCGATCGATCCGGAGACGCGCGACATCGTTCAGAACGTCTACATCCGCAAGGTCGAGAAGGTCGACGGTGAGCTCTACAACGTCGAGTTCCAGACCTTCGACGCCGTCAAGGACCCGGGCAAGGCCAAGAAGTGACGCGATAGGCGTCATCTCAAGCGCGCACGGACCGTGCGCTCCCTCCCCCGCCTGCGGGGGAGGGCTGGGGTGGCGGCACCCCACGGCACACGCGTCGTGTGGAGAGATTTCCCCCACCCGGATCACATCGTTCCGATGCGATCCGACCTCCCCCGCAAGCGGGAGAGGCGCAGACCGAGCAAGCGTTGTATGCATGCCCTTCGGATGAAGGGATGACCGGGGACTGAAACTCGATTCCATGACCGCCATCCTCACCAACCTGTTCGACGGCGTCGCTTACGGCATGCTGCTGTTCGTGCTGGCCTGCGGGCTCGCCGTGACGCTCGGCCTGATGAACTTCGTCAACCTCGCCCACGGCGCCTTCGCCATGGCCGGCGGCTATGTCTGCGCCGTGCTCGTCAACCGAATGGGATGGCCGTTCTTCGCAGCGCTGCCGCTGGCCTTCGTCGCGAGCGCCATGATCGGCGCGCTGCTGGAGCGGACACTCTATCAGCATCTCTATGCGCGCAGCCATCTCGACCAGGTGCTGTTCTCGATCGGACTCGTCTTCATGACGGTGGCCGCTGTCGACTACATCATGGGCTCCTCGCGAATCTTCATCAAGCTGCCGGACGTGCTGCAGGGCCAGTTCGACGTCTTCGGCGTCGGCATCGGCCGCTACCGGCTGATGATCATCGTGATATGCGGCCTGCTTACAGTGGGGCTGCAGCTGGTGCTCTCCAAGACGCGGTTCGGCAGCCGGCTGCGCGCCGCGGTCGATGATCCGCGCGCGGCGAGCGGCCTCGGCATCAACGTGCCGCAGGTGTTCGCCTTCACCTTTGCGTTCGGCTGCGGACTGGCCGGCCTCGGCGGCGCGCTCAGCGCCGAGATCCTCGGCCTCGATCCGTATTTCCCGCTCAAGTTCATGATCTACTTCCTGATTGTGGTCACCGTGGGCGGCTCGTCCTCGATCACCGGGCCGTTCCTGGCCTCGCTGCTGCTCGGCATCGGCGACGTTGCCGGCAAATATTACGTGCCGAAGCTTGGCCCTTTCGTCATCTACACCATCATGATCGTGATCCTGATCTGGCGCCCGAACGGTCTGTTCGGTCGCACGGCGACGCGGTGAGGATCGCATGACGACGAATGCACAAACCGAGGTCGGATTTCACGCCAGGCAGCACGGCCGCTGGCACTGGAGCGAGTTCGCCTTCTGGATCGTCGTGCTGGCGGTTGGCCTCGCGTTTCCATCGCGCTACCTGATCATGACCGAGATCCTGCGGCTGGCGCTGTTCGCTCTGTCGCTCGACCTGATCCTCGGTTACGCCGGCATCGTCTCGCTCGGGCACGCGGCCTTCTTCGGCGTCGGGGCCTATTGCGCGGGCCTGCTCTCGGTGCACGGCATCATCAATGAGCCGGTGCTGGCGCTGATCGTGGCGGGACTTGCCGCCACTGTGCTTGGCTTCGCCACCAGCTTCCTGGTCATCCGCGGCGTCGACCTGACGCGACTAATGGTGACGCTCGGCATCGCGCTCCTGATGGAGGCGCTGGCGGAGCGCTTTTCCAACATCACCGGCGGCACCGACGGTCTCCAGGGCATCGACATCCAGCCGATCTTCGGCGTGTTCGCCTTCGACATGTTCGGCAAGACGGGGTTCTTCTATGCGCTTGCGGTGCTGTTCGTGCTGTTTCTGCTGGCGCGGACGATCGTGCACTCGCCGTTCGGCCTGTCGCTGCGCGCGATCAAGAACAATCCGCTGCGGGCCGCCGCCGTCGGCATTCCCGTCAACAAGCGGCTGATCGCGATCTACACCGTCGCAGCGTTCTATGCCGGCATTGCCGGCGCGCTGTTCACGCAGACCACGGCGCTGGCCTCGCTCGACGTGTTCTCGTTCGAGCGCTCCGCCGACCTGGTGCTGATGCTGGTCATCGGCGGCTCCGGCTATCTCTATGGCGGGCTGATCGGCGCCGCCGTGTTCCGGATGCTGCAGGAGCTGTTCCAGTGGATCACGCCGCAATATTGGATGTTCTGGATCGGCCTCGTGCTCGTCGTCATCGTGCTGGTGGGCCGTCACCGCATCCACGCCTATGCGCTGTGGTTGCCCAACCTCATCCTGCGCCAGATCGCCGGCCGCAAGGCCGCGGTGGCCCTCACCGATAACGAGGCGCCATGACCTACGCATTGGAAACCCGCGGCCTCGACAAGCATTTCGGCGGCCTTCACGTCACCCGCGACCTGTCGCTGCAGATCGTGCCGGGCGCGCGCCACGCGCTGATCGGCCCGAACGGCGCCGGCAAGACGACCGTGATCAATCAACTGACCGGCGTGCTGGAGCCGAGCGCGGGGCGCATCCTGCTCGAAGGCCAGGACATCACGGATCTGCCGGTGCACAAGCGCGTGCTGCGCGGCCTGTCGCGCACCTTCCAGATCAATCAGCTCTATCCGGACCTGACGCCGCTGGAGACCATCGGGCTTGCCGTGTCCGAGCGCCTCGGCGGCGGCGGCAATTGGTGGCGGCGCATGGGCACGCGCGACGACATCAATGCCGAGATCGCCGAGACGCTGGAGAGCTTCCGCCTGCTCGACGTGATGAATGATCGTACCTCGACCTTACCCTATGGCAAGCAGCGCCTGCTAGAGATCGCCGTCGCGATCGCCGCCAAGCCCCGCGTGCTGCTGCTCGACGAGCCCGCCGCCGGCGTGCCCGAGGGAGAGCGCAAGGACATTCTCGCCGCCGTCGCCGCGCTGCCGCGCGACGTGACGGTGCTGCTGATCGAGCACGACATGGATCTCGTCTTTTCCTTCGCCGACCGCATCTCGGTCCTGGTCTCCGGCGCTCTGCTGGTCGAAGGCACGCCCGACGAGGTCGCGCGCGATCCGCAGGTCAAGGCGGTCTATCTCGGCGAGGCTGCGTGATGACCGATCTGCTGACCATCGAGAACCTGCGCGCTGGCTACGGTCAGGCGGTCGTGCTGCCGAACATGTCGCTCAAGCTGCCCGAGGGCCAAGTGCTGGCGCTGCTCGGCCGCAACGGCACTGGCAAGACCACGCTGATCAATTCCATCGTTGGCGTCACCCGCCGCTTCTCCGGCAAGCTGGCCTTGGCGGGCACCGACATCACGAGCCTGCGCGCCGATCAGCGCGCCCGTGCCGGCATCGGTTGGGTGCCGCAGGAGCGCAACATCTTCCGCTCGCTCACGGTGGAGGAAAACATGACCGCGGTGGCGCAGCCCGGCCCCTGGACGGTCGAGCGCGTCTACCAGATGTTTCCGCGGCTGAAGGAGCGCCGCAACAATTTCGGCAACCAGCTGTCGGGCGGCGAGCAGCAGATGCTGGCGATCGGCCGCGCGCTGACCCTGAACCCGAAGGTGCTGCTGCTGGATGAGCCGACCGAGGGCCTGGCGCCGATCATCGTCGAGGAGCTGCTGGCCGCGATCGGCACCATCAGCCGGGCCGGCGGGCTGTGCTCTGTTATCGTCGAGCAGCACGCGCAGAAGCTGCTCGCGCTGGCCGATCGTGTCGTCATCCTGGAGCGCGGCACTATCGTGCATGATGCCCCGTCCAGCGCGTTGAAGGCCGATCCGGCGCCGCTTGAGCGGCATCTGGGGGTTGCGAGCGCGGCGGCGCATTGACCCGATCAACCGGCTCGACGGCAGCCGGGCAGCGTCATCTTCGGTTGCAGTTGTGATATGGTTCACGCACGCGGTGCGGGGGTCGATTGCGGTGTGCCGCGCCGCCTCTGCCACATTGGTATGCAGGATTCGCCATCGCAGGGAACGATCGTGAAGCGCCGACAAAGGGCAACCCGGCCCTTCCGCCTCGGCCCACCCGGAGACGGTCGCAAAATCACCCCTGGATGATTTCTGGCAGCCCAGGCGAGCGGTGTGGCGGGGGACCGGGCCAAGCTCCCCGTTCCAACGGAATTGTATACCGATCGGATACGGGGTAGGGGATGGACCCGTCCATGACGCTTTGCCCGGATCGCACGCCAAGGCAGATCGCAACCGGCCCAACAAGTCTATCCAACGAATCGACGCCTTCCAAGGAGTGAGCACATGCAACGCACCAAGCCCCCATTCCGCGCCGACGAAGTCGGCAGCCTCTTGCGGCCCCAGAAGATCAAGGAAGCCCGCGCCAAACTCGAGAAGGGCGAGATCTCGGCCGACGATCTCCGAAAGATCGAGGACATGGAGATCGAGAAGGTCGTGCACCGCCAGGCCTCGACCGGCCTGAAGCTTGCGACCGATGGCGAGTTCCGCCGCTCCTGGTGGCATTTCGACTTCCTCGCCAAGCTGACTGGCTGCGAGCTGTTCCATCCCGACACCGGCATCCAGTTCACGGGCGTGCAGACCCGTCATGACGCGGTGCGCGTGATCAGCAAGCTCGACTTCCCGACCGATCATCCGATGCTCGACCATTTCCGCTTCCTGAAGAAGCACGCCGACACCGCGCATGTGACGGCGAAGATGACGATCCCGTCGCCGGCCGTGCTGCACTTCCGTGGCGGCCGCAAGTCGATCTCCAAGGACGTCTATCCCGATCTCGACGCCTTCTACGAGGATCTCGGCAAGACCTATCGCAAGGCCGTGAAGGCGTTCTACGACGCCGGCTGCCGCTATCTGCAGTTCGACGACACCGTGTGGGCCTATCTGTGCTCGCAGGACGAATTGCAGAAGGCCAGGGAGCGTGGCGACAATCCCGATGGCTTGCAGCAGATCTATTCGCGCATCATCAACTACGCGATCGCCGAGCGGCCCGCCGACATGACGATTACGACCCACGTCTGCCGCGGCAATTTCCGCTCGACCTGGATCTCCTCGGGCGGCTACGAGCCGGTGGCCGAGACCATGCTCGCCAACACCAACTATGACGGCTACTTCCTGGAGTATGACAGCGAGCGCGCCGGCGGCTTCGAGCCGCTGCGCTTCCTGCCCAAGGGCAACAAGGTCGTCGTGGTCGGTCTCGTCACCTCGAAGGTCGGCGAACTCGAGAAGAAGGACGACATCAAGCGCCGCCTGGAGGAGGCCTCGAAGTTCGCCCCGCTCGACCAGCTCGCGCTGTCCCCGCAATGCGGCTTCGCCTCGACCGAGGAAGGCAACATCCTGAGCGAAGAGGAGCAGTGGGCCAAGCTGCGCCTCTGCGTCGAGCTCGCCGAGGAAATCTGGGGGAAGTAAGCCTGCGGACAGGAGCCCATTGAAGTCAGACCCGTACCTTACCCGGGGCAGCTGACTAAGACGGTCGCTTCGGACAGGATCGCCGCGGCAAATGCGCGGCGATCCTTCACGGCGATGGATGCAAGAGCCGCCATGTCCGTGACCTGATTTTGACGATTGCGATTTCAATAGGTCTGGCCGAGGTGGACTCATCAAGCCGCCCAAGCAATCCCGTCGGGTCTTGGCTCTGTTGCAAGAGGCCGATGATCTGCTGAATGGCTGGTAACGACCAGCACATTCAATGCCATCTCGAAGATCTCACTACGCGGCCCGGCGGCCCGCCTTCTTGGTGGTCTTCCGCTTCGGAGCCGTCTTAGGCGGAGCCGAGGTGAGCTTCACGCCGAGAGCGCGGAGCACTTTCAGGATGGTGGCGAACTCCGGGTTCCCGTCTTCACCAAGCGCCCGATAGAGCTGTTCGCGACGGATGCCGGTTGCCTTTGCGACTTCCGACATGCCGCGCGCCCGGGCAATTGTGTTGATCGCGGCGCGGATTTCATCAGCGGTGCCGTCCTCAAGCGCCGCGGCCAGAAACTCGGCTTGGGCCTCCGGCTCTGCAAGATATTCCGCGGCATCGAAGCGCGTTGTTGCCATTCGCTACCCCTCTCTCTCGGCCAGTTCTTGAGCGCGCCGGATATCGGAACGCTGGGTGCTCTTGTCACCACCGCAAAGCAGGATCACCAAGACGTTGCCTTTCTGGCGAAAATAGACCCGATAGCCGGGGCCGTAATCGATCCGCATTTCGGAGACGCCCCCACCAACGGGCTTGCTGTCCCCGAGGTTGCCACCTTCAGCACGGGCAATGCGGGCAGCAATACGTGCCTTTGCTCTCGCATACCAAGAAGCCATTCCTTGAATTCGCTGGTCTGCCGGATTTCGAGCATGAAAGAGTGTATCTTAAAAGGTACAGAGGTGCAAGGATGCGAGAGCGAGGCGCGCCGGCAATGCCCTCCTGCCCGAGCGCTGGGCTCGGCGGTCTTGCGATCAAGGTTGGGCGGCCGGAGCAATCCGCCCCGTTTCGTTTTTGCGTAGCAGTGCGCGACGAATCAGCCGCTGCGCTGGCGCCTCGAACCCGCGATAGGTGACGTACGCCGCCGACAGGGTCAGCGCCATGAAGCCAATCCAGAACGACTGGCTGCCGTATGGAATTGCTCGTCCTAAAAAGCCAAAAACCAGTGCGATCGCAAGCTGGATCGGGAAGTGCAGCAGATAGCAGGAATAGGTCATGTTGCCGGCGGCCTGCAGCAGGTTCTCGATGCGCCGCGGCAGGGCGATCGGCCTCGCGCAGGCGAACAACAGGATCGGCGTGGTGACCAGCAGCAGAGCTGCGGCCCGCTCGGCCAGCTCAATGCCGGAGATCCAGAGAGCGACGGGAATTCCGACAGCCGCGCTCAAAGCGAGGGCCTCGAGCTTCGGCCGATACCAGGCATCGGCGACGCTCTGCCGCGCCATGGCGGCCAGTCCGCCGGCATAGAAGAACACGAAACACTTGCCGACCAGTGTCCCGCTCGCGATGCCGGCCAGGATCATCGCCAGGTTCAACAGCGGTGATGTGGTGACGAAACGCAGCGCCAGGAAGAACACCGCATAGACAAGGACCTCGATCGAGACCGACCAGATCGGGCCGTTGAAGCTGACCCCGGTCGGCGGCAGCCAGTCGCTCGCCATGAAAAGCTGGGCGACGAAATGAGCGAGATCGTTGCTCTGGTAGACGAAGAAGACGCCGTGCTGCGCGACATAGAGGGCCTGCAGACCCGCGACCAGCAGCAGCGTTGCGAGATGCAGCGGATAGAGCCGCGACAGCCGGTTGACGAAGAAGGTCCAGCCATCGACCGTGCCATCCGGGATGATCGCGCCGTACTTCCAGAAGAAGATGAAGCCCGAGATGCACCAGAAGATCACGACGCCGTATTCGCCGAGCTCATAGAACGGAAACAGGACATTGTAGAACGGCAGCTCGCTGCGGACGAGATCGACGGGGGCATCGGCGATGTAGGCGAAGTGCGGGTAGTGCCACAGCAGCACCGAGATGGTGGCGAGGAAACGCAGCAGCTCGAGCCCGAGCAGCTTGTGAGTCCCAGGCGATGTCGATGTGTAGGGCAGGGCCATGCGGTGATCGTTAACCGTCTCGACGGGATGTGCGGCCCAATCCTAGCCGGCGCGAAGTGAAGGATTGTTTTCGCTGCCTGCGGGGATCAGCGGCAGGCGAGCTCGGTTCCCTGCAGGATCGCCTGGTCCCAGGATCGATAGCCTGTGGCATTCAGATGAATGCCTTCGAGCGTGAACGGCGACTCCATCGGCGGCAGGGGCAGGAAGGTCGCGCCGGTGCGCCTCGCGAGGTCCGGCAGCTCGGCGCGGTAGCCGGCGATGCTCGCCATGGCGGCCTTCTCCATGGCTGGCGTGAATGGCCCGCGCGCCTCGACGAGGGGAAACTCAGCGATGAAGATGCGCGTGGTGAGCTTTGACAGCTCGCGCAGCAGGGCCTCGTAGCGTCCAGCGAAGACCTCGCTGGAGTCGGGCTTGGCGGTCAGTGCATCGTTCACGCCGAGGGAGACGATGATCGCGAACGGCCGTTTCGGCCCGAGTGCGGGCTTGAGCCAGCCGGCGAGGTCGCTGCGCGTCCCGGCGCCGGCGAGACCGGCGTTGACGACCGGATGCCCGCAGGCGCTGGCCGGCAGCGTCGCCGCCTCGACGATGCTGTCGCCAAGCACGATGATCGGATCATCGGGGCGCGCCAGCAGGTTGTAGTGGACGATGAGCTGGCGAACCGTCCGGTGGTCGCTGCCGGACGGCGCCGCAGAGCGGCGCACCAGCACGAACGTCGCGGCTGCCGCGGCAATCACCGCAAACAGCACAAAACCCAGTCGCGCCTGTGCCTTCGCTGCCATGTGGACGATTGGTGCCCTCGATCGGTGAGACCGTAGTGCAAATTCGCAAACGGAGCTCTAATTCGCCCGCGTCCAGGTCGAGGACCGGCAGACGATGCCGCCGAGCGCGCAGCCCGCGGTCGTCAAGGTGCCGCCCGACAGCGTCATCTTGGCATCGTAGGTCTTGCCGTCATCGGGATTGCTGTAGCTGCCGGCCCAGGCATTGGGTCCGGTCGGCTTCATCCCGGAGAACAGCCGCTGGCCGACCTTGGCCGGGGTGTCGGTGCCCTCCTTGATCCAGACCAGTGTGCCGCAGATGGCGCCGCCGCAGGGGGTGAACTTGACCTTGGAGGCGCCGCTCTCGCGCAGCCAGACGCCGGTGACGTCGTCGGCGAGCGCCGGGCCTGCGGCCAGCGCGAGCGAGAACCCAAGTCCAAGGACAAAACGACCGATCATGCGTGCCTCCCTAATCCTTCGAGACGAGCTTGTTGCTGGCGGATCGTGTCGGCGATGCGGCGGGCCGACGGCGATACGCTTCGTCTCCATTGTTCAACAAAGATAGCAGGTTCGGACATGCTGCACCTCGCGACCGGGCGTGCCGATGTGGCGCGACAGCGGCGTATCCGGTGTTTCTGCGTCCGGAAGGTTCCGGGTTCGGGCTCTTTCCAATGGTGGGCAGATGGTGCTAGGAGGTTGGGCCAGGGGCGCGCTGCCCACTCATGTTTCCCACCCCGCCGGGCCGAATGAAGAACGACCAGCTGCTCGCCCAGATCACGGAGTTCTGCCGCCAGTCGGATATGGCGGAGTCGACGTTCGGCCGGCGCGCCGTCAACGACGGCAAGCTGGTGCAGCGGCTGCGCGAGGGCAAGCGCATCACCATCGACACGCTCGACCGCATCCAGGCCTATATCGCGGCATCCACCGGCACCCTGCCGCCGCCGCGGCTCGATGTCGTGCCCGAGAAGCGCGATCCCAAGAGCAATTTCCGCTTCTTCGAGAATCGCCAGAAATATCTCTTGTTCGTGCACACCTGCAGCGAGAAGCGGGTGGTGGCGGAACGCGTCGGTCTCGAGCTCGCCAGCATCCATCCCCGGCCCCCGGCGCTGCGCCTGTTCGATGCCGGCGTCGGCGACGGCACCGTGCTGTCGAAGGTGCTGCGGACCATGCATGGCCGCTTTCCCCACATCCCGTTCTATGTCGCCGGCAAGGAGCTGAGCCTCGAGGACGTCCGGCTGACCTTGGAAAAGGTGCCGGACCGGCTGTTCGAGCACCCCGCCAGCGTGTTCGTGTTCACCAACATGAACTATGCCGAGGCGCCCTGGCTGACCCCGGCCTCGCCGTCGGTGGCGGCATCGATGATCTGGCACGAGGTCGTGCTGCAGGGCGATTCGTCGGGGGATTTCGAGACCCAGATCGCGGCGTTGAAGCCGTTCCTGGAGCAGAACTGGCGCGCCAACGTCTCCCAGCGCACGGGCATGCCGGTCTATGAGCGGCCGATCGCGCTGGTGCTCTACCGCGAGGATCACCGCTTCCTGCTCGACGGCATCATCCCGCGGGCCGGGCGGGTCGAGGCCAATTTCGACCTGATCATCGCCTCGCAGCCCTACCGGGCCCGTTCCTCGGTCAATTTCCGCGCCAAGCGCATCATCGCACCGCTGGCGAGGGCGCTGAAGCCGGGCGGGCGGCTGATCGGAATCCACTCCCATGGCGAGGATCCGGGCCTGGAGATCATCCAGGCGGTCTGGCCCGGAGAAAATCCTTTCTCGGTCAGCCGCCATGAGCTATTGCGCGCCGTCAAGTACGAGTTGGGGTCCAGTGGGCGGGACTTAAATTTTAACGCCTATGCGGACAATCGCTCGATTTTCAGGTATGAGATGGAGGCTCTGCCCAACGAGGTCACCGGTACCATCGGAACCTCGACGGCCTTTGCAGCCTGGAACGCGGCGGTGTATGTCGCGCAGATCGAGGAAGACCGCCTGATGGAGGTCGCACACTCGTCTCGTGCGCTCGACGCCGCCAGAGAGGTTCTGCGAAAGCACAACGGGCTGTGGTTCTACGACGAGTCCTACGTCATCTCGCGGCGTCGCGACTGACATTCCTTAGGGATCAATACAAACGACCGCCGTGGGCGGCGAAGAAGGGGTTGCTTGATGCGCGCGTCATATCTGTTCACCTCGGAGTCGGTGTCCGAAGGCCATCCGGACAAGGTTTGCGACCGTATTTCCGATGAGATCGTCGACCTGTTCTACCGCGAAGGGCCGAAGGCCGGCATCGACCCCTGGCAGATCCGCGCCGCGTGCGAGACGCTCGCCACCACCAACAAGGTCGTGATCGCCGGCGAGACCCGCGGCCCGGCTTCGGTTACCAACGAGCACATCGAGCACGTCGTCCGTGAGGCCATCAAGGACATTGGCTACGAGCAGGAAGGCTTCCACTGGAAGACCTGCGACATCGAGATCCTGCTGCATCCGCAGTCGGCCGACATTGCGCAGGGCGTCGACGCGCTGCAGCCGGGCGAAGTGAAGGAAGAGGGCGCCGGCGACCAGGGCATCATGTTCGGTTACGCCTGCAACGAGACGCCCGATTTGATGCCGGCGCCGATTTTCTACGCCCACAAGATCCTGCGCCTGATCTCGGAAGCCCGCCATTCGGGAGTCGAGAAGGTGCTCGGCCCGGACTCCAAGAGCCAGGTCACCGTGCGCTATGAGAATGGCAAGCCGGTCGGCGTGCGCGAGATCGTCGTCTCGCACCAGCACCTGGTCGAGGACATGACCTCGGCGCAGGTGCGCGAGCGCGTCGAGCCCTACGTGCGCGAGGCGCTGCCGAAGGGCTGGATCACGAAGGACACGATCTGGCACATCAACCCGACCGGCAAGTTCTACATCGGCGGTCCCGATGGCGACACCGGCCTCACCGGCCGCAAGATCATCGTCGACACCTATGGCGGCGCGGCTCCGCACGGCGGCGGCGCCTTCTCCGGCAAGGATCCGACCAAGGTCGACCGCTCCGCGGCCTACGCCGCCCGCTACCTCGCCAAGAACATCGTCGCTTCCGGTCTCGCCGACCGCTGCACCCTGCAGCTCGCTTATGCCATCGGCGTGGCGCGGCCGCTGTCGATCTACATCGACACCCACGGCACCGGGAAGGTTTCCGAGGACAAGCTCGAGAAGGCGGCGGCCGAGGTCATGAACCTTACCCCGCGCGGCATCCGCTCGCATCTCGACCTCAACCGCCCGATCTACGCGCGCACCGCGGCCTACGGCCATTTCGGCCGCACGCCGGACAACGAGGGCGGCTTCTCCTGGGAGAAGACCGACCTCGCCGAAGCGTTCAAGCGCGCGGTGTAGTTGTTAGGGCCGTCATTCCGGGGCAGCGCGATAGCGCTGAACCCGGAATCTCGAAGTGATGGATTCCGGGTTCGCGCTTACGCGCCCCGGAATGACGTTTTTTGACAAACAGGAACCCCACATGACCGCCAAGCCAGGTTTCACCGACTACATCGTCAAGGACATTTCGCTCGCCGAGTTCGGCCGCAAGGAGATCTCGCTCGCCGAGACCGAGATGCCCGGCCTGATGGCGACGCGTGAGGAGTATGGCCCGAAGCAGCCGCTGAAGGGCGCGCGCATTGCGGGCTCGCTGCACATGACCATCCAGACCGCGGTGCTGATCGAGACGCTGAAGGCGCTCGGCGCCGACATCCGCTGGGTCTCGTGCAACATCTACTCGACCCAGGACCACGCCGCCGCGGCGATCGCCGCTGCCGGCATTCCGGTGTTCGCCGTCAAGGGCGAGACGCTGGTCGACTATTGGGACTACACCGCCAAGCTGTTCGACTGGCATGGCGGCGGCCATCCCAACATGATCCTCGATGACGGCGGCGACGCCACCATGTACGTCCATCTCGGCCTGCGCGCCGAGAACGGCGACACGGCGTTCCTCGACAAGCCTGCCTCCGAGGAGGAGGAGGTGTTCTTCGCGCTCTTGAAGAAGCAGCTCAAGGAGAAGCCGAAGGGCTACTTCGCCGAGATCGCCAAGTCGATCAAGGGCGTCTCGGAGGAGACCACCACGGGCGTGCACCGTCTCTACGACATGCAGAAGGCCGGCACCTTGTTGTGGCCCGCGATCAATGTCAACGACAGCGTCACCAAGTCGAAGTTCGACAACCTCTATGGCTGCCGCGAGTCGCTGGTCGACGGCATCCGCCGCGGCACCGACGTGATGATGTCGGGCAAGGTCGCGATGGTCGCGGGCTTCGGCGACGTCGGCAAGGGTTCGGCCGCCTCGCTGCGCCAGGCCGGCTGCCGCGTCATGGTGTCCGAGATCGATCCGATCTGCGCGCTGCAGGCGGCGATGGAGGGCTATGAGGTTGTGACGATGGAGGACGCTGCGCCGCGCGCCGACATCTTCGTCACCGCCACCGGCAACAAGGACATCATCACCATCGAGCACATGCGCGCGATGAAGGATCGCGCCATCGTCTGCAACATCGGCCACTTCGACAACGAGATCCAGGTCGCCTCGCTGAAGAACCTGAAGTGGACCAACATCAAGCCGCAGGTCGACGAGATCACCTTCCCCGACGGCAAGCGCATGATCCTGCTGTCCGAAGGCCGCCTGGTGAACCTCGGCAATGCGATGGGCCACCCGTCCTTCGTGATGTCGGCGTCCTTCACCAACCAGACCCTGGCGCAGATCGAGCTCTACGCCAACAACAAGGACGGCAAGTACAAGAAGGAAGTCTACGTGCTGCCGAAGTCGCTGGACGAGAAGGTGGCGATGCTGCACCTCGCCAAGATCGGCGTGAATCTCACCAAGCTGCGCCCCGACCAGGCCTCCTACATCGGCGTCAAGCCGGAAGGCCCGTTCAAGTCGGACCACTACCGCTACTGATAATCCGGCGCGACGCGCGGCGGAGATGGTGAAGGCCGGGGCATTGCCCCGGCCTTTTGTTTTGTCGTCATCGATGCTCCGAAGATGGGACGTCGTCATTGCGAGCGAAGCGAAGCAATCCAGGGTGTCGCGTGCGACTCTGGATTGCTTCGTCGCTTCGCTCCTCGCAATGACGGAGAGAGTGTGCGCTCTACGAAATCAACGAGATACTGCCACCTGCAGTGTACGTGACAATCACCCTGTCCGCCGCGAGGCCAGCGCCGACGCGCGCACCGCCTTCGTGCGCTTTGCCGCATGATGCTCCGGTCGCGCGGCGATCCGCTTGCCCTTCTTCGTCTCCGCCGCCGCCACCCTCACCGCAGGCGCGCGATGCTTGGCATATTCCTCGCCGTCGACCGGGCCGACATGTGGCGGGTCGCGATCGAGATAGGGCCGGCCGATGCCAAAGCTCTTGCCGTTGGCGTCGACCCATTTCCACAACTGCTCGGTCGCCACCCAGCGCTGCGCGCGCGTCGCGCCGTTGACGCTGACGATGTCGGCTGCGAGTCCATGGCCGTAGCCGCCGCGCAGGCTGCCGCCGTGATAGGAGCGGTTGGTCGCGGCCTTCAGCCCGCTCGCGATCTCCTGGCGATAATCGTCGCGGAAGCCGCTGGTGATGCCCGGCGCGAGACCCGCGGCCTCGGCGGCGTGCAAGGTGTGAAACAGCTTCAGCTTGAAGCCGCGGTCCATGCCGCCGATCACGTACTCCATCATGCTGCGGCCGACGCGCTCGGCCGCCTTCGGATCCTTCCAGGTGAAGTCATTGTCGACCAGCTTGGTGAAGCTGCGCGTCACCTTCACCATGCGCCCCTTGCGCTTGACCGTGACGACGCGGCGCTCGGTCTCGCGGATCTTGTCGAGCTTCGGCGCGCGCTCGTACAGCGCCCACAGATAGCGATCGATGCAGGCATCGATGGCGGGGCACTCGTCGAGGATCTCGATGCGGTCGGCGCTGGCGACAGTGGGCCGAGGCGGTTCGGTCGCTGCGCTGGGCGCGGCCTGTTCGTCCGCTGGCAGGACGGCCGATGGCGTGATCGACGCGGTCGTCAGCGCGGGCTCGGCTGCGGTCGGCTGCGGCGACGTCGCGATCGGCTCCGCGACGACAGGCGGCGTCGCCGCCTCGATCTCGGCGGCGGCCGCGGGCCATGCCGCCGCACAAGCTATCAGGACAACGGACCGACACAACGCACGCGTCGAAAGCTGCTGCGAGCTCATCATCCGGCCTCCCCAAAATCCGAGCCCCTGCTGGTGAGGGGCGGTCAGGCATCCGATACCTGCGATTGTTCGGCGCAAGACGGCCCGGCGCAATAACGCATCTCCGCGCCCGCGCAGCTTTTGCGAGAACTGTGGCCTGCGTGCAACGCTCGTGAGTTCCGGGTGTGGCGCGATTCGCCGCGAACGATCGTTCGGCGACGACAGATGATGGAGACCGCAGGGCCTCCGGCTGACGCCCTACGCCGTACTCGGCTGAGCCGTCCGGTCAGCTCGCGCGCGAGCTGCGCCGCAGCAGCTTCCGCCCTGTCAGCATGGCGCGGGCGAGATTCTCGCGCTGCAGGCGGCTCACCAGCACCACGCCGGCGACATGCAGCACCACCAGCGGGATCAGCAGATATGACGTCACCTCGTGGGTGTCCTCGACCCACCAGAGGCCGAAGAAGCGCACGGTCACCTGCATCGCGCCGGTCACCGCGGAGACGATGAGCAGAAGCAGCAGTGCGAGCTGCATCGCCGTGCCTGCAGGGTTCAGCCCGAGATAGCGTCCGGTCCTGCCGCGCCGCAGATTCCACAGATAAGCGGGCGTCGCGCGCAGCCGGGCGCCGATGCTGCGGAAGCGCGAATGGCGGGTGCCGATGATGCCCCAGATCAGGCGGAACGCAAGCAGTCCGAGGATCGCGTAGCCCGCGATCCGGTGCAGGCCGTCATGGACGTTCGGCGTCACCCAGGCGACGAGCACCAGCACGGCCAGCATCCAGTGCCACAGCCGCAGCGGCAGGTCCCAGACCCGTACTGTCTCGGCGGCGTCCCGGTGTTTCAGGCCGGCGCGGGGGGCTGTGCCGTGCATGGCTCTCACGTCAGGTCATCCAGCACGCTGGACGACGCTTGCGCCAACTACTTGGCGATCGTGTGCTTCAGGCTGAGATCCTCCGGGCTGTAGAACAGCTCATACAGCTTGTCGCCCTTGACGCCGTAGACCTCGTAGCAGGTGCCCTCGACCTTCGAGCGGCGCACCTCGTAGCCCGCATCCTTCGCCTTGGCTTCCGCCTCGGCCGCCGGCTTCCACGACGCCTTGTCGAGCTTGGTGCAGTCCTTGTAGCCGTCCGCCAAGGCCGGCGAGATGGCGGCAAACGCGACAGCGAGCGCGGCCGCAATGGTCAGTCTCATCAATCCCTCCAATGAGCAAATACAAATACGATGCATCGTGGGATCAGTGGAGACGGCAACCGCCCCGATGTGTCAACGGAGCGGCGGCTGGAATTGCTCTTAGAGCTTTTCCAAATTCGCCAGGGCCGCGATTTTTCAGCCGAGAATCGCAGACGGTGTGATGCGCGACGTTACGTCTCGCTCGCGCTGCTCATCGCGACACTGTGGTCGTCTGGCGTCCGCTCTCGCCCGGTCCCGCTGGCGGGACAGGGCGAGATGCGAATGCCGGCGTCAGAATTCCAGGTTCGCACCCAGATAGAACGAACGTCCGGGACCGGGAACGGCGGTGCCCCACATCGTCGCGGTGCCCGATACGCCGCCGCCGGTGGCAGCGACGGTGCCGGCCTCCTTGTTGAACGACATCGATGCGCCCTCGCCGATATAGGCGCCGCCGAGCGGCAGGTAGTAGAGCTTGTTGAACAGGTTCTCGACGCCGAAGCTGATGCGCAGCTTCTGCCAGCTGTAGTTGCTCCGCAGGTTGACCAGGCCGTAGGCCGGGGTCTTGAGCTCGTTGCGCGCGACGGAGACGTCGGACTTGCGGCCCACCATCACCAGCTCGAGGCCGCTGTCCCAGCCGTCGAGCCGGTGCGTGAGCGTCAGCTTGCCGTTGATCGGCATGATGTTGTAGAGGCCACCTCCGGTGTCGAGGTTCCTGCCGTTGGTATAGCTCAGGACACCTTTCAGGCCGAAATCGCCGATCGGCGTCCTGCCCAGCGGCACCTTGCCGGACAGATCGAAGCCGTACAGCCGTGCCTGCTGGTTCATGTACTTCATGATCACAAACTGGTTGGCGACGGCAGGCACGGCAGCGGTGTTGGTGGCGGCCTTCCACTGCACCGCATCGATGTAGTCGCGCACATGGGTGTAATAGGGTGTGAGCCGTATCTCGGCCTCATGGTCGGCGCTGTGCCAGGCGCCGGTGAAGCTCACGGTATGGGCGACCTCGGGTCTCAGATTGGGGTTTCCAAGATAACCGTTGCCGTCGCCGACGAAATTGTTCATCTCCAGCGCCATGGTGTTCCGCGACCAAGAATAGCGTTCGTACAGATTTGGCGACCGGGTCTTCTGCATCGCGCCGAACTCGAAGGTGAGATGGGCGCTCGGCGTATTCCGGAACAGCGCCGTCAGATCGACATTGTTGTCCTTTCGCGAGCGATCCATGGCGTTGAACGCCGCGCGGGAGCCGACCGAGCTCGTCTCGTACATGCCGGACATGAACCCCGATGTCAGCGGCGTGGTGCTGGTGTTGTAGCCGACGACCGGTCCGGTGTCGGTCTCGACGCGTTCGAACCGCACGCCCAGCAGCGACAGCCAGGACGGGCTCCACTTCGCCTCCCACTCGCTGAACACGCCGGCCCGGTCGCGCTTGCCGCCGTTGATGTTCCAGAACGTCAGCGGCGCCATGCCGCCGATGCAGTTGCCGACGCCGCAATCGGGGGCCGGCGGCCACCAGTCGTCGAGACGATAGGTCTGCAGGTCGACGCCGACGCGGACCACGTCGCGGGGCGACAGCGTGATGTCGGCCTTGGAGGTCAGGCCGTTGGTCTTGGTGCGCGTATACATCGGCATGCCGTTGACCGGATAGCTCGCACCCGTCGTGTTCGGCGGGCGCAGCGTGCCATACGAGAGCAGCCGATCGCCGCCGAAGTTCATGTAGTGATCGACGGACTGGTGATAGAGGCGGGTGTCCAGATCGCCCCAGTCGAACCGGCCGAGATGGTGCAGGTTGAGGCTGTAGGCATCGTTGCCCAGCATGTCCATGCGCTGGTTCGGGTAGAGCTGATAGGGGACCTCCTGCACTCCCGCCTTCAGCTCGATGAGCTGGCCGTCCTTGCTCCAGGCGATGCCCATCAGATGATTCCTGGTCTCGTAGGCGGATGAGCCGACCTGATCGAGGGGAAGCACCGGCGTGATCGAACTCCTCAGGGTGAAGTTCTTGAAGTTGCCGCCGGCCGTATAGTTGTCTGCCTTGACCGCAGCGCCGCTGTAGCTGACGCTGTAGTTCTCGGTGGCCATGGTGGCCGACAGGTTGACGCCGCGCACGTTGCCGTTGCTGCGGTAGAACGTGCCGATGCTGCCTTTGGTCAGCAGGCTCTGCCCCGGCGCCGCGAACAGGGCCGCCGGCGAGCTGACGGCGACGGTGCCGCCGATCGAGTCGCCGCCGACGCTCACGGGAGTGATGCCCGCCCAGACCTTGGCTGCGGCGACCTGGGCCGGATCGATGTAGGACAGCGCCGGATTCATGTGATTGGGACATGAGGCGATGGTGTCCATGCCGTCGACCTTGATGCGCAGGCGGTCGTCGGCGAGGCCATGGATCGCCGGCAGGCTCGAGACCCCGCCGGTCGAATAGAGGCTGACGCCGGGTACATCGGCAAACAGCGCAGCGGTGTCGTTCGTGATGGCGCGCTTCGCCAGGATGTCACCCGGCGCAACCGAAGTGGCGCCGGGAGGCGCGGCGACGCCGTCGGATGAGGTCGCCTGCGGCGGTGGCGCGCTTGCCGGATTGGTCGTCGCCGCATGTGCGCCCCTGCGGCGGACGGCCGTTCGGGCGGCCGGACGGGGCTGCGGGACAGTGACCGTCACCTGCGGCAGCGTGGCGGCAGAGCGAGCCCGCGATGGGTCCTGCGCAAGCACGGGGCTCGAAAGGGCGAATGCCAGCAGCGCAGGCGATGTCAGCACGGTGGTTGAGCGGAGCAACCGCCGCCGGACGGGTGTCGAACATTGGTCCATGATGGGATCTCGGAATAGGAATGGGAGAGGCGTCTGGCGGCGAGCGCGCCGTGGCCCCGTGAACATGTCGCGACGAGGCGGCTGCGGGCACGGCTGCGGCGACCGCCGGACGGCAGCCCACAGCGCGCGCGGACGAGACCGGCCGCATCGTGACGGGATGAGATGTCTGGGGTGATCGGCCTAGACGGCCGCCGGTGGTCCGCGAGCGACCGGCAGTTCGAGCGCGGGCCGGAGCGCCGCAACGACGTCGATCCGCTCGATCAGGATCGCCACGACCACCGGCATCGGCCGCGCCACGGTGGGTATGTGCGGGACGGCGACGCCGCGTCCGAGCGCACAGAACGGACAGCTCGCGCATTGCTTGGCCGCAGTGCCGATATCGTCCGACGGCGGACCGTCGGTGGAGCTCTGACAGATGATGGCGACGGTGTCGGGAGCCGCAACCGCAGCGCTCATCGCGGAGAGCGCCAGCGCGGACTGGAAGATCAGGGCCCATGCCGCGAACCAGACGAGAGCGCCGCCGAGCCGCGACAGCGCTGCGCGCCGCCGCGCTGAGCGCATGCGCGCCTCACGTCGTCCTGATGCGATGCCTTGTAGTTGACGCCCCTGACGAGCCACCGACTGACGCCCCCGTCCCTCGCAACTACCTACAGGAGCGGGCATCCGGTTGGCAATGGACGACACGCGGCCGGCTCGACTCCCGTCGCAGTGGATCAATTCGGCCACAGTGAAGTGACTTCAACTCATTCGCGAGCGGCCGGCGCGACTGAAACGCGCGCGGGCCATTCTTGCGAGTCGAACTCAATCGCGGCGCGGTCTCGCGACGGATGACGGCCGGGCCTGGACGCCGTCAGCGACATCTGTCAAATATAGCCTCATGACCTTCCGCATTCGCATCGCAGGCGCTGCCGTCAGCAGCCGAATTACCGACCCGGCCTGATCCGTCGGGCCGGGCGCTTCTGCCTGTGAGAATTGCCTGTGAATGCTCTTGGCGCCCGAAGAGGCGCCGTATGCGAGGTCTGTATCCGTGTCTCCCAACCAACCGACGCTGCACCTCGTGTGCGGCAAGATCGCTGCCGGCAAATCGACGCTCACTGCCGCGCTCGGCCGGCGCTCAGGCACCATTGTGATTGCCGAGGATGAGTGGCTGGCGCGGCTCTATCCCGGCGAGCAGAGCACCCTGGCCGACTACGTGCGCAATTCGTCTCGGCTGCGCAGCGTGATGGGGCCGCACGTCGTCGCGCTGTTGCGAGCCGGCGTTTCGGTCGTGCTCGACTTCCCCGCCAACACGCCGGCGAGCCGCGCCTGGATGCGCAGTCTGTTCGAAGCCGCCGGCGTGCCGCACCAATTGCATCACCTCGACGTCCCCGACGAGGTCTGCAAGGCGCGGCTGCGCGCGCGCAACGCAGAAGGCCGCCACGCCTTCACCGTGACCGACGAGGAGTTCGACCTGTTCACCTCCTACTTCGTGGCGCCGACCCCGGAGGAAGGATTCGACGTGATCGCGCATCGGACGTGATGCCGCTCGCAATAAACAGAGCGATCGTCAACGCGCTCGTAGCCCGGATGAGCGAAGCGACATCCGGGTTCACCGGCACACTGCGTGAGACCCCGGATGTCGCTTCGCTCATCCGGGCTACGCGTCGTGAGCCGCTGCAAGTCGCTCCTAAGCGCTCTGCATTCCGATCCTGAAGCGCCGATTCTGCCGGCCCTTGTTGTCCACCTTCACGATGCGGATGGGCCGGGCTTGCTCCGTCGAGACCAGATGCGTGCCGCCGCAGGCTTGGCGGTCGAGGCCGTCGATGTCGACGATGCGGATCAGGCCGTCGGCCTGGCGCGGCGGGGCGACGGATTTGGCGCGGAACAGGCCAGCGGTCGCCTGCGCCTCGTCGTAGCCCATGTCGAAGGCGCGGACCGGGCGATCGTCCGAGATCGCCGCGTTGACCGCGTCCTCCACCGCGCGCAGCTGCTCCGGCGCCACCTTGGGCAGATCGAAATCGACACTGAACTCGTCGGTCTCGGTCATGCGGACGCCGGTCAGCAGCGCGCCGTCGAACAGCGTGTAGACGGCACTGTTGACGAGATGCGCCACCGTGTGCTGCTCGCTCATGCGCTGCCGGAACGCCGGATCGACGCGCAGCTCGATCGCCCCGTCCGGGATGGCGTCATCACCGATCAGGTGCCAGATGCCGTCGGCGGTCGGCTCGAACCCGGTGACGACGCGGACGATCCCGTTCCACGCGATCGTGCCGCGGTCCGGCAACTGGCCGCCGCCGCCGGGATAGAACGGCGAGCGCGCCACCAGCACCGCGCCGGGGCGCGCGTCGAGCGCGGTGATGTCGAGATCCAGCACGTCGGGACGATCGACAGCGAAAGGGCGGGGCAGGAAGTCGGTCATGCAGAACGGCTCGCAATCGCATAGCCCGGATGAGCGGAGCGACATCCGGGTTCATCGAGACGGCGCGTGAGGCCCCGCATATGGCTGCGCTCATGCGGGCCACGAAGCTACGACGATACGCAGCATCGCGGCGCTGCGCAAATGGCCGTTCCTGTCTCGGCCGCAGCGCCGGGTCTCAGCGGCATGCCGCCACCGTGAACCACGGCATGCGAAACGCGCCATCGCCCAGGCGCAGGCACACGGTGTCGCCCGGCTGCAACCTTTCGTACAGCGCCTGCGCAACATGTGCATCGGTGGTTCTCGCGAACGGGCCCCACGGCTCGAGCGTCACCTGATGCGTGGCGAGCCGGCTATGGCCGAGATGCTTGGCGAGCACACGGCTGCGCAGCAGCGCCGGCGCCGAGCGGTCGAGTGCGGTGTTGAACTGACCAAGCGCCCCGAACGCATAGGCGGCGACGAAGAGAGCGGCGAGCAGCAGCCGCCAGCCGCGGCGGCGGAGCTGGGTTTCGAACCGCGCGGCGACGATGAGGAAAATGATCGCGACCGCGGTCGCGAAGGCCGTCAGCGGCAGCCAGTCGACGAGGTTGATGTCCGACAGCGTGCGCGCGGCGAGCGTGCCGGCCGCCACGATGCAACCGGTGCCGAGATTGGCGCCGTAGCCGGAGCCGAGGCCGATGCGGAACCGCCCGGGAAAGCGCAAGGTGAGGATGAGCGCCAGCAGCGGGATGACGGTGACGACCGCGATCAGCTGACCGGCCGGAAAGCTCGGGAAGAGCGACCAAGCTGCGAGCCCGATTGCGAACAGCGAAAAGCCCAGGGCGATGCGCTGCGACGGCGCGCCACTGCCGTCCCGGCTGTCGCTGTCGCCGGGTCTGTCGTCGCGCGGGTGGGGAGCGTTCATCACCAGATCCGTATCGAGGGTGTTTCCCGCTGATAGCGGAGGAGGGTTGACCGACGACGAATGCGCCGGCGATTTGACAGCGACGAGCCGGGTTGCGACTGTCCGCAGCCAGAGCAAGAAAGCCGCACCAGGAAACGCCAGGAACACCTCATGTCAACAGAGCATGTCGACGTGCTGATCGTCGGCGCCGGGCTGTCCGGCATCGCCGCCGCCTATCATCTGCAGCACAAGTGCCCGGGCAAGCACTTCGCGATCCTGGAGGGGCGAGGCGCGATCGGCGGCACATGGGACCTGTTCCGCTATCCCGGCATCCGCTCCGACAGCGACATGTACACGCTCGGCTATTCGTTCAAGCCGTGGACCGATCCGAAGGCGATCGCCGACGGGCCGCAGATCCTGAAATATGTCCAGGACACCGCGGCCGATAACGGCATCGACCGCCACATCCGCTTCAACCATCGGGTCCGGCGCGCGTCGTGGTCGAGCGCGGACGCACGCTGGACCGTCGAGGCCGAGCGCCGGACGGAGCAGGGCACGGTCGAGACCGTGCGGATGACCTGCGGCTTTCTGTTCATGTGCTCCGGCTACTACCGCTACGAGTCGGGCTATCTGCCGGACTTCAAGGGTATGGCCGATTTCAAGGGCCGCATCGTGCATCCGCAGGCCTGGCCTGAGGATCTCGACTATGCCGGCAAGCGCGTCGTCGTGATCGGCTCCGGCGCGACCGCGGTCACATTGGTGCCGGCGATGGCCAAGTCCGCCGCGCATGTGACGATGCTGCAGCGCTCACCGACCTATGTGGTGTCGCGCCCGGCGCAGGACGCGCTCGCCAACAAGCTGCGCCGGCATCTGCCCGCTGGTCTCGCCTATCACCTGATCCGCTGGCGCAACGTGCTGTTCGGGATGTACTTCTTCCAGCTCAGCCGGCGCAAGCCGCAGCGGGTCAAGCAGCTGATCCTGGGCGGGGTGCGCGCCGCGCTGGGTCCCGATTACGACGTCGCCACCCATTTCACGCCGCGCTACAACCCGTGGGACCAGCGGTTGTGCCTGGTGCCGGACGGCGACCTGTTCAAGACCATTCGCGAGCAGCGCGCCTCGGTGGTGACGGCCGGGATCGAGACCTTCACCGAGCGCGGCCTGCGCCTCGCCGACGGCCGCGAAATCGAGGCCGATATCGTGGTCACCGCGACCGGGCTGGTGCTGCAGGTGCTCGGCGGCATCGAGGTTGTCGTGGATGGCCGCACCGTCGATTTCGCGAAGACGCTCAACTACAAGGGCATGATGTATTCCGACGTGCCGAATCTGGCGGCGACGCTCGGCTACACCAACGCGTCTTGGACGCTGAAATGCGACCTCACTTGCGAATATGTCTGCCGGCTCCTGAACTACATGGACCGGCACGGCTATCGCCAATGCGTGCCGCACAATGACGATGCCAGCGTCACGCCGCTGCCGTCGTTGAGCTTCAGCTCCGGGTATGTGCAGCGCGCGGTTGCCGATCTGCCGAAGCAGGGCTCGAAGCGGCCGTGGCGGCTGTACCAGAACTACGCCCTCGACATCGTCTCGCTGCGCTTCGGCAAGGTCGACGACGGCGTGATGCGGTATTCGTGAGGGAAGGGGGGGCGTGCGGCGCTCACCTCTATGACGTCAGCTTGGGGCGGCTCTCTCCACATCGTCATGGCCGGGCTGATCCGGCCATCGATGTCGTTGGGCTTGGAAGAACGCGGATGCCCGGAACCGGTCCGGGGCATGACGGGTAAGCAACCAGCAGTTTGCTTGGCGCTTACCGCTCCGCCGCCCCCTCCCGCAGCGGCGCGCGGCTGAGTTCGTTGGCGGCCGCAATCGCCTTGCGCATGAGGCGCACCAGCTCGTTCGCCTCGGCCTCGCTGAGGCCGCGCACCATCAGCCGCTGCGCCGCCTCGACCGCCGGCGTGATCGCCTCCAGCGTCCTTCTCCCCTCATCGGTGATCAACAGCTCCCGTGACCGGCGGTCGCGCGCGCTCGCACGGCGGACGACGAGGCCCTTCTGTGCGAGCCGGTCGATCACGCCGGTGATCGTGGTGCGGTCATAGGCGATCAGGCCGGCGAGCGTGATCTGGTCGATGGCCGGGTTGGCCGCGATCGCGGCCAGCGCCGCGTATTGCACCGGCGTGAGGTCGAAGCCGGCCGCTTCAACCTCCGCCAGGAACACCGCCACGGCGATCTGCTGAAACCGGCGTGCCAGGTGCCCCGGCATGTCCCGCATCTCGGTCAATTCGAATCTCCTGTCACCAGCTTGACAAGCATACTGATGATCAGCATACTGATCAATAAGGAACAGCGAGGGAGGGTGGTCACGTGCAGTTTCATCTCAATGGCTTCCAGCCGGGCGATCCCGAGATCTTCGACGCGGCCGAACGTGTCGCGAGCGCCGGCGCGACCGGCCCGCTGCCGCCCGAGGCCGATGTCCTCATCGTCGGCTGTGGCCCCGCCGGGTTGAACCTCGCTGCCCAGCTTTCCGCTTTTCCGGACATCAGGACCTGCATCGTCGAGCAGAAGCCGGGCCGGCTGCTGCTCGGCCAGGCCGACGGCATCGCCTGCCGCACCATGGAGATGTTCCAGGCCTATGGTTTTGCCGAGAAAGTGCTGAGGGAAGCGTGCTGGATCAACGAGACCACGTTCTGGAAGCCGAGCGACCAAGACAGCAAGCATATCGCGCGCAGCGGTCGCGTGCAGGACGTCGAGGACGGCCTGTCTGAGATGCCGCATGTCGTGCTCAACCAGGCTCGGGTCCACGATTTCTTCTTGGACGTGATGCGCCGGTCGGCCGCGAAGCTCGAGCCGCATTACGCGCGGCGGCTGCGTGATCTGCGGATCGATCTGGCCGCAGGCGTCGACGCACACGGCGTGACCGTCAGCTTCGACCGCATCGACCCGGAGCATGAAGGCCAGGTGGAGACGGTGCGCGCGCGCTACGTCGTCGGCTGTGATGGCGCGCGCAGCGTCGTGCGCAAGGCGATCGGCCGCGAGCTGCACGGGGATTCCGCCAATCATGCCTGGGGCGTCATGGACGTGCTCGCCGTGACCGATTTTCCCGACATCCGCTTCAAGTCGCTGATCCAGTCCGCCAAGGACGGCAGCCTGCTGGTGATCCCGCGCGAGGGCGGCTATCTCGTCCGGCTCTATGTCGAGCTTGCCAAGCTCGAGGTCGGCGAGCGCGTGGCGGGGCGCAACATCACCGTCGACGAAGTGATCGCCAAGGCACGGCGCATTCTCGCGCCATATACGCTCGAGGTGAAGGAGGTCGCGTGGTGGTCGGTCTATGAGATCGGCCAGCGCATCACCGACAAGTTCGACGACGTGCCGGAGGCCGAGGTCGCAACGCGGCTGCCGCGCGTGTTTATCGCCGGCGACGCCTGCCACACCCACAGCCCGAAGGCGGGGCAGGGCATGAACGTGTCGATGCAGGACACGTTCAATCTCGGCTGGAAGCTCGCCGCCGTCCTGGGCAAGCGTTGCGCGCCGCAGCTCTTGCACAGCTATTCGGCGGAGCGGCGGGCCATCGCCCAGGAGCTGATCGATTTCGATCGCGAATGGGCAGGAATTCTTGCCTCTGCCGCCAAGCAGGGCGGCGCCGATGCGGCCAAGACCCAGGACTATTTCGTCCGTCACGGCCGCTACACGGCGGGCACCGCCACGCACTATCGACCCTCCGTTCTCACCGGCGACGACACCTTCCAGCCGCTCGCCGCCGGCTTCGTGATCGGCAAGCGCTTTCACTCGGCGCCCGTGATCCGGCTCGGCGATGCCAAGCCGGTGCAGCTCGGCCATGTCGTCCAGGCCGACGGCCGCTTCCGCATCTTTGCGTTCGCGGCGGCGGAGGATCCAGCCGCGCCGGAGTCCGCCATCCGCCGCCTGTGCAAATTCCTCAGCGAGGATTCGGCCTCACCCGTGCGCCGCCACACCCAAGCGGGCGCCGACATCGATTCCGTGATTGATCTGCGCGCCGTGTTCCAGCAGGGGCATCGCGAGCTCGCGCTCGAACACATGCCGGAGCTGCTGCTGCCGCGGAAGGGGCGTTACGGCCTCATCGACTACGAGAAGATGTTCTGTGCCGATCTGAAGAGCGGCCAGGACATCTTTGCGATGCGCGGCATCGATCGCGCGGCGGGCTGCATCGTGATCGTGCGGCCCGATCAGTATGTCGCCGACGTCCTGCCGCTCGACGGCGTCGGGAGACTGTCGGCGTATTTCGACGGCGTGCTGCTGCCGGTCCGCTGAGGCACGCCGATGGTAAACGAAACCCAAATCCGCCCCTCGGATTTCCGGCCTTTGCGCTAGTCAGATCCCAAGGTTTCCTTGCTACAAACGAGGTCTCCGGAATGGACGATTGAGTGGGTGAGACGTCGAAATGTTGATGTTGGCGAACCGTCGCAAGAGTGAACGTCGGCTGTGCAGGAGGATCGCGAAGATTCACTATGGCAACGGCAGCCTGCCGCGGGACTGCACGGTCACGGATATTTCCGACGGCGGCGTCAAGGTGATCGCCGAATTCGTCGAGATTCCCCCGCAGTTCACCATCGTCTTCGCGCCCGACCACCAGCGCAAGTGCCGGCTGGCCTGGCGCATCGGCTGCGAGTTCGGCGCCGAATTCATCGATTGAGGCGGGCCGGCCGCGCCCGCTTAACGGGACCTTAGGGTTAATCTGCCAGCGTGCAGATCATCTGGTCCCGAAGTAGTTCAGTTGCATGCGTACGCGGCCCCTTCGCTCTCTCCCTCTGCTCCGGCCGGCCGCGTTCGCGCTGTCGTTCACGGCCGTGCTGCTCGGTCTCGGCGCCTGCCAGACCACCGATCTCAGCGAGGTCACGGGGGCACTGGGCGGCAATCCCGAAAAGAGCCGCGCGGCCGCCGCCGACCCGCGCGCCGAGATCGATCAGCTCCGCGAGCGCTTCCGCGCCAATCCCAACGATCCCGAGGTGGCGCTGCGCTATGGCAGCGCCCTGCGCGGCACCGGCCAGCGCTCGCAGGCCGTCGCCGTGCTGGAGCAGGCGAGCATCGCCAGCCCCGGCAACAAGGCGCTGCTGGCGGCCTACGGCCGTGCGCTTGCCGACAACGGCAATTTCCAGCAGGCGTTCGACGTGCTCAGCCGCGCGCATTCGCCCGAGGATCCCGACTGGCGCATCCTGTCGGCGCAGGGCGCCACGCTCGACCAGATGGGGCGCAACGAGGAGGCCCGGCAATACTACATGACGGCGCTGAAGATCGCCCCTGACGATCCCTCGGTGCTGTCCAATCTCGGCCTGTCCTACGCGCTCTCCAACGAACTGCCCAAGGCCGAGGAGCAGTTGCGCAAGGCCAGCGCACATCCCGATGCCAGCCCGCGGGTCCGGACCAATCTCGCCGTCATCGTCGGGCTGCAGGGCCGGATGAGCGAGGCCGAGAGCATCGCGCGTTCAGGGCTGCCGCCGGAGCAGGCCAATGCCAGCGTCGCCTATGTGAAGCGCATCCTGGAGCGCCGCAAGATCGCGCAGCGCGAGCTGTCGCCGCGCCGCGACCGTCCGGTGGCCGGCGAGCCCGACAAGGCGCTGGCGCGGGCGCTCAGCCGGTCCGACGACTAGAGCATGATCCGGAAAAGTGGAAACCGGTTTTCCCTCGCGACAAACGCCAAAGGCGTTTGCGCGGAGATCATGATCTAAGGCGCTATTTCGCGCCGAGCAGTTTCGCGATTGGCGCCAGCAGCGATCCGCGCTGCGGCTTGTGGTCGATCCGTCCCGTGAGCCGGTTCGCGATGTCCTGGAACAGTTTTGGCGTGCGGCTCAGCCCCGATATCTCCGCGATCATCTGGCCGTTGTTGGCGGCGGTGCCGAACAGCTTGCAGTCGAACGGGATGATCGCGACCGGCTCGGCCTCGACGGTCTTGGCGAAGCGCTTCAGGTCGATCTCCGGCCGCTTGGGCATGCCGACCTGGTTCAGGCAATACAGCGGCGGCCGGTCGTTCGGGCGCGAGGCCTTGAGCACGCTCAGGAGATTCTTGGCGTTGCGCAGATTCGCCAGATCGGGCTCGGCGACCACGAGGATGTCGTCGGCATTGATCAGCGCATGCCGCGTCCAGGCCGACCATTGGTGCGGCACGTCGAGCACGATGCATTGCTGGGTCATGCGCAGGGTGTCGAAGATCGCGTCGAACGCATCGGCGCCGAAATCATAGACGCGGTCGAGCGTCGCGGGTGCGGCGAGCAGGTTGAGATTCTCGGTGCATTTGGCGAGCAGGCGCTCCATCAGCGCCGTATCCGGCCGGTCCGGCTGGAACACGGCGTTGGCGATGCCCTGCAGCGGATCCTGGTTGTAGTCCAGTCCCGCGGTGCCGAACGCCATGTCGAGATCGATGACGACGGAATCCAGCGTCAGGTCGCGCGCCATGCTCCAGGCGACGTTGTGGGCGACGGTGGAGGCGCCGACGCCGCCCTTGGCGCCGACCACGGCGATGATGCGGCCGGTGATGACGGCCTCCGAGGCCGAGAACAGGCTGCAGACCGAGCGGATCACGTCGATGGTCTCGACCGGGCCGATCACATAGTCGTTGACGCCGCGCCGGACCAGCTCGCGATAGGCGACGCCGTCGGACGGGCTGCCGATCAGCACCACGCGGGTGCCGGGATCGCAGACGCTGGCGAGGTCGTCGAGGCCGCCGAGAATGTCGCCGCCGGGCCTGGTCTCGATCAAGATGACGTTCGGCGTCGGCTGCGAGTGATAGGTCTCGATCGCGCGCGGCATGCCGCCCGCCTTGATCGTGATGTGGGCCTTGCCGAGTCTTCGGTCCTGGCTCGCCGCGAGGATCGCGGCCGAGGTCTGGTCGGTTTCGCAGAATGCCTGCACCGAGACGCGCGGCACCGGCGCGATGTGATCGTCGAGGGCCGGGCCGGTGGGGCCGGGCTGCTCATCCTGGCTCTGACGGGACGCGTTGATCATTTGCCTGTATCGCTGAGCTTGGCCTTGTCTGACTCCGGATACGCCACCGCCGTCGACTCGCCCTTGCGGTACTTCTCGAACAGCGCGGAGCGGCGCGGCGTGTAGGCGGCCATCTCCGAGCGCGGCTGCTCGAGATCGGCCGGGTTGTCGATCATCGCAGCGAGATTGCGCTGCGTGGCGCAGCCGAAATTCTGATAGTGCTGGTTGCTGCTGTAGCCGGGATTGTTGATGTTCGGCCCGAGATCGTCGGGCCACAGCCCGCAGGGGCCGGCAACGGCGGCGATCTTCGGATAGCTCAGCCGGATGACGGCGAGCTGCCGCGGATCGTCGGGCATGGTGTTGCGCATCGAGATCGCGTGCGAGGGAACGCCGCCGGCGGTCAGCACGGCGCGGATCTCGCGATAGGCGTCGGCCGCGGCGCGCGCATTCGACGTGCCTGCCGGCACCTCCGCCATGATCCCGCCGGTGCCTTCGCGCAGCCATGAGCGCGCGAGCCCCGCGACGTCCACGCGCTGCTGGTAGGTCAGGCCGCCGCGGCCGCTGCCGATGAAGACGACGGTCGACTGCCGGCCTTCCTCGATCGCGATCGGATGGCGGATCTTGTAGTCATCCGGGATCGTCGCGACGACCTCGCCGGTGGTGGTGTTGCAGGCGCCGAGCGTGAGCGCCAGCCCCGCGATGGCGCCGATCCGGCGCAGCGTGCGTCCGCCGTCTGGTGTGGATGTTGCCGACATGATCGTTCCCCCGTGCCCCGTCGTCCCGCAATCTCAGTCGATGATGAAGCCGAAGCCGGCCGGCTGCCCCGTGGCCGCGTCGACCCTGGCGGCGATGCCGTACAGCCGGTTCATGCGGCCGAGCAGCGCCGACTCCGAGTCGGTGGCCGGCGCGAAGCCGTCGTCCGGACGCGACAGCTCCTTCTGCGCCACGGCGCGCACGACATAGGGCGTCACCAGCACCATCAGCTCGGTCTCGTTGTTGACGTAGTCCTGGCTGCGGAACAGCTGGCCGAGCACCGGCAGCTGATTGAGCCCGGGCAGGCCGTTGATCGCCTGCTTGGTCTGGTTCTGGATCAGGCCGGCCATCGCCATCGAGCCGCCGGAGGGGATCTCGACCGTGGTCTCGGCGCGGCGGGTGCGGATCGCGGGGATCGTCACCGACGAGGTCGAGGCCGAGGTCAGCGCATACGACACCGTGATCGCATTGTCGTTCGACAGCTCCGACACCTCGGTCATCACCCGCAGGCTGATGCGTCCTTCGCTGAGCACGACCGGCGTGAAGTTGAGCGAGATGCCGAACTTCTTGTAGGTGATCGAGGTGCTGCAGACCCGCGTGGTCGGATCGCAGGAATAGCCGCCGGGAATCGGGAATTCGCCGCCGGCGATGAAGGTCGCGGATTCGCCGGAGATCGCGGTCAGATTGGGCTCGGCCAGCGTCTTGGTCACGCCCGCCGTCTCCATCGCGCGCATCGTCGCCGAGACCGACGACAAGCCGCCGCCGGTGGCGGAGAGGCCGTTGGTGCCGACCAGCGACCTGCCATAGGCGGTGAACGGGTTGGTGTTGTTGAAGTTCACGACCGCGGTGCCGTAGGTCATGCTGGCGCTGAGATCGATGCCGAGCTGCTTGACGATCTCGCGCCGGACCTCCGACACGTTGACCTTCAGCATCACCTGGTCGCGGCCGCGCACGACGATCGAGTTGACCACCTTGTCGGCACCGCCGACGAGGCGAGCGGCGATCTCGCTGGCCTGCTGCGCCTCGACCGGGCTCGACACCGATCCGGTCAGGATCACGCCCTCGCCGACGCCGTCGATCTTGACGCCGGGAATGCTCTGGCTCAGCGCCTGGCGCACGCCGTTGAGATCGCGCTTGATCGCGATGTCATAGGCCGCGACCTGCTGTCCCTCGCCGTCGAAGAACACGACGTTGGTCTGGCCGACCGCCGCGCCGATGATGTAGGCGCGCCGGGCCGAACGGACGACGGCGTTGGCGACCTTGGGATCGGCGACCAGCACGTCCTTGACGTCCTGCGGGAAGTCGACGACCACGGACTTGCCGATGCCGAGCGAGAGGAAGCGAACCTTCGACGACCCGACCGACACCACAGGCGTCTCCAGCCTGTCGTCAGCCGCCTTCACCGGCGTCAGCGCCGGATTGAGCGCGAGGCCGATCACGGCCGATGTCGATAGCGCGCGGACGATCCACGTTCCGAACTTTGCGCGTTGATGCCCACCCATCATCTTCCTCGTCCTTTCGGTCACTTCTGCGCCGTGAGCGAGCTCGTGATCCCATAGCGAATGATCTCGATGGCGCTGCCCCGTCGCGCCATCTGCTGCTGCTGCTGCGTCTCGGTCTTGTTGCCGTCGGCGGCGTTCACGTCGGCGATGCTGCGCAGCGCCAGCGCCAGCGAGCCGGCCTGTCGCGCGCGCGCCAGGGTCTCGGCCTGCTCGGGCTTGAGCTCGAGCGTCACCGTCTTGCCGACGACGGTGTTCTGGCCTTCCTTCTCCTTCGGCGCCTGGTCGATCGCGAGCACGCGGACGTTGGAGAGAATGATCTCGGAGCTGACGAAGTCGGCGGCACCGGGCTTGTCCGGATTCTTGTCGCGCTTCGACAGGATGACGTCGACGCGGTCGTTCGGCAGGATGAAGCCGCCGGCGCCGGTCTCGGGCGAGATCTCGGTGGAGATCGCGCGCATGCCTGCAGGCAGGATCGCCGCCATGAAGCCGGAGCCGTCCGCCTTCACCAGCTTCTGCTCGCGGATCGGCTCGCCGATCACGAACGGCGAGCGGGCGATGGTGCCGACCAGCTGATTGGCCGCCTCGGGACGGTCGCCGCGCCGGATGAAGATGTTGCTCGCAGCCTCGGGCCAGGTCTGCCAGATCAGGTCGCCGGGCTTGATCGCCTGACCGAGCCCGATGTCGTTCTTGGCGACCAGCACCTCGACCGTCGGCAATTGCACGACCGGCGCCGCCGGCGTCTGCCGCTGGCCGTCGGAATTGCTGACCAGATAGGCCGCAACGCCGCCCGCGCCGAGAGCGATGGTTAACACCACGATGCGTGCGGTCATCATACGCGTGACTACTTTGCTTACTCATACGCCTGGGGCGACGCGCGAGCCGACTGACAGCCGTCCCCCTCACTTACGACTAAGCGGCAATAGTATATGCGAAATTGAACAGCATAGGCGGCAGCCGCTGCCGTGCGGACCGATTGCGCAAGTGGTGAACAGGTTGTTAGCGAGCAAATAGCGAAACGACGCGAACGTGTTAGCTGTTTGCCGGCAGCGCGGTTGCTCGCGCTGATAGTTGCTCACCTGATTGAATGAAATTGTGAGTTGCAGCCGCGCCTCGGTGGCCGCGCGTTAGGATGAATCATTGACTAATCACGTTGAACGCGAACGCACGCTCATCGTGAGACGGTGTGCGTCGTGGCGCGATGGCGCCGCGGCTGATGCGATCAGCCGTTCGTGCCTGGGACGAACACGTGCCGCGCCCCACCGTAATCTGACGGGCCGGCATTTTCAGAAAGCGGAAACGGGTTGGACATACGATTCCGTTGAGCGGGATTTCCGTTTCGGATTCAGATTTCCTCAAGAATTTGCGCGCACGGTCCGGGGCATGGCGGCTTTGCCTATTTCGAGTTAGTTCGACCGAAAATGCACGCAGAAATTGTAACAGGCATATCGTGCCTCGGCGGGGGCCGGGCCATCGGGGACATCATGGGTTCGAGGGGAGACGTGCAATGTCGGTTGCTCGATTCCTGAAGCAGCGCGCGGTCAGGATTCAGACGGCCGGGTCCTACACGCTTCCGAACTGGTACTCCCCGGAAGGACGGCTGCGATCCTTCGCCTGCCGCACCACGCGGGTGTCGCCGTTTCGTGCGCTGCTCGAGGTGCCCGTGGTCGGCAAGGTCGGCGATCGTCTGACCTCGTATTTCCGCGATTTCGGCAAGTTCGAAGGCGAGATCAGCGACACCGTGCATGGCGGCTTCCTGCTCGAGCTGGAGATGACGCGCGCCGAGCGCGCCAAGCTCGCCGAGAAGCTGGTCTGGCTGGAGAAGAAGCAGAAGGATCCGTCGATCCGCGATTCCCGCCGGGAGGCGCGCTTCGTGCCGAACTCGCCGCATTCGGCGCTGACGCTCGCCGACGGCAGTTGCATCCCGTGCTTCGTGATCGATGCCTCGTTGTCGGGCGCCGCGGTCTCGGCGGAGATCCAGCCGGAAATCGGCACGCCGCTGGCGGTGGGCAGTTGCATCGGCCGCGTCATCAGGCATTTCAACGACGGCTTCGCCGTCCGCTTCGTCGACCAGTTGCCAGGCGCCAACGAGCTCGAGCGGCGGGTCATCACGCCGCCGGCGCGCCCGATGCGGCGGAATCTCGTGGTCCACGGCGATGACCGCCCGATCGAGGCGCCCGAGGACTTCTTCCTGGTGTGACGGCGGCGCTCCTGCGGTGTTCGACGGCGGCCGCTCCGGCCTGCGCGGTTTCGCGTATGGAGCGAAGGCAGGAATCGCGGCATGGGAACTGGCCGCCGTCCGCACGGTTAACGCGATGTTAATCGGCATCGTGACAGCTTGCGTTGCCGGGTGCATTGCCAGGAGGACCAGTCCCCATGGAGGCCCAGAAGACCGCGGTGGATGCCATCGTCGTCCTGACCGGCTGCGACCGCGACGCGGTGGCCGCTTTCATCCGCCGCATGTATCTGGCCGGCGTCCGGGACCCCAAGCGGCTGACCTTCAAAGGCTTGCAGGAGCTGACGCGGGCTTAGCGCGATCGCGTGCCGGGGCCGGCGGCTGTTGCAGCCGGGTCACGCCGCAGAACTTTCAACCCCCATTCCCGTTCACAACCCAGGTGCGAAGGGATGCGGCCGGCCGCGCTTGCGGCTAAATTGAGGCGCTTGGCCGGCATCAGAGCACCATCTGAATCCTCGCCCAGAAGGCGACACGGTTCTGCGCAACACGCTCTGAGCGGCCGGATCATGGGTCCCGGACATGCTCAGACAGCTCTTCGCGCCACAGCTCATCGGCCTCTACATCCTGATCGGGGCCACCCTCTACGTCCACTTCCGCGGCAAGCAGCGGCTGCGCTTCGCCCGCCAGCTCGGCGACCACTCGACCTATCTCGCCCCCTATAACGTGCTGATGTATGCGGGCTCGGCCGTGCCCAACACGCCGGTGATCCCGGTCGAGCGGTTTCCCGAGCTGAAGACGCTCACCGACAATTGGCAGGAGATCCGCGAGGAGGCGGTGCGGCTGTTCGACGAGGGCTTCATCCGCGCCGCCGCCGCCAACAACGACTGGGGCTTCTACTCGTTCTTCAAGAGCGGCTGGAAGCGCTTCTATCTGAAATGGTACGACGACTTCCTGCCGTCGGCGCGCACGCTGTGCCCGAAGACGGTCGAGCTGCTGAACGCCATCCCGAACGTCCACGGCGCGATGTTCGCGATGCTGCCGCCCGGCGGCAAGCTCGGCGCCCACCGCGATCCCTTCGCCGGCTCGCTGCGCTATCACCTCGGCCTCGTCACGCCGAACTCCGACAAGTGCCGCATCCTGGTCGACGGCGTGCCCTGCGTCTGGCGCGACGGCGAGGCCTTCATGTTCGACGAGACCTTCATCCACAGCGCCGAGAACGCCACCGACGTCAACCGCATCATCCTGTTCTGCGACGTCGAGCGCCCGATGAAGCTCGGCGTCATCGCCGCCATCAACCGCTGGGTCAGCCACCACATCGTCAAGGCCTCGGCGACGCAGAACGTCGAGGGCGAGCACGTCGGCGTGCTCAACAAGGTGTTCGGCAAGCTGTATGAGTTTCATCTGGCGACGCGCAAAGTGAAGGCGTGGAATCGGACGGTGTACTACGCCGCGAAGTACACGCTGACGGTGGCGATCGTGGGAGCGATCGTGGTGTCGGCGTTTCGGTGAGGGGGACAGAGTAGCGAGTAGGGCGGATTAGCGGAGCGCAATCCGCGGTCCTTCGTCACGAGACGCGGCGGATTGCCTTCGGCAAATCCGCCCTACGGGCTACCAAAACTCGTTAGCTAGAGAGTAGGCGGCATTTCGCGCAGCATTATCCGCGGTTGTCGCTCGTGTGGCAGACGGTAAGTTGCGCCTTCGACTGGCTCATCCTGCCAAGATTGGCCAATCGGTCTGTGCGTAGCGCGCATGAGAGGCGTGTCAACGCCCGTTGATCTACGGAAGAGGGGCGAATCAGGTCCGGGGCATCCCCAGCGAGCGATCAAAAATCAAGCCATAAATTTATTAGGTCAACTACATAAAGTTGGCCAGTACGAGTTGCGTCGCTCTTGCGGAAATCAAGCCGCCGCCCAATTAGAGGCGGCCCCCGGGATTGGCCGAAGGGCGCGGTCGTTGAACGTGTCAACTGGTTGCAAGATAAGCGCGACGCTGAGACTGATCAGCATCGGCCAATTGTCCTGCAGCGATGAGACTGCGAGCATCGCTCGTACCTCCACGACTATACTATATCGCCTTGTGTTCTGAGACCCGCGTTGGCAATGGACCGCTTACTGCAGTGGAAAGTGGCTGATGGATATAGGCGTGCGTTTGGGAGGCGTTCGACTTCTGTCGAGGCTCGGGGTCAGAGCTAGCCTCCCAAACTCTGCACATCGGAGGGGATGTGACGATCGAATGGTTCAGGCCGAGAGGTTATCGGCATTTCGATGCACCGGTCGGTGAGCGATTTGCCGAGAGGGTGTCAGATTCGGGTTTTGTAGAGCGCCATTCTTGGTTGCCGCTAATTCACTACCAAAAGCGGGTTAAGCGTTACAAGCCGAAGGAAGGTAAAACGGTCTTCAAGCAGAGACCCATTATGTATGCGTCACATAGGGATTCATGCATTCTATCAAAGTACGCTTGGGAATTGTCTTGCCGTTTAGATGCTTGCTACGAGCGCCACGGTTTGGGGCCAAACGTAATCGCCTATCGAAAGTTGGGAAAGTCGAACTATCATTTTTCTGCTGAGGCTCTTCGATTTGCAAAGAGTAAGCCGAGTTGCGTCATTTTGTGTTTTGATGTCAGCGGCTTCTTTGACAACCTGGATCATGGGATCCTAAAGCGAAGATTGAAGAGTGTCCTTGGAGCCGAGGAGCTCAGTCGAGACTGGTTTGCAGTATTCCGTCATGTGACTCGATTTAGTCTCATCGACAAGGCCACCCTTGCTGCGCATCCTCGATTCTCTTCGCGGCTTTCGGGCGGTGCCCGGGAGCCAATCGCCACGATTTCTGAGATTACGTCTCAAGGAATTCAGATAGTTGTGAATGAGAAAGGGTACGGAATTCCACAAGGCACGCCCATTAGTAGTGTGCTTTCGAATCTTTATATGCTGGAACTAGACAAGAAGATGGTTGAGGTATGCCGAAGGCGTGGAGCCCTCTATCAGAGATACTCGGATGACGTATTGATTATCTGCAATGGCAGTGACGAGCCGCAGCTCAAGTCGATGTTCTTTTCTCAGCTAAAGGAGCATCGGCTTAAGATCAACGAAGACAAGACGGAACGGGTTGTGTTTGACTCGCTTGGTTTGCGGGAGTTCCAATACCTGGGTTTTAACATTTCGGAAGAGGGTGCTGTGATCAGGCCCGGCTCACTGGCTAGGCAATGGCGCAAGGCGAAGCGCAGTATTGCCCGTACCAAACGAATTGGGGCAGCCGCCATCGCGGCTGGCGGTGCTTCCAAGATTTACACTAAGAAGCTCAGGAAACGCTTCTATCCAGTTGGAGCTCGAAATTTTTCGTCCTATGCTCGGCGTTCAGCCAAGGTATTCGAGAGCAAAAGGATGGTGAGGCAGGTCCTTCGTTTCGAAAGGATGGTCGATGGTGCGTTGCGAGAGCTGCATTAGCGGTAATTCTGTTCTTCGCGGCTTACCCAAAATCAAGCGCCCGCAATTTCAAAGTTCTGTCGAATTCTAAAAATCAAAATCTACTTGACAAATTCGGTAAATCAGCATTATTGTTCTCGCCATCCCGTTGCACGGTAGGGGACGGTTCGCGGTCGTCACGGACGTTGGCAGCGGGGTGCGGTGGACGCGGGCGGGCGGCGTGTGATGAGCACGGACGAACGTTTGCCTCGCGGACGGTGAAGGCGTGTGGTTCTGACACTCCGAAGCTAGTGTCCAGCGTAATGCGCGTCAGCGCATTGCGCGACATGGTGGCCAGAAAGCCCGGTGCACCAGGAAGAGCGCGCTATAGCCCGTTAAAACCATCGCGCGGGGAAGGCCGGGTGTTCTCGGCCAGACCTGTGGTGACTGCCGCCTGCTTTTTTTCTGCAGGCGGGCCACGGGCGGTGTGCCGAGTATGAACGACAGCTTGGAGGTGGAAGTCCTCTATCCAGCCTGATGGCGG